>NZ_JBFUPU010000002.1:0-1132321 GCF_041360765.1 Allobosea sp. RCC_152_1
AGGGATCGTAGTGTCCCCAGGGCGGTGCCCCGAAGCCTCCCGGGAGTGGATCGTGACTCCACCCGCAGGCGCCGACCCCATCCCCACCAACGGCACACCTCCGGATGGCTGCCCCTCGGGGATGAGGTGGGCCGAGGATAGGCGCGGTGTGGGAGGGCGGGGATAACTTCTCAGGCCTTGTCCGCTTTCGACCCATTGCTGACGGCGCGCGGGCACACTCTGCTCTCGCTGAGTTCAAATAGTTGGCCGAGCTGAACTAAGAAAAAGCCGGAGTAAAATATTGAAAATATACGCGCTTATTAAACTTAGCGGAAACACCAATATAGATAGGAACGCAATCCCAATTGCCGTCTCGTCCCAAGTCAATGAATTATTCTTGTCCAAGGGCCAACCCAAAACAATTTTTGTATAAATTTCCATAATTACTGTTAAGAAAAAAAATCCAAACATATAACTAAAAACGTAAAACAACTTTCTTCTATTTCCGCTTAAGAGTAATAATTGAATTGGGAGGCAAAAAGCAAAAGAAATAATAAAGCTATACGCAGCCGCGTGTAAGGCGGATATCATAACATCGCGGAGACCAAACTCAAATCTAGCCAAAATAAAGAATATAATCGCAAATTGAATCACGGAAGTTAGAAGTATAGCATAAATTGTTGCTGACCTGCTATTCATAGGAGCATCCGGCTTGCCCTGTCAGGGAGCCCACATTAGCCGCCCGAGCGGCGGCAGCAAATGTCCGCTCCCGACCCTTAGCAGCCGTTGGCATCAACGTTGACCATGAAAGGTTTCCCTTTGGACGCCGACTCCCAACCGCCTGCTATGGCTGACCGTATACCGTTCGCAATAATGCAGTCGTTTATCTGAGGTCGCTTGCGCTGTGGCTGCCGCCCGGAACGGCCAGATGACCACGGCATAGGAAATTCGAGAACGGCCTCGCGCCCTTCCACCTCCGATTGTAGCAAGATGGACATTCCGCGCCAGCTATCGGCATCACACCACTGTGGCTCGCGTTGAACGTTCCACGAATAGTGAAGCCCACCCACTTCCACGATGCCCGACAGATTGCGCTTGTGAAGCATAGTTCCGAACTAGCAAGTTGAGGTCGGACGGAGTAGCTGCACCGCATTGGTTCTGTCCGCAAACGACCCCTTGCAGCCCACGGCGATTGCATCGACAGTGCCCCCCAGATCGGCCTCCCCAGCGCAGGGCCGTCGAACGGAAGTGACGAGAGGCAGCCATGCATGAGCTTGCGGTCCTGATTTCGATCCTCGGCGTGTTCCTGCTCGGCGCGATCAGCCCCGGCCCCAGCTTCGTCGTGGTCTCGCGCATCGCCATCTCACGCTCGCGCACCGATGGCGTGATGGCCGCCATCGGCATGGGCATCGGCGGCTTCGTCTTCGCGATCATCGCGGTCGCGGGCCTGACGGCGATCCTGCTGCAGGTCGAATGGCTCAACATCGCGCTCAGGCTGGCCGGCGGCGCCTATCTTCTGTGGCTCGGCATCAACATCTGGCGCGCCGCTCCCGAACCGCTGGAGGTCGCCGACACGGCCAGCGAGCGGCAGAGCACGCTATGGACCTCGTTGCTGCGAGCGCTCTTCGTCCAGCTCTCCAACCCCAAGACGGCGATCTTCTATGCGTCCATGTTCGCCGCGCTGCTGCCGTCCCCGACACCGTCCTGGATGTTTTTTGTTCTGCCGCCGATGCTCTTCCTGATCGAGTTCGGCTGGTACACGGTCGTGGCCGTCGGCTTCTCGTCCCGCACGCCGCAGGCGGCCTATCTCCGCTCCAAGGTCTGGATCGACCGAACCGCCGGAGCTGTGGTCGGAGCCCTGGGCACCAAGCTGATGGTGGACAGCCTGCGCTCGTCTGCCTGAGCTCATTTGCCGATACTGAGAGCCACTAACAAAAGCAGACGATTCCGCGCTCACGGGACGAAGGCAACGTTTGCCCGTGGCTGCCCCGATAACCTCCGGCCTACTTCTTCCCTTGCGGCCGCGGCGGGGTCGCCACCGCCGGCAGCGATTTGAGATATTCCGCCATCGCCGCCCGGTCGGCGTCGGAGAGTTGCGCCATATTGCGCACCACATCCGCCATCGGGCCGCCGACGCTGTCGAAGCTCGGGGTGAAGCCGGTCTTCAACAGCTCCGCGATCTCCTCCTTGGACCATTTGCCGAGCCCGTCGGCCTCGTCCTGGGTGATGTTCGGCACGGTGCCCTTGCCCTCGGGATCCGGTCCGCCGGCGAAGCGCGTCGCCGGGATGACGGCGCCGAACGCGTTGCGGCTGGAATGGCACTCGGCGCAATGGCCGGGACCGTTCACCAGATAGGCGCCGCGATTCCAGGCCTCGCTCTTGGTCGGATCGGGCTTGAAGGAGCCGCCCTGGAAGAACAGCAGCTTCCAGCCGCCGACCAGGCGCCGGATGTTGAAGGGGAAGCGCAGTTCATGCGCCGGCGCCCGGCCCTCGACCGGCGGCAAGGTGCGGATATAGGCGAAGAGATCGGCGAGTGCCTTGGGCGGGATCAGCCGATAGGAGGTGTAGGGAAAGGCCGGGTAGAGATGCTCGCCCTGCCGCCCGATGCCGGCCGCCATCGCATCGACGAAATCCTGGACGCCCCAGTTGCCGATGCCGTCGCGCGTATGCGGCGAGATGTTGGGCGCGTGGAAGGTGCCGAAGGGCGAGGCCAGCGCCAGCCCGCCGCCGAGCCGCGTGCGATCATCCTGTCCCGGCGTGGCATGGCAGGAGGCGCAGCCGCCGGCCGCAAAGAGCAGCTTGCCGTTCTCGAGGTCGGGCGCCGGCAAGGCACCGATCTCCGGCGCGGGCGAGACGATGCGCGGGTCGGTCAGCAGGTAGAAGCCGCCCAGCGCTACGGCCGCCAGCAGGACGAGCGTGACCAGAAGGCGGCGCAGCAGCAGCATCGCGAACTCCCCAATCGCTTCGGCAGACCGGTCCATGACCGTGCCGCCTCAGGACGGCGCCGTGAACAGGCTATCTCACATCAACCTAACTCTAACGTGGCGGCCGCGCGAAAGCTCCCATCCGAGACGAAAAAGCGGGCGGCCAGCCATGGCGCCCGCTTCACCGCGCAGCTTTGGACGGCCGGGCCGCAGCTCACTTCTTGATGCGGTAGGCCTCGTGGCAGGCGCCGCAATTCTTCGTCGCCGCGCCGAAAGCGGTCCGGAAGTCGGCGAGATCGCCGGCCTTGGCGCCCGCCTCCGCATCCGCCTCGAACTTGGCAAAGGCTGCCTTGAACCCGGCCTGATCCTCCCAGACCTTCGGCGAGGCCGTGGTCTCGCCCCCGCTCCTAGAGCTGTCGGGGAACAGCGCCGGCATCTTCTTGGCGGCATCGGCATAGGTCTTGAAGACCGACTGCGCCTTGCCTGCATCGAAGGGCGTGTCGCCCTTGGCCATGGCCGCGCCTTCGCGCGTCGCAGCGCTGACCGCCTTCATCGTCTGCTGACGTTCGGCGATCGGGTTCGTCTCCGCCATCGCGGCGGTGGCGCCGAGCGCGAGGCTCAGGAGCACGAAAGCGGTGCGGATCATTCAGGTCCCCTTCGAGGCAAGGTCGCAATCGTCTGGGCGCCGGACGGCGCCGTTTTGAATTCGTCCAGATCAAACGATGATCGCGACGCCGCCAAGTCGCTTTTGCGTGAGCGGACTTGCAAAGCTGCAAATCCGCCCTTGCATCAAAGCCGGTAGCCGGCCTCCTTCAGCGCGTTGAACACCTTCACCGGCGTCGCCGGCATGTCGATCGCCTTGATCCCGGCGGCGCGGTCGAGCGCATCGACCATCGCGTTCATCACCGCCGGGCAAGCCCCGATGGCGCCGGCCTCCCCCGCCCCCTTCACGCCGATGGCGTTGGTGAGGCAGCGGACATTGCGCGTCTCGAAATGGAAGTTCGGCACGTCGATGGCGCGCGGCAGCGCATAGTCCATGAAGGTCGCGGTCAGCATCTGGCCGTCGGGATCGAAGCGGATCTCCTCCATCAGCGCCTGGCCGATGCCCTGCACGGCGCCGCCATGGACCTGGCCCTGCAGCATCAACGGGTTCAGCGTCACGCCGAAATCGTCGACCACCACATAGTTGAGGATCTCGGTCTGGCCGGTGCCGGGGTCGATCTCGAGCTCGCAGACATGGGTGCCGTTCGGATAGGTCGCCTCCGGCGGCGTCCAGCTCTGATGGACCTTGAGCATCGTTGGCGTCGCCCCCGGCAGCGCCGCGATGGCGGCGAGGTCGAGCTGCTTGTCCGTGCCGACGATCCGAACCGCGCCATTGGCGATCTCGAGGTCGCCCACGGCCGCCTCGAGCGTCTCCGAAGCGAGCTGCTTGAGGTTGTCGGTCAGGATCTCCGTCGCCTTGTTGAGCGCCGCCCCGCCCACGGGGATCGAGCGCGAGCCGCCGGTGCCGGAGCCGGTCTCGACCCGGTCGGTATCGCCCTGCACCACGCGGATGCGGTCCATCGGGATGTCGAGATGCTGCGAGACGAGCTGCGAATAGGCCGTCTCATGCCCCTGCCCGTTCGACTGCGTGCCGATCAGCACGGTCACCATGCCGTCCTTTTCCAGGATCACGGTCGAGCTTTCCGGGCCGCCGCCGCCGCAGGCCTCGATATAGCTGGCCATGCCGATGCCGCGGATCTTGCCGGCCTTGGCCGCAGCCTTGTGGCGGGCCTTGAAGCCCTTCCAGTCAGCCACCTGCATGGCATGGCGCATATGGCCCTCGAACTCGCCGGAATCGTAGACCGGACCGGTCTGGGTCTTGTGCGGCATCTCGGACGGCTTGACGAAGTTCTGCGCCCTCACCGCGTCCGGCGTCTTGCCGGTTTCGCTCGCGATGGCATCGACCAGCCGCTCGATCAGATAGGCGGCCTCGGGGCGCCCAGCGCCACGATAGGCGTCGATCGGCGTGGTGTGGGTCAAGACGCCGCGGAACAGCACATGCACGGCCGGGATGTTGTAGCAGCCCGGCGTCATCGTCGTGCCGACCCAGGGGATGAACGGCCCGTATTGCGAGAGCCACGCCCCCATCTCAGCCGAAAGATCGACCTTGAGGCCGATGAACTTGCCCTTTGCGTCGAGCGCCATGGTCGCGGTGGCGAGATTGGCGCGGCCATGGGTGTCGGCGAGGAAATGCTCGGTGCGGTCGGCGACCCAGCGCACCGGGCGCTTCAGCTTTTCCGCCGCGATCATCGCCAGCGGATATTCCCGGTAGAGGAAGATCTTGGTGCCGAAGCCGCCGCCGACATCCGGCGTCACCACGCGGATGCGCTTGGGATCGACCTTGAGCACATAGGTCGCGATGAGGTCGCGCATGCCATGGCTGCCCTGGCTGCCCAGCGTCAGCGTCCAGCGCTTCTCGGCCTTGTCGTATTCGGCAACGCAGGCGCGCGTCTCCATGTAGTTGGAGGCCAGCCGGTTGTTGACGATGGTCAGGGAGACCGTGCGCGCCGCCTTGGCGAAGGCTTTCTCGGTCTTCTCGCGGTCGCCCTGCTCGGCCTCGAAGGCGACATTGCCCGGCCTGTCCGCCCAGACCTGCGGCGCGCCCTTCGCCAGCGCTTCTTCGATGCCGGTCACGGCCGGCAGCGGCTGCCAGTCGATCTCGATCGCCTCGGCGGCGTCACGCGCCTGCGCCAGCGTCTCGGCCACGATGAAGGCGACGGCCTCGCCGACATGGCGCACGGTATCGCGCGGCAGCACAGGCACCGGCAGCGATTGCGACATCTCGCCCGAGACGGTCTTGATATGGCCCTTGCACGGCAGGTCGCCGTATTCAGCGACATCCTCGCCGGTCAGGACGAGCTTCACGCCCTTCATCCTGCGGGCTGTCTCCTTGTCGCGGATGGTGAAGCGCGCATGGGCATATTGCGAGCGCAGCACATAGGCATGCAGCGCGCCTTCAACCGCGATGTCGTCGGTATAGCGGCCGGTGCCGGTGGTCAGGCGCTGATCCTCGACCCGCCGCACGGGCTGGCCGAAACCGAATTTCATGGGACGCATGAGGCATATCCTCAGTTGGCTCTAATGAAAGAGTGGAACAGAAACCGCATGTCGTCAGCCCCGGCGCCCTGTGCGTCGGGGCTGCGTTCAACGCATTGCGTCAGCGAGAGAAACGCACCGCCGATTCCGAAAGCGTGATCATCGTGTTGTAGCTGCTCACGATCCAGTTGGCGTCGTTCGCCGCGCCGCGCCGGACATCGCCCTTGCTCTTGGCGAGCTTGCTGCTGAAATCGCGCAGCCTGCCGAGCCAGGAGCTCGCCTGGCTGTCCACGAAGAGCGACTTGCCCGGGTTCTTGTCCTTGAAATCGTCCATCTCGCGGACCGCCTTGGCATAGCCGGCGACCGCAGCATCGAACGCCTTGAGATCGACGATCGGCTTCTCGTTCGACGGCATCAGGTCGATGACCGCCCGGGCGTTGACCATCACGTTGCGGACCTGCCAGCGCGCGGACTTGCCCTCGCGGCTCTCGAGCGCGGCCAGCTCCTGCGCGTCGAGCGCCGTCTTGTAGACGCGCATGCCGGCGTCGAGCCTGGCGCGCAGGTCGAGGAACGTCTTCGCCGCCGGCACCATCTGCGCATGCAGCTTCTGCCCTTCGGCAAGGTTGTCGTCGCGATAGTCCTTGCGGTCGTAGTAGCGCTCGGCCCGGGTGATCAGCGGCGCCAGCTCCTGATAGGCCTTGATGTAGCTGAGCACCGTCGCGTCGATCTCCGGCAGTTTCGGCGCGCGCGCCGCCGCCTCTTCCGCCTTTTGGATCTCCCCGGTGACGTCGTAGAGGCTGTAGAGCCCGTAGTCGATGTAGCGCTCCTTGCCGGTCGGCCCCTTCTTCATGTCGACCCAGCTCGCATAGCGCTCCCAGGATTGGATCGCGCGCAGCGTGCGGTTCATCAGCGCCGTATAGGCGTTCGACTTGGAGATGGCGGCCTGCAGCTCGGCCTCGCCCGCCGGGGCCGAGGCTGCGCTCTGGGCCGGAACGCTCTGCGCCGACACCATCGCTGGCGAGGCGGCGACGATGGCGGCGGCACAAACCGCGCTGCGAAGCAGAATACGGATAGGCATGGCAGTAATCCTGGTCTTGAACGGGCCGGCGGAACGCGACCCATCCGGTCAGTCGAAGGAGATCGCCTCCCCTCGCATCGCCCAATCCTTGAACCCGCCGACATAATGGCTGTCGATGTCGAGCCCGGCCGATTGCGCGAAGGCCAGCGCATGCCGCGAGCGGACACCCGCCGCGCAGGAAAAGACGATGCGCTTGCCCGGCTCGTCCGGCAGGTCGGCCGGGTCGAACTGGGAGAGCGGCCGCGAGACGGCTCCGGGAATATGCCCGGCTGCGAACTCATGCGGCTCGCGGACATCGACGAGCAGGATCGAGCCCTCGGCGAGGCCCGCCTTGATATCGTCGATGTCGAGGTCGTTCACGGTCATGGCGGGTCGCTTCCTTCGCTGCATCCGGAAGCGGAGATAAGGCGGCCGCGCCCGAACGCCAATGCCTCAAACACCCCGAAACGGCGGTGCGGCATGACACGCGGTTTCCTTGTCGCGGCGTCGCGCATGATGGGCCGGCTCCGCGCCGAGGCGCGGAGCCGGCGATGGAAGCTTGGATCAGCCCAGCGGCGGGATGCGCAGCACCCAGCCCGGCTGGATCAGGTCGGGATTCTTGACCGGAGGCGTATTGGCCTTGACGATCTCGTTGTATTTCGCGCCCTGCCCCTTGCCGTAATGCTCTTCGGCGATCTTCCAGAGCGTGTCGCCCTTCTTCACCGTGTAGAACACCGCGGCAGGCGCCTCCTTGTTGACGACCAGGTCGGACTCGACCTGGGCGACGCCGGTGGTGTTGCCGAGCGCGAGGATGATCTTCTCCGCCTCTTCCGTCGAGACGGCCTTGCCGGAGACCTTCACCTTGTCGCCGTCGATCTGGATGTTGACGTCGGACGGCAGGCCATGGCCAGCCAGTTCCTTCTGTAGGTTATCGGCCGTCGCGGCATTGGCCGGGGTCGATCCGAAGATCTTGGCACCGGCTTCTTTGATGAAACTGAACAGACCCATGGATACCTCCTTGGTTTGGCAAGCCATCAAGCCCGGTCTGAACGTCCTGCGCAAGGCTTGCTTGCCGATTCCGTCCGAAGTTCAAGCAGTCTAACCCGGTTTGCGGTCATTTTCTCCGTGGGCGCACGACAGTTTGCCGACAGCCGCGCTTCACCGCACGCCGCGCGGCTGGCAAAACACGCATCCTTACAGAATCGGAGTTCCCATGATGCTGACGCTCGCCCAGGCCCAGGCGGTTCTCTCCGCCGCACTCGCCCACGCCACCGAAAACGCGTTCAAGCCGCTCGCCATCGCGGTCATCGACGCGCGCGGCGCGCAGAAGAGCTTCGCCGCCCAGGACGGCACGAGCCTCAAGCGCGGCGAGATCGCGTTCGGCAAGGCCCATGGCGCGGTCGCGCTCGGGCTCGGCTCGCGCGCGCTCCACAAGATGGCGCAGGACAGGCCCTATTTCATCGAGGCGGCCACCCATGCGGTCGGCGGCCTGCTCATGCCCGTGCCCGGCGGCGTGCTGATCCGCTCGTCCGAGGGCGAGCTGCTCGGCGCGGTCGGCATCTCCGGCGATACCTCCGACAATGACGAGGCCGCAGCGCTGGCGGGCATCGCGGCGGCCGGTCTGCGTGCCGAGACTGGCGCCTGAGCCCGATCCGGACTTGCCAAGCGGCAGGCGAAGGCTCATCTCCACCTCCGGCAAAGTTCGTTAAAACGCACGGTTTGGACCGGATCGAAGGCAGGACCATGAGCGACGCGGCAGCCAACGAAAACGAAGTCATCACGACGGACGTCGTCATCGTCGGCGCCGGCCCCTGCGGCCTGTTCGCCGTCTTCGAGCTGGGCCTGCTCGACATCCGGGCCCATCTCGTCGACATCCTGCCGAAGGTCGGCGGGCAATGCGCCGAGCTTTACCCGGAGAAGCCGATCTACGACATCCCCGGCTTCCCAATGGTCACCGGCCAGGCGCTGGTCGACAACCTGATCGCCCAGATCAAGCCCTTCGGCCCGACCTTCCATCTCAACCAGATGATCGAGTCGGTCGAGCCGACGGGCAGCCCCGAGGCACCGCGCTTCCGCGTCACCACCGACGCCGGCACGGTCTTCGACACCAAGACCGTCGTCATCGCCGCCGGCGGCGGCTCCTTCCAGCCCAAGAAGCCGCCGATCCCCGGTATCGAGAACTACGAGAACGGCTCCATCTTTTATGCCGTGCGCAGGATGGAGGCCTTCCGCGGCCGCAACATCCTGATCGTCGGCGGCGGCGACTCGGCGCTGGACTGGACGCTCAGCCTCCAGCCCGTCGCAGCCCGCGTCACGCTGATGCACCGCCGCGACGATTTCCGCGCCGCGCCGCATTCGGTCGAGCAGATGCGCTCCCTCGTCGCCGAGGGCAGGATGGACATGAAGCTCGGCCAGGTCACCGGGCTCAAGGGCGAGAACGGCAAGCTCGAAGCCGCGATCTGCCGGGACAATGCCGGCGAAACCTTCGAGATCGCCTGCGATACGATGCTGCCCTTCTTCGGGCTGACCATGAAGCTCGGCCCCATCGCCGATTGGGGCCTGAACCTTCACGAGAACCTGATCCCGGTCGACACCGAGAAGTTCGAGACGAGCGTGCCCGGCATCTTCGCCATCGGCGACATCAATGCCTATCCGGGCAAGCTGAAGCTGATCCTCTCCGGCTTCCACGAAGCCGCGCTCTGCGCCCAGAAGGTCCACCGCTACGTCTATCCGGAGAAGCGGCTGACCTTCCAGTACACGACATCCTCGACCAGCCTGCAGAAGAAGCTCGGCGTCGCCTGAGATCGCGCGACGACCTGCTCCATCATTGCGAGCGTAGCGAGGCAATGACGGAGACCGGACTCGGCGCTTTCCCGCTCAGTGCGCCTCGGTCTCGCCGAAGATCCGGGCGGAGGCCGTGCCATTGCGCGATGCGGCGCCCGGCTGGGTGGCCCCGAGGCCGAGCGAATCGCGCACGGCCGGCGAAGGCCCCGCCAGGATCCGGTCCGCGCCCGGCGCCGCCACGATCTGCGGCTCGTCCGGGTCATAGGGCGGTGGCGGCGGCAAGGTGTCTTCCGGCTCCTGCGGCGAAATCCGGGCCCTGAGCTCCGCGATCGCGCCCGAAAGCGGCTGGAAGCTGAAGGTGACCTTATGCGTGCCGGCCGGCACCTGCACGGCGCGGAACAGCACATTGGCCTTGAGAATCTCGGTGTCGACGCCGTCGACCTGCGCGCGCCACCAGGGGTGCCAGACATCGTTGAGCACGACGAAGCCCGCGGCCGGCGTGGTGACCTCGACCTCGACCTCGGTGTTGCGGTATTTCGTCAGCTTGACCTCGGCCTGCACCGCGGCCGGTCCCTCGGGCGCGGCGACCGGCGGCTCGGCATCGAGCAGCACCGCCTGCTGCGGGTCGATGTCGGGCCAGCGGCCCGAGAGCTTCATGCTCTCGAAATCGGCGAAGGCCCAGCCGCCGACGAACTGCACGCGCGGCAGGGCGTTCGGATTCTCGTAGACATAGCCCTGCTTGGTCCGGGCGAGCAGCGTCAGATCACCCGGCTTCAAGGTGCGGTCGACCTGCTCGATCGGCACGGGCGAGGCGATGTAACGCAGGCCGAGCAGGTTCGCGAGCCGGCTGTTGTAGGAGGGGAACAGCGGCGTGAACTTGCGGTCGCCGGGATTGGCGATGCCGTCCCCGGTGCCGACCGCCTCAGAGAAATCCTCGAGGCGCAGAGGGTTGTAGCCCAGCGTATGGTCGAAGCCGTGCACCATGCCGGCATTGGGCCACTCGAATCCCATGCCGAGCAGCTCCACCCGGTCGCGACGGGGCGACCCCGCCGGCTGCGCCGTCAACTGCTTGAGCAGCGCGATGGTCTGGTTATGCGTCGTCGGCCGCAGCACGTCGTAGAGCTGCGGCGGAAGCGCGGTCGATTCGTTCGGGCCGTTATTGACGCCGAGATCGGAGGCGACGACGCCCGTCACCAGTACCATCGCCGCGACCGGCGCGAGCGCCCCGCGCCAGCGCTGCAGGACGACAAGCAGCGCCACGGCCGCGCCGAACCAGCCCAGGGCCGCCAGAACGGGCGCCCACGCATCGCCGAGATGCCCTTCGCTGCGCGAGAGCAGCATCGCGACCAGCGCCACGGCCAGCACGATCGCGCCGCCGATCAGCAGATCGCGCCGGAAGGAGATGCCTTCGGCCGTCAGCATCCGGTGCAGCACATAGCCGGAGAGAATCGCCCCGAGAGCGCCGATCAGGAAGGTCGCATCGGCCGGACGGCGGAACATCTTCACGCCCGGCAGATAATCGTAGAGCACCTGGAAGACCGGCGTGTAGCGGCCGAGCGCATACAGCACCATGAACAGCAGCAGCAGCGTCAGCGGCCTGACCGCCTTGTCCCAAAGCCAGCCACGCGTCAGCCCCGGCGCGATCAGCAGCAGCATCGGCAGCGCGCCCATATAGATCTGCGCCATGTTCTGCGACAGCGTCAGATCCTTCACCCAGTTCGGGTTGAGATAAGGCCCCCAGAACGTGACATTCGGGTTCTTCGCGCCGAAGAGATCGCCGACGAAGGCGGTCAGCAGCGACGCCGGATGCAGCGACCCCGTCGTCGCCACGCCCAGACCGATCTCCGGCCGCGTCGTCGCCTCGGCGAAGAGCCAGGTCCAGAGCAGCGGCACCGTGATCACGGCGAGGCCCGCGGCGCTCGCCAGCGCGGCGGGGACGAGCGAGGCCCGGACGGACGGCCAGCCGCCGGAAATCCAGTGCGCCAGGACCATGCCGATCAGCACATAGCCGCCGAGCATCGCGACCTGGTCGGGCTTCAGCACCATCAGCCCGGCTGCGAGCCCGGCGAAGACGCCGGCCCAGGCCGAGCCGCGCTGCAGCATCCGCGCCGTCAGCCAGAAGGCGATGGCGAAGAAGGCCAGGCTCTCGATCTGCCCGATATGCTGGATCCGCCAGGACGCCGAGGCGCCGAAGGCGAAGACGAGGGCCGCCATCAACCCGCCCGCCGGATGCCAGCCGCGGTCGCGAAAGAACATGATCACGGCAAAGCCGGCCACCAGCAGATGCAGCAGCACGAAGGCATCGACCATGCGGAAGCCCGGCGCCGGCGAAAGCAGCGCCAGGATGATCGCGGGCGAGAAGATCAGCGATTGCGGATCGGCGACCTGCGGCGAGCCGGCGAAGACGTTATGGTTCCAGAAGGGCGACTGCCCCGAGTGCAGCGCCCGCGCCAGAAACTCGACCTGCGCCTGGAAATGCGCCTTGGCGTCGAACGGAATCGTCACCGACCCCGAAAGCCAGGGCCAGCACAGGACGACCCATGCCACAACGAAAGCGATGGCCGCCAGCAGGTAGCCGGCGCCCCTTGCATTCACCAAGCGTCTCAAACGGACCCCCACGGTCCCAAGGCGCGAACGGCTCCTTCATGGAACCTCCCTTCGGCCTTTTAGTGGAGCAGGACATTGGTGGTGTGCAGATGAACTGAATCTGAACGCAATCACGGACCCGTGAGCGAATTGCGTAAAAGCTGAACGAAGGCCGAATCCGATCGCCGAAACAGACGGCTTTCAACCGGCAGCGATACGCCGCCGAAACCGTCTCAGCGTGGTTTTTCGGCGAGCCAGGCGGCCAGAACCCGCCGCTCGCCTGCCGTCATGCCGGAGAGGTTGTTGGGCGGCATCGCATGGGTCATCACCGCCTGCGACCTGATGGCGCGGGCATGGATGGCGATCTGCTCGGGACCGTCGAGCAGCACGCCCTTCGGCGCGATCTGGATGCCGGGCCAGGACGGCTCCGGCGCATGGCACATCGCACAGCGCCCGGTGACGATGTTGGTCACCTCCGTCGGCGGCAGCGCCATCCCCGCCAGCAGCACAGGCCTGCCCGGCTCGCCCGGCTTCAGGCCGAGCTGCTCGCGCCCGCCGGGCGAGGCCGCCATCGCCACCCAGAAGGCGAGCCAGAGCGCCAGGATCGCCACGGCCCAGCACCACCAGGGCGATTTCGCGTGGTCGGCATGGCGGAGGTTGAAGAAATGCCGGATCAGCGCGCCGGCCACGATCACCAGCGCCACCAGCAGCGGGATCGCCGCCGCATTGGCATAGGTCACCGGATAATGGTTCGACAGCATCAGGAACAGCACCGGCAGGGTGATGTAGTTGTTGTGCGTCGAGCGCTGCTTGGCGGCCTTGCCGTATTTCGGATCGGGCTTTTCGCCGGCGGTCAGCGCCGCGATCACCTTCCGCTGGCCGGGCATGATGTTGAAGAAGACATTGGCGGTCATGATCGTCGCCATCAGCGCGCCGGTATGGATCAGCGCGCCGCGCCCGGAGAAGACGTTGGCGAAGGCCCAGCTCGCCGCCACGACATAGCCGAAGCCGATCAGCCCCAGCCAGACGTCGTGCTTCCCGAGCGGCGAGCGGCACATCCAGTCATAGATCAGCCAGCCCCCCGCCAGCGCCGCGATGCCGATCGCGCCCGCCGCCAGGGGCGAGAGCTGCATCACCGCCGGATCGATCAGGTAGAGCTCGGACTGGGCGTAATACACCCAGACCAGCAGGAAGAAGCCCGAGATCCAGGTCCAGTAGCTCTGCCATTTGTGCCAGGTCAGCTCCGCCGGCATCACGGCCGGCGCGACCATGTATTTGCGCATCTCGTAGAAGCCGCCGCCATGGACCTGCCAGGCGCGGCCACCCGTGCCCGGCGGGATATCCGGCGCCGGCCGCAAGCTGGCATCGAGATGGATGAAGAAGAAGGAGGAGCCGATCCAGGCGATCGCCGTGATGACGTGGAGCCAGCGCAGCATCATGCTGCCCCATTCCATCAGATAGGCGCTGAGCATCGCGGGTCGCTGTCCTCGTTCAGGGGCGGGAACGGCGCCACGCGCCGTTGGACTTCGCCCCAGGGCAAATTACGGTTGAGCGCGGTCGGCATGCAAGTTGCTGACCGGGAAACGCAAGGCGATGGAAAGGCCGGACATGGCAGGGCTGACGACGCACATCCTGGATACGCATGGCGGGCGCCCCGCCGCCGGCGTCGCGGTCTCGTTGCGCCGCATCGGACCGGAGGGCGCCGAGACACTCACCGAAACGGTCACCAATGCGGATGGCCGCACCGACGCTCCGCTCCTGACGCCGGAGGCGACGCGGCCCGGCATCTACGAGATCGACTTCGCCATCGGCCCTTATTTCCGCGAGCGCGGCGTCACGCTGCCGGAGCCGGCCTTCCTCGATGTCGTCACCGTCCGCTTCGGCCTCTCGGAGGTGACGCGGCACTACCATGTCCCGCTCCTCGCCTCGCCTTATGGCTACACCACCTATCGGGGAAGCTGAGACCGCGTGGGCCGCGCTTTGACGCGATGACGCCGCCACTTAGGATCCTCAGCTGAATCAGTTTGCGAGCACCTTTCCGATGACCGACACCGCCTATCCGCGCGACCTCAAGGGCTACGGCCGCGACGCCCCGCATCCGCATTGGCCGGGCGAGGCCCGCATCGCCGTCCAGTTCGTCGTCAACTACGAGGAAGGCGGCGAGAACAACATCCTGCACGGGGACGCGGCCTCCGAAGCCTTCCTCTCCGAGATCGTCGGCGCGGCGCCCTGGCCGGGCCAGCGCCACATGAACATGGAGTCGATCTACGAATACGGCTCCCGCGCCGGCTATTGGCGGCTGTGGCGGATGTTCACCGAGCGGAATATGCCCGTGACGGTCTTCGCGGTCGCCAGCGCCTTGGCACGTTATCCCGAGATCGTCGGCTCGATGCAGGAGGCCGGCTGGGAGATCGCGACCCACGGCCTGAAATGGATCGACTATCGCGACGTGCCGCGGGAGCGCGAGCGCGCCGACATCCTCGAGGCCATCCGAATCCAGACCGACTTGACCGGCGAACGCCCGCTCGGCTGCTACCAGGGCCGCACCTCGCAGAACACGATTCCGCTGACGATGGAGGAAGGCGGCTTCCTCTACACGGCCGACGTCTATGCCGACGAATTGCCCTATTGGCTCTCCGGTCCGAAGGGTCCGCAGCTCGCCGTGCCCTACACGCTCGACGCCAACGACATGCGCTTCGCCACGCCGCAGGGCTTCAACAGCGGCGACCAGTTCTTCGCCTATCTGAAAGACTCGTTCGACACGCTCTATGCCGAAGGCGAGACCGCGCCGAAGATGATGTCGGTCGGGCTGCATTGCCGCCTCGTCGGCAGGCCGGGCCGCGCCGCTGCGCTCGCCCGCTTCCTCGACTATGTGAAGAGCCATGACAGGGTTTGGGTGGCGACAAGGCTCGACATTGCCCGCCACTGGGTCAGGACGCATCCCCCAGCGGGTGGCTATGTGCCCTCGAAGCTACCGAAAGCGCTCTTCATCGAGGTTTTCGGCCGCGTCTGGGAGCACTCACCCTGGATCGCCGAAGCGACCTACGATGCCGGGATCGGCCCCGCGCAGGACACGGCCGAAGGGCTGCACGCCGCGATGACCGCCATCATGCGCAAGGCCGGGCCGGAACAGCAGAAGGCGCTGCTTGCCGCCCATCCCGATCTGGCCGGCAAGCTGGCGGCAGCCGGCGAACTGACGCCGGAATCCACCGGCGAGCAGGCCTCCGCCGGCCTCGACCGTCTGACCGGCGACGAGCGCGTGCGCTTCACCGCGCTCAACGAGGCTTACAAGGCCCGCTTCGGTATTCCCTTCATCATGGCGGTGAAGGGCGCGAGCAAGGCCGCGATCCTCGACGCCTTCGAGACGCGCCTCAAAAACACGCGCGAACAGGAGTTCGCGACCGCATTGGGACAGGTCGAGACGATCTCCCTGCTGCGGCTGAAGGATCTGCTGCCGCGCTGATCCCGCTCGTGGCACGGCGGAACCCTCCCCTCCACCATCGCGTTGATAGCGCGGTATCGAGAGGAGAGTTTCGTGTTCCGCCTGCTTCTGGTGATCATCGTCCTGGTCGTCGGCTACGACGCCGTCGTTCATCAGGGTGTCTATACGCGCGAAGCCTGGAACAGCATCGTCAGGCTGACGGATTCCTCGGTCGAGGGCGCAAAACAGCTTGGCGGGCGTGTCCGTGACGACGCCCGCCCGGGCGGTAATTGACCGGCGCCCAAAACCAGCACGCGGGGCCGTGCGGCAGCTTCATACCGCACTGCGGCAAATTCGGCTGGACACCCGCCGGCAATCCCCTGACACTCCCGGCGCTCGAAACAGCCAGGGAAGACCGCGCGTGACCGAGACCGCCACCAGCCCGCAGCCAGCCGTCCATTTCGAGCCGGACGATCAGGTCGAGCGGCTCAAGGCCGAGATCCTGCGCAAGCTCGCCTATTCGCTCGGCAAGGATCCGGCGGTCGCCCAGCCGCATGACTGGCTGACGGCGGGCATCCTGGCGGCGCGCGATCACGTCGTCGACGTCTGGCAGCATTCCACCCGGGAGAGCTACGACACCGGCCGCAAGCGGGTCTATTACCTCTCGCTCGAATTCCTGATCGGCCGCTCCTTCGCCGATACGCTGAACAATCTCGGCCTCACCGGCCCGTTCGCGCAGGCGATGCGCGAGCTCGGCGTCGACCTCAACGAGATCGAGACGATCGAGCCCGACGCCGCGCTCGGCAATGGCGGTCTCGGCCGGCTCGCCGCCTGCTACATGGAGGCGATGGCCTCGACCGGCGTGCCGGCGCTGGGCTACGGCATCCGCTACGACCACGGCCTGTTCAAGCAGCGCATCGACGGCGGCAAGCAGATCGAGGTGCCCGAGGACTGGCTCTCCTTCCGCAATCCCTGGGAGTTCGAGCGGCGCGAGAGCGCCTACAAGATCGGCTTCGGCGGTTCCGTCACCGGCACGGACAAGCCGGGCGAGATCTTCTGGGCGCCGGAGGAGACGGTCTTCGCCGTCGCTTATGACACGCCGATCGTCGGCTGGCGCGGGCGGGAAGCCACGACGCTCAGGCTCTGGCGCGCGCGCGCCATGCACCCGCTCTCGCTCGACGCCTTCAACCAGGGCGACCTGATCGGCGCCGTCGCCGAGCGCAATCGCGCCGAGGCGATCTCCAAGGTGCTCTATCCCAACGATTCCACGCCGACCGGGCAGGAACTGCGCCTGCGGCAGGAATTCTTCTTCACCTCGGCCTCGCTGCAGGATCTCGTGCGCCGGCACTACCGCCAGTTCGGCCGGCTCGACGACCTCGCCGACAAGGTCGCGATCCAGCTCAACGACACCCATCCATCGCTGGCCGTCGCCGAGCTGATGCGCCTGCTGATCGACCAGCACAAGATGGATTGGGAGCAGGCCTGGGAGGTCACCAACGCGACGATCTCCTACACCAACCACACGCTGCTGCCGGAGGCGCTGGAGACCTGGCCGGTCGCGCTGATGGAGCGGCTGCTGCCACGCCACATGCAGATCATCTTCGGCATCAATGCCCGCTTCCTCGACGGCGTGCGGCGCGAGCAACCGGATGCCGACCTGGCGACGCTCTCGCTCATCGACGAGTCCCATGGCCGGCGCGTGCGCATGGCCCATCTCGCCTTCGTCGGCTCGCACAAGGTCAACGGCGTCTCGGCGCTGCATTCCAACCTGATGAAGGAGACGGTCTTCGCCCCGCTCCACCGGATCTTCCCGGACCGCATCACCAACGTCACCAACGGCATCACGCCGCGCCGCTGGCTGTTCAACGCCAATCCGGGACTGACGAAGCTGCTGAAGGAGACCTGCGGCGAGGCGGTCCTCGACGATATCGGGCTGATCCGCCGCTTCGGCGCCCATGCCAGCGACAAGGCCGTCCACGAACGCCTGATGGCCATCCGCCGCGAGAACAAGCTGAAGCTCGCGAAGATCATCCGTCAGGATTGCGGTGTCACCGTAGACCCCGACGCGCTCTTCGACGTCCAGATCAAGCGCATCCACGAATACAAGCGCCAGCTCCTCAACATCCTCGAGACGATCGCGCTCTACGACGCCATCCGCTCCGAGCCCTATCGCGACTGGGCGCCGCGCGTGAAGATCTTCGCCGGCAAGGCGGCCTCGAACTACGCCACGGCCAAGTCGATCATCAATTTGATCAACGACGTCGCGGCCGTGGTGAACAACGACATCACCACCCGCGACCGGCTGAAGGTGGTCTTCCTGCCGAACTACAATGTCAGCCTGGCAGAGGTCATCATCCCCGCCGCCGACCTCTCGGAGCAGATCTCCACCGCCGGCATGGAGGCGTCGGGCACCGGCAACATGAAGTTCGCGCTCAACGGCGCCGTCACCATCGGCACGCTCGACGGCGCCAATATCGAGATCGGCGAGCGCGTCGGCGCGGACAACATCGTCATCTTCGGCATGACGGCCGAACAGGTCGAGGCCGCCAAGCGCAATCCGCGCCCGACCGCCGAGGTCATCGCCGCGACCCCGCATCTGGAAGGCGTGCTCGACGCCGTTGCGGGCGGCGCCTACTCGCCCCGCGAGCGCGGGCGCTACCAGGGCCTCGTCGATGGCCTGCGCGCCAATGACTGGTTCATGGTGCTGAACGATTTCGAGAGCTACCGGCAGGCGCAGCGCCATGTGGACGGCCTCTGGGCCGATCCGGCGACGTGGTGGCGCATGTCGGTGACGAACACGGCCCATTGCGCCTGGTTCAGCGCCGATCGCGCCATTCGAGAATATGCCGAGCGGATCTGGAATGTGCCGGTGGGCCTGCCCGCCCAGACAGCAGAATGATCGCCGCGGCGCGTCATGCTCGGGCTTGCCCCGGGCATCTCTTGCCAGAGATTCTCGGGTCTGCGCTGCGCTCCGCCCGAGAATGACGAACCCCAGCATCCTCCGTTGCCCGCTGCCCGCCCACATGGGCGCGACTGTCTCCGAAGGCGGCGTCACCTTCGCCGTCTTCTCGCGTAACGGCGAGCGCGTCCTCCTCTGCCTTTTCGACGAGACCGGGGACACCGAAATCGCCCGCCTGCCGCTGCCTTGCCGCAGCGGCGACATCCACCACGGCTTCCTGCCCGGTGCCGGCGCGGGCCTGCGCTATGGCTTGCGCGTCGAAGGTCCCTGGCAGCCGGAGCAGGGCCACCGCTTCGATCCCTCGAAGCTGCTGGTCGATCCCTATGCCACGCTGCTCGACCGGGCTTTCCTCTGGGATCCGCAACTGGCGCGGCATGGCGAGGAGACGGCCGATCTGGTACCGCGCTGCATCGTTGCCGGCCGTCCCAGCCCTCATCCAGAGGAAGGGCGTCTCGAGGGCAGCGGAAGCGAGCCGCCTCGCCTCATCTACGAACTCGCCATCAGATCCTTCACCATGCGCCATCCGGCCGTGCCGGAGCGCCTGCGCGGCACGCTCGCGGCCCTGATGGAGCCGGCCATCATCGCCCATCTCCACCGGCTCGGCGCTGGCCATGTCGAGCTGATGCCGATCGCCGCCTGGATGGACGAACGCCATCTCCCGCCGCTCGGCCTCGCCAATGCCTGGGGCTACAACCCGGTCAATTTCTTCGCGCCCGATCCTCGCCTCGCCCCCGGCGGCGGGGCGGATTTGCGCCGGCTCTGCGACGCCTATGCGCAGGCCGGTATCGGCGTGATCCTCGATGTCGTGCTGAACCACACCGCCGAGAGCGACGAATACGGCGCGACCATCGGCCTGCGCGGGCTCGACAATGCGGTCTATTATCGCCACGCTGCCGACGATCCCGGCAAGCTCGTCAACGACACCGGCTGCGGCCATACGGTCGCGCTCGACCGCGCCCCGGTCGTCCGGATGGCGATGGATGCGCTGCGCCACTGGCGCGCCCTCGGCGTCGCCGGCTTCCGCTTCGACCTCGGCACCGTGATGGGCCGGACGGAGACGGGCTTCTCCCAGGACGCTCCGCTCTTCGCCGCCATCCTGCAGGACCCCGATCTGTCGCGGAGCATCCTGATCGCCGAGCCCTGGGACATCGGCCCCGGCGGCTATCAGCTCGGCCATTTCCCCGCCCCCTTTGCCGAATGGAATGGCCGCTACCGCGACGATGTCCGCCGCTTCTGGCGCGGCGATGCCGGCATGGCGGGCGCGCTTGCGACCCGGCTTTCCGGCTCCTCCGATCTCTTCGCCATCAGGCATCGCGGCCCCGATGCGGGCGTCAACTTCCTCGCCGCCCATGACGGCTTCACCCTGGCCGATCTCGTCAGCTACGCGGCCAAGCACAACGAGGCCAATGGCGAGGACAATCGCGACGGCGACAATGACAGCCATAGCTGGAACAACGGCATCGAGGGAGCGAGCCGCGATCCGGCCGTCACGGAGGCCCGCAACCGCGATATCCGCGCCCTGCTGGCGACGCTTTTCCTCTCGCGCAGCATTCCCATGCTGACGGCCGGCGACGAATTCGGCCGGACTCAGCATGGCAACAACAACGCCTATGCCCAGGATAATGCTGGCTTTTGGCTCGATTGGGAGAGGGCGGACGATGCGCTGATCGGCTTCGTCGCGGCGCTCGCGAAACTGCGCCGCGAGCATCCCTTGCTGACCGCCGACAGCTTCCTCACCGGCGCCGGCGAGCCGCCCGACGCGCTCTGGCTGAAACCGGATGGCAGCCGGATCGGCGATGGCGACTGGAACGGCCTCGATGCTTTCTGCCTGCAGCTGAACGGGACCGAGGAAAGCCTGCTGGTCGCGGTCAACCGAGGGCGGGAGGGCGTGCCGCTGGCGCTCCCCGGGGAGGGTTGGGAAAAGCTGTTCACATCGACCGATGGCGTTGGCAGCGAACTACCGCTCCGTAGTGTCAGCCTCTGGCGACTCCCCAGACCATCATAGAAAGAGCGCTGGAAACCCCTCTCGGATGGGAGAAGAGCCGGGGTGAGGGACCGCCGCCCATCGCCAAAATGCGACGGTTCCGTCGCGCCTTCAACGGCAAGCGCAGGCCCTCATCCGGCGCTCCGCGCCACCTTCTCCCATCCGGGAGAAGGGAAAAGCGTCGCGGCTCCGGCGCCTTCATGTCACCTTCATGACGCCCGGGGCCGCCTGCGCCGGAAGCGGCCTCACATCAGCACGATCAGCGATCGCGGCGAGAGCGTGATCTCCTGCTCCGCCTTCAGCCCCTTGCGGCCCTCGTCTGAGTCCGGCCCGGTCTCGGTGTCAAGGACGACAGCCCATGAACCGGCCTTCACCCGCGGCGGAATCCGGAAGACAACCTCTCCGTCGAAGCTGTTGAAAAGAATGAGCGCTTCGTCGCCGCCCTCCTCCACGTCGGGCATGTGCATCAAGAGCCCGATGGCGCGCAGGCCGGGATCGTCCCATTCCTCTTCCTGCTGGTCGCCGCCGCCGGGATTGACCCAGCGCAGCACGCAGCCGTCGCGGTAGGAGGCGCGGCGGAAGATCGGGTGCTCGGTCCTCAGCGCGATGACACGCGTGACGAACGTGGCCAGCGCCTCGTCCCGCTTCGTCAATTCCTCCCAGCGCAGCCAGGCGGTTTCATTGTCCTGCGCATAGACATTGTTGTTGCCTCGGTTGGAGTGGCCGTGCTCGTCGCCGGCGAGGATCATCGGCGTGCCATGCGAGAGCAGGAGCGAGGCGAGCAGGTTGCGCTTCTGGCGCTCGCGCACGGCGATGATGCCCTTGTCCTGCGTCGGTCCCTCGGCGCCGTAGTTGAAGGACAGGTTGTGGCCGTGGCCGTCCTTGTTGTCCTCGCCATTCGCCGCATTGTGCTTGTCGTTGTAGGAAACGAGATCGGCGAGCGTGAAGCCGTCATGGGCGGTGACGAAATTGACGCTCGCCCAGGGCCGCCGCCCGCGCTCGTCATAGATGTCGCCCGAGCCTGTGACGCGCGCGGCGAGATCGCGCACCAGCCCCTCCTCGCCTTTCCAATAGGCGCGCAGCGTGTCGCGGTACTTGTCGTTCCATTCGGCCCAGCCCGGCGGAAAGCCGCCGACCTGATAGCCTCCCGGCCCGATATCCCAGGGCTCGCCGATCAGCTTGAGCTTGCTCAGCACCGGGTCCTGCCCCATCGCGTCGAAGAAACCGCCGCGCGGATCGAACCCTTCCGGTTCGCGCCCCAGGATCGTGCCGAGATCGAAGCGGAAGCCGTCGACCTCCATCGCCTCGGCCCAATAGCGCAGCGAATCCATCACCATCTGCAGCACGCGCGGATGGCTGGTATTGACCGTGTTCCCGGTGCCGGTGTCGTTGACGTAATAGCGCGGCTTGCCGGCGATGGTGCGATAGTAGGAGAAGTTGTCGATGCCCTTGAAGGAGAGCGTCGGCCCCAGTTCGTTGCCCTCGGCCGTGTGGTTGTAGACCACGTCGAGGATCACCTCGATGCCGGCATCGTGGAAGCGGCGCACCATGTCGCGGAAGGAGGCGAGCCCGGCCCGGCCCTCATAGCGCTGCATCGGCGCGAAGAAGCCGATCGTGTTGTAGCCCCAGTAGTTGGAGAGCTTCCTGGCGACGAGATGATGGTCGTCGAGATAGGCCTGCACCGGCAGGAGCTCGACGGAGGTGACGCCGAGGCTCCTGATATAGTCGACGACCGCCTTCTCGCCGAGCCCGTCGAAGGTGCCGCGCCTGGCCTCCGGAACGGCCGGGTGCAGCTTGGTGAAGCCGCGCACATGCGTCTCGTAGAAGATCGTGCGATCCCAGGGCACCATCGGCTTCGCCGGGGCCTTCGGATCGGCGCTCCAGTCGCAGACCACGCATTTCGGCATGAAGGGCGCGCTGTCGAGCGTGCTGAAGGTGAGGTCCTTGTCGAGCTTCGCCGCCACCTCATAGCCGTAATGGGCGTCGTCCCAGGCGAGCGCGCCCGAGAACTCCTTGGCGTAGGGGTCCAGCAGCAGCTTGTTCGGGTTGAAGCGGTGGCCTTCCTCGGGCGCGAAGCGGCCATGAACGCGGTAGCCATAGCGCTGGCCCGGCTTCACGCCCGGCAGATAGCCGTGGAAGATCTCGTCGGTATATTCCGGCAGCGTGATCCGCGCCGTCTCGGTCGCCCCGCTCTCGTCGAAGAGGCAGAGCTCGACCCTTTCCGCATAGGCGGAGAACAGCGCGAAATTCGTGCCCTCCCCGTCATGGACGGCGCCGAGCTCGGAAGCCCGGCCGGCTTCGATCCTCAACGCCTGCGCCTGTTTATCCACCATGCCACCCGCCTCTTCTCATCGGCAGGCGATGCGGCGTCCGCAACGGCCCTGTCATATCGCTCCGCCATTCTGTCGCGGAGGTTGCAACGTCCCGCCCCTGGCGCGGTTCCGGCGAACCGGCCCCGATCTTGCTTCTTTATTTTGCAGTGCACCCTGGAACCTTAACCTTTGTGATCTGTTCTTGACGGGCGATGTGCCGAGGACGTGACGATGGCGGATCTGAAGCTGGTTGAGACCGACACTGTCTCCTCGACATCCGGCCACGCCTTGATCTACGCCGCCGTCGTCAAGGACGACCCGGCCGAGCGCTCCTCGCCGATCCCGGCGACCACCAAGCTGCTGTTCGTCACCTCCGAAATGGGCGACTTCATCAAGGCCGGCGGCCTCGGCGAGGTTTCGACCGCTTTGCCCCGCCAATTGCGCGCCTTCTGCGATGTCCGCGTGCTGCTCCCCGGTTTCCGACAGGTGCGTGCCGCAAGGCCGGCGATGGACATCGTCCGCCAGATGCCGCGCACCGCGAGCCTGCCGCCCTGGTCGCTCGGGCGCTTCGCGACGGCAGACGGGCTGACGATCTACGCCGTGCTCTGCGACGAACTCTATGACCGCGAAGGCTCTCCCTACGGCCCCTTCGCCGGCGGAGACTTCGGCGACAACGACCTCCGCTTCGGCCGGCTCTCGCTGGCGGCGGCCGAGATCGCCGCCGGCGAGGCCGATCCCAACTGGAAGCCCGACATCATCCACGTCAATGACTGGCCCTCGTCCCTGGCGCCCGGCTATATGCGCTGGAAGGGCCTGGCGACGCCCTCGATCCTGACGATCCACAACCTCGCCTATCAGGGGCTCTACCAGCCGCAGCGCATGGCCGCGCTCGGCATTCCCGACCTCGCTTTCAACGTCAACGGCGCCGAGTTCCACGGCAAGATCTCGTTCCTGAAGAGCGGCATCTATTACGGCTCGCACGTCACCACCGTCAGCGAGACCTATGCCCACGAGATCACCACGCCCGAGCATGGCTGCGGCCTCGAAGGGCTGCTGAAAACCCGGATGGACGAAGGCCGGCTCACCGGTATCGTGAATGGCATCGACGATAGCTGGAACGCGCTGATCGAAGGCGGCAAGACCTCCGAGCAGATCGTCCGCCAGTGGAAGCGGCGCAACGCCGCCGAGATCCGCAAGACCTTCGAATTGCCGGATTCGCGCGGCCCGCTCTTCTCGATCGTCTCGCGCCTCGTCCACCAGAAGGGCATCGACCTCTCGCTCGAGGCGGCCGAGAGCATCGTCGCCAGCGGCGGCCAGCTCATCGTCACCGGCCGCGGCGAGCCCCGGCTGGAGGAGGCGGTCGAACGGCTGGCACGGCAATATCCGCGCGCCGTCGCCGCCCGCATCGGCTTCGACGACGGTGAGGCGCGCCGGCTTTTCGCCGCCAGCGATTTCCTGCTGATGCCCTCGCGCTTCGAGCCCTGCGGCCTGAGCCAGATGTATGCCCAGCGCTCCGGCGCCCTGCCGATCGCCTATCGCACCGGCGGCCTCGTCGACACCATCGAGGATGGTCTCTCCGGCTTCCTGTTCTCGTCGCTGACCGGCCAGGGCCTGACCTCGGCGGTGGTGCGCGCCTTCGACGCCTTCCGCACCAAGCGGGCCTTCCGGCAGATGCGCGAGCACGCCATGGCCAAGCGCTTCGACTGGCGCCGCCCCACCTTCCGCTATGCCGATGTCTATGCGCGGGCGCTGGCCGCTTGAGCGGGGCTGGTACCCTGGCGCTGGAAGCGGGTATCGTCCCGGACGCAGCGACGCGGAGAGCTGGAATCAGGGCTGGGACCCATGCCTGAACCCCGTTCGGACAAGCTCAGGCACGGACCCCGGGTCAAGCCCGGGATAACCGCGTTGTTCGGTGGGATCTCAGCGTTTCTTGGGCGCCGCCTTGGTCGCTGCCGCCTTGAGCGGAGCGGCGGCCTTCGCAACAGCGACTTTCGGAGCGGTCTTGGCCGCGCCGGCCTCGACCTTGCCCTTCACCGGCGCTTTCGGCTTGGGGATCCCGCCCTTGGGTGCCGGTTCCTTGAGACTCGCCGCGACACGTTCCTCGGCAAGGCGCCAATGTTCGCCGTCGCGTCCGTCGGGGCGTCCCTCCGCCTCCCAGATGGCGTAGGCGGTATCCCTGACGATCTGCTCGCGGCTCATCGACATTCTCCCTGCACCAGGCTGAAACCCGGGGAAACAACCGGGCTGCAAACACTTGGTTCCGTGCGAGAATGAGCGTCGCGGGCAGCATCTTGCGGCCGGAACGGAAAGCGCCTCTGCTGCGTTGCATCATGACCGATTCCGCGAGCGCCGTGGAGTCCACACCGAACCGGTTCGACCGCCCCTGATGCCCCAGTCTCGCGTCCATTTTCCGTCGCTTCCCCCGCACGATATCCTCCTGCTGGAGGAGGCGCGCCATCCCGACCCCTTCGCCGTGCTCGGCCGGCACCGTGTCGGCGATGAGAGCGTGGTGCGCGCCTTCCTGCCCGGCGCCCATTACGTCGAACTCGTCACCGGCGAGGGCGATACGCGCAAGGCCGTGGCCATGATCGCCGAGGGCAACGGGCTCTTCGAGGCCTTGTGCCCGGCCGACGAGCCCTACCGGCTGCGCGTGTCCTGGCCGGACGGCATCATCGAGGCGGCCGATCCCTATGCCTTCGGCCTGCTGCTTTCCGAGGAGGATATCTATCTCTTCGCCGAAGGCCGGCATTTCGACCTCGCGACCCGCCTCGGCGCCAATCCCCGTGTCTTCGACGGTATCGAGGGCGTGCTCTTCGCCGTCTGGGCGCCGAATGCCTCGCATATCTCCGTCGTCGGCGACTTCAACGGCTGGGACGCCCGCCATCACCCGATGCGCCGGCGCCTCGGCCCGGGCATCTGGGAGCTCTTCGTCCCCGGCATCGGCCCCGGCGCGGTCTACAAATATGCGATCGCCGGCCCGCATGGCGAGCCCCTTCCCTGGAAGGCCGACCCGCTCAGCCGCCGGCAGGAGGAGCCGCCGCGCACCGGCTCGATCGTCGCCGCCGCGCCGGACTTCGCTTGGAGCGATGCCGAATGGCTGGCGCGGCGCGAGCGCGCCAACCCGGTCAACGAGCCGATGGCGGCCTATGAGGTCCATGTCGGCTCATGGCTGCGCAGCGAATGGGGCCAGATGGGCAGCTGGGACGAGGCGAGCGAGCGCCTGATCCCCTATCTCCGGTACATGGGTTTCAGCCATGTCGAGCTGATGCCGATCACCGAGCATCCTTTCGGCGGCTCCTGGGGCTACCAGCCGCTCGGCCTCTTCGCGCCGACCGCGCGGCTCGGCCCGCCCGAGGCTTTCGCCCGCTTCGTCGATCGCTGCCATGCCGCCGGCATCGGCGTCATCCTCGACTGGGTGCCGGCGCATTTCCCCTCGGACGACCACGGTCTCGCCCGTTTCGACGGCACCGCCCTCTACGAGCACGAGGACCCGCGCCAGGGTTTTCACCGCGACTGGAACACGCTGATCTACAATGTCGGCCGGCGCGAGGTGCGCGGCTTCCTGATCGCCTCGGCGCTATGGTGGGTAGAGACCTTCCATCTCGACGGGCTGCGCGTCGATGCCGTCGCCTCGATGCTCTACCGCGACTACAGCCGCGAGCCCGGCGAATGGGTGCCCAACCAGTATGGCGGGCGCGAGAATCTCGAAGCGGTCTCGTTCTTCCAGGAGCTGAACACTCTGGTCGGCGGCCGCGGGCGCGGCGCCGTTACCATCGCCGAGGAATCGACCGCCTGGCCGGGCGTCACCACCCCGGTCCACCTGGGCGGGCTCGGCTTCCACTTCAAATGGAACATGGGCTGGATGCATGACACGCTGCGCTATTTCGCGCGTGACCCGATCCATCGCGGCCACCATGGCGACGATGTCACCTTCGGACTGATCTATGCCTTCTCGGAGAATTTCGTACTGCCGATCTCGCATGACGAGGTCGTGCACGGCAAAGGCTCGCTGCTGGCGCGCATGCCGGGCGACGACTGGCAGCGCTTCGCCAATCTGCGCCTGTGCCTCGCGCTGATGTGGAGCCATCCCGGCAAGAAGCTTTTGTTCATGGGCTGCGAGTTCGGCGCCGAGCAGGAATGGAATGTCGATGCCCCCTTCCCCTGGCCGGATGATGGCGACACCCGCCGGCGCGGCGCCATGCAGCTCGTCCGCGATCTCAACGCGCTCTACCGCGCGACGCCGGCGCTCTACCGGCTCGACCATGAGCCGGAAGGCTTCGGCTGGGTCATCGCCGACGACAACGCCAATTCCGTCTTCGCCTTCACCCGCTCGGCCGGCGACGGCAAACCGCCGCTCATGGTCGTCGCCAACATGACGCCGGTGCCGCGCCACGACTATCGCATCGGCGTTCCCACCGCCGGCCTCTGGCGCGAGCGGCTGAACAGCGACGCGGACATCTATGCCGGCTCGGGCCTGGGCAATGGCGGGCAGGCGCGTGCGCAAGCGATCCCCGCCCACGGCCAGCGGCAATCGCTCTCGCTGACCCTGCCGCCGCTGGCGCTGATCGTGCTGGAGCATGGAAGTGCCGGCGGCTAGTGGTGGCTGGATTTCTCATGGCGGCCCGGTTCCGATGACAGACCTCGTGTGGAGCGCACGATGAGCGACGACATCCTGCGCCAGCTTGCAACCCGCGCCGGCATCGCGCCTGAATGGACGGACCAGACCGGCGCGCAGCGTCAGGTTTCGCCCGAGAGTCTGCGCGCCATCCTCGCCGCGCTCGGCCTGCCGGCCGACAATGACGAAGCGTTGCGCAATTCGCTTTCGCTCGCCGAAGGCGGCTCCATGGGCCTGGGCTCCCGCTTCACCACCGCGCGCATCGGCCAGCCGGTCGGCCTGCCGCTCAGGGGCGAGCCGGGACAATCCGTCGAGGTGACGCTCGAAAGCGGGGCCCGCCGCGTCGTGACGACGATCGAAGGCTATGAGGGCGCCCTGACCCTGCCGCCCTTCGACGAACCCGGCTATCACACCGTGCACGCCGCTGAGGGCGACTTCACCGTCGCGACCGCGCCGGAACGCTGCATCACCTTCGCCGATCTGAACGATGGCAGGACGGGCTGGGGCCTCGCCGCCCAGATCTATTCCCTGCGCAGCGCGGAGGATGGCGGCATCGGCCATTTCGGCGGCGTCGCCGCGCTCGGCCGCACTGCTGCGGCCCGCGGGGCCGATGCGCTGGCGATCAGCCCCGTCCACGCTCTCTATGGCGCCCTGCCCGCTTTGTTCAGCCCCTATTCGCCCTCGACGCGGCTGTTCTACAACCCGCTCCATGCCGACCCGGCCGCTGCATTGCCGGACGCACTGATCCGGGACGTCATCGCGCGACAAGGGCTGGCGGAGGAGATGGCTCGCCTCTCCGCCCTGCCGCAGATCGACTGGCTTTCCGCCACGCCGGCCCGGCAGGCGCTGTTGCGCGCCCTGTTCGACGCCTTGCGCGATCCCGCTGCAAGCGGAACCGAGGCCGCCCGCGCCGATTTCGAGCGCCATCTCGCCGAGGCCTCTCCGCTGCTGCGAGGCCACGCGATCTTCGAGGCGCTGCATGCCATCGAATTGACGCGCGATCCGACCGTCAAAAGCTGGCGCGAATGGCAGCCCGCCTATCGCCACCCCGACAACCCCGAGGTTGCGGCCTTCGCGGCCGAGCATGCCGACGAGATCGCCTATCAGGTCTTCCTGCAATGGCTCACCGGCCGCTCCTATGGAGAAGCCCAGCGCGCCTGCCGCGAGGCCGGCATGAAGGTCGGGCTGATCGCCGATCTCGCCATCGGCATGGACGGTGCCGGCAGCCATGCCTGGAGCCGGCCGGATGACATCCTGCATGGGCTCAGCATCGGCGCCCCGCCCGACTACTACGCCGCAGAGGGGCAGAACTGGGCGCTGACGACCTTCTCGCCACGCGGCCTCGCCGCCACCGGCTATGCGCCCTTCATCGAGACGCTGCGGGCGAGCCTGCGCTATGTCGGCGGCATCCGCATCGACCATGTCATGGGGATGAGCCGGCTCTGGCTGGTGCCGGAGGGCGCGAGCGCGCTGGAAGGCGCCTATGTCGGCTTCCCCTCCGAGACGCTGTTCCGGCTGATCGCGCTCGAATCCTGGCGCCACCGCGCCATCGTCATCGGCGAGGATCTCGGCACGCTGCCCTATGGCTTCCGCGATTACCTGCACGAGCAGGGAGTCGCGGGCCTGCGCGTGCTGCGCTTCGAGCGCACCGATCACGGCTATGTCCCGCCGCAGGAATGGGACGCCGGCGCGGTCGCGCTGACCAGCACCCACGACCTCGTGCCAACCGCCGGCTGGTGGGCCGGCTCCGACATCGACCCGGTCGATGACGGCGTCGACCATCAGGGCATTCGCGCCTGGGATCGCGGCCTGCTCTGGGGCTCGTTCCAGAATGCAGGGCTCGTCGAGGGCGAGCGGCCGGAGCCGGACAACACCGACCCGGTCGTCGACGCCGCGATCCGCTACGTCGCCGCCACACCCTGCACCCTGAAGATCCTGCCGATGGAAGACGCGCTCGGCATCAGGACCCAGCCCAACGTGCCCGGCACCATCACCGAAAAGCCGAACTGGCGGCATCGGCTGGAAGGCGATGCGGATGCTTTGCTGGATGACGCGAAGGTGCGGCGGCGGCTGGCCCATCTCGGGCCGGAGCGCGGGGACGCCTGATAGCCCCGCACGCGCTGCCGCCTGAAGCGCGGGAGCCCTCTCCCGAGTGGGAGAGGGTTGGGTGAGGGCCTGCCGTAGCAGCAGTAAAGCGAGCGATATCCGCTGCGTGAGGCGAGGCGTTCTCACGCATGATTGCAGCGGCGGTCCCTCACCCCTGCCCCTCTCCCACTCGGGAGAGGGGTTTCCCGCGCCCTTGCTGGCAAACTCTCAAGCAGCCGCCCGCCCCTCGACGATCTCCGCGATCGCCTCGAGCATCCGCGTGTCGTCACCGGCGAGACCTTCCATCGCCGCCATGCGCTGGATCACCGTCGCGGCGACGGCCTCCTCCACCGTATCCTCGGCATAGGCGTAGAAGATCGTCGCGTGCTGGCCGTCGCGGTGGCAGCGCCCCTCGATCTGCTGGAGCTGGATCGCGCTGTGGCGCATGTCGTGGATCACCAGCGCCCGCTCGCGCTCGCCGCCCGGCATCTCGCCGCGATGCAGCGAGATCGACTCGGTCACGGTGAAGATTACCGCGTCGAGCTGCCCGGTCTGGAAGGCGATGCGGGTCTCCTCGTTCTGCGCGCCGGAATGCTCGCCGTTGATTTCAGCCGTACGCCAGCCGCGCCCGCGCAGGGTTTCCGCAAGCATCGCGCTGGTCTCGAGGAAGGCGACGGAGATCGCGACCTGCTCGTCATTCCCCAGCAAATCCTCGCAGAAATCGGCCGTGCCGGCGATGCGCAGCAGGCTTCCCTTCTGGCGGAAGCGCAGATCGGCGGCCCAGCCCTGCGGCTTGCGCGTCGAGCCGCCGGCAAGCCCGAGCTCCTTGCGGAATTCGCGCCAGGTCGCCTCGTAGAGCTTGCGGGACGGCGCATCCAGCGCGACCGGCGCAAGCTCCCGCTGCACCTCCGGCCAGCCGGCGATCTCCTCGGGCCGGCGGCGCAGGCCGATGGCGTTCGCGCCGCGATAGAGCAGATCGGCCATCACCTTGCGGTCGGCCTCGTTCGGCTCCCAGCTCCAGTTCTTCCAGCGCCCCTTGGCCCGGCCGATCTTCAATCGCTTCATCAGCGCGCGAAAACCATCGAGATCGGCTGATGGCATGCCCGCAGCCTTGGCCAGCAGGGCTGAGAGATAGGAGAGCTCATGCGGCGACTGGCCGGCGGTCGCGCTCATATAGATCGTGAAATCGGCGGCTGCCGCCATCTGCCGGCAGACCAGCCCCTGCTGCGAATACGGGTTGCGGATGCGGTGTGCCTCGTCGATTACCACGAGCGGCCAGATGCGCTTGGGCGTGCCAAGCTTCGCCAGCTCGTTGTTCTTCGCCCGCGTCGAGCGCTTCTTGCTGTCCGCCGGCGGGGCGAGCAGCGACTTCGTCTTCTCGAAATTCATCAGCGTCACCCGCTTCGCCGGCAGGCCGGACAGCGCGATGGTGCGCCGCCATTGCGGGATCGCCCCCTTCGGGCAGATCACCAGGATCTCCTCCTCCGGCATGGCCGAGAGCGCGAGCCAGGCCGAGAGCGTCTTGCCGAGCCCGGTGAGGTCGCCGAGCAGGAAGCCGGCCGCCCCCTTCGCCCGTGCGGCCAGGATGGCGTCGCGCGCGACGAGCTGATGCGGATGGGGGATGAAGGTCATGGGCGACGAAGCGTGGTTCCGGCAGACGGCGCCACAGATGCCCTGATCGTCCGGCATGGCGCATCCCGCTCTCTTGGCACTGGCGAAAGCCGGCGTCCACCGGCACTGTGCCGGCCTCGAATCCGGGAGAGGACCGACGATGACCCGCGCGCAGGCGATTGCGAAAGCTCAGGACTATTTCGATTCAGGCCGCATGAAGAGCGACCTCGCACGCCTCGTCGCGATGCCCAGCGAAAGCCAGAACCCCGATCGCGCGCCCGTCCTCTCCGAATATCTCGATCTGGAGATGCGCCCGCTGCTGGAGAACCTCGGCTTCGCCTGCCGCATCCTGACCCATCCCAAGGCCAAGGGCCCCTTCCTCTATGCCGAGCGCATCGAGGACCCTGCCCTGCCGACCATCCTCGGCTACGGCCATGGCGACGTCATCCGCGGCCTCGACGCGCAATGGAGCGAAGGCCTCTCACCCTGGAAGCTCGTCGAGAAGAACGGCCGCTGGTACGGCCGCGGCGTCGTCGACAACAAGGGCCAGCACCTGATCAACCTGAACGGCCTGCGCACCGTGCTGGAGACGCGCGGCAAGCTCGGCTTCAACGCCAAATATCTGATCGAGATGGGCGAGGAATCGGGCTCGCCCGGCCTGCGCGAGCTCTGCGCCGACGAGGCCGAGCTGCTCAAGGCCGATATCCTGATCGCCTCGGACGGGCCGCGGCTCAATGCCGAGCGCCCGACGGTGTTCTTGGGCGCCCGCGGCGTCATCACCTTCGACTTGCAGATCAAGGCCCGCGACGCCGGCCACCATTCCGGCAACTGGGGCGGACTGCTGTCCGATCCGGCGATCCAGCTCGCCCATGCCATCGCCTCGATCACCTCGCCCACCGGCCAGATCCGCATCCATGAATGGGTGCCGAAGGAGTTGCCCGCCGCGGTGCGCCGCGCGGTCGCCGATTGCGAGGTCGATGGCGGCCCCGACGGCCCGCAGATCGATCCGAACTGGGGCGAGGCCGGCCTCACGCCCGCCGAGCAGGTCTTCGGCTGGTGCTCCTTCGATGTGCTCGCGATGAAGTCCGGCGTGCCGGAAACGCCGGTCAACGCCGTCCCGCCGAGCGCCTGGGCCCGCTGCGGCCTGCGCTTCGTCGTCGGCATCGACCCGCATGACGTCGTTCCGGCGCTGCGCCGTCATCTCGACCGCCACGGCTTCCCGATGGTCGAGATCGTCACGCCCGGCACGGAGCGCTTCGGCGCGACGCGGCTCGATCCGGACGATGCCTGGGTGCAGTTCACCATCGATTCGATCGCGAAGAGCACGGGCAAGAAGCCGGCGCTGCTGCCCAATCTCGGCGGCTCGCTGCCCAACGACATCTTCGCCGAGATCCTGAAATTGCGCACGATCTGGGTGCCGCATTCCTATCCCGGCTGCCAGCAGCACGCCCCGGACGAGCACCTGCCCATCGCCATCGCCCGCGAGGGGCTGACCGCCATGGCCGGGCTCTACTGGGACATCGGCTCGGGCGAGGCGCCCGCAGTCTAGGCGCAGCGGACTTTCAGGGAATGCACCGTCGTTCCGGGACAAGCCATCCTCGGGCCGACCTTTGGTCGGAACCGAGGAGGAGCCCCGCGGCGCCGATCCCGGATCCGTTGTCAGGCGCCGTGTTCTGCGATGGATTTCGGCCATAAGCAGCATGTCCCGCAGTGACGGCCGCCTGCAACAAGTGGCGACGGCGCCACACCTGTCATTAACGAAGTGCAAACCATGTTTTGGCGATTCTCCCTGGCACGAGATTTGTTAGCCTTGGCGAATCACAGCGGGGATTCGACGCATGCGGTCTATGCAGTTGTCTCTGGGCGTCCTGCTCTTGGTTATGGTCGGCCTCCTCGGTTTCGAGGCCGCCAACGCGGCTGATCTCACAACTCCCCTGGCCTATGCGCCGCCAGCCGTCGGGGTCGGCCTGATCTCTGAGCTGCGTGGCGGCGTTCTCGCGCATAATCCCGCCGGACGAGAGAGCGGCAGCGCGGACGTCAATCTCGAGCTCCTCTTCGTCAAGCCGTTCCAGCCGGCCGATCCGGTGATGGCGTTCTTCGTGCCGCGCATCCATCTCGGCACCACCATCAACACCGCCGGCGATACCAGCCATGTCTATGCCGGCTTCACCTGGACCTATGACTTCACCGACAAGCTCTTCGCCGAAGCCAGCTTCGGCCTGGGCTTCCACAATGGCAAGACGAGCGACTTCGTTCCACGGAACAGGCTCGCCCTCGGTTGCTCGCCTCTGTTTCGTGAATCCGCCTCGCTGGGCTACCGCATCAGCCAGAACTGGAGCGTCATGGCCACGGTCGAGCATTTGTCGAACGCCGGCCTCTGCAACGACAATCAGGGCATGACCAATTACGGCGTGCGCGTCGGCTACGTCTTCTGAGGATCCGGCCGGACGCCCCTCACTCCTGCGGCTGGCGCGGATCGCGCCCGGGCGGCAGGTCGACGGGCGTGGCCGGAGGAGCTTCCGGCGGCGCATTGGGCGGCAGCTCCGGCGGCGGCTCGGTCGGGATGCCCTGAGGCTCCGCATCGGGCGGAACCTCGACCGGCGGCGCCGGCGGCACCTGGCCCGGCGTCAAGGGCGGTGCCTCCGGCGGCGGCTCGGGAACGGCTGGAGTGTTACCGGGCCCGGCAGCGAGCCCATGATTAGCTATCATCATTTGCGATCGACCTTCCTGCGAAGGGAACGTCGCAATCGCGCAAAGGTTCGTCCGCCGCCGGCCGGCAAGCCGAGACAGCCCCCTATCGCCCGCGCAGGCACGCCGGAATGGAAGCTCCTAGTCCGCCTTCGGGCCGTCGTCCCGTAGCTCTTTCGGCGGCGGCGGTCGTCCGGCGACCCAGCGCTCCACCGAATGGTCGAGGAAGAGCAGGACCAGCGCCAGCACCGTCGCGGCTCCGGCGACCTGCCAATGCCCGAGTCCGGCCGCGCAGCCCAGCGCCGCCGTGACCCAGATCGCGGCCGCCGTCGTCAGCCCGTGCGGCATCAGGTCGTTGTTGCGGCGGATGATCAGCCCGGCCCCGAGAAAACCGATCCCGGTCAGAACGCCCTGAACGATGCGGCTTGCCGCGTCGGGATGCAGCGTCTCGCTGAACAGGCTGGAAACCGCTGCGGTCCCCAGCCCGACGAGGCCGAAGGTCCGGATGCCGACATTCTTGTGCCGCACCGTCCGCTGCCAGCCGATGACGAGGCCGGCGGCCATGCCGATCACCAATCGAAGAAGCTGTTCGGCTTCCACCGCCGCCCCCATCCGCTCACTGCCCGATCCCGGCCGATCCACCATGAGCCGGAGGCTGCCCTCCGGTCCAGTGGCACAATGGGCTCGCCCCCGGTTTCCGAGGGTTCCGGGACGGTGAAGCGGCAGCGCGAATGTCGCGCGACGACATGAACCGCGCGAGGCTTTCGCAGGCTCGCCTCATCCCCGGCCCGCCGCAAGGCACAGTGCCTTCCGGAGTTCAGGCTTTTGATTTTTCAGGAAAATCCGTGGTGGGTGATGTAGGGCTCGAACCTACGACCCGCTGATTAAGAGTCAGCTGCTCTACCAACTGAGCTAATCACCCATACGCCACGAAGCGTCGCCGTCGCGGCGGTGATGGCCGCGTCAGGCAGGGGGCGTGTAGCAAAGGCCCCCCGCCCTGTCCACCCATCCATGACAGAAATTTTGCAGGCCCGCCGAATTTCTGCGACGTGCCTGTGAATTGTCACGCCGCGCGGCGGTTGAGCAGGTGATAGAGCGCGATCGCGCCGAAGGTCGCCGTGCCGATGCCGCCGAGCTCGTAGCCGAAGATCGGCAGCTTGAGGTCGCCCGCGCCGAGGATCAGCGCGGTCGCGACGGTGATCAGGTTCTTCGGCTCGGAGAAATCGACCTTGTTCTCGACCCAGATCCGGCCCGCCGTGGCGGCGATCAGGCCGAAGACCACGACCGCGAGCCCGCCCAGCACCGCGACGGGGATCGTCCCGATCACCGCGCCGAATTTCGGCGAGAAGCCGAGCAGGATCGCGATGATGCCGGCCGCGACAAAGACCAGCGTCGAATAGACCCGCGTCACCGCCATCACGCCCATGTTCTCGGCATAGGTGGTGACACCGGTTCCGCCGCCCGCGCCCGCGATCACGGTGCCCAGCCCGTCGGCGATGAAGCCGCGGCCGATCAGATGGTCGAAATTGCGCCCGGTCATCACCGAGATGCCTTTGATATGGCCGAGATTCTCCGCGACCAGGATGATCGCGACCGGCACGATCAGCGCCATCGCCTTGGTGTCGAAAACCGGCGCCACGAAATGCGGCAGTCCGAACCAGGCGGCCGCGCCGATCTTGCCAAAATCGATCGCCTGCGCGCCGAAGCTCGGCGCGGTCAGTGCGTAGAGGATATAGGCGGCAAGCCCGCCGATCAGCACGGGCAGGCGCTGCGCCAGGCCGCGCCCATAGACCGCGACCAGCGCCACCGCGACGACGGTGAAGAGCGCAATCCACTTGGTATAGGGGCTGGCCGAGATCATGCCGATCGCGACCGAGGTCAGGTTGAGGCCGATCGCGGCGACGACGGCGCCGGTCACCACCGGCGGCAGCAGCGTCTCGATCCAGCGCGTGCCCACCGCCTGCACGATAGCGCCGATCACCGCATAGACCACGCCGCAGGCGATGATGCCGCCGAGGGCCACGCCGATATTCGGATTGGGGCCGGTGCCGGCATAGCCCGTCGCCGCGAGGACGACGCCGATGAAGGCGAAGGAGGAGCCGAGATAGCTCGGCAACTGCCCGCGCGTGATGACGAAGAACAGCAGCGTCGCGATGCCCGAGAAGAAGATCGCGACATTGGGGTCGAAGCCCATCAGCAACGGCGCGAGCACGGTCGAGCCGAACATCGCAACGACATGCTGCAGGCCGGCGACGACGGTTTGTCCCGCCGGCAGCCGCTCATCGGGCAGCACGGCGCCCGAGGTCTTCAAGGTCCAGTTCGGAAAATAGCCCATCGCCATCGCTCCCCCAAAAGATCGCGTCGTGCTCGCGCGAACCCGTGCGAGTACGATCAAACGTGATCGTTACCAGGAAGCCTGGAGCGTCGCTCCAGGTCGCCGGGGAGCGACCGCACCGGAAGAGCAGATGAAGGCAAGAGCGGGGCCGGCGCCAGATGGCGCCGGCGTCATCCACCGGAATCAGGAGAAATCGGCCATCATACCCCGGGCTTGCCCCGGCAATCCCCTCCCCCTTTGCGGGAGAGGGTCAGGGTGAGGGCTCTCGCGACGCCGATCGCGAGCCGAACACCGCAGCTTCGGACCTGCGCGACCCCTCATCCGGCCCTGAGGGCCACCTTCTCCCGCAAGGGGAGAAGGTATTGCGCCTTACTCTGCCGCCTGTGCGTGCAGGCGCCCGCCCCGCGCGATCAGCTTGTTGAGCGCCACCAGATAGGCCTTGGCCGAAGCGACCAGCGTATCCGGATCGGCGCCGCGGCCGGTGACCGACGAGCCGTCGCGAGAGAGCCGCACCGTCACCTCGGCCAGCGCATCGGTGCCCTCGGTCACGGCATGGACGTCGTAGAGCTCCAGCGCCACCTCATGCGGCACGATCGCCTTGATCGCATTGAAGATGGCGTCGATCGGCCCGTTGCCTTCGACCTCCTCGGTGACGTGACGACCCTCGACGTCCAGCTTCATGGTGGCGCGCTGGGGGCCGCGCGTGCCGGCGATCACCGTCAGCGATTCCAGCTTGATCCGGTCATGAGCGGTGGCGATGTTCTCGTCGACCAGCGCCTCGATATCCTCGTCGTAGACATGCTTTTTGCGGTCGGCCAGCGCCTTGAAGCGGGTGAAGGCGTCCTCGAGCTGGTTGTCGCCCAGCTCGTAGCCCATCTCCTTCAGCTTGGAGCGGAAGGCGGCGCGGCCGGAATGCTTGCCCATCACCAGCGAGGTCTTGGTCACGCCGACCGAGGCCGGAGTCATGATCTCATAGGTGGTGTTGTTCTTCAGCATGCCGTCCTGGTGGATGCCGCTCTCATGGGCGAAGGCGTTCCGGCCGACGATCGCCTTGTTGTACTGCACCGGGAAGGAGCAGGCCCCGGAGACCGCCTTCGAGACGCGCATCAGCTGCGTCGCGTCGATCCCAGTCTCGTAGGGCAGCACATCGCCGCGTACGCGCAGCGCCATCACGATCTCTTCCAGCGCCGCATTGCCGGCGCGCTCGCCGATGCCGTTGATGGTGCATTCGACCTGCCTTGCGCCGCCCTCGATCGCCGCCAGCGAATTGGCGACCGCGAGGCCCAGATCATTGTGGCAATGGGCCGAGAAGATCGCCTTGTCGGCATTCGGGACGCGCTCGCGGACCGCCTTGAACATGGCGCGGTATTCGTCGGGCGTGGCATAGCCGACCGTGTCGGGCAGGTTGATCGTGGTCGCGCCGGCCTTGATCGCGGTCTCGACTGCGCGGCAGAGATAATCGATCGGCGTGCGCGTGGCATCCATGCCGGACCACTCGACATCCTCGACCAGGTTGCGGGCCTGCGTCACCGTCGCGGTGATGATGTCCAGCACTTCCTGCTGGCTCTTGCGCATCTGGTATTCCAGATGGATCGGCGAGACCGAGACGAAGGTGTGGATGCGCGGCTTCGCGGCATGGCGCACCGCTTCGCCGGCGCGGGCGATATCGGCGCTGATCGCGCGGGCGAGGCCGGCAACCGTGGCGCGCTTCAGCCGGCGCGCGATCTCCGAGACGGCCTCGAAATCGCCTTCCGAGGCGATCGGAAAGCCGGCCTCGATGATGTCCACGCCCATGATGTCGAGAGCGTCGGCGACCTCCAGCTTCTCCTCGAAGGTCATCGTGGCGCCCGGGCACTGCTCGCCGTCGCGCAAGGTGGTGTCGAAAATCAGCACGCGCTCTTTCGAGGAGCCGCCGGTCTGGGTCGGGTTCGTCATGGTCTGCTTCCGGTGTCGGTGCGCCGCTGCGGTCGATGAGGGCGCGGGGTTTCTATTGGCGGTTCTCGTCAATCCCCTGAGCGCCCAGGCAGCATGCCCGGCCGGCCCTCAGGGGCGGCTAAGGAGAAGAAGGCCAAGAAGCGAAAGCGGAGCGCGAGCGCACATGCCGACGATCTGCGCAGCGGCGCAGTCCTTCGTCAGGTCATGGCGGGCGGTCGAAACCACGGGCGTTCCTCAAATCGACGGGACAGGATGTAACCGAAAGAACCGCCCGAGCGCAAGCATGTGTCTCATGCCTCGCAGGACAAATGACAGAGGCCCTCTGTGGATTATGCTGCCGTTGCGCGATTCGGCCGGCGGTCGCGCCGCGCTGGAGACCCGGCCTCGCGCTGCCGGAGACCCGCGCCCATGATGCGCTACGACCGCCCCGCCATCGGGCTCGCCTTCTGCCTCACCGGCCTTGCCGGCTTCGTCGACGCGCTCGGCTTCCTCAGTCTCGGCGGCTTCTTCGTTTCCTTCATGAGCGGTAACACCACCCGCTTCGCGATCGAGCTCGCGGGGCGCCATGCCGGTGGCATCGCGCTGGCGGCGATAATCCTCGGGCTCTTCGTCGGCGGCGTCATCTGCGGCTCGCTCGCCGGGCATTTCGGGCATCGACGGCGCAAGGCGTCGGTGCTGGCCTTCGTGACCTTCGCCCTCCTGATCTCGGCCTCGCTCGACAGGTTGGGCCTGAGCATGGCCGGAGCCGGCGTCCTGGCGCTGGCCATGGGCGCCGAGAACGGCGTCTTCCAGCGCGACGGCGAGGTCTCGATCGGGCTGACCTACATGACCGGCACGCTGGTGAAGATGGGCCAGCGCATCGCCGGCGCCCTGCTCGGCGGGCCGAAGCTCGCCTTCCTGCGCCATTTCATCCTCTGGCTCGGCCTGCTCGGCGGCGCGATCATGGGCGCCGTGGCCCATGGCCGGATCGGGCTGGACGCGATCTGGCTCGCAGCGGCGGCCGCGGCGGTCTTCACCGTGCTGGCCCTCTTCATCCCCGAACACGACTAGATTTTGGTTGGAGCAATGCTAAGCTGCCCCAACGTCACCTATGCCGGAAAGTGACGGGACCGGACGGACGAAGTCCGGTCGGGCGACCGGTTCGAGCGCTGGGGACAGTCATGCGGCAAGCGATCTTGGGCGCGCTCACCCTCTTTGCCCTCGCGGTGCCGGCGGCCCTCACCGCGCAGACGGCCCCATCGCAGGAGAAGCTGAGGCGCGGCGAATACCTCGCGAACATCATGGATTGCGCCGGCTGCCACACGCCCGGCATCTTTCTCGGCAAGCCGGACATGCAACGCCGGCTGGCGGGATCGGAGGTCGGCTTTCACATTCCGGGCCTCGGCACCTTCTTTCCGCCCAATCTCACATCCGACCATGAGACGGGGCTGGGCTCCTGGTCGGAGGCTGACATCGTCAAGGCCGTCCGCCTGGGAACCCGGCCCGACGGCCGCATCCTCGCTCCCGCCATGCCCTACAAGGCCTATGGCAAGCTGAACGACGCCGACGCTTTCGCGCTCGCTGCCTATCTCAAGAGCCTGAAGCCCATCGCGAACCGGGTCCCGGCGATCGTCGGCCCCGACGAAAAGGCGACCGCTCCCCGCCTCTCCGTCGTCATGCCGCAATAGAGAGCGGGTCGAGCGGCCGCGCGATTTCACTGATCGCGAGAATCAGACATCGTCGGCTCGACTTGCATCTGCGGAGTTTTCCGATGCGCCATCTGCCTGTTCTTGCATTCTCCGCCATCCTGCTGTCGGCCTGCCAGACGGCTTCCGTCGCGACACCGCCCGCCCCGCCGCCTGAACAGGCAGCGCCGGGCGTGACGCCCTCGACCTTCCACATGCCGACGGGCTCGGGCTGCGCCGGCGAGATCGCCCGCTTCCAGGCCGTGCTCGACAACGACGTCGCCATCGGCCACACGACGAAGAGCGTGCATGATCGCGCCAGTGCCGATCTCAGCCGCGCCAGCGCGACCTGTTCCGCCGGGAACGAGGGCGCAGCGCTGGGCCAGCTCCACGCGACCAAGACGAAGTTCGGCTATCCGGGCTGAGTCGTAAAACCCCCGCCGTCATGCTCGTCCTTGTGGCGAGCATCCACGTCTTGAACGCAACGCTCGACCAGCGAAGACGTGGATGGTCGGGACAAGCCCGACCATGACGGAATGCGGCGATTACGCCGCCAGCCCCCGCTTCTCCAGCAGCGCATCCGGCGTCGGCAACCGGCCGCGGAAGAGCGTGTAGGCCTCCGCCGCATCGCGGGTGTCGCCGGCCGAATAGATGTAGCGCTTCAGCTTCTCGGCCACCTCGGCTGAGAACACGTCGCCCGTCTCGGTGAAGGCGTTGAAGGCGTCGGCATCCATCACCTCGGACCAGAGATAGCTGTAATAGCCGGCCGAATAGCCGTCGCCCGAGAAGACATGGGTGAAATGCGGCGTGCGGTGCCGCATGGTGATCTCGGCGGGCATGCCGAGGCGGGCGAGTTCCGCCGCCTCGAAGGCAAGCGGATCGACTTCTGCCGGGGCCTCCAGCGAGTGGAAGGCGAGATCGACCAGCGCCGAGGAGGTGTACTCCACCGTGGCGAAACCCTGGTTGAAGGTCTGGGCCTTCTCGATCTTCTCGATCAGCGCCTCGGGGATCGGCTCGCCGGTCTCGGCATGCAGGCAATAGTTCCGCATCACCTCGCGCGTCAGGAACCAGTGCTCGTAGAGCTGCGAGGGCAGCTCCACGAAATCGCGCGCGACCGATGTGCCGGCGAGCGAGCCATAGGTCACGTCCGAGAGCAGGCCGTGCAGCGCGTGGCCGAACTCGTGGAAGAGCGTGCGGGCGTCGTCGAGCGAGAGCAGCGCGGGCTCGCCCTCCGCCGGCTTCGCGAAATTGCAGACATTGACGATGATCGGCCGGGTTTCGCCATCGAGCTTGCGCTGGCCGCGGAAGGCGCTCATCCAGGCGCCGGAGCGCTTCGAGGCACGGGCGAAGTAGTCGCCGACGAACAGGCCGATATGGCGCCCGCTCGCGGTCTCCTTGACCTCGAAGATGCGCACGTCCGAATGGTAGCCCTGAAGTTCCGGCCGCTCGGCGAAGGACAGGCCGAACAGCTTGCCGGCGACGTCGAACGCCGCCTGCCGGACACGGTCGAGCTGGAGATATGGCTTCAGCACGGCCTCATCGAGCGCATAGGTCTTCTGCCGGACCTTCTCGGCATAGTGGCGCCAGTCCCAGGGGCGGATCGGGCCGTTCTCGCCTTCGCTCTGAGCCAATGCCGCGAGTTCGGCCGCTTCGCGCGCCGCGCGCGCCTTGGCCGGCTTCCAGACCAGTTCCAGGAGCCCGCGCACATGCTCCGGCGTCTTCGCCATGGCATCGTCGAGCTTGAAATGCGCGAAGGTCGGATAGCCCAAGAGCTTCGCCTTCTCGGCCCTGAGCTTCACCATCTCGGCGACGATCGCGCGGTTATCGCTCTCGCCGCCATTCTCGCCGCGCTTGCTCCAGGCGATGAAGGCTTCCTCGCGCAGATCACGCCGGGTCGAGAAGGTCAGGAAGGGCTCGATGATCGAGCGCGACAGCGTCACCGCATGCTGGCCGGGCTTGCCCCGGTCGGCGGCCGCGCGCGCCATCGCCGCCTTGAGGAATTCCGGCAGGCCGGCGAGGCCCGCCTCGTCCTCGATCAGGAGCGCATAGGAGGATTCATCCTTCAGCACGTTCTGGCTGAACTGGGTGCCGAGCCCCGCCAGGCGCTCGTTGATCGCGGCGAGGCGCTTCTTGTCCTCGGGGTTCAGCTTGGCGCCCGAGCGGATGAAGCCCTTGTAGGTCCGCTCCAGCAGCCGCGCCTGTTCCGCATCCAGACCAAGCGCCGTGGCCTTCGCATTGACCGCATCGACGCGGGCGAAGAGCCCCTCATCCATCATGATCGCGGACCAGTGCCGCGAGGCGATCGGCGACATCTCTCGCTCGATCGCCTGGAGCGCCTCGTTCGTGTCGGCGCCGGTCAGGTTGTAGAACACGCCACCGACGCGGGAGAGCGCGCGCCCTGCCCGCTCCAGCGCCTCGATCGTGTTCTCGAAGTCGGGCACTGCCGGATCGGCCACGATCGCCGCGATTTCGTCCTTGTGCTTGGCGAGCGCCGCATCGAAGGCCGGCCGGATATGCTCTGGCTTGATCGCGGCGAAAGGCGGCAGACGGAACGGCGTCTCCCAGCGCGCGGCGAAAGGGTTCTCCGCCGGCAGCGGCAAGGCTTCGGGATAGGCGGTTTCGGCAGAGGTCATCGGAACACTTTCGTGAGACAGGCGCGGGTCAGACGCCGCCGAAGATATGTGCGAGATAGCGGCGCATGAAGGGCGGCATGTCGTGCTTTTCGGTTTCGACGAGATCGCGCACGACGACGATGTCGGAGAGCTCTTCCTCTTCGAGGTGCTTCATCCGCCCCAGCATCAGCGTCCGCGCCTCATCGGCCGGAAGATCGATGCTGACCTCGCGCATGAAGGCGATGCGCCCCTGCTCGATCACCGCGGTCCAACCGGCGCCGACGCTCAGCTCTTCAACCCGCAACCCGGTCTCCTCGCCGAGCTCGCGCGTGACGCTGCCGGCGAGATCGAGCGTCCCGTCCGGGCGGGCATCCTCGCGATCGGGCGTGCCGGCGGCGAAATAAACCTTGCCGGCATTGGCGGTGTGCTCCCCCATCCTGCCGCAGAGAAAGGCGCCGTCATTGGCCCTGAGCGCCGCCATGGCGAAACCGTTGCGGATGGCAGGGCCTGGATGGCCGGCATCGCGCCAGGCCATGAAGGCCGCATAATCGGTCTCGAAATAGCTGGCCTCGAACACGCCGTCGCGGATCGCCGCACGATTCTGCAACATGACGCGCCCGTTGAACATCTCCGGCTTGCCGGCGCTGATCCTGGCCCAGTGCGCAGCGATGCTCTCGGCATTCTCGCAGGCATAGGCCCAGTCGTAGGGCTCGATCCGGGCATCGACCCGTTCGAGCCGGACGATCGTGCCGTTCTCGACGCCGTCGCTCACAACAGCACGCCCTCACTGACCACGATGGCCGAACCTCCGATGCGGGCCGAGACCAATGCGCCCTCACGCACGCTCAATTCCAGCGTGATCTGCGACGGCCGGCCCATCTCATAGCCCTGTTCGATAACGAGGCGGTGGTCGCCGTCCCCGGGCTTGTCGAAGGCCATGACGGCGCCGGCGAAGGCCGCGACGGCACTGCCTGTCGCCGGATCCTCGACGACACCCGCACCCGGCCAGAACATGCGGGCATGGTAGCTGTGCCCGACCTCGGCGGTCTCGCGGCAATAGACGAAGGCATTGCCGTTCGGCGTCGCAGCCATCACCCGCTCGAAAACCCCTGCGACCTTCGCCCGGGCGACCACCTCGCGGCTGGCGACGGGCACTATCGTATAGGCGACGCCGGCCGAGAAGGCGCTCGGCCGATGCGCGCCGAAACCGAGATCAGCCGGATCAAGCCCGAGCGCCTCCGCCAGTTGCGCATCCGCGACCTGCTGCTCCGCCCGCTCCGGCAGGCGCGGCAAGGTAAAGACGGCATGGCCGGCATGGCTGCCCTTGACCTCGACGGCGCAGGAGACCAGCCCGACCTTCTCCTCCAGCACCAGCATATCAGCGGAACGCCCCTCGGCCTCGTCGGAAAGCGCCAGCCAGACCGCCGTGCCGACCGTCGGATGCCCCGCAAAAGGCAATTCGCCGCCCGGCGTGAAGATGCGGATGGACGCACGATGCCCCGGCTTGTCGGGCGGCAGGACGAAGACCGTCTCCGACAGGTTGAACTCGCGTGCGATGGCCTGCATCGCCTCGGTATCCAGCCCCTCCGACTGGAGCACCACCGCCAGTGGATTGCCGGCATGGCGGCGCGTGGTGAAGACGTCGAGCGTGACGAAGCGGCGTTTCATCTGAGCATCCTTGGGATCACCCCTGGGGTATTTCGAGATCGATGGTGAGCGGGCAATGGTCGGAGGCCTTCGGGCGGTCCCAGCCGACGCGCGGATAGCGGTCGGCGCAGGTCGCCAGCCGCGCCATGGAACGATCGGGCGCGCGCGGATCGAGCGGCACGCGATAAGGCAGGCCGCGCCGGATCATCTGCATCGCGGGGCTCGCATTGGCCGCCGCCAGCGCCGGCGAGAGCAGGATGCGATCGAGCGGCATATGGCTGTCGACCAGCCTGTCCTGGCTTTCCGACCAATAGCGCCGGAAATGCGTCCAGCGCTCATGCGCCGGCAGCGTCTCCATCGGATCGACGGCGAAATCGTCGAGCAGCGGCTCGATGCCGCTGTCGCCCTCGTCGACAGCTTCGGCCAGCGGCCCGAGGCCGTAACGGTAGCCGTTGAGATCGCCGAGCACGATCCAGTTCGTCTCGCGCCAGCCGCCGCCGAAGCGCTGCTGGATCAGCCATTTCACCGCCCGCGCCTCGGCACGGCGCACCGGCAGCGTCATCTGACGCCCGTCCTCGCGGCCATTGTTCATCGACTTGAGATGACAGCCGAACAGACTGAGCCGCCGCCCGTTGAAGCTGAGCTCCACCTCCAGGCAGTCGCGCGCGAAGACCTTGGCCTGCGGACCTATGCCGAGCATGGCGAGCTCGCGGTCATGGACGCCCGCCTCGGCGAAGGTCAGGTCCTTATGCGAGCGCACCGTGACCTGGCCCTGCCCGAACAGATCGCGCCGCGCGGCGAAGCCGATGTCGATACCACGCCGGTCATTGCCGTCGATCAGCGTGAAATGGCCGTAGCGGTGATCGGCGATGCGGTGGACGTAATTGGCGAAGAAGGCCTGCAGGCTCGCCAGCGAGTCGACCTCCTGCAGCATCCAGAGATCGGCCTGCGCTTCGGCGATGGCGAGCGCCGTCATCTGGCGCTTGTCGTCTTCCAGCGCCACGGCCAGCGAGCGCTCGACCGCGTCACGCTCATCGGCGCGCGGGAAATGGAACAGCGACATCGCGGCGGCCGTCTCGGTGCGTCCGCCAGGCTCGAAGCGATGGCGCGTCAGCAGGTTCTCGACATTGAAGGTGCCGACGCGCAGCTTCATCGCGATGTGCTCAGATCGCTTCCGGCGCGAAGACCCGCGAGGGCGTGACGAACTCGTCCTGCGCCGCCACGGTGAGGATCTCGCGGGAGCCTGCCTCTTTCGTCCGCTTCAGCAGCCCGTAGATCGAGGAGGCCGCCTTGCTCAGCGCCGACGCCGCCGACTGGTCGCGCAGATAATGGGTGAAGAACAGTGCTGCGATGGCGTCGCCCGCGCCGTTGATGTTGACGTCGAGCTTCGGCGTGCGGACACGCCAGCTCCCCTTGGCGTCGGCCGCCATCATGTCGATCGAATCCGCGGGCGTCTCCTCGGTGACGAGCGATGTCACCATCACCACCTTCGGCCCGGCATCGCGCAGCGCCTCGGCGGCGCGATGGGCATCGGCGACGGTCTTGACCTCGATATCGGTCAGCAATTCCAGCTCGAACTGGTTGGGCGTGACGATGTCGGCGGCCGGCACGGCCTGCTCGCGCATGAACTCCGGAATGCCCGGCCGCACGAAGACGCCGCGGCCGACATCGCCGATCACCGGATCGCAGCAATAGAGCGCCTTGGGATTGGCCGCCTTCACCCGTTCCACTGCCGAGAGGATCGCATGGCCGATATCGGCCGAGCCCATATAGCCGGAGATCACGCCGTCGCAGTTCGGCAGCACGCCGCGCTCGGCAATGCCCTCCATCACCTCGTCGATCATGCCGCCATCGAAGACCCGGCCCTTCCAGCTCCCATAGCCGGTGTGATTCGAGAACTGCACCGTGTGGATCGGCCAGACATCGACGCCGAGGCGCTGCATCGGAAAGGTCGCGGAGGCATTGCCCACATGGCCGTATGCGACATGGGACTGGATCGAGAGAATATTCATGGTCCGAAGCGGCACCCCGTTCGCGATGAGCCCGCGAACCTAACCGCTCCCGCGCGAGGCGCAAATCGAAAGCGGTGATGGAGAGGATCAGCCTGGTGCGCGGGTGAAGGAGGACGGCGTCCGCTCAGCCCGGCGCGACCACGACATAAGGGACACTGCTCGCCACGGCGGCCAGCGCGGCCGCATTGCATGCCATGCCGCCCAGATGCAACCGGCGCAGCCGGGCTCCCATGCCGGTCCCGCTGGCCTTGTCGGCCTCCCCAACCTGCCCGATCTCGACATCCATCCGCGGCAGAAACCAGCGCCGGGCCAGGATCGCAAAGGCCAGGACGCCGATGCCGATGACGAAAGTCGGCTGACCCGCCACGGCGAGAGCCAGCGCCCCGACACCGCCGGCAATCGCCAGCATCAGGAAATAGGCATGGAACATGCCGCGCAGAAGCCGGGCGACGGGTGGGATGTCGAGGCTGAAAAACAGAAAACCCGGCGCCGCCAGCAGGAAATAGCTCATCGGAAGCATCAGGATGATTTCAGCGAAGAAGGCAGCGGCATCCGGCTTCATGCAGGCACCTCTACGTCTCTTGCCGGACGAGAATTTTCCCGCCGCATTTCACGACAATATCCGCCCGAAGCGAGCCTCAACACTATTGGGCTTTAGTCGAATGCGTGAGACCTCAGATTCATCTAAGGTCTAGTTGCAGGGATAAATTCAAATCATCACAATAATAACGTCGCATCACTCTTACATTGCAGAAATCGCAGAAGACCGACGCCGACGAAAACGAAACCGCGGCAGAAAGCGGCAAAAATCAAAACAGCGGAGGACGCCGATGAGCAGGTTCTCTTGGCACTGGTGGCCGCGCAACAAGAATAAAACCCGGGACGACACGCCGCATTCCTCCGCAGGACTGGAAGGTGGCGACCGGCGCCGATTGCTCCAGGCCTTGTCCGTCATGGCGGGCGGCGGTGCGCTGGCCGCGATGCCGCGATCCGCCACATCGAAGGATTCAAGCGAGCTGCCGCCCCCCAAACGGGCGCTGACCGGCCGCGACCAAGCCGGCAAGTCGGTGTTCAAATCCTTCGACGTCACGCCCAAGGTGGTGGAGATCGATTCTAATCCGGGGCTGACCTTCTACGAACTCTACATGACCGAGGGCGTGCCGGGGCTCACCGGCCACGAACCGGACCCGATGCTCGAAGGGACGAAAGCCTTTCCCGGTCCCGGAGGCACGATGTTTCGCCTGATCTCCTATCCCCCGAGGCGGCCAGAGGGTTGGAAGCCGCCGGCCGGCGTCACCTTCGAGAGCGCGCTGCAGGAAATGTCCGACAAGGTCCCGCGCATGGGGGATCATTTCGAGCGCGGCGCGCCGGGCATGCACACATCCGACACGATCGACTACGGCGTCGTGGTTCGCGGCGAGATGACGCTGGAACTCGATGACGGGCAGAGGGTCCATCTGCGGCAAGGCGACTGCATCGTGCAGAACGGAACCCGCCATCGCTGGCGCAACCCGCTGCCGGAGCCCTGCCTCATGGCCTTCATCTCGGTGGGCGGAAAGCGCGGCTAGAGCACGGGAAACGCGCCGTCATTCCAGGCTTGTCCGGAATGACGGCGCGGGTCCCTGCGAAAACCGGTATGCGCTACGCCCCCGAAGCCGCCTTCTTGGCGAAGCTGTCGATGAAGGTCTTCGACAGGTCGACATTGGAGTTGGTCAGCTCCGGGTCGAGCAGCTTGAGTGAGTCGTACATGCTCTTCATGGCGTCCGGCGTGGCGATGCCGGTGCGCGAATAGCTCTCCTGCGAATTCTTGACCGCGCGGACATAGAGCGGCCGGTCGCCAAGGAGATATTCCTGCGGCACGAGATCGGCGACCTCCTCCGGCTTGGCCGTCTCGAGCCACTTCAGCGCCTTCATGAAGGCGTTGACCAGCTTCTGCGTGGTGACCGGGTTCTTCTCGGCGAAATCGTTCTTGAGATAGAGCACCGCCGCCGGGTTCGAGCCGCCGAACAGCGCCTTGGTCCCAGCTTCGGTGCGGGTGTCGATCAGCACGACGATGTCGCCATCGGCCTCGAGCTTCGAGGTCACCGGGTCGAGATGCGAGATCACGTCGACCTGCTTCTGCTTGATCGCGGCCACGGCGCTGGCGCCCGCGCCGATGCCGATCATGGCGGCGTCGTCGGCCTTCAGGCCCGCCTTGACCATGGCGTATTGCGCAGTCAGCGAGGTCGAGGAGCCCGGCGCGGTGACGCCAATCTTCAGCCCCTTGAAATCGGCCGCGGACTTGACCTTGTCGGCGAGATCCTTGCGCACGGCGATGGTGATGGCGGGGAAGCGGCCGAGCTCGATGACGGCGCGGATGTCCTGCCCCTTCGCCTGCATGCGGATGGTGTGCTCATAGGCGCCCGTCACGACATCGACCGAGCCGCCGACCAATGCCTGAAGCGACTTCGCGCCGCCGCCGAAATCGTTGATCTCGACCTCGAGCCCCTGCTCCTTGAAGTAGCCCTTCTTCTCCGCGACCGTCAGCGGAAGATAGTAGAGCAGCGGCTTGCCGCCGACGCCGAGCGTGAGCTTCGGCTTCTCGGCCGCCTGCGCGAAGGCGGCATGAGGGGCGATGCCGATGGCGGTGGAAGCGGCGAGCGCGGCCAGCGCGTCGCGGCGGGTCAGTTTCATGGCGTAACCTCCGGTTGGGAAAGGCGCTTCTGGCAGGCGCTTGGGCATGACGATAGGCGAGATGAGCCCGGGGCGGCAACTCGCCTTACGTTGTGGTCGTCGTGCTCTGCGTCGGGCGCCAGACCAGGAGCCGCCGCTCGACCAGCGTCACCAGCGCGTCGATCGCGATAACGAAGATGGCGAGGATCAGCATGCCGGCGAAGACGCCGGTGACGTCGAAGACGCTCTCCGCCTCGTGGATCTTGTAGCCGAGCCCAGCCGAGGAGCCGAGATATTCGCCGACCACCGCGCCGACCAGCGCGAAGCCGACCGAGGTGTGCAGCGAGGAGAACATCCAGGTCAGCGCCGAGGGCCAGTAGACATGCTTGAAGAGCTGGCGCTCGTTCATGCCCAGCATCCGCGCATTGGCGAGGATCGTCGGCGAGACCTCACGCACGCCCTGATAGACGTTGAAGAACACGATGAAGAAGACGAGCGTGAAGCCGAGCGCCACCTTCGACCAGATGCCGAGCCCGAACCAGAGCGCGAAGATCGGCGCCAGCACCACGCGGGGCAGCGCATTCGCCGCCTTGATATAGGGGTCGAACACCGCCGAGAGCAGCTCGTTTCGCGCGAAAGCGAAGCCGAACAGGATGCCGGCGGCGGAGCCGATGACGAAGGCCAGCACCGTCTCGGTCAGGGTGATGCCGAGATGCCAGTAGATGCTGGGGCCGGTGAGCTCCTTGACGGTGCGGGCGAGCACCGCCCATGGCGTCGAGAAGAAGAACTGGCTCGTCTTGATGTCGCCGAACAGGCTCGTGGTGGTCATCACATGCCAGACGGCCAGGAAGACGACCATCACCAGGATCTGCAGCGAGAGGAGCTTCATCCGCTTCATGATGCGTCTCCTCCGACGAGTTCGCGCCCCTCGCCCATCGCATAGGCCTTCTGCACCTCGATCCGCAGCGACGACCAAATATCGCGATGGATCTCGTGGAAGGCCTTCTCCAGCCTGATATCCGCGATGTCGCGCGGGCGCGGCAAGTCGACCTTGTAGTCGGCGACGATCCCCGCCGCCGGCCCGGCCGACATCACCACGACGCGGTCGGAAAGCGCGATCGCCTCCTCCAGATCATGCGTCACGAACATCAGCGCCTTGCGGTCGCGCGACCAGAGGTCGAGCAGCAGATTGCCCATGATCTGCCGCGTCTGCGCATCGAGCGGCCCGAAGGGCTCGTCCATCAGCAGGATCTCGGGGTTGCGGATCAGCATCTGCGCGAGGCTGACGCGCTTGCGCTGCCCGCCGGAGAGCATGTGCGGATAGCGGTCGACGAAGGTGCGAAGCCCGACACGCGCCAGCCACTCGCGGGCGCGGCTGTCCGCCTCGCGGTCGGCAATGCCCATCGGTTCCAGCGCGACCTTGACGTTCTCCAGCGCCGTCTTCCACGGCATCAGCGCATCCTGCTGGAAGAGATAGCCGGCGCGGCGGTTGAGCCCGGCCAAGGGCTTGCCGAAGATCTCGACCTTGCCGGCCGAGGGCGCGAGCAGGCCGGCCGCCGCGTTGAGCAGGGTCGACTTGCCGCAGCCGGTCGGGCCGACGATGGAGACGAACTCGCCGGGCGCAACCTTGAGGTCGATGCCCTTCACCGCCTGGTAGCGGCCGCCATTCGCAAGATGGAAGGTGATGTCGACCTGTCCGAGCGCGACGGCCGGACCATTCGACGAAACCGGCTCTGCTCCCGCCGCAACGGCAGGCGGGCGATCCTGCAACTCCATGAAATCCGTTTCCCCGTCGGCCGGCCTGTCGCGCGGCCCATCCATTCTTCAGCGTTGTCGGAATTAATAGGCGATCGTCCGGGGAAGGCAACGTGGCCGGGGCGCGATCCGGTGGCAGGCGCCCGTCCAATGGGGCTGGACGCTGCCCCTGCGGCCGCCCGTCGCTTGCATCGTTCGATCGACACGGTCATATGCCAGCGCTGCCCTCGATTGACCGGAGCCGAAGCGAACGCCATGGCCGACCTCGAACAAGCCATGAAGGCGCTCGTGGAGTTCATGCAGGTCCATCAGCAATGGGCGATTCCCATCGTCTTCGCCGTCGCCTTCGCCGAATGCGTCGCGATCCTGTCCTGGCTCGTGCCAGCCACGGTGTTCTTCACCACTTTCGGCGCCGTCGCCGGGGCCTCGGGCCTCAACCTCGTGCCGCTGGCCTTCGCGGCCTCGCTCGGTGCCGGCAGCGGCTTCTGGGTGTCCTATTGGGTGGGGCTGCTCCTGGGCCCGCGCGTCCATGACCACTGGCCCTTCAACAAGAACCCGCAATTGCTGGATCGCGGCCACGCCTTCTTCGAGCGCTGGGGCAGCCTCAGCATCGTGATCGGCCATTTCTTCGGCCCGCTGCGCGCGGTCATCGCCATCGTCGCCGGCCTCGTGAGCATGCCGTTCTGGCAGTTCCAGCTCGCGAACTGGCTCGCTTCCTTCGCCTGGGGCTTCGGGCTGCTCTACGGCGTCGGCCGGCTCAGCGAATTCCTCGCCCGCTGAAGGCGCCGGAAACCTGACTGCCGGGTGAACGCGCCATTCTGCGGCCGTTCAATTCGAAAGACGTCTATTCGCATCGTCGCATCGCGGCACGCCACCATCGGCGAGCCCGGCACGGCACGCTGAACGGCCCCACGCCGTCAGCGTCGTCCGACGGAGGGACCCGGCTCCCGTTGGACGTGACGATCCGGACCGACCTAAACGAGGTCTTTGTTATGACGATGTCCCGTTTTCTGATCCCCTTCGTCGCCCTTGCCGCCATGGGCGGCCAGGCCTTCGCCCAGACGGCGACGCAGCCGGCCCCCGCGGCCAAGCCCGCCGCTCCGGTCACCGCCCCGGCAGCTCCGGCAACGCAGGCTGCGCCGGCCGCCAAGCCCGCCACTCCGGCGGCCGCGCAGCCCAGCGCCACGCAGGCCAAGAAGATCAACATCAACACGGCGACCGCGGCCGAGCTCGACACGCTGAAGGGCATTGGCGAGGCCCGCGCCAAGAAGATCATCGAGGAGCGCAGCAAGGCGAAGTTCAAGGATTTCGCCGATCTGGTGAAACGCGGCACCCTGCTCTCGAATGTCGAAGCCGAGATCAAGGACAAGGTCACCTTCTGATCCCAATCGAAATAGAAGAGCCGGCCGCTTCCGCGGCCGGCTTTTTCGTTTTGCGGCAAGCTAGTGCCCGCTCGCCTGCGCTTGCGAAGCATCCGCCTCCCGCAGCGCCTGGGCGCAATCGTCACAGCAGACCTCGACCGTATTGCCGCCGACCGTGACCTTAATCGGGTTCTCGTCGAGCTCGCAGTCGCAGGCTGCACAGGTTCCACTCATCGCCTTCCTCCTTCTCGTTGGCCGCTCATTCGGCCGCCCTGAGAAAGACCATCCGGCCACTTCCGGCGCTGTCGGATTCTTTAGCGATCCGCTCCGGCCGCGCCGGCGCTCCCGCGCTCAGGGCGCGCAGGACCGCATCGATGCTTTCCCCTCCCGCCAAGCCGCGCCGCTCCTCGGCGCGCAGCGAGATGATCGCGGTCGGGTCGCCGAAAAAGGGGGCGGCCGTCGCGTCGCGCAGATCGCTGTCGCGCAAACCGAGATCGCGCAGATCGCGCTCGTTCATATCGCAGAGGGTGCGATAGTCGCGGCGCGCCTGAAGCCAATGGCCGATCCCGCCAAGAATCCGTCCGAGAACATCGGCCGCCGCGAATACGGGCTTGGCCGATCCGATGATGAAGCTGATCATGACCTGTCTCCGTCGGTTGTGATGACGGAAGAGGACACTTTCGTGCTGACAGCTGCTGTCAGAATCTTTCGCGATCCGTGACAGCCTGCGTCAGCGGAGATTGAGCGAACGCTGGAACTCCGCCGGCGTGCGGCCGTAAGCCTACCGGAAGGCGGCGCTGAAATGGCTGTGGCTGGAGAAGCCGAGCTCGAGCCCGAGCTGGGTCAGGTCATCACAGTCGCCGAGCAGGTCCAGCGCCCGCGCCAGCCGCAGGCGCAGCTGATAGCGGTAGAGCGGCACCGCCTCGACCTGGGCGAAGACCTGAGTGAGGTAGACCGGCGAGACACCGACCTCGCGCGCGATCTCGGCCAGCGTCCAACGCCGGGCGAGATCGGACGCCATCACCAGCTTCGCCCGGTCAACCAGCTTGCGCCGACCGATGGACGCACCAGCGGCATGCGAGGTGCGTTCGCCCAGCGCTCGCCGCACCAGGGTCAGCGCCAGCGTCTCCGCTTCGAGCGGCTCGGCGACGCCGCGCTGCAGGCTGTATCGCAGCAGGGCCATAAGCGCCTGCGCACGCGGATCGATCCGTCGGCGTTGCGTCAGGAAGGCGACCGTGCCGGCGCGCAGCAGCTCTGCCGGCGCGAGCTCATGCAAAGTCTCTTCGCTGAGGCGCAGATCGAGGCAGGCATCGCCGCCCGGAACCGGGTGGCTGACCTGGTAGCCCTCATAGGGATTGAAGAAGAGGACCTGGTTGCTTTCCGCGACCGTGTCGTCGCGCCCGACATGGCGCACGAAGACGCCGCGATAGGGGAAAACCAGATGGGTCGCGTGAGTGCATTCCTCGTCGCTGCGGTGCCGGCATTCGCCGGAGCACACGACATCGCGCACCAGCACGATCTCGCTGTCCAGGAGCTTGCTCACCGAAAATTGCGACACGCCTTGCCCTTCGCAACGCGGATTTGCGTCTCGGGCGTTTACAGCAGGCCCAGGACAACCATTGTCAGCAAGGCAAAAGAAGCGCCCAGAACCAGATACGCGAACTTGAACTGAAAGCCCTGGGACGCAGGCATCGATCGGATCGGTGTCATCATCGCCTCCCTCTGTTCAGCCTCGACTGTTTCGTCATGGAACATTTCTGCGGGGACGCCTGGCGCCCGCTCAGTCGGCCCACATCCCGACCGCGAACCAGCCGACAATCGCGAGCATCAGGCCCACGATCAGGACGACCAGCACGGGCCGATCGAGAAAGCCTTGTCTTGCTTCAACCGGGGTCTCGACCGCCGGATCGACATCGGAATGGACATCAGCCCGCATCGGCGGGATCGGCTGGCCACCGCTCTCCGGAATGCGCGCCTCGCGTTCCCTGACGTCGTCTTGCATCGTCGCCTCCGCTCGTTCGAGCCCTGTCAGCCGCCGATAGCGCGCGTCAGCACATTCGCCAGCAGCGTGACCACGAGAAAACTGCCCAGCAGCAGGATGAAGAGCGGATCGCCCCAAGATACGGGCTTTGCGACATCGGCGAGCCCGCGACGGGCATGGCGCCGGTGCAGCCGCTCGATCGCCCCGTGTCTCAGCTCGTCCTGATGGGTCATCGTACGCTCCTTGCGGGTATCGACTGGAACATAAACGCCCGCCGCGGAAAGCGGTTCCCATCGCGGCCCCGTCCATGCGAAACGGGCGCCCTTGCGAGCGCCCGTTCCAGGCATTTTCAAGCGGTTGGAAGCGGTTCCGGACTCAGATTCGCAGGATGATGAACCCGCGTGCGAAATCCGGCGCCTGCCTCAGTTCTTGGTCTTGTCGACCAGGGCCTTGGCCTTGATCCACGGCATCATGTCGCGGAGCTTGGCGCCGACTTCCTCGATCGGATGGGCGGCGTAGCGGGCACGGGTCGCCTTGAACGAGGTCTGGTTGACCTTGTTCTCGAGCATCCAGTCGCGGGTGAACTTGCCCGACTGGATGTCGGTCAGCACGCGCTTCATCTCGGCCTTGGTCTCGGCCGTGATGATGCGCGGACCGGTGACGTACTCGCCGTACTCGGCGGTGTTCGAGATCGAGTAGTTCATGTTGGCGATGCCGCCCTCATAGATGAGGTCGACGATCAGCTTCACCTCGTGGAGGCACTCGAAATAGGCCATCTCGGGGGCGTAGCCGGCCTCGGTCAGCGTCTCGTAGCCGGCCTTGATCAGCTCGACCAGGCCGCCGCAGAGCACGACCTGCTCGCCGAAGAGATCGGTCTCGCACTCTTCCTTGAACGTGGTCTCGATGATGCCGGCGCGACCGCCGCCATTGGCCGAGGCGTAGGACAGGCCGAGGTCATGGGCGTTGCCGGTCGCGTCCTGATGGATCGCGATCAGGGTCGGCACGCCGCCGCCGCGCTGATACTCGGAACGGACGGTGTGGCCGGGGCCCTTCGGCGCGACCATCAGCACGTCGAGGTCCTTGCGCGGCTCGATCAGGTTGAAATGCACGTTGAGGCCGTGCGCGAAGAGCAGCGCAGCGCCTTCCTTCATGTTGGCGTGCAGCTCGTCGCGATAGATGTCGCCCTGCAGCTCGTCGGGGGTCAGCATCATCATGACGTCGGAGACCTTGGCGGCCTCGGACGGGGTCATGACCTTGAAGCCGGCCTCTTCGGCCTTCTTGCGGGTGGCCGAGCCGGCCTTCAGCGCGATGATGACGTCCTTGACGCCGGAATCGCGCAGGTTCAGCGCATGGGCATGGCCCTGCGAGCCGTAGCCCACGATGCAGACCTTCTTGCCCTTGATCAGGTTGATGTCGGCATCACGATCGTAATAAACGCGCATGGGTGTCTCCTTATGTCACGCGTTGGACTTGTCCCGGCCCGGCGCGCTCTGCGCCGTGCCGTAGAGGGTGAGAAACTGTTCGGCGGCGCGCTCGGCGTCGCGGGCGATCTCGGCCTTGCTGAGGGTCAGCGTATCGCCCAACAGCAGGCGCACCTGCACGTCGCGGCCGACAAGGCCGAACAGCGTGCGGAAGGCGGCCTCGGTATCGTCGAAGGCGATGAGCCCGGCCTCCCGCCCGGCATCGAGCACCGGCTTCAGGCGCTCGCCGATGGCGAAGCGGCCATTGGCCAGCACGATCGAACCGAGATTGCCGTTGCGGGCCGCCGCCTGGCTGATGCCGATGCGGTTGAGCGCGATCGAGGTCGGCGAGGTGATCACCTCAAGCCAGTTGGCGGCAAAACCCTTCAGGCTTTCACGCAGGGTGCCGGCATCGAGATTCTGCCGGTCGTAATTGCCCGCCCTCACCTTCGAGGCCTGCCATTGCACGGTCGCGGTCAGCAGCCCGTCGCGGTCGCCGAACCATTTGTAGAGCGTTTCCTTGGAGCAGCTCGCCCGGCGCGCCACGGCCGTCATGGTGAGATGGTCGCCCTTCTCCACCATCAGGCTGAGCACGGCATCGAGCACCGCCTGCTGCCTTGCGGTCAGCGTCTCGCTCTGCGTCTCGGCCGCGGGCTCGCTCATGCGGGGGAAAGGTCCAGTACCGTACGTTACGGTTCAGTCATCTAGCGCAGCCATGGATGGTGGGCAAGTCCTATTCGGGGCTGGCAGAGCCCCGGGAAAGAATTATCTCCGGATCGCCGAAAGACAGGAGAGCTTGCCCCGATGACCTTGCCCAGCGCCGCCGACATCGTTGCCTTCTGGCGTGAAGCCGGCCCGGAGAAATGGTTCGCCAAGGACGAGGCCTTCGACGCGGCGATCAGGGAGCGGTTCCTGCCGGCCCATGAGGCGGCTGCCGCCGGCACACTCGTCGACTGGGAAGGAACGCCGGAGGGCGCCTATGCGCTTCTCATCCTGCTCGACCAGTTCCCGCGCAACCTGTTCCGCGGCAGCGCCCGCGCCTTCGCCACCGATGCGCAGGCGCTCGCCATCGCGGAACGCGCAATCGAACACGGCTTCGACCGAGGTTACCAGCCGCCTGAGCAGCGCTTCTTCTACATGCCGTTCATGCATTCGGAGGAGCTGGTCCATCAGGACCGCTGCGTTCATCTCTGCGAGGCGGCCAGCGACCCCGAAGGCGTGAAATTCGCCGAGCTCCATCGCGACATCATCCGCGACTTCGGCCGCTTTCCCCATCGCAACCCGCTGCTGGGACGCCAGACGACAGCAGACGAACGGGCTTTCCTCGACAAGGGCGGCTTCGCCGGCTGACTTCAGCCGCCCGACTGGCTCGCCATCCGCTGCAGGAAGATCGCCGCGACCGTCAGGACGAAACCCGCCCACCAGAGCGGCGAGCGCAGGCTCTTGCCGCTGCCCAGCGGCTCGGCCTGCCCCCGGCCGGTCAGGCGCAGGATCACCGGCCCGGCGAGGCAGCCGAAGCCGACGATGCCGAGGCCGAGCGCGATCAGGCTGAGCGTTTGGGGCGTCAGCGCCATGCTCACATCGCCTCGGGGCCGCGGCTCATCGCGGCGATGCCGGTGCGCGACACCTCGGTCAACCCGACCACCGTCATCATCTTGATGAAGCGCTCGATCTCCTCGGTCGAGCCGGTCAGCTCGAAGACGAAGGAGGTCAGCGAGGCATCGAGCGTGCGCGCCCCGAAGGCGGAGGCCAGCCGCATCGCCTCGACGCGGGCCTCACCCTTGCCGACGACCTTGACCAGCGCGAGCTCGCGCTCGATCGCCTCGCCCTGCGCGGTCAGGTCGACGACGCGATGCACCGGCACCAGCCGGTCGAGATGCGCCTTGATCTGGTCGATGACGTTGGCGGTGCCGGAGGTCACCACCGTGATGCGCGAGATATGCTTTTCATGCTCGGTCTCGGAGACGGTGAGGCTCTCGATATTGTAGCCACGGCCCGAGAAAAGCCCGGCAATGCGGGCAAGAACGCCCGGTTCGTTGTCGACGATCACCGCCAGCGTGTGGCGCGCGGTCGGCTGCGACTTGGGAGCGTTCGGATAATGCGTGGCCGGTTTCGACATGGGTAGACCTGCAAGGCGGGGTGAAAGGAGATTGAGTTCAGATTTCGCGAAGATTGGCGGTGGCGGGCTCGTCGACCTCGTCCTGCGCCACGACCCAGGGCTCGGCCAATGCGCCGGCCAGCCATTCCCGATAGGCCGGCAGCGCCAGCACGGCCTGCATATAGGCGGATGATACCGGGTCGACGGCGATCGCGTAGGTGTCGAGCCGCGTCACCACGGGCGCGAACATCGCATCGGCCGCCGAGAAGGCGCCGTAGAGGAACGGCCCCTCCCCGCGAGCGCCGAAGCGCTCGCGCGCCTCGCGCCAGATCGCCGTGATGCGGGCCACGTCGCGGGCGACATGAGCCCCCCGGTCGCGCGCCGCGAAGCGCTTGCCGAGATTCATCGGGCAGCTGCCGCGCAATCCCTGGAAGCCGGCATGCATTTCGGCCGAGACGGAGCGGGCATGGGCGCGCGCCGCCTTGTCACGCGGCCAGATCCCGGCTTCGGGATAGGTCTCGTGCAGATAGTCGGCGATCGCCGTGCTCTCCCAGACCGCGACATCGCCATCGACCAGCGCCGGCAAGGTGCCGCCGCTGCCGGGCACCGCTGCGAAGACCGCCTCCTTGAAGCCGGGCTCGTCGAGCGGAACGAGTTGCTCCTCGAAGGCGATGCCCTTGGCGCGCAGCAGCAGCCAGGCCCTGAGCGACCAGGAGGAATAGCATTTGTTGCCGATCAGCAGTTTCATGCGGCGACGCTCTCCACTTCACCGACATAGTCGAGCGCCGCCGCGACATGCAGCGCCGTGGTGTCGAAGACCGGCACGGCGCAATCGGCCTGCGACAGCAGCAGCCCGATCTCGGTACAGCCGAGGATGACGCCGTCCGCGCCCTCCTCCCGGATCGCCCGCTCGATGACCGCGAGATAGCGCGCCTTGGAGGCCGCCTCGATGCGGCCGCGGCACAACTCCTCGTAGATGATGCGGTGAACCTCGTCCCGCTCCTGCGCCTGCGGCACCAGCGCCTCGACGCCGAAGGCCTTGAGCCGGTCGCGATAGAACGCCTGCTCCATGGTGAAGCGCGTCGCCAGCAGCAGCGGGCGCCGCGCGGAGGTCGCGCGGATCGCCTGCGCCGTCACATCCGCCAGATGCAGGAAGGGCAGCTTGGTCGCCCCCGTGATCTGGTCGGCGACCTTGTGCATGGTGTTGGTGCAGAGGACGAGGCAGGAGGCACCGGCGTGCTCCAGCCGCCTTGCGCTCTGGGCCAGAGCCGCGCCGGCCGCCGCCCAGTCGCCCTGCGCCTGCATCTCCGCGATACCCGCGAAGTCGAGCGAATGCAGCAGCACATCGGCCGAATGCAGCCCGCCCAAGCGAGAGCGCACGCCTTCATTGAGCAGCCGGTAGTAGACCGCCGTCGATTCCCAGCTCATTCCGCCGATCAGGCCGATCGTCGCCATGGTGTTCTTCCCTTCCCCCTGCCGTTATTGCGAGGAGCGTCAGCGACGAAGCAATCCAGGGGACGTGAAGCGCGGCCGCTCCTGGATTGCTTCGCTGCGCTCGCAATGACGGAGGTGTTCCCGATCAGACGAGCTGCTTGCCCTTGGCGTCGATGATCTGGCCGGTATCGCCTTCGAAATCGGGCAGGATCATCTCGTTATGCGCCTTGCCCGACGGGATCATCGGGAAGCAATTCTCTTCCTTGGCGACATGGCAGTCGAAGATCACCGGGCCGGGCGTCTCGATCATCTCCATGATCGCGGCGTCGAGTTTGGCCGGGTCGTCGCAGCGGATGCCGTGGCCGCCATAGGCTTCGGCGAGCTTCACGAAGTCCGGCAGCGACTGCGAATAGCTCTCCGAATAGCGCCCGCCATGCAGCAATTCCTGCCACTGGCGCACCATGCCCATGTACTCGTTGTTCAGGATGAAGATCTTCACCGGCAGCCGGTACTGCACCGCCGTCGACATCTCCTGCATGTTCATCAGGATCGAGGCCTCGCCGGCGACGTCGATGACGAGCGCCTTGGGGTGCTTCATCTGCACGCCGATGGCCGCCGGCAGGCCGTAGCCCATCGTGCCGAGGCCGCCTGAGGTCATCCAGCGGTTCGGCTCCTGGAACTGCAGGTACTGCGCCGCCCACATCTGGTGCTGGCCGACCTCGGTCGTGATGTAGGTATCGCGATCCTTCGTCAGCGCATGGAGGCGCTCCAGCGCATATTGCGGCTTGATGATCGTGTCGGACTGCTTGTAGGCGAGGCTCTTGCGCCCGCGCCAGCCCTCGATCTGCGTCCACCAGGCGGCAAGCGCCGTCTTGTCGATCTGCGGGCTGCTCTCGCGCCAAATCCGGACCATGTCCTCCAGCACATGGGCGCAATCGCCGACGATGCCGATATCGGCCTTGACCGTCTTGTTGATCGAGGACGGGTCGATGTCGATATGGATCTTCTTCGAGCGCGGCGAGAAGCCGTCGATCCGCCCGGTGATGCGGTCGTCGAAGCGCGCGCCGATATTGATCATGACGTCGCAGTCATGCATCGCGAGATTGGCCTCGTAGGTGCCGTGCATGCCGAGCATGCCGAGCCACTGCTTGTCGGCGGCCGGGAAGGCGCCGAGCCCCATCAGCGTCGAGGTGACGGGAAAGCCCGTCAGCCGGGCGAGCTCGCGCAGCAGCGCCGAGGCATGGGGGCCGGAATTGATGACGCCGCCGCCGGTGTAGAAGACCGGCTTCTTCGCGCTGGCGATCAACTCGATCGCCGCCTTGATCTTGGCGAGGTCGCCCTTGACCACCGGGCGGTAGGTCTTGTGCTGGTTGTCGCGCGGGCGGCTATAGGCGCCGGTCGCAAACTGGATGTCCTTCGGAATGTCGATGACGACCGGGCCCGGGCGGCCGTTCGAGGCGACATAGAAGGCCTCGTGGAGGATGCGCGGCAGGTCGTGGATGCTCTTCACCAGATAGTTGTGCTTGGTGCAGGAGCGGGTGATGCCGACCGTGTCGCATTCCTGGAAGGCGTCGGAGCCGATCAGATGGGTCGGAACCTGGCCGGTGATGACGACAACCGGGATCGAGTCGAGCAGCGCGTCGGTCAGGCCGGTGACGGCATTGGTCGCGCCGGGCCCCGAAGTGACCAACACGCAGCCGACCTTGCCCGGGCCGGAGCGGGCATAGCCCTCGGCGGCATGGACCGCGCCCTGCTCGTGGCGGACGAGCACGTGCTTGACCTTGTCCTGCTGGAAGATCGCGTCATAGATCGGGAGTACGGCGCCGCCGGGATATCCGAACAGATGCTCGACGCCCTGGTCCTGAAGCGCGCGGACGACCATCTCGGCTCCGGTCATCATCTCGCTCATAACGCTCTCCTGCGGCTTGTCTTCGGTGATGGTGGAAAACGGGCAATAAAAAAGGCCCTCGGAGGGGCCTGGGCGTGCGCTGGCGTCGGGGACGCCCGGTTGTTAAACCGGCCCCTACCAGCGCACCTCTACGAGAATAAGCTTGCGCATTGCGCTCATGATCCTTGTCGTAAGTTGCCGGACGCTAACGGAGGCCGCGAGGCCGGTCAAGCGCTAAGCGTAGGCTACAGCCCCCGGAAAAAAATGCGACGCTCCCGGATGACGGCCTGCGGCCTCGGAGCAACCGCCGGCATCGGCAAGGGATATCGACAAAAGGAACATCGGCTGCGCGCTCCCTGCAGCCTGCACCCCTCGGGGTCACAGAGCCCCCTCCGAAGGTTGAAGACCCCCTTGAACGGTTGGCAACCGAATGATTGACACGATTACGCAAAAATCGCGTCCATCGCGGAACGGTTTCTCAACCTGCCTGTCTTAGCGTTGCGCCCGCTCGAACCGGGACGGCTATGTACCACGAAGTCCATACCGAAAACATCGCAGCCCGCGCCCATGCGCCCGAGATCGCGAAGCTGCTCGACCGGTTCGCGTTCCATGGTCGCAACGGCCGGCCCGTCGCCTACGAAGACTTCATCGCCGAAATCATGCCGGCCTTCGGCGAGGACTTGGTCATCCTTGAGCCGACCGATGACGGTGATTATCGCTGGATCCATTACGGCCGCGAGATCGTGCGCTATGTCGGCGGCTCGCGGCTGGGCGAGACATTGGCCGCGATGCGGCCGCAGGTCGCGACATTCACGCGCGACTGCGCCGAACGCGCGCGCTCGGAGCGCAAGCCGCTCTACACCATCCACCGTTCCAAGCCGATCACCCGCGTCGCGCTGTGGGAGCGCCTCCTGCTCCCCACCATCGCGCAGGACGGACGGGACGTGGTGGTCGCCTTCAGCCGCCCGTTGCAGTTCCGCGAGGACCTGCTCAATGCGGTGCTGGACAACTCACCGAGCGGCATCGTCGCGCTGCGCGCCATCCGCGACGATGATGGCGGCATCGACCGCACGGTCATCGTCACGGCAAATGCACGGGCGGCCGAACTGGCCGGACGGCCCGGTGCCTGCCTGCTGGATTGCGAAGGCCGGGAGGGCCTGCCCTTCCTCAGCGACCCGACGCTCTGGCGCCGCTGCCTCCACGCGATGCAGCATCAGCGCGCCGACACCTTCGAAACCGCCTTCGCTCTTGGCGAGCGCACGACCTGGCTGAGGCTCGCGGTCGCCCCCCTCGGCGACGGGCTCCTCATGACACTGACCGACATCACCGACCTCACCGTCGCCAACCAGACCCTGCAACTGCGCGCCGCGACGCTCGCGCTCGAGATCGGCCGGGAGCGGGCGACGCGCCGGGCCCTGTCCGAAGAGATCGGCTATCGCGAGGAACGCGAAAAGGAACTGCGGCGCCTCGCCGAGACCGACCCGCTGACCGCTCTCCTCAACCGCCGCTCCTTCACCGAGCGCGCCCATGCCGCGATGGCGACGGGTGCGAGCGAGGATGCTGACATCTCGCTCATCATCGTCGATCTCGACCATTTCAAGCAGGTCAACGACTCCCACGGCCATGCGGCGGGAGACGCCGTCATCCGTGCCTTCGCCGATATGCTGCTCGGGCTGCTGCGCGGCGAGCGCCACCTCGTCGCCCGCGTCGGCGGCGAGGAATTCGCCATTCTGCTGCGCGGGGCCGGCGGGGCCGAGGCGGTGGCCAAGACGCGCCAGATCCAGGACGCGCTGGCGAGCCGCGCCTTGCCCGTTTCCGAGACGCTCGAACTCAAGGTCACCGCCAGCTACGGCATCGCGACACGCCAGTCGGAAGAGCAGCTCGCCATGCTGATGGAGCGCGCCGACCAGGCGCTCTACCGTGCCAAGAACGAGGGCCGGAACCGGATCGGCATCGCCGAGGCGAGCACGATCGCCGCCGTCGCGGCCTGAGTTCAGCGTTTCAGGCCGGCGAGCGCCGTCTCCAGCGCGGCCTCCGGCGCCACCGCCTGCCAGCCCGCCATCTGGTGCCGGAACCATGTCACCTGCCGCTTGGAATAGGCGCGCGTGTCGGCCTGCCCGCGCGCGATCGCCTCCTCCAGCGAGATTTCGCCGTCGAGATGCGCGATCAGACCCGGCACGCCATGGGCGCGCATGATCGGCAGGAGCGGATCGAGCCCCCGCTCCCGCAGCCGCGCAACCTCCTCCAGCGCGCCTGTCGCCATCATCGCCTCGAAGCGCCGGTCGATCCGGGCGCGCACATCCTCACGCGACGGGCTGACGAACAGGCGTAGCAGCGCCATGCCGTCGAGAGGTCCCGGCTCGCGCTCGCCCTGGAAGCTCGCCAGCGAACGCCCGGTCGCCAGATGCACCTCGATGGCACGCATGATCCGCAGCCGGTCCGACGGCCGCAGCCGGTCGGCCATGAGGGGATCGAGAGCGGCAAGCTCGGCATGCAGCGCCTCGGTCGCGGCGCCCTCCGCTCGCGCTCGGAAGGCGGAGCGCACCGCCTCCGGCACGGGCGGCATCGCCGAGAAGCCCTCGGTCACCGCTTTGAAGTAGAGCCCCGTTCCCCCCACCAGGATCGGCAGCTTGCCCTGCTCCCAAAGCTGCGGCAGCAAGGCCGCGACATCCGCCGCATAGCGCATCGCCGAGTAATTCACGGCACCGTCGACATGGCCGTAGAGCCGGTGCGGCGCGAGCGCCTCCTCGGCCTCGCTCGGGCGGGCGGAGAGGATGCGCAGATCGGCATAGACCTGCATGGAATCGGCGTTGACCACGACGCCGTCCAGCCGCCGGGCGATCTCGATGGCGAGCGCGGACTTGCCGCTGGCGGTCGGACCTGCGATGAGCACCGCCCTGATCGTCTCTTCCGCCTGCGTCACCGGTCCTCACATGCTCGTCGCGACACTTGTTTCCGCCCATGGCCAGGCGCTCGTCGGCGAGGCCCTGCTCGCACGCCTCGCCCGCGCAGTGCCGGGCATCCATCGCACAGCCACGCTGGACGGCGCCATCGCCGCCGATCTCTTCGCGGATGGAACCGACGCGCGCAAGCTCGAAGCCGAAATCCGGACCGCGCTGGAAGATGTGGCGATCGACGTCATCGTCCAGCCCGAAGCGAGCCGCCGCAAGGCCCTGTTCCTTGCCGACATGGATTCGACGATGATCGGCCAGGAATGCATCGACGAGCTCGCCGCCTGTGTCGGGCTGAAGGATCTCGTCTCAGCCATCACCGAGCGCGCCATGCGCGGCGAGATCGCCTTCGAGCCGGCGCTGCGCGAACGCGTCGCCTTGCTGAAGGGCGTGCCGCTGTCGGTGGTCGACGAGATCATCCGCGACCGCATCACCCTGACACCGGGCGGCTACGAGCTCGTCCATACGATGCGCGCCAACGGCGCCTACACCGCCCTGGTCTCCGGCGGCTTCACCGTCTTCACCGGTCCGATCAGCGCCGCCATCGGCTTCGACGAGCACCGCTCGAACGTGCTGCTGGCGCAGGACGGCATCCTGACCGGCGAGGTCGCCGACCCGATCCTCGGCAAGCAGGCCAAGCTCGATTCGCTCGTCGAACTGCGCAGCCGCTTCGGCCTCCGCCCCGAGCAGACGCTTGCGGTCGGCGACGGCGCCAACGACCTTGCCATGCTCGGCGAGGCCGGCCTCGGCATCGCCTTCCGTGCCAAGCCCGCTGTCGCGGCCGCGGCCGATGCCCGGCTGGAGCACGCCGATCTCACCGCCCTGCTCTACGCCCAGGGCTATACCGGCGGCGAGATCGTCAGGCGCTGATCAATCGACGATGAAGAGCTTCGCGCCCGTCTTCGTCTGCGAGCGGTGCGCCTCGGCGCCATCGGCGACCTGATAGCTCATGCCGGCCTTGAGCGGCATGACGCGGCCATCGTCCAGCGTCGTCTCCATCTCGCCTTCCAGGCACAGGATGATGTGGCCCTTCGTGCACCAGTGATCGGCGACGTAGCCGGCCGAATACTCGACCATCCGCACCCGGATGCGGTTCTCCTCCGGTCCGAAATACTGGACGCGCCAGATCGCCTCCCCGGCGTCGCCGGCATGGCGCTCGGCCGGCACGGCCGACCAGTCGGTGGTGACGAAGGAAATATCGCTGATCTTCATGTCGCTGCTCACCGGCCGGAGCCGCGCCCGTCTTGCCATGCCGAAGGCACGCAAGGTGCCAGCCGCGAGCCGGATGCGCCATCGCAAAGACGGGATCGGCGGCATGCCCGCAAAGCGCGGGCGCCAAACAAAAAGGGCGGCCCGCCGGGCCGCCCTCGATCTCGCCCTGTCAGGGACCGGTCAGTTCATCGCCACCGCGACGAAGCGGACCTCGCCCTGGCCGTTGGAAACCAGCAGAAGGGCGGACTTCTTGCCCTCCTTCTTCAGCGCATCGAGGCGCTTGGTCAGCTCGTCCGGCGTGTTGACCGGCTCCTGCCCGACCTCGACGATCAGCTCGCCGACCATGATGCGCTTGTCGGCGGCGTTCGAGTTCGGATCGACCTTCGTCACGACGACGCCCTTCAGCCCGTCCTTGATCGAATAGCGCTTCCTGAGCTCGTCGTTCTGGGCCGAAAGTTCGAGGCCGAGCGCGCTCGTCACCGCTGGCTTCGCCGCTTCCGGAGTGGGCTTGCTGGCGGAGGCGGTCTGGACCTTCTCGCCATCTTCGAGGCGGCCGAGCTTGACCGTCTTGATCTCTTCCTTGCCCTTGCGGACGATCGTGACCGGCACGTCCTTGCCGACCGGCGTCGCGGCGACGATGCGCGGCAGATCGCGCGAATCCTTCACGTCCTTGCCGTCGAACTTGGTGATCACGTCGCCGGTCTCGAGGCCGGCCGGCTTGCCCGGGCCCTTCTCGTCGACGCCGGCGATCAGCGCGCCGCGCGCCGTGCCCAGTCCCAGCGCATCCGCGGTGGCGTCGTCGATGCTCTGGATGCGCACGCCGAGCCAGCCGCGGCGGGTCTCGCCGAATTCGCGCAACTGCTCGACCACGTTCGCCGCCAGCGCGGCCGGCACGGCGAAGCCGATGCCGACCGAGCCGCCGGTCGGCGACAGGATCGCCGTGTTGATGCCGATGACCTCGCCGGCCATGTTGAACAGCGGGCCGCCGGAATTGCCCTTGTTGATGGCCGCGTCTGTCTGGATATAGGTGTCGTACGGCCCCTGGCTGATGTCGCGGTTGCGGGCCGAGATGATGCCCGACGAGACCGAGCCGCCGAGGCCGAACGGGTTGCCGATCGCCATCACCGGATCGCCGATCCGCATCTTGTCGGAATCGCCGAACTTCACGGAAGGCAGCGGCTTGTCGTGCTTCACCCGCAGCACGGCGAGATCGACCTTGGTGTCCTTGCCGATGACCTCGGCCTTGAGCCGCAGGCCGTCGCCGAAGATCACCGTGATCTCGTTGGCGTCGCCGATGACGTGATTATTGGTGACGACGATGCCCGACGGGTCGATGACGAAGCCCGAACCCGCCGATTGCGACCGGCGCTGCTGCGGCGCCTGGCGCTCGCCCTGCTGGTTGCGGCGGTTGAAGAACTCCTCGAACAGGTCGCCGAAGGGCGTATCGGGACCGAGCTGCGGCAATTGCGGCAGGTTGCGGCCCTTGGTGTCGCTGGTCGTAACGGCGGAGATGTTGACCACCGCCGGCATCACCTTGTCGACGAGGTCGGCGAGCGAGGTCTGACCTTGCAGCAAGGGGGTATTGGCTCTGGCCTGCGCCGGCGCCAGCACCGGCGTCAGCAGCGCCAGGCCGGCCACGCCGGCCGCGAGCGCGATGCGGACGGACCGGGCAGCCACGGGAACGGTTTTCAATGCCATTTGAATCCTCATGACGGAAAAAGGCAGGCCGATCGATGCGGCACAACTCTCGCGCCGAATTGAACTCCGAAATGCGGCGGAAGGGCGACGCACAATCGTGTCATCGAACACGATCGCGGGATAGTCTACCAGCTTCCGCGCGCGATCCAGACCAGGATCACGCCGAGCACCGCCGAGCCGAGCCCGATCAGACGCATCCGATCGGGCGGCGTCTCCGCCGCGCTGCGCAGGGCATCCTTCGCCAGATGCGGAATCGAAGCGAAGAGAATGCCCTCGATGGCGAAGACCAGGCCGAGCGCCGCGATGAAGTCGAACATCCGCGTCGCTCGCTGTGATCAGGGCCGTGCCGGCACGGGAGCCGGGTTTGCCGGCGCGGCCTGAGATTGCGCCTGTCCGCCCCCGCGCTGCGTGTTCGGCCCGTTGAAGAACTGGAAGAACGGCGAATCGGGGGTCAGCACCATGCGCGTATCGCCCGGCTTGATGCTCGCCTCATAGGCCTGCATCGAGCGGTAGAAGGCGAAGAACTCCGGATCCTTGCCGAAGGCCTCGGCGAACACCCTGTTGCGCTCGCCTTCGCCCTGGCCGCGGATCTCGTCGGACTTCTGCTGCGCTTCCGCGACGATCACGGTCGCGTCCCTGTCGGCCCTTGCGCGGATCTCCTGCGCCTGCTGACCGCCGAGCGCGCGCGCTTCCGCCGCCTCGCGCTGACGTTCGGTCTGCATGCGCTGGAACACCGCCGCCGAGTTCGCCGCCGGCAGGTCGACGCGGCGCAGCTTGACGTCGACGACCGTCATGCCGAAGCGCGCCGCCTCGCGGTTCACCACGTCGCGGATGCGGGCCATCAGCCGCGACCGCTCGGTGCGCACCACATCGACGAAGGTCGCATCCGCCAGGACCGAACGGACATTGCCGTTGACGATCGAGGTGAGCTGCGAATTCGCCCGCGGGATGTTGTTGACCGCCTGGTAGAAGCGCAGCGGATCAGAGATCCGGTAGCGCGTGAAGGCATCGACCACCAGACGCTTCTGGTCGGAGGCGATGATCTCCTGCGCCGGCAGATCGAGGTCGAGGATGCGGTTGTCGAGCAGCGTCACCGTCTCGATCGGCGCGAACCATTTGAAATAGAGGCCCGGCTCGGTCTTGACCGCGCGCACCGCGCCCAGCCTGAGCACGAGCGCCGACTGCGTCTGCGAGACGATGAAGGTGCAGGCGTAGAACACGGCCGCGACGGCGACGAGGACGACGACAAGAGCCGCCCGAAGGAAGGAACCGTTCATCGGGTCGCTCCCTGCTGCTGGCCGCCCCGGGCGGGTAGCCTCTGCAATTGGTCGAGCGGCAGATAGGGCACCACGCCCTGGCCGTTGCCCGTCGAGTCGAGGATGATCTTGTCGGTTCCGCCCATCACGCGTTCCATCGTCTCCAGGAAGAGGCGCTCGCGCGTCACGCCCGGAGCATTCTTGTACTGCTCGTAGACCGCGTTGAAGCGGCTGGCCTGACCGCGCGCTTCCGCCACGGTCTGCTCCTTGTAGGCTTCAGCCGACTGCACGAGCTGGGCGGCGCGGCCGCGCGACTCGGGCACGACGCGGTTGGCATAGGTCTGCGCCTCGTTGCGCAGGCGCTCCTGGTCGGCACGCGCCGCCTGGACGTCGCGGAAGGCGTCGATGACCTGCTGCGGCGGATCGACCTTCTGGAGCTGCACGAGCCGGATCTGCACGCCGGCATTGTAGCCGTTGAGCGTATCCTGCATGAGCTGGCGCACTTCCGTCTCGATCGCGCCACGGTCGGTGGTCAGCACCGGCTGGATGTTGCGCCGGCCGATGATCTCGCGCATCGCGCCCTCGGCCACGGCTTTGACGGTGCCGGGCGGGTCCTGGATGTTGAAGACGTAGTTCTCGGGCGCGGCCGGGTCGATCTGCCACTGCACGATGAAATCGATGTCGACGATGTTCTCGTCGCCGGTGAGCATCAGGCTTTCCTCGATCACGTCGGTCTGGCGCGACTGGCGCACCGCCTCGACGGTCCGGAAGCCGACCTCGGTGGTGATGACGTTCGTAACCTGCGGCTTGACCACATTGCCGATCGGATAGGGCCAGTTCCAGTTGGCGCCCTCGCCCGTCTTGCCGACGAACTTGCCGAACACGACGTTGAGGCCGACCTCGTTGGGCCGCACGAAATAGAATCCGGACAGAAGCCAGATCGCGATCAGGACCAGCGCGCCGAGCGCAAGGCCGCGGCCGCCGAGATTGCCGCCGGGAACGAGATTCTTCAGCCGGTCCTGGCTGCGCCGCAGAATTTCCTCGAGGTCGGGCGGATTGCCATTGCCCCCGCCGGAGCCGCCGCCCCATGGGCCGCCACCGCCACTGCCTCCGCGCTGGCCCCAGGGTCCGCCCCCGCCGCTGCCGCCGCCGCTCTGGTTACTCCAAGGCATTCCGGGCCCGTTCCCTTCCGTTCATTGTGCTTGAGGCCGAGCCATAGGTGAATGGCGGCCATTTGTCAGCGCCTCGGGGAGAGACGCTCGCCTGACTTGGTCATGGGCCATGAATTCGTCAACGGCGCAAGTCGCCCGTCATGCTCGGAAAAGCGACGATCAGCCGCGCCCCGCCCCGGCGCGCCGCCGATAGCTTGCGAAAGTGAAGGGGTGTTCGTTGTCGGAATCGGCCGGATGGCTCTCCCGCGCGGTTTCGACGAAGGCGCCCTTCTCCCAGGGCGGAAAGACCGCGTCGCCCCCCGGAGCGGCGTGAACGAGCGTCAGTTCGAGCCTGTCGGCCAGGGGCAGCATCTGGGCGTAGATTTCGGTGCCGCCGCCGATGATGACGGCATGGGCGTTCATCTCCCGCCCCAGCCTCTGACCCAGCGCCACCGCCTCCTCGACCGTATGTGCGACATCGACGCCATCGGCATTGAAGCCGGGATCGCGTGTCAGCACGATGGTCCGGCGCCCCAGCAGCGGCTTGCCGATGGAGAGATAGGTCTTGCGCCCCATGATGATCGGGCACCCCGTCGTGAGCTGGCGAAAGCGCCGCAGATCGGTCCTCAACCGCCAGATCAACTGGTTGTCGCTGCCGATCACGCCATTGTCGGCAACCGCCGCGACGAGGACGAGAGGAAGCGCCGCCATCGCCATCAGCCCACGGCGCCGAGCTTCGCCAGCGCCTCGCCCTCGAGCCGCTTCACCGTCCACTCGTCCTGCGCTTTGGCGCCGATGGAGCGGTAGAACACGCGCGACGGCTCGTTCCAGTTCAGCACCCACCAGGCGAGGCGCGGCAGGTCCTCCGCGACGCAACGCTGCGCCAGCCGCGCCATCAGCGCCTTGCCGATGCCGCGGCCGCGCTGCCCCGGCCGCACGAAGAGATCTTCGAGCCAGATGCCGTGCCGGCCCCTGAAGGTCGAATAGGTATAGAACCAGAGCGCGAAGCCGACCGGCTCGCCATCCCATTCGGCGATGTCGCAGAAGACACGCGGATTGTCGCCGAAGAGCGAGGCCGCGATCTCGTCCTCGGTCGCGACGACCTCGTGCAGCAGCTTCTCGTATTCGGCGAGTTCCTTGACGAAGCTCAGCACGAGTCCGGCTTCGCCGGAGCGCGCGGGACGGATGGAAAGAGTCATGCGGCGATCGGAGCCTCGATGGTCGAATGAGCGTTGCCGTAAGTGTGGTCGAAACGATGTGTAGCGACCCGCGACGGACCGGGCCACCCCGCTCGGGGCTTGTGCACATGGGTTGCCGGCGCACGCGGCGGGATCGCACGTTCTGCTTGTTCGCGTGGTCGGCCCGACACGCCGTGGGAGCCTCAAGGTTTGAACGGAACTGCAAAATTTGGAGTGAGGCTCGGAGACCGCGAACGCAGGTTACGGAAGGCCTCGGACGAGACCGGAGCCTCTCGAAGGCGCTGGGAACGGCCAATCGGGCGCGGCAGCCGGAGCATCGACCGGTCATCCGCGCTGGAATGCTTTGTGCTTGGCGCGCGCCTCCTTTGTCACGAGACCATCATCATGGCAGCAGCCGCTTGTTCCGCCGGACTCGACACCGGGTTCGCCGCTCTCGACTTCGGTCAGGTCATCGTGCTCGGGCTCGTCCAGGGCGTCAGCGAATTGCTGCCGATCTCCTCGACGGCCCATATGCGGGTCGTGCCGGCCCTGCTCGGCTGGCCTGATCCCGGCTCCGCCTTCTCGGCGCTGATGCAACTGGCAGCGCTGGCGGCCGTGATCAGCTATTTCAGGCGCGATGTCGGCAGCATCGCCGGCGGGGCGCTGGCCGCGGTGAGAACCCGCCGCTTCGCGGAAGGGCCGGGCCGGCTGGCGCTCGGCATCGTCCTGGCGACGATCCCGATCGTCATTGCCGGTGTCGCGCTCGCGCCCCTGCTCAACCGGTGCGGTTCGCCTCTGCGCGCGCTGGGGGTGATCGGCGCGACATCGCTGGTGATGGCGCTGCTGCTCGCGGCGACGGAATGGTTCGCAAGCCATCGCCGGACGGTGGAGCAGGCCGGCTTCCGGGATTTCCTGCTGGTCGGCCTGGCTCAGGTCGGGGCCCTGATCCCCGGCGTCTCGCGGTCGGGCTCGACCCTGACGGCGGCGCTGGGCCTCGGCTTCAAGCGCGCCGAGGCGGCGCGGCTGTCCTTCCTGCTCGGCCTGCCGGCCATCGCGCTGGCCGGGCTGAAGGAAGCCTGGGAGATCGCCAGGGCCGGCATCGACGCCCATGCCGTGGCGCTGCTGGTGGTCGGCCTGATCGCCGGCTCGCTCGCGTCCTTCGCCGCGATCTGGGGCTTGATGCGGTATCTCGAGCGGATGTCGAGCTGGGTCTTCGTGATCTACCGGGCCGGGATGGGCATCTTCCTCCTCTGGGCCGTCGCGACCGGGTTTCTGGCCTGAAATCCTGCGGTGTGAGGCAAGATGGCGAAGGCGTGCGCGGCCGCACGCGCCCCGGCGTGAGGATGGCTATCTCCTGAGCCTGCCTGCGAGCCCGATCAGATCCGCCAGCGTGGCCGCCCCCATCTTCCGCATCACCTGGCCGCGATGCACCTTCACCGTCACTTCGCTCAGCTTGAGATCGGCCGCGATCTGCTTGTTCAGGCGGCCTGCGACGACGAAGGCCATGATCTCCTTCTCGCGCATCGACAGCGTCGCGAAGCGCGCCCCAAGCTCCGCCAGGCTGGCTTCCTGCGCCCTGCGCGCCCGGTCCCGCTCGATCGCCGCGCGCACCGCATCCAGCAGATCCTGCTCGCGGAACGGCTTCAGCAGGAATTCCACCGCGCCCGTCTTCATGGCGCGCACGGCCATGGGCACATCGCCATGGCCGGTCAGGAAAACGATCGGAAGCGGATCGCCCATCCCTGCGAGCTCCGCCTGGAAATCCATGCCGCTCGGCCCGGGCATCCTGACATCGAGGACGAGGCAGCTCGGCCTTTCCGGGCGCCTGTGCAGCGCAAAGTCCTGGACCGAACCGAAGGTCGCCACCGCATAGCCGACAGAGCGGAACAGGCTGTCCAGCCCGTCGCGGACGGAAGGATCGTCGTCGACGACGAAGACGATCGGCGGCTCATCAGCCATGGTTGCGCTCCGCTGTCGCTGCCCTCACCGGAAGGGTGAAACCGAAGACCATGCCGCGCGGAGGATTGGCCGCGGCATAGATCGTCCCACCATGGGCCTCGACGATCGAGCGGCTGATCGCCAGCCCCATGCCCATCCCGCCGGGCTTGGTCGAGTGGAAGGCGTCGAAGATCCGCTCGATGGCGGCGGGGGCGAGGCTCACGCCGGTATCGCGGATGCTCACGGTGACCCTCTCGCCATCGGTTGCAGCGCCGACCAGCATGTCCCGCGGCCCGGTTTCCTGCTGACCGATGGCCTCGGCTGCGTTCACCAGCAGATTGAGGACGACCTGCTGCAGCTGGACCCGGTCGGCGATCACCCGCGGCAGGTCATCGGCCAGGTCGGTCCGCAACGTCACTTGCGCCTTGCGGATCTCGCTGCGCGTCAATGACAGCACGTCCTCGATCAGGGCGGCCACATCGACCGTCTCGCGCGAGGGAGGCGCCTTCGCCACCATCCTGCGCACGCGGCCGATCACGTCGCCGGCGCGGTCCGCATCGGCGACGACGCGCTCCAGCGCCCGCCTGGCCTCGGCCGGGTCGGCGGGGGTGGCGGCAAGCCAGCGCAGGGCGGCGTGCCCGTTGGCGACGATGCCGGCGAGCGGCTGGCTGACCTCATGCGCGATCGATGCTGTCAGCTCGCCCATCATCGTGACGCGCGAGATATGGGCAAGCTCCGCTCGCGCCTGGCGGGCGCGGGCTTCGGCGGCCTCGATCCGTATCGCCAGATAGGTCGTAGCCCCGATCGCAATCAGGCTGAGGAGGCAGTTGACCAGCCCGGCATGCTCCGCCCCGCGCGGGGTGAGCAGATAGCTGAGGATCGTCAACCCGGCGCTGGCCGCGCCGACCCAGAGCACGACCGCCGGCCGGTCAAACCACACCGAAACCAGGATCACCGCGACATAGAGGACCGCAACCGCGATCTCCAGATCGGTATAGGTATCGGCGAGGAAGATCGCGGCCGCCAGCAAGGCGAGGCTCAGGCCAAGCCCGGCCTTCCCGAGGCGGAAACGCTCACGGTCGAGCACGCGCATCGCCTCCCCCACGGACATCCCGCACCGCTTGCCGGACCGGGCTCGTTCCGGGCGGCATCATCGATCCAGTACCGCAAGCGGCTCCGTTCGACCATTGCGCCCTGAGCGCGGCGAGCGCTCGGCCCGGGAGTGCCTCAGCTCGGATTTTCGAGGGTGAAGAGGTCGGCGGCCTCGTCATAGGCGAAGTACTCGCCATAACGGGCCCAGTTGGTGACGGCCTTGAGGGTCGTGGCGGCATAATCCTCCGACATGTGATCCTCGAGTTCGTCGCGGAAGCGCCCGGCCGGCGCCCGATGGCTCGAGCGCTCGTCCAGCACCCGGCGGATATGCGCCGCGAGCGGTACATAGGCGGCGAGCTGCTGGGCGAAGAGGCGCTTGCGTTCGTCGACATCGCTGTCGGCGAAGCGTAAGCCCGGCGCCGTGAGCCTGATGTCGCCGCCCTCGATATCGGCGAAGCGGAGCAGTTGGAGCGTCTCCGCCACCGGGAAGAGATCGTCGATCTCGTGATGGAGCTGCGCCGCGAGCGGCGGCAGATCGGCCTCGCCCTTATAGGGTTCGGCTGCGATCGCCTCGATGAGACCGGCCATGAGATTGGTCGAGACGCGCGGCAGCGACATCGCGATGCCGGTGCCGGGAAAAAAGCCCTCGCGCGCCGGGACCCCCGGACGCGCCGTCATGCGCGCATAGATCTCGTCCACCAGCGCGCGGAAGGCGGGATCGAGACGGTTGCGCGGCTGGGGCAATTCGACGCGCAGCTCCGCAATGACGCGGCCGGGATTGGAGCCGAAGAGCAGGATGCGATCGCACATCAGCACCGCCTCCTCGATGTTATGGGTCACCATCAGGATGGCCTCGATCGGCATCCGCCCCTCGCACCACAGGTCAAGCAGGTCCGTGCGCAGCGTCTCGGCGGTCAGGACGTCGAGCGCCGAGAACGGCTCGTCCATCAGCAGGACCTTGGGATGCACGACCAAGGCGCGGGCGAGCCCGACGCGCTGGCGCATGCCGCCGGACAATTCCTTCGGATAAGCGCTCTCGAAACCGTCGAGGCCGATCAGGTCGATGGCGGCAAGCGCCCGCTTGCGCCGCTCGGCCGGCGCCACGCCCTGCGCTTCGAGGCCGAGCTCGACATTTTCCAGAACCGTCAACCAGGGAAACAGGGCGAAGCTCTGGAAGACGACGGCGACTCCGGCACTCGGCCCCGCCACCGGCCGGCCGCAGAATTCGACGGTGCCGCCGCTCGGCTGGATCAGCCCGGCGATCGCCCGCAGCAAGGTCGATTTTCCCGAGCCGGAACGCCCGAGCAAACCCACGATCTCGCCGGGATCGAGCGTGACGTCGACCTTGTCGAGCACGACGAGGGAGCCGGCCCCTCCCTTGTCGTAGCTCTGGCAGACCTGTCGAGCCCGGACCAGCGCGTCGGACCGGTTGCTGTTCAATGCGGAAGTCTCGGTGATGCTGTCCATCGGTCGGATCCTTTCGGGAACTTCAGTCGAGGCGCATGCGGCGCTCGGCGAGGACGTAGAGCGGGCGCCAGAGCACGCGGTTCAACAGGGTGACGAAGAGCGACATCACGGCGATGCCCAGCACGACGCGCGCAAAGTCGCCGGCCTCGGTCGCATTGGCGATGTAGGAGCCCAGCCCATAGGCCTCGAGCTTGGTATCGCCCCAGCTCGCCACCTCGGCGACGATGCTCGCGTTCCAGGAGCCGCCGCAGGCCGTCAGCGCGCCGGTAACGTAGTAGGGAAAGATCCCCGGCAGGATGACGCGCCGCCACCAGGTCCATGAGCGGAGCTGGTAGACGCGGGCGACCTCGCGCAGATCGGTCGGGAAGGCGCTCGCCCCGGCGATGACGTTGAACAGGATGTACCACTGCGTCCCCAGCACCATCAGCGGCGAGAGCCAGATTTCCGGGCTCGCGCCGGTGCTGACGATGGCGATGACGGCGAAGGGAAACAGCACATTGGCCGGAAAGGCCGCGAGGAACTGCGCGACCGGCTGGACCCGCTCTGCAATCTCGGGGCGCAGGCCGACCCATACGCCGATCGGCACCCAGATCACGCTCGCGACGGCGATCAACACGACGACCCGCAGCAGGGTGACGAGGCCGCGCACCAAAGCATCCCCGGCATCCCCCCACGACAGGGTCTGCCCGACATAGGAGACCGCGATCCAGGTCGACCACGCGCCCAGCGCCACGATCAGGCCGAGCCAAGCATAGTCCAGCGCGCGGCTCGCCGCAGGGGCGATCCTGACGGGCCGCGAGGACGCCAGCCGAAACCGCAGCAGCATGAGCCGGTTGCCGAGCCAGGCGAAGGGAACCATCAGGCGCTTGAGCAGGCGGGTGCGGCGCGCCAGGCCATAGACCCATGAGCGGGGCTTCCGCTGCCCCGCCGTCTGCTCGAAGCGGAACTTGTCGGCCCAGGCGACGATCGGGCGGAACAGGAGCTGATCGTAGAGGCCGATCACCACGGCCATGGCGAGCACGGCCCAGCCCACGGCCAGGAAGTCCTGCTCCTTGATGGCGAGCGCGAGCCAGGAACCGAGCCCCGGAAGCTGGACCGTCGTGTCGCCGACCGTGATCGCCTCCGAGGCGACGACGAAGAACCAGCCGCCCGACATCGACATCATGGTGTTCCACACCAGGCCGGGCATCGCGAACGGGGCCTCCAGCCGGCAGAAGCGCTGCCAGGAGGACAGGCCGAAGCCGCGGCTGACCTCGTCCAGATCGCGCGGCACGGTCCGCAGCGACTGATAGAAGGAGAAGGCCATGTTCCAGGCCTGGCTGGTGAAGATCGCGAAGATCGAGGCGCATTCGGCGCCGAGCTGGCTGCCGGGGAACAGCCCCATGAAGAAGGTGACGGTGAAGGTCAGAAAGCCGAGCACCGGCACCGATTGAAGGATATCGAGCGCCGGAATGATCAGCATTTCGGCGCGGCGGCTCTTGGCCGCCAGGGTCGCGACGACGAAGGTGAAGATCAACGAGGCGATGATCGCCGCGAACATCCGCATCGTCGTGCGCAGCGCGTATTCCGGCAGCAACGCCGGATCGAGCGCGATGGGCGCGCTGGAAAGGCCGGCGAGCGGCGCATGCATCGCCGCCGCGCCATGGAACGTCAGCACCGCGAGCGTGGCGAGCAGCGCGAAGGCGGCGAGGTCGTAGAGATTGGGCAGCACCCGCTCGCGGGCGAGAGCGGCAAGGGCGCTGCCCCGCTCGGGATTGTTGGACAGGAATGCCATCACGGAACCTCGGCTGAATAGCGACCGGCATGGCCGATGGAGAGCGCCGTGCCGCCGCGCGCCAGCAGCCCGGCATGGGGCAGGAAGACTCTGCAGCGCCTGCTGGCGCGAGATCGTCGGGCGCCCTCCTCCCCACATTCCGGCTGCCAGCAGCATTCCAGACGCCCATCCACCTCGCTGATCCGCCACGCGGCCACGAGGCGCGAACGCCCGGCCTTCATGCGCGGCGCGAAGCGCAGAACCTGGGAAGAGACAGGCCGCGCCGGGCCGGGTCCGGCGGGAGCCACCGACCGGGGAAAGGCGAGGATATCGTTCATGACGCATCTCCTTCGACCTGCTCGAAGTCGTCCTTAGCGCCGGGCGACGTCCGGCGCGCTCCTGCATCACAGGCGTGCGAGATCGCAAAGCGCCGCCGCAGCGGACCGACGCGATCTCTCCCTCCTCGAAGAAGGGCCGTGCGATGTGAAAGGGCGCCGCCTCGTTGCGGCGACGTCACGCTGTTTGCGCGCTGTCGGGGGCGGGATCAATCGGACGAAGGCATCGCCAACTATACCTGGGTATAGAGGCCGCATCGCAGCTTGAAGCGCCTCGACAGCCCGGGCGGTTCGACAGGTGTCGATATCGCCCCGGCGCAGGCTTACTCGCGTCGCGGAATGATGTTTGATGGATGCCCGTTCCGGAGCGATTCCATGCAGGCTCTCGTTGACGCGCTCGATCGGGGCCTGGGCGCGATCTGCCTGGCAGCCCGATGGCTCGCCTTGCCTCTCGTGCTTCTGCTGTTCCTGCAATGGCCGCTGCGCGATCTTTACAAGGGCTGGTCGCGTGAGGCGAACGATCTCGGGCAATGCGTATTCGCCCTTTACGTCGCGGTATCGCTGACGGCGGCCACCCGTTCCGGCGCCCATCTGGCCAGCGATGCCCTGGCGCATCGGCACGGGGAGAGGCTGCGTCGGGCACTGGAGGCCGGCCTCATCGTGCTGGGGCTTCTGCCCTGGTCGCTGTTTCTGCTGATCGTCGGTTGGCCTGCCCTGCTGATCAGCCTTCGCGGCCTCGAGGCCTTCCCGGATACCGGCAATCCCGGCTATTTCCTCATCCGCGCCTCGGGCTTCCTCCTGGCGGCCCTTGTCTTCATCTCTGGCCTGCTCGGTTTGCTGCGGAGGCGCGCGTGAACCAGTGGATCGGCCTGGCCATGCTCGCCGGGGTCGCGCTGGGCGCGATCGCGACGGGGTTGCCCGTCTGGGGCGTCCTGATCGGCCTTGCGACGATCGGCGCTGCCGCATCGACCGTGCTCGACCCGTCCAGCGCGGCGCTCTTCGCGGCGCTGCCGAGCCGCCTCGTCGGCCTGCTGGAATCGGATCTGCTGCAGGCCCTGCCGCTTTTTGTCTTCATGGGCGCGCTGCTGAACCGGCTGCCGCTCGCCCGCATCCTGTTTCGCGCGGGCTTGCGCCCCTTCGGCGGCGCACGCGGCGCGACGCTGGCGCTCGGCGCCATCCTGGGGCCGATGAACGGTTCCGTCAGCGCCAATGCGATCGCCCTGACGCGCGCGATCGAGCCGGCATTGGCCGAGCATGAGGTGACGCCCGCCGAGAGTGTCGCGTTGCTGACGGTGGCGAGCACGCTCGGCGTGCTCGTGCCGCCTTCCCTCGTCCTGATCCTGCTCGGCGATGCGATGATGACGGCTCACACCATCGCCCTGAATGCCACCGGCCGGGTCGATCGCATCGTCAACACGCAGGATGTTTTCCGCGGCGCGATGCTGCCGGCGGGGCTGTTTCTCGCGGCCTGCCTCGCCCTGGCCTTCCTGCGCCGGGAACCCGGCAAGCGCCTTCCCGCCCCGACGCTGAAGGAAGCGCTGCTGGCGCTCGTGACGGTCGGATTCATCGGCGGGCTCCTGCTGGGCGTCGCGCTCGGCTATTTCTACGCGGTCGAGGCGGCGGCGATGGGGGCCGTCGGCCTGCTCGGCGCGGGCTTGCTCAGCCGTCGACTGGACGGCGCGACGCTGAAGGCGGTTCTGGACGATACGCTGGCGATGACCGGCGCGCTGATGGCCCTGCTGGTCGCGGCGACGACCTTCACGCTCGTCTTCCGCGTGCTCGGGAGCGACCGGCTGGTCGCCAGCTGGATGGAGGCGGTGCCCGGCGGTCCTCTGGGGATTTTGGGAGCCGGCCTCATCCTGATTTTCATCGCGGCCTTCGTTCTCGACGCCTTCGAGATCATCTTCGTGCTGGTGCCGATCCTGCTGCCGCCGATCCTGATGCGGGTCGAGGATGCGCAATGGGTCGCGGTCCTGACCCTGCTCGTCCTGCAGACGAGCTTCCTGCTCCCGCCGCTCGGCTATGCGCTGACGATGACGCGGGCGGCGGCGAGCCGGCGCGCGCCGTTGCGCGCCGCCATGGCGTCGCTCGCCCCCTTCATCCTCGTGCAGCTCTTCGTGACGGCGGCCGTCGTCTGCTGGCCGCGCCTGGCGCATCTGGGCCAGCCGCCCGCGGCGGCCGTCGCGGCCCCATCCGAAGCCGACGCCGCCCGCCGCCTGCACGACATCACCCCTCCCGCCGACCTGCTGGAGATCGCGCCGCCGAAGTTTTGACTGGCCGAGATCAGACCGCGACGTCCGCCTTGATGGCCGCGTGAGGTGAATAGCCCTCGACCTCGAAATCCTCGATCCGGTAATCGTCGATGCTGGCGGCGTGCCGCGTCAGGCGCATCTTCGGGAAGGGACGCGGATCGCGGCTCAACTGCTCGCGAGCCTGATCGAGATGGTTCAGGTAGAGATGCACATCGCCTCCGAACCAGACGAAATCGCCCAGCTTCAATCCCGCCTGCTGCGCGATCATCAATTGAAGCGCGCAGCAGTTCACCCAGTTGAACCCGACGCCGAGGAGCAGATCCGCGGATCTCTGGAAACAGAGGGAATTCAGCCGCCCATCCGAAGTGACGTGGTACTGATAGACCATATGGCAGGGCGGAAGAGCCATTTGGCCCAATTCAGCGACATTCCAGCCATGGAACAGCATGCGGCGGCTCGACGGATTGCTGCGCAGGGTGTCGATCAGATCCTTGATCTGATCGTGCTCGCGACCATCGGCCCCCAGCCATCGGCGCCATTGCTTGCCGTAGACGGGCCCAAGCTCGCCCCACCGCGCGGCAAAATCATCGTCTTCGGCAATGCGCTTCTCGAACTCCGCCTGGCCGATCTCCTCGCCGGTTTCGCGACGGTAGGTCGCGAGCGGCCAGTCGGTCCAGATCCGCACATTCTCGCGGACCAACGGCTGGATATTGGTCTGTCCGGTCAGAAACCAGAGCATCTCCTTGACCGCCGTCTTCCAGTAGACGCGCTTGGTCGTCAGGATGGGCACCGTCCCGTCCGAGAGGTCGAAGCGCGCCATGGCGCCGAAAATGGACCGCGTACCGACGCCGGTCCGGTCGAGCCGCTCGTCACCCCGTTCCAGCACATCGGAAAGAAGGTCGAGATATTGGTGTTCCGGGTGCCTGCGGCTCATTCCTGCCTCCTGAGATTGCGCGACGCCGAGCGCGGCAACCCTATACTTCCAGAGCGCCGTGCCGCGCCGGACGCAGCGTCCCGGCCGTGACCGACCGAGCCTCTTCCGACGGGTCGAGGCGCATCCGATGCCCGGCAATGGCGCGCATGGCGGAGCGACATTCCTTGCGGATGCCTCGGGTCGGGCCGCGTTGGAGCCGGTCGTGACAAGGGTGCATGACGAATCTCTGAGAAGCGGGCCACCATAGCCGGTCGCGGCGCCGCTGGCCCCGCCTCGCCGGCAAGCTTCCCCAACCTTTGCAGCATGTCGTGACAAACCGCGTCCGGAACAATGCCCGGCGGCGCCGGTTGCCTCATGGGCTGCCTGAACAGGGAGAGATGCGCATGCTCTCACGACGATCGATGGCGCTGGCCGCCATGGCCACGCTCGCGCTCTCGGCGCGGGCCATGGCCCAACCTTCCGGAACGCCGCCCAAACCGTCCGACAGGACGATCTCGATGGAGGATGCCCGCCGCATCGCCACCGAAAACGGCGTCGCCCGCATCGAGGAGATCAAGTTCGACGACGGCCACTGGATGGTCGAGGGCCGCGACAGTCTCGGCTCGGAGATCGAGATCAGGCTCAGGGCCAGCGACGGCGCTGTGCTGAAGCTGGAGCGGGAGCGCCCCGCCTCCGCGAAGGCCGGCAACTGACGATCTGACGGACTCACGGGATCGCGACCAGCCGTGAAGGCTCCTGTCCGAAACTTGCCTCAATCCACGCTACTCATCCCGCCTCCGATTCACGAGGTTCGATATACGGATGAGTGGCGCAACTCGCCTGCTTGCGGTGGCCTTGTTCACGAGCGTGGTTGCCTTGCCGGGTCATGGCTCGCAGGCGGCGGCCCAAATCGTCGCCTTCGATAACGGCCGGACGATTCCTGAAAGCACGATCTCGGAAAGCCGGGCGCGCGAGATTGCCTGGAGCGCCGGCCTCGTCCATGTCGAGGAGATCACGCGGACCAGCGACCGCTGGGAGCTGGCGGGGCGCACGGTCGATGACGACGAGATGATCCTCGACATCGATGTGAGAGATGGTCGAATTCTCAATTGAGGCCGGAAAGCCTCACTGCTCGGCCTTATCGATCCTTCCTGTCGAAATCGAGCCGGCGGTCTTTCCCCGCGCCGCGGCTATGCCTATATTCACGGTGCCACTCGCAAGAGCGGCTATGGCGATAAACGGATTTCGGAATAAGCCTTTCGGACCCGGGGGCGGTACCCGGCGCCTCCACCAAAGCCCTGGCGACAGGGAGCCTTGCCGCAAGCGCGCAGGGCTTTGGCGGGGGCGAAATAGGATCGACGAGGGTGTAAAGGACTTCCTTTTGCTCGGCATGGTTCCGCCGTTATCGGGCCAAAAGCATAGTTGCCAACGACAACAATGCTCGGGTTGCTGTCGCCGCGTAATGCGGTGCTGGTTCCCAAACCAAAGCCCTTGCGTTTAGCCGCGTAAGGCGGGGCTCGGAGGCGCCTGGCAACAGAAGCCTCCACTTTCATTTTGGCCTGCCGGCTGTTCCCGCCGGGGAGTGAAGCGGAAACGTCGACGCAATGTCCAAGGATGTCCTTCGTTACGATCTGATGGTTCAGGAGGCGCTCAAGGGCGTCGTCCGCAAGATCCTGTCGGAGGCTGCGCGCGACGGGTTGCCGGGCGAGCATCATTTCTACATCACCTTCCGCACGGGGGCTCCGGGCGTGCGCCTGTCGCAGCGCCTGCGGGAGAAGCATCCCGAGGAGATGACCATCGTCCTCCAGCACCAGTTCTGGGATCTGAGCGCCAGCGACCATTCCTTCGAGGTCGGCCTGTCCTTTTCTGGCGTGCCGGAGCGGCTGCTCGTGCCCTTCGACGCGGTGACGACTTTCTTCGATCCTTCCGTCCAGTTCGGCCTGAAATTCGAGACGCAGGACACGCCCGAGGAGGCCGCTCCGCCGGCCGAGGCCGAAACGGCCGATGCGCCGGCCCCGCTGCCGGCCAAGCTCGTGCCGGCCGGCGTCCCCGTCCTCAAATCCAAGGCGGCCGAAACGGAAACCGCCAAGGGCGGAACCAAGGACAGCGACGACAAGGCCGACGCGGCGACTGCGGCGAGCGAAGGCGAGGACGACAATCGCGGCACCGCCGAAGTCGTCAGCCTGGATTCCTTCCGGAAGAAGACCTGACGACCGAGCTGACGGACTGATCCCATGACCGAGACGCGCACCGAAACCGATTCCTTCGGCCCCATCGCCGTGCCGGCGGATCGCTACTGGGGCGCGCAGACTCAGCGCTCGCTCGAGAATTTCAGGATCGGCGGCGAGAGCGAGCGCATGCCGCTGCCGCTGGTGCATGCCTTGGTCCTGGTGAAAAAGACGGCGGCGCATGTCAACGCCCGGCTCGGCCTGCTCGACCAGCGCGTCGCCGGCGCGATCGGCCAGGCCGCCGACGAGGCGCTCGCCGGCAAGTTCGACGGGCATTTCCCGCTGGTGATCTGGCAGACCGGCTCCGGCACCCAGTCGAACATGAACGCCAACGAGGTTCTGGCGAACCGCGCCAACGAATTGCTCGGCGCCGGCCTCGGCGCCAAGAGCCCGGTGCATCCCAACGACCACGTCAATCGCGGCCAGTCCTCCAACGACGCCTTCCCGACCGCGATGCACATCGCCGCGGCGCTGGAGATCACGCGCAGGCTGCTGCCCGCCCTGCGCGGCCTCGAAAAGGCGCTGGACGCCAAGGCCGAAGCCTTCAAGAACCTGGTCAAGATCGGCCGCACCCATCTGCAGGATGCCACCCCCGTCACGCTCGGCCAGGAATTCTCCGGCTATGCGATGCAGCTCCATCTCGGCATCGGCCGTATCGAGGCCGCCCTCGGCGGGCTCTACGCACTGGCGCAGGGCGGCACAGCCGTCGGTACCGGCCTCAACACCCATCCCGATTTCGCCGCGCTCTTCGCCAAGGAAGCCGCGGCGCTGACCGGCCTGCCCTTCCGCAGCGCCGACAACAAGTTCGAGGCGCTCGCCAGCCATGGCGCGCTCGCCGCCGCCCATGGCGCGCTGGCGGCGCTGGCCTCCGACCTGTTCAAGATCGCCAACGACATCCGCCTGATGGGCTCCGGCCCGCGCTCGGGCCTCGGCGAGATCAGCCTGCCGGAGAACGAGCCGGGATCCTCGATCATGCCCGGCAAGGTCAACCCGACCCAGGCCGAGGCGCTGACCATGGTCGCGACCCAGGTCCACGGCAACCAGGCGACGATCGGCTTCGCCGCGAGCCAGGGCCATTTCGAGCTCAACGTCTTCAAGCCGGTGATCGCCGCCGCGTTTCTGCAATCCGTGCGGCTCCTGGCCGACGCGGCCGAGAGCTTCCGCGTCAACTGCGTCGAGGGCATCGAGGCCAATGAGGGCCAGCTCAAGGAATTGCTCGCGCGCTCGCTGATGCTGGTGACGGCGCTGGCTCCGGCGATCGGCTACGACAAGGCGGCCGGCATCGCCAAGGCGGCCCATCACAACGGCACGACGCTGCGCGAGGAAGCGCTGAAGGCGGGCGTCGCCGCGGACCTGTTCGACAAGACGGTCAAGCCCGAGAAGATGCTGCAGCCCGCGTGAACGGAGGCTTCGCCATGGCCGAGATCGTCAACCTCCGTCGCTTCCGCAAGCAGAAGGCGCGCGAGGATGCGGAAAAGACGGCCGAGCAGAACCGCATCGGCTTCGGCCGCAGCAAGGCCGAGCGCAGCCTGAGCGAGGCCGAGCGCGAGAAGGCGAGGCGCCATGTCGAAGGTCACCGCCTCTCGCGTGACGACGAGCCGGAGCCGGCATGAATCCCGAGCGCAAGCGCTCGCTCAGCATCGCCGGCCACCGCACCAGCGTCTCACTCGAGGATGAATTCTGGAATGCGCTGAAAGAGATCGCAGCGGGCGAAGGGCGCAGCCTCGCCGCCCTGATCGCCGAGATCGACACCGCACGCGGCGACATCAATCTCTCGGCAGCCCTGCGCCTCCATGCCCTCGCGCATTTTCGCCGACTGGCCGGAAGCTCCATCTGAGCGATTGCGAGCCATTTCAAAGACTTGATGAAGAACCTGGAATCAGCGCGCGAAGCGGCTGAATCGGTTTCTCAATTCAACGGCACGCTGCGCGGCGGTGGCACGGGCGCAATCTGGAAGGGCGGCGGAAGCGCCGGAGCCCCCTGCCCGGGCGGCGTCTGCACGGTGCCCTCCGGAGAGCTGGCGCGCGGCGCGCTCGGCAGCAACAGCGGTCCAGGCTGCTGCGGCGCCGGGGCCGGTTGCGCCGCCGCCCGCTCGGCGGCGGCCCTGGCGCGGTCCTCGGCCTCGGCACGGCGCCGCGACTCCTGCTCGGCCTTCGCCTGCTCGATCTGTCGGCGTTGCTCCTCGGCTTGCCGGCGCTGTTCCTCCGCCCGCCGCGCCTCTTCCTGACGCTTCTCCTCCGCGATGCGCGCCTCCTCCTGCGCCTTCAGGAAGAGATTGAGCTGCCGCTCGTTCTCGCGCATCTCGCGTTCGGCCCGCAGGCGGCGCATCTGCATCGACCGCTCGCGCGCATCCGCCTCGAAGGCCTCGACCCGTTCGATCTCGCGTGCCAGCGCCCGCGCCGCCACCGTGTTCGAGAGCGCGCTGACGTCGCTCTCTCGCTTGAGGTCGGAGAGCGGCCCGCGCCAGGCGATCCCGATCTGCGGCACATCGCCCGGCCAGCCTTTCGGCAGCGGCCCGACGGGCTTCAGACCGAGCCTGAGATCGGCGGTGAGCCCCCTGAGGTCGACGGTGCCGCTCGCCTCGGCCTTCATCCCGTTGCGCTCGAAACCGAAGGGTTGGAGCCGGACAAGGCCGCCGGCGAGCGTAAAGGGCAGCGTCACATCGCCCAGCGTCCAGGCGTCGCGGTCGAGCGCCTCGGCCAGACGGTCGCGCAGGCGCGAGGCATCACTCTCGGAAGCGTCCTCGCCGGTCGCCGCGATGATGCGTTCATAGGCTTTGGGATCGAAGCGTGCGAGGCGCGTGCCGGCAAGCGACAGGCTGCCCGCGCCGCTCAGGCCCGCGATGAGCCGCGCCGGCGTCTCGCCCGAGCCGCCGAGTTCGAACAGCCCCGAGGCCTTGCCGGAGACCGCCCCTTTCGTCAGCCCCGCGAGATCGACGCCGGCCAGATTGATCCGGCCGTTAAGCTGGCCGAGACCGCCGTCGCGCCGCAGCCCGAGCCGCCCGGAGAGCTGCCCGCCGCCATAGCCTCCCGCAATGTCCTCGACCCTGAGTCCGTCCTGATCGGCTTTCAGCATGAAGCGGGCCTTTTGCAGGACGACCCCGTCGAGCAGCGTCAGCGTGCCGGCCTCGACCGAGAGTTCCATCTCCGGCAGTTCCGCCACGCGCCCGAAGCGCGCCGTCGACCAGAGCGAGCCCGCTGTCGGAGCGACCTGACCCAGCGCCGCGCCGATCAGTCCGCGCAGATCGGCTCCGGGCACGGCGAAGCGCCCGCTATACCGCCCCTCGCGCGGCAGCGTGAGCGAACCCGTGGCGGAGGCGCCTCCCAGATTCGCGGCGATGTCGTCGAGCTTGACGGCCTCGCCTGTCATCGCCAGCCGGGCATGAGCGTCGAGCACGCCGTCCGGCAGCAATCGCGCCGGCCCTTCGGCGAGGATCTGGCCGGGCCCATCCGCCTGCACGGTGAGTTGCCGCCCGCCTGCGCCATCCTCGACGACGACCGAAAGCCCGGGCCCCGCCAGCGAACCGACCGCGCGGTCGCCGCTCAGATCGATCGTGAGCTTGCCCGGCCCGCCCTGCATCGGCGCCGGCAAACCGAGCGCCGTAAAGGCCTGCCTCCGGTCGGCGAGATCAAAGCCGAGCGTCGCGCGCTGCCATGTCCCGGCCCGGTCGAGCCGCCCGTCGATGGCGATCTTACCGGCGTTCGCCATGCCCTGGGCCGAAAGACTGGTTTCGCCGGAGGCCGCCCGCGTCAGCCGAAAACCGGTGTCGAGCCGCGACAGCCCGTCTCCGACACGACCGAGCACCTGGCTCACACTGTCCGGCAGCAGCGGCCCGGCGAGCGCGGCCAATGTCTCGAAGCGCGGCGCCCGCACGCGCCCGGAAATATCCCCGCCCTCGGCGAGCAGCGCGCCGGAACCTGCCACGCTGACGCCACCGAAGCCATCCACCGAAAGCCGGCTCAACCGCCAGATCTCGCCCTCGCGCTTGAGATCGAGCGAAGCGGAGCCCGGAGGGGCATTTCTGAAACGCAGATTGGCCAGAGACAGGTCGAGCGCGATATCGCGCGCTCCGAACGGCCCGGCGAGGCTCGGCCCCGGCGGCAGGCTGTTGAGGTCGAGCCCGTTGACCGTCGCCTTCGCGGCAAGCTTTGCATCCGTGATCTCGCCGGCGGCCTCCAGGCGCAACCCCGACGAGCCGGCGACCAGCAGCCGCTGGAAGGCGAGGCCGGAGGCGCTCCAGCTCCCGGCGGCGTCGGCGTCGATCCGCCCGAGCCGGGCAACGAACTCGGCCAGTGCGGGATCGAGGCCGTTGCGCGACAGCACCAGCGCGACGCGGCGCGCATCATCGGCCTTGACCGTGAGCCGCGCGGAAACCTCCGTTTCGCTCGCGCTGCCGCTGGCGCCGACCAGCGCGCCCGCGACGCGCAGCGAGGCGGTGGCGTCGGAGAGGCCCTGATCGTGCAACTTCCCGCGTAGAGCGAGAGCCGAGAAATCCTCGCCGCGCCAGATCATCTGGTCGAGGTCGAGGCTGATGTCGAGGCTGCCCGGCAGGCCCTGCAGCGCCTGCATGAAGCCCTTGCGCTCGGCAAGCGCCGTCGCCAGCGCATCGGCATCGAGCCGCCGGGCCCTGAGCGCGAGCGAGCCCGTACCGCCGGGCGGGAGATATTGCCCCTCGCCTTCCAGCCGCGCCGCGCCGCCGGCAAGGTCCAGCGTCAGCCCGGCGAGGTCGAGCTGGCGGCTGCCGCCACGCAGCCGGCCGGACAGCGCGACCGCCCCGCCGGGCGACAGGTTGAACAGCCCGTCCGCCTCGGCTCCGACGCTGCCGCCGCCTTGGCGTGGAAAGAGCAGCGCCCCGTCGAAATTGAACTGCAGATTGTCGCCGGTGAGGAACGCCTTGGCCCGAAGCCGGCCGCCCTCATCCATCTCGCCGGTGGTGATGCGCAGCGAGTTGCCCGCCACCTCGCCCTCGAAACGCCAGGGCCCGGCGAGGCTCACCGCCGAAACCTCGGCGGCCACGGGAGCGATCGTCACCGGCGCCTTGCCCGGATCGCGCCAGATCACCGCCGAGCGGCTGATCGTCAATCGTTCGAGGCTGGCCTGTGCCGGCAAGCCGGCGCCGCTGCGCTCCGGCAGGCGGATCGCGCCGTTCGGATCGAGCGACAGGGACAATATGGCGCCGTCGAAGCGCGCTTCCGAGAAATGGAACTCGCCCCGCGCCAGCGAGGCCAGAGCGAGCTCGACAGTGGCGTTCTCGACCGTCGCCGAACTCGCCTCGCCCGGCGCGCCGATCCGCAGATCTCCCAGCGTGATCCGCGGCGAGGGCAAGAGGCGCAGGCGGATATCGCCCCCGACACGCGTCTCGACGCCGAGCGCCTCGCTCAGCCTTGCCTCGACCTGCGAGCGATAGGCGCGCCAGTCGACGAAGCCGGGGCCGACCAGGGCCGCCAGCAGCGCCAGCACCAGCAAGGCGGCGAGAACTGTCAGAGTTTCACGCAACGTCCGCTTTCTGCCCCTTTCGCAACCAGCGGGCGGTGCCGGCCGAACCGGCGCCGCCATGCACGATCAAGCTGTCAGCAGAATGACGGCAAGTCGCGGCGAGATCACGACATTTCGGCGAAGCCCGCGGGCGGCGCAAGCGGCGGCGATGTCACAGAACGACGATTTTGCCGGGATTGAGGATGTTCTGCGGGTCGAGCGCACGCTTGATCGTGCGCATCACCGCGACCGCCTCCGGCCCATGCTCCTGCTCGAGATACTTGATCTTCTTCTGGCCGACACCGTGCTCGCCCGTGCAGGTCCCGCCCATCGTCAGCGCACGCTTCACCAGCCGATCGATGAAGGCTTGCACCCGCTCGACCTCGGCCTTGTCGTTGAGATCGACCAGCGGCTGCGTGTGGAAATTGCCGTCGCCGACATGGCCGGCGATCGGCGCGATCAGCCCGGATTCCTCGATGTCCCGCTTGGTCTCCTCGACGCATTCGGCCAGTCGCGAGATCGGCACGCAGACATCGGTCGCAACCGAGTCGAAGCCGGGCCGAAGCGCCTTCGCCGCCCAATAGGCATCATGGCGCGCCTGCCAGAGCTTGGAGCGGTCCTCGGCCTTGGTCGCCCACTCGAAGGGACCGCCGCCATATTCCGCCGCGATCTCGCCGAAGCGCTCAGACTGCTCGGCAACGCCTGCTTCCGTGCCATGGAACTCGACGAAGAGCATCGTCGTCTCCGGCAGGCCGAGCTTGGCGTGCAGGTTGACGCCGCGGATCATCACATCGTCGAGCAATTCGATGCGCGCGACCGGCAGGCCGGTCTGGATGGTCAGAATCGTCGCATCGCAGGCCGCCTTCACCGACGGGAACGGGCAGACGCCCGCCGCGATCGCCTCCGGGATGCCGTGCAGCTTCAGCGTGACCTCGGTGATGATGCCGAGCGTGCCTTCCGAGCCGACGAGGAGCCGGGTGAGGTCGTAGCCGGCCGAGGTCTTGCGGGCCCGCGTCGAGCTCTGGACGATCGAGCCGTCAGCCATCACCGCCTTCAGCGCCAGCACATTGTCCTTCATCGTGCCGTAGCGCACCGCATTGGTGCCGGAGGCGCGCGTCGCCGCCATGCCGCCGATGGAGGCGTCGGCGCCGGGATCGATCGGGAACATCAGGCCTTGGTCGCGCAGATGCTCGTTGAGCTCCTTGCGGGTGACGCCCGCCTCGACCACCACGTCGAGATCCTCCGCATGGACGGCGACGATCCGCTTCATCTGCGACATGTCGATGCAGACGCCGCCGAAGGGCGCGTTGACATGGCCTTCCAGCGAAGTGCCGGTACCGAAGGCGATGACCGGCACGCCATGCGCGGCGCAGAGCCTCACGATCTCCGAAACCTCTTCCGTGCTCTGCGGAAACACCACCGCGTCCGGCGCCTGGTTCGGAATCCAGGTCAGCGTATGGCCGTGCTGCTGGCGCACCGCGAGACTGGTCACCAACCGGTTGCCGAAGCGCGCGGCGAGCGCCCGCGTCACGGTCTCGACGGCTTCCCGCGAGGGAGGCAGCACGGCGGCGGCGCTGAAGGTTTCGGGAAGCGACGCGGCGGGCAGGCTCATTGTCAACATCCGGTTTTGGCGCTTAGAGTTGGAACAGATCGGTTTCGCCACCGGTTACGATTACGAGATCGTTCCGGTGTGGTCGTTTTCTGCCCGCGCCAGACTCCTGGCACCGGGCAGGGCCGATGCACAGTAGAACACGCAACCGCCGGATGGGCAGTACAAATTACGCTGCCATGCCTTGAACGAAGCGCTGGACAGGGAGGCGCGGATGAAAAACGAGACGCGCGCCCCGGCGCTGTTCTTCGCACCCTTCGTCTCGTCGGCCATGCGCGTCGAGCCGCAATGGATCGACTATAACGGCCATCTCAACATGGCCTATTACCATGTGCTGTTCGACCGGGCGGTGGACGAGGTTTTCTCGCTCGTGGGCCTGACCCGCGACTATGTCGAGACGCGCCATGCCTCGACCTTCACGGCCGAATGCCACGTCCTCTACAAGCGCGAGTTGACCGAGGGCGATTTCGTCCGCGTCACGGCCCAGCTCATCGCCTTCGACGACAAGCGGCTGCATTACTATCTCGAGATGCGCCACGCCAATGAAGGCTGGCTCGCCGCCACCAGCGAGAACATGTCGCTGCATGTCGACATGGTCCATCGCCGGGTGACGCCCTTCCCGCCCGACATCCTCGCCAATCTCGCCCTGATGAAGGCGGCTCACAGCATGATGCCGCTGCCGGCCACGATCGGCCGCATCATCGGCATGCCGGAAAAGCGTGCGATCCAGGTCGAGGATCAGGCCGAGCCCGAGACCGAAACCCGGCATTGAACGGCGCGGGCAGCGCTCAGTCACTGTCGTCGGGAATCTTGAGCTTGTGACCGCAGGCCTTGCAGTAGACCGCGTCCAGCTCATGCCGTTGCAGCGCGCATTTAGGGCATGGGAAGGTCACCTTGTTGGGCCTCACCAGCGCCTGCGCCAGCTTCACGAACAGGGAAATCCCGACGATCATCACGATGATCGAGGTCAACTTGCCTGCGGTGCCCGGCAAGGTGATGTCGCCGAAGCCAGTGGTCGTCACCGTCGCGACGGTAAAGTAGAGCGCATCGACATAGCCCGCCAGGCCGCCGGCTTCGCGGAAGAAGAAGGTGAAGACGAAGCCCGTGACCACGAAGAGAAAGGTCAGGATGTTGATCAGCGCGCGGGCGACGTTCTCCCAGTCGCGGTAGGGAGTCCTGCGCAATTGCGCCCAGATGACCCCCTTCTGTGAAAGCGACCACAGCCGCAGGATGCGCAGAAAGCCGAAATTCTCCAGCCACTGGGGTGCCAGCAGCGTCACCAGAATGAACAGGTCGAGAATGACCGCCGGCTGGCGCAGGAGCCGCAGCATGTTCGAGGACGCCAGGAACCGCGCGGCGATTTCCAGAGCCACGATGACGGCGACCGAATAGTCGATCCAGAGGAACGTCGAGGCGTCCCGCAGGACCGGCGTCGCGATAAAGAAAGCGATGATCAGGAGATCGACGATCGTCACCGCAAGCCGGAAGCGCAGCGCGGTCGGCGAGCGGCCGTGATAGAGCTGGCGCAGCCGGTCTCGGAATGTATCGAACCGGCTCTCGGGCCGTCGGGGATCGGCGCTTTCCATTCCAGGGACGATAGCGGGTCGCGAAGCCAGCCGCCAAGAACCCTCGTCATTGCGCGCGCAGCGCAGCAATCCCGGGGGATTGGGTGGAACGGCTCGGCCCAGCCCCTGGATCGCTTCGTCGCTTCGCTCCTCCCAATGACGCAGGTCCGGCCAGACGCGAAATGCCCTAGCCGCGCGGCATCTCCGCAACCGCATGCACCGCATAGCCGCGATAGGGCGCGCTCACCCGGCAATCGGCCCCGGCCGCTTGCGCCAGCTCGCGCATCACCGCCGGCAGGTCCTCCCGCGGCGCGACATGGAACAGCGCGAGCCAGCGCGACAGCACGTTCTTGAACGCGCTCGGCAAACCGGCCTGGTCGCCGAAATCGACGACATGCAGCGAACCGCCCGGAGCGAGCCGCCGCAGCGCCTCCGCCACCACCGGCTGCCAGGGCGGGATCATCGACAACGCATAGGAAATGACGATGCGGTCGAAGCCCGGCCGCCCGAACAGCGCCTGCGGGTCGAAATCGGTCGCGTCGGCCTGCGCCAGCCTGATCCGGCCGGTGAGCCCGGCGCGCGCGACGGAAGCCCGGGCCGTCGCCAGCATCTCGGCGGAGACGTCGAGCCCATAGCACTCACAGTCTGGATAGCGCCGGGCGATCTTGATCAGGTTGCGCCCGGTGCCGCAGCCGATCTCCAGGATCGACGCGCCGGCCGGGGGCGCGAGCCCCTCGATCAGCTGGTCGCGGCCAAGCAGGTAGAATTTGCGGCTGGCGTCGTAGATATGACGTTGATGCCGGTAGATCCGGTCCATCAGCCCCGCGGCCGAGCCCGTCGCCCCGGCAGCGCTCACGCCGCCTGCCCCGGCAGGGTGTAGAGATGGAAGCCGCCATAGATCGCGGAGCGGTCCTGGCGGCAGAGATCGCGGCTGCGGGCCTCGTCATAGCGCCATTGATCGAGGATCGCGGCCGGCACGCGGCCCGGCAGCAATCGCTCATCGGCCGCGGTCCGGAAGATCACCCTTGCGCCCGGCTTGGCCGTGCGCGTGATCTGCGACCACAGCGCCGTGAGGTCGGCATCGTTCATCCAGTCCTGCGCATCGAGCAGCACATAGGCGTCGCAGCTCTTCGCCGGCTGGTCTTCCAGGAAGGCCGTGATCGCGCTCTGGCGATAGCCGACCGCACCGGCCCGGGCCTTCACGGTCTCGAAATTCTGCGGCTGGAGATAGGGTGGCAGCACCGCATCCGCCCCTTCGCCGTAGCGGCGTCCGAAGGCCTGCTGCGCGAAATAATTGTCCTTCAGGTCGAAACCGCAGGCGAGGCGCTCGAGCCTGAGCCGCAGCGCGCCGAGGATGCCGTCCTCGCCATCGGCCGCGAGCGCCTTGTACTGGGCCGGCGGAATGCCGAGGCCGTAGAGCGAGGCCGGCTGGCGCACCAGCCAGCGCACCAGCCTGCGCTCGAACATCGGCGCGAGATGCCGGTCGTAAAGCTGCCGCTGCTCAGCGAGATCGCGCGCGGCCAACATCGCGCGGGGATTGCCGCCGAGCAATCGCGCCAGCAGATGGCCGGTGCCGATGAAGCGGCCGAGCAGCCCGTAGCGGTAGAAGCCGTTGGCGAAGAGGTTGATCCGGCGGCGCCCGCCGAGGCCGCGCCCCTCCCAGTAGCCGCGCGAGACAGCGTCGAGATGCGGCGCGATCTCGCCATCGTAGAAGGCGACATTCTCGCGGCGGTCGGCCGCGCCGAAGAAGCGGCGGAAGGTCGAGTAATCCGTCATGCGCCCCAGCGCCGCGAGCTTCAGCCGCCCCAGCGCGATATGGGCACCGTTGAGATCGACCGCGCTGACGCGGATCGGCGCCGCGGTCAGATAGGACAGGACGTTGCAGGAGCCGGACGCGATCGCGACGACATGGTCGTCCGCCTTGAGCGCAAGCGCCGCCATGTCGACGACAGGGTCTTCCCATATCTGCGGATAGACGAGCCCCGAGAAGGCGCGGGTGAACATCCATTCCAGCAGGCCCGCCTTGGAGAGCCGTTTGCTGCGCTGGACCGCTGTGCTGAGGCCCAGCGTTGTCGTCCGCCGAACCGTCCGTGCCGATTGCGTCACTGGTTCCCGCCTCCCCTTTCAAGGTGGCGAGCCGACTAGAGGAGTCGCATGACGGTCCGGTGACGGGGCCCGCGCTGCCGCTATCGTGAAGCAGGGTCCAGCGCCGAGGGGGCTGAAAATCGGCGGCCGAAAAGCCATATTGGGCCGGACCGAGCCGATGGCATCGCGAGCCATCCGCCGAGAAGGAGATCATCATGGGTCTGACGAGCATGTTCGGCGCCGAGAAGAAGCAGGCCGAAACCTTCCCCTTCCAGCTCACGGACGCCGAATGGCGCGCGCGCCTGACACCCGAGCAGTATCGCATCCTGCGCGGCCACGGCACCGAGCGGGCGGGTTCCTGCGCGCTCAACTACGAGAAGCGCGCCGGCACCTTCTCCTGCGCCGGCTGCGGCCAGAAGCTGTTCAAATCGGGCAAGAAGTTTGAGAGCGGCACCGGCTGGCCGAGCTTCGACCAACCGCTGGAAGGTGCGGTGGGCGCCAGCGAGGATCACAGCCACGGCATGCATCGGGTCGAGGTCCATTGCGCCAATTGCGGCGGCCATCTCGGCCACGTCTTTCCGGACGGCCCGCCCCCGACCGGACTGCGCTACTGCATCAATGGCGAGGCGATGACGTTCGAGCCGGAAGCAGCTTGAGGCATTCGCGTCATGCCCGGGCTCGACCCGAGCATCTCGTGACGGAAAAGCGATGAAGAGATGCCCGGGTCAAGCCCGGCATGACGTTTCAAGCAGCCGGTACCGCCCGCCGCGCCAGCGCCGCAGCGTCGACGCCCGGCGGCAGATCGCCGAACTGTCCCGACCAGCCACCATCCAGCCGCGTCGCGATGAAGGCATCCGCCACCGCGGCCGGCGCGAAACGCAACAGCAACGAGCCCTGCAGCATCAACGCCAGCTTCTCGGTCAATCGCCGCGCCTGCCCCTCATTGCGCATCATCTCCGGCAACTCGCCTTCCAGCCGTTTTAAAGCCGCATCGTAGCCCCGGTCCGCGCCCGCAGCCGCCATCAGCTCCGCCCGCAATACATCGACAGCGCCCTCCTCGCGCGCCAGCGAACGCAGCACGTCCAGGCAGATGACATTGCCCGAGCCCTCCCAGATCGCGTTGAGCGGCGCCTCCCTGTAGAGCCGCGCCATCGGATTCTCCTCGATGAAGCCGTTGCCGCCATGGCATTCCAGCGCCTCGGTGACGACGGCCGGCGCGCGCCGCGTGATCCAGTATTTCGCGATCGGCGCCCCGACCCGCGCCAGCAGGCGCTCGCTCGGGGACTCATCTTGCCGGTCGAGCGCCGCGAACAGCCGGAAGGCGAGCCAGGCCGCGGCTTCCGCCTCGATGGCAATGTCGGCGAGCACGTTCTGCATGATCGGCTGGTCGATCAACGCCTTCTGGAAGGCGCGGCGATGCTGCGCGTGATGCGCCGCCAGCGAGACCGCCATCCGCATCAATCCGGACGACGCCGCCGCGATGTCGAGCCGCGAATTGTGGTTCATCGACAGGCCCGTGCGGATGCCCCGACCCGGCTCGCCGATGAGATGGCCGATCGCGCCCCTGAACTCGACCTCGGAAGAAGCGTTGGAGCGGTTGCCGACCTTGTCCTTCAAGCGCTGGATCGCGACGCCGTTGCGCGATCCGTCCGGCAGCCAGCCCGGGACGACGAAGCAGGAGATACCCTCGCCCGTGCGCGCCAACGTCAGGAACACGTCGGAATGCGGCACCGAGAAGAACCACTTCCGGCCATGCAGCGAGAACGTTCCGTCGCGATTATCCTCCGCATGCGTCTGCGTCTGCCGCAGATCCGAGCCGCTTTGCGTCTCCGTCATCGCCGTGCCGACAGTCGCGCCCGTCTTCAGATGCGCCGGTCCCTGCCGTGGATCATAGCGATTGGAGGTGACGAGGCCTCCCCATTGCTCCCACAACGCTGCGTCCTGCTTCAGCACCGGCACCGCGGCATAGGTCATGCTGATCGGGCAGCAGATGCCGCTCTCGGCGCCGTACCAGAGATACTGCAAGGCGGCGCGAGCCACCTGCGCGCCAGGCTCCGGCCGGTTCCAGGCGAGCGCATGGGCCTCCTGCCCGATGGCGAGCCCCATCAATTCGTGCCAGGCCGGGTGGAAGGCGATCTCGTCGAGGCGATTGCCGAAGCGGTCGAAGGCCCGGAGTTCCGGGGAGTAGCGATTGGCGAGATAAGCCAGCTCCTGCACCCGCGCCGAGCCCACGGTCCGCCCCGCTTCGTGCAGCCGCTCGCGCGCCCAATCGGCCCCGAAGGCCGAGACGATGCCGGGCAGAACCGGATCGGCCACGAAGGCATCGTAGTCGGCAAGCACGGGCACCTGATTGGTGATTTCCCAGCGCTCTTCTCCATCCCGATGCGCCATTGCTGCCACCTCCCTGTGGAACAGGATATAAAATGATCGCTCCGGCAGGGCGCAATCCTGACATCGACGCCCTATATTCGCTGGAGAACGAATCACGCACGAGCAGCTTAGACCCTTGTCCGAGACCGACGCCTTTTCCGCTCCCCTGCCCCGCCCCGGCGGGCTGGCCGCGCGCGCGGCCGCGCAGCCGGCGGCCGGCTATCTCGCGGGGCTGAACCCGGAGCAGCGCCAGGCGGTCGAGGCGACGGAAGGCCCGGTGCTCGTGCTCGCCGGCGCCGGCACCGGCAAGACGCGCGTGCTGACCACCCGCATCGGCCATCTGATCTCGACCAGCCGCGCGTATCCGTCCCAGATCCTCGCCGTGACCTTCACCAACAAGGCGGCGCGCGAGATGAAGGAGCGCGTCGCCCATCTCGTCGGCCCGGTCGCCGAGGGCATGCCCTGGCTCGGCACCTTCCATTCGATCTCGGCCAAGCTGCTGCGCCGCCATGCCGAACTGCTCGACCTGCGCAGCGACTTCACCATCCTCGACACCGACGACCAGATCCGCCTGATGAAGCAGGTGATCCAGGCCGAGGGCATCGACGAGAAACGCTGGCCCGGCCGGATGCTGGCGGGCTTCATCGACAGCTGGAAGAACCGCGGCCTCTCCCCCAAGGACGTTCCCGCAGGCGAGGCCGCCGTCTTCGCCAACGGCAAGGGCGGCAAGCTCTACGCCGCCTATCAGGAGCGGCTGAAGGCGCTGAACGCCGTCGATTTCGGCGACCTCCTGCTGCACTGCCTGACTCTGTTCCGCGACTATCCGGACGTGCTCCAGACCTATCACGACCGCTTCCGCTACATTCTGGTCGACGAGTACCAGGACACCAACACGGCGCAGTATCTCTGGCTGAGGCTTCTCGCCCAAGGGCGTCGCAACATCTGCTGCGTCGGCGACGACGACCAGTCGATCTATGGCTGGCGCGGCGCCGAGGTCGACAACATCCTGCGCTTCGAGCACGATTTTCCGGGCGCGACCGTGATCCGGCTGGAGCGCAACTACCGCTCGACCGGCCATATCCTCGCCACCGCCTCCAAGCTGATCGCCCGCAACGAAGGCCGCCTCGGCAAGACCTTGCGTACCGAGGATGCACTCGGCGAGAAGGTCACCATCACCGGCGCCTGGGACAGCCAGGAGGAAGCCCGCCTGATCTCCGACGAGATCGAGGCGATGCAGGCCAAGAAATACAATCTCGCCGAGGTCGCGGTGCTCGTGCGCATCTCCGCCCAGATGCGCGAGATCGAGGAGCGCTTCGTCCAAGCCGGCGTGCCTTATCGCGTCATCGGCGGCCCACGCTTCTACGAGCGTGCCGAAATCCGCGATGCGCTCGCCTATCTGCGCTGCGTGGTGTCGCCGACCGACGATCTCGCCTTCGAGCGCATCGTCAACGTGCCCAAGCGCGGCCTGGGCGATGCCACCGTCCAGCTTCTGCACAACCATGCCCGCGCCACCGGCTTCTCGCTGATGCAATCGGCCCGCGCCGCGGTCGAGAGCGACGAGTTGAAGCCCAAGGCCCGCACGGCGCTGCGCGAGCTGGTCGATGCCTTCGGCCGCTGGTCCGCCCGCGCCGAGCATATGCCGCAGGGCGAGCTCGCCGAGCTGGTTCTGGAGGAATCCGGCTATACCGAGATGTGGAAGAAGGACCGCTCGGCCGACGCCGCCGGGCGGCTGGAAAACCTCAAGGAACTCGTGCGCTCGCTCGACGAATTCCCCGACCTGCCGGCCTTCCTCGAACACGTCTCGCTGGTCATGGACGTCGGAGACGGCGAGGCCGAGGCGCGCGTCTCGATCATGACGCTGCATGCCGCCAAGGGACTGGAATTCGACACGGTCTTCCTGCCCGGCTGGGAGGAAGGGCTGTTCCCGAACCAGCGCGCGCTCGACGAGAGCGGCCGCGCCGGGCTGGAAGAAGAGCGCCGCCTCGCCCATGTCGGCCTCACCCGCGCCCGCAAGAAGCTGAAGCTCTATTTCGCCTCGAACCGCCGCATCCACGGCCTCTGGCAGACCAGCTTGCCCTCGCGCTTCATCGACGAATTGCCGGAGGAGCATGTCGAGGTCGAGCAGGCCCCGACCAGCTATTCGCAGGGCGGCTACGGCGCCTCGCGTTTCGACCGGATGGAAAGCTTTGGCTCCAGCTACAACACGCCGGGCTGGCAGCGCGCGCAAGAGAACCGAGCGAAGAACAGCGGCGGCGGCAGCGGCTTCTCGGAAAGCGGTCGCGGCTTTGGCTCGGGCGGCTTCGGCGGCTCGTCGCGCCAGCGCGGTCCACTGCTGATCGAGGGCGAGCTGACGGCGAAATCATCCGGCGAATCCGCCTATGGCGAGGGCGCCCGCGTCTTCCACGTCAAGTTCGGCCCCGGCTCCGTCGCCAGCGTCGACGGCAACAAGCTGACGGTCGATTTCGACAAGGCGGGCCGGAAGATGGTGCTGGATTCCTTCGTGCAGAAGGCGGGGTGATTTCTCCCCGCCGGGAGCGACGCCGCCTTGACGATCTACTTACTAGTAGGTAGAAAGCCGCATGGCCGCTTCGGGAACGACATCCGACGAAATCCTGCGTTGTGCCCGCTCCCTGCTGATCGAGGGCGGATATAACGGGTTCAGCTATGCCGACATCGCGAAGGTGGTCGGCATTCGCAATGCGAGCATTCACCACCACTTCCCCAGCAAATCCGACCTCGTCCGCACGCTCGTCGCACGATACCGGGAAGAGGCGGAGGCTGGGATTGCCGCTCTCGAACGCCAACTCCCTGACCCAGCCCAGCAATTGCGCGCCTATACGGGCTATTGGGAGGCCTGCATCGCCGATGCGAGCGCTCCATTCTGCCTCTGCGCGCTCCTCGCGAGCCAGATCCCGGTGCTTCCGCAGGAGATCGTCGTCGAGGTGCGCGCCCATTTCCGGGCTCTGTCCGCCTGGTTGACCTCGGTTCTCGACCGCGGTGCCAAGCAGGGCAGCCTGCGTTTCGCAGGCACGAGCAAGGCCGAGGCGGAAGCCTTCATGGCCAGCGTGCACGGCGCGATGCTCTCGGCCCGCGCCTATGGTGACCCCAAAATATTCGGCGTCATCACACACCCGCTGTTGGAGCGCCTCACAGCACGACACTGAAGCCAACCGCCCCGGGCGGCGCAAGGCCGCGCGCTTAGGCCTACCGATTAGTAGATAGACATGACTTTCCATTCCCCGTCGCCATCGCGTTCTGACGCACGAGCAACCTCACCTCCCCATGAAAAGGGCACTCCATGTTCGGCATTTCATCTCTCGGCTGGGTGCATACGCTGGGCAGCCTGCCGGCCATTCCGGCGGCGGCTTACATGTTCGCGGTCCATGGCCGGATCGTGCCGCGCTCAAAGGCAGGCACCGTATATTTTGTCGCGATGCTGATCGGCGCAGCGACGGTCTTCCTCGTCGCGCATGAAGCCGTCAGTTACGGCGTCGGTTCGATCACGCTCCTGCTGCTCATCGTTGGCTATAGCGTCGGCCGCTTACCGATCTCCGGACGGGTCGCGACATACGTCGAAACAATCGCTCTCAGCCTGACGGCCTTCCTGCTCATGCTGCCGACCGTGACCGAAATCCTGCGTCGCGTCCCGGTCGGCCACCCATTCGTCACCGACCTGAAATCCCCGCTCCTTCTCGGCGCGCAGGGCGGCATTCTCGCCGCACTCGTTATCGGATTGACCGTCCAGATCATCTCCCTGCGCAGGCAAGGCAAGACCGCCGCGTGAAGTCCCCAGCGATCCGGCAGCGCCGAGGCGAGGGCCTTACGCCCCGCCCTCCCGCTCGCGAAAAGCCTTCCGCGCTGCCGAAACCTCGGCATAATACGTCTCGGCCCAGACCCAGACGCTGCAGAAGGCGGCGCTGAGCTCCAGCCCCAGCTCGGTCAGCGTGTAATCGACATGGGGCGGGATCACCGGATGGACGGTGCGGATGACGAGCCCGTCCCGCTCCATCTCGCGCAGCGTCTTGGTCAACATCTTCTGGCTGATGCCGCCGACCATGCGGCCGATCTCGGTGAAGCGCAGCGTGCCGTGCTCCTCGAGCGCCTCCAGCACCAGCATGGTCCATTTGTCCGCCACCTGCGCGATCACCTGGCGCACCAGCGACTCCACCGCCGGGCTCACCGGCGGCAGCGCGCTGCTCCTGGCGTGCATCGCGCCCATGGCGCTTCGGATCGCCTGCATCCCACACTCTCCTTTTGGTGCGTATGGCACTTTCTGGCGCCTTCTTTCTTTTGAAGAGTACCGATGCCACCTCGTGATGCGCAACCATTCAGAGGGCTTTGCGATGAACATCTCCGGAAACACCATCCTGATCACCGGCGGCGGCTCGGGCATCGGCCGCGCGCTGGGCGAGGCCCTTCACGCCAGGGGCAATCAGATCATCATTGCCGGGCGTCGCGAAGGCGTGCTCGACGAGGTCACCGCCGCCAATCCCGGCATGGCCTCGATGCTGCTCGACATCCAGGACAAGGCCGATATCGAGGCCTTCGCCCGGCAAGTCGTCGAGCGATTTCCCAAGCTCAATGCCGTCCTCAACAATGCCGGCATCATGAAGCCCGAGAACGTCCCGGCCGCCGACAATCTCGCCATCGCCGAGGAGACGATTGCGACCAATCTGCTTGGCCCGATCCGCCTCACGACGGCGCTGCTGCCGCATCTCCTGAAGCAGCCGCGCGCCACGGTTCTGACCGTCTCTTCCGGCCTCGCCTTCGTGCCGCTGGCAGTGACCCCGACCTATAGCGCGACCAAGGCGGCGATCCATTCATGGTCGACCGGCCTGCGCGAGCAGCTCAAGCACACCTCGGTCGAGGTCATCGAGATCGCCCCTCCCTATGTGCAGACCGAACTGATGGGCGCACAGCAGGCGGTCGATCCCGCCGCCATGCCGCTGGCCGATTTCACCAGCGAAGTGATGACGATCCTCGAAACGCAGCCGGCGGCTGGCGAAGTCATCGTCGAACGCTGCAAGCCTCTGCGTTATGCCGAGGCGACCGGCAGTTTCGGACAGGTCTTCGCCGGGCTGAACGCACAGCACGGCTGACCGGCAGGCAGCCTATTCCGCACGATGGCAGCAGACGCAGAGCTTGTTGCCGTCAGGGTCGCGGACATAGGCGCCATAATAATCGGGGTGATAATGCGCTCTCAGCCCCGGCGGCCCCTCGCAGGTGCCGCCGGAGGCGAGGGCCACCGCGTGGCAGCGATCGACCTCGGCCCGGCTCGCGGCCAGAAGCGCCGTCATCGGCCCGTTGCCGGGAACGGCTGGCGAACCGTCGAACGGCCGGGTCAGGAAAAACAGCGGGCGCTCGGCTCCCTTGGATTGCCAGGCCGCGGCCGCATGATCGGGATCGCGGAAGCGCAGCGGATGCCCCAGCACGTCGAACACGGCCGTGTAGAAGGCCTCCGCCCGGCGGAAGTCGTTGGTTCCGACACAGATATGCGAAAACATCGGCTGTTCCCCCCGCTCTGCCTCGGCATCAGCCTAGCCCGTCGATGACAGCCATGACATCCCTCATCCGCCCTGCTATGGGCAGCGCATGCGCGAAGGCCTTCTGCCAGCGACGGTCGCGACCGTCTTCGAACTCTCCACCTCGGGCGAGAAGGCCCGGGCCCTGACCGAATTGCTCGGCGAGATCTTCGATCCGACCGAGACCGCGATCTCGGCCTTCGAGATCGAGGAAGGCGTCACCACGCTTTCGCTGAACGCGCCGTGGAAGGTCGAGATCTATTTCGCCAGCCACCCGGACGAAGCGGCGGTGCGCGACCTGCTGCGGCCGATCGTCGGCGATCTCGTCGACGAGACCCCGTTCAGCACCGTGAATACGCAGGACTGGGTGGCCAACAGCCTCGACGGGCTGAAGCCCGTGCGCGCCGGCCGCGTCCTCGTCCATGGCGCGCATGATCGGGATGTCGTGCGCATCAACGACGTATCGATCGAGATCGAGGCGGCACTCGCCTTCGGCACCGGCCATCACGGCACCACCGCCGGCTGCCTGCTGGCTCTGGATGCCGAGTTGAAGAAGCGCCGCCCGCGCCACGGGCTCGATGTCGGCACCGGCACGGGGATCCTGGCGCTGGCGCTCGCCAAGCAGATCAAGCGCAAGGTCGTTGCCGGCGACATCGACGCGATCGCGGTCGAGGTCTCCGCCCATAACGCCCGCCTCAACCACGCGCCGCACGCGCTCGATCTCTATGTCGCGCCGGGCCTGCGCCATGCCAAGGCGAACCGCACAGGCCATTTCGACCTGATCTTCGCCAACATCCTCGCCTGGCCGCTGAAGCGCCTCGCCCCCTCGATCGCCCGGGCCCTGTCACCGGACGGGACGCTCATCCTGTCGGGGCTGCTCGCGATGGATGTCGCCGGCGTGGCCTCGGCCTACCGGCACCAGGGCATCTATCTCGTCAGCCAATCGCTGCGCGAAGGCTGGGCGACGCTGACCATGAAAAAAGGCGGCGCAGCCCCGAGGGCCCGCCGCCCTGCCTGACCCCCGGCGCCGCGAGCTTCAGGAGCCCGGCGGCGCGCGGTCGTCAGCGTCGATATCAGAAGTCGATACGGCCGTATTTGGCCTCGGCCTCAGCCTGCAGGCTGCGGGCGTCATGCCAGACGGCGACGGCGAACTTCGCCGCATCGGCGATCTGTTCGGCGACATGCCTGATGAGGGCGATCATGCTGTGGCTCCGTTCGGTTGCGGCGCAAACCCCAAGGCGCGCCGAAGATTCAGCGGTTGAAGGGCAGCGACCGGTCGTTGGACAGGCTCGCGAACGGAATCCCGCCGAGCACGATCCCCGCCTCATCGATGAGAAGATTGCGGGCCCGCAGCTCGCGAGCCGCCGAGCGCATGCGGCTTTCGATCATCGCAGCGTGGAGCCGGCGCAGCAGGCCAGGCTTTTCCGAGCGCGTCGTCGTCCCGGCCACCACGGGCACGGGCAATACGTCGGCATTGTTCAACACGTAGGTCATGGGTCCATCTCCGAAAAACGAAGGACAGTCCCGGTCGCTTCCTCGTTCTCTTATGCTACTAAAATGGGCTCATTTCGCACTTGCGAGAAGATGTGTTCGCATATGCGAGATATGCACAAAACGCATGCAACAAGTCCGATCTCGTTAATATTTGCGTAGATTGCATAACGAAACAGCACAATGCGGATCGGCGAGGCAGCGCAGTCCTACGGAAGAGGCATCGCCACGCCGACGCATTTGCACTGGTGCTTTCGCCGATGGAGCGCGACGATGGCGCACGCTATGCCGGACCTCGCCATGACCGAATCGATCATCCCGACCTGCCGCTTCCAGTCCTTCACCGAGCCGAGCGACCCGGCGCAGGTCGCCGGCCGTGTCGCCGCGCTGCGGCTGGCCCTGGCCGCGCAAGGCCTCGACGGCTTCGTCGTGCCGCGCGCCGACGAGCACCAGGGCGAATATGTGCCGGGCCATATGGCCCGCCTCGCCTGGCTGACCGGTTTCACCGGCTCGGCCGGCAATGCCGTGGTGCTGGCCGAGAAGGCGGCGCTGATCGTCGACGGGCGCTACACCATCCAATCGGCCGAGCAGACCGATACCGAGGTCGTCACGCCCGTCCGCATGGAAGAGACTCCGCTGGAGCGCTGGATCAAGCAGAACCTGCCGGCTGGGGGCAAGCTCGGCTACGATCCCTGGCTTCACACCACCGATGGCGTCGCGAAGCTGGAAAAGGCCGTCGCGGCCGCCGGCGGCACGCTCGTTCCCCTCGCGAGAAACCCGATCGACGCGCTCTGGAGCGACCGCCCTGCCCCGCCGGCCGCCCCCGTCAAAGCGCATCGCGCCGATTATGCCGGCGAGGACACGGCTTCCAAGCTCGCCCGCATCCAGAAGGCGCTGGCCGAGGCCAAGGTCGATGCGCTCGTCGTCTCAGACCCGCATGCGCTGGCCTGGACCTTCAACATCCGTGGCGGCGATGTCGAGCACACGCCTTTGCCGCTGGGTTACGCCATCGTGCCGCGCGAAGGCCGCCCGACCGTGTTCCTCGCGCCCGAGAAGATCACCAACGAGGCCGGCGATGCCATCGGCGCGGTCGGCGAGATCGCGCCGCCGGCCGAACTCGAGCGGCAGTTGCAGAAGCTCGGCGCCGCCAAGGCCAAGGTCAGGCTCGATGCTTCGACCGCCGCCTCGGCGCTGGCGGCGCTCATCCGCGAGGCCGGCGGCACGCCCGATGCCGGCGCCGACCCCATCGCCCTGATGAAGGCCCGCAAGAACGCGGCGGAACTCGCCGGCAGCCGCGCCGCCCATCTGCGCGACGGCGCGGTGATGACGAACTACCTGTCCTGGCTGGCGCGCGAGGCGCCGAAGGGCGGCCTCACCGAGATCGACGCGGTCGCGGCGCTGGAAAACGAGCGGCTGAAAACCGGCCTGCTCAAGGACGTCTCCTTCACCACCATCGCCGGCGCCGGCCCCAATGCGGCACTGCCGCATTATCGCGTCACGGCGTCCAGCAACCGGCGCATCGAGCCCGGCATCTTCCTGGTCGATTCCGGTGGGCAGTACGAGGACGGTACCACCGACATCACCCGCACCATCGCCGTCGGCGAACCCACCGCCGAGATGCGCGACCGCTATACCCGCGTGCTCAAGGGCCATGTCGCGATTTCCCGGCTGGTCTTCGTCAAGGGCACTTCGGGTGCGCAGCTCGACGCCTTCGCGCGGCTGCCGCTCTGGCAGGGCGGCTTCGATTTCGACCATGGCACCGGCCATGGCGTGGGCAGCTATCTCTCGGTGCATGAGGGACCGCAGCGCCTCTCCAAGCTCGGCACCACGCCGCTGGAGCCGGGCATGATCCTCTCCAACGAGCCTGGCTACTATAAGGAAGGCCATTACGGCATCCGCATCGAGAACCTGATCGTCGTCGAGGAGCGCCATATCCCCGGCGCCGAGCGCACGATCTACGGCTTCGAGACGATCACCTGGTGCCCCTATGAGCGGGCGCTGATTGAGAAGAACATGCTCGACAACGGCGAGATCGCCTGGGTCGACGACTACCATGCCAAGGTCTGGGAAAAGCTTTCGCCGCTGGTCGCAGGCGAGGCGAAGGAATGGCTGGAGGCGGCCTGCCGGCCGTTGTAATCGGCTCCGTCATTCTCGGGCGAAGCACAGCTTCGACCCGAGAATCTCCAAACCGGCAGAGCGTCATTCCGGACAAGCCGCGAAGCGGCGCCGATCCGGAATCCATCGGAGTGCTCAGCACCCTATGATGGATTCCGGGTCTCCCTTCGGTCGCCCGGAATGACGAAGCGGGTCCTGAGATGCTCGGGCCAAGCCCGAGCATGACGACGGTGGATCACATCACCATGCGGAATCCGACCACCGCGATCACGCCAACAGCCACCACTCCGAGCAGCGGCAGCCGCGTCGCGGCCAGCGCCGTGATCGCCGCCGCCGCCGTCTCGGCCCAGCCAGTGGCAAGCGCGCTGGGCGCGATCACCGCGATCAGCACGGCGGGCGGGATCGCGTCAAAGGCCGCCTGCGCGCGCGGCGAGAGGTTGAGCCGCCCGACGAGCGCAAGCCCCGCCACCCGGGTCGCATAGGTCACGATCGCCATGCCGAGGAAGGCGAGGAGATTGATCGGATCGACGCTCACGCCTCTGCCTCCTCGATCGCCACATTCCGAGGCTCGCTGCCCGCGGCGAGCCAGGCCGCCAGCAGGCCAAAGACCGCCCCCGCAGCGACATGCCAGGGTGGGCCAGCCAACCGGTAGGTGACGGCCGAAGCGATGCCGGCGGCGGCCACCGTCCAGAAGGTCACCCGCCCCTTCCAGAAGGCGGCGACGAGGGCGATGAACAGCGCCGTGAAGGCGAAATCGGCGCCGAGCCGCTTGGGGTCGCCCAGCACCGCGCCGATCATCGCGCCGAGCGTCGAGTTGATCAGCCAGCCCGAGACGAAGGGGATGACCATCGCGAACCAATAGGCCGGCGTCAGGCGGTGGGTGCGGGCGCGCTTCTCGGCCAGCGCCCAGTTCTCATCGGCCATGTAGTAGAGCCCGAGGAATTTCTGCCAGCGGCTGAAGCCCTGGAGCTTGGGCGCGAGCGAAGCGCCCATCAGCACATGGCGGGCATTGATCAGCAGCGTCGAGAAGACCAACGCGGCGACCGGCGCCGGGTTCGCCCAGAGCTCGATCGCGGCGAATTGCGCACCACCGGCGAAGACCATGATGCTCATCAGGAAGACTTCGAACGGCGACAGCCCCTTGCTCGCCGCCACCGCCCCGAAGAGCAGGCCGATCGGCGCTGCTGCCACCGCGGCCGGCCAGATATCGCTCAGGCCGCGCCTGATATCGTCGCGCATCGTGGACATGGAGGTTTCTTTCGAAGAGCCGGCTTCAGCCGGCATGCGCCGCCCGGAAGGCCCCGGGCGTGACGCCAAAGCGGGCCTTGAAGGCACGCGTCAGATGCGGCTGGTCGCAGAAGCCGGTCGCCGCTGCGACATCGCCCGGCATCTCGCCGCGCCGCAGCCGCTCGCGCGCCCGCCTGACACGGACATCGACGAGATAGGCGTGAGGGGTGAGCCCGGTTTCCCGCCGGAAAGCGCGGATCAGGTGATGGCGCGGCAGGCCGGTGAGGCGCGCCAGATCGGCCAGCGACAGATCTTCCTCGTAGCGCGCCTCGAACAATTCGCGCGCCTTGGCGACAGGCCCCTCCTCCGCACCGACGGCCCGAACCGTCAGATCGGCATGATGGGCCAGGCAATGCGCATAGAAACGCAGCAGCATCTCCTCGCCCGCCAGCAGGTCCTTGCCATCCTCGATCGCGCGATGCGCGACGGCGAAGAGCGCAGCGCCTTCCGCATCCTCGACGAGAGGCTCCGGAAAGAACGGCGTCCCGGTCGTCTCACGGCCGCTGAGCGAAGCCGCGACCTCGCGCATCAACCCGGTCTCGGGATAGGTCATGCGATAGCTGTAGCCAGGCCCATAGGGCTCGCCGTCATGGGTTTCCAGCGGATTGACGAAGGTGATCAGCCCCGGCCGCGCATAGTACCGCGCGCCGCGCACACGGAAGGTCTCGCAGCCGGCCTCGATGGTGCCGATCACATAGCTTTCATGCTGGTGCGGCGCATAGGCATGGCGGCGGAAGGTCGCCGCGAGACAATCCAGCCCGCCGAAACGCTCGGCCGGAAACAGCTTCGCCCGCTCGCCGGCGACGAGCGGTTCGAGGCAGAGTGTCTCGCCCTGTGTGACTGCTTCCATGGCGCCAGCATAAACCCTCCCGCTGCGCCGCTGTCTTGAAGAAAAGTGATCGGGCACATCACGCGCCCGATCTGTTTCGATGCCGCGAGACAGAGCCTCAGATGGCGTGGGCGGCGGCTTTGCCCCCGACCCGCTCGGGACTCTTCGCACCGAGCAGCAGCACGCCGAGCCCGCCGACCAAGGTCGCGATCGTGGCATAGGCGATGACGCCCAGCGTCCCGAAGCCATCGACCAGAAGCCCGCCGAAGACCGCGCCGCTCGCGATCGCGACCTGGAAGGCGGCGACGAGCAGGCCGCCGGCCGATTCGGCTTCCTCCTCCGGCGCGACGCGGACCAGCCAGGTCTGGAAGCCGACCGGCAATGCGCCGAAAGCGAAGCCCCAGAGCCCGACGGCAACGGCCGAGGCAATCGGCGACGTGCCGGCGAAAAGGAGGCTTGCGCCCATCAGCGCGATCAACAGCGCGCCGAAGATCACCGAAGCCTTGGCGCTACGGGCGGTGATCGCCCCGCCGAGGAAATTCCCGAAGAAGCCGCCGACGCCATAGGCCAGCAGCACCAGCGAGATCGCCTCGACCGACAGCTTCGGAATCTGTTCGAGGAACGGCCGGACATAGGTGAAACCGGCGAAATGCCCGGAAATCACCACGACGATGCCCACCAGCACCAGCGCGATGCTCGGCTGGCCGAGCAAGCGGAACAGCGTGCGGATATCGGGCGAACCGCGAGCCGGCAGACGGGGCAGCACGGCCATCTGGATCACCAGCGTCGCGACGCCGACCAGCGCCGCGAGCCAGAACACGACGCGCCAGCCCATGAGATTGCCGACATAGGCGCCGATCGGCGCCGCGCTGACGGTCGCGATCGAAACGCCGGTGAAGATCAGCGACATCGCCTTGGGCAAGGCGCTTGGCGGCACGAGCCGCATCGCCGTCGCCGCCACCATCGACCAGAAGGCACCGAGCCCGATGCCGAGCAGGACGCGGGCGAAGAGCAGCGTCGGCAGATTGGTGGCGACGGCGGCGAGCGCGCTCGACAGGATCAGCAGGCCGGTCAGCGACCAGATCACGATGCGCCGGTCGACGCCGCGCGTCACGATGGCCGCCGCAAGGCCGGCGATGGCGCCGACCACGGCGGTGGCGGTCACGGCCTGCCCGGCGGCGCCGACCGAGACGCCGATGTCGGCGGCCATCGGCGTCAGCAGGCTGGCGGGCAGGAACTCGGCCGTGACAAGGCCGAAGACGCCGAAGGTCAGCGAGACGATCGCTGCCCAGGCCGGTTTTCCGCGCGCATCCTCGATGGGTTCATCGAGGTCGAGCGCGGTGACGGAAAGGGAATCTGACATGGGAGTCTCCATGAGGAGGCCGGAAGATGGGCGTGGCCCTCTGGAGTTTCCATGCTATATTGTCTGGAATGAATGATCTTTCGTCCAAATATGCTGCATCGCACTCTGCCGACCATCTCACCGAGATGTTGCGCGGGCTCAGGCTCGACGGCGTCGACTACAGCCGCTGCCAGATGGCCTCGCCCTGGGCCATCGCCTTCCCGCCCTGCCGCGCAGCGCGCTTCTACTTCATTGCCCAGCGCGGCTGCTGGCTGAAGATGCCGACAGGCGACTGGCTGGAACTGCGCGACGGCGACGCCTTGCTCCTGCCGCGCGGCGGCGCGCATGTGCTGGCGAGCGCGCCGGCTGTGACGCCCTCGCCGCCTTGCGACTGCGCGGTGAAGCAGCATTGTGGCGATATCACCGAACTCGAGGGCGGCGGCAGCGACGGCGAGCCCATGCTGCTCTTCAGCGGCAGCATGACCTTCAACGTCGATGCCGACCATCCACTGCTGCGGCTGATGCCCGACGTGATGCGGATGTATGATTTCGCCGCCAACGAGCCCGGCATACCGCATCTGCTCGAGGCGATGGGCCGCGAGGTCTGCATGGACCGCGTCGGCGCCGGCGGCATCCTCGCCCGGCTCGCGGACGTCATCGCCGCCACCATCATCCGCGGCTGGGTCGAGAACGGCTGCGGCGAGGACAAGGGCTGGATCGCGGCGGCGCGCTGCCCGCAGATCGGCCGGGTGCTGGCGGCGATCCATGCCCATCCCGAAGCGGACTGGACGGTGGAAAGCCTCGCCGAACTGATGGGCGCCTCGCGCTCCGGCTTCGCCGAGCGCTTCGCCAGCGTGGTGGGCGAGACGCCGGCCCGCTATGTCGCCCAGGTCCGCATGCATCAGGCCCGGCAATGGCTGGCGCGGGACAGGATGCGCATCGCCGTGGTGGCGCAGCGGCTCGGCTATGAATCGGAAGCCTCGTTCAGCCGCGCCTTCAAGCGCATCACCGGCTCGGCCCCGAGCCAGGTGCGGGCAGCGGGCGCCCCGCCGCCGGCGATCTTCACGGCGGCGGCTGAGTAGTCGGCGGGCGATCCAGTCTCCGTCATGCTCGCCCTTGTGGCGAGCATCCACGCCTTGAACACGACCTTCGACCAGCGAAGACGTGGATGGTCGGGACAAGCCCGACCATGACGGCAAACGTTACGGTCATTGATTTCGGGCTCAGGCTCCGCCGCCTCCACCGATCAGCTCGAACCAGCCGGCCTCGTCGATCACCTCGACGCCATGCTTGGCCGCGTCCTTGAGCTTCGAGCCGGCGCCCGGCCCCGCGACCAGCAGATCGGTCTTCGACGACACCGAGCCGGCCACCTTCGCGCCGAGTCGCTCCGCCATCGCCTTTGCCTCGTCGCGCGTCATCCGCTCCAGCGCGCCGGTGAAGACCACCGTCTTGCCCGCGACCGGGCTCGTCGTGGCGACAGCCTCCAGCGGCTGCGGCTGAACCTGCTCCAGCAAGCGGTCGAGCAGGTCCTGATTATGCGGCTCGCCGAAGAACTGCAGCAGCGCCTCGACCACGGTCGGGCCAACGCCGTCGATGGCGTCGAGTTCCTGCCGTTGCGGCGAGGCCGGATCGGCCGCGGCGGCAAGCGTCTCGCGCAGGGTCTCGAAGGAACCGTAATGGCGCGCAAGCAGCCGCGCATTGGTCTCGCCGACATGGCGGATGCCGAGCCCAAAGATCAGCCGGTTGAGCGGCGGCGTCCGCGCTGCCTCGATCGCCTCGAACAGCTTCTTCGCGCTGACCGCGCCGAAACCTTCCTTGTCCTTGAGCTTCTTGAAATTGGCCTCGTCGCGCCGGGCGAGCGTGAAGATGTCGGCCGGCTCCTTCACCGGCAGATCGGGGTCGCTGTGGAAGAACTCGATCTGCTTGTCACCGAGCCCGTCGATGTCGAGCGCATCGCGCGAGACGAAATGCTTCAGCCGCTCCATCGTCTGCGCCGGGCAGATCAAACCGCCGGTGCAGCGGCGCACCGCATCCTCCTTGCCGGAGCGCGGATTATGCTCGCGCACGGCATGGCTGCCGCAGGCCGGGCAGAGCGTCGGGAACTCGTACGGCTTGGAATCCGCCGGCCGCTTCGACAGATCCACGGCCTCGACGCGCGGGATGACGTCGCCGGCCCGCTTCACCGTCACCGTGTCGCCAATGCGGATATCGGTGCCGTCGCGGATCGGCAGCCCCTTGGAATCGAAGCCCTTGATGTAGTCCTCGTTGTGCAGCGTCGCGTTCGTCACCACGACGCCGCCGACCGTGACCGGCTTCAGCCGCGCCACCGGCGAGAGCGCGCCGGTACGACCGACCTGAATGTCGATGGCCTCCAGGATCGTGGTCGCCAGCTCCGCCGGGAACTTGTGCGCGATCGCCCAGCGCGGCGCCCGCGAGACGAAGCCGAGGCGCGCCTGCAAGGCGAGATCGTCGACCTTGTAAACCACGCCGTCGATATCGTAGCCGAGCGTGGCGCGCTGGCTCTCGATCAGCCGGTACTGCGCCACCAGCTCGGCCACGGTCTCGCAACGCTTCATCAGCGGGTTGGTGCGAAAGCCCCAGCGCCTGAAGGCCTCGACCACGCCCATCTGGGTCGGCGCCGGCAGCACCGGCATCTCGCCCCAGGCATAGGCGAAGAAACGCAAGGGTCGCGAGGCGGTAACGCTGACATCCAGCTGCCGCAGCGAGCCGGCGGCGGCGTTGCGCGGATTGGCGAATTCGGGCAGCCCCTTCTCGCGTTGACGCTCATTGATCCCCGCGAAATCGGCATGGCCGAGATAGACCTCGCCGCGCACCTCGGCGATCTCCGGCACATCCGGCCCGGCGAGCGCCCCGGGAATTTCGGAAATGGTGCGGGCATTGACGGTGACGTCTTCGCCTTCCTCACCGTCGCCGCGCGTCGCCGCCGCGACCAGCTCGCCCTTCTCGTAGCGCAGCGAGAGCGAGAGCCCGTCGATCTTCGGCTCGGCGGTGAAGGCGATGCCGCCCGCCTCTTCCTTGCGGCCGAGGAAGCGATAGACGCGCTGGACGAACTCCGCGACGGCCTCGTCCGAGAAGGCATTGTCGAGCGAGAGCATCGGCACGCGATGCCGGATCTTGGCGAATTTGCCGGATGGCCTGGCGCCGACCTTGCTGCTGACGCCGCCGCTCTCCTTCAGCTCGGGGAAGGCCTCCTCCAGCGCGACGAGCCGCCGACGCTTCGCGTCATAGGCCGCGTCGTCCATGATGGGCTGGTCGTCCTGGAAATAGGCGTCGTTCGCCGCCTGCACCTCGGCGGCGAGCCGCTTGTGCTCAAGCCTGGCCCGGCGCGGCGTCAGCTCGGCGACCGGCGTTTCGGAAGGGGCGTTGTCGTCAGTGTCGCTCATGCGGGAAGCATTAGGCGAGAAGGCGCTGTCGAGAAAGGGCAGCAGCGATCCCGGTGACTGCCGCCCATCCCCGGACCCCTTATCTCGTCACATCCGCGCGACGGCTTGCAACAAAACCCGCTTCGGCGTGTATTATCCGTGAACTGGGAATTGGAAGCTCGACGCCTGAAGGCCGTTGACGCCAAGGAACATGTCGACGGCTTTTTGGCGAACCGGGCCGGAACCGGGAGATACGCCATGGCCAATCTTGACGGCACCGTTCATCACCTCGGCAGAGCGGTGGAGCCACATGTCCACACCATCACGACGATGGATCTGCGCGATGCACTCTGGCGCGGCTGGGAGGATTTCAAGGCGCAGCCGAGTCATCTCGTCTTCGTCGCGCTGATCTATCCGGTCGCCGGCGTGCTGCTCGCGCAGCTCACCGTCACCTACAACATCTTCCCCCTGCTCTTCCCGCTGCTCGGCGGCTTCGCCCTGCTCGGCCCCTTCGCGGCGATCGGTCTCTACGAGATCAGCCGGCGCCGCGAGCAAGGGCAGGATTCGTCCTGGCGCCATGCCTTCGACGTGCTGCAATCGCCGGCGATCGGGCAGATCGTGCTGCTCGGCGTGTTGCTGACCGGGCTCTTCCTTGCCTGGCTCGCCTGCGCCTGGCTGATCTACCGCGCCCAGCTCGGCCTGCCCGCCGATGTCTCGACGGCGGATTTCCTGCGCGCCACCTTCACCACCTTCGACGGCTGGATCATGATCATCGTCGGCAATTCGGTCGGCCTGCTCTTCGCCATCCTCGCCTTCTCGATCTCGGTGGTGGCCTTCCCGCTCATCATCGACCGCCATGTCGACATGCCGACGGCGGTCCGCACCTCGATCGCGGCGGTCGAGGCCAATCCACGCGTGATGATGTATTGGGGCCTGATCGTCACCGGGCTTCTGGTGCTCGGCTGCCTGCCCGTGCTGGTCGGCCTCATCGTGGTGATGCCGGTTCTCGGCCACGCGACCTGGCATCTCTACCGCAAGGTGGTGGCCTGAGCGGTCGGCCGGCCGACGCCTACGGGTCGGGACACGCGTCCTCCCGGACGTGCCGCCTTTGGCGGCGCCGATCCGGGATTCATGCCGGAGCCTTTCCGATCAAGGTTCAGGCGTGGATCCCGGATCTCCGCTTCGCTTCGTCCGGGATGACGCGCGTTTCGTGACCGTTGCTCCCGATTTTCCAGCGGGAACCTTTCACCCCTGAATACGGTTCATTTCCGTAGATCGGGCCTCACGGCCCACTTCAGTCAGGGGGCTTTCGTGAACAATATCATCTACCTCGTCGGCCTGATCGTCGTCGTCCTCGCCATCCTCTCCTTCCTCGGCCTGCGCTGAGCGGAGAGGTGCCGCCGGGGCTGAACGAGCCAGCTCCGTTGCGGGCGATGATGGCGATCAGCCGCGATCGTCGCGCCGGGGCTTCTTGCTCTTGAACGGCTTGCCGGCCGGCCCGCGCGCACCGGGCCCATCGTTCCTGGCGCCGCCGGGCTTCCCAGAGAAAGCGGGCTTCTTGCCGGCATAGGGTTTTCCGCCATGCGGCTTGCCGGTCTCCGACCAGGGCGCGCGCGGCTCCGCCGACGGATCGCGGTCGCTGCGGACGGGATCGTAGGATTTCGATCCGCCGAAGGACTTGCCCGCTGCGGGCTTGCCGGCGAAGGGCTTATCCGCGAAGGGTTTGCCCTTGCCGTCATAAGGCTTTTTGGCGAACGGCTTCTTCTCATAGCCACGCGCCTCGCGAGGCTCCCCGGCCACGCCTTCGTCGCGCGCCTTGCGCTGATAGGGGGCCGGAGCATGGCTCGCCTTCTCGGCGAAGGGCTTCGCAGGACGGCGCTCGTCCTCGCCCGTCACAGGCTCGATCATGACCTTGTCACGATCCACCGCCTTGGCGAGCTCATAGAAGCGCTCCGCCACATCGGCATCGATCTCGACCTTGGTCTCACGGTCGAAAATGCGGATCGCGCCGACCTCGTCGCGCGTGATCTTGCCGCGCCGGCACAGCATCGGCAGCAACTGGCGCGGATCGGCGCCGTCCCTGCGCCCGACATTGAGGCGGAACCAGACCGTGTCGCCACGCGGGCCGCCCTTGCGCGGCCCGTCGGCGCGGGGGCTGTCCTCGCGTCCGGCGGCGAAGCGCTCGCGCGGCGTCGCGTAATCGTCATGGCTGCGCGCCGGCCGGCGCTCGTCGCGGCCGAAGCCGGGATCGCCCGCCTCCTCGGCCGCCGGCAGGCGCGAACGATAGAGCCTGACCAGCGCCGCCGCGATCTCGCGCGCCTCGCGGCCGGCCATCAGCGCCTCGACCATGCCGGCATCATCCTCGCCCTCGTCGCCCGAGAGCATCGGATCCTTGAGCAGCCGCTCCTGATCGAGCGCGCGAATCTCCTCCGGCGTCGGCGGGCCGATCCACTCGGCCTCGACCTTGCCTTCCATCAGCAGCCGCTCGGCCTTGCGCCGGCGTGACTGCGGCACCAGCACGACGCTGGTGCCCTTCTTGCCGGCGCGCCCCGTCCGGCCCGAGCGATGCTGCATCACCTCGGCGTCGTTGGGCAGTTCGGCATGGATGACGAGGTCGAGCCCCGGCAGGTCGATACCGCGCGCGGCGACATCGGTCGCGACGCAGACCCGTGCCCGCCCGTCGCGCAGCGCCTGCAGGGCGGCGTTGCGCTCGTTCTGGCCGAGTTCGCCCGAGAGGGCGACGGCGGCGAAACCGCGCTCAAGCAGGATGGCTTCGAGATGGCGCACGGCATTGCGCGTGTTGCAGAAGACCAGCGCCACCGGCGCGTCGTGGAACCGCAGCAGGTTGACGACCGCGAGCTCCGCCTCCTTGGGATAGACGCGCACGGCCTTGTAGGCGATGTCGGCATGGCCGCGCCGCGCCGCTTCCACCTCGATGCGCAGCGCATCGTGCTGGTAGCTCTGCGCGAGCTGCACGATGGCCTTCGGGAAGGTCGCCGAGAACAGCAGGCTGCGGCGCCCCTCGGGGGTCGTCTTCAGGATGAATTCGAGATCGTCGCGGAAGCCGAGATCGAGCATCTCGTCGGCCTCGTCGAGCACCACGGCCTTGAGCGCCGAGACGTCGAGACGGCGACGCTCGATATGGTCGCGCAGGCGGCCGGGCGTGCCGACGACGATATGCGCGCCCTCGTCGAGCAGCATCGCCTCGCGGCGCGGGTCCATGCCGCCGACGCAGGAGATCACCCGCGCTCCCGCATGTTCGTAGAGCCAGGCCAGTTCCCGCTGCACCTGGAGGGCCAGTTCGCGGGTCGGCGCGATGATCAGCGCGAGGGGCGCTGCGGCCCGGCCGAGCTTTTCGCCGTCGCCCAGCAGGGTCTCGCCGATGGCAAGCCCGTAGGCGATGGTCTTGCCCGAGCCGGTCTGCGAGGAAACCAGCAGGTCGCGGCCGCGCGCGGCCTCCTCCAGCACGGCGTTCTGCACCGGCGTCGGTTCGGAGTAATTGCGTTCGGCGAGCGCACGCGCGAGCGGCGGGCTCGTGAGGGAGAAGGACATGTGGAAGGCCTAAATCTGAGGCTCGAAACGCGAGAGGTCGCGAAACTGGGGGTGACGGGAAAGCGGCGCGGACAGCACCTGCAAGCCGTCAATCGAAAACGGCTCATAAAGCAAGACGCGCCAAAAGGAAATGGAGGATTCGCGCGCCCGGTGCAGGGCTGCTCTCTGCCGGGCAACATTGCCGCCCCCCGGTGCCGGCGGCTAGGCCAGCATCGGACAGGAGACACTGCGATGAGTGCGCAAGCCCACCGTTTCGGCGGATACGACGTCATCACCTTGCTCGACGGCATTTTCGAAGCGCCGTCGGACGTCATGATCCATCAGGCCGGCGAGGCCGCCCGCAGCGAAGCCATCGCCCGCTTTGGCAAGCCCAAAATCAGCATCGACGTGAACTGCTTCGTGCTGCGCGGCAAGGACGGCATCACCCTCGTCGACGCCGGCACCGGCTCCGCCTGGGGTCCGGCGCTCGGCCATGCGCGCACCGCGCTGGTCGCCGCCGGCATCCAGCCGGAGGAGGTCGATCGCGTCCTGATCACTCATCTCCATGGCGACCACGCGCTTGGTCTGTTCGATGGCGAACAGCCCTGGCTGCCACGAGCCGAAATCATCGTTCCGCAGGCCGATCTCGGCTATTACGGCGACGAGGCGAAGCGGGCCGGCACGCCGGACAACAAGCGCGGCGCCTTCGACATCACCGCGACCTTGCAGCGCCTCTATGCCGGCCGCATCCGGCCGGCAGCGCCCGGCGAGGTCCTTCCCGGCATCGAACTGATCGCGCTGCCTGGCCACAGCTTCGGGCATAGTGGCTACCTCATCGGCGATGAAGCGCGCGCCCTGCTGCTCTGGGGCGACGCCCTGCATCTGGCCGAGGAGCAGGCCGCCGATCCCGATCTCGGAATCGTCTACGATCTCGACGCGGCGCAGGCCGCCCGCTCGCGCCGCACGATTCTGGAGCGTGCTGCGGCGACAGGCTGGACCGTCTCGGGCGGGCATGTCACCGGCTTCCGGCAGGTCAGGCGGCAAGGAGCCGGCTTCAAGCTCGTACCGGCCGGCTGATCAGCCGCGCAGGCCCGCCGCCTCGAGCAGGCGCCCTGCCGCAGCCCGCGCCTCCTCGGTGATCGAGGCGCCGGCGAGCATCCGGGCGATTTCCTCGCGCCGGGTCTGGTCGACGAGCGCGGTGACGCGGGTGACGGTGCGCGAAGCCTCGCCTTCCTCCGCCGATTTCGCGATCAGGAAATGCTGCCCGGCCTTGGCCGCGACCTGCGGCGCATGGGTCACCGAGATCACCTGGACCCGGTCGGCGAGCCGTGCCAGCCGCTCGCCGATGGCATCCGCCACCGCCCCGCCGACACCGGTGTCGATCTCGTCGAAGACGAGCGTCGGCGCCGAGCCGCGTTCCGCCAGCACCACCTTCAGCGCCAGCATGAAGCGCGACAGCTCGCCGCCGGAGGCCACCTTCATCATCGGCCCCGGCCGCGTGCCCGGATTGGTCTCGACCCAGAACTCGACGCGGTCGAAACCCTCCGGTCCGCGGGCGCTCTCGTCACTCTCGATGCGGGTGATGAAGCGGGCGCGTTCCAGCTTGAGCGGCGGCAACTCCGCCTTCACCGCCGAATCGAGCCGCGCGGCAGCCGTCTTCCGGGCCTCCGACAGCGCCTTGGCCTGCTTGGTGAAACCGTCCTCCGCCTGCCTCACCTCCGCCTCGAGCCGGCCGAGCGAGGTTTCGCTCTCGTCCAGCGCCGCGAGGTCGCTCGCCATGGTCGCCGCGAGCACGGACAAGCCATCGACCGGCACATCGTATTTGCGCCCGGCCGCCCGCAGCGCGAAGAGCCGTTCCTCGATGCGCTCCTGCTCGCGCGGATCGTATTCCGCCGCGCGCATCGCAGCCCCGAGCGCCTCGCCGGCCTCTTCCAGCGCGACGATGGCGGTATTGAGCGCGGCGAGCGAGGGATCGACCAGCTCCGGCGCCTGCCCGGCCCGGCGTTCGAGCCGGCGCAGCACCGCCGCGAGCATCGGCACGGGCGAGCCCTGGCCGCCGACCGCCTCATAGGCTTCGTTGAGATCGCGCGCGACCTTCTCGGCCTGCATCATCGTCTGGCGCGTGGCGGCGAGTTCGTCCTCCTCGCCGGGCTTCGGCGCGAGCTTGCCGAGCTCCTCGACCGCATGGCGCAGGAAATCGGCCTCCTTGCGCGCGGCCTCGACGCGCAGGCGCTGGGCCTGCAAGGCCTGCCGTGCCCGCTTCAGCGTTTCGCTGGCTTGGGCGACAGCCTGCGCCTGGCTTTCCAGCCCGCCGAAACCGTCGAGCAGCGCCCGGTGCTGGGCCGGGTCGGTCAGCGCCCGGTCGTCATGCTGGCCGTGGATCTCGACGATCGCCGCGCCGACCATGCGCAGGATCTGAACCGAAACCGGCTGGTCATTGATGAAAGCGCGGGTGCGCCCATCGGCATATTGCACGCGCCGCAGGATCAGATCGCCGTCAGTGTCGATCTCCTGCGCCTGCGCGAGCTTGCGCGCCTCATGCGCGAGCGGCAGGTCGAAGACGGCGCTGACCTGCCCTTGCGCCTCGCCATGGCGCACGAGCGAGCCGTCGCCGCGCCCGCCGAGCGCCAGCGCGAAACCGTCAAGCAGGATCGACTTGCCCGCGCCGGTTTCGCCGGTGAGCACGCTCAGCCCGTCATGGAAGCTCAGATCGAGCCTGTCGATCAGGACGATGTCACGGATGGAGAGCTGCGCCAGCATGGGCGTTCAGCGCGCGTTTCGGAGCCGGCAGGGTCGCCTCTGGCTCATGCGAGCTCCGTCAGAGGGAACCCAGCCCGACGATGCCGCCTACAGCCTTCTGGAAGCCGTCGAAGGCGCGGCTGATATAGGAGCCACGGTCCTCGCGCGGCTCCAGGCCGCCGCTCTGCAGCAACTTGTAGGCGTCCTTGTACCACGGGCTGTCCGGGAAGTTATGCCCGAGCACGGCGGCGGCGGTCTGCGCTTCGTTGGTGATGCCCAGCGCCATATAGGCCTCGGTCAGGCGCTCCAGCGCCTCCTCGACATGGCGGGTGGTCTGGTACTTGATGATGACCTCGCGGAAGCGGTTCACTGCAGCGGTGTAATTGCGCTTCTCGAGATAATAGCGGCCGACATTCATCTCCTTGCCGGCGAGCTGGTCGCGCGCCACCAGGAGCTTCTCCTTGGCGTCGAGCACATATTCCGACTTGGGATAGCGGGCGACGAGTTCCTCGAAAGCCTGGATCGCCTGCCGCGTCCGCTCCTGATCGCGGGTCGTGTCCGGGATCTGGTTATAATAGGACATCGCCATCAGGTACTGGGCGTAGGCCGCATCGGGGCTCGCCGGGTTCTGGGCGATGAAGCGCTTGGAAGCGGTGATCGTCTCTTCCCATTTCGAGGCCTGGAAATTGGTGTAGGCCGTCATCAGCAGGCCCTTGCGGGCGTAGGGCGAGAACGGCGCTGACTTGTCGATGTCCTCGAACTTCTTGGACGCGCCTTCGCTGTCGCCGTTCTGCAGGCGCGCCAGACCCTCATTGTAGAGCTTGTCGGCCGGCGTCGTGGGGGTCAGGTCGGGCTTGTAGACCTCGGGCCTGTCGAAGGGGTTGAGCGAGGACAGCGTATCGCAGCCGCCGAGCAGCATGGCAGCGCCGAGCGCCAGGGCCATGCCCTTGCGCGGAGATACGCCGCGATGGATTGCCGGTAGGCTTTGCCGCGTCACGCTCACGTCGTCTTCCTCTTTCGATCGTCCCCGCCTGCGGGAAGCATGCCTTACCTCAGACGCCTCCCGCGCGCCACTGCCGAAAGCCGGTTAAGGCTCGATTCCGCAGCACTGCGGCATCTCGGACAAAAAGCGGGCGAAGGAAAGGCGAAACGACGCTGATCGACGCGACCAAGGCATTTCTTCGACAGAAAAACGCTTCCGCTTTTCTGCGAAGCGCTCCGGCTCGCGTGATTTCAGTGGAGATCGGGCGCGTAGGCGGCCGGAGCAACCGCCGACATCTGCACGGCGCGGGCCGGCGCGAAGACCGGCTGGGATTCGACGATCGCGAAATTCGCGCGGTCGGCGAAAAGCGCCTCGAGGATGCGGACATTCATGCGGTGACCGCCGCAATAGGAGCGGAACTCGCCGATGATCGGATAGCCCGCCAGCGCCAGATCGCCGATGGCATCGAGCACCTTGTGGCGCACGAACTCGTCGCCATAGCGCAGCCCCTCGGGATTGATGACCTTGTCGTCGCCGATCGCGACCGTGTTGTCGAGCGAGGCGCCGAGCGCGAAGCCGGCCTTCCAGAGCTGCTCGACATCACGCATGAAGCCGAAGGTGCGCGCCTTGGAGATCTCGCTGGCATAGGCCTTGGCGTCGAGATCGAAGATCTTGCGCTGACGGCCGATCACAGCGGTATCGAAATCGATCTCGACGTCGAGGCGGAAGCCCTGCTCGGCCGGCATCAGCTCGGCGAAGGCACGGCCCTGCTCGATCCGAACCGGCTGGAGAACCTTGAGGTAGCGGCGCGGCGCGGCGAGGGTAACGAGGCCCGTGGCCTCGATCGCGGCGACGAACTCCCTGGCGCTGCCGTCCATGATCGGCATCTCCGGCCCGTCGATCTCGACCAGCACGTTGTCGACGCCGAGGCCCGCGCAGGCCGACATCAGATGCTCGATCGTCGAGACCGAGGCCGGTCCGCGGTCGCCGATCACGGTGCAGAGCTCGGTGGCGCTGACCTTGGTGTGCTTGGCGTGGATGAGCTGGGGCGGCATGCCCTCGATGCCCGTCCGCAGGAAGACGATGCCGGAATTCGCGCTGGAGGGCTTGAGGCAGATGCTCGCGGGAGCGCCGGAATGCACGCCGATCCCGCTCAGGGTCACCGCAGCCCGCAAAGTCGTCTGCCGATCGAAGTTCATTCCGGTATCCAATCCTGATCGCTACGACCGATGTCCGCTGCCCATGCAGCGATCGCCGGCGGCGACATTCCCGAAGTCGGCATCGAGCCGGCTACCGGTAGGCCAATCTCTTGGTGCGGCCGCAACATAAGCCTTAGAGGCGGCCTCTCAAAATCACGCTTTCTTTCGCTGTGTTACAGCCGGAAAGCTTTGAGGGCGGAACAATAACAGGCTGAAAGATAACGATTTTTTAACAGCGAAAATCCCGCCGCGCAGCCTGCGCGACGGGATTGGTTACAAGGCCGCGACGGGCCGGGAGATCAGTTCGCCTGGCGGCGCAGGAAAGCCGGAATCTCCAGCTGGTCTTCTTCGCTGTTGCGAGTCGGCGCGGCACGGCCATGCGGATCGAGCTGGCCCTGGGCCGGGCGCGAGGCCGGCGGCGCCGGGCGACGCATATACTCGGCATGGGCAGCGCTCGGCGCGGCCGCCTGCGGCATGGCCGGGGCCTGGCGCGCCGGAACAGGCGCCGGCGCGGCGTGCTGCTCCTCCTCGTCCTTGCGGCCGAAACCGACCGAGGCAAGGCGCTGCATCAGCGACATGCGCTTCTGCTCGACGGCGCTCGGCACCTGCGGCACGGGCTGCGCGCCGCGCTGGGCGTGGAGCTGGGCCTGGCCCGGAGCCGGCAGATCCTCGATCCGCGGCATGCGGGTCGGGCGCACCGCGCGCTCCGGCGCCGGCGGAATGAAGCTCTCGTCGAAATGCAGGCTCGGCTCGGCCGGGGCGTGTGGCTCGGGCGCCGGAGCAGCGACCATCATCGCACGCGGCTGCATCGGCTCGATGCGGATGTCCTGCGTGACCTGCGCGGCGGGAACCGGCTCGGCGAGCGGAGCGGCACGAGCCGTCTCGATCACCGGCGCGGGCTGCTGGGCGGGACGGGGCGCCTGCGTCGCGGCATTGCTACGCAGGCGGGCCTCCTGCTTCAGGCGCTCGGCCACCTGGGCAATGCGGGCTTCGGTCTCGTCGGACTCGCCGACATGCGAGAGCGGCTTGTCGATGCCGGTCGCGACGACCGAGACGCGCACCGTGCCCTCGAGCGATTCGTCGAAGGTGGCGCCGACGATGATGTTGGCCTCGGAATCGACCTCCTCGCGGATGCGGGTGGCAGCCTCGTCGACCTCGTACAGCTTCATGTCGCGCCCGCCGGTGATCGAGATCAGCAGGCCGCGCGCGCCCTTCATCGAGATGTCGTCGAGCAGCGGGTTGTTGATCGCGGCCTGGGCTGCGGTCAGCGCGCGCTTCTCGCCCTGCGCCTCGCCGGTGCCCATCATCGCCTTGCCCATGCCGCGCATCACTGCGCGCACGTCGGCGAAGTCGAGGTTGATGAGGCCGGGACGGACCATCAGGTCGGTGATGCAGGCGACGCCCGAATAGAGCACCTGGTCGGCCATGCCGAAGGCGTCGGCGAAGCCGGTCGTCTCGTTGGCGACGCGGAACAGGTTCTGGTTCGGGATGACGATCAGCGTATCGACCGCCTCGTTGAGCTCGGAGATGCCCGCTTCCGCCATGCGCATGCGGCGCTGACCCTCGAACTGGAAGGGCTTGGTGACGACGCCGACGGTCAGGATCCCCATGTCGCGGGCGACGCGGGCGATGGCCGGGGCAGCGCCCGTGCCGGTGCCGCCGCCCATGCCGGCGGTGATGAAGACCATATGTGCGCCCGCCAGGTGATCGCGAATCTCGTCGATGACTTCCTCGGCCGCGGCCCGCCCGACTTCCGGCTGCGAGCCGGCGCCGAGGCCCTCGGTGACCTGGAGGCCCATCTGGATGATGCGCGAGGAGCGCGAGAGCGCCAGCGCCTGCGCATCCGTGTTGGCGCAGACGAAGTCGACGCCGTCGAGACCGGCCTCGATCATGTTGTTGACCGCATTGCCGCCCGCACCGCCGACACCGAAGACCGTGATCCGGGGCTTGAGTTCCCGGATGTCCGGGGCTTGCAGATTCATCGCCATGATTGCCTCTTTTGATCCCTTTGACCGGCGCCTGGCGGGAGCCGTCGATTGCTACGTTTGACGCCGTGCCCGCTGACGCGGGCGGTACTCACTCAATTCTGGAACTTGGCCGGTCTTGCAGTAGTGATCCGGGAAAACCCGTTTCCGCTTTTCCGCGCCAGGTTCAGAAACTGTCCTTCAGCCACCGCCCGACGCGCGAGAAATAGCCGTCCGTCCCGGTCGCGAAATAGCGCCCGCCGGCGGCGCGTGGTTCGAAATGCTCGACATGCGCGACCTGCGGATAGACCAGCAGGCCGACCGCCGCCGCAAAGGCCGGCCCCTTGCCGGCTTCGGGCAATCCCTTGATGCCGAGCGGGCGACCGGTGCGAACTTGGCCCCCGAGAATGCGCCGCGCCACCTCGGGCAGGCCGGTGAGCTGGCAGGCTCCGCCGGTCAGCACGACGCGGCGCCCGGCCTGGGCCGAGAAGCCTGCATTGTTCAGCCGGTCGCGGACCAGTTCGAGAATCTCCTCGACCCGCGGCTTGATGATGCGCACGAGATGCGACTTCGCGAGATGGTTCGGCATGTCGCGCTCGTCGTCGTCGACCTGCGGCACCGCGATCATGTCGCGCTCGTCGGAGGCGCTGGCGATGCAGGAGCCGTGCAGCGTCTTCAGCCGCTCGGCCGCAGAGACACGGGTCGAGAGCCCGCGCGCCACGTCCATGGTGATATGGTTGCCGCCGACCGCGATGGCGTCGGCATGCATCAGATGGCCGCCGGCGAAGACGCCGAGGCTGGTCGAGCCGCCGCCGAGATCGACGACGACCACGCCCATTTCCGCCTCGTCATCGACCAGGACCGAAAGGCCGGAGGCATAGGGCGTCGCGACGACCGCCTCGACCTCGAGATGGCAGCGCTCGACCGCCAGCATGACGTTGCGCGCAGCCGCCGCCTCGCTGGCGACGACATGCATGTCGACGGAGAGCTTGCCGCCGATCAGCCCGCGCGGATCGAGCACGCCCGGCACGCCGTCGAGCGCATAGCCGGTCGGCAGCGCATGGAGCACGGCCTTGCCGGGGCGGATCGCATGGGTCGCGGCGGTGGCGAGGACGCGCTTGACGTCGGCATCTCCGACCGAGCCGGAGCGCAGATCGACGCCGGCCGCATAGTGCTGCGAGCCGATGCGCCCGCCGGTCAGATTGACGATGACCGACTGCACCTCGACCTTGGCCATGCGCTCGGCCGCGTCGACGGCGGCGCGGATGGCGCGCTCGGCGCTTTCGAGATCGATGATCGCCCCGCCCTTGAGGCCGAGCGAGCGCTGATGGCCGATGCCGATGATGCGCGCGACATGGGTGCGCCCGCGCAGCCGCTCATTGGCCTCGGCCGGGTTCAGCTCGGCGATCAGGCAGACGACCTTGCTCGTGCCGATATCGAGGATCGACAGCGTCGCGCTCTTGCGCGCCGAGAGCGGGCGCATGCGCGGGGTCAGGCCCTGGGAGGTGAAGTGGTTCACGCCTCCCCTCCCTTCTTCTTGGTCTTGGCGCGGTTCTTCAGCATCTCGGCCCGGGCGGCAGCCGCCTCCTCGGAGAGGCGCATCACCACGCGGTCCGGCTGGCGCAGGTCGATGGCGAGGACGTCCTTGTCGAGGATGCGGTCGTTGCTCTCCAGCGAAGCGAGCCGCCCGATCGCGGCCTCCGGCTTCGCCTCGGGCAAGCGCACATCCATGCCGTTATCGAGCTTGAGGTCCCAGCGACGGTCGGACACCAGCATGCCGGCGCGGATATGCTCCGCCAGCGGACCGGCCTCCTTGCGCAGCGCCAGATATTCGCTCGCGCGGATATTGGCATTCTTGCCCACGACCAGCGGCAGGAAGGCGAAGCGGCCATCATCCATCTTGTCGATCACCGTGCCATCAGCCGCGATCACGAAAAGCTCGCCCTTGACCTGCCAGAGCGCATAGGGCTCGCGCTCGGTCAGCGAGATCGAGATCTCGCCCGGATAGAGCTTGCGCACCTGCGCCTCGCGGATCAGCGGGTTGGCCTCGAGCTGCCGGCGCGCCTCGTCGGCGTCGAAGAACATCAGCGAGGTCTTCGAATCGATGCCGGCGGCAACGAGCACCTCCTGCTCCGACAGCCCCCAGAGGCCCGAGATCGTGACGCGGTCGATGCCGAAGCCGAGCATGCGCGCGATCATGTGCTGCGGCGCGCCATTGGCGTCCTGCATCGCCTGATACTGGCCGCCGATGACGAAACCGCTGCCGAGGCTGAGCGCGAGGTAGCCGAGCGCCAGCCAGGAGCCGATGCCGCGCGGGATGCGCTCGGCCAGGGGCGTGGCCGAGCGGCGCGGGCGCCGCATCCAGCGTCCCTGTCGCTCACTGCCGATCAGCAGTTGCGGGCCGGTAGCCGCGACCGGCTGGCGCGAGGAGGTTTTCGCCGTCATCGCTTTCACCGATCGAGGGAGGCGTCCTGCACCATCCATTTGACGAGCTCACCGAAATTCAGGCCCGCATGGGCAGCCAGTTCGGGCACCAGGCTGGTCTCGGTCATCCCGGGCTGCGTATTGATTTCCAGCCAGACGAGCGTGTCGCTCTCGTCGTCGTAGCGGAAATCAGATCGGCTGACGCCCCGGCATCCGATTGCTTGATGCGCCGTTAACGCACACTCTTCGATCTGCTGGTAAATTTTCGGTAAAATTTGAGCCGGACAGATGTGGATCGAGCCACCTTTTGCGTACTTCGCGTCATAGTCGTAGAATTCACCAGTTGCGGCTTGTATTTCGGTCACACCCAGCGACCGGCCGCCCATCACGGCGCAGGTCAGCTCGCGCCCGGCGATGAAGGTCTCCGCCAGCAGCATCTCGCCGCAAGGCCAGTCCGGCCGGGCGATCTCCTGCGGCGGGTGCTCCCGCCCCTTCTTGACGATCACGACGCCGACGGAGGAGCCCTCGTCGACCGGCTTCAGCACATAGGGCGGCGGCAGGACATGGCTCTTCGCGGCCGCGAATCGCGAGACGTTGACGCCATGCGCGACCGGGACGCCAGCCGCCTTCACCACCGTCTTCGCCCGGTCCTTGCGGATCGCCAGCGCCGAGGCCAGCACGCCGGAATGGGTATAGGGAATGCGCAGGATCTCGAGCACGCCCTGGATCGTGCCATCCTCGCCGAAGCGGCCATGCAGGGCATTGAAGGCGACATCCGGCTTCAGCTTCGCCAGCACCTCGGCGATGTCGCGCTGCACGTCGACGCGGGTGACGCGATAGCCCTGCCCTTCCAGGGCGCGGGAGCAGGCCGCACCGCTGTTGAGGCTGACCTCCCGCTCGACGGACCATCCCCCCATCAGCACTGCAACATGTTCGATCATCGGAGCCCCGCGCCGCTGCGTTGGGTCCAACCTCGTTAAACTTGGTTAACGGGGAGTTAACCATGACGAACGCCGCGTTAAGGGGCGGCATCGGCGTTTTGGAGCCAGACCCTGCGGAACCCATTCGCGGCGGGATCGAGCACATGTGTTTTCAATGAAACGCGGGTCATCCCGGCTGGAGCGAAGCGAAGCCCCGGGATGACGGCAGTGCTTCTTCTGAGAATCAGCAGCCGCTAGCCGATCTTCGCGAGCAGCCGCCTCAGCTCCGCCCGCTCCTCCTCTGAAAGCGCGCTGACCAATCGTTCCTCGGTCGCGACATGGCTGACGACGATTCGCTCCGCCAGCACGTAGCCGGCCTCGGTCAGCACGACGCGCAGCGCCCGCCGATCCTCCGGGTCCGCGAGCCGCTCGATCAGCCCCCGCTTCTGCAACCGGTCGAGACGGTTCGTCATCGCAGAGGTCGAGATCATCATGTCCTGGGCGAGCTCGGACGGCGACAGGGCCTGCCCCTTCCCCTGCCGGCGCAGGGTCAGCAGCACGTCGAAACCAGCAAGATCGAGATCATCGGCCGCGAGATTGGCAGCAACCCCATCGCGCACCCGGTCCGCAGCACGCCACAGGTCGCCGCAAACAGCCATGACGCTCGTGTCGAGGTCAGGCCGCTCGCGCCGCCACTGTGCGAGGATCGAATCCATCGCACCACCCTGAGGCCCGGGTCGATCCCGCTCCATCTTCGCTCCTTGCAAATATTTTCACGTCATATATTTTGATATCGAAATATATGACGTCGAACAAAGATAGCGTCGGCGCACGCGGAAGCCAAGCTCTGCGGCACCGGAGGTCGCCATGTCGCTCAACCTGAACAGAACCCTGCTGACCACCATTCTCGTGCCTTGCCTCTGGGGTTCGACCTATATCGTCTTCACCCAGACGCTTCCGGTCGATCACCCACTGCTTGTCGGCGCGTTGCGGGCGCTGCCGGCCGGCCTGCTGCTGATGGCCCTCGGCCCCGGCCTGCCGCCACGCGACAAGCTGTTGCCGCTGTCCGCTCTGGGTCTCGCGAATATCGGCATCTTCTTCGCACTGCTTTTCGTCAGCGCCGCGCGCCTCCCCGGAGGGCTCGCCGCGACGGTCGGGTCGACGCAGCCGTTGATCGTCGGCCTGCTGGCCTGGCCCCTGCTCGGCCGGCGCCCAGGCCGCGGGCAGATCCTCGCAGCGCTCGCCGGCCTCATCGGTGTCGCCTTGCTGGTGCTCGATCCGCAAGCGAAGCTGGATGCCGTCGGCATCGTCGCCGGCCTCGCCAGCGCCGCTTCCATGGCGACGGGAACGGTCCTGATCGAGCGCTGGGGCAAGATGGGCTCGCCCCTGGCGCTGGCAGCCTGGCAACTCACCCTGGGCGGGCTGATCCTGCTGCCGGTGGCGCTGTTGGTCGAAGGGCTGCCGCCAGCACCGACGATCCTGAACGGAATCGGCCTCGGCTATCTTGTGCTCGTCGGCACTGCCCTCGCCTATTGGCTCTGGGTCAGGGGCATCACCACGCTCGGCGCCAGCGTCGCCTTCCTCGGCCTGCTCAGCCCGACGGTCGCGACCATTCTCGGCGCCGTCCTGCTCGGGCAGTGGCTGGGTGGTGTCCAGCTCCTCGGCATCGCGGTCATCCTGGGCTCGACGATCACGGGCATGCTGCTCTCGCGCCGGGCCGCGGCAGCGGCTGCTAGGCCGCAACCCCGATCCGCTTGATCTCCCACTGCAGCTCGAAGCCGGAATGCTCCTTGACCCGGCGGCGAACCTCCTCGCCGAGCCCTTCGACATCGGCGGCCGTCGCGCCGCCGGTGTTGATCAGGAAGTTGCAATGCATCTCCGACACCTGCGCCCCGCCGATGCGCAGGCCGCGGCAGCCAGCGGCGTCGATGAGTTGCCAGGCCTTGCCGCCTTCCGGGTTCTTGAAGGTCGAGCCGCCGGTGCGCTCCTTGATCGGCTGCGCCGCCTCGCGCGCCTGCGTCACCCGGTCCATCTCGGCCTGGATCGCAGCCTGCTCGCCCGGCCGCCCCTGGAACAGAGCGGAGGTGAAGATGATCTCGCGGGTCGCCTCCGCGCTGTTGCGATAGGTGAAGCCCATCTGCGCATGGCTGAGCTTCACGAGCTCGCCCTTGCGGGTGACGCCGCGCGCCTCGACCAGCACATCGGTGGTCTCGCCGCCATGGGCACCGGCATTCATCCGCAACGCCCCGCCGATCGAGCCGGGAATGCCGCGAAAGAAGGCAAGCCCGTCGAGCGAAGCGTCGGCCGCCGCGCGGGCCACCTTGACGTCCGGCACCGCCGTCCCGGCCCGGAGCCGATCGCCCGGTTCGACAGCGATTTCGGTGAAACCCTTGCCGCCGAGCCGGATGACGAGACCGGGAATCCCGCCGTCGCGCACGATCAGGTTGGAGCCGAGCCCGACCACCGTGACCGGAATCTCCGCCGGCAGCTTCGAGAGCAGATAGGCGAGATCGTCTTCGTCGGCCGGCGTGAACAGGAGTTGCGCCGCCCCCCCGACCCGAAACCAGGTCAGGGCGGAGAGATCCTGATTCGGCAGGAGCCGGCCCCGCAGATCGGGAGCCGCGGCACGGATGTCGGAGGAGAGGTCTGCGAAGGGCATGGCGTCGCTTTAGCCTGTCGGGGCTCTGCCGAAAAGGCTCAGCCCTTCAGCGCCGCCAGCTCTCCCGGCAGCGCATAGGCCCATTGCGTGATGTTGCCGGCGCCGAGGCAGACGACGTAGTCGCCCGGCCCCGCCAGCTCCGCCACCATCCCGGCGAGCTTGTCCGAGGACTCCAGCGGCAACGCGTGGCGGTGGCCGCGCGCCTTGATGCCGGCGACCAGCGAATCGCGGTCGGCGCCTGCGATCGGCGCTTCGCCCGCCGCATAGGTGTCGGCCACGATCACCGTATCGGCATCGTTGAAGCAGGCGGCGAAATCGTCGAACAGGCTCGACAGGCGCGTGTAGCGATGCGGCTGCACGATCGCGATCACCTTGTTCTTGGTCGAGGCGCGGGCCGCTTTCAGCACGGCAGCGATCTCGACCGGATGGTGGCCGTAATCGTCGAAGATCAGCGCGCCGTTCCACTCGCCGGTCTTGGTGAAGCGGCGCTTGACGCCGCCGAAGCCAGCCAGCGCCTCGCGGATGCGCTGGACCGGGATACCCAGATCATAGGCGACCGCGATCGCAGCCGTGGCGTTGAGCGCGTTGTGATGGCCGGGCATCGGCATCACGAGATCGCGGATGACCTCGTCCCGGCCGGTCTTGCGGTCGCGGATCAGCAGTGTGAACTTCGCCTGCCCGCCCGAGAGATCGATGTCGATCAGCCGGAAATCGGCCTGCGGGTTCTCGCCATAGGTGACGACGCGGCGGTCGGTGATCTGGCCGACGAGCCCCTGCACAGTGGGATGGTCGATGCACATCACCGCGAAGCCGTAGAAGGGCAGGTTCTCGACGAAGGAGCGGAAGGCCGCCTTGATCGCGTCGAAGGTGCCGAAATGGTCGAGATGCTCGGGATCGATATTGGTAACGATCGCGACGTCGGCCGGCAGCTTCAGGAAGGTGCCGTCGGACTCGTCGGCCTCGACCACCATCCAGTCGCTCTCGCCCATCCGGGCATTGGTGCCATAGGCGTTGATGATGCCGCCATTGATCACGGTCGGGTCGAGCCCGCCCTTCTCGAGCAGCGTCGCGACCAGCGAGGTCGTGGTCGTCTTGCCATGGGTTCCGGCGATGGCGACACAGCTCTTGAGCCGCATCAGCTCGGCCAGCATCTCGGCCCGGCGCACCACCGGCAGGCGATTCTCGCGCGCGGCCAGAAGCTCCGGATTGTCGCGCTTGATCGCGGTCGAGACCACGACGACCTCGGCCTCGCCCAAATTCTCGGCCTTGTGGCCGACGAAGGTGCTGATGCCCTTCTCGGCCAGGCGCTTGACGTTGGCGCCGTCGGACGCGTCGGACCCCTGCACCTTGTAGCCGAGATTATGCAGCACCTCGGCGATGCCGGACATGCCGATGCCACCGATGCCGATGAAATGGATGGAGCCGAGCTTCGGCGGCAGCTTCATGGTCCTGCGGGTCCTGTCAGTTCTGAGAGTTGGCCGTCGCGATCACAAGATCGGCGAGGCGGTCGGCGGCATCGGGGATACCCGCGCTCTTCGCGTTTGCCGCCATGGTCGTCAAGTGCGCCGGCTGGGCGATGAGCTGCGAAAGCTCGCTGGCGAGCCGCCGCGGGGTGAATTCCGGCTGCAGGATCCGCAGCGCCCCGCCCACCTTCTCGAGAAAAGCCGCGTTCGCCGCCTGGTCCTGGTCGAGCGAGCCCGGCAGCGGCACGAGGATGCCCGGCCGGCCGATCACCGTGAGTTCCGCCACGGTCGAGGCGCCGCCGCGGGCGATCACGAGCTGCGCCGCCGCCATCTGGGCCGGCATATCCTTGATGAAGGGCATGACCGTCGCGCGAATCCCGAGCTTCTCGTAGATGCCGCGCACGCGCTCGTCGTCTTCCGCCCGCGCCTGCTGGACGATCGTGAGGCGCGCCCGCTCGGCATCGGTCAGAAGCTGGATCGCGGGCGGCACGATATCGGCCATCACGCGCGCGCCCTGGCTGCCGCCGAAGACCAAGAGCCGGATCTTGCCCTCGCCCGGCCAGTCATAGTCGCGATCCGCCACTTCAAGCACCGCCGGGCGCACCGGGTTGCCGACATGGCGGCATTTCGCCTTGAGCGCCTCTGCGATGCCGCCCACCTCGGCGAAGCCGGTCGCGATAGCGGTGGCCCGCCCTGCCAGGAAGCGGTTGGCCCGGCCCATCACGGCGTTCTGCTCGTGGATCACGGTGCGCACGCCCGCAAGTGAAGCGCCGAGCACCGGCGGCACGGTCGGATAGCCGCCGAAGCCGACCACCACGTCCGGCTTGAGCTTGCGGATGATCCCGCGCGCCGCGAGCGTGCCCCTGGCGAGTTTCACCAGCGCCGCGGCCATCTTGAGAGGCGAGCGGCCCGAAGGCGTTGCGGCCGGCACCGCATGGACGGCTTCGGCCGGGAAGCTGCCGGCGTATTCGGCCGCGCGCGTATCCGTCATCAGCACGACGCGCATGCCCTTGGCGTGGAGCGCATGGCTCAGCGCCTCGGCCGGGAAGAGATGGCCGCCCGTTCCCCCGGCGGCCAGCACGATGAGCTTGCCGGTCGCCATCTCAGCCCCTGTAGGAACCGAGCTCGGCCGAGCGCGGGCGCCGCCGCGTCAGCGCGAGCAGGAAGCCGGTACCAACGGCGAGCGAAAGCAGCGACGAGCCGCCATAGGAGATGAAGGGCAGCGTCATGCCCTTGGCCGGCATCATGTGCAGGTTGACCATCATGTTGATCGCCGCCTGGATGCCGAAGAGCAGCGCGAGCCCGGTCACGGCGAGCCGCGTGAACGGATCCTCCGATTTCTGCGCCACGAACAGCGAGCGGATCACGATGATCGCGAACAGCAGCACCAGGATCATGCAGACGATCACGCCGAACTCCTCGGCGGTAACGGCGAAGATGAAGTCGGTATGCGCGTCGGGCAGGATGCGCTTCACCGTGCCCTCGCCCGGCCCCTTCCCGAGCCAGCCGCCCTGCGCGAAGCTTTCGAGCGCAGTGTCGACCTGGAACGAGTCGCCCGAGCCCTTGTCCATGAAGCGCTCGATGCGGGCGCGAACGTGGGGAACGAGCTCATAGGCGATGAAGATGCCGGTGGCGCCGATACCCCCTAACCCGATCACCCAGAACCAGTGCAGGCCGGCGACGAAGAACAGCCCGGCCCAGACCAGGCTGATCAGCATGGTCTGGCCGAAATCCGGTTGCAGCACCAATGGCGCGATCGAGATCGGCAGGATGAGCATGGCGAGGATCGTGCCCGGCAGGTCCGGCCGGCGCGTTCCCTCGGCGAAGGCCCAGGCGGCGATCACGACGAAGGCCGGCTTCAGGAATTCGGAGGGCTGCACGGAGCCCAGGAGGCCGAGCGTCAGCCAGCGCTTCGCGCCCTTGACCTCGACGCCGAAATAGAGCGTCGCCACCACCATGGCGAGCGAGCCGACATAGAGGATCAGCGCCGCGCGGCGCACCTGCCGGGGCGTCATGAAGGAGACGCTGAGGAAGATCACGATCGCGCCGGCGAGATAGGCCGCCTGCCGATTGACGAAATGGAAAGTCGACAGGCCCAGCCGCTCGGCGACCGGCGGCCCGCCGGCCATCAGCAGCACGACGCCCGACACCATCAGCGCGATGAGTGCGGCAAGGATCAGGCGGTCGATCGACCACCACCAGCGACCGCTGAGGGAAGGTTCGGCGCGGGAGACCATGGCGGGCATTCCATCGACAAGTTCTGCGCGGCCTGACCGCGCCTCGTGGCGAATCACTCTGTCAATGAATGGTTAACCGATTGATTCCGATGCGCCTCATTGCGCGGTTGCACGCCCGCGATCGGCGGGTTGTCCACGGTCGTCAGCGGGACGAGACCGCCGCCGCGAAGATGCGGGCGATGCCGGCAAGCCGCTCCGCATAGGCTTCGCAGCTCGGTGGCGTGCCCGTCTTGGCGCCGGTTGCGGCGAACATCATCCCAGCGATCCACTCATCGACCGATATCGAAGCGCGCGCCATCGCGATCTCGCCTCGGGCTTCCGCTTTCTGAAGCAGCAGGCGCGCGCATCGGGCGAAGATTTGCTCGAAGGCCTGCAACTCGCGCGTCGCGATCGTATTCATCACCGCCTTGAGCTCGACGAGATGCTCGCCTGTGCCAAAGCTCGCATAGGTCTGCCCGTGATGGGCCTGGAGCAAGGCGGCGAGCCGCTCCGGAAACGGCCCGGGCATCGCGACGACCTCACGGCAACGTGCCTCGACGCGGCGCCCGATCAGGTTCAGCATCGCTCGGAAGACGTCGTCCTTGCCCTTGAAATGCAGATAGAGCGTCGCCTTGGCGAGCCCGGCTTCCCTGGCGATGTCGTCCATCGAGCTGCGCTTGTAGCCATAGCGGGCGAACAGCCGCAGCGCCGCATCGGCGATCTGATCGACGCGGGCCTTCGCATCCTCGAGAGGGAGAGCGCTGGAACTTTCGCTTCTGTCCGACATTTGCAGCTTCAGCAGTCTTGACAAAATCCAAACTGCGCGCGACCATCCTAGTTAGACTCAAAACGTCTAATTAGTCCAGTCGCGCGACCCAGGGCTACGGATACATCGCCCGCATCTGATATGTCAGATCGGGCTATCGAGGGCGAGCCCTCGATCCGCACCATGGTGCCGCGCTGCGTCATGCCAGCATCGGAGGCAACCATGGTCTCTCTCAAGGTCAACGGGACGACGCATACCGTCGACGTCGACGACGACACGCCCTTGCTCTGGGCGATCCGCGACAATATCGGCCTGACCGGCACCAAGTTCGGCTGCGGCGTCGCGCAATGCGGCGCCTGCACCGTCTTCATCGACGGGCAGCCCCTGCGCTCCTGCGTCACGCCGGTCTCGGCGGTCGGCACGAGCGAGATCACCACCATCGAAGGCCTCGCCGGCAAGGAGGCGGACGCCGTCCAGGCCGCCTGGACCAACCGCGACGTGCCGCAATGCGGCTATTGCCAGTCCGGCCAGGTGATGAGCGCCATCGCTCTGCTCAAGGAAAACAAGAAGCCGACCGATCGCGATATCGACCTCGCGATGAACGGCAATCTCTGTCGTTGCGCAACGTACGTCCGCATCCGCGCCGCGATCCATGACGCGGCCCGCGCGCTGGAGATCTGAGCCATGACCGCACATGATCCCAAGCTCTCCCGCCGCTCGCTGCTGGCCGGCGCCGGCGCCCTCGTCATCGGCTTCCACCTGCCGCGCGCCGCGAAGGCCCAGTCCGGCGCCGGCGCGGCCTATCGGCCGGGCGGCAACGCCACCTTCGCCCCGAACGCCTTCATCCGCGTCGCGCCCGACTCGACCGTGACCGTGCTGATCAAGCATATCGAGTTCGGTCAGGGTCCCTTTACCGGCCTCGCCACGCTCGCAGCCGAGGAGATGGACGCCGCCTGGAGCCAGATGCGCGCCGAGCACGCCCCGGCCGACGTCAAGCTCTATGCCAACCTCGCCTTCGGGGTGCAGGGCACCGGCGGCTCGACCGCCATCGCCAATAGCTGGGAGCAGATGCGCAAGGCCGGCGCCGCCGCCCGCATGATGCTGGTGCAGGCCGCTGCCGATACCTGGAAGGTTCCCGCCGGCGAGATCACCGTCTCCGACGGTGTCATCAGCCACACTTCCGGCCGCAAGGGCTCGTTCGGGGAGTTCGCGGAAGCGGCCTCGAAACTGCCCGTGCCCGAAAACCCGCCGCTGAAGCCGGCCTCGGCCTACAAGCTGATCGGCAAGGAAGGCGCCGTGAAGCGCCTCGACAGCGCCGACAAGTCGCGCGGCAAGGCGCAGTTCACCATCGATATCCACGCGCCGAACATGCTGACGGTCGTCGTCGCCCGCTCACCGCGCTTCGGCGGCAAGGTCGCGAGCTTCGATGCGGCCGAGGCGCTCAAGGTCAAGGGCGTCGTCGATGTGAAATCGATCGGCTACGGCGTCGCGGTCTATGCCAATGGCATGTGGCCGGCGCTGAAGGGCCGCGAGGCGCTGAAAGTCACCTGGGACGACAGCGCCGCCGAAAAACGCGGCAGCCCCGAGCTGATCGCCGAGTACCGCAAGCTCGTCCGCCAGCCCGGCACGGTCGCCGGCAGCCATGGCGACGCCGAGGCCGCGCTGGGCAAGGCCGATAAGGTCATCGAGGCGGAGTTCGTCTTCCCCTATCTGGCACATGCGCCGATGGAGCCGCTCGACGGCTATCTCGAATGGGATGGCGAAAAGGCGCATGCCCGTTTCGGCAGCCAGTTCCAGACCACCGAGCACCAGACCATCGCCGGCATCCTCGGCCTGCCGCCGGAGAAGGTGACGCTCGAGACCATGCTCGCCGGCGGCAGCTTCGGCCGGCGCGCGCAGGTCAGCCAGCATCTCGCGGCCGAACTCGCCACCGTCGCCAAGACGATCGGCCCGAATCGCCCGGTCAAGGTGGTCTGGACGCGTGAGGACGACCTGACCGGCGGCTATTACCGCCCGCTCTTCGTCCATCGCTTCCGGGGCGCGGTGAAGGACGGCAAGATCGCGGCATGGTCTAGCACGCTCGTCGGCCAGTCCTTCTTCCTCGGCACGCCCTTCGAGGCGATGGTCGTCAAGAACGGCATCGACGCGACCTCCGTCGAGGGCGCCAACGAGATCTTCTACGAGGTGCCGGATTTCCGTTGCGAGGTGCATAATCCCAAGGTCGGCGTGCCGACTTTGTGGTGGCGCTCCGTCGGCCACACCCATACCGGCTATGCCGTCGAATGCTTCGTCGACGAATTGCTGCAAGCCGCCGGGCAGGACCCGGTGCAGGGCCGGCTCGCCATGATAGGCGACAGGCATCCGCGCGCCGCCGGCGTGCTCAAGGCCGTCGCCGATCTGGCGGGCTGGAAGGGAGGCGCGCCGGTGGACGGACGCGCCCGCGGCGTCGCCGTCGTCGAGAGCTTCGGTTCTTTCGTGGCCCAGATCGCCGAGGTCTCGATGGGGCCGGAGGGAGAGCCGAAGGTGCACAAGGTCTGGTGCGCGGTGGATTGCGGCGTCGCCGTCAATCCAGACGTCATCCGGGCACAGGTCGAAGGCGGCATCGGCTTCGGCCTCGGTCACGCCCTCTACGGCCAGATCACCCTCGATGGCGGCCGGCCGGTCCAGACCAACTTCCACGAATACCGCTCGCTGCGCATCAACGAGATGCCGGAGGTCGAGGTCAGGATCATCGCCTCGACCGAGAAGCCGAGCGGCATCGGCGAGCCCGGCGTCCCGCCGATCGGCCCCGCCGTCGCCAATGCGCTCGCTGCGCTCGGTCACGGCCGGCCGCGCCAGTTGCCGATGCAGGGAGGCAATGTCTGATGAGCCGCAATCTCCTCCTGGCGGCTGCGGCGGCGCTTACGGTCTGCGTCACCGGTAGCGCGCTGACGCTGGCGCAGAACAGCCCTCAGCCCGGCGGCGCGAGCTTGCGCCCGGCTGCGAGCTTCGCCTCGATCGCCAACCAGCGCGACCGCTCGGTCGCGCTCTTCAACGAGATGGGCAAGGTCCTCCAGAGTCCGCGCTGCATGAACTGCCATCCGGCGACGGAGCGGCCCCGCCAGGGCGATATCCGAAAGCTGCATGAGCCGCTCGTCGTACGCGGCAAGGACGGGCACGGCGCGCCCGGTCTGCAATGCGCGACCTGTCACGGCAAGGAGAACTACGATCCCGCCCGGATCCCCGGCGACGGGCATTGGGCGCTGGCCCCCGCCTCCATGGCCTGGGAGGGCAAGAGCCTCGCCCAGATCTGCGAGCAGTTGAAGGATCAGAACCGCAACGGCAGCCGTGACACCGCCGCGCTGATCAAGCATGTCACCACCGACACGCTCGTGCTCTGGGGCTGGAACCCCGGCAAGGGTCGCGAGCCCGCTCCCGGCACGCCGGCAGAATTCGGCGCGCTGATGCAAGCCTGGGCCGATAGCGGCGCTGCCTGCCCGGCGTCCTGAACCTGACTACCCTTTCGGGGCAGCCGGCTTTCCGGCAGTCCCGAAAGGCTCGATTCCCGGCAACGCCATGACCAGCTTGCGGAACGCCTCGCCGCGCACCTCGAAATTCGGGAACTGGTCGAAGGAGGCGCAGGCCGGCGAGAGCAGCACCGCGATCTCGCCCTCGCCGGGTTTCGCCAGCGCATCGCGCGTCGCATCGGCCACCGCCTTGTCAAGCGTGACGCTGCGCTCATAGGCGACGCGCCCGTCATCGTCGAAGGTCGCGGCGAAGAGGTCGCTCGCGGCGCCGATCAGATAGGCTTTGGCGATGTTCGGGAAATAGCGGCGCAAGGACTCGATGCCGCCCTCCTTGGCCTTGCCGCCGAGGATCCAGAAGATATCGCGGAAGGAGGTCAGCGCCTTCTCCGTGGAATCCGCGTTCGTGGCTTTGGAGTCGTTGATGAAGACGACGCGGCCGATCCGGCCGAGTTCCTCCATGCGGTGCGCCAGCCCCGGATAGGTCTTGAAGCCCGCTTCGATCTCCCCCGCGCTCAGGCCCAGCGCCGAGCAGGCAGCGAAGGCCGCGGCCGCATTCTGCGCATTGTGCGAGCCGCGCAAGGAGCCGATGCCGGCGAGACTGGCGACGACGCGGGGCTTGCCGTCCTTGACCTCGACGATGCGCGTATCGAGTCGACCCTGATTGGCGGTGACGCCCGCAAAGACGCCCTCGTCCAGTGGCTGCTCGCCGCTGATCTTCACCAGCGGGCGGCCCCCGGCGGCGCGGCGGCGCGCCATCTGCTTGGAAGGCTCGTCATCGACGCCGACCACGGCGATGTCCGCCGCCGAAACCAGCCGCTCCTTGATCCCCGCATAGTTCTCCAGCGAGCCATGCCGGTCGAGATGATCCGGCGTCAAATTCATCTGGATACCGACGCTCGGAGCCAGCGAAGGCGCGAGGTCGATCTGGTAGCTCGAGCACTCGATGACATGGATGCGGTTCGCCGCCGGCGGCTCCAGCGCCAATACGGCCGTGCCGATATTGCCGCCCATCTGGACGTCGCGACCGGCCTGCTTCAGCACATGCGCGATCAGCGCCGTCGTGGTCGACTTCCCGTTGGTGCCGGTGATGCAGACGACCGGAGAAGCCGGCGCGATCTTCGCCCGCTCCAGGAAGAACAATTCGACATCGCCGATGATCGCGACACCGGCTGCGTTGGCCTTCCCGACCGTCCAGTGCGGCTCGGGATGGGTCAGCGGCACGCCGGGCGAGAGCACGAAAGCCGCGAAGCCCGACCAGTCGGCGCTGGCGAGATCGACGACGGCGATGCCCTCGGCCGCCGCCTTCTCGCGGCTTTTCTCATTGTCGTCCCAGGCGGCGACCTCGGCACCGCCCGCCTTCAGCGCGCGTGCCGTGGCAAGGCCGGAACCACCGAGGCCGAACAGGGCGACCTTGCGCCCGGCGAAGACCGTGACGGGCGTCATCTTTCCGCTCTCAACGCAGCTTCAGCGTGGCGAGGCCGACCAGCGCCAGCACGACGGAGATGATCCAGAAACGGATCACCACCTGCGGCTCGGTCCAGCCCAGCTTCTCGAAATGGTGGTGGATCGGCGCCATCAGGAAGACGCGCTTGCCGGTGCGCTTGAACACCCCGACCTGGATGATGACCGAGAGCGCCTCGACCACGAAGAGGCCGCCGACGACGGCGAGCACGATCTCATGCTTGATCGCCACCGCGATGGTGCCGAGCAGCCCGCCAAGGCCGAGCGAGCCGGTGTCGCCCATGAAGATCTGGGCCGGCGGCGCGTTGAACCAGAGAAAGCCGAGCCCCGCCCCGATCACCGCCCCGCAGATCACCGCAAGCTCGCCCGCGCCGGGAACGTGATGGATCTGCAGGTAGTTGGCGAAGATGACGTTGCCGACGAGATAGGAGATGAAGCCGAAGGTGCCGGCCGCGATCATCACCGGCACGATGGCGAGCCCGTCGAGCCCGTCCGTCAGGTTCACGGAATTGCCGGCGCCCACCACCACGAAGGCCGTGACCAGCGGGAACAGGATGCCGAGCGGGATGATCGCCTCCTTGAGGAAGGGCATGGCGAAGCCCGACGAGATCGCCGGGGGCTGAATCTGCATGATGAGGTAGCAGGCGATCAGCGCGACCACGACCTCGATGGCGATGCGCGCCCTGCCCGAGAAACCCTTATGCGACTGCTTGGTCACCTTCAGGAAGTCGTCATAGAAGCCGATGGCGCCGTAGGCAGCGGTGACGCCCAGCACGATCCAGACATAGGGGTTGCGCAGATTGCCCCAGAGCAGCACGGCGGCGAACAGACCGGACAGGATCATCAGCCCGCCCATGGTCGGCGTGCCGCGCTTGGCGAGATGCGATTCAGGGCCGTCGGTGCGGATCGGCTGGCCCTTGCCCTGCTTGATGCGCAGCCAGGAGATCGCCGCCGGCCCGAAGAAGAAGACGAAGAGCAGCGCCGTTGCCGTCGCCCCGCCCGCCCGGAAGGTGATGTAGCGGAAGACGTTCAGCACGGGGAAGGTGCCGGACAATTCGGCGAGCCAGGCGAGCATGTCTTGGTGATCTTTCGGGAAACGTTCGGAGGGTGGTTCAGTCTTCGGACGGCACGGCAGGAAAGCGCGCGAGGAGCGCCTTGACGATCGGCCCCATGCGCGAGCCCAGCGATCCCTTGACCGTGACGACGTCGCCAGCGTGGACCGCCTCGAGCACGAGCGGCTCCAATTCGCCCGCCGCGGGGGCATAAGCCCCCCGCATGGCCGAAGGCAAGCTCTCATAGAGCCCTTTCATCAGCGGCCCGCAGGCGAAGACCCTGTCGATGCCGTTCGTGACGAGCGGCTCCGCCAACCCCTTGTGCAGCTCAGCCCCGCTCGGACCGAGCTCGAGCATGTCGCCGAGCACCGCGATGCGCCGCCCCCTGCCCTCGACCGGCAGGCGTCCGAGATTCTCGATCGCGGCCCGCATCGAGGCGGGGTTGCCGTTATAGCTTTCGTCGAGCAGCGTGAAGCGTCCGCCCGGCATCTGCAGCACCTGTCGCGCGCCACGTCCCGCCGGCGGCCTGAGATCGGCGAGCGCCAGCGCGGCCAGCGCGAGATCGGCGCCTAGCGCATGCACCGCCGCCAGGACCGCCAGCGAATTGAGCACGATATGCTTGCCCGGGCTGCCGAGCTTGTAGGTCACCGGTTGGCCGAGCACCCGCGCCTCGACCGTCGAGATGTCGGGCTTCAGCGCGCAGGAGACGAGCCGGACATCGGCATCGGGGCTTTCGCCGAAAGTGATGATCCGCCCGGCCGGACCGGATTTGGCGATGTCGCGCAGCAGTTCGGATTGCGGGATGTCGGCATTGACGATCGCCGTGCCGCCCTTTTCGAGCTCCCAATAGACCCCGGCCTTCTCCTCCGCGATGCCTTCGAGCGAGGCGAAGGCGGCGAGATGCACAGGCGCGATCGTGGTGACGATGGCGACCTGCGGGCGCACCAGCCGCGCCAGCGGCACGATCTCGCCGGGGCTGTTCATGCCGATCTCGTAAACGCCATAGGCGACACCGGCCGGAGTGCGAACCAGCGTCAGCGGCACGCCCCAATGGTTGTTGTAGGAGGCGACCGGCGCATGGGTCTTGCCCTGGCGCGACAGCACGAGGCGCAGCGCCTCCTTGGTGCCGGTCTTGCCGACCGATCCAGTGACGGCGACGACACCGGCCTTCAGCTCCGCCCGGCGGGCCGAGCCGGCAGCCTCCATCGCTTTGAGCACATCGGGAACGATGGCGAGCACGCCCGCCCCGTTGAATTCCGCCGCATGGGCCTCATCGATCACCGCGAGCGCCGCGCCCTTCTCCAGCGCGCCCTTGACGAAGTCGTGCCCGTTACGCGCCTCGCCGGTGATGGCAAAGAAGACGTCGCCGGGCTCCAGCGTGCGGGTGTCGATCGAGGCGCCGGTCACAACCGGCGGCACGGCACCTTCGGACCGCGCGCCAAGCGCGGCGATCAACTTGTCTCCGCTCCACAGGGGCGCGCTCATCACTGGATCTCCGACAACGCTTTCCGGACCACGTCGTGATCGGAGAACGGCAATGTGCGCTCGCCCACGATCTGGCCGGTTTCATGGCCTTTTCCGGCCACGACCAGCAAATCCCCAGGCATCAGCATGCATACCGCGCTTCTGATCGCCTCCTCGCGGTCGCCGATCTCCAGGAGCCTCGGCGAGGCGGCCATGATCTCGGCCCGGATCACCGACGGATCCTCGCTGCGCGGATTGTCATCGGTGACGATGGCGATGTCGGCCTTCTCGGCGGCGATGGCACCCATCAGCGGGCGCTTGCCCTTGTCGCGGTCGCCACCGCAGCCGAAGACGCAGATCAGCCGCCCCGTCGCATAGGGACGAAGCGTCGTCAGGACCGCGGCGAGCGCATCGGGCTTGTGGGCGTAGTCGACGACGACGAGCGCGCCATTGGCTTCGCCGACCCGTTCGAGCCGCCCCGCTACCCCCGCCAGCCCGGAAATCGCCCCCAACGCCCGTCGCTTATCCTCGCCGGTCGCGATGGCGAGCCCAGCCGCGACCAGCGCGTTTCCGGCCATGAAGTCACCGACCAGCGGCAGCGAGACGGAAAGCTGCTCACCGCCGAAACCGATGCTCAGCCGCTGCACGAAACCGTCCCGCTCATTGGCCAGCAGCGTCAGCGTCTCGCCCTTGCGGCCGACGCCGATGATCGGGTGCCCGCCTGCTTCAGCGGCGCGCGCCGCCTCTTCGGCATAGGGCTCGTCCCGGTTGATCACAACCGGCGCCCCGGCCGGCAGCAAGTCCCAGAGCCGGAGCTTGGCGGCGAGGTAATCCTCGACGCTCGGGTGATAATCGAGATGGTCGCGGCCGAGATTGAGGAAGGCTCCAGCCTTCAGACGCACCCCATCGAGCCGGCGCTGGTCGAGCCCGTGCGAAGAGGCCTCCATCGCGAGATGGGAGACGCCCTCGCCGGCCAGCCTGTCGAGCGTGGCATGCAGCGAAAGCGGGTCGGGCGTGGTCAGCGAGCCGTAATCGGCACCCTTCGCGGTGACAACGCCGATCGTGCCGACGCTGGCGGAGGAGCGCCCGAGCGACTGGAAGATCTGGCGGGTGAAGTCGGCGACCGAGGATTTTCCGCTCGTCCCTGTCACAGCGACGATGGTTTCGGGCTGGCGCGGATGGAGCTTCGCCGCCGCCAGCGCCAGCGCGAGGCGCGGGTCCTCGACCTCGGCGAAGGCGACGCCGGCCGGCAGATCCGCCGGGCGCGGGCCGCCCGAAACGACGGCGATGGCGCCATGCCCGACCGCATCCATGATGAAGCGCGCGCCATCCGCCTTGGCACCGGCAAGCGCGACGAAGACGTCGTCCCCCGTGACCTTGCGGCTGTCGAAGGCGACGCCATGCACCGGCTGACTGGCGGCGTCAGCCTCGAAGGTCTCGGGAAAGAGGTCTCCGAGGCTCAGTCCGGTCATCGTCATGCTCACCGTTATAGGCCGAGATCAGCGCGAGCCCCAGGCCCCGAGCTTCGCCATCAGCGGGAAGGGCGAAGGCGGCGGGTCGAAGCGCGGTGCGACGCCGAGCAGCGGAGCCGCGCGTTCGATCAGCTTGCCCGTGGTGACGCCGCCGTTCCAGGCCGCCGTCGAATAACCACCGCTCTCGGCATAGCCCTTCGGCTCGTCATAGATGGTGAGGAAGAGATAGCGCGGCTTGTCGGACGGCACGATGGCCGTGAAGGTGGTGAAGTTCTTGTTCTTGGAATAGCGACCGCCGATGACCTTCTCGGCCGTGCCGGTCTTGCCGCCGACGAAATAGCCGGCGACATCCGCCTTCTTGGCCGAGCCCTTCTCGCCGTTGATGCGCATGATGAAGCGCAGCGCCTCGGAGGTCTCCGGCTTGATCACGCGGGTCGCGACCTGCATCGCCTCCTCCTGCGAGCGCTTCAGGAAGGTCGGCTTCATCAGATAGCCGCCATTGACCAGCGCGCCGACGGCAGCGATCGCCTGCAGCGGCGCGACGGCAAGGCCGTGGCCGAAGGCGATGGTCGCGGTGTTGATCTCGCCCCAGCGCTGCGGAACGATCGGGGCGGCGCTCTCCGGCAGCTCCGTCGTCATCCGGTCGAGCTGCATCATCTTCTTGAGGAAGGCCTTGTGGCCCTCGACGCCGACGGCCAGCGCCATCTTGATCGAGCCCATATTCGAGGAGTGCACGAAGACCTCGGGGACGGTCAGCGTCCGGCCGGTGCCGTGATATTCCTTGATGACCTGGCGGCCGAACCGCATCATGCCGCCGGCGGTCGAGAAGCTGGAGTTGATGTTGACCTTGCCGGAATCCAGCGCCATCGCGATGGTCAGTGCCTTGAAGGTCGAGCCCATCTCGTAGACGCCGACGCTCATCCGGTTGATCCGGTCCTTCTCCAGCGCATCGACCGGGTTGTTCGGGTCGAAATCCGGCAGCGAGACCAGCGCAATGATCTCGCCGGTGGTGACGTCCATGATCGCGCCCGCGGCGGCGATCGCCTTGAAACGCTCCATGCCCTTGACCAGCTCGTCGCGCAGCACATGCTCGACGCGCAAATCGATCGAGAGCTTGATCGGCTTCAGGTCGCTCGCTTGGCTGGTGAGGCCGGCGCCGTTCAGGTCCTGCAGCCCTTGCGAGTCGATGTACTTCTCCATGCCGGCGATGCCGATATTGTCGATATTGGCGAAGCCGAGCACATGGGCCGCGGCCGGGCCGTTCGGGTAGAAGCGCTTGTGCTCGGGCAGGAAGCCGACGCCGGGTATCCCGAGGCGGTAGACCTCCGCCTGCTGGCGCGGGGTGATCTCGCGCTTGACCCAGACGAAGCCCTTCTTGGTGCCGAGCTTGTCGCGCAGATCCTTGGCGTCGAGTTCGGGCAGCACGGCCGTCAAAAGTTCGGTCGCCTCGTCCTTGTCGAGGATCTTGCGCGGCTCGGCGAAGACCGAGACGACGCCGATATCTGTGGCGAGGATCTCGCCATTGCGGTCGACGATGTCGGGCCGGGCCGCCGAAATCGCGTTCGAGCTCGCCCGCCGGATGCCGACCTGCTCGTTCGGCAGCGTCGCCAGCAGCGCGAGCCGGGCGGTGATCGCGATGAACAGCACCGAGAAGCCGAGGATGACGAGGCCGACGCGCGGCTGCGCCTTCTCGCCACTCATATGGAAGACGTCGCGCAGCCAGGCGAGACGCGAACGCTGGACGGGCGCCTCGAAGATTTCCGTCTCGGCCGCGGAGGCCTGTTCGGTCCGGGTCGTGTCGGTCATGGCATGGCTCCGGGCGTGGTCGCGCTCGCCTTGGCGCTCCTCGGCGTCTCCGTCGGCAGGCCGAGGCCCAGATCCTCGAGCTTGCGGCCGATGGCATCGACCTTGGGGCCGCGATTGGGAATCTCGGACGGCTTCACCACCTGCGTCGCCTGGAAGGGCTGCAGATCGAGATGCCGGTCGGCCAGCGTCTGAATGCGGTCAGGGCGGTTGAGGAACTGCCATTCCGCCTTGAGCACCTGGATCGCGTCGCGCTCGCGCTGCGTCTTGGTCTTGAGCTTCTGCAGATGCTCGGTCGCCAGCGTCGTCTCGTACTTGATCGTGTAGGCATAGACCGCCGAGGAGACGAGCGCGCCGATGGCGATGACATGGAGAAACTTGATCACGCTCAGCTTCTCCGGCGTGGCGAGGGTTCGGGAATGCCGGCGAGCGCGACGAGCCCGGCCTCGGCCCGGCGCGGCGGCGCATCGAGGCGCTCGGCGACGCGCAGCTTGGCCGAGCGCGCCCGCGGATTGGCCCGCATCTCCGCCTCGGAGGGCGCGACCGCGCCCCTCTCGACGAGGCGGAAGGTCGGCTGCCTCGCCGCGACCGCCGGCGCATGGCGCGAGCCGGACGGGACACGGCCGGAGCGTTCGGCCAGGAACTGCTTGACGATGCGGTCTTCCAGCGAATGGAAGGTGACGACCACCAGCCGTCCGCCCGGACCCAGCACGGCCTCCGCCGCATGCAGGGCGCGAACCAGCTCGCCGAGCTCGTCATTGACCGCGATGCGCAGCGCCTGGAACACCCGTGTCGCCGGGTGCGCGCCGCCGGGCTCGCCCTTGACGATGCCGGCGACGAGATCGGCAAGCTGCTTCGTCGTGGCCAGCGGCGCCTTGCGGCGCGCCTCGATCACGGCCCGCGCCACGGCGCGCGAACGGCGCTCCTCGCCATAGTGATAGAAGATATTGGCGAGCAGCCCTTCCTCGGCCTCGTTGACGATGTCGGCGGCGCTCTGCCCCTCGCCGCTCATGCGCATGTCGAGCGGACCGTCGAAGCGGAACGAAAAACCACGCTCGGGCTGATCGATCTGCATCGACGAGACGCCGATATCGAGCACGACGCCGTCGAGCGGGACCATGCGGAAGCGCTCGGCCTCCTCGGCGAGTTCGCCGAAGCGCGCCTGCGACAGCGTCAGCCGCCCAGCCATCGCCGCAACCAGATCGGCCCCGCCCGCGATCGCGCTCGGATCACGGTCGAGCCCCAGCAGGATCGCATCCGGCGCGACATCGAGGATCGCCTTGCTGTAGCCCCCTGCCCCGAAGGTGCCGTCGAGATAGCGCCCGCCCGGCTTCGGCGCGAGCGCGGCCAGAACCTCCGCGAGAAGCACGGGCACGTGACGAGGCGCCTCGCCACCGGCACCGTCACGACGGTCACCCTGGTCCGTCATGAGCTCGAACCTCCTGCCGTAACGGTCAATCCTCCAAGCGTCCGCTTGACGTCGCGCAGCCGGCTCCGCGCCGCGTCGAGATGGGCGCGGAAGCGCTCCGGCTCCCAGATCTGGAATTTGTGGCCATGCCCGACGAAAGTCACCGCGTCGCCGATGCCGGCATGCGCCTTCAGCGCCTCGCTCAGCACGATCCGCCCCTCCGGGTCGACCTTCAGCACCTCCGAGGTGCCGTTCAGCGCCGTCGAGAGCAGCTCCCACTCGTCCGAGAACGGCGAGAAGCGCGCCAGGATGTCGTCGATCGTCGCCCGCAGCGCATTGCCCCCGGCATCGAGCGCCGGCAGGTCGAGCCCCTGATGGACGTAAAGCCCCTCGTAGCCGTCCTTCGCAAGAACGGAGCGAAAGCTCGAAGGAATGGAAACGCGCCCCTTGGCGTCCAGCCGGTTGGTGAAGTTCGAGACGAAGCGGTCCATCAACGCCGCCTCCCGGCCTGCTCTCCACATCACCGCCGGACGCAGATCCGTGCGGCGGAAAACCCCTCCGTCGAAGCAGGCAAGCAGCGCCCGGCGACCAAAATCCGCGCGGCACACGGAGCCTGATCTGAGAACTGCCTGTCGGCTTCGACGGGATGATTTGGGATATCATGGGCAATCATGGGCGTCAATGGAATCGCCGGCACGAGTCGGTGCCTGCGATGGCTCGCTGCCATCACAGCCCGTTATGGTTAAGTATCCGTAAGCACGGGGAATTCGCCTCGTTTCCGCCGCAATTCAAAGCGGCGGACCGAGCGAGAGCCTGCAAAAAAATTCCGCTCAATCCTCGCGGGCGGCCGCCAGCAGGGCATCCCGGACAAGGCCGAGCTGCTCGCGCAGCCCCTTGGCGCCGGGCGCGGTCGCCCCCAGCGCACAGCCGATCGCCTCCTGAACGCGACGCCCCCTCGCCCGCAGGGCCTCGCCCTTCTCGCTCAGATGGATGCGCACCTGCCGCTCATCGACCGCGTCACGCTCGCGGCGGAGGATGCCCGCGCTCTCGAGCCGCTTCAGCAGCGGCGTCAGCGTGCCGGAATCCAGCATCAGCCTTTCGCCGAGCACCTTCACCGTCGGCCCGTCATCTTCCCACAATGCGAGCATGACGAGATATTGCGGATAGGTCAGCCCGAGCTCGGCCAGCACCGGCCGGTAGACGCGGTTGAAGGCATGGCTCGCCTGATAGATCGCGAAGCACAATTGCTGGTCGAGCCGCGGCGTTGCGGCGTCGCTCTGCTCGCGGTCGGATTTGTCCCCGGACACCATCATGCCTCTGCCATCGCCTTCTCAACGCAAAGCCGAAACCGGAGCGACAATCAACTCCGCGTGATCATCTCAAATTTCATTGTTGACAATCTAATTGCGCACAATCTAAATGGCAAGCATTGGTTCACCCGAGAGAGAAGGAACCCGACCATGAAGATCCTCTACACCGCCCATGGCTCCGCCACCGGCGGCCGCGAAGGCCAGGCCGCGACCGATACCGGCAACGTCAAGCTCGTGCTGAACACGCCGAAGGAACTCGGCGGCGGCGGCGGCGACGGCACCAATCCCGAGCAGCTCTTCTCGATGGGCTATTCAGCCTGTTTCCTCGGCGCGCTGAAGTTCGTCGCCGGCAAGGAGAAGGTGAAGATCCCGGAGGATGCCCGAGTCAGCGCCGATATCGGCATCGGCCCGCGCGACGACGGCACCGGCTTCGGCATTGCGGCCAAGCTGACGATCTCCGTCCCCGGCGTCGACAGGGCGGTGGTCGAGGACCTCGTCCAGAAGGCCCATATCGTCTGCCCGTATTCCCACGCCACGCGCGGTAACATCGACGTCGAGCTGAAGGTCGCCTGAGAGCCGCACGGTGCAGGACAAGCGAAAGGGCCGGGATCGCTCCCGGCCCTTTCCGCATCCGATAGGTGCCAGTCGGCCTATAAGCCGGGTTCTGGATGGCTGCGGAATTTCTTCCGCAACGTGACGGCCATTCCTCTGGGACGCGCATTGCTGCACGCCTCGAGCAACCAACCCGGACGACAAGGCTCAGAAACCAGCCCCTCCCCGCTTGCGCGGAAAGCATCGTCCCTATTCGGTTTTGCTCCCGGTGGGGCTTGCCATGCCGGCCCCGTTGCCGGGCCCGCGGTGCGCTCTTACCGCACCTTTTCACCCTTACCTGCGGCCGAAGCCGAAGGCGGTTCGATCTCTGTGGCGCTTTCCCTGGGGTCGCCCCCGCCGGACGTTATCCGGCACCGTGTTTCCGTGGAGCCCGGACTTTCCTCCCTCGCAAGCGAGAGCGGCCGTCCGGCCGACTGGCGAGGGGGAGATGCGCGCTGGCGCGGCCGGCGTCAAGCGCGGCCGCAAAATAGCAGTCAGTTGCGAGCGGTGATGGTGCGCACTTTGGCACAGTAGGTGCGGTTGGCGCCGTTCATATGCGTCGTCATATGGCCGCTCTGGTACTTCATGACGGTGCGGCAGGTATCGCCGCCGGCCATCCGATAGGCCATCGCCAGATATTTCATGCCGTAGCGGGCGTTGGTCTCGGCATCGAGCAGCCCGTTCGCACCGCCGGAATAGCCCAGGCCGCGTGCAGTCTGATGGCGGATCTGCATCAGGCCGAAATTGCCGGCATGGGATGCGCGCGGGTTGTAGCGGCTCTCGATCCGCACCACGGCATCGGCCAACGAGAACGGAATCCCATTCTCGGCGGCATGGCGGGCGACCAGCGCCCTCAGCCCCTCGGAACCGGCCGGCGCGGCGAGCGGCGTCCTGCCGGAACGCGCCTCGGCGGCCTTGACGTGGCGGAGATCTTCCTTCGCGGCGGCGCGGGCTTCCTTGCCTGCTTTCGCCACCGCCTTGGTCGCGGCAGCGCCCAGGCTTCCAGTCGTGTCGCCGGCCTTCTCACGAGCGATTTCCGCGTCGCGAACGAGCAGCGCCCTGGGGTCCGTTTCCGCGTTCACGAATTCCCCCGCCGACGCAATCGCGGGAAGGCTAATCAGGAGCGCAGCAGCGAGACCGCCAAAGACATACCGCATGATGAACCGAACCTCATCTGGACAGAACTGATTGGAAGGTGCGGTCAAATGCTGATGGAATGTGTCCATAATCTGGCGTCATCGACAGAAAAAGACCATGTAGATTGTGCAACGCGGAATTTAATCTATATTAAGCTGTGAAGTATTTAAACGTATTCGGCGGCCCTATAAGCTTCGCCGGCGCATCGGGAGGCGCCGCGAAGCAACAAAAGCGAATCGCGGCCACGTTTCCGCCGCATTCCGATCAATTCGTACGATTCGATGCGTCAGGCCGTCGCGCTGCGGGCTCGTCGACCGGCCGCCTCTTGATCACAGCCCTTCGCGCTCCCATCATGCAGGCCGCGCTTCGGCGCATGGGATTCACGGGAGACCCGGCCTTTTATGGCTTCATCATTCTGGGGTGCGCTCGGTGGCGGCGGGCTTGGGCTCGCGCTCGGCGGCCCGTTGGGCGCGCTCCTGGGGGCTCTCGCCGGGCATGTGCTGATCGATCGCGAAGGCGCTCCCTTCGGCCCGGCCCCGCGCGAGCTCGTCTTCACCACCGGCCTCGTCGCGCTGGCCGCCAAGATGGCGCGCTCCGACGGTGTCGTGACCTGTGACGAGGTCACCGCGTTCCGGCGCATCGTCGACGTGCCGGCCGATCAGCAGGAGCGTGTCGAGGCGCTGTTCAATCTCGCCAAGCAGACCAGCGCCGGCTTCGAGGCCTATGCCACGCAGATCGCGGGCGCGTTCCATGACGAGCCGGCGCTGCTGGAGGACGTGCTCGACGGCCTCTTCCTGATCGCGGCCGCCGATGGCGCGATCCATGAGGCCGAGCATGCCTATCTCCGTGCCGTCGCCGGTATCTTCGGCATCGCCGACAGCGACTTCGCCCGCATCGAGGCGCGGCATGTCCGCCGCCGCGACGATCCCTATCTGGTCATCGGCGCCAACCGCGAGATGAACGATGACGAGCTGAAACGGCATTATCGCCGCCTCGTCGCGGCGACGCATCCGGACCGCGAGATCGCGCGCGGCCTTCCGGCCGAAGCCGTCGCGATCGCGACCAAGCGTCTCGCGGCCTTCAATGCCGCCTGGGATGCGATCCAGCACGAGCGCGGCCTGCATCGCCGCCTCTCGCATCAGCCCGCCTGACACGCCATCCCATGGACGAGATCGCCAGCCCCGCCGCCGCCAATCCCGCCTCAGCCGGGCCGGATAGCCGCTTTGCCGCCAAGATCTTCCCCTCGCCCAACCATGGCGAGCGGAAGAACCCCGATGGCACGCCCGGCCGCCGGCCCGACATGCTGATCCTGCACTACACCGGCATGCCGGTCGCGGGAGAGGCGCTGCAATGGCTGTGCAACCCGGTCTCGCAGGTCTCCTCGCATTATTTCGTCTTCGAGAACGGCCATACGCTCCAGCTCGTGCCGGAGGGCCGGCGTGCCTGGCATGCCGGCGCCTCGCACTGGGCCGGCGAGACCGACATCAACTCCTGCTCGATCGGCATCGAGATCGCCAATCCCGGCCACCCCGGCGGCCTGCCCGACTTTCCCGATGCGCAGATCGCGGCGACGCTGAACCTCTGCCGCGACATCTGCGAGCGCTGGTCGATCCCACCCGAGCGGGTGCTCGCCCATTCGGACGTTGCGCCCGGCCGCAAGATCGACCCCGGCGAGAAATTTCCCTGGCGGCATTTCGCGGAAGGCGGCGTCGGCCTCTGGACTGAAGCCCCACCGATTCGCGGCGGGCGCTTCTTCGCCCGTGGCGAGAGCGGCCAGCCGGTCGAGGCGCTGCAGGCCATGTTCGCCATGCTCGGCTATGGCGTCGCGGTCGACGGCGTCTTCGACGAGAAGCTGGAAGCGGTCGTCGCCGCCTTCCAGCGCCACTGGCGCCCGGAGAAGGTCGACGGCGTCGCCGATTCCTCCACGATCACGACGTTACGCGACCTGCTCGCCGCGACGCAGGGCGCGCGCATGGCCTGATCGCGATCCCGTGAGGAGCCGCATGCCCGGGAAGCTCTCACAAGGCTCGCTTAACTCCCCTGCTCTATTGTAGTTTGTCCGGCTAGGCGACCGGAGGGGATGGCCTTGAACATCGAGCAGCAGCGCATCGCTTCGGAGCTCTGTCGGGTTTCCGGCAAGCCCTCCTCCATCGGGGCCTGGGAGTGCAATCTCGCAAACGTGTCGCTGAGCTGGACCGACGGGGTCTACGATCTGTTCGGCCTGCAGCGTGGCTCGACGATCCAGCGTTCCTCGATCCTCGACCTCTATGAGGAAAGCTCGCGCACCGAGATGGATCGGCTGCGCAGCAAGGCGATCCGCACCGGCGAGGCCTTCTCCCTCGACTGCCGCATTCGCACCGCAAGCAACGAGAAGCGCTGGATGCGCCTGATCGTCGGCGTCGGCTATCAGCATGGCCGCCCGTTCCGCATCTTCGGCTCGAAGCAGGATGTCACCGCCGAGAAAGGCCTTTGGACAGGCCTCGCCACGCTGAAACAGCGCGATCCACTCGTCGAGCGCTCGGCTCGGCGCAGCTTCGAGGACCTCGTCGCCCAGGCCTTGCTCGACCGGCGCTTCGAACAGGAAACCTTCGCGCTGATTATGCTCGACATCGATGATTTTCACGACATCGTCGATGCTTTCGGGCCAGCGGCCAGCGATGAATTGCTGCTCCGCTTCGAAGAGCGGCTCGCCCGGCTCTTCCCCGATGCTTTCGCCAGCAGCCGCATCGGCAAGAGCCAGTTCGCCCTGCTGCTGCGGATGTCGGCCGGGCAGCAGCGCCTCGCCGCCAGTCTCGAGAACGCGCAGCATCTGTTGTCCCGCCCGATCATGCGCGGACATGCGGTGATCGACTTCACGATCTCGATCGGCGCCGTCGTCCTCAATGGCGAACGCCACCGCGATCCCGCGGCCCTCTTCGCCGAGGCCCATGCCGCGCTTCACGTCGCCGGCATGACCGGCGGCAACACCTTGCAGATGTTCGATCGTCCCCTGGCAAGCCCGCCATTGCGCCTGGCACAGTGAGTCTCGTATAGGCCCCGGCGCAGCGCGCCGGTCGCCGGCGCCTCAGCGCTTGCGCACGAACTCGGTGCGCAGCACGAGTCCCTTGATGGCATCGTGGCGGCAATCGATCTCGTCGGGATCATCAGTCAGGCGAATCGAGCGGATCACCGTCCCCTGCTTAAGGGTCTGGCCGGCGCCTTTCACCTTGAGATCCTTGATCAGAACGACGGAATCGCCGTCGGCCAGCACATTGCCGGCGGCGTCGCGGACCTCGACGCGTGCGCTCGCGGCAGCAGCAGCCGCCACCTCCGAAGCCGGGCGCCACTCGCCCGTCGCCTCGTCGTAGACGTAGTCGTCGTTATCGTCGGCCATGGTCACTCCGCCCGGCTTGCCGCCGGGCAACTCCCGACCGGCGCGGGTTAAACGAGCCGGTCCGATAATTCAACACGCCGGATCTGTATAATCGGCATCCGCGGCGTCATTCCCGGACGCAGCGAAGCGCAGAGCCGAGACTCTCGTTCAGGAAGGGACGCCGGGCTTGGCCTCCGGCAGGAGAACCCGGGTCGAGCCCGGGCATGACACCTGCTGCTTACTCCGCCGCCTGCAACCGATAGGCGGTGGCGTCGTAGTTCAGGATCGGCGCCAGCCAGCGCTCGACCTGTTCGATGCTCATGCCCTTGCGCTTGGCATAGTCCTCGACCTGGTCGCGCTCGACCTTGGCGACGCCGAAATAATAGGACTCTGGGTGCGAGAGATAGAGGCCCGAGACCGAGGAGCCGGGCCACATCGCATAGCTCTCGGTTAGCTTCACGCCGACGCGCCGCTCCGCCTGCAGCAGCTCGAACAGCGTCGCCTTCTCCGTATGGTCGGGCTGGGCCGGATAGCCCGGCGCGGGACGGATGCCCTGATATTCCTCGCGGATCAGATCCTCGTTGGAGAAGGCCTCATCCGGCGCATAGCCCCAGAACTCCTTGCGCACGAGCTGATGCATGCGCTCGGCGAAGGCTTCCGCGAAGCGATCCGCCAGCGCCTTGACCATGATCGAACGGTAGTCGTCATTGTCGCGGGCGAACTTCTCGGAGATGCGTTCCTCCTCCGCGCCCGATGTGACGACAAAGGCGCCGATATAATCGGGAGCCCCGCCTTCCGGCGCGACGAAGTCGGAGATGCACATATTCGGCTTGCCGTCGCGCTTCGAAAGCTGCTGGCGCAGGCCGTGGAAGGTCGCGAGCGGCTCCTGTCGGCTCTCGCCGGTATAGAGGCGGATATCGTCGCCGACGGCGTTCGCCGGCCAGAAGCCGATGACCGCCTTCGGGTTGAACCAGCGCTCCTCGACGATGCGCTTCAGCATTGCCTGCGCATCGTCCCAGAGCGCGCGCGCCGCCTCGCCCTGCTTCTCGTCCTGCAGGATCGCCGGGAAGCGACCCTTCAGCTCCCAGGTCTGGAAGAACGGCGTCCAGTCGATCACCGGCACGAGATCGGCGATGTCATAGGTGCGGAAGGTCCGCGTGCCCAGGAAGCTCGGCTTCGGCGGGACATAGCTCGCCCAATCCGTCTTGAAGGGATTGGCGCGCGCCTTGGCCAGCGGCAGGCGCTGCTTGTCGGCCTCCGAACGGCGATGGGCGGCGGCAACCTTGGCGTATTCGGCCTTGATGCCGTCGACATAGGCCGGCTTCTGCTCCTGCGAGAGCAGGGTCGAGACCACGCCGACAGCGCGCGACGCGTCGGTAACATAGACCGTCTGGCCCTTCTCATAGGCCGGATGGATCTTCACCGCCGTATGGACGCGGCTCGTCGTCGCCCCGCCAATCAGCAGCGGAATCTCGAAGCCCTCCCGCTCCATCTCGGAGGCGACGGTCACCATCTCGTCGAGCGAGGGCGTGATCAGGCCGGAGAGCCCGATGATATCGACGTTTTCCTTGCGTGCCGTGTCGAGGATCTTCTGCGTCGGCACCATCACGCCGAGGTCGATGACCTCGTAATTATTGCACTGGAGCACGACGCCGACGATGTTCTTGCCGATATCGTGGACATCGCCCTTAACCGTCGCCATCAGCACCTTGCCGGCGGCCGAGCGTTCGCCTCCGCCATTCAGGCGCTTCTCCTCCTCCATATAGGGCATGAGATAGGCGACGGCCTGCTTCATCACGCGGGCCGACTTCACCACCTGCGGCAGGAACATCTTGCCGGCGCCGAACAGGTCGCCGACCACGTTCATACCGGCCATCAGCGGCCCTTCGATGACATGGAGCGGCTTCTCGGCCTTCAGCCGCGCCTCTTCCGTGTCGATATCGATGAATTCGGTGATGCCGGCGACCAGCGCATGCTCAAGCCGCTTCTCGACCGGCAGCTCCCGCCAGGCCAGGTCCTTGCCGGACGTCGCGACCGAACCATCGCCCTTGAAGCGCGGCGCCGCCTCAAGCAGCCGCTCGGTCGCATCCTTGCGGCGGTTGAGGACGACATCCTCGCAGAGCTCGCGCAGTTCGGGGTCGAGATCGTCATAGGAGCCGAGCTGGCCCGCATTGACGATGCCCATATCCATGCCGACCTTGATGCAGTGGTACAGGAAGACCGAGTGCATCGCCTCCCGGACCTTCTCATTGCCGCGGAACGAGAAGGACAGGTTGGAGACACCGCCCGAGACATGGGCATGCGGCAGGGTCTCGCGGATCGTCTTCGTGGCCTCGATGAAATCGTTGCCGTAATTGTCATGCTCCTCGATGCCCGTCGCCACCGCGAAGATGTTCGGGTCGAAGATGATGTCCTCGGGCGGGAAGCCGATCTCCTCGGTCAGGAGCTTGTAGGCGCGCGTGCAGATCTCGATCTTGCGGGCATAGGTGTCGGCCTGGCCGGCCTCGTCGAAGGCCATGACGACGACGGCCGCGCCGTAGTTGCGGCAGATACGGGCATGTTCGAGGAAGGCCGCCTCGCCCTCCTTCATCGAGATCGAGTTGACGATCGGCTTGCCCTGGATCGTCTTCAGCCCGGCCTCGATGACATGGAACTTCGAGGAATCGACCATGATCGGAACGCGGCTGATATCCGGCTCCGAGGCGATCAGGTTGCAGAACTCCGTCATCGCCTTCTCGGAATCGAGCAGGCCCTCATCCATGTTGATGTCGATGACCTGCGCACCGTTGGCGACCTGGTCGCGCGCCACGTCGAGCGCGGCCGCGTAGTCGCCGGCCGTGACGAGCTTCCTGAACTTCGCCGAGCCGGTGACGTTGGTCCGCTCGCCGATATTGACGAAGGGGATGGTCTCGTCGAGCGTGAAGGGCTCGAGCCCCGCGAGCCTGAGATAGGGCTTCACCTCCGGCATCTGGCGCGGCGCCTTGCCGGCGACGGCCTCCGCGATGGCGCAGATATGCTCCGGGGTGGTGCCGCAACAGCCGCCGACGACATTGACGAAGCCGGCATCGGCGAACTCGGCCAGCATCTTGGCCGTGGCTTCGGGCCGTTCGTCATAAAGGCCGAATTCGTTGGGCAGGCCGGCATTGGGATAGGCGCAGACGAGCGTGTCCGCGACGCGCGACATGTCCTTGATATGCGCCCGCATCTCTCGCGCGCCGAGCGCGCAGTTGAGCCCGACCGTCAGCGGCGCGGCATGGCGCACGGCGTTCCAGAAGGCCTCGACCGTCTGGCCCGACAGCGTGCGGCCCGAAAGATCGGTGATCGTGCCGGAGATCATCACCGGCAAGCGGATACCCTTGGCCCGGAACACCTCCTCGATCGCGACGATCGCGGCCTTGGCGTTGAGCGTGTCGAAGATCGTCTCGATCAGCAGCAGTTCCGAGCCGCCATCGATCAGCCCCGTCACCTGCTCGGCATAGGCGTCGCGGACCTGATCGAAGGTCACGGCACGGAAGCCGGGATTGTTGACGTCCGGCGAGATCGAGAGCGTGCGGTTGGTCGGGCCGATGGCGCCGGCGACATAGCGGCGGCGGCCATCCTCCTTTTGCGCGATGGCCCCTGCCTCGCGGGCGATGCGGGCGCATTCGACATTCAGCTCGTAGACCAGCGCCTCCATGCCGTAATCGGCCTGGGCGATCGAGGTGCCGGAGAAGGTGTTGGTCTCGACGATGTCGGCACCGGCCCGGAAATAGGCGAGATGGATGTCGCGCAGCGCATCGGGCTGCGTCAGGGCGATGATGTCGTTGTTGCCCTTGAGGTCGTGGTTGAAACCCTTGAAGCGCTCGCCGCGGAAATCGGCTTCCGAAAGCTTGAGGTCCTGGATCTGCGTCCCCATCGCGCCATCGAGCACGAGGATGCGTTCCCGCGCGGCCTGGCGCAGCGAGCGCTCGATCTCGGCGCCATCGACCGGAGCTGGCTTGTAGTCGGACATCAGTCTACTCCGCCGCCACGGCCTGCGCCGCCGGCTTCTCGGGCTTGAGGCCGACGAGATGGCAGATGGCGTAGACGAGGTCGGCCTTGTTCATCGTGTAGAAATGCAAATCGGTGACGCCGCGGTCGATCAGGTCGAGCACCTGCTCGGCGCAGACGGCCGCCGCCACCAGCCGGCGCGTCGCGGCGTCGTCTTCCAGCCCCTCGAAACGGTCGGCCAGCCATTGCGGCACGCTGGCGCCGGTCTTGCGGGCGAAACTCGCCGTCTGCTTGAAGTTCTGCACCGGCACGATGCCGGGCAGGATCGGGATCTCGATGCCGCGCGCGCGAACCTTGTCGAGATAGCGGAAATAGACGTCGTTATCGAAGAAGAACTGGGTGATCGCCCGGGTCGCGCCGGCATCGACCTTCTTCTGCAGCGCATCGATGTCGGCATCGAGCGAGGCGGCCTCCGGATGCTTCTCCGGATAGGCCGAGACCGTGACCTCGAAATCGCCGATCGCCTTCAGGCCGGCCACGAGATCGGAGGTCTGGTGATAGCCCTCCGGATGCGCCTCGTAGGTCGTCCCGAGGCCGCCGGCCGGGTCGCCACGCAGCGCCACGACATGGCGCACGCCGGCATCCCAATAGGAACGGATCACCTCGTCCACTTCCGCTTTCGAGGCCGAGACGCAGGTGAGATGCGCAGCCGGCTTCAGCGCGGTCTCCTCGACCATGCGCTTCACCGTGGCGTGGGTGCGCTCGCGGGTCGAGCCACCGGCGCCATAGGTCACGGAGACGAAGCTGGGGCCGAGCGGCTCGAGCCGGCGCACACTCTCCCAGAGAGCAACCTCCATCTCCTCCGACTTCGGCGGGAAGAATTCGAAGGAGACGCGCGGACGGCGCGAACCGTGCCGGCTCGGGCGAAAGGCATTCATCAGGCAACCTCGAGATTGATCTTGCGGGCCGGCGGATCGGCCTGGACGCGCCGGTCGCGCCCGCGCCAGAGCATGACCGGGAGCTGGCCCGAGCCGCCATCGGCGAGCGTCACCTCCTGCGAGAGATCGCAGGCGAGCCCGGCCTCAGTGAACCAGCCCGCGATTTGCTGGCGCGAAAAGCCGAGCCGGCGATGCGCATGCTCGCTGCGCAGGAATTCCATCTCGTGCGGGGCGAAATCGACCACGATCAACCGACCGCCCGGCGCCAGCATGGCCGCAGCCTCGCGCACCGCCCGGCCGGGATCGTCGAGGAAATGCAGCACCTGATGGACGACGACGAGATCGAAGGAGCCGCGCGCGAAGGGCAGCGCATAGATGTCGCCCTGCCTGAGCTCGACGCGCGAGAGCCCCGCCTGCTCCAGATTGGCGCGCGCCACCGCCAGCATCGCATGGTTCGCGTCGACGCCGACGGCCCGGCCGAATTTCGGCGCGATCCGCTCCAGCATCCGCCCCGTTCCGGTGCCGAGATCGAGCATGGCGCCGGGCGTGCCCTCGCCCACCGCCCGCTCGACCGCCGCCTCGACGACATGATCGGGCACGTGCAAGCCGCGCAACCGGTCCCAGTCGCGCGCGACGCTGGCGAAATAGCTTTGCGCGGCCTCGGCCCGCGTCGCCCTGACGGCGGCGAGCCTTTCACCGTCGGCGGCGAGCACCGGATCGCTCAGATCGAGCCATGCGGCGAGCGAGGCGGCGAAGGCCCCGCCCGGCCCGGTCTCGTCGAGCCGGAAGAAGGCCCAGGCGCCCTCGCGCGAGCGCCGCACCAGCCCGGCCTCGGCCAGGAGCTTGAGATGGCGTGAGATGCGCGGCTGCGACTGGCCGAGAATGTCGGTGAGATCGGAGACCGAGAGCTCCCCCTCGGAGAGCAGCGCGATGATGCGCAGCCGCGTCTCCTCGCCGGCCGCCCTCAGGCCTGCCAGAAGCACATCGGAGGACAATGCCGTCGGCTGTCGCACGCAAACACCTCCCACGCTCGAAAAAAGATATAAAGATATCTTTATGTCAAAAGCGTCGTTCGTGCAAGCGAATTATCGTGCGGAAAACAGGACGACGTTCCGCGGCGCGCCTGCGCCGGACGTCTCGCGCAGCGCGGCTGTGGTTTCCGAGCCTGGTGAATTGGGGATGGCCTGGGGTGCGCCCCCGGATCTGCCTGACTGACGGCTCCACCGCCCGGCCGCGCAGGGCAGGCCGACCTTGTTCACGGCAGCGCCCATCGACGATGGGACAATTCTCCGCCGCTCCAACCGGAGCGGCGGGTCGCATAGGTCACGAGATCGGTTGGTTCAGAGGAGCTTCAGATCCCCTGCCGCAGTCTTGCCGCGCTCCGTCTTGAGCTCGAACGCGATTTTCTGCCCTTCCGTCAGCGTCATCATGCCAGCTTCCTTTACGGCAGTGATGTGCACGAACACATCCTTGCCGCCGTCCGCCGGTTGAATGAAGCCGTATCCTTTCTCGGTATTGAACCATTTAACGGTTCCGGTCGCCATCGCCATATCCCTCGAAGCCGCGCCCACCAGCCCTCGGACCGCAATCCGCAAGCCGGCAATAAAGAATTGACCGAAAATTCGACCTTGTCGAGGCCAAAGGCAAGGCAGACGAAACGTTGTGATTTAAGACTTCGCCAAGATCACCCGCCACTGACCTCTATGGGGAACGAAGCGTCGGGATGGAATTCGCCTTCACCCGAGGCGGGAATGCCATGCCGCCTCCCCAAAGGGCCGTCACCGCACGCCACCCCGAGCGAGAAGGCACCCGCCGAGCCTTGCCGGCCGGAGCCTGACTTTGCGGAATGTAGCCGCTCCGTTTTGCCTGCAACTGCCCCGACCCCGTCGCCTGCGGCATAGCGGCCTGCTCCGGGAGTGTTGCCTGCCACCGCCATCTGTGCGACCGAGCAGGTCTCGACTGTCCAGGGCATTGTCGTGGCGAAAATCGGTTTTCGCGAAGGCAATGCCGAGAGGAATTTGGAGCCGCAACGACCATGGCCCAGCCCCTGACCATCGAAGATCTGCGCCTGCTGGCGAAGCGCCGCGTGCCGCGCATGTTCTACGATTACGCCGATTCCGGCGCCTGGACCGAGGGCACCTATCGCGCCAACGAGGCCGACTTCGCCAAGATCAAGCTGCGCCAGCGCGTCGCCGTCGATATGACCGATCGATCGCTCGCCAGCGAGATGATCGGCCAGCCGGTTGCGATGCCCGTCGCGCTCGCTCCCACCGGCCTCACCGGCATGCAACACGCCGACGGCGAGATCCTCGCCGCCAAGGCCGCCGCCAAGGCGGGCGTGCCCTTCACGCTCTCGACCATGAGCATCTGCTCGATCGAGGACGTGGCGAACCACACCAGCGCGCCCTTCTGGTTCCAGCTCTATGTGATGAAGGACCGCGACTTCATCTCGCGCCTGATCCAGCGCGCCAAGGCCGCCGGCTGCTCGGCCCTGGTGCTGACGCTGGACCTGCAGATCCTCGGCCAGCGCCACAAGGACATCCGCAACGGCCTCTCCGCCCCGCCGAAGCCGACGCTGGCCAATCTCATCAACCTCGCCTTCAAGCCGCGCTGGTGCCTGAAGATGCTGGACACGCCGCGCCGGCAGTTCGGCAACATCGTCGGCCACGTCACCGGCGTCGCCGACATGTCCTCGCTCTCCTCCTGGACCGCCAGCCAGTTCGACCCGAAGCTGAACTGGGACGATGTCCAGTGGATCAAGGAGCAATGGGGCGGCAAGCTGATCCTGAAGGGCATCCTCGATCCCGAGGACGCCGAGATGGCCGCGAAAAGCGGCGCCGACGCCCTGATCGTCTCGAACCATGGCGGCCGCCAGCTCGATGGCGCGCTGTCCTCGATCGAGGCCCTGCCCGGCATCGTCGAGCAGGTCGGCAACCGCATCGAGGTGCTGTTCGACGGCGGCATCCGCTCGGGCCAGGACGTGCTCAAGGCGGTCGCGCTCGGCGCCAAGGGCACCTTCATTGGCCGCGCCTTCCTCTACGGGCTCGGTGCGATGGGCGAGCAGGGCGTGACGGCCGCGCTCGACATCATCCGCAAGGAGCTCGACGTCACCATGGCGCTCTGCGGCAAGCGCGACATCAAGGATGTCGACGCCAGCATCCTCGTCGGCGGCAAGCCGAAGCACTGATCGACCGGCAGGGAAGACGCGCCGTGAGACGGCAAGACGATGTATCGGTCGAGGCGGCCGGGCCGGCCGCTCGGGCCGCGTCCGCTGGTGCGGGCACGGGGTGGTGGCGGCTGAACGGCCCCTCCTTCGCCGAGCGCCTGGCCGCCGCCGCCAACCGGCCGGCCGGCTTCGACTATCTGCGCTTGCTGCTCTCGACCCTCGTCATCGTCACCCATGCGGTCGGCGTGGCCTATGGCGTCGGCGAGACGCTGCGTGTCTTCGGCGGCGCATGGCGCCCGGCGGTCGCGCTGATCCTGCCCATGTTCTTCGCGCTCAGCGGCTTTCTCGTCGCCGGCAGCCTCGAGCGCTGCCGGTCGCTGATCTCCTTTCTCGGCCTGCGCCTGATCCGGCTGGTGCCGGCGCTCGCCGTGGAGACCTTTGCCGCCGCCATCGTCATCGGCGCGATCTTCACGACGCTGCCGCTGACGGAGTATTTTAGCAGTCCGCTCTTCCGGCAGTATTTCCTGAACATCCTGGGCGTCGTCCAGTTTCTCCTGCCGGGCGTGTTTCTGGGCAATCCCTGGTCAGGACTGGTCAACGGCCAGCTCTGGACCCTGCCCTGGGAGCTGTACTGCTACCTGATCATCGCCGGCATCACCGCGCTGGGGCTGTTGCGCCGGGAGGATCGCGCGCTTGCAACGATCCTCATCGTCCACGCCGTCATTTTCGTCATCTACGTCCTGATCAGGCGTCACCAGCCGGGCGTCACCGTTTCGGGCCCCGTGCTGATCCTCTGCTTCCTCTATGGCATCGGCGTCTATCTGTTCCGGAAGCGGATCATCTGGAGCAACGCGCTGTTCGCGCTGGCCCTCGCCGCGACGCTGCTGGGGCTGAGCGTCCCCGGCGGCGACTACCTGATCGCCCTGCCCTGCGCCTATCTCACCGCCTTCCTCGGGCTCACCAGCCCGCGCCGCAGCTGGCTGGTCTCGTCGGGCGACTATTCCTACGGCCTGTTCCTCTACGGCTTCCCGATCCAGCAGGCCGTGGTCGCGACTTTCGGCGCCGGGGGCCAGCCCTGGTGGGCCAATGCCACCATCTCCTGGTGCCTGGCCTTCGCTCTCGCCTTCCTCTCCTGGCATCTCGTCGAAAAGAACGCCATGAAGCTACGCCCCCGCCTCCTTGCGACCGAAGCAAGCCTGCTCGCGCGCCTGCCAGGGCCGGTTGCCTTCACCGGCTGGCTCCGCTCCCGCCGCGTCCTTGTCGCCCTTGCCATCGTTCTCATCGCCGCCGCGGCAGCCGGCACCTATCTCGCGCTGCGCAAACCGGCGGAGAACTTCCCGCTACTGGCCCGGCTCGCGGTCATCAACGCCCATATCGGCGAGGCCGATCCCGACTATGTCTTCATCGCGGGCGATTCCAATGCCGAGATGATCAACGCGACCCATCGCCTCTGCGGCCGCAATGTCGTCAATGCCGGCATCAGCGGCGCCAAGATGACGGATATGAACGGCCATTGGGCGACATTCGCCTTTACGAAGAAGCCCGGCAGCATCGTCATCCTGATCGGCACCAACGATCTGCATCGCAAACGCAAGCCGACCCAGCCGAAATACCTCGACGCCTTCGAACGCAATGCCGACCGGCTGATCGCCAGCGCGGCCGCTCTGTCCACAAAGGTCTTCGTCGCCGCGGTTCCCCCGGCGGAGCCCGGAATGATCAAATATTACGAGCCGGCAGCGGTGGTCGCGCTGTCCGAGAGGCTGAAGCGGGCCTGCGATCGCCACGCCTGCACCTTCATCGACCCCTTCGCCGGCACCCGCGACGGAACCGAGGGCTTCGCCAAGCCGGACAGCACCCATGACGGCATCCATGTCCGCTCCTATCGGGACGCCATGGCATCGGTCGAGGCCCAAATCTGCAGCTGACCGGGCAGCGCTCTGCACTCTGGCGCATGGATCTCGTTAGACCGCCGGCCCGGAAACTGGTCTGGCCCGGCGGATCAAATCCACCGGGCCTTTGCATGGCGAGATCACCGCTTCACGCCCAATGGGGCATGGCGATGGATCGGAGGTCTTTAGAGCGGCCCCTCGCCGGAAAGCTCCCGGCGAGGGGTTGCTCATGGCTCAGCTGCGATACCAGGCCCCCAGGTTCCAGGTATCGACGTCCCAGCCCGAGTGGTCATGCGCGAGGTTCTGCGCAGCGGAGACCACCTTCGTCCGCGACAGGACCGGCAGGATGACATTGGCCTCGCAGAAGATCTCGTTGACCTTGATCAGCAGCGCTGCGCGCTTGGCCGGATCGAGCTCCTTCTGCGCCTCCCGATAGGCCTTGTCGGCCTCCGGGTCGGTGTAGCGCGAGACGTTGCGGCCCAGCCACTTGTTCTCCTTGCTGGCGACTTCCCAGGAGGTGAACTGGTTGAGGAAGCGCTCCGGATCAGGCTGCGGCTGCGTCGTGGTGTACATCTCGATGTCGGTATAGAGCTTGGTGTAGGTGTCGGGGTTGGCGACGTCCGACGAGAAGAACACCGAGGCCGTGACCGACTTCAGCTCGAGCTCGATACCGGCCTTCTGGCAGGCCTGCTTGATGATCGCCTGGACCTTCTGGCGCGGCGCGTTGATCGAGGTCTGGAAGACGTATTTGAGCTTCTTGCCATCCTTCTCGCGGATGCCGTCGGAGCCCTTCTTCCAGCCGGCATCGTCGAGGATCTGGTTCGCCTTGGCGATGCTGAACTCGTATTTCAGCTTCTCCGACTTGAACTGCTTCGGCTGGTTGACGAAGCTCGCGGTCGGGATGCCGGCGCGGCCATAGATGAACTTCTGGATCGAGTCGCGGTCGATCAGCAGGTTGATCGCTTGGCGCACGGCCGGGTCCGACAGCGTCGGGTGCTTGGTCTTCTTGCTCGAGCGCTCGCCGTCGACCTCGGTCCACGGATCGGTCGTGTTCAGCGTGATGAACTCGATGTCGCCGGCCACCGCGACGCTGACCTTGCCGCGCCCACCGGTCTCCATGCGCTTGAGCACATCCTCTTCGACCAGCGAGTCCCAAGCATAGTCGTATTCGCCGGTCTGCAGCACGGCGCGCGCCGCCGAGACCGCGTCACCGCCGCCCTTGACCTCGAAGGTGTCGAAGAAGGGCTGGTTCGCGACGTGATACTCGGTGTTGCGCTCGGTCCGGATGATGTCGCCCGGCTTGAACTCGACGAACTTGTAAGGGCCGGTGCCGACCGGCTTGAGGTTGGCCGGGGCCTCGCGCGACTTGGCGCCCTTGTACTCGCCGAAATGGTGCTTCGGGATGATCATGCCGGCGACGCCGACAAAAGGATCGGCCCAGAACGGGGTCGGCTCCTTGAAGATCACCTTGACCGTGAGATCGTCGACCTTCTCGACCTTGATGTTGGCATAGGCGCCGGTGGTATAGGCGGCGGTCGCCGGGTCGGCGGCGTATTCCCAGGTGAAGACGACGTCGTCGGCCGTGAACGGCTTGCCGTCATGCCACTTCACGCCCGGCTTCAGCTTCCAGATCACTTCCTTGCCGTCGGCGGAGAGGCCGCCATTGGCCTTGCTCGGAATCTCGGCGGCAAGCTGCGGGAAGAGGTTGCCTTCCTTGTCCCAGCCGGCCAGCGGCTCGTAGAAGATGCGCGAGGCGATCTGGTCCTTGGTGCCCGAGGCGAAATGCGGGTTCAGCAGGGTCGGCGCCTGCCAGAGCAGCATCTTGAGCGGGCCACCACCACCGGCCTTGGTCGGCTTGTATTCGAGCGTGGCATTCGCCATCGCCACGCCATTCCAGGCCAGAATCTGGCTCGCGATCGGGGCGGTGATGCCGACCGCCGCCAATTTCCGAATGAAGGAACGCCGCGACAGGCGGCCATCCTTCAGATTTTCAACCATATCCTGGATATACTCGCTGCTCATAGCCGACCTTCGCGTTACGCAGAGAAGATGCCGTTCAATAATTGAACCGGCTCTAGACTTACCTTGGAGAATCCAAAGCCTGACGAAGCTTTGGATTCCGCCTCGTCGTAAGGAGACCTACCTTAAGCCGACCTTAAAGTGACCGATGATCGGGGCATGGCCGGGCAGCGTGCCGGGCATTGCGGCATAATGCAGCGGGACGTGCGAACGAGCCACAGCCGGCAAACGGAAAAGCCCCGCGACAGACGAGCTGTCGCGGGGCTTTTTCAGTTCCGAATCGGAAGGCTCAGCGCGTGAACTTCTTGTACTGGATGCGCTTCGGGATGGTCGAGTCGATGCCGAGGCGGCGCTGCTTGTCCTCCTCGTATTCGGCGAAGTTGCCCTCGAACCACTCGACATGGCTGTCGCCCTCGAAGGCGAGGATGTGGGTCGCGATGCGGTCGAGGAACCAGCGATCGTGGCTGATGATCACGGCGCAGCCGGCGTAATCCTCCAGCGCCTCTTCGAGCGCGCGCAGCGTATCGACGTCGAGGTCGTTGGTCGGCTCGTCGAGCAGCAGGACGTTGGCGCCGCTCTTCAGCATCTTGGCGAGATGGACGCGGTTGCGCTCGCCGCCCGAGAGCGAGCCGACCTTCTTCTGCTGGTCACCGCCCTTGAAGTTGAAGGCCGAGCAATAGGCCCGCGAATTGATCTCTTTCTTGCCGAGATAGATGATGTCGTTGCCGCCCGAGATCTCCTCCCAGACGTTCTTCTTGTCGTCGAGCGAGTCGCGGCTCTGATCGACATAGCCGAGCTGGACGCTCTCGCCGATCTTGATCGTGCCGGCATCGGGCTTCTCGACGCCGGTGATCATCTTGAACAGCGTCGTCTTGCCGGCGCCGTTGGGGCCGATCACTCCGACGATGCCGCCCGGCGGCAGCTTGAAGGAGAGCCCGTCGATCAGGAGCTTGTCCTGGAAGCCCTTCGACAGATCCTCGAAATCGACGACGTTGTTACCCAGCCGCTCGGCGATCGGGATGATGATCTGGGCGGTGTCGGGCCCCTTGTTCGAGGCCTTCTGCACCAGCTCGTCATAGCGCTGGATGCGGGCCTTGCTCTTGGCCTGGCGCGCTTTCGGCGAGGCCGAGATCCATTCCTGCTCGCGCTCCAGGGTCTTCTGACGCGAGACGTCCTCGCGGCCTTCCTGGGCGAGGCGCTTCTGCTTCTGCACCGACCAGGACGAGTAATTCCCCTCATAGGGGATGCCCTGGCCGCGATCGAGCTCGAGGATCCAGCTCGTGACGTTGTCGAGGAAGTAGCGATCGTGGGTGACGATCAGGATCGCGCCCGGATAGCTCCGCAGATGGCCTTCGAGCCAGGCAGTGGTCTCGGCGTCGAGATGGTTGGTCGGCTCGTCGAGCAGCAAGAGCTCCGGCTGTTCCAGCAGCAGCTTGCAGAGCGCGACGCGGCGACGCTCGCCGCCCGAGAGCTTGTCCACGGCCCAGTCGTCCGGCGGGCAGCGCAGCGCGTCCATCGCCTGATCGACCTTGGAGTCGAGATCCCACAGCCCCTTCGCCTCGATCTCGTCCTGGAGATTGGTCATCTCGTCGGCGGTCTCGTCCGAATAGTTCATGGCGAGCTCGTTGTAGCGGTCGAGGATCGCCTTCTGCGGTGCGACGCCGAGCATGATGTTGTCGCGGACATTCAGCGTCTCGTCGAGCTTCGGCTCCTGCGGCAGGTAGCCGACGCGCGCGCCTTCCGCGACCCAGGCCTCGCCGGTCCACTCCTTGTCGAACCCGGCCATGATCTTGAGCAGGGTCGACTTACCGGCACCATTGACGCCCAGCACGCCGATCTTGGCGTCCGGGTAGAAGGACAGGTGGATGTCCTTCAGCACCTGCTTGCCGCCCGGATAGGTCTTGGACAGGCCGCGCATATGGTAGATGAACTGACGGGACATGGGGCGAGCGGGCTCCGCTTTCAAACGCTTGGCGACGGGATGTCGGGAAATCTGGCCGCTATGTAGCGAGCGCGGCCAAAGCCCGCAACCGCGAGCAGGCCGGCACGAGGCATATTCGCGGTCTCAGCGCCAGGCGCGCCCGCTGGCATCGCTGCAGCCATAGGGCGGGATTGCGCGCGCGAACCGCTCTTTCAAGCGGCTGCAGCCCCAGGCGCGCAAGGGCTCGGGCAGGCGGCTGTTGATGTCGATGCCAATCTCGTCATAGGGGCTCGCGGCATTGGCGACATAGTCGTACCAGCGATAGCCGATCGTCAGGCCGCATCCGATCACAGTCGAGAGCACGACGAGCGCGATGAAGCGAAGCGGCCTCATCCTGGCCGGCTGAGGCTGCGGCCTTCCCTCCGCGGTCGCGCGGCGTTGGCGCATCGCGGCGATCTGCGCGAAGATCAGCAGCACGACGCTCAAGCCGATGGCGATGCCGCCATACTGGCCGAGCAGGGGCAGTATCTCCGCCTTCACGAATTGCTTCCCGTCCGTGTCGGGAATGAGGAAGCGCGCGCCGCCGTCGACCCGCTCCCAGCCGGAAATCCGGAAAACATAGAAGAACGCGACGAGGCCGCCGGCCAGGAACAGCAGAGCTACGAATCTGAGGCGGTTTGCGACCGACATGGCGTCCTCGCGAAGATGGAACGCCCCGATTGCCCGAAGGCAGAAGCTCTGTCCAGCGCCGTCACGAAACCGCCATCTCGGCGCGCGGCCCCTTCCCCCGGCACGACTTTTGCCGGAAGCTCCCGTGACCTGAACTCATTTGGCCCGAATGCTGCTGGAGCCCGCCAGTGAGCCTGCCCGCCATCCTGTTGCGCCTGCTTGCGCCCCTCGCCTTCGCGCTGCTGGCGACAGCCCACGCCCGCGCCCAGTCGAACGAGCCCGGCTGCCGTCCGGAGATGGCGAGCTATCGCCTGCCGATCCAGCGCGTCCAGCTCGCGAAGGACGAGGCAAGGCTCACCTTCGTCGGCCACGCCACCTTCCTGATCGAGACGCCGGGCGGGGTGAAGATCGCGACCGACTATAACGACTATGTCCGCCCGCCAGTGACGCCCGACATCGCCACAATGAACAAGGCGCACTCGACGCACTACTCCAACCGTCCCGACCCGGCGATCAAGCTGATCCTGCGGGGCTGGGATCCGGAGGGAAAAGGCGCTGCGAAGCACGACGTCAGCTTCGGCGACGTCCGCGTGCGCAACGTGCCGACCAATATCCGCACCTATGATGGCGGCACCGACTATGACGGCAACTCGATCTTCGTCTTCGAGATCGGCGATCTCTGCATCGCCCATCTCGGCCACCTGCACCACCCGCTGGAACCCGGCCATCTGCGGGCGCTCGGCCGCGTCGATGTCGTGCTCTTCCCCGTCGACGGCAGCTATACCCTCGATCAGGAGGGGATGCTGGAGGTGCTGAAATCGCTGCAGGCGCGGGTGATGATCCCGATGCACTTCTTCGGCGGCGGCACGCTCGAACGCTTCCTGTCCCGGACCAAAGGGCTCTGGCCGGTCGAGCGCCGCGACACGTCGTCGATCACGGTGAGCAAGGCGGCCTTGCCGGCGACGCCCACCGTGATCGTCCTGCCCGGGCACTAAGCCGGCGCCGTCAGGTGTTCACGCCGCCATCGATGGCGAAGCCGGCACCGGTGATGAAGCGTGCCTCCTCGCTGGCGAGATAGGCGACGAGCCCGGCGATATCCTCCGGCTTGCCGTAGCGCGGGATCGCCATGCGCGCCCGCTGGGCATCGGCCCGCTCGCCATGGGCCGGATTCATGTCGGTATCGGTCGAGCCGGGATGGACGATGTTGACCGTGATGCCGCATGGGCCGAGATCGCGCGCCAGCCCCTTGGTGAAGCCGATCAGCGCAGCCTTGCTCATCGCGTAAAGCGTGACATTGGGCTCGACGACGCGATCGGCGAGGCAGGAGCCGGTCGAGATGATCCGCCCGCCCTCGCCCAGATGTGCCGCCGCGGCCTGCGAGGCCAGCACCACCGCGCGGACATTGACGGCCAGCGTCGCGTCGATATCGGCGAGGCTCCAGTCGGCCACCGGGCCACCGCGGAAGATCCCGGCATTGTTGACGAGGATATCGAGGCCGCCGAGCGCCTTCACGGCATCATCGACCGCACGCGTCACCGCCCCAGGGTCGGCGCTGTCGGCTGCGATGGCGAAACCCTTGCGGCCGAGGGCCTCGACCTCCCTGACGACCGCAGCCGCCTTGTCGGCGGAGCGTTCATAGGTCAGCGCGACATCGGCCCCCTCGGCGGCGAGCCTGCGAGCGATGGCGGCGCCGATTCCGCGGCTGCCGCCGGTGACGAGCGCGCGCTTTCCGGCAAGGCGTGACATGACAAGCTCCATTTCTGTGATGATCGATACACAATCGATGCCGCGCTTGCCGGCAGCCGTCAAGCGAAATATATAATGAACGTCACAGAATAAATTTCGAGGAGCTCGGCGCATGGCCGAACGGGGCCGTCCACGCAGTTTCGACCGGCAGGCCGCGCTGGAGCGCGCGATGGACGTGTTCTGGGAGCGCGGCTATCAGGCGGCCTCGATGAGCGACCTCACCGAAGCGATGGGCATCAATTCACCGAGCCTCTACGCCGCATTCGGCAGCAAGGAAGAGCTCTACCGCGAGGCCATCAGCCATTTTGCCGCGACCGAGAGCGACGACATCCTCGCACCCTTGAGCGATGCGCCAACGGCGCGGGCGGCCATCGAGGGCTATCTCATGGCCAGCGCCGCGACCTTCACCCGGCCGGGCCGCCCGCCCGGCTGCATGGTCGTGCTCTCGGCTGTCAACGCGGTTGGCGTCGGCGAGGAAACCAGCCGCATCCTGCGCGAGATGCGGGCCGGCAGCATCACGATGATCGAGGAGCGATTGAGCCGCGCCACCGCTGAAGGCGAGCTGCCCACCTCGCTCGATCGCCAGGCGATCGCCAGCTACTACGTCACCGTCCAGCAGGGCATGTCGATCCAGGCCCGCGACGGCGCTTCGCGTCCGTTGCTGGAAGCGATCGTGCGAGGCGCCATGGCGGCATGGGAGAGCCTGACGCGACCACGCGCTGCAGCCTGACAATCCCGTTAACGCCTCGCTGAGGCTGATCCCAGGCTTTGCTTGCCCTTGCGGCAGATCGCGGCATGCTGGCCCGCGATCGGGAGACCGCCCATGCGCCGCATCGCTGCCATCGCCTGCCTCGTCGCCGCAGCCGCCCTCCTGCCCTTGCAGGCGGAGGCCGCACGGTTTCGCCTTGGCGGGCGCAGCAGCGCGCCAGCGGCCAAGGTCAGCCGCGGCATCATCGTCATTCCGGGCGCCGCCGCGGCAAGCCGTACGCAGGCAGCATCCAATGATCAGCCGCAGCGCGTGCCCTTCCCGCCATCCAGTGCGAAACAAGACGACCCGGTGCCGCTGCGGCTCAGCACGAACGGTGACGACAGGAAACCCTGGTGCGGCACCCAGCTCGTCGTCGGCGGCTTCTGCATGATGAATTGAAGCGACGAGTCTGCCGCAGCCGTCATTGCGAGCGCAGCGAAGCAATCCAGGGGATAGGGCTGGACGTCGCACGCAGCTCCTCTGGATTGCTTCGTCGCTTCGCTCCTCGCAATGACGGGAGGCGAGCAGCCTCGTCAGACCCGGCTGACGCGCCCTTCCAGCGGATAGGCCGGGTCGCTGTAGCCCGGGGTCGAGGGATGGCCGGGCGGCACGAGCGAATCCACCAGCGCCTCGTCCTCCCCGGTGAAATCGACATCCAGCGCCGACAGATAGGCCTGCCACTGCTCGAAGGTGCGCGGCCCGGCGATGGCCGCGGTCAGGAGGGTGTTGTTCAGCACCCAGCGCACCGCGAACTGGATCGGGCTGAGCCCGCGCTTCGCCGCGTGCTCCTTGATCGTCTGCGCGATGACGAGGCTCTCCTCGCGCCATTCGGCCTGGAGGATGCGCTTGTCGCCGCGCCCGGCGCGCGTGCCCTCCGCCGGCGCTTGGCCGGGCGCGTATTTCGCGGTGAGCACGCCGCGCGCCAGCGGCGAATAGGAGGCAACGCCGAGCCCGTAATAGCCGCAGGCCGGCAGATGCTCGACCTCGGGCATGCGGTTCATCGCGTTGTAGTAGGGTTGGCTGACGACGGGCCGGTCGATGCCGAGATCGTCGCAGAGCCGGCAGATCTCGGCGAGCCGCCAGGAGCGGTAGTTCGAGATGCCGAAATGCCGGATCTTGCCCTGGCGCACCAGGTCGCCGATGGCGTGGACGGTCTCCTCCAGCGGGGTCTGGTGGTCTTCCTTGTGCAGATAGTAGATGTCGATGACCTCGGTGCCGAGCCGGCGCAGGCTGTCCTCGCAGGCCTGCATCACCCAGCGCCGCGAAAGCCCGCCGCGATTGGGGCCGGAGCCCATGACATTGGCCACCTTGGTCGCCAGCACCCAGTCATGGCGATGCGCGGCGATGGCGCGCCCAGTGACCTCCTCGGAGCGGCCGTCATTGTAGACATCGGCCGTGTCGATGAAATTGATGCCGGCATGATGCGCGTGATCGATGATCCGGCGAGATTCCGCCTCTTCCGTCGCGCCACCGAACATCATCGTGCCCAGGCAGAGCGGCGAGACCTTGAGACCGGAACGGCCGAGGCGGCGATAATCCATGGCGATCATCCTTGGGAACGAGGCGGCGAGCTTGCGGCAGGCGGCGCCACCGCACCAGCGCCGCCGACGCGCGGCCGCCTTGCAAGCTCCGTGCGGCAAGCTCCGCACGGCAAGAGAATCCTTAATCTTTCCTGAGAGGTTGGGGCATCGATTCATGGCCGCCCGATGAACCTCGCCCAGCTCATACTGAGCCAGAACTTCGCCAGATTGCTGCAGGCGCTCGACGCGACCGGCGAGCTTTCGGCCGGCAAGACGGTCGCGGCGCAGCTCATCTCGCTGGACGCGGACGGCACGGCGACAGCCACGATCGGCGATGCCAGGGTCGCGCTCGTCCTCGCCGGCCCCCAGGCGAAGCAGGCGGCACTCCAGCCCGGCGCCACCCTGATCCTGCATCTCGAGGCGCCCGAGCAGCCCGGCGGCGATCTGCGCGCGACGCTCGTCGAGATCCGCCCGCCGACCGGAAGCCCGGCACCCGCTCAGGCTTTGCCGGCATCCTCGTCGCCCCTTCCCGCCACGCCTCCTCTTTCCACCGTCCCGGCCCCGCATCCGGCCGGAAGCACACCGCCGCCTGCGGTAACCGCCCCCACCGTCGGTGCGTCTCCGCTGGAGCCCGGCCGGCCTCCCACGCCGGCAGCGCCTGGGCCCTTGCCCGAAAACGCGCCCCGGTCTCTGCCGGACGCCATGCCCGGTCGCGGAACGCAGGCCGTCCCGGCAGCGGCGCCGACGCCGATCTCGTCGCTGGCATTGCCTGAATCCGTCGAACCGATCTCGGGATCGCCACCGATGGGCGCGACCGTCCGGCCAGCGGCACCCGGCGAGACAGGACAGCCCGCAGCCCCCGCGCCGGTATCGCCGCGTATTGCCATCGGCCCGACGCTGGGCGCGGCGCTGATGCAGCAGGACAGCCTGGCGCCGCTCTTCGCCAATTTGCGCGGCCTCGCCGAGGGCAACGTCGCGCTTACCCTGCCAAAGCCGCTTCTCGCAGCCATCGACCGGATCCTGCGGCAGGCTTTTCCCGCCGAGCGCCAGATCATGACCGGCTCACGCCTGCAGGCGGCCGTGCAGGGCTCCGGGCTGTTCATGGAAGCCCGCGCCGCCGCCGGGCAGGCCCCAGCGCCGCGCGGCGATCTCAAGGCGGGCCTGCTCGCCTTGCGGGAAACGCTCCTGCCGATCGTCGAGACGCTCTCGCCCGAGCCGGCAGCCTCCCGACCGGAGCGTGGAGCGATGCCGCCAGCGGAACCGGCGGCTGACGGCCGTAGTCCCGTTCCGCCGCCACGCCGCGACGGTCCGCTCGCCGCGCAGCCCGCATCGGAGCCGACGCTGCATCCGGGCGAAAAGCCCCTTGCCATCGCCACGACGCTGCTCGACCAGACCGATGCGGCACTCGACCGGATCAAGCTATCGCAATACGCGTCGCTGCCGCTCGATGCCCCGCGTCTCGACCCGGCCCAGTCGCAGCCACAGCGCTGGCTCACGGAGATCCCCCTCGCCTTCCAGCACGGCACCGCGATCCTGCCGCTCCAGGTCGAGAAGGAGCCGCCGCGGCGCGAGGCGCAGGGCGTCTCGCCGCCGCTCTGGCGCATCCGCTTCGCACTCGATGTCGAGCCGATGGGCCCGTTGCAGGGCGTGGTCACGCTGCAAGGCCGCGAGGTCGGCGTCACCCTCTGGGCCGAGCGTGAGGAGACGAGCAAACTCCTGCGCGGCGCGGCGCCCGGCCTCGAAACCGCGCTGCTCCATGCCGATTTCACCGGCGGCGCCATCGATATCCACACCGGGCAGCCGCGCGTAAAGCAGCCGACCGCCGGCCAGTTCCTGGACCGCCTGTCATGAGCGCGCCGCGCCCGCCCCGCATCGCCGTCGCGCTCGAATATGACGGGCAGGGTGCGCCGCGCGTCACCGCCAAGGGCCGGGGCGAGCTGGCCGAACGCATCGTCGAGACCGGTCGCGAGCACGACGTCGCCATCGAGCAGAACGCCGTCCTCGCCCAGGCGCTTTCCGCCGTCGAACTCGATGACGAGATCCCGGAGGAACTCTACCGCGCGACGGCGCAGGTCATCGCCTTCGTGCTGTCGCTGCGCGGCGAACTCGGCCGCCGCAACCGGGACGGCGTCCGGACGTGAGCGGCATCGTCGTCAGGCGTATCGGCCCGGCCGCCTATGCGGCGCTGGGACCGGCCTTTGCCGAGCTCGCCCGGCATGCGCTCGAGCCCAATCCGCATATGGCGCCGGCTGCCGTCAGCGCAGCGACCCTGCTGGCCGAGGAGGACGATATCGTCGTGCTCTGCGCCTGGTACAGCGAGGCGCTGGACTTCGAGCAACTGGTCGGAGTCTGGGCGCTCCGGCGCGAACGCGACTGGCGCAGCGGCTTCGCCGCGGTACTCGTCGCGCCGGTCCTGCCGCTCTACGAGGTCTCTTCCCTGCCGGTGGTCGATCGCGACCATGCGCTCGAGGCCTCGCGCGCGCTGATGCGCTACCTCCTCGCCTCGGGCGACCTGCCGCGAACACTCGCCTTGCCCCTGCTGCCGCTCGAAGGCCCCGGCCATGCGGCGCTCGCGGAAGCCTGTCGCACCACCGGCAGCGTCATCGCGACCTGCGAGCGCTGGGCGCGCCCGGTGATGATCGCGCAACCTGGCGACGACCCCGAGCGCTATCTGCGCCGCGCGCTGGGCTCCGCCTACAAGAAGCGGATGCAGCAGTTCCGCGCCGTCATCAAGAGCGGTGCCCTCACCTTCCGGCGCAGCCGGGGCCAGGCGGCGGTCGAGGCGCTCGACTCGTTCCTGACGCTCGAAGCCGCCGGCTGGAAGGGCAAGGCGGGAACCGCCATCGCCTGCATCCCGGAGGATACCGCCTATTTCCGCCGCCTCGCCGCGCTGTTCGCGGCGGAAGACGGTCTGCTGGTCGACACGCTCCTGCTCGACGGAAAAACGCTGGCGATGGGGCTCCTGATCGAGAGCGCCGGGCGGCGACATTTCCTCAAGATCGCCTATGACGAAACGCAAGCCCGCCATTCGCCGGGGCGCACGCTGACCGTCGCGATGCTGCGCGCCGACCTCACCGGTACGCCGCCGGAGTGCCTCGACAGCGGCGCCGGCGACGGCGTCGATGCCAGCACCTATGTCTGGGGCGAGCGACGCGAGATGGGAAACGCGCTCATCGGCATCGGCCGCAGCCGCATCGGCCTCGCCCGCGCGGCAGCACTCAGCCGGATGTGGCTGCGTCGGCTGCGGGAAGCCGTCCGAGCCCGATCGGGCAGAGCATCTCGTTCCAAACACCCTTGATAGGCAGACCAGGAGGAGAGTTCGCACAGCGCGCGCTTGACCGCCCTTCCCGCTCGCCGATAGAGCCGGAGTGCTTCGCTGGAGACGCCCGATGACCGTTGTCGCCCGGATTGGAATCGTCACGGTCTCGGACCGTGCCTCGGCGGGCATCTATCCCGACGAGGGCGGCCCCGCCATCCGCGACTATTTCGGCCGCGTTCTGACCTCGCCCTGGGAGGCGGTCGCCCGCGTCATCCCCGACGACCGCAAGCTGATCGCCGAGACGCTGATCGAACTGTCCGACCGTGAGGGCTGCTGCCTCGTCGTCACCACCGGCGGCACCGGCCCCGCACCGCGCGACGTCACGCCGGAAGCGACGGAGGACGTGATCGAGAAGCCGATGCCCGGTTTCGGCGAGTTGATGCGGCAGGTCAGCCTCGCGAAGGTTCCGACCGCGATCCTCTCGCGCCAGACCGCGGGCATCCGCGGCCGCACCCTGATCGTCAACCTCCCCGGACGCCCGCGCGCCATTGCCGAATGTCTCGACGCAGTGATGCCGGCGATCCCCTACTGCATCGACCTGATCGAGGGTCCTTATCTGGAAACCGACCCGGCCCTGATCGCGGCGTTCCGTCCGAAGAAGTAGGCTGCCCACGGTTTCGGCATCGTCACCCCGGACGCAGCGAAGCGCAGATCCGGGATCCATGCCTGAACTTTTATCGCAAGCGCTCTGGATGGATCCCGGGTCAAGCCCGGGATGACTCCCGTTTCCAGCGAAAACGAGGCTACCCCGCCTGCAATTCCTGCCCGATCGCCCTGACGAGCTGCGGCGAGAGCGGATCGGTGCCGGCCGGATAGCCGCCGACGAGCTCGCCATGGGAGCCGATCAGGTATTTGTGGAAATTCCAGCGCGGCGTCTCCGCCGGCTTCTGCGCGGCCGCCCAGCGATAGAACGGATGCGCCTGCGGCCCCTTCACCACGGTCTTCTCGACGAAGGCATAGGTCGCACCATAGCTCTCGCGCGCCGCCTCGGCGATGGCGGCACCGTCCAGCGGCTCCTGCCCGCCGAAATCATTGCTCGGCACGGCGACCAGCATCAGCCCGCGCGGCTGGTAGCGTTGCCAGAGCTGTTCCAGCGTCGCCATCTGCCCGGCATAGCCGCAGCGCGTCGCGGTGTTGACGACGAGGATCGGCCGGCCGCGATAGTCCGACAGTGCAAGCCGCCCGCTGCCGGGCCTGTCGAAGCCGAAGGCATAGGCGTCTGCAGCCTGCGCCGCGGCGCGACCCGGCAACGCCGCCAGCGCACCGAGGCCTGCGATCAACGTCCGCCTGTCCATGTCAGACCCCTTATACGTCTCCGACCCGCAAATGGATGCGCCCCGAAACCTTCCGGCTCCGGGGCGCATCGGCAATGCACATGTCCGCGAGCCACGCTCGCGGAGGGAGCCTCAGCAGGCGAGGACCTTCTTCACCCGCACCTCGAGGTCGCGCAGCTCATAGGGCTTCACGACGTAATGGTCGGCGCCGTTGCTGGTCGCCTCGTCCATCTTGTCGACCGAGCGCTCGGAGGTCGCCATGATGATCTTGATCTGGTTGAGCTCGGGCACGGAGCGGATGGCGCGCAGCAGATCGATGCCGCTCATGCCTTCCATGTTCCAGTCGAGCAGCAGCAGGTCGTAGCGCTTCTGCTGCATCTTCATCAGCGCCTCGCGGGCGTTCTCCGCCTCGTCGATATCCTGAAACTCGATCTGCTTCAGGAAATAGGTCGCGAGCCCGCGCATGCTTTTCTGGTCGTCGACCACGAGGATGCGGTAGTCGCTTCTCGCCTTTGACATCACACTCTCCTCACGCGGTCCGCAGATGCGAGCGATCGCCGATGAGATGGCTCACCGTCGTGCCGATCTGGTCCAGCGGGACAACCCGTTCGGCTGCTCCGATCTCGAAGGCCGCTTTCGGCATTCCGTTTACCACGCAGGTCTCCCCGCTTTGGATTAACGTTTCGGCTCCGGCTTTCCGCATGGCTAACAAACCGTCAGCACCGTCCCGGCCCATGCCGGTGAGCAGGATGCCGACCGCCTGCGAACCGATACTGCGTGCCACCGAATGGAACATCACGTCGACGGAGGGCGAATGCCCGCTGACGAGCGGCCCCTCCTTCAGCACGCAGACGAACTCGCCGCGCCGCTCCTCGATCTCGAGATGGCGCGGCCCGCCCGGCGCGACCACCGCCATCCCCGGCTTCAGGCGGTCGCCATCGGCGGCCTCGCGCACGTCGAGGCCCGTGGCGCCCGCCAGCCGCGCGGCGAATTTCGCCGTGTAGCCGGGCGGCATGTGCTGGACGACCACGATCGGCAGCCGCAGATGCGCAAGATCGCGCATCACCGCCTGCACGGCCGGCACGCCGCCCGTCGAGGCTCCGATGGCGATCAAGGAGGTCCTGCCCGCGCGCGCCGGCTCCCGCGGCAGGGCCGTCGGACGCGCCGGAGCGCCACCTTGCGCCATCTGCCGGGCGGCGGCGATCATCTTGCGGCTGGCCGCGGCGCGCTGCAGCGCCGCCACCAGATGCTTCATGAAGCCTTCGAGCGTATGGGTCGTGCCGTCCGGCTTCTCGATGAAGTCGATGGCGCCGAGCTCCAGCGCCTGGATGGTGTTGTCGGCGCCGGGGCCCCCGAAAGCGGAGACGATCAGCACCGGCAGCGGATCCTGCTTCAGAACCCGCGCGAGGAGCTTGAGGCCGTGCCGGCCCGGCAGTTCGAGGTCGAGCGTGACGACATCGGGCCGCAGGTCCTGGATCGCGTCCCAGCCTTCCTCGGCGCTGCCGGCGACGCCGATCACCTCGAAACCCGGCGCCCCGTTGATGATCTGCGTCATCAGCTTCTGCATCAGCACGGAATCGTCGACGACGAGAACCTTGACCGGCGCGGCGGAGGATGTCGCCATGCTCATCACCAGACCTCCACTTCACCAGCCACGGGCTGGCTCTTGAGCCGGTTGAGATAGGCGATTTCCTGCTCGTGGCCGCTGTCGCGTGCCGTGGGCTGGACATGCTGCACCCAGGCTCGCCCGGTCGAGGGCTGGTAGTGGATGCGCCGCGAGCGCGTGCCGCCGACATCCCGCGAGACCACGGGAATGCCCTCGACCTTCAGGAATTCGTTGACGAAGGCGATGTTGCCGTCGCCGATGGCCAGCATCGTCGCGCCCGAGAGCACGCGCGCGCCGCCGAACACCTTGGCCTCGAAATTCTGGCGCCTGGCGCCGCGCTTCAGCAGGGCGTTGATCAGCACCTCCATCGCCGTGTCGCCATAGCGCTCGCCGGCGCTGGCGTCTGTGCCGCCATTGTTCTTCGGCAGCAGGAAGTGGTTGAGGCCGCCGACGCCGGCTTGCGGATCGCGCAGGCATACCGAGACGCAGGAGCCCAGCACGGTGGCGACGATCTCGTCCTTGGCCGATGTGATCTCGTGCTCGCCCGGCGCGACGGTGATGATCGTCGCCTCGAAGCGCGGATCGAAATAGCGGCGGGAGGATCGGGAGACGCTCATGCTGTTCTCTCGTAGATGGTGCGCCCGATCAGCCGCAGATTGGGATGCGGCTGCGGCAGTGATTCCGAATGGCCGAGATAGAGGAAGCCGCCGGGCGACAGCAGCGCCACGAAGCGGTCGAGGATCGAGGCCTTGGTCTGCGTGTCGAAATAGATGAAGACGTTGCGGCAGAAGATGACGTCGAAAGGTCCCTTCATCGGCCAGGTCTCGATGAGGTTCAGGCGCTTGAAGGCGACCATCCGGCGCAGCTCCTCGCTGATGCGCGCATCGCCCCGGGTGGAACCGGCTTCCAGCCGCATCGACGGTTTCACATCCGCCGGCAGGCGCTCGAACAGGTCAGCCGGGTAGATGCCGGCCTCGGCCCGCGCGAGAATATCCGTGTCGATATCCGTAGCCAGGATCCTGAAGTCGAGATCGCTGCGCGGGCCGATCGCCTCGCGGCAGGTGGCGGCGATCGAATAGGCTTCCTCGCCGGAGGAGCAGGCCGAGGACCAGATGCGGATGCGCCCGCGCCGGCCGGCACGTTCCTGGACGAGGCGCGGCATCACCTCCCGACGCAGATGGTCGAAATGGTGGCGCTCGCGGAAGAAGGCGGTGTGGTTGGTCGTCACCGCGTTGATCAGCTCGGGCAATTCGCTCGCCGCCTGCGGCGTCTTCAGGAAGGCGCAGTATTCCGCGACCGAGCTCAGCCCCAGCGCCTTCACCCGCCGCGCGAGACGCCCGCGCGTCATCGCCTCCTTGTGCTCGCGGATGACGATGCCGGCCTGCTCATAGACCAGCGCCGCGATGAACTTCATGTCCTCGCGCGTCAGGGTGATGTCCGCGCCGATCGCCGAAGCAGGAATCGTGGCCGGGATGATGCCGGATAGCGACATGGCTCAGAACCCCGGCCGTCCGTTGAGGTGCCGCTCGCCATTGGCGACGCGTCGCGTGGGAATCGTAGAGGACAGGGCAGCGTCAAATTCCCCCACCGAAGCTACGGGACGGCGCGCGGGCCGCGTCTGCCCGGAGGCTACCCCGCCGGTGTGGAAGCCGGCGACGAGATCGCCGAGCGCGGCGACCTGGTCGACGAGTTCCCCGGCGGCTTGAGCCGAGCGCTGCGCCAGGGCGCCGTTCTGACGGATGCCGCCGTCCATCTGGGCGACGCCGCCGCTCATCGCCTCGACGCCCTTGGTCTGCTCGGCCGCTTCGGAGGCGATGTCGCCAATGGTCGAGGACACCTTTCCGACGGCGGCGACGATGCGGCCGAGTGCCTCGCCGGTGCCGCGAACGCAGCGCACGCCTTCCGCCACCTGCCCGTTCGAGGTCGCAATCACGCCTTTGATATCCTTGGCCGCCTGCGCCGAGCGCTGCGCCAGCGTGCGCACCTCCGAGGCTACGACGGCGAAGCCCTTGCCGGCATCACCGGCCCGCGCCGCCTCCACCGCAGCGTTCAATGCCAGCAGGTTGGTCTGGAAGGCGATCTGGTCGATCACGCCGACGATGTCGGAAATGCGGGTCGAGGAGCCTTCGATCCGCTCGATCGCGTCGACCGCCTGGCCGACCACGTTCTGCCCCTCCTGCGCAACGCCCATCGTCTCGCTGGCGAGTTCGGTGGCCTCGCGCGCGCGGACCGTGCTCTGGCGGGCGGACGCCGCGATCTGGCCGGCGACGACGGAAGCCTCGCCGAGATCGCTGGCGGAGCGCTCGGTTCGCGCCGCGAGATCCCCCGTCGTTGCGGCGATCTCTCCGGCGACCCGGCCGGCCTGCTCCGCCGTCGATTGAACCCTGCGCACGGTCTCGCCGAGCCAGTCGAGCGCATCGTTGAAATCATGCTGCAGCGCCGCGAGCCGGCCGCGATAGCGACCGGTCATGCGCCGGGAAAGATCGCCCTGCACCAGAGCGCCGACGACTTCGGCGACATCCCCGAAGGTCTCCTCCGCCACGGCTCCGACGCTGTTCATCCCCGCGACGACCTCGGCCAGAGCGCCGCCCTTGGGATCGACGGCGATCCGCCGGGAGAAATCCCCCTCCAGCGCGGCAGCGACGGCGTCCTTGACCGCAGCGGTCATGACGAAGGCCTCGCTGAGCTCCTGCCATTCCACGATCGTGCCGGCCTCGACCGCCCCGGATGCCGCGACGGGCGTCAGCGTGAAGCGGATGGTGCGGCGCCCCAGCACCATCTCGACGGGCAGGCCCGTGGCACCATAGCCCTGCTCGCCCTGCACGCGCTCCATCACGCGCCCGAGCATGTCCTTGGCGGAGCAACCCGGAAAGGCGGCGCGGAAATCCTCCTGCGCCTCGCCGAAGAAGCGCAGCAGCGCCTTGTTGACATAGACGACGCCACCCTCGGCATCGCAGATCATCAGCTTGGCGCCGGCATGGTCGAGCGCGACGCGGATGCGGCCGGATTCCAGCATTGCGTCGTGAAGGCCGTCGAGGGCGTCAGCCAGGCCGGTTTCCTTGGCGGCACGCGCCGGCGCGGCCTGCCCCCGCGCGGCAAGAAGCCGCGACAGGGACTCACGAACCGGCGAGAGCGAGCGGGTCGCGCCCCACGCGGCGAGGCCACCGAGCAGCGCGACGGCGGAAACGGCGCCGACGCCGAGCGCCGGCATGCCGGACGAAGCTGCGAGATAGGCGAAGCCGCCGGCGAACACAGCCGAGCCGGCGGCGGTCAGCGGCTGGCTGACCGTCAGATGCGAGAGAGAGCCGAGGGCGTTGCCCATGCAGTCAGGTCGTTTCTTGGTCTGGCCCGCTCTCTCACGCTACGCCGGGCTGGTCGCTGGATACTCAGGCGGCGCGGTTGGCCTTGGCTTGGGTCTCGACGCCGCCGTCGCGGATCACCGCGGCAAGATCGAGCAGCGCGACGATGTCGGTGTCGAGCAGCACGAGACCTTCAATCAGGCCGTGCTCGTCGCGCTCCAGATCGGGCGCCGGGCGCACGGCCGAGACCGGCACGTCGACGATGTCGGAGACCGAGTCGACCAGCAGGCCCGCCGTCTTGTCCTCGACATCGACGACGACGATGACATGGGTCGCGGTGGCATCGGTGACGCCGAGCCCGATGGCAGTGCGCAGATCGTAGACCGCGAGGATGACGCCGCGCAGGTTGAGCACGCCGCGCACATGCTGCGCCGCGTGCGGCAGCGGCGTCGTCGCCTGCCAGCCCTTGATCTCGCGGACCATGCCGACATCGATGCCGAAGGTGCGGTCGCCGACCTTGAAGGTGACGATCCGGCGCGCCGCCGCTTCTGGCTGCGCAGACGAGAAGTGCTTTTCGCCGAGTTGGAGGCTCATGATCATCCAGCCATCTTGAGGTCAGATAGGGGCGCGCGGTCGCCGGAGGCGGCGAGCCGCAGCATGGAGTCGATGTCCAGGATCAGCGCGACGAGGCCGTCGCCTAGGATCGTCGCCGCAGAGGCACCGTTGACGGCGCCGTAATTCGCCTCGAGGCTCTTCACCACCACCTGCTGCTGGCCGACGATCTCGTCGACCGCGATGCCGACATTGTTGCCGCGCTCGGTCTCGGCGATGATGACGATGTTCTCGTTGGTGGTGCCGGTCGAGCCCATCACGGCGCCGAGCCGGTACAGCGGCGTGACCTCGCCGCGCCAGCGCAGCACCTCCTGGCCGAAGGGCAGCTTCTCGATCGGCGTCGAGGCGAGATGCTGCGTCTCGATCACCGACGCGATCGGGATGACGTAGCGGTCGTCGCCGCAGCGGATCACCATGCCTTCGAGCACGGCGAGCGTGAGCGGCAAGGCCAGCGTGAACTTGCAGCCTCGGCCCGGCTCGGAATCGACGCTGATGCGCCCTCCGAGCGACTCGACGTTGCGACGCACCACATCCATGCCGACGCCGCGGCCGGAGATGTCGCTGACCGCTTCCGCCGTCGACAGGCCAGCGGCGAAGATCAGCTGGTCGATCTCCTCCGGAGCGAGCTTCTCCTCGGCTCCCACGAGGCCCCGCGAGCGCGCCTTGGCGAGCAGGCGGTCACGGCCGATCCCGCGCCCGTCATCGGTGACGGAGATCACGATGCGCCCGGCGCGATGCTCGGCGATCAGCCTGATCGTCCCTTCGCGCGGCTTGCCGGCCTCCACGCGCTCGTCCGGCGTCTCCAGCCCGTGATCCATCGAGTTGCGGATCATATGGGTCAGCGGGTCGGCGAGCTCCTCGATGATCGTCTTGTCGACCTCGGTGTTCTCGCCTTCGAGCACGAGGCGCACTTCCTTGCCGAGCGTCTGGGCGAGCTCGCGCACGAGGCGCGGCATGCGCTGGAACACCGCCTTCACCGGCTGGGCGCGCACGGCCATGACATGGTCCTGCAATTCGCGCGTCTGGCGCGACAGCGTCAGGATGCCTTCGGCCGTCTTGGCGTAGACGTCATAGGGCAGCGAACGCACGCATTCGACCAGCATCGACTGGGTGATGACGATCTCGCCGACGAGGTTCATCAGCTTGTCGATGCGGTCGAGATCGACGCGCACGCTGACCGCTTGGCGCTGGCGCGCCGCGGCCTGGTCGTTGGCCGGCGCGCGCGGCGCGGCGCGGACCGCGGGGACGGCTTCGGCGACGGGAACGGGAGCCGCGGCCGGCACGGGAACCGGAGCGGGCTGGATGTCGGGTTGCCCCGCCATGTCCGGCGCGGGGCCGAGCTTCGCCAGGATCGCCGAAAGATCGGCGGCCACCGAGGTCGGGACTTCGGGCTCTGGAGCAGCGGCAACCGGCGCCGGCTCGGCGGCGGGAGTTGCATCGGACAGCTCGATCTCGAATTCCTCGTTGGCGAGGCTGAAATCGAAACGCCCGTGCAGTTCCTCGATCGAAAGTTCGGTTCGCAGGTCGACGTCGAAGCGCAGCCAGCAATCGGTGACGTCGAGCGTCTCCAGCGGCGGCACCTTACTCAGGTCGCAGCGGATCGCCACGATGTCATCGGCCGGCAGCGAGCCCAGCACCACGCGCGGCTCGATGACGCGGCGGAAGAGATCGGTTTCGGGTGCGATGCGCAGCCGCACGTCGCGGCCGGGCTTGGCCGCGGATGCGAGCCGCATCCGAGCCGCGACGGGTTCGTCATCGTCCCAGCCATCGTCATTGGCTTTGGCCGGCGCCACGGTGGACTTGGCCTCGACCATGGCGAGCAGGTTGCCGAGAGCGGCCAGGCCCGGAGGCGCCTCATCAGCAGCGGGAGCAGGCGAAGTTGCTGGAAGCGCGGCAGCGGGCGCGGCCGCCGCCGGCGCAGCCACCGCTGGCGCCGCCTGTGCACGCGGCTCCTGGCCGACCTGCTCCAGAGCGGCGAGAAGATCGGGCCGTTCGGTCGCGGGTTCGTCGTTCCGCGCAGCCGAAACCAGATCGGCGACCGCGTCCGAGCAGCGCAGGAAGAGCGTGAAGGGCGCATCCTCGATCGCGACGCGGCCCGACCTCAGATGGTCGAGAGAAGCCTCGAAGACATGGGCGAAACCGACGAGCTCGGTGCAGCCGAAGGCCCCCGCCCCGCCCTTGATCGAGTGGATGGCGCGAAAGGCCGCGTTGACGTCCTCCGGATCGCTGGAGCCCTCGTCGAGCGCCTGGAGCTTCTGCTCCAGCGCCCCGAGGAGCTCGTCGCATTCCTGGAAGAAGGTCTGCTTGAGTTCTGCCAACGGATCCATCGGCCGCCCTTCAGTTCTGGTAGCGGGCGACGAGGCCGAGCAGGGTGTTGGGTTCGAAGGGCTTGACCATCCAGGCGCTGGCGCCGGCGCGGCGCCCCTCGGCCTTGATCTCGGCGCCGTTCTCGGTGGTCAGCACGATGATCGGCGTGTTCTGCCCCAGGGGCCGCGAGCGGCAGGCGCGCGTGAACTCGATGCCGTCCATCACAGGCATGTTGAGGTCGGTGATGACAAGATCCGGCTTGAACTGCTCGAACTTCGTCAGGCCGTCCTCGCCGTTCTCGGCCTCCGCGACCTCGTGCCCGGCATTGCGCAAGGTCAGGGTGAGCAGGGCAAGCAGCGTCTTCGTATCGTCGATGGCCAGGATCTTCATGCCTGTCACTCCAGAACGAGGGGGCTTCGAGCGGCATCGAAGCCGATCGCCCGCAAGGATTCGCGGCATTCGGAGGAAGCCGCCTTGAGCGTCACCGAAAGCCCTCGCGCGACGGCGCTGACGGCAGCGGAATGGAGGAGCTGGATCCAGAGACTCGGCAGCGGGCCGGCTCCGGCGCATTCGACGGAGACGCTTTCGTTCTGCTCAAGCGCCACCAGGAGCTGGTTGCGAAAGGCAGCCGCCTCGGAGCGTCCGAGGAAGGGCGGGAGCGAAACGGTGATGACCATGAAGGCGCGACCCTGGATAATGCCCGCAAGCATCGCGCCGGACTGGTAAAAATTTCGCTAAACCACGCCGCCAGCGTCAATCATTCGGGCATTTCAGCGGCAGGGTGTGTGTTCATCAGAACATGTTGTTGCTGATGGCGCGCGGCACCAGCGTCACCACGCCAGCTGTCTCCCGGTATTTGCGCGGTATGTTGATGATGCCGGAAAGATGGACCCATAGATTGTTCGGCGAAATCGGCTTGATGATGATCTCATGCGCGCCGAGCTTCGCCGCCTGGACGACCGAGCGCTTGTCGGCTCGCTCCATCATCACCAGCACGGGTGCCTTGGCGAAGGGCGAGGTCTTCTGCGAGCGGATCGCCGACAGGCATTTCGGCCCGCCATTATCCGGCAGATCCCAGTCGAGAATGACGATGTTCGGCTGCTTCTGGATGAAGATCGCCGCCGCCGAAGGCAGGTCGGCGGCCTCGAAGATGCGGTGAAGCTGCGCCTGATACAGCATCGTGCGGATGATCCGCCGGTAATGCGGACTGGCGTCGATCAGCAGCACGGAAAGGTTTGGAAAGGATGGCGCGATGTGCATGGCGCTGACTCGGAACTCGCTCACTCAACTCGACTGGCCGGAATCGCGGCGGCGCTAGACCTTCAACCCGATGCGGAAACCGCCCCAGTGCCGGCCTTTCACCATGATCGGCACCGACAGATCCTCCATCACCAGGAACTCGCCGCCGCCCATGTCGCGCCGATAGCTCTGCAGCAGGAACGGCTTGCGGTTGCGCGCCGCCGCCAGCCCGGTGCGATCGTCGAAGATGCGGCGGTTGCGGCAATTGGCGTTGTTCCAGACCGGGTCGCTGCCCTGGGGTTGCGCATATTTGCGGTTGTGCGTCGGCAGGAAGCCGTTGCGATCAACGGCCGCGCAGAAGACGATGCGGTCGTTGGACGCCAGGAGCTTCTCCTGCAGCGGCGGCAGCAACCGGTCCGTCAGCGCGACGAAACGGGTCAGGTATTGCTGCGGGTCCGAGCCCGGTATCAGCGTATAGGATTCATCGAACAGATCGGCGAGGCCGAACTCGCCGCGTGCGAGCCCCTGCTCGAACAGGGCCGCGATGCTGCCGGCCGTCTCGACGGCGGCCGCGATCAGCTCCGATTGCGCGGTCCGCACGCCCGAGGCCGCGATCGAGCCGAGGATGCCTTCGCTGATCGCCACCAGAGCGTCGGTGCGCTGCGCCGCCCGCTCGAGATTCTCCGTCGATCGGTCGACGCCCGCCACCAGACCGGCAAGGTCCTGTCCGGCCTTGGTGCAGGCAGCCGCGTTCTCCCGCGTCGGCTGCGAAATCGCCTCGATCTCCCCGATGAGCTGGACGACGGAGCGGCCGAAGCTGTCGAGCTCGCCAATCTGCGACGAGATCGTCCGGCTGCCGTCGATGGCGCGCCGTGCCGTCTGCGCATTGTCCTCGCTGCGCCGGGCCAGCCCATCGACCGCGCGCACCAGCATGTCGAGCTGGCGGGCGCTCGCGGCGGTTGCCTCGCGCGTCTGCTCGGCCAGCGCCTTCACCGCGGCCGCGATGACCGCAAAGCCCCTGCCGGCCTCGCCGCTGCGCGCCGCCTCGACACCCGCATTGATCGCCAGCAACTGGATCTCGCGGGTGATCGCCTGGATCGCGTCGCTGGAGGCGCGCGCCTTATGCGCGTCGGTCACCGCCTGCGCCAGCGCCTGCGACATCGACTGCGCCTCGTCCGAAAGCGTCTCGATGTCGGTCTGGGCCGCGTTCAGCCCGAGCTTGACCGAGCCGGTGACGCGCTCGAGCCCGCTGCGCACGGCGGAAGCCGCGGCCTGGGCGCCCTCCGCCGCCTGCTGGATCGCGTTGTTGGCATGCGAAACCTGATCGACCGCGCCGACGACACGGCGCAGGCCGCTCGTCTGCCCGTCGAGCTGGCGGCTGACATCGACGATGCGCCCAGCGACATCGGTGATCTCGGCGCCGAGCTTGCCGAAGCGCTCCGCGATCTCGCGGACGGCCCGCGCCGCGCCGGTTTCGACCGGCACGGCCTCGCCGGCCGGCAGGATCGCGGCCGGCGCGGATGCCGCCGGCGCAGGCTCGTGCGGTAGTGCTACGACCTTGAGAGCCTGTGCCTGCATGACGGCGCGCTTCCCGGCTGGATTCCTTCCGGAACGTAGCCAAACGCGGTAAACTGGCGGTTAAGGGCCCCCACCCGCCGCCGATACCGCTAGCCGAGTGCCCTGTAGGATGGCAGCATGCACGCGCCGCGGCGATGCGGCCTCTGCGGAAGGGCACGGCGGATGACGCAGGAACACCTTCCGTTCCCGCGCGTCACTCTCAAGAACAGCCCGACACGACGAGGATCGGAATCCCAACGTCCCCACGACCGCAACCCTTCTGGAGAGACGCCATCATGACCGCAGCCATCACGCTTTCGCGCCGCAGCCTGTTCGCCCTGAGCGCCGGTGCCGCTCTCTTCGCTTCCGCCCCGAAGGTCTGGGCGCAAGCCGCCGCGCCGGCGGCTCCCGCCGGCCCCTTCTCGCTGCCGAAGCGCCCTTACGAGGCCAACGCCCTCGAACCCCATATCGACGCGGCGACCATGGATATCCACTACAACCGCCACCACGCAGCCTATGTCGCGGCTCTGAACGGCGCCGCGAAGGACAATGGCGTCATCGCCAAGGCCACGGTCGGCGAGTTGCTAGCCGATCTCAACCAATTGCCGGAGAGCCTGCGCACGCTGGTCCGCAACAATGGCGGCGGCCATGCCAACCACACGATGTTCTGGGAGGTGATCGGGCCGAATGCCGGCGGCGCGCCGGGCGGCGAGGTCGCGGCCGCGATCACGCGCGACCTCGGCGGCTTCGACAAGTTCAAGGCCGATTTCGAGGCGGCAGGCCTGCGCGTCTTCGGCTCAGGCTGGGTCTTCGTCACCGTCGACAAGGCCGGCAAGCTGAGCCTGCTGCCGCGGCCCAACCAGGACAGCCCCGTCATGGACAAGCAGATGGTGCTGTTCGGCAACGACGTCTGGGAGCACGCCTATTACCTGAAATACCAGAACCGCCGCGCCGACTACCTCAAGGCATGGTGGAACGTGGTGAACTGGGCGAAGATCGAGGAGCGCTATGCCGCCGCCAAGGCGGGCAAGCTCGCGATCTGACGGGCCGCTGCCAAGCCGTCATTCTCGGGCGAAGCGAAGCGCAGACCCGAGAATCTCCTGCCAAAGATGCTCGGGCCAAGCCCGAGCATGACGGCGCGCGAGCGTGCCGCGCGCGCCTAATGCCCCACCTTCGTCCCGCCGCCTTCGCTGATCCGGGGCAGGAACCAGGCGAGCAGACCCACAAGCGGAATGAAGGAGCACAGCTTGTAGACCATCTCGATGCCGAGATGGTCGGCGAACTCGCCCAGCAGTGCCGCCGCAAGGCCGCCGAGGCCGAAGGACAGCCCGTAGAAGAAGCCGCCGACGAGCCCGACCCGCCCTGGCAGCAATTCCAGCGCATAGATCAGGATGGCCGCGAAGGCGCTCGACATGATGATGTTGATGATCACCGTCAGCACGCCCGTCCAGAACAGATCGGCATAGGGCAGGATCAGCGTGAAGGGGAGCGCGCCCAGGATCGAGAACCAGATGATCTTGTTGCGGCCGATGCGGTCGCCGAGCATGCCGCCGCCCACTGCACCGACTGCCGAGGAGGCCAGGAACAGGAACAACATCTCCTGCGAATGCTGGATCGAGATGCCGAACTTGCCCATCAGGTAGAACGTGTAGAACGAGCTGAAGCTCGCCGAATAGGCGTTCTTCGAGAACAGCAGCACGATCAGGATGAAGATCGCGAAAGCCACCGAGCCTTTGCCCGGCCGCGCTGCGGCAGCCTTGGCCGCGCCCGCCGGCTTCGGCGGCCGCGCCCGGTCGAGCCTTGCATAGCTCGCCGCGGTCCAGACCATCAGCATCATCGCGACGAGCGCCGCGACCGAGAACCAGGCGAGGCTCCCCTGCCCGCGCGGCACGATGACGAAGGCCGCGAGCAGCGGCCCGAGCGCCCCGCCCGTCTGGCCGCCGAGCTGGAAGATGCCCTGCGCCAGCCCGTGCTGGCCGCCCGAGGCGTTGCGCGCCATGCGGGTCGCCTCGGGATGGAAGATCGAGGAGCCGATGCCGACGCAGGCCGCCGAAAGCAGCAGGAAGCCGTAGCTGCCGGCATAGGCCAGCCCGATCAGCCCCGACAGCGTGAAGCCCATGCCGACCACCATCGAATAGGGCATCGGATGCTTGTCGGTGTAGAGCCCGACCGCCGGCTGCAGCAGCGAGGCCGAGACCTGGAAGGTCAGCGTGATCAGGCCGATCTGCCCGAAATCCAGCCGGTAGGAATCCTTGATGATCGGATAGATCGCCGGAATCAGCGACTGGATCATGTCGTTCAGCAGATGCGTAAAGCTGAGAGCGATCAGCACGGGCATCATGGCGCGCTGTGCTGTCGAAACCTGGACCGCGGCTGTCATCGGGTTATCGAACGATTCTGAGGTTAGGAAGCTGGCTTACGGTTCCTAGTAGACGATCGCCCCCCTTGCGACAATTTGCGCGCCCCACCGATGGGAGGGTGGCGGCCATGCACCCGGCACGCGCCTTGCTCACGGACCTGATCCTATCGGTTCGTTGAAGCTCAATAAAGAAACGTAATAATATAACAAAATAGCGGTATTCCGAACGGTAATCGTATTGTCATTCGAGCTGCCTAAGCACGGCTCGCCCTTTTTGACCTGACGCGATGGCGGAGATACCTATGCAGGCGCAACGATTGCTGATGATGACGATGGCGGGTGCGCTCGCCGCGGCCATGCCCGCGACGGCCCAGACCATCTACCCGATCAACCGCGCCGAGATCCTCGAAGGTTCGCATTTCGACTTCAAGGTCGAGTTCCCCAACGCCCCGGCCTCCGCCGACGTCAATGTGACGATCAACGGCAAGCCCGCCGCCGAAATCTTCGGCCGGCCGACGAATTTCATCCAGAGCGAGGAAGGCCAGAAGCATTCGGCGCTGTGGCTGCGCGGCGCCAGCCTCCCGGCCGGCAGCTACACGGTCGAGGCGACGCAGGGCACCAGCAAGTCCACGGTGAAGTGGGAGGTCTTCGCGACCGCCCAGCCGCGCCGCGCCAGGAACGTCATCCTCTTCATTGGCGACGGCATGTCGGTCGCCAACCGCACCGCCGCGCGCATCCTGGCGAAGGGCTGGGAAGAAGGCCGCTACAATGGCGAGCTCGCGATGGACGACATGCCGAACATGGCGCTGATCTCGACCTCCGGCACCGATTCCATCGTGACCGACAGCGCCAATGCGGCCCATGCCTACACCACCGGCCACAAGTCCTGCGTCAACGCGCTCGGCGTCTACTGCGCCAAGAACGCGTTGACGCTCGACCATCCCAAGGTCGAGACCATCGCCGAGCTGGCCAAGCGTCGCACCGGCATGGCCGTGGGAGTCGTCACCAATTCCGAGATCGAGGACGCGACCCCGGCCTCGATGGTCGCGCACACCCGTCGCCGCTCCGACTACAATGACATCGTCAAGATGTTCTACGACGTGAAGCCGGACGTGATCATGGGCGGCGGTTCGCCCAATTTCCTCGCCAAGACGACGCCGGGCTCCAAGCGCACCGACGGCGAGGACTTCATCGCGAAGTTCAAGGAGGCCGGCTACACCCTCGCCACCACCAAGGCCGAGATGAACGCGGCCGCCGCCGCCGGAACCAAGAAGCTGCTCGGCCTCTACAACACCGGCAATATCGACGGCGCCTTCGATCTGCGCCTCGCCAAGAAGGGCACGCTCTCCAAGTTCCCGGATCAGCCCGATGTCGTCGAGCAGACCAAGGCCGCCATCGACATGCTGAAGGGCAATCCCGAAGGCTTCCTGCTGATGGTCGAATCCGCCCGCATCGACAAGTACAGCCACTCGCTCGACTGGGAGCGTTCGGTCTTCGACACGATCATGCTCGACAACGCCGTCAAGGTCGCCAAGGACTTCGCCGGCGACCGTAACGACACGCTGATCATCGTCGTGCCGGACCACGCCCACCCGATCTCGATCATCGGCACCTATGACGACGACCGCCCGGGCCAGCTCCTGCGCGACAAGCTCGGCGTCTACGCCGACTCCGTGCCGCCGAACTACGGCCCGGTCGATGCCGAGGGCTATCCCACCAAGGTCGACACCTCGCGCCGCCTCGCGGTGGTCTACGGCTCCTATCCCGACACCTGCGACACCGGCCGCCCCGCCATGGACGGCGAGCGCGTCCCGGCCGTGAAGGGTCCGGACGGCAAGACCAACATCGCCAACGAGAAGGACTGCTCCGGCCCGCTCGCGGCTCGCAAGACCGGCAACCTGCCCTTCGACGCCAATAGCGGCGTGCACTCCGCCGACGACGTCATCCTGACGGCGATGGGCCCGGGCGCGGAGAAATTCCGCGGCCACAAGCCGAACACCTACGTCTTCCGCGTGATGGCGGAAGCGCTGGCGCTCGGCGGCAAGTAAGCCGCGAGGCGCAAGACCGCACACCGACGTGGTACGGTCCTGCGGGCCGTACCACCTAGTCAGACGAGGTCGCGATGCAGCGCATCCTCCCCCTCCCGACGCTCTCCCGCCGTGAAGCCCTGCTCCGCCTCGCGGCGGCAAGCCTTTGCGGGACCGCCCACGCCGCCACGGAGGCCGAGGCGATCGCCTTCGACGGGCTCTACAAATCCTTCGGGGTGCTGGGCTTCCAGTTTTCCGATCGCGTCACGGCGTTGCGTGGCCACGCCGTGCGCATGCTCGGCTACATGGCCCCGCCGCTGAAGGCTGAAAGCCATTTCTTCGTGCTGACGCGCGAACCGCTGGCGATCTGCCCCTTCTGCCAGTCGGATGCCGACTGGCCGGTCGACATCGTCGTGGTGTTCATGAAGGCCGAGACGCCGATGGTCAGCGCCGGCCGCAAGGTCGCGGTCACCGGCCGGCTCGAGATCGGCTCCGCCACCGACACCGAGACCGGCTTCGTCAGCCAGATCAGGATCGTGGATGCCGGCTTCACCCTCGCCTGAACCGGCCCCCGGGCGCCTGACGCTGGAGAACCTTGCGCTCGACCATCGCGACGCCGACGGCCAGCCCTTCCGCCTGATCGATATCCCCCTGCTCGCCATCGAACCGGGCAGCCGCTTCGGCGTCAGCGGCCCTTCGGGCTGCGGCAAGAGTTCGCTGCTGCATCTGGTGGCCGGGCTCCTGCGCCCCTCCCGAGGCCGCATCCTCTGGCACGACCGCGCCGTCTCCGAACTTTCCGAATCCGGCCGCGACCGCTGGCGCCGTGAGACCATCGGCTTCGTCTTCCAGGATTTTCACCTGATCCCTGAACTCGACATCGCTGCCAACATCGCGCTGCCGGCGAGCTTCTCCGCCTGGCGGCTGAGCGGCACCGAGAAGGAACGCGCCGCCGCTCTCGCCCACCGCATGGGCCTGCCCGATCCGCGCCGCCGCGCCGCCCTGCTTTCGCGCGGCGAGCAGCAGCGCGTCGCCATCGCGCGCGCCCTTTTCAGCCGGCCGGCTCTGATCCTCGCCGACGAGCCTACAGCGAGTCTCGATGCCGCCCACGCCGCCGAGGTCGCCGACCTCCTGCTCGAAACCGCCACCGAGAGCGGCGCCACGCTGCTCTGCGCCACGCATGATCCGGCGCTGCTCGCGCGCTTCGGCCAGCGCCTCGACCTCTCCCGAACCGCACAGCGCCAAGCCGCCTGATGAACCCTTTCCCCATGATGCTGGCCGATCTGCGCGCGCTGCGCTGGACCGCTCCGGCGATCGTCCTGCTGATCGCGCTCGCGATCGCCACCGGCGTCGCCATCGGCGCGCAGGAACGCGCCCTGCGCCATGGCTCGGCCAGCGCCGCCAATGACTTCGACCTGATCATCGGCGCGCCCGGCAGCCAGACGCAGCTCCTGATGTCGGCGGTCTATCTGCAGCCGGACGCGCTGCCGCTGCTCGATGGGCGCCTGCTCAACACGCTGTTCAAGGACGAGCGCGTGGCGCAGGTGGCGCCGATCGCCTTCGGCGACGTCAGCCGCGGCTATGCGATCGTCGGAACGACGGCCGCCTTCGCCGGTCGCTGGGGCCGGATCGCGCCGAGCGAGGGGCGCCTCTTCGCGGCCGAGGGCGAAGCCGTGCTCGGCGCCGACGTTCTCTACAGGCTCGGCGACACGATCACACCGTCCCACGGCGTCGCCGGCCACGCCGCCACGCCCGGTCAGGCCGACGCAGAAGAGGACGGCCACAAGCATGAGGGCCATGGCTACACCGTGGTCGGCCGGCTGCCCCGCCTCGGCTCGCCCTGGAACCGCGCCATCCTCGTGCCGATCGAGAGCGTCTGGGAGGTCCACGGCCTCGGCAACGGCCATGCCTCCGAGGAAGCCGCGAGCGACGCGCCATTCTGGAAACAGGGCTCGGTGGCCGGCAGCGGTCCCGCGAAGGCGGAAGATCGGATCGGCCTGCCCTTCGACGGCAAGCGCGTTCCCGGCGTACCGGCGATCGTCGTCAAGCCCAAGAGCGTCGCGGGTGCCTATCAGCTGCGCGCGCAATATCGGCAGGGCGGCACCATGGCCTTCTTTCCCGCCGAGGTGCTGGTCTCTCTTTACGGCGCGCTCGGCGACATCCGCGACATCCTCGTCATCGCCTCGGCGCTGAATACGGTGCTGATCCTCGCTTCCGTGCTGCTGCTCCTGCTCGCCGTCGCCGGGCTGCGCCGCCGACGCTATGCCGTGCTCAGGGCGCTCGGCGCGCCGCGCGCCTATGTCATGCTCGTCGTCTGGCTCGGCATGGTCGCGCTGATCGCGCTCGGCTGCCTGCTCGGCCTGGGTCTCGGCGCGCTGGCGACGCAAATCCTCTCTGGCTTCGTCGCGCAGCGGACGGGGCTTATGCTCTCGCCGGCCATCGGCCTCGGCGAAGTTCTGCCGGCGCTCGGGCTCGCCGTCATCGGCAGCTTGTTCGCCCTTCTGCCCGCCGCGCTCTCCTATCGCCGGCCGGTAGTGGCGGGGCTGCGCGGATAAGGCTGCGCGGCGACTGCATGACCTTCGCTTCCGGCACGAGAGCCGCCGCTCACGTCACTCGGTTTGTCGCGGCGTGCCCGTATTGCCTTGCGTGATGAGCCGGGCGCTGCGGTGGCCGGTAAAGTAGATCCACAGCCAGTTGAGCGACACGGCGATGCGGTTGCGCAGGCCGATCAGGAAGAAGATGTGGGCGACGCCCCAGATCCACCAGGCCAGGCGGCCCCTGAGCTTGATCCAGCCGAAATCGACGATCGCCGCCCGTTTGCCGATCGTGGCGAGGTTCCCGGCGTTCTTGTAGGCGAAGGGCGGCGGCGGAGCCTTGCCGGCGAGCCGCGCCTTGATCACGCCAGCGACATAGCCGCCCTCCTGTTTCGCGGCCGGAGCGACGCCTGGAACCGGCTTGCCATCCGCCCCTTCCACGGCGGCCGTGTCGCCGATCACGAAGATCGCCGGATCTCCCGGCACGGACAGATCGGGCTCGACGCGCACCCGTCCTGCCCGGTCCGCCGGCGCCCCGAGCCACTCGGCCGCAGGCGACGCTGCGACGCCGGCCGCCCAGAGGATCGTCCGGGCGGCGAGGAATTCGCCGCCGAGCTCGACACCGTCCGGCCCGCATTGGGAGACCGGATGACCGAGCCTGATCTCGACGCCGAGGCGCGCAAGCGCCCGTTCCGCGTAAGCCGAAAGATCGGGCGTGAAGCCCGCCAGAATGCGCGGGCCGGCTTCGATCAGCACGACGCGGGCGCTGCGCGTGTCGAAATTGCGGAAATCGCCGCGCAAGGTGTCATGCGCCAGCTCCGCGATGGTGCCGGCGAGCTCCACCCCGGTCGGCCCCGCGCCGATGATCGCGAAGGTGAGGAAAGGCGCGCGGGCAGCCTCGTCCGGCTCCCATTCGGCCTGCTCGAAGGCCGACAGAATCCGCCGCCGGATTCGCGTCGCATCCTCCAGCGTCTTCAGGCCCGGCGCGTAGGGCTCCCATTCGTCGCGGCCGAAATAGGCGTGGCGGGCGCCCGTTGCGACGATCAGCGTATCGAAGGCGATGGGCTGCTCGCCCTCCAGCAGCACCGTCTTCCCGGCCTTGTCGATCCCGACGACGGTGCCCAGCAGCGTGGTGACGTTCTTGTATCGGCGCAGCAGCGAGCGGGCGGGCCAGGCGATCTCGGAGGTCGGCAGCGAGGCCGTCGCGACCTGATAGAGCAGCGGCTGGAAGAGATGGTGATTGCGCCGGTCGATCACCGTGATGCGCAGGCCGGTTGGCGCAAGATGGCGTGCTGCTTCGAGGCCCCCGAAGCCGGCCCCGACGATGACGACATGATGGTCCGCGGCGGCTGTCATCGCTGGGCCGGCGCAAGCGCGACGGCGGCCTCCGAGGTGAGCATGCGGAAGGTGAAGCTCTCCTGGAGATAAAGCTCGACCGTGGTCGCGGAGTGGCTGAGATAGCCGATCGAGAGGTCCTGGCCGATGTCGAGCGCGAAATCGCCGCCGCGGGTGGTGAGCAGGAAACCGCCCTCGATCGCCGGTGCCCAGATCACCCCGCCATCGACGATGCGCTCGAGATGGTGGAAGATCGGGTAGCCCTCCTCGTTGCCGCCGCTCGCCGCCCGATAGGCCTCGCCGCCGAGCACCAGTGCATAGGGACCGTTGCAGCCGGCAAGCTTGAGGTCGCTCAGCGCCCTGGCGACCGCCTCCGGATAGTCGTCGAGATCGGCCGGCAGCGGTACCGCGGCATTGCTGCTGCCGGCGCGGATGCCGCCGATCCCGGCCGCAGCATAGCCTTCGAAGACGGCACGGTCCTCGGCGAAAGCGATCGTCCTGGCCGCATCCTTCAGCGGCTGCCAGTCGGAATCCTCCGAGCCGCGCTCGACATCGTCGATCGCCTGTCGCGTCAGCGTGAAGGGAACGCGCAGTTCGACCAGCGGCTGCGCCTCGCGCAGCAGGGAGCGGATGCCCTCGCCCGGCGCCTCGATCGGGCGCGTATGCCCGGTCCCGACGGCGGCGTAAGCCGTCCCCTTCGGCCCGTCCACGTCGACGACGCGCCGCGCCGCCAGATAGCGCTTCAGCGTGCGCGAGGCCTCGTCCTCGATCTCCGCCCAGGCGGCATCGGAGATGGGCGCGAGGTCCCGGTGCAGATTATTCATGGCCTGCCTCTTCCTTCAGGGAGCCGATGCCGAGCGAACCGTCGCCGGATGGTCTGGATGGAGCGGGCGCCGGAACCGGTTCGGGAGCGGTCAGTTCGGCCTCGGGCTTCTCCGCCGTGACGGCATCGAGAAAGCTCGCCGTCGGCACGAAGAACAGCGAGCCGGTGACCGCGCGGCTGAAATCGAGCAGCCGGTCGTAATTGCCCGGCGGCGACCCGATGAACATGTTCTCCAGCATGCGCTCGATCCGGCGCGGCGTGCGGCAGTAGCCGATGAAATAGGTGCCGAACTCGGCCGTTCCGACTTTGCCGAAGGGCATGTTGTCTCGGAGGATGTCGACCGGCTCGCCATCCTCGGTGATGCTGGTCAGGACGTTGTGGGCATAGGGCTTCTTGACCGCGTCGGCCTGCTCGATGTCGGAGAGCTTGTAGCGGCCGACGATGTTCTCCTGCTGCTCGACCGGTACCTTCTCCCAGCCTGCCAGGTCATGCAGGTATTTCTGCACGATGACATAGCTGCCGCCGGCGAAATCGGCGTCCTCGTCGCCGATGATGGCAGCCTTGAGCGCGTCCGGCCCGGCCGGGTTCTCGGTGCCGTCGACGAAGCCGATCAGGTCGCGATCGTCGAAATAGTTGAAGCCATGGACCTCGTCGATCGCCGTGACCGCGCCGTCGAGCCGGAGCATGATCTGTCGCGCCAGCTCGAAGCACAGATCCATCCGCTTGGTCGCGCGGATGTGGAACAGGATGTCGCCGGGTGTCGAGACGGCGTGATGCACGCCGCGGATTTCCCGGAAAGGATGCAGCTCCTTCGGCCTTGGCCCGTCGAACAGCCGGTCCCAGGCCTGCGAGCCGAAGGCCATGACGCAGGACAGGTTGCCCTCGAGGTCCCGGAAGCCGACGGCCCGCAGCAGCGCGGAAAGATTGGCGCACAGCCCCCGCACTGTCACCTCCGGCCCGCTGCCGGGATTGATCGTCACCACCAGGAACATCGCGGAACGCGTCAGGGCCGCCACGACCGGCTGCGAGATCACGGATGGCACGCTCAAATCCATGGAAGACCCGCTCGACAATCTTACGCGAAACAACCCCGGTCGCCCGGATGGTCTTGCCGATGATTGCGCGGAGCGGCGCTTATGGGAAGAGCGTCGGCAGCGTGCCGACCTTGCCCTGGCGCGGAAGGTCGGGGTCGCGTCGCTCCCGGCAGGTCTCAATCCATGTCGCGGAAAGCATGGCCGGCGCTGGCCACGCCCTCGATCACGCTCGGCGGGAGCAGGTCCGCGGCGGCAGTTCCGTCGAAGATCCATTCCTTCGGATCGGCGAAATCCGGAAGTTTCGCGCCGCTGGCGACATAGAGGCCGATCGCGGGCTTCCCGGCATTGATGTAGAGGTCGTATTGCTGCATCGCTCCCGATCCTCCCAAAATGCAGCGGCCGCAGCCGGCTTGCGGTCGCGGCCGGCGCCCGTCACAGATCGACCGGTTTTCCCGTCGCTTCTTCTTCGAGCGTCACGGCGATATCCGCATTGGCGGAGAGGCGGACCTTGTTGCCTTCGACACCGGCAACGAAACCGAGCTCGATATAGTGATGGTGGCCCTCATGCCGGCCGTAAGCATCGCTCTTCTTGAGCTTGATGCGTTGCGCCTCGACGCGATCGACCGTCCCGACATGGACGCCGTCCGCGCCGATGACATCCATGTTCTCCCTGACCTTGTCGTTCATCTCGAGCGTCCTTCTGGGTTGAAGTCTGTCCCCGCTCAGGCCAATCGGCACGCCACGACGGACAAGGGCCATAACCGCCCGTCCTGCAGCTCTGTTCCATCCCGGCCGCCAGCTTTCGGCGCCCGCTCCGCCTGGCACGGGTCGGTGCCTGCCATCCGGCTAGTCCTGCCCCTTCATGCCCTCGCGCAGCTCGACAAGGACGCGCCGCAAGCCATGGACCTGGTCGACGAGATGCAGGATCACGTCGATGCCCGCATCATTGGCGCCGAGATCGTCCTTGAGCTGCCGGATGAACTGCGCGCGCGCCACGTCGGTCTCGCTGAAGAACATCCCGGCCTCGGCCTCCTCCGGGAGGAGCCAGCGCTGCTCCAGCCAGAACTCCAGCACCTGAACCTGCAGCCCCGAGGAGGTCAGGAACTCCTGCTTGGTCATCCTCATCACGCCCTCGCCTCGCGCGGATCGTAATCCCTGTCCTTCCAGCTCGACACGAACGCCTCCAGTTCCGGCCCCGGCGATTTCGGCAGGACCACCTTGAGCGTGACGAACTGGTCGCCCTGGCCGCCGCCGCGCCGTGGCGCGCCCTTGCCGCGCAGGCGCAGCTTCGTCCCGGTATTCGAGCCCTTCGGCACCGACATCGTCACGTCGCCCGTCGGCGTCGGCACCCGCACCTGCCCACCGAGAACCGCCTCCGTCAGCGAGATCGGCAGCTCCAGCGTGATGTCGTCACCCTCGCGGGTGAAGCGCCGATCAGGCCTGACCTCGACCTCGATCAGGGCGTCGCCCGGCCCGCCCTTGCCAGTGCCGGGCGCGCCCTTGCCCTTGAGCCGCAGCGTCTGGCCGTCGACGAGACCCGGCGGGATCGTCACGTCGATCGTGCTGCCATCCGGCAGATTCAGCCGCTTGGTCGCGCCGGTGATCGAGTCCGCAAAGTCGACGGCCAGATGGTAGTGCAGATCCTGCCCGCGGCGGTTCGCCCGCGCCCGCTGGCTGCGCCGCAGAAGCTCGGCGAAGGCATCGTCCTCGTCGATGAAATCGGCGAAGCCCGACGCATCGGCATAAGGATTGCCCTGGTCCGAGGTCGCGAAATCCCGGTAGAAGTGCTGCTGCGGCCGTTCCGCCCCGGAGGCGTCGATCTCGCCCGCGTCGAAGCGCTTGCGCTTGTCGGCGTCGCTCAGCAGGTCGTTCGCACTCGCCACCTCCTTGAACTTATCCTCCGCCGCCTTGTCGCCGGGGTTGAGGTCCGGGTGCAGCTTTTTCGCCAGCTTGCGATAGGCGCTCTGAATCTCGGCGGCCGAAGCCGTCGGGGCGACACCCAGAACCTCGTAAGGATTTCTCACGGGCTACTCCGCAAACATCTCGTCGACAGCGCTATCGCATCGGACCGAGAACCGGAATCCACGTCTCGAAAGAATCCGATGCGATAACAGATACATGGACCACCGTTATCGCGTCCGGCAGGACGCGCGACGATCCGGGCGCGAGCGCAATTTCTGCACGGAAGGGCGCGGTTTCAAAGCCTGTTCTGCCGGATGGGGGGCCAAGGCCTCGTCATGGGCGGCCATTGACGCGTCGCGCCTCAACCCGGAGGCGCCCCAATCAGGACTTCGCAGCCCAAAAGCACCCGTTGCAAAATCCGCTGCCGTCAGATCATCCCTTGCGCAGGCGATTCAGTCATGGTCCAGCCGCGGAGGCTGGGCGGAAGCGACCTGGGTGCGGGCGACGGCATAGGCTGCGCGCAGGCAAATATCCTCGCGCCAGGGCGCCGCGATGAGCTGAACGCCGATCGGCAATAAGCCCCCGAAGACGGGCACGGCCGCCACCGGCAGCCCGACGCAGGAGATCGGTTGCGTGAACAATCCGATATTGGGCCTGAGCGGCACCGTGTTGCCCTGCAGCACCATGGTCTTCTGGCCGAGTTCCGGCGCGGTGCAAGGGGTCGCCGGCGCGATGATCAGGTCGACGGTCTCGAACAGCCGCATCATCTCGTCGTGGAACCAGCGCCGCGCCCGCTGCGCCTGGAGATACCAGGCCGTCGGCTGCAGCGCGCCGGCCAGGAAGCGGTCGCGCGTCTCGGGGTCGAAATCATCGGCGCGCTGCTGCAGCCGCTGGAGATGGAAGGCCGAACTCTCGCCATTCGTGATCAGGAAAGCGGCCGCACGCGCGATGCCCGCTCCGGCGACATCGATCACGCGCATTGCGCCGAGCGCCCGGGCGACCGCGGTGACGGCGGCCTGCGCTTCCGGCATCGCATCCGTCGCGAAATACCCTCCGGCGATCGCGATGCGCAGGCCGGAGACGCCGTCCTTCAGCGTCGGCAGCGTTGGCTCGATCGTCCGGACCGCACAGGCCGGATCATGCGCGTCGTGGCCTTGCATCAGGTCATAGGCCATCGCGAGGTCGGTCACGTCGCGGGCGAAAGGGCCGAGATGGTCGAGCGAGTCGCAGAATGGAAAGCTGCGCGTGCGCGGCAACCGGCCATAGGTCGGCTTCAGTCCAAAGACGCCACAGAACGAGCTCGGCACGCGGATCGAGCCATTGGTGTCGGAGCCGAGCGAGATGGGCGCCAACCCCGCGGCCGTCGCAGCACCCGAGCCTGATGAAGATCCCCCCGCCATGCGAGCGAGATCGTGAGGGTTGCGGCAGGGACCGTCATGGGCGTTCTCGCCGGTGAAATCATAGGCGTATTCGCCCATGTTGAGACCGCCGAGCAGGATCGCGTCGGCCTGGGTCAGGCGCTCGATCAGCACCGCATCGCGTTCAGAGGGCAAGCGTGCGCGGTTGATCTTCGAGCCGGCCCGGGTCGGCAGACCCGTGATGTCGAACAGGTTCTTGGCAGCGAAAGGCACGCCGGCGAGCGGCCCGAGCGTTTTGCCCGCGACGCGGCGGGCGTCGATGGCTGAAGCCTGCGCGAGGGCGCGCTCGGCTGTGACGTCGGTAAAGGCGTTGAGAGCCGGGTTGAGCTCGTGGATGCGCTGGAGAAAGCCGCCGACGACCTCCTTCGCGCTGATCGCGCCCTCTCGGATATCGGTGGCGATACGATGGGCCGGAGCGAAGGCGTCGAAACTCACGCGGGTTCTCCGCCGCCGGAACGCCCGGCGCGGAACACGCCGGCCGGTTCGAAGGCCGCCTCGTCGAGCGGAGCGCGGAAGACGATCGCGGCCATGGCCTCGGCGATGGTCAGGAATTGCAGCACCGCCGGGCGCTGATCCTCGGTGATCGTCAGACCGAGCGCGGGCGCCATCGCATCGCAATGGCGCGCCGCATCGAAGGCCGGCTTGGCGTCGTTCATTCGGCGGGCTCCAGCTTGCCATGCGGCTCGGTGGTCAGCAGGTTGACGAGGATATGGGGGCCGAAGCCGAACAGGGCGTTCCAGTCGCCCGGCGTCCAGAGCTTCGGTGAAGAGCCTGTCGTCGCAGTCGCCGCCATCATATCTCCGGTCCCCGTTTTTCAGCCGTGGTTCACGCCGCCTTCACCGTCCGGGCGAGCGCCGTCAGCACCTCTCCGGTCGTCGAGACCCAGCCGAAGATGCCGCCCTGGGCCGTGATCATGCGCAGGCCCACCTCGTGGAACTCGGGGAAATACGAGGCGCAGGCATCGCCCAGAACGAGGCAGCGATAGCCCCGGTCGTTCGCCTCGCGCACCGTCGTATGAACGCAGACCTCGGTGGTGACGCCACAGACCAGCAGCGTCTCGATGCCGCGGTTGCGCAGGATCAGGTCGAGATCGGTCTGGTAGAAGGCGCCCTTGCCAGGCTTGTCGAGCACGGGTTCGCCGGGCAGCGGCGCCAGTGCCGGCACGATGTCGTGCCCGGCCTCGCCGCGGATCAAGATGCGCCCCATCGGCCCGTCGGCACCGATGCGCTTCTCCACCGGTCCGCGCTGCACCTTGGCCGGCGGCGCGTCCGAGAGATCGGGCCTGTGCCCCTCGCGGGTGTGGATCACCAGCAGGCTGGCGGCGCGCGCGCCCTCCAAAATTCGGCGGCAGGGCGCGACCGCCTTGGCGAGCAGCGACACGTCGTTGCCCAGCACCGCGCCGAAGCCGCCCGGCTCCAGGAAATCGCGCTGCATGTCGATGATGACCAGGGCCGTGCGAGCGAAGTCGACAGGCAGAGCACTCGGCTTCGCGGCAATCTCGACGGCTGGCATCAAGCGGCGTTCCCCGAGCAAAGCGAACGGAACGGGCTTTGCAAGGGCTGTGCCTGCTCCGGCTCGCAACGCGCGGCCACCATCGGAAGGAGCAACGGCGGCGGACGGACCGCTTCATCATGCTGATCTGGAAAGAAAACCTGCGATCCCGAAGATCATGGCCGCCCGCAGAACCTGCGGCGGACAGCCCTGCCAAGCGGAGACTCATTGCATAATCCTTGCATGCAATGATGCAAAGAATGATCAATTTTTAACCAGTCAACCCATCCCCTCAAATGGAAAGCCTGCCCGTGCGGACTCTGAGCGACATCCTCTCCGCCCATCTCGACGGGAGCCGCGACCTCGCGGAGACCATCGCCGCGAGCTATACCCGGTTGCGCGCGGTCGACGATCCGGCGATGTTCATCGCGCTCCGGCCCGAGGCCGAGGCGCTCGCCGAGGCCGAGCGGCTGCAGGCGGAGGGGTCGCGCGGCCGTGCGCTCTGGGGCGTGCCGGTCGCCGTCAAGGACAATATCGACGTCGCTGGCCTGCCGACCACTGCCGCCTGCCCGGCCTTCGCCTACACACCGACGCAGGATGCCGCCGCAGTCGCCCGGCTGAGGGCCGCCGGCGCCATCGTGATCGGCAAGACCAATCTCGACCAGTTCGCCACCGGGCTGAACGGCACGCGCTCGCCCCATGGCACGCCGCGCAATGCGCTGCGGGTCGATCTGGTGCCCGGCGGTTCCAGCTCCGGCTCCGCCAGCGCGGTCGCTTCCGGCATCGTCCCGATTGCGCTGGGCACCGACACCGCCGGCTCCGGGCGCGTGCCGGCCGGCCTCCAGAACCTCGTCGGGCTCAAGCCGAGCCTCGGCCTGGTTTCGACGACGGGCGTCGTACCGGCCTGCCGCACGCTCGACTGCGTCTCGGTGTTCGCTCTGACGGTCGACGACGCGACGGCGGTTCTGGAGGTGATCTCGGGCGCCGATGCCACCGACCCGTTCTCCCGGCCTGTCGCGCTTGGGCAATCCGGCGCATTGCCGCCGCATCAGAAGATTGCCGTCCCGCGATCCGCCGATCTCGATTTCGACGGCGATGCGACGGCAGCCGCCAGCTTCGCGCTGGCGGTCGAGCGTGCGCAGGCCTTGGGCGCGACGATCGTCCCCCTCGATATGACGCCATTCTACGAGACGGCCCGTCTGCTTTACGACGGCCCCTGGGTGGCCGAACGCTTCCTCGCGATCCGCGAGCTGTTGATGCGTGACCCCGAAGCGATCCTGCCCGTCATCAGGCAGGTGATTGCCGGCAAGCCATTGCCCGATGCGGCCGAGACCTTCGCGGCGCAATACCGGCTGGCCGAGCTTGCACTCGCCGCCAGGGCCGCGCTGAAGGGTATCGACGCGATGATGGTGCCGACGGCGCCGCGACCGGTCACTCTCGCGGAGATGGCCGCCGACCCGATCGGCAGGAACTCGCTGCTCGGCCGCTACACCAATTTCGTCAACCTGCTCGACATGTGCGCGCTCGCCGTGCCGGTGAGCCTAGCGAAGGATGGCACTGCGGCGGGCGTCACCCTCATCACGCCGTCCGGCCGCGATGCGGCGCTGGCCACGTTCGGCCGCGCCTTCCACCACGCCTCGGGCTTGACGCTCGGGGCCTTGGACGCGCCGATGCCGCCGCTTGCGGATCTTCCGATGGCCGCTCCACAGGGCACGATTGAGATTGCGGTCGTCGGTGCGCATCTGTCGAGCATGCCGCTCAATGGCGAGCTGACCGGGCTTGGCGCGACATTCCTGCGCGCGACCACCACGACGGCGGACTACCGGCTCTTCGCCTTACCCGGCGGCCCGCCGGCGCGGCCGGGCCTGATCCGCGTCCGCGAAGGCGGGGCAGCCATCGCGCTCGAGGTCTGGGCGCTGCCTGCCGACGGCTTTGGTCGCTTCGTCGCAGGCATCCCCTCCCCGCTGGGCATCGGCACGCTGGCGCTGGCCGACGGCACGCTGGTCAAGGGATTCCTCTGCGAACAGATCGCGACCGAGGCTGCGCGCGATGTGACCGAGTTCGGCGGCTGGCGGGCTTTCGTCGGGGCGCAGACCAAGCCTCAGGACGCTCCCGCATAGGTCCTGAAAGCGTCGCGCACGATGCCGATATGGGCGCGCATCGCCTCTGCCGCACCGGACTGGTCGCCCCGCAGAATCGCCTGCACGATCAGGTCGTGCTCCTGATAGGAGCCTCCCAGGCGCCCGGCCGCCCGGAACTGCGCCCTGCGAAACGGCGCGACCCGGGCGCGCGTCATCAGGGTGAGTTCGGCAAGGTAGCCATTGTGCGAGCCCGAGTAGATCGCGGCGTGAAAAGCCTCGTTGGTCTCATGATAGCGCAAGGGATCGCCTTCATGGACGAGCGCGCGCAGCACCTGATGCAACTCCTCCAGGCCGCGCCGTTCGGGCACGGTCATGTTGCGGGCGGCGAGTCCCGCACAGAGCGCCTCAAGCTCGGCCATCGCCTCGAACATGTCGTCGAGCTGCGTCGGAGTGGGCAAGGCCACGACCGCGCCGCGATGCGGCCGGACGCTGACGAGACCCGAGGCCGAGAGCTGGCGTATCGCTTCGCGCACCGGAGTACGCGAGACGCCGAACCGCGCCGCAAGCTCCTGCTCGTCGAGGGGCGTTCCCGGTTCGAGCGCGCCCGACACAATCTCGTCGGCGATCTGCAGACGAAGTGCTTCGGTCCGCGTCCGCGGTGGCGCTGCAGGTTTGGATATCGCCAAAGTGGCGGCAGGGCGCGGCGGCATGATCAGGATCGGAAGGCAGGTGGGATCGCCGATGCCTGCATAGCAGGCAGAGCGATGCCGGTCACGGCGTCATGAAGAATGCGCCGCCGCCTGCCGTTCATTCGGGGATGATGCTGACATGGGCGCTGACGACGCGCCAGCCTTCCGCGAACTTGACCCAGGTCTGGCTCTGCCGACCGACCTTGCCGACCATGCTGTCGCGCCGGAACATGGTGTTCGCCGTGGCCGCCGTGTCGCCATAAGTCGTGATGACGGTGCGTTCCAGCGTCCGTTCGAGCCCGACCGGCGAGCGCGCCGAGCGGAAGGCAGCGATCTCGTCATGGCCGTAGAGGTTCTCGGCGACACCGTAGCGCAAGGTCTCGGGCGCCTTGCGGAAGATCGCATCCAGCGTTGCGACGTCGTTGCCGGTAAGCGCGGCCTCATAGGCTGCGAAGGCGGCTTCCACCTCGGCCAGCACGGCAGGGTCGTTGATCTTCATCTGCAGGCATCTCCAGAGAACTATCCCGCGATGGCGATCGCGGGCAGGACGCGCTTATAGCGGCGGGTGCGGAATCGCGGTCAGCAACTCCCTCGTATACTCCGCCTTGGGATCGCCGAGCACCTCCTCCGCCGTGCCTTCTTCGACGATCGAACCCGTCTTCATCACGATCACCCGGTCGCAGAGCAGCCGCACCACGTTGAGATCGTGCGAGACGAAGAGATAGCTCATGCCGAGCCGTCCCTTGAGCTCTTCGAGGAGATTCAGCACCACCGCCTGGACGGACACGTCGAGCGCGGCCGTGGGCTCGTCGAGAACAACCAGATCCGGGTCGAGCGCGATCGCGCGCGCAATGCCGACGCGCGCCTTCTGCCCGCCGGAAAGCTGGTGAGGAAAGCGGTCGATCAGTTCGACCGGCAGGCCGACGAGCCTCGCCAGATCCTCGCAGCGCGCACGCAGGGCATCGCGTCCCTTGACCGCACCCATCCGCATGATCGGATCGGCGATGGCGCGCTCGGCGGTGAAGCGCGGATTGAGGCTGTCGGTCGGGTCCTGGAACACCATCTGGATGCGCCGGCGATACGGCGACGCGGCGAACTGCTTGGCGGGAATCGCACCGATATCGATACCGTCGAAGACGATCTTGCCGCCGCTGGGGTCGATCAGGCGCGTGACCATCATCGAGGTCGTCGATTTGCCGCAGCCGGATTCGCCGACGAGCCCCAGCGTCTCGCCCCTGGCGATACTGAAGCTGATGCCATCGACGGCGCGGAAGGCCGGCTTTTCCGGCTCGGCCTTGCCCATCAGCTTGGCGAGCAGCGCACCGGTCGCGGCCCGCGGATATTCCTTGACCAGATTATCGACCTGCATCAGGGGACCAGCCTCGGCCGCCGGTTTCGGCTCAGTCACGGCTGTCCTGGCTTCGGCGGGCACAATTTGCGGCGCGTCGAGCAGCAAGTCTGCGAGGCTCGTGCCCAGTCGCGGCGTCGCCTGCATCAACCTGCGGGTGTAGGGATGCTGCGGGTTGCGGAAGATCTCGCTGGCCAGCGCGGTCTCGACCACCTTGCCCTTTTCCATCACGACGACCTTGTCGCAATAGGCGGCGGCGAGGCCGAGATCATGCGTGATCAGGATCGTCGACATGCCGCGCTCGCGGGTCAGCTCGACGATGAGGTCCATCACCGCCTTCTGCGTGGTGACGTCGAGGCCCGTCGTCGGCTCGTCGGCGATCAGCAATTGCGGCTGGCAGGCCAACGCGAGCGCGATCACGACACGCTGGCACATGCCGCCCGACAGCTCGAACGGATAGGCGTCGTAGCGCTCCTCGGGGCGGGCGATCTTGACCTTGGTCAGCGCCTCGACAGCCTTCTCCTTGGCCGTCGCACGCGTCGCCTGGACATGCTGCAGCAGCACGTCCTCGATCTGCTTGCCGACCTTGCGGATCGGGTTGAGCGCTGCGCGCGGGTTCTGGAAGATCATCGAGATCTCGCGCCCGCGCAGATCGCGCATCTGGGCCTCGTCGGCCGCGACGAGATCAACGCCCGAGAACGAGATCGTGCCTTCGGCGACGCGGCCGGCGCGATCGAGAATGCGCACCACGGCATAGGACGTCACTGATTTGCCCGAGCCGGACTCGCCGACGATCGCCACGGTCTCGCCTTTGGCGACGCTGATATCGATCGACTTGACCGCTTGCACCGCTCCGCGCCGGGTGGCGAATTCGACGGTGAGGTTCCTGATCTCGAGCAGAGGGACTGCCGTCATGTCAGTTCCTCCGCTGGGGGTCGACGAGATCGCGCACGCCGTCGCCGAGCAGGTTGAAGCAGAACACGGCGATCATCAGGGCGAGACCGGGGAAGAAGGCGATCCACCACTCTCCGGAGACGATGAAGCTCGCGCCCTCGGCCACCATGATCCCCCATTCCGGCGTCGGCGGCCGCACGCCGAGCCCGATGAAGGAGAGGCCTGCCGCATTCAGGATCGCATAGCCCATGGTCAGCGACATCTGCACCGCCATGATCGGCATGATGTTGGGCACGATCTGGGTGAGGAGCAGCCGCCAGTCGGAATTGCCCGACAGTCGCGCCGCCTGCACGAAGCCGGCATCGCGGCGCACATTCGCCTCGGCACGCGCGACGCGGGCATAGAGCGGGAAATTGATGATCGCGGTCGCCAGCACGATGTTGCCGACCGAGTTGCCCAGCGCCGCCACGATGCCCATCGCCAGCACGAAAAGCGGGAAGGCCATGATGGTGTCGGCGACGCGGCCGACGACCTTGTCGATCCAGCCGCCGTAGAACCCGGCCATGACGCCGGCAAGCCCGCCCATCAGGAAGACCAGCGCCACCGAGAAGATCGCGATCGAGAAGTCGAGCCGTGTCGCCGCCACCACGCGGCTGAAGATGTCGCGGCCAAGCTGGTCCGTGCCGAACCAGTGCGCCCGGCTCGGCGCCTGCAGGGCGGCGTTGGTGTTGCTCGCGAGCGGATCGTAGGGAACGATCGAGGGGCCGAAGATTGCCGCCAGCAGGATCAGCGCGAACAGCCCGAAGGCGAGCCCCGTCACCGGGTTCTCGGCGACGATATGGCGCGCATGCGCCCACAGGCTGGTGGAAGGCGGCGCCTCGAAGCGCAGCGTCGTAGCGGGTTCGGCAGGGATTGCCTGGGCGGGCGCCGGCTCGACTTTGGCCATGTCGTTCACGCTCTTCAACCCTCCAGCCTGACACGGGGATCGATGACGCCGTAGAGCACGTCGATCATCAGGTTCAGGGCGACGTAGAGAATCGCCATGGTCAGGACGAAGCCCTGGATCGGTGCGTAGTCCGACGCGATCAGCGCCTCGACCGCATAGGAACCGACGCCGGGCCAGGCGAAGACCTTCTCGACCAGCACATTGGCGCCGAGCAGGAAGGAGAACACCATGCCGAGCGTCGTCACCACCGGCAGCATGGCGTTGCGGAAAGCATAAGTGCCGATGACCTTGCGGTTCGTCAGGCCGCTGGCGCGGGCGGTGCGCACGAAATCGGCGCCGAGCACGGCCAGCATCGAGGCCCGCGTCATGCGGGTGATCGGTGCCAGCGAGAAGATGGCGAGTGTCACCGCCGGCAGGATCAGCTGAGCGAAAGCGCCCCGGAAGGTCTCGAAATCCCGCGCTAACAACGTGTCGATCAGGAGCAGGCCGGTCACGCGCGGCGGCTCGGAGGCGAAGACGTCGAGCCGCCCAAGCGGCGCCGGTGACCAGCCAAGTAGAAAATAGAAGACATAGACGAGCAGGAGCCCGGTGAAGAACACCGGCAGCGAGACGCCCGCGGTCGCCACGACGCGGCAGAGATGGTCGATCCAGGAGCCCTGCTTCACAGCCGCCAGGATGCCCAGCGGCAAGGCGACCGCCATGGCGAGCAGCAGCCCGGCCAGCGTCAGTTCGGCGGAGGCTGGCAGGCGCGCGGCGAGGTCGGCCGTCACCGGCTGGCCGGTGGTCAGCGAGGTCCCGAGATCGCCCTTCACCAGCGCCGTGACATAGGACACGAACTGCACGGGCAGCGGCTGGTCGAGCCCAAGCTTGGAGCGGATCTCGATGATCGCCTGCGGCGATGCGGCAGGGCCTGCGAAATAGGCCGCGGTGTCGCCCGGCAGCACCCGCGTCAGCAGGAAGGTGACGATGATCACGCCGATGACCGAGGGGATCGTCGTCATCAGACGCTGGCCGATCATGCGCAGCATGGGAGAGCCTCCTTCGTGGCGTTCGGCCTCGTCCTCATCATCGGGCGGAGCGAAGCGCAGGCCCGAGAATCCTGGGCGGGAGATGCTCGGGTCTGCGCCCGAGCATCATGCATCGCGGCGCGACGGTGCCGCCTCACCCCTTGGTCAGGTAGCGGAAGTCCGGCTCGCGGCAGGGCTGGAACTGGTAGCCGCCAATCGCCTTCTGCAGCGCGACGTCATGGGTCGGCTGGTTGATCGGCACCATCGGCACCTCGTTTTCCACCAGCTTGATGAAGTCGATGACGTTGGCGTCGTAGGAGGCCTTGTCGGGCGCGAAGCGCGCGGCATCGACGAGCTTGTCCAGCGCCGGATTCTGGTAGGCGGCGATGTTGAAGATCGAGTTGTTGCCGTGCATCGTCCAGAACAGATAGTAATCGGGATAGTCGAGCCAGCCGGCGAAGCGGTTCAGCACCATCGGATTGGTCTTCTTGGCGATCTCGGTGCGGAAGTTCGCGCCCGGAACCTTGTTGATCTCGACGGTGATGCCGATGCCGGCGAGCGCTTCCTTGATCAGCACCGCCATCGGCTCGGCAACGGTCGCGTTGCCGGCGTCGAAATACAGCGTCGTCGAGAACGGGCCGCCGGCCGCATCGACCAGGGCCTTCGCCTTGGCAACGTCGGAGGTGTAGGGGAAGGGCTGCGGCCAGGCGACCTTGGGATCAGTCCCGCCCGCCATCGAAACGCCACGGCCGAACAGCGAGGCCTGGAGGATCTTCTCATAGGGCATCACCCAGGCCACGGCCTGGCGCAGACGCACGTCCTTGAACGGGCCGACCTGCGTGTTGAGATAGCACCCCCAGACGCCGTTGGGGATCGGAACGCCGACGACATTGACCTTGCCGGCATCGAGCAGGTCCTTGAAGTCCTTCGGCGGCAAACCGTACGAGACATCCGCGTCGCCGCGCTCCATCAGGGCCCGGCGGGTCGAGGGCGAGGCGATGTCGCGCGCGATGATGCGGCGCAGCTGCGGCAGCTTTCCGCATTTCCAGTCGTCATTGCGGACGTAGATGGTCTCGACACCGGGCTTCCAGCTCTCGACCTTGTAGGCGCCGGAGCCGGCGATGTTGTTCTTCAGCCATTCCTTGGCATGGGGGTCGCCACCGCCATTCTTGATGGCGAGCTCGGAGTCGAAGACGAAGGGGATCGTGACCGCGAGGTTGGGCAGCGTCATCTTGTCCTTGCGGATGAAATCGACGCGAAACGTCTTCTCATCGACGACGACGAACTGCTCGGGTTTTTCCAGCGAGCCGGCATTCATCTGCGTCGTGGCGAAGCCGCCGATCGTGCAGGCACGGTCGAGCGACCATTTGACGTCGGTCGCCGTGACCTTGCGGCCGGAATGGAAGGTGGCGTCGCGCAGCTTGAAGGTGCAGCTCATGCCGTCGGAGGCAACCTGCCAGCTCTCGGCCAATTCGCCTTCGAGTTCGCCCATCGAGATGGTGTTCCCGCCGCCGCCGGGGATCGGCACCGGCTTGAAGCGCAGCAGGCGGTCATAGCAATTCAACGCGACGCCATTGACGGGCTGCGAGGAGCCGATGCCCTGCATGTCGAGACTGTTCGGCCCGTACTCCTGAACCAGCAGCAGGGTTTCGGCCCGGCCCACGGCCTGGGCTCGTGCCTGGCTTCGCGCCACGAATGGCGCCGCGAGACCTGCAGCGATAGCGGTGCGGCGTGTGATCATCACTCGGAAACCCCTGGTTTTGCCAATCGGATGTCGTGACGCGCCGGATCTTCGGAGGCGGGCCCGCAGACCGCGTTTTCGGCTGTCGCGAGCGCGCAGCCGCGGCGCATGGCGGCTCTGACGGGGCTCGGGCGTGAAGGCGGTTCAGCGGCGGCGCACATGGCGCTGCCGAAGCACGTAGCGTGCCAGCAGATAGTGAATTGAAATCCCTTGGGAAAAACGCGCTTTGGCGAGCGCGTCATCCCACATTGTATGCAATGAACAAAAAATGCCTATGGAATAGGCGATCTTACGATCGACTCAAGCGGCATGGGCCATAAGGTCGCCAGCGATCAGATTCCAGACCTGTCGCTTGAGCGCGGCATAGGCGGGGAGCGACTGAGCCTCGATGTCGCGCGGGCGCGGCAGGTCGTTGTCGATCACCGCGGCGATGCGGCCGGGACGCGGCGACATCACGACAATGCGGTCGGCCATCACCAGGGCCTCGTCGATGTTGTGCGTCACGAAGACGATGGTCTTGCCGCTCTGGGCCTGGATGCGCATCAGCTCGCCCTGCAGCACCTCGCGCGTCATCGCGTCCAGCGCCGCGAAGGGTTCGTCCATCAGCATCACCTCCGGGTTGGCGGCGAGACAGCGCGCCAGCGTGACGCGCTGCTGCATGCCACCGGAGAGCTCGACGGGATAATGCCCGGCGAAGCCCGACAGCCCGACCATGGCCAGGAACCGTTCGGCGATGTCGCGCCGCTCGCCCCGGCCGATGCCCTTCATCTTGGGGCCGAAGGCGACGTTCTCCCGCACCGTCTTCCAGGGAAAGAGCGCATAGGACTGGAAGACCATGCCGCAGCGCGGGTCGATGCCGGTGATCGCCTCGTCGCGCAGGCGGATCTCGCCGCCGCTCGGCGCGACGAAGCCCGCGAACATGTTGAGCAGGGTCGACTTGCCGCAGCCGGACGCGCCGAGCAAGCAGAGGAATTCGCCCTCGCGGACCTCGAGCGAGATGGCGTCGAGCGCCAGCACGCCGCCGCTGCCCTGGTGGCCGGCGAAGCGCTTCGAGACGCCGCGTGCGGACAGGATCGTGTTCATCTCTCGTCTCCCTTCCGTATCTCTCGCTTCAATTCAGCCGCCGGTGGCGTTCCCAGGGCAGAAGCCAGGCCTCAAGCCGGTTCGCCAGGAGATCGGCGATCAGGACGGTCGCGGAGATGCAGACCATGCCGACCAGGACGAGCGGCATGTTGCCCCAGTCCTTGGCCGACCAGATCAGCGCGCCGAGCCCGGTCTGGGCCGCGACCATCTCGGCCGAGAGCACGCAGGACCAGGCGATGGCGAGGCTGACCTTCAGTCCGGCCAGGATGCCGGGCAGCGAGCCCGGCAGTACGACCTCGCGCATCACGGCGAGGTTGCCGGCGCCGAGATTGCGTGCGGCCTTCACCAGCAGCGGATCAACCCGCTTGGTGCTCTCGACCGTGTAGAGCAGGATGTAGATCCAGGAGCCCATGAACACGATCGCGATCTTCTGGCCCTCGCCGATGCCGAGCCAGAGCATCGTCAGCGGAATCCAGGTAATCGAGGGCAGAGGACGGAGCAGCGAGATCAGCGGGTCGATCACGGCCTTGGCCGGCCACCAGGCGCCCATCAGGATGCCAAGCGGCACGCCGACGAGCGCCGCCAGCCCGAAGCCGATGAAGACGCGCCGGGACGACGCGGCGATCGACATCCAGAGATCGGCCGTGCCGGCGATGCTTTGCGCCTCGGCCGCCACCATCGAGGGCGAAGGGAAGAACAGGGGCGAGACGAGGCCGGACTCGGTCGCCAGCGCCCAGAGCCCGTAGAGCGAGAAGATGCCAAGCAGGTTGAGCAGCAGGACCGGCCGGCCGAGGCGCGGCCAGCGCCATTTCGGGCGTTCGCCGGGGCTGGCGGCGGCGGGCAAGACGAGATCGCTGGTGGCTGGCGTCGACATCGGCACGGCTCCTCGCTTTTGGATCAAGGCTTCGGCACGAAGCTGGTGTTCTCCCAGGCCTTCACATCCGGCTTCATCGGAATCTTGCCGTTCTCCGCGAGCCAGCCCGCGAGATGGTCCATCTGCGCGCCATGCCTGCGCATGTGCTCGGGCCAGTCCTTGGTGCCGTAATAGGTAAAGCCCCTGATGCCGGCGAGGACGGTCTCCGGCGGCTGGCGGAAGTAATGGGCGACCGTCTTCGCCGTCTCTTCCGGGTTGGCGTTGACGAAGTCGGCCGCCTTCATCACCGCGGCGGCGAGCTTGCCGGCCGAGGCCGGATCCTCCTGCACCAGCTTGCGCGAGATGATCATGATGTCGGGCGCCGACATCGTGCCGAAGCGCTGGAACATGTCGGTATCCCTGTCGGTGCCGAGCAACACACCGTCCGGCACCGCCTTCTTCAGCCCGTCGAGGATCGGCTGCCATATGCAGGCGGCATCGACATCGCCACGCGAGAGCGCGAGCTGCATCTCGTTGGGTGGCAGGTTGACGTAGGAGATGTCGGAGGATTTCAGCCCGGCCTTGGCGAGCAGCCCCGCCATGGTGATCTCGGCCGAGGTGTTGGCTGCGACCTTCCTGCCCTTCAGATCGGCGAAGCTCTTGAAGCCCGAGCGCGCCCAGCAGCCTTCGCTGCCAGGCGAATCGTCGATATTGGCGAAGTAGTAGAAGGAGGTGTTGCCGCGCGCCATTTCGCTCAGCACCGTGGTGCGGCCAAGATTGCTGAAAGCAACGGAGCCGGCGGTGAGCGCGCGCACCCGGTCGCTCGAATTCAGCACCACCTGCAGGCTGACATCGAGTCCGGCCTCGGTGAAATAGCCCTTGTCGACGGCGAGCAGCACGGGGACCATGCCGAGCCAGGTCACCGAGCCCGCGAAGTCGAGCTTGGGCCGTTTGGCCTCCTGGGCGATGCCGGCGGCAGGGACGGCGACGAGGCCCAGGCCGAAAGCGGCCGTGAACGCTGCCTTGGCGAGGAAACGCAGTCTGGTCATGGTCGCTCTCCTGTCGTGCTGGTGTGCGGGGTGGAGTTCAGTAGCCGGCGACGGTGTCGACCTCGTTCAGAAGCTCGGCCCCGGCGCGGAAGCGGCGGACGTTCTCGGCAAAGGTGTCGACGATGGTTGCCAGGCTCGCCGTCGATGAGCAGTGCGGGGTGACGTAGAGGTTCGGCGTCTCCCAGAGCGGGCTGTCCTTCGGCAGCGGTTCGACGGGAAAGGCATCGATCGTGGCGGCGCGCAGCGTTCCGTCGTTCAGCGCGGCGACGAGATCGGCCTCGACGAGATGGCCGCCGCGTCCCGCCGAGATCACGACGCCGCCCGGCGGCATCTGCGCGAAGGCCCCGGCACTCAGGATGCCGCGCGTCGTCTGCGTCAGCGGCAGCAGGTTGATCAGGATTTCCGTCCGCGCGAGAAACGCGCCGAAACCCTCGGAGCCGGCGAAGCAGGTGACGCCCGGCACTTCGTGGAGCGAGCGCGACCAGGCGGCGGTGTCGTAGCCGACGCCGGCCAGGCGCTCCGCCGCCAGCCGGCCCATCTGGCCGAGCCCCATCACGCCGACGCGGAGCTCATGGGCCGAGCGCATGATCTTGTAGGCCCGGTCATGGCGCGACTGGGCGGAGAGGAAATGCGCGACGTCGCGATGATGGAAGAAGGTCCAGGTCAGGACGTAGTCGGCCATGCGCGCGGCGAAATCCTGGTCGACGATCCGCACCATCGCGATCCCTTTCGGGAAGTCGGGATCGAGGAGGTAGTGGTCGATCCCGGCGCCGGTCGCCGACATCAGCTTGAGATTGCGGAACGGCTTGAGGAAGCCATGCGGCATGCGGAAGATGAAGCAGATGTCGATCTCGTCGGGGTCGCCGGCATCGGGCCATTCGCGGATGTCCTCGCCCGGCAGCGCGGCGCGGACGCCCTCGATCAGGTCGCGCCCATAGGCGTTATGGAGCCAGGTGAGAATAGCCATCAGGGTCGCGGTCCGTTGCTGGTTGGAAGCCGTGGGGCGTCGGCCTGGCGCGCCTGCCAGGCGTCGATGCGGCGGATCGAGGCCGCGGCTGCAGCGACCGCGAGGCTGGAACCCGGCAGCCAGCGCGGCGGCCGGCCGGCCATGCCCGGAAAGGATGTCTCATCGGCTCGGCTGCCCAGGGCACGTCGCGCCAGGGCCTGGCCGAGCGCGGTGCCGAGCCCGAGGCCACGCCCGCTAAGGCCGTAGCCGACGAGGAGGCCGGGGCGCGGCTCGACGAGGCGCGGATACTGGTCGGGCGCGAGATCGACCCAGCCGGACCAGCTCTCCGCGAAGGTGGTGACGTCGACATGGGGAAACAGCGCGCGAAGCCGCGCGAGCCCGCCCCCCAGATCGCCGGCTCGTCCGCCGCCCGCAGGCCCCGACAGCGTGACGACGAGGCGGCCATCGCCGGTGCGCCTGACGCCGGAAGGGAGCCGGCGCGTATCGGTGAGCGCGCGCTGGCGCGGGAGGATACCCGCGAGCGCATCGGCCGAGAGCGGTGCGGTCGCCGCCTCGTGAACGCGGAAGGGCAGGATGCAGCGGCGCAGCTCCGGCAGGATGCCGCCGATCGCGACACCGGCCGCGACGACCAGCGTGTCGCAGGCGATGCGTCCTTCAGTCGTCTCGACCCTCCAGCCGCCGTGGCTGCTGGACATGTCGACGACGCGGCTGCGCTCGTGCAGCGTCGCACCGGCAGCCGAAGCGGCGCGCGCAAGCCCCCGCGCATAGGCGAGCGGATTGAGCGAGAGGCCGCGCGGCTCGACCAGGGCTGCACGGTAGCTGCCGCCTCCGATCGCGGCGAGAGTCTGTTCCATGTCGAGCAGGGGAAGCGCGACCCCGCGAGCCGCCCAGACACCCCGCCGCTCGCGCAACACGACGGAGCCGCCGGCGGAATGGGCGGCGAAGATCAGGCCGCTCGCATCGAGATCGCAGGCAATGGCGTGGCGGGAGACGAGTTCCGCGACGAGGGCGGGCGTCCCGGCTGCCGTCGCGATCAACCTCTCGCCGGCTTCGGTTCCAAGATCCGACACGGTCCTCGCGGGCTCCGTGCGCAGATAGGGCACGACCTGTCCGAAGGCACGGCCGCTGCCGCCCGCGCCGACCCGCTCGGCCTCCAGAAGGTGCACGCGCGCGCCGGCTTCGGCGAGATGGAACGCCGCGCTCGCACCGGTGATGCCGGCGCCGATGACGACGACATCGGCTCGCGCCTCGCCACGCAGCGGATCGCCGGCAAATGCCGGCTCGCCGCAACCCGCATAGACGAGCGGCAGCGAAGTCGCGAGGAGGTCGTGACGCCGCGCCATGATCATGCCTCCGTCACGGGCGGCAGGCCGCGTCGGCGGAGCACGGTCTCGAGCCGCATCAGCAGCAGCGGGGCGGTCCAGGACGCGGCGATGGCAAGCCAGGCGACGCGGTCCATGCCCGCGAGCCGGCCATCGGGCCTGATGCTGAGCAGGAGCGGCGCCGTGCCGGCGCCCACAGCCTGGGCGAGATTTGTGACGGCGGCCGCGAGCGACTGGAAGGCGGCGCGCTCCGCGGGAAGCGGCACGCGGGTGGCGGAGCCCTGGCTGACCGTGCTGCGCACGAGCTGCATCACCAGAACCATGGCCAGCACCGGCAGGGCCGGCAGCAGCGGCGCCGCGCCAAGGAAGGCTGAGCCGAGCACGAGCGTCGTCGCGAGCGCAGCCGCCACCGCGACCGGCAATGCGCCGAAACGGTCGCTCGTACGGCCGGCCAGAGGCACGACGGCCAGGGTCAGCGCCCCGCCCAGCAGATAGACGGCTGAAAGGCCGGTAGCGCCGAGCCCGGTATTGCCCAACACGAAGACCGGCAGGTTGGGCGAGACCAGCAGGGCCGAGAAGGACGAAGCGGCGATCAGCAGGAAGGCGATCAGGCTCGGCTCGCCGGCGATCAGCCGCAGGACGCCGCGCCAGGCCAGGCCGGACGGTCGCGCCTTGGCTGCGGCGAGATGCTCGCGCCGGGGGCCGATCGCGATCGCGGTCACGGCCGAGATCGCGCCCCCGCCGATCGCCAGGGCCAGCAGTGCCCAGCGCCAGCCGCCGGGAAGGGCCGCGAGCAGCGTCCCCACCGGAAGGCCGAGCACGAGTGCCAGCCCATAGGTACCGACGAGGCGGCTCATCGCGAGGCCGCGTCGCTGCAGCGGGACGACGTCGCTGGCGATCGCGACCAGCAGGCCCCAGAGCGGCCCGGCTGCGAAGCCCGCCACGGCGCGCGTCGCCATCAGCACCAGCATGCCGGGGGCGGCGGCGCTCGCGACTGTTGCGAGCGTGAACACGACGGCGCAAGCCGCCAGAGCCTCGCGGCGATCGAAACGATCGAGCACGAAGGACGCGACGAGGCCGCCCAGGGCCGCCGACAGCGAATAGACCGCGCCGAGATAGCCGAGCGCATCGGCCCTGCCACCGATCTCCGCCACCAGGAAAGGCCCGAGCGGGAACATCACGGTCGCGTTCAGCGCCACGACGAAGGCAACTGCCGCGAGAAGCGCGACGAGGCTGCGTTCCGACAGTTGGCATGGCGAAGCTGGCACGGGCTCGTTTCCCAAGGGCTCGTCTGGTCGGGCTCAGACACGCGCCCGCATCGGCGGGGCAGGCTGGAGTGCGGCGCATGCGGTTCCGATTCGCTCGATGGCGCGGTCGAGCATTTCGTCGGGGGCCGCATAGGAGAGCCGGATATGGCCGGGGCAGCCGAAGGCCGAGCCATGGACCAGCCCGACACCGGCAGCGTCGAGCAGATAGAGCGCGAAATCCTCGTCGGTCGCGACGAGGCGTCCGTCCGGGGCCTGCCTCCCGAGCAGCGCCTCGCAGGACGGGAAGGCATAGAAGGCCCCCTCGGGCACGCGGCAGGACAGCCCCTCCACCACGTTCAGCCCGGCGACGATCCTGTCGCGGCGACGTTCGAAGGCAGCGACATGGCCCGCGATGAAATCCTGCGGGCCCTCAAGGGCCGCGACGGCGGCGGCCTGGCTGATCGAGCAGGCGTTGGTGGTGGAATGCGACTGGATCGCCGACATTGCCCGGATCAGCGGCTTCGGCCCGCCGGCATAGCCGATGCGCCAGCCGGTCATGCAATAGGTCTTGGAGACGCCGTTCATCGTCAGCGTCCGCTCGCGCAGCCGCGGCTCGATGGCGGCGATGCTCGAGAAGCGGAAGCCGCCATAGGTCAGGTGTTCGTAGATGTCGTCGGTCAGGATCCAGACCTTGGGATGGCGCACCAGCACGGCGGCGAGCGCCGCGAGTTCGTCATGCGAATAGGCCGCGCCGGAGGGGTTCGAGGGCGAGTTCAGAATAAGCCAGCGCGTACGATCCGTGATCGCGGCATCCAGCGCCTGCGGATCGAGTCGGAAGCCGTTTTCGGCCAGGCACGGAACGATGACAGGCGTCCCCTCGGCCAGCAGCACGATCTCCGGATAGGAAACCCAGTACGGCGCGGGGATCACCACCTCGTCGCCGGCCGAGAGGGTGGCCATCAGCGCGTTGTAGACGATCTGCTTGCCGCCCGAGCCGACGATGATCTCGTGCGGCGCATAGGAGAGCCCGTTCTCGCGCTCGAACTTGCCGGCGATCGCCTTGCGCAGCGCCGGCGTGCCGTCGACGGCGGTGTATTTGGTCTCGCCGCGATCGATGGCGGCCTTCGCCGCCTGCTTGATGTGATCGGGCGTGTGGAAATCGGGCTCGCCGGCCACGAGGCTGAGCACGTCGCGGCCCTGCGCAGCGAGTTCGGCGACCTTGCCGTTCAGGACGACGGTCGGGGAGGCCTTCACTCGGCCGAGGCGTTCAGCGCTCTGGAACATGTTCATCAATCCTAAATCAATGCTATCCAAATGCTTGCATATGCGAGATCAGAGTCAATGAACCGGTTCCAAATCCGCTGCGGAAATGTCTTGCAATCGCTGCCTCAACAGGCAGCCTGACGCGCGGGATTAAGGCAGAGGGACGCTTGGGCCGGACTCCGCGCCCGTGTCAGGATGGCGGCGAGAGACGGGGCGAGGCGATGACGGGCATCAAGAAGGCGACGATCCGGGACGTGGCGGCCAGGGCCGGCCTCGCGCTCGGAACCGTCTCGCGCGTCCTCAACGACCACCCCTCGGTGACGCCGCAGGCTCGCAAGAGCGTGCAGGAGGCGATCAAGGCACTGGGCTATCAGCGCGACGCGGTCGCCGGCAGCATGCGCAACGCCCGCACGAAGATGGTCGCCTGCGCGATCCGCGACTTCGATATTCCCGCCTTCGCCAGCTATGTGAAAGCGGCCGAGGGGGTGTTCCGCCGCGCCGGCTACACGCTGCTGCTGGCCAGCACCTCGAACGAGAAGGATGTCGAGCTCGCCCTGCTACGTGGCTTCGCGCAGCGGCGCGTCGAGGGCGTCATGATGACGATGAGCGACGAGGCCGATGCCGAACTGGCCGAGACGATCGCCGGCGCGCCGATGCCGATCGTCCTGATCGACCGCGAATTGCTGCCAGATGTCGACCGCGTGATGGCCGACCATCAATCGGGCGCCGAGCAGGCCGTCCAGCACCTGATGTCACTGGGGCACAGGCGCATCGGCATGATCGTCGGCGACCCGGCCGCCTATCCCTCTCGCAGCCGCATCGCCGGATACCGACGCGTGCACGCGCAGCGCGGGGTCGCGGTCGACGAGGCTCTCATCCGCGACCATGCCCTGTCCAACGAGATCGCCTTCCGTGAAACCTGCGCGCTTCTCTCGACGGCCGACCGGCCGACCGCGCTGTTCGTCGCAGCGATGGACATGCTCGCCGGCACGCTGCGCGCGCTGCGCAGCAACGGCCTGGAGCCGGGGCGGGATATCGACCTCGTCGCCGGAAGCGATTCCGACCTTGCCGAACTCGGCACGCCGCCGATCTCGGCCCTGTCCTGGGATCGCGCGGAGATGGGTCGCCACGCCGCCGAGATGTTGCTCGACCGGATACGCGATCCCCAGCCAAGAGCGCCGCGCTGCGTGCGCCTGCCGGTCTCGCTCGTGGTCAGAGGTCGACCGTATGACGGGCTCCCGAGGCGTTGACGTCCCGGTCAACCGGCATCCGGCAGAGGAACACCGACTGTGCGCTTGGCCCACCTGGCAAAACGAAACCGGCAGGAGACGCGTTATTTTTGGAGAGCGTCTGCAAGCGCAGCAAAGAAGGCGTCGTCGTTGATTTCGAGCCGCTGTCGGAAACTCGGCTTCGAGCGAGCGCAGAGCACAACGACGACAAGGCGTTCGCGTGGGTTGATGTGGATATGCTGGCCGTAGATGCCCTCAGCCTGGAAACTGCCTGCGAGACGCGCGTCCGGGAGCACGGGGATCCACCACATATAGCCATAGGGGATCCTCTTATCCCCTATGTTGAAAGCAGCACCGGCCTCCGCATTCCAGTTGTCGGGCAGCAATCTGTCATCGCCGATGCGGCCCTCATCCAGCACGAACTGGCCGAAGCGGCCGTAGTCTCGCAAGGTCGCGTGCATGCCGCTGCCGGAGATCGTCATTCCCTCCGGACTTTCCGACCACCAGCTCGCATCGGCCTCCATCCCGAGCCGCGACCAGAGCTTCTCGCTGCAGTAGTCGGCGAGGTTCATCCCGGTCGCGTTCTGCATGAGGAGGCCAATCAAATAGGATTCGCCGGTGTTGTAGACCCAGGATTCTCCGGCCGGCGTTGCAGCCGGCAATGATGCCATGTGCCGGGCGATGCCGCCCTCTTCCCAGCGGCACTGGATATCAAGCAACTGCCGCCGGTCGGATGTCGGATCGGTATAATCTTCACGCCAGCGTACGCCGGATGCCAATCGCAGCAACTGCCTGATCGATACCTGCGCGTAGACTCCACCGAGCGGCATGTAGCGCGTGACGGGATCGTCGAGGCTTTCGATCGCGCGTTCCTTCAGCGCGATACCCACCAGCGTCGCGGCGACGGATTTCGCGAGCGAACAGGAGTTCCATTGTGTCTCCGGCCCGATGCCGAGCCCATAATGCTCCGCGACGACTGCGTCGTCCTTCATGACGAGCAAGCCGGCGATCCGGTTGACGGAGAGGTAGTCGTGGAGGTCGAAGCTGCGGCCATGATCTTGAATCGCAAGCGGCGGCAACCCGGACGGCGCGCGCTTCAAGGCCTTCACCTCGCCGCCACGCCGTATGACTCGCGATGGGAACCAACCCTGGTCTGCTGACATGGTTGCAACCAACTCGTCCGGAAGCAGGGTTCCATCGAAGAAGCGCATCAGCTGACTGCGTTTTGTCTCGTCGATGCTCATGGGTGTTCGTCCACTGTAAAATGCGAGACAGGAATGCCCGCCGGACCGCCGTTGTGATTCAGCCGATAGCCGGCGACTTGAGGTTGATCCAGCTCGTCTTCGTCTGGAGATACTGCGCCATCGCCTCGGTGCCCTTGTCGCGAGCAAGCGAGCCGGATTGCCGATAGCCGCCGAAGGGCGTCTTGATATCCCCCTCGGTGAAGCCGTTAATCGCAACCGTCCCGCAGGCGAGACGCCGCGCCATGAACAGCGCGCGGTCAATGTCTCGGGTGAACACCGTCGCGTGGAGCCCGTAGGCGCTGTCATTGGCGATGGTGAGCGCCTGTTCGGGCCCATCGACCGGCAGCACGCCGAGCACGGGGCCGAAGATCTCTTCCCGCGCGATCGTCATCCCGGGCGAAAGCTCTGCGAAGACCGTGGGGCCCAGAAAACTACCCGGCCGGGTCGCAAGAGCTGGATCCGCGGGCAGGACACAGCGCGCACCGTCGCCCGTGCCCATCTCGATGAAACCGAGCACGCGCGCGCGATGCTCTGCAGTGACCATCGGGCCGAGATCCGTCGCGGGATCGAGCGGGTCGCCGACGACAAGCGCCCGCGCCCGTTCCGTGACGAGCGACAGAAACTCCTCCTGCCGGCTGCGGGCGACGATCTGGCGCATGTTGGCGGAGCAGTTCTGCCCGCCATTCCAGAAGGCGGCGGTCACCGCATGCTCGATCAGTTCCGGCGTCAGATCGGCATCGTCGAGGATGATGAAGGGGCTCTTGCCCCCCATCTCGAGCCCGATGGTCTTGAGGTTGCTGTCGGCGGCATAGCGCAGGAAGAGCCTGCCGACCTCGGTGGAACCTGTGAAGGAAATCGCGTCCACGTCTGGATGCAGCCCGAGCGCCCGGCCGGCCGTCTCGCCGAGACCCGGGACGATGTTCAGCACGCCGTCCGGCAGGCCGGCTTCCGCTGCGAGCTCCGCGAGTTTGAGGGCCGAGAGCGAAGTCTGCTCGGCGGGTTTGACCACGACGGAGCAGCCGCTGGCCAGCGCCGGGCCGAGCTTCCAGGCCGCCATGAGCAACGGGAAGTTCCAGGGAAGGATCACGCCGACGACGCCGATCGGCTCGCGCGTTATGAGGGCGAGCGCGTCCTCGCCGGTCGGGGCGACCTTGCCAAAGCTCTTGTCGATCAGCTCGGCATACCATTGCAGGGTATCCGGGACCTCGATGCTGATCTCCTTCACGCAGTCCCGGATCGGCTTGCCGCTGTCGAGGCTCTCCAGAACGGCAAGCTCGGCCGCGTTGGCACGGATGAGGTCAGCGAGCCTCAGAAGCACGGCCTTGCGCCGTTCCGGTGCAGAACGCGACCACGCCCCGTCGCGAAATGCCGTGCGAGCCGCCGCGACCGCACGGTCGATATCCTTAGCCTGGCCGCTGGCAACAGACGCAAACGCCTCACCCGTCGCGGGGTTCACCGTATCCATCATCTCGCCGCCCGCGGCCGCAACGAAGCGGCCGGCGATGAAGGCGCGGCCCTCGAAGGAGAGACCGGCTGCGATGGCGCGGTGATCGGCGGTCGTTGCAAGCGTCATCGGCGGCTCCGGGGTGGCTTTCGAAGGTAGACGGACGGGTCAGAGCGGAGCGTGGGCGCGGGCATAGGTGCCGCGGGTGAAGCGCTCCAGACGCAAGGGAGTGAGGATGGCGTCGGGCTTCTCACCTTTCGCGAGCCGCGCGACGTGCCGGCCCACGGCTGGCCCGAGGCCGAAGCCATGGCCGGAGAAGCCGGTCGCGACGATCAGGCCGGACAGGGCATCGGGTGCGTCCAGCACCGGCAACGCATCCGGCAGCACATCGATCAGTCCGGCCCAGGACTTGACGATGGTCAGCCTGTCGTCCGTCCCGAAAATGTCCTGCACGGCTTCCCGCGTCCGGGCTGCGCGGTCACGATTGGCAGGGATCCATGGCCGGCGCCCGGCCGCCGCGCGTTCCGACGGCGGCACGACGAGCCGCTGATGCAGATCATCGAGGAAGGGACGGCCCAGCCGCAGGGAAAAGCCGCTGCGATGACGCATGAACTCCGGCAGGAAGAAGCGCATCGCCCGCATGGAATCGAGCGTGACGTCGATGTCGGAGCAGGAATCGGCTGCAATGATGCAGGAGCCATCCGCCCGCTGCCGCAATCCGATGCCGTAACCGCAGAAGCAGGGGTCGCTGAGGGGCGGCAGGGGCGCCGTCAAAGAGACAGTGCTGCGCACGGTCTGCTGCGGAAGGCCGAGGCCGAGTGGCGCCAGCAGGCGATGGCTCTGCGCTCCGGCCGCGCAGACCACGATGTTGGAGGCGATGCGGCCATGCTCGGTCAGGACGCCGGTCACGCCGCCCGCGGCACGCTCGACCGCGAACGCACCGCAATTCTCGACGATCTGTGCGCCAGCCCGGATCGCTGCTCGCGCGAAGGCGGTTGTGGCCATGGCCGGCTCGGCTTGTCCGTCCGTCTCCGTGAAGAGCGCGCTTTTCGCAGGCTTCGAAAGTGCCGGCATGAGCGTCTTTGTCTGCCGGGACGAAAGCATGCGCGCCTGACCGGAAATCGACCTCGTTTTCTCCACCCAGCGTTCGAACGTGTCGTTCTCGGCTTCCGTTTCGGCGACGAAGACGCAACCGGTCCGGCGCCAGCCCACGGGCTCGCCGAGTTCGGCCTCGAGATCAGGCCAGATCGTGAGCGCCTCTATGGCGAGAGGCAGTTCAAGCGGATCGCGATACTGCGTCCTGACGAAGCCCCAGTTTCGGCCCGACTGCTGTGAAGAGACAGCGTCGCGCTCGACCAGCGCGACCGAGAACCCGGCACGCGCAAGATAGTAGGCGGAGGCGCAGCCGACAATTCCGCCGCCGACTACCACGGCATCGACCCGGCCCGGCAAGGCGGCACGCCCAGGCGCAAGCTGCGCGAGCACGTCGTCCGGCACATGGGCAGTGAGACTAAGCAGCGACATCGAGCAGGGCGTCCATGTCCATCTCCACCCGGATTTCCGGATCGAACAGGCCGGCCTGGACGGTGGTGCAGGCCGGGTCGACGCCGCGAAACGCCTCGGCGAACACCGCCATCACGGCCTCGTAGTCCTCGGGCCGCGCAATAAACATTCGGACGCGGACGACATTGGCGAGCGTTGTTCCAACCTGGGCAAAAGCGAGCTCGGCATTGCGGAAAAGCTGGCGGGTCTGCTCGGCGGCGCCGCCTGCCAGGGTTTCGGCGGCATAATCGTAGCCGGTGGTGCCCGACAGCATGATGTGGGAGCCGACCACGACGGCGCGGCTGTAGCTATAGGCAGCCTCGAAACTGCTGCCTGAGGAGATCAGGCGCCGGCCATGCCGCTGGGTCGTGGTGAATGCCATGGTCGCTCTCGCCTCGGTTGTCGTGACGTCTCAAAGGCAACGGAGGCAGGGGCGCTGTCGATTTCAATAATTCGAGGCGGAGGCCGAGGAATTCGGGGGACGCCGTCGTTTTTCAGGGTTCGGCTTCTCAAAATTGAAATCGACAAGCGGGGTTCGCGGTGACGTTGTCGATACGGGCAAGAACCGGATCTGGCTCTCGCCCATTCCGAAGCGGGAGTGGCATGGGTTCGATGCGGGTGGACGTCGCAATCGTCGGAGGTGGAATTGCCGGGGCTTCCGCCGCCTATTTTCTGGCTCGGCACGGCTCGGTCGCGCTGATCGAGCGGGAAGAGCATTTCAGCTATCACAGCTCCGGCCGCACCGCCGCACAGTTCACGGTCGGCATCGGCGCCACGACGATGCGGCGGATGGCGCAGGCGAGCCGAGCCTTTTTCGAGGCGCCGCCGGAAGGCTTCTCCGAGCAGCCAATTCTGTCTCCGCGTGGCTGCCTGACGGTGGGGCGTCGAGAGCAGGAGGCGACGCTCAGGCGGCTCGAAGACAATCTCGCTTCCGTCGGCGCCCGTGCCGACCGCCTCGGCCGGGACGAGGCACTCGCCCTGTTTCCTGCGCTTCGGCCGGAAAAGCTCGACTTCGGCGTCTACGAGCCGGGCGCGATGGATATCGACGTCGATGTGCTGCTGCAGGGCTATCTGCGCGGAGCGAAGGCTGCCGGCGCTGTTCTTGCGACGCGCAGCGATATTCAAGGGATCGTACGCGAGGGAAATCGTTGGCGTCTGACCTGGGCCGGCGGCGACATCCTCGCCGACGCGGTGGTCAATGCAGCCGGCGGCTGGGCGGATGAGGTGGCGGCCATGGCCGGGCTCGCCCCGCTGGGCATCGTCGCGCATCGGCGCACCGCGTTCACCTTCGCCCTTCAGAAGGATTTCGACACGCGTAGCTGGCCGCATGTCGGCTCCGTCGACTACGACTGGTATGTGAAGCCGGAGCCGGGCTGCCTGATGGGCAGCCTCGCCGACGCAGTGCCCGTCGCGCCGTCCGACGCCTATCCCGAGGACATCGACGTCGCCCAGGCGATCGAGAATATCGAGCGCGACACCTGCTTGAGCATTGGCCGCCCGATCAGCCAGTGGGCGGGGTTGCGCAGCTTCGCCAGGGATCGCAATCCCGTAGCCGGCATGCGCGAGGACGCTCCCGGTTTCTTCTGGCTGGCGGGCCAGGGCGGCTGCGGCATCCTGACTTCCCCAGCCATGGGGCAATCCATCGCTGCCCTCGTCGCCGGGGCACCGTTGCCGGAAGCGATCACGCAACTTGGCGTCGCCAGTGAAGACCTCTCGCCGGAACGCAAGAGCTTGAGGGTTATCGCGACATAGGACCGGACATGCGGCCGACCCGCGCCGTCCACGATCACGAGGCTGAAGACAGCCCGTCAAAAACGAGGGGATATCATGACCGAATACGACTCGCGTGGAATGACATTTCGCCGCCGCGATCTGATGGCGCTGGCTCTCGGCGCCGGCGCGGGCGCCGTGCTAGCGCCAAACGCCGGTGCGCACGCTCAGGGCAAGGGCGCCGCGCCGCCTGCCAAGCCGCGAGGCCAGGTGATCGCCGGCATTTCCCAGGAACCCACGGTCTTCAATCCGCTGATGCCCGGCAGCGAGGTCGATCAGGGCGTCTGGTGGCAGCTCTTCAGCCCGCTCTGGTTCATCGACCCGGCAGGCCGCTTCGTTCCGGATCTCGCCCGCGAAGTGCCGAGCGTCGCCAATGGCGGCATCTCGGCCGACGGGCTGACCTGGAAGATCAAGCTTAGAGGCGACGCGAAATGGCATGACGGAACGGCGTTCACCGCCGAGGACGTCAAGTACACGCTCGACCTGATCAACACGCCCGGTTTCCGCGCGCGTAACCGGGTCGGTCACAGCCTCGTCAAGGACATCGTCATCGTCGCGCCCGACGAGATCCATTGGCGCATGGAGCGCGCCTACTCACCCTATCTGTCTATCCTGGCGCTGACCTTCATCACGCCTGCGCATATTCTCGGAAAGGCAAGCGATCCGAATACCGCGCCCTTCAATAACGCGCCCGTCGGCACCGGCCCGTTCCGCTGGGGCGAGCGTGTCGCTGGCGACCGCGCGCTGCTGCACGCCAACCCCGCCTATCATGGCGCCGGCCCTTACCTCGAACGTATCGTCTTCAAATACATTCCCGATCTGACTGCGCTCTACACCCAGTTCAGGACCGGCCAGGTCGATTATCTCGGCATTGGCGGCATTCCCGCTCACTTCGCCAAGGAAGCCGAGGCGTTGAAGGGCCCTCGCGTGATCCGCTCGCCGACGCCCTTCATCGAGCACATCGCGCTCAATCTCGAATTCGGTCCCTTCGCCGAAAAGCCCGTCCGGGAAGCCCTCTACCTGGCGATGGACAAGCAGGCCCGCATCGACGCCATCTATTATGGGCTGCCAGTTGCGACCGAATCCTTCCTGCCTCGCGAGTCATGGGCCTTCGAGCCCGATCTTCCGGTGCACAAGCACGACCCAGCGAGGGCCAACGCGCTGCTGGATGCGGCAGGCTGGAAACGCGGCGCGGACGGCATCCGGCAGAAGAACGGGCAGCGCCTCTCCTTCTCCAATTCGACCACGACCGGCAATCCGGCGCGCGAGCAGTCGCAGCAGCTCCTGCAGCAGGACTGGGGGCAGATCGGCGCGGAAATGCGGATATCCAACATGCCGGCGGCCGTGATCTGGGGCGAGTTCTGGCAGAAGTCGAAATTCGAATCCGTGACCGTCGGCTCCAACTTCATGATCGGCAACGATCCGGACGTGACGCCGCGCTTCGGCAGCCGCTCGATCCCCGCCAAGCATGGCGCCGGGCTGAATACCTATCAGTATCAGAACCCGGAACTCGACCGGCTCTTGGAACTCGGCTCCAGCCAGTTCGACCAGCAGGAGCGCAGGAAGACCTACGGACAGGTCCAGCGCATCGTTCGCGACGATCTCGTCTTGCTGCCGGTCTATCAGTCGGTCATGGCCGAAGGGGTCAAGGACGGGCTGGCCGGCTTCGCGGCCAACATCAATTGCTCGTCCAATTGCTGGAACATGCGCGACTGGTACTGGGCTGGCTGAGCCCGTATCTGACCGGACCCGCGAGGATGACAAGATCTTGAGCGCCTTTCTTCTGCGCCGTTTCGGGCAGGCCGTGCTGTTGCTCTTCATCGTCTCGATGATCGGCTTCGCCATCCTGCATCTGGCTCCGGGCGGGCCGTTATCGCAATTCGCCGCCGGCGGCGACATGTCGCAAGAGGACCTCGACCGTATTGCCGAGCAGCTCGGCCTGAACCGGGCTTTGCCGATCCAGTACGCCGAATGGCTATGGCGCATGCTCGCCGGCGACTGGGGCCGCTCCTATCGGGACGGCCAGCCGGTGCTGCACATCATCGGCTCGCATATCGGCGCGACGCTGGAATTGATGCTGACATCGACGCTGCTCGCCATGCTGATCGGCGCATGGATCGGAATCCTCGGGGCAATCCGCCGCTACTCGCTCTTCGATTCTCTCGCCACCATCGGCGCCATGATCGCGCTGTCGATCCCGACCTTCTGGTTCGGCCTGGTCGTGATCTACGTTTTCTCGGTCGGGCTTGGCTGGCTGCCATCCGGTAACCGCTACACCATCGGGGACGGCTCCCTGCTCAACCAGATCCACCATCTGATCGGGCCGGTCATGGTGCTCGCGCTGGTCTCCACCGCGGTCTGGAGCCGCTACATGCGCTCCTCCATGCTCGAGGTGATCAACCAGGATTATGTCCGCACCGCCCGCGCCAAGGGCCTCTCCGAGCGCTCGATCCTGGTCCGCCACGCCTTTCGCAACGCATTGCTGCCCATGATCACCATCACTGGCCTGCATGTGCCGATGCTGCTCTCCGGTGCCCTCGTCACCGAAACCGTCTTCACCTGGCCCGGCATGGGGCGGCTCTTCCTCGATTCGATCAGCTATCGCGACTATCCGGTCGTGATGGGCGTCTTGATGTTGAGCGCCGTGCTCGTCCTGCTCGGCTCTCTGATCGCCGACCTGCTCTACGGCATCGCCGATCCCCGCATTTCGAGGAGCGGTTGATGAGCGTCAGTGATCTCGACCGGGCCGCCGTGCTGCCGCCCGAGCGGCTCTGGAACAGTCCGGGCTTCAGGCGCTTCCGCCGCCACAAGCTCGCTGTCTTCGGCGCAACGGCGATCGTCGCCCTCACGCTGGCCTGCGTGATCGGGCCGTGGCTTCTGCCCTACACCGACACATATATCGACATTCGAGCCCGTTTCGCTCTGCCCTTCACGGGCCCGCACATCCTCGGGACCGATCCGCTCGGTCGCGATATCCTCGCACGCTTGCTCATGGCGGGGCGGATTTCGCTCGCGGTCGGCTTCTCGGCCATGATGATCGCCATGGCGATCGGCATTTGCATCGGCCTTGTCGCGGGCTTCTACGAAGGCGTGGTGGGCGCCGCGCTGATGCGCTTCGTCGATGCGATGCTGTGCTTCCCCTCGATCTTCCTGCTGCTCGCCATCTCGGCCTTGATCCAGCCCTCTGTGGCCTCGATCGTGATACTGATTGCGGCAACCTCCTGGATGGAAGTTGCTCGCGTTGTCGAGGCGCAGATCCGTGCGTTGAAGACACGCGAGTTCGCGCAGGCCGCTGTCTCCTTTGGCGCATCGCACAGCCGCATCATGTTCCGCGAACTGCTGCCCAATGCCATCGCCCCGATCATCGTCGCGGCGACCTTGAACGTCGCCCATGCGATCCTCGCCGAAAGCTACATCTCCTTCCTCGGCTTCGGCATCCAGCCGCCGACGCCGAGCTGGGGCAATATGCTCGAAAGCGCGCAGAGCTATCTCACCAGCGCGCCCTGGCTCGCCATTTTTCCCGGCATCGCCATCACGCTCGCCGTGACGTCTTTCAATTTCGTTGGCGACGGACTGCGCGATGCGCTTGATCCGAGAATGGATCTGCCCTGAAAAGGATGGCTGAAGTTCCGCTGAGGAGGCCGAAATGAGCCGCAGATTGCCGTCCCTGAACGCACTGCGCTGCTTCGAGATCGTGGCAGCCCAACTCAGCATCAAGAAGGCCGCGCTCATCCTGAACGTCAGCGAGAGTGCCGTCAGCCGTCAGGTCAAGATCCTGGAGGACCAACTCGGCGCCCCCCTCTTCATCCGGAGCCACAACGGGCTCGAGATCACCGATGAGGGCCGCAGGCTCGCACTCAGCGTGAAAGAAGCGTTCGACCACATCGCGAACGCCATCGATCCGTTCCGGAACGAGCGCAACGCGGTCACGATCAAGGTGCTGCCGACCTTCGCACTACGCTGGCTGCTGCCGCGGCTCAGGACGTTCCAGGAGCGGCACCCTCTGATCAAGGTGAATGTCCATACGCGTCTCAACGACATGACGCTCAACGACAATGATGCCGACCTCGGCATTCGCTACGGCATTGGCAACTGGCCTCAAGACTGCGCAACGGAACTCTATCAGGAATGGATCCTGCCGGTCTGCGCGCCGGATTACCTGACGGGGCATGCTGACGGCGAGACCGATCTGGCAGGCGCGACCCTGCTCCATCCCCTGCCGGACCGGCAGGACTGGGTGACGTGGTCGGAGAAATCGGGAACCGGCCTCGATGCACGTGGCGGCCTCGACTTCGATGCGTTGGACATGGCGTTGAGCGCAGCCGAATGCGGCCTTGGGGTCGCCATGACCGACGTCGTCCTGGCGCACCAGGCGATCCAGTCCGGCCGGCTCGTCACGCCGATGCGCAAGGCCGTCCCGACCGGCTTTTCCTATTATCTGGTCCGGCCGCCCGAGATGCGCCGCCGGCGCGAGGTGGTGGTGGTCGAGGACTGGATCTGCAGCGAGATCGAAGGCGCCCGGGAGCTGGTTCGCCGTTACGCATCGTGAACGGCCTGCCTCTGATCTTTAGAGGCGAGCTTCGCAAAACGGCCATCGACGACAAGGGGGATCGGGCAGCTATCTGACCGTCAGGACAAGTTTGACTGACCGAGGTGGCTCCGATGGTTTCTGCCCGTTCCCCGCTGGAAGGCGTTCTCGTGGTGGCTATCGAGCAAGCCGTCGCCGCCCCGTTTTGCACCTCGCGCCTCGCCGATGCGGGGGCACGCGTCATCAAGATCGAGCGGCCGGAGGGCGATTTCGCCCGACGCTACGATAATGTCGCCAACGGTCAAAGCAGCTACTTCGTGTGGCTGAACCGGGGCAAGGAATCGCTCGTCCTCGATCTCTCCGCGCCGGAGGACAAAGCCAAGCTCGCGGGACTGATCGCACAGGCCGACATCCTCGTGCAGAACCTGAAATCCGGTGCGCTCGCCAGGCTGGGTTTCGCGACCGAAGAGCTGCGTGTGCGACATCCCGGCCTGATCTGCTGCTCGATCACCGGTTATGGCGAGAACGGCCCACTCGCGGATCGCAAGGCCTACGACCTGCTGATCCAGGCCGAATCCGGATTATGCTCCATTACCGGCGGCCCCGAGGAGCCGGCCCGCGTCGGAATCTCCATCGTCGATATCGCCACCGGCGCCACCGCGCACGCCGCGGTCCTGGAAGCCCTGATCGCGCGGGGCAGCACCGGCGAGGGTGCCGATATCCACATCTCGATGTTTGACGTGATGGCGGATTGGTCGACCGTACCGTTGCTTCACCAGGAAGGCGGCAGACCGCCGCAGCGCATCGGCATGGCCCATCCTTCGATCGCACCTTACGGCGCCTTCGCCACCCGCGACGGCAGGCCGATATTGATGTCGATTCAGAACGACCGGGAATGGGCCAAGTTCTGCGAACTGTTCCTCCGGCAGCCGGATCTGGTTACCGACCAGCGCTTCGCAACGAATGTCGACCGCGTCCGCAACCGGCTCGAGACCGATCGGATCACCGCGGAGGCCTTCGCAAGGCTCGATGCACGCGAAGCGGGCCGGCTCCTCCTCGAAGCCGACATCGCCTTCGCCAGCGTCAACGACATGGCCGGGCTATCGCAGCATCCGCATCTGCGACGCATCACTGTCCAGACGCCGGCGGGGCCGGTTGAACTACCTGCCCCTGCCCTGGTCCTGGCGGGCATTGGACGTGAATACGGCCCGGTTCCCGCCATCGGCGAGCATAGGGTGCTGCAGGATTGAGAAGAGGCATGGCCGACATTTCAGCCGGGTGAATCGTGGCGTTGGCCGACGCCATTGGCCATCAGGACGCAAGCGGATTGCCCTGCCTCTCTTTTTTAGAGGCTGGCCTCTAGAAAAAGATATCGACGCCAAGCCTACCCTTCTGGATACAACAAGTATCGTAGATCGAGGGGCGCCCTGTCTCATCTTCTGTGTGTCGTCACAAGTTTTTGATGGTTTGTTTTGAGTAATTAAAATATATTAGTTGCATTATTGGCACAAGTAATTTTCATTATTCATTTTCATTTACAGTCAGATTGACGCCTAAACATCAATTACCTCAAGCATGCGGCGAAGATAACGTCGTTATTCTCGCTGAATTATTGAGGCAAAAATGAAGGTCGATCAGCTAACGAGGGCGTCAACCGCGCTCGCCGAGCCCAGCCATGTGAAAGCCGCGGCAACCGGTGCATGTCTGATGACCGCCCTGGTTATCGTGAGCGTTCCGCTGGCAACGATCGCCGCCCGGGCTCAACAAGGGCAGAGTCAGCTCCAGCTCGACGAGATCGTCGTGGAAGGGGCAGGCACATCGCAGGTGCCGCCAGCTTTCGCAGGGGGGCAGGTCGCAACCGGCGCCCGCCTCGGCCTGCTCGGCAATACCGACATCCAGAAGTCGCCGTTCAGCGTCACCAGCTATACTGATCAGTTCATCCGTGACCGCCAGGCGCGGACGGCCTCCGAGGCGCTCGCCCTCGACCCATCCGTGCGCGCGACCCAGGGCACCGGCGCGCCATTCGACTCGTTCTATATCCGCGGCTTTCCCGCGAACGAGGGGACGAGCGGTGAAATCGCATTCGATGGCGTCTACGGCGTGGCACCGAGCTTCCGCATTTTCTCCGATTATGCCGAGCGCATCGAAGTCTTGAAAGGGCCTTCGGCAGCGATCACCGGGGTTTCGCCGAATGGCGGGATCGGCGGCGTCATCAACATCGTCCCGAAACGCGCCGAAGAGGACCTGACGCGCGTCACGCTAAACTATGCTTCGAATGCGCGGCCCGGCGGTCAGCTCGACTTCGCCCGGCGCTTCGGTGCCAATCGGGAGTGGGGCCTGCGGGTCATCACCAGCCTGAGCGACGGCAGGGCAGCTCTCGATCATCAATCGGAGCAAAGCGGCGTTGGCGCGCTCGCCCTCGACTATCAGGGCGAGCGGTTCCGCGCCTGGGCCTATTTTCTGGCCCAGGCAGATCGTTTCAATGCGCCTGCCCGGCCCTTCTTCATGCAGGCCGGGGTGCCGGTTCCGAAGGCGCCTGATGGCCGCCGCAATGTGACCCAGCCATGGGAATATTCGGACGTCGACGATCGCGGCGGCTTGCTGTGGATGGAGTACGACGTCGCCGACGGCATCACACTGTTCGGCAATGCCGGGGCCTCGCATACCGGCGTCGAACGCTATTTCGCCTCGGCCGCGACGATCACCAACCTGCGCGGCGATACCGTCACGGCACCGCAATTCTACGGCCTCGGTGTCGACCGTCAGACCTTTGAGGGCGGTGTACGGGCAAAATTCGAGACCGGCTTCATCAGGCATGCACTGACCGTGCAGCTCTCTCGATACCATGAAGAGACATCGCGCGAGTTCGCCGCTGCCCGTGGCTCCTACGCCTCGAATATCTACAACCCGGTGCGCGTGCCGGAGATCGCGCCGCTGCGTATCGGCTCGCAGGCGCGTCTGTCCGACAGCACGCTGACGGGCGTCTCGGCGGCGGACACGCTCTCGGCTTTCGACGAGCGCGTTCTGCTAACGGTCGGCGTGCGCCGGCAGAATGTCGAGGCCCGCAACTACGTCTCCAATGTCGGTACCTTGGCCTCTTCCTACGATAAGAGCGCCACGACACCCTTCGTCGGCCTCGTCGTCCGGCCCTGGGAAAACGTCTCCTTCTACGGAAACTATGTCGAGGGGCTGAGCCGCGGCGACATCGCGCCGGTAACCGCGAGCAACGCCGGCGAGATCCTCGCCCCTTATGTCGCCCGTCAGGTCGAGGCAGGCGTCAAGCTCGACTACAGCGGCTTCGGAGCCTCGCTCGCCGCGTTCCAGATCACGCGGCCGATTGGCGAACTCAGCCCGGCGCGCACCTTCACTGAAAGCGGAGAGCAGCGTGTTCGCGGCCTCGAGCTCAATGTTTTCGGCCAGATCACATCGCAATGGCGGGTGCTGGGCGGCCTGACCCTGCTCGACGGAGAACTCACACGCACAGCGGCTGCGGCCAATATCGGCAATACACCGATCGGTGTGCCTCGCATCCAGCTCAATCTCGGCACGGAATGGGATGTGCCTTGGGTCCCCGGCCTTACCCTCAACGCGGCGGTCATCCATACAGGCAAGCAGTTCGTCGATGCGGCGAACAGCCAGGCCTTGGCGGATTGGACTCGCCTCGACCTGGGGCTGCGCTACGCGACGCAGTTCAACGGTCGCAAAACCACCTTCCGTGCCAATGTCGTGAACGTGACGGACGCGAAATACTGGGCTGGCGCGGCGTCCTTCGGCACCTTCACGCAAGGCGCTCCAAGAACCTATCTCCTGTCGATGTCCGCGGATCTCTGATGACGTCATGCCTTCGCCCGTCCCGCCGGAATCTGCTGGGGGCTCTCGGCATCGGCTTGCCGCTCGCGGCAGCTTGTCGGACCTCCGCAGCGCCGATCACCGTTACCGATGTGCTCGGCCGCAAGGTCGCTGTCGAGTTGCCCGTTCGGCGTGTCCTGCTCGGCGAAGCGCGGCAAATCCACGCCATCGCGGCCTTGGACCGTGACAACCCTTTCGCCCGCATCGTCGGATGGGGAGAGGATTTCGAGAAGGCTGACCCCGACAGCTACCGCATCTATGTCGAACGCTACCCGCAAGCCGCCGCGCTGCCAAAGTTCGGCAGCGCGGCGGCAGGAAGCTTCGATATCGAGAAGGCGATTTCGCTTCAGCCCGATGTGCTGATCCTCAACTTCGAAGCGGAGCGCGCCAGTGCGGAGATGCAGCTCGTCGAAAAGCTCGCCTCGGTTGGTGTCGCGGTGCTTTATGTCGATTTTCGGCACGCCCCGCTCCGCAACACCGAGCCTTCGTTACGCGTGCTGGGGCAATTGTTTGGACGCGAAGACGTCGCTGAACGACTGATCGCCTTCCGAGCGGATCAGATCGCGCGCGTGACGAGCCCGATCGCGGCGATGCCGGACTTGAAGCGCCCGCTGGTCATGCTGGACCGCATTCCAGGATACTCCGACGGCTGCTGCATGAGCTTCGGCAAGGAGAATTTCGGCCTAATGGTCGAAATGGCCGGCGGCCGCAATCTTGGTTCGGAACTCCTTCCGGGAACCTTCGGTACGATCAACCCCGAAACGATCATCGCCCGAGACCCCGATGTCGTCATCGTGACGGGCGGCAACTGGGACACGCTTGCGCCAGGCGGCGAATGGGTTGGCCTCGGCCCGGGCGCTGATCTGTCCGTAGCCCGTCGCAAACTCGCAGCCCTCGCGCAGCGCCCGGCATTCATGCATGGCAAGGCGGTCGCTGAGCGGCGCGTCTATGCCATCTGGCACCAGTTCTACAACAGCCCCTACCAATTCGTGGCGCTTCAGCGCATCGCACGCTGGCTGCATCCCGAGCTTTTTGGCGATCTCGATGCAGATGAAACGCTGCGCGAACTTCACGAGCGCTTTCTGCCAATCCCCTATCGACCTGGCTATTGGGTGGAATTGAAAGGCGACAATTGATCACGCATCGCGCCAAGCGAACCCCGCGATCTCTGGTCCTTGTATTTCCCGTGCCCAAAGAGAGAAGGCAGGGCCTCCGACGCCGAACTTGAGGCCATTTTCGGTTGGCGTGGCGGCCGGATGGCATCGCTCTACACCCGCCAAGCGAATCGCGAACGGCTGGCGAAACAGGCAGCGGCGAAGCTCTTGCCGGGACGGGATTAGAACATGCTATTCCCGTACCTTGAATTCCGGCGCGAGATTTCGTTAATTTAGCTGAAGAAAATCAGACGCTTAGAAATTATAATGGTGGGCCGGGCCGGACTCGAACCGGCACCGGCGCTGTTATGAGCAGCGAGCTCTAACCATTGAGCTACCGGCCCGTCTCTCGCCTACAGCATCGGGCCGAAAAGTGGAATCCGCTTTTTCCTAAAAGCCGATGCTGCGTCTTTTTCCGAAAAGCCGATGCTGCGTCGGACGTCATAGCGGGGCGGGCTAGGCCGTCCGGCGTCTCCGGCGCAAAACACGAAAAAGCCCCGCGGATCGGTCCGCGGGGCCTTTCAGATCGTCCGGTGTCCCGACGTTCGCGCTCAGGCGGCCTCGTGCAGGGAGGCCTTGCCGCCATGGCCGCCGGCGTGCCCTTCCCGGAACTGGAAGCGGGCGATGTGCTCGGTCAGGGCCCGCGTCTGCTCGTCGGTCAGCGCCAGCGCCGCATTCGTCTCCTCGACCAGCGCCGCGTTCTGATGCGCCATGGTGCCGATGCCGTCGATCTCGGTGTTGATCGTCGAAACGTCGGTGGCCTGGCTCTTCGCCGTCTGGGCGATGCCGTTCATCAGCTTCGTCAGCTCGTTCACCGAGCCCATGATCGCGCCGAACATCGCCGAGGTCTCCTCGACCAGGCCGACGCCGACCCGGACATCGCCATGGGCCGCCTCGACCAGCTTCTTGACGTCGTTGGACGCATCGGCCGAGCGCTTGGCGAGGCTGCGAACCTCGGTCGCGACCACGGCGAAGCCCTTGCCGGCATCGCCGGCCCGCGCCGCTTCCACCGCCGCGTTCAGCGCCAGCAGATTGGTCTGGAAGGCGATCTCGTCGATCATCGCGATGACCTCGGAGATCTTGCTCGAGGACTGGCGGATGCGCTGCATCGCTTCCAGCGCCGAAGCGACGACCTTCTCGCCCTGCTGCGCGCGCTCCTCGGCGCCCTGCGCCATGCCGGTCGCCTGCGCCGCCTCGCTCGCGGTCTTCTTCACCGTGCCGGCGAAGGCGCCGAGCTGGTTCGTCGCCATCGAGACGGCGTTGCTCTCCTCGCTGGTACGCTCGGCGAGGTCGGTGACGCCGTCGAGGATCTCGCTGGTCGCGCTGCGCACCGCCGAGACGGTCTCGGAGAGCCGCGCCAGCGTGCCCTCGAACTCGTCGGCGAGCGCGTTGGTGCCGTCCTTGAGCTCGGCGAAGGCGCCCTGATAGAGCCCCTCGATACGGGCCGAGAGATGGCCGGCCGAGAGCTCGGCGAGCACCTCGCAGGTCTCGGACAGGCCGGTCTGCACGGTTTCGAGCAGGGTGTTGACCGAGTCCGCCAGGGCGTTGAGTTCCGCATCGGCGAACTGCGCGGCGACACGCTGGCTGAAATCGCCGGCGGCGGCGGCGGCGACGACGACGCCGAAGGCCTCGCCCAATTCCTGCATCATCTGGCGGCGCTGTTCTTGCGCCTGCTTCTGGTCCTCGACCTTGGCAATCTCGGCGGCACGCAGCGCGACCGCATTGTCGCGGAAGAGCAGCACGCTCTTCGAAATGTCCGAGATCTCGTCGTTGCCCTTGGTATCGACGGTCGTCTCGAGAGCGCCGTCGGCGATCGCCTTCGTCGCGCCCCAGAGCCGGTTGAGGCGGCCGACGATCATCGGGCGGACATAGAAGAAGGCCAGCGCCAGCGCGATCAGCAGCGAGCCGCCGCCGATGCCGCCGAGCCAGAGCCGGCTCTGGTCGATCAGCGTCGCGGTCGAGGCGCCGGCGGCTTCCGCCCCGTTGCGGGCCGTCGTGACGAGTTCGTTGACCTCGCGGCGGACCGCATCGGCGGCCTGCTGCGTCTCCTTGAGCCCGGCCTGGATCGCCGCGCGCGTCTTCAGCTCGCGCTCGCGGATCGCGATCACGCTTTCATTGCCCTCGCCGAGAGCGATCACCGCGTTGACGGCATCGGCGCGCGCCGGATTCGCCTGCAGCTTCTCCGCCTGGGCGAGGAAGCCGCGGACCTGATTCAGGGTGGCGTTGAACCGGGACTTGCCGGTGTCGAGCGCCGCGCGGTTGTCGACCTGCGAGATTTCGCGCAGCAGGCCGACCATCTCGCTGATCTGGAGCTGGAGCGCCTGGGCCGTCTGCAGCGTGGCGAGATCCTTGTCGATGATGTTGGCCAGCGCCTCCTCGACCTCCTTGCCGGTGAGCTGGGTCGCGCTGGCGATGTTCATCTTGACGTTGAACTGGGCGTCGCCCGTCTCGAAATCGGCGAGCGCGGTGAATCCTTCACGGGCCTTCGACAGCTTCTCGAGCGTCTTGGCCTGCTCGGCCGCGTTGCGGAGCCTGTCACCGGTCAGGTCGTTGATGTCGTTGATCTGGCGCGAGAGCGTGTCGATCGCCTGCTGGGCCTTCCCCTGATCGACCTTGCCCTGCTGCGCGATGCGCCGCAGCAGGTCCATCTGCCGCCCCTCGACCTTGTCGAGATCGGCGGTCAGCGCCGAGCGATCCTGGATGGACTCGACCTCGCTGAAGCGGGCAGCGAGCGCCGTCGACTGCGTGGCGGCCTGCGACAGTTCGAGCGCCAGCTCCACGACCGGCATCTTCTGCCCGACGAGGTCGTCGACCGTCGCCTCGACGCGGTTATAGGAGAGCCACGCGACGGAGGAGGATACGAGGGTCAGCGCCGTCAGCGTCCCCAACGCGGCATAGATCCGGGCGGCAATGCCGATCCGCATCGGCTTGCGCTCGCGCGCAGGCTTGGCTTTCGTCATGAAGTCGTTCTCCGGATCTCACGCAACGCTGGAAAAGGATTTCAGAAGCGGAAGCCTGGCCCGGTCCATGTCGCGTCTCCCATGCGGCACAGAATCCGCTGCCCGGCCGGCCGGATGGCCGGTTGGCAGGTAGGCCTTGCGAGATCGGACGGACATGCATCTACCCCGGACCGGTGTTCCGGTCTTGTCGGGGCGCACTATGGCGAAGTGCCTTTTAAGGAACGTTTAAAGTGGATTCTTTTGAATCACCGCGTCCGAGATCAGGTTCATCAGCCGTTAGGATTTTCAATCCGTGCGGGGCACCGGCCGGGGGCGGCCCTCCTCGTCGATCGCCACGAAGGTGAAGGTCGCGTCGGTGACCTTTTCGTGCAGCGTCGTCCGGAAGCGCTTGGCCCAGGCCTCGACGTGGATCTTCATCGAGGTCCGGCCGATCGACTCGATTTCCGTATAGACGCTCAGCACGTCGCCGACCTTCACCGGATGGATGAAGGTCATGGCATCGACCGCGACCGTCACCACGCGTCCCTGCGCCCGATCGACGCCGGCGATGCCGCCGGCCTGGTCCATGCGCGACATCACCCAGCCGCCGAAAATGTCGCCATTCGAGTTGGTGTCGCTCGGCATCGCGATGGTGCGCACGGTCAATTCGCCGCGGGGCTGCTCTTCCGGTGCATCGGCCGCTCGGGTCATGGTCGCTCGTCGCCTTCGTGATGGGGAATCTGTCGGCGATGATGGCGGGCGGGAGCGAGCCCGGCAAGCGGGGTGAGCCTTTACCCCTCGCGCCTTTGCGGGCGAGGATGATCGCGAGGCGTCACGGAGGAGAACGACCATGCCCGGCCAGAAGCCGCTGATCTGCATCTCACTGCGTTATCTCGACGGCCCGCGCATGGTGGATTGGCTGATCGAGGCCTTCGGCTTCGAGAAGCATGCTGCCTATTATTCGGAGGATGGCAGGACGCTGCTCCATGGCGAATTGCGCATGGGCGACTGCTTCGTCATGCTCGGCTCGTCCGAGGGAAACGAATTCGGCAAGCTCGTCTCGCGCCCGGCCGAGCTCGGCGGCACGACCGCCTCTCCCTATATCGCCACCGACGACATCGACGCCCGCTGCGAGCACGCCCGCAAGGCCGGCGCCGAGATCTGCATGGAGCCAACAGACCAGCCCTATGGCAGCCGCGACTTCATCTGCAGGGATCCGGAGGGCCATCTCTGGTGCTTCGGCACCTATCGCCCCGCGACCTGAACGCGCTGCTCCGATTGCTGGCGTGTCCGCAGGATCAGCCAGCAGGCGATCGCGAGATTGACCAGGTTCCAGGCCAGCCCGTTGAGGAAGGCCATTCGGTAGGAGCTGAAATAATCGAAGATGACGCCGGAGAGATAGCCGCCGGCCGCCATGCCGAGCACCGTGAAGGACATGACGAGCCCGATGCGCATCCCGGCCTGCCGCGCCGGCAGGTATTCGCGGATGATGACCGCGTACATCGGCACGATGCCGCCCTGGAACAGGCCGAACAGGGCGCTGACGATGTAGAGCGACGAGAGCCCGTCGAACCAGAGATAGAGGAACAGCGCTACGCCCTGCATCAACGAGCCGATCAGCAGCGTCGCCGTGCCGCCGATGCGATCGGCCACGAAGCCGGAGCCGACCCGGCTGACGATGCCGAGCAGCATCATCAGCGAGAGCATCTCGGCACCACGCGCCACGCCGTAGCCGAGATCGCCGCAATAGGCGACGATATGGACCTGCGGCATCGCCATCGCCACGCAGCAGGCGAAGCCGGCGACGCAGAGCAGGGCCTGGAGCTGATTGGCGCTGAGGCCGAGATCGCCGCGCACGCCGGCGCTATGGACGTCGGCGCTGGCGAGCGTGGCGGCCGTCGGCTGGCGGCGGAAGAACGGCGCCAAGGACAGCATGATGACGAGCGCCGTCACCGCGATGCCGAAATGGGTGACGCGCCAGCCATGATGCGCGAGCCCCCAGTTGATGACCTGGGGCCAGACCACGCCGGCGAGATAGCTGCCCGAGGCGCCGCAGACCACCGCGAGCCCGCGATGCCGGCGGAACCAATGCGACAGGTCGGAGATCAGCGGCGAGAAGCCAGCGGCGCTGCCGATTCCGATCAGGAGCCCATGTGCCGCCGCGAACTGCCAGAGCGAATGCGAGAGCCCGGCTGCGGTGTATCCGGCCGCGAGCAGCAGCCCCCCCACCACGATGGGAACCATGATGCCGTAGCGATCGGCGATCCGGCCCATCACGACATTGCCGGCACCGAAGCCGAGCATGGCGCAGGTATAGGGCAGCGTGGCGCCGGAACGCAGCGTATCGAACTCGCCCTGCATCGCCGGCAGCACGACGACGACCGACCAGGAGCCGACGCAGGCGACGGTGCCGACCACCAGCGCGAGCACCAGGCGCAGCCAAGCATAGGGCGAATCGGGCTCGTAGCGCCCGGCGTCTCGAAGGGAACCTTGGGTCATGCGTCCTCGATAGCCGGTTCTGATGCGGCCTTGTGGCAGGATTAGCAGCAAGCGCCGGCCGAACAAGCGCAAGCGGCACAGCCCCGCCGCGCGCCGGGTGGTGGTGTCGTACCCGCTGTCTCGGCCCGCGGCTTGACCACAGCCCATGGCCGCGAACAATGCGCAACGTTCCGGAGCGCCCGACCATGACGAGGATCTGCATCTACGGCGCCGGCTCCATCGGCTGCTATCTCGGCGGGCGCCTTCTCGCCGCCGGCACCGATACCCGCTTCGTCGGCAGGCCGGCGGCCGGGGCTGCGCTGCGCGAGCACGGCCTCACCGTCACGCATTACGACGGTCGCCGCTGGACCGTTCCGCCGGGCAGCATCGCCTTCGCGACCGAGCCGGAGGGTGCCGCCGGGGCCGATCTCGTCCTGCTCACCGTCAAATCGGGCGGTACGGCCGCCGCAGCGGCCGAACTGGCTCCGGTCCTCGGTGCCACCGCCACCGTCGTCAGCTTCCAGAACGGCATCGGCAACGGCGATATCCTGCGCGCCGCGCTGAAGCAGACGGTGCTCGACGGCATGGTGCCGTTCAACGTCGTCAACCCCGCGCCGGGCCAGTTCCACCAGGCTTCGCAAGGCGACCTCGCCCTGCAGGCAAGCCCGGCGGGGCGGCCCGATCTCTCGGCCTTCGCGCAGGCAGGCCTGCCGCTCCTCCGCCACGCCGAGATGGCGCCCGTCCAATGGGCGAAGCTGCTCCTCAACCTCAACAACGCCGTCAACGCGCTCGCCGACAGGCCGCTGCGGGAGGAGCTGTCGCAACGCGATTACCGCCGCTGCCTCGCCTTGGCGCAGCGCGAGGCGCTAGGCCTGCTGTGGCAAGCGGGGATCGTACCGGCGAAGCTGACCCCGCTGCCCGCGAGCTGGATTCCGACACTGCTTGGATTGCCGGACGCGATCTTTGCCCGTCTGGCGAAGCGGATGCTCGCCATCGACCCGCAAGCCCGTTCCTCGATGTCGGACGATCTCGCCGCCGGCCGCGCGACCGAGATCGATTGGATCAATGGCGAGATCGTCAGGCTTGCCGGGCGCCTCGGCACCTCTGCGCCCGTCAACGCCCGGCTTTGCGTTCTCATCCGCGCGGCCGAAAAAACGCATCCGCGGCCTCGTTGGACCGCGGATGCGCTTCTGGCGGAACTCGAGGCCGCCGCAGGTTGAGGCGTGTCAGGCTGCCCTGCGCTCATGGCGCCCTTCCCTGACCTCCTCGATGATCTTGGCGACGAAGGCCGGGAGATCGTCGGGCTTGCGCGAGGTGACCACGCCCTTGTCGGTGACGACCTCGCGGTCCTCCCACAAGGCGCCGGCATTGAGCAGATCCTGCTTCAGGGTGGGCCACGATGTGAGCTTGCGCCCCTTGGCGATGCCGGTGTCGATCAGCAGCCAGGGGCCGTGGCAGACGGCCGCGACGATCTTGCCCTGCGCGAAGAATTCCTTGATCAGCGCGAGGGCCTTGTCGTTGCCGCGCAGCGTATCCGGGTTCATCTGCCCGCCCGGCAGCACGATGGCGTCATAGTCCTTGGCGCCGACCTGATCGAGCGTCTTGTCGACCTTGACCGGCGTACTCCAGTCTGTGTGCTTCCAGCCCTTGATCTCGCCGGCCTCGGGCGCGACGACATGCACCGTCGCCCCGGCCTTCTTCAGCTCCGCATGCGGCACGTCGAGCTCGGATTGCTCGAAGCCATGCGTCGCGAGAATCAAAATCGTCTTTCCGGCCAGATTGCTCATGGCGTTCTCCTTCATCTCGGGGTGAGATCAGGAAACCGCTCGGGGCCGGCATCGTTCCCGGAGCCAGCCGCGGCAAAATCGCTCAGCGGAAGATGCGCTCGCCTTCCATGTCGACGATCTGCTGCCCCTTGATCAGGGTGAAATCGGCGGCTTCCGCCTGCCCCGGAAAGCGGTCGGCGCGAACGAAGCGGTGAGTCTTCGTCTCGCCGTCGATCGCCTTCTCGATGATGCCGCAGAGCTGGTACTGCCCGCCTTCCTGATAGGGCGTAGCGTGGATGGTGAAGCCGTTATGCTCGATGCTCTTGACCGGTCCGGCCGGCTTCTCCTCGGCCTGCTTGCCGCCACCGAACAATGTTTTGAAGAAAGACATGGAACCTCCGCACGCGTTGGGCCTGATATAGAGCATTTTCGAGCGAAGTGGGTACCAGCCCGCATGAGGAAAATGCGACGGGGCAGCGAGCCGGGGCAGCTCAACAATTCGGACGAACGCGAAAGCGCCCAAGGCAGGAGACGTGCCGGGGAGAACCTCGTTTGCGCCCGTCGCGAACCGGCCCCCCTGCCCGCCCTCCGGCTTGAACCGCGTCTCGCAGCTTCCCACATCAAATATGTCCAGGGCAGTCGCAAGGCTTCCCGACATGATCCCGCCCAGCGGCCGCTTCCGGACAGGGAGAATGGCCATGACACTCATCAAATCGACACTCCGCAAATTCCTGGTCGTCGCGGGACTGGCCGGCACGCTTCAGGCCTTGCCCGCCCTTGCCCAGCAGCCTGCTCCGCGCGGGCCGCCCTGCGCCGAACGCACCCACATCGCCGAGAAGCTGCAGGAGACCTTCCGCGAGCGCGTCGTCGGCAGCGGGCTGGCGGATAGCGGCCTCCTGTTCGAGCTTTATGTCGGACCGGCCGGCACCTGGACGCTGCTCGTCACGACGCCGGGCGGCGTGAGCTGTCTCATCGGTGGCGGCGACTCCTGGGAGCCGCTGCCGACACCGGAAAGCTTTGCGGCGCAATAGATGGCTCGATCGGAGTGTCCGATACGCGAGCCTCAGACGGACAGGTGCAAAACGATCTCGCGTCGGTGCGGGCTCGCCCGGTGCTCGAACAGATAGATGCCCTGCCAGGTGCCGAGCGCGAGGCGCCCGCCCATCACGGGAATCGAGAGCGAAACGGCGGTCAGCGCCGCCTTGATATGTGCCGGCATGTCGTCCGGCCCCTCGGCGCGGTGAACGAGATAGCCCATCGCCGGATCGTCCGCCGACGGCACCAGCCTTCCGAAAAACGCATCGAGATCGCGCCTGACATCCGGATCGGCATTTTCCTGGATCAGCAGCGAGCAGGAGGTGTGACGTACGAACAGCGTCAGCAGCCCCTCCGGCTCGTCATGGGCGCCGACGAAATCCGCCGCCTGCCGGGTGAACTCGTAGAGCCCCGCCCCTTGCGTCGCGATGGTGAGGATCCGCTGGCGGGACATCGCGCTCAACGCTCGGTCAGCGCGAGCTTGGCGCCGAGCGCGACGAAGGCGGCTGCGAAGCTGCGGCGCAGCCACGCCATCACCGCCGGGCGGCTGACGACCTTGTCGCGCATCGCCGCCGCGAAGAAACCGTAGAGCGCGAAGACGACGAAGGTCATCGCCATGAACACGCCAGAGAGTTCCAGCATGCGCGCCAGCGGGTGCGCCTCCCCGGCCGCGATGAACTGCGGCAGGAAGGCGACGAAGAAGATCGAGAGCTTCGGATTGAGCAGGTTGATGGCAACGCCGTCACGCAGCACGTGCCAGGCCGAGCGCGCATCCGGCTTCGCCTCGACGGTCAGCGCGCCATGTTCCTTCAGCGTCTGCCAGGCCATGTAGAGCAGATAGGCGACGCCGGCATATTTCACGACGGCGAAGGCGAGCGCGCTCGCATGCAGCACCGCCGCGATCCCCATCAGCGCGGCGACCAGGTGCGGCACGATGCCGAGCGTGCAGGCGAGCGCCGCAATCACGCTCGCCCGCGCGCCGCGCGTGAGGCCGGCGGCGATGGTGTAGAGCGCGCCGGTACCGGGCGATGCGACGATGATCAGCGAGGTGAGCAGAAATTCGATCGACATGAAGGAAAGCCTCCCGAACGGCGTGCCGGTCCAGCAAGCCTCCTTGCACCGCTGAGATCAAGCTCTCTCGCGCGGAAATACGGCTCGATACGACCCACTAGTGCGCCTGCCAGAAATAGAGCTGGCCGCCATGCCGGTTGCCAGCCAGCCTGTCCTCCTGCGCGACGATCATGGTGCCGTCGAACAGGTCCCAATGGTCGCCACTTGTCCATTGGAAGAACAGGAAGGAGTGGTTCTTGTCGCCGCTCGTCTGGTAGCAGTTCTCCAGATAGAGCACGCCCTTCCGGCCGAGCACCTTGGGGGTGACGTCCTTGCAGACGCCCTCGATATCGGCCGGGCCGAAGGCCCGCTGGACGCGCGGCAGCAGTTCCGAAGCGCGGATGAAGAACAGCTGGCTGAGCCCGCCGAGCGGCCGCCCCGAGCCGGGCAGCACGCCCGGCTGCGGCCCGCCTGCCAGCGGCGGAGCGCCCTGGAAAGATGTCTTGAGATCCGCATTCATAATGGTCTGGATCGTCGCATCGTCCTGCGACGGCGTCAGGCGCAGCGTATAGCCCATACAGATGGCGCAGCGATTGGTGGCATCGCCGATCGCGTTCTTGGCCCAGGGTCGGATCGTGGCAAAGCGCTCGGCAAGGGCGTCATAGGCGAATGGCAGCATGAAATCTCCGAAATAGACGAAGAATAAGATTTCAACGGGCCGCCGGTCGGCGGGCGGCCGACCTTCACGCTGGCCGGCGCCAGGGCCGGGAACATCCTTCATTCGTGGGAGAAATCGCGGCGTATCGGCGCCAAGACACGGCAACCGGCAAGAAAAAGGGCGCCAGCGGCGCCCTCTTCATCGTCTCAGTTGTCCAGGAAGCTCCTGAGCTTCCGCGACCGGCTCGGATGCTTCAGCTTGCGCAGCGCCTTCGCCTCGATCTGGCGGATGCGCTCGCGGGTGACGCTGAACTGCTGGCCGACCTCTTCGAGCGTATGGTCGGTGTTCATGCCGATGCCGAAGCGCATGCGCAGCACGCGCTCCTCGCGCGGGGTGAGCGAGGCCAGCACGCGGGTCGTCGTCTCGCGCAGGTTCGACTGGATCGCCGCGTCGATCGGCAGGATCGCGTTCTTGTCCTCGATGAAGTCGCCGAGATGCGAATCCTCCTCGTCGCCGATCGGCGTCTCAAGGGAGATCGGCTCTTTGGCGATCTTCAGGACCTTGCGCACCTTCTCCAGCGGCATGGCCAGCTTCTCGGCCAGCTCCTCCGGAGTCGGCTCGCGGCCGATCTCGTGCAGCATCTGGCGCGAGGTCCGCACGATCTTGTTGATCGTCTCGATCATATGGACGGGGATGCGGATCGTGCGGGCCTGGTCGGCGATCGAGCGGGTGATCGCCTGCCGGATCCACCAGGTCGCGTAGGTCGAGAACTTGTAGCCCCGGCGGTACTCGAACTTGTCGACCGCCTTCATCAGGCCGATATTGCCTTCCTGGATCAGGTCGAGGAATTGCAGGCCGCGGTTCGTGTACTTCTTGGCGATCGAGATCACGAGGCGCAGATTCGCCTCGATCATTTCCTTCTTCGCCTGACGGGCCTCGCGCTCGCCCTTCTGGACCATCAGCACGATCTTGCGGAACTCCTGGATCTCCAGGCCGGTCTCGGAGGCGAGCGTGTGCACCTCCTCGCGCAGCTGCTTGATCCGCTCCAGCTCCGCCGCGACGAACTCCTTCCAGCCGCGCGAGCCCAGCTTGGAGACGCGCAGGACCCATTTCGGGTCGAGCTCGCCGCCGACATGCTGCTTGAGGAAGTCCTCGCGACCGACGCCATAGCTCTCGGCCAGGCGCAGCAGGCGCGTCTCATGGCCGATCAGGCGCTTGTTGATGTCGTAGAGCTGCTCGACCAGCGCCTCGATGCGGTTGTTGTTCAGCGAGAGCGACTTCACCGCGGTGATGATGTCGTCCTTGAGCTTCTTGTACTTGCGGTCCTGCGACGGCGAGAGCTTGGTGTTCTCCAGCCGGTTGGCGATGTCCTGGTCCTGCAGGCGGCGCAGCTTCTTGTAGTCGTCGGCGATGGCGTTGAAGGTCTCGAGCACGCGCGGCTTGAGCTCGGCTTCCATGGCCGAGAGCGAGACGTTGTTCTCGAGGTCGTCGTCGTCCATCTCCGGCGGGGTCTCGCCCTCCGGAGTCTCGGCCGGCTCGGCTTCCTCGGCGCCTTCCTCGCCCGCGATCGCGTCGGGATTCTTCCCGTCGGGGCCGGCATAGGTCGCCTCGAGGTCGATGATGTCGCGCAGCAGCACCTTGCCGTCGACGAGCTCGTCGCGCCAGATGATGATGGCCTGGAAGGTGAGCGGGCTCTCGCAGAGCCCGGCGATCATCGCCTCGCGGCCGGCCTCGATGCGCTTGGCGATGGCGATCTCGCCCTCGCGCGACAAAAGCTCCACCGAGCCCATCTCGCGCAGATACATCCGCACCGGATCGTCGGTGCGCTCGCTCGGCTCGAGATTGCGCTTGGTCTCGGTCGGCAGGGTCTGGCGCGAGGCCTCGACCAGATCGCCGCCCTCGACCTCGTCCTCGTCGGCGGCCGCGTTCTCCTTGCGGTTGGCGCGCTCCTCGCCGGCGGCTTCCGGATCCTCGTTGTCGACGACGTTGATGCCCTGCTCGCTGAGCTGGCCGAGCACGTCCTCGATCTGCTCGGAGGAGAATTCCTCGGAAGGCAGAACCTCGTTCAGTTCGTCATAGGTGACATAGCCGCGCTTCTTCGCGAGCTTGATCATCCGCCGGACGGCCTGATCGGTCAGATCGAGCAACGGTCCGTCGGTAGTCGGGGGGGCGTCCGGCACGACCTGATCGGTCTTTTCCCGTTCGCTCGCTTTCGTCGCCATCAATCAGCGCTCCGCACTCTCGCGCCGGCCCTGGAACCACGAGCTCCATACCGACGCATAAAAGGGCGGCGCGACCGCAGGCCCGGCGCGCTCACCCACCCAAATCACTTGACGGCAGATGGCACCAAACGTCGTTGACGAATCGTGAACCACCCGCCAGCTTGCACGCGCATCGACAATGCGTCCGCCATTCGCTGGGTTGATCAATCTCCGGACATGGCCTCGGTGCCTTCGATCGTATCGAGGCGGGCCTTCACGTCCTTGATCCAGGCAAAATTGGCTTCGGTCGCTTCGTCAGCCAATGCGCGCTCGGCTGCTCTCAACTCGCTATTTAGCGTTCGTGCGCGCTGATGCAAGACGATGGCTTGATGAATCGAGTCGAAAACCGATTCAGGATCAGCGTCTTGCACCAGTTTTCGCCGTTCGGCCGGCCCGGTCACCGCCATGAGCTGGCTGTGAGCCTCCTTGACCCGCGGCTGGGCGAAGCGATTCGCGAGCGTCTCCCGGTCGAGGCTGTCCTCCTGCACCGCATCGAGCAGCGCCTGCCGGAAGCGCTCCGCCGCCGGCCCGTCGAGCGAAAGCTCCGCGATCTCGTCGACACAGCGCAGGATGAGCCCGGGGTGGCTCGCGAGCGCCAGCAGAATGAAGGCCTCGCGCGAATCCTCCCCACGCAGCTTCGTCACGAGCCGCGACTGCGTCAGCGCGCTCGACGCCTTCAGCGGTCCGGCCAGCCAGGGCGGCACCTGCCGAAAACCGCCGCGGCCTGGCCCCGCCCCGCCGCGTCCGCGCTGGAAATGGCCATCGCGTCCGCCGCGCTCCGGTCGCGCCGGTGCCGAACTGGCGAAGAGCTGGGCCAGCCGCTCATCCATCTCGCGGCGATAATGCTTGCGCGTGGTCTCGTCGCGGATCTGCCCGAGCGGCTCCTTCAGCCGGCGCTCGAAGGCGGCGCGGCGCTCTGGGGTATCGAGCGGCCCGGCCTCGACCTCGCGCTGCCAGAGCATGTCGACCAGCGGCCGCGCCGCCGCGACCACCTCGGCGATGGCCTGCCGTCCACCCGAGCGGGCGAGATCGTCCGGGTCCTGCCCGTCCGGCAGCAGCGCGAAGGACAGCGACTTGCCGGGCTCGAGCAGCGGCAGCGCGATATCGATCGCCCGGCTCGCGGCCTTGCGGCCAGCCTTGTCGCCGTCGAGGCAGATCACCGGCTCGTCGGCCATACGCCAGAGCAGGCCGAGCTGGTCCTCGGTCAGCGCCGTGCCGAGCGGCGCCACCGTCTGCGGAAACCCTGAGAGCGACATGGCGATGACGTCGACATAGCCCTCGACCACGATCACCTGCCCGGTGTCATGCGCAGCCTTGCGGGCGTTGTGATGGTTGAACAGCAGCGAGCCCTTGTGGAAGAGCGGCGTCTCCGGCGAGTTCAGGTATTTCGCCGCGACCTCCGCGCTCATCGCCCGCCCGCCGAAGGCGATGACCCGCCCGCGCGAATCGTGGATCGGAAACATCACCCGGTCGCGGAAGCGGTCATAGGGCACGGCGATCTCCTCGCCATGCACCAGCAACCCCGCCTCCATCATCAGTTCGGCCGGGACGCCCTTGCCGGCGAGATGGTCCCGCAGCGCGAAGCGATCGGCCGGACCGTAGCCGAGACGGAAGCGCGTGCGCGCCTCGCCATCGAGCCCGCGCGAGGCGAGATAGCGCCGCGCCGCGCCGCCGCGCTCGCCCATCAATTCGGCCTCGAAGAACTGCGCCGCCAGCTCCACGACCTCGTGCAGCCCCTTGCGCTTCTCCTCCTGGACCTGCGCTTCCGCCGTGATCTTCGGCAGGACGACGCCGGCCTCGGCGGCGAGCTTCTCGACCGCCTCGGGGAAGGAAAGCCCCTCGGTCTCCATCACGAACTTGAAGATGTCGCCATTCTTGCCGGAGGAGAAATCGAAGAAGGAGGCCTTCTGGTCGTTGACGAAGAAGGAGGGCGTCTTCTCCGCGTTGAAGGGCGAGAGCCCCTTCCACTCGCGCCCTGCCTTCTGCAGGCGCACGCGTTTGCCCACGACCGCCGAGACAGGCAGCCGCGCCTTGATCTCCTCAAGGACGGAGGGCGGGAACTTCATGACGTCCTATGTGGCGATGCGGGGAGCCTCTGCCAATCGCTGATCGCACCCCTCCCCTGTTTATTGGCACAATCCACAGCGCATGCTAGCCAGCCATGCGAGCGAAGCCTGGCAGGAGCGCGCCCCGATGATCGAGACGCGGCTGTTGCGCCAGTTCGTCGCCGTCGCCGAAGAGCTGAACTTTCATCGCGCCGCCGAGCGGTTGCATATGGCACAGCCGCCGCTCAGCCAGGCAATCCGCAAGCTCGAAGACACGCTCGGCCTCCGCCTCTTCACGCGGAGCAATCGCAGCGTCGCGCTCACCCCCGCCGGCACAGCTTTTCTTGCCTCCGCCCGCCGCGTCCTGGCCCAGCTCGACGCTGGCATCCGGGAGGCGCAACGCGTCGCCGCCGGCCAGGCCGGCCAACTCTCGGTGACCTTCGTCGGAACGGCCCATGAGTTGCTGCCGCCAACGCTGCGCCGCTTCCGCACCGATTTTCCCGGCGTCGAGCTTGTCCTGCGCGAGGCCACGACAGGCGAGCAGCTTGCGGCCATCACAGCGGGCGAAGCGGATATCGGCTTGATGCGTCGGCCCGGCATCATGGTCGCGCAGATCGCCAGCGAATGCCTGCTGCGCGAGCCAATCCTGGCCGCGTTGCCCGACGATCACCCGCGCGCCAGACTCGGCACCGTCCCCCTCGCCGATCTGGCCGGCGACGGTTTCATCGGCACGCCGCGCCAACTCGGGGTCGGTTTTCACGATCAGATCCTCGGGCTCTGCCGCCTCGCCGGCTTCTCGCCGCGCATCGTCCAGGAAGCTCGCCAGATGCAGACCATCGCCAGCCTGGTCGCGGGCGGGCTCGGCATCGCGTTGATTCCGGCCTCGCTGGCACTCGTGCCGCGCGCCGGCGTCGTCTTCCGGCCGATTGCAGTCGCCGCGCCGCCGGAGATGACGCATATCGAACTGATTGCGGCCTGGGATGCGACACGGACGTCGCTGCCACGCGACAATTTCCTCGTCCTGCTGCGGCAGGCCGTGCGTGATATGCAGAACATATCAAATTAGAACAAACAATATATTTTACCTCATCGGCAGTGGCTGGCAGCCTGTCCTCGACAGCAACAGCGACGGACCTTGCCTATGCGCCCATTGCGACGAAGTGCCCTGATCGTGGCAGCCCTGACCGTGACCGCCGCTTTCGCCGGCTCAACCTCCGCAAGCGAAGGAGCAACAATGATCGAGCAATTGCGCATCTATGAGATTTTCGATGGCAACAAGGCGGCCTTCCACGCCCGCTTCCGCGACCACGCTGCCCGGATCATGAAGAATTACGGCTTCGATATCGCAGCGATGTGGGAGGCCAAGGGCCAGGCCCGCACCGAGTTCGTCTATGTTTTGCGCTGGCCAGACGAGGCGACGATGCGCGAGCGCTGGGCCCGCTTCATGGCGGATGCCGAATGGGCTGGGATCAAGGAGCGCACAGCCGCCGAGCACGGCCGCCTGGTCGGTGCGATCGAGGAGCGGGTGATGCAGCGTACGAGCTATTCGCCGTGACCGCATCGGACTGATTGGAAGGCCGGGCATTGCCCTTGCCATGATGGCCGGTACGAACGGGCGCTCGGGGAGGGGTCATAATGCCCGGCAGGCGACAAAGGCGTTCGGAGCCCTCGCAACAAAATTCATGTGTCCGCAGCCACAAGGAGCCGGAGGCAATCCATCCTCCGGCTCGCAACAGATTCTCAGCCGCCGAGCGCAGCCTTCACCATCGGACTGACCTTGCCGAAATCCATCTGCCCGGCGTAAGTCCCGCGCAGGATGCCGATGACCTTGCCCATGTCCTTGACGGCGGTCGCGCCGCTCTCGGTGATGGCCTTGTCGATCGCGGCCTTCACCTCGTCGTCCGACATCTGCTTGGGCAAATAGGAGGAGATCACCGCGACCTCGACGCGCTCGCCGTCAGCCAGCTCGGGGCGGTTGTTTGCGTCGTAGATCGCGATCGATTCCTGGCGCTGCTTGATCATCTTCTGCAGCACGCCGAGGATCTCGTCGGCGGTGGCCTCGCCCTTGCCGGCGCCGCGCGCCTCGATGTCCTTTTCCTTGAGCGCCGCCTGGATGAGGCGGATCGCGCCGACCTTGCCCTTCTCGCCGGCCTTCATCGCTTCCTTCAGATCGCTGGTGAAGCGCTCGCGGAGGCTCGTCATCGCGTTGTTCCTTTTTCTCTTGTGCGGGCTGCGCCAAGCTTCATTGACGGGCAGCGCCCGGCTCTTTAAGGCTCGCGTTCCAGACCGGCGGAGTGGATTTCTGCAGCCCCGCCCCCGCATTTCTGCCGCTGGCGCGGCCTGGACCGAGACATAGACATGACCGCCACCGAAGGAAACCCCGCCGATAGCGGCTGGACCGAACCGCGCGCGACCGCGCTCCTCGTGCTCGCCGACGGCACGGTGCTGGAAGGCTTCGGCCTCGGCGCCGTGGGCGAGGCGCCGGGCGAAGTCTGCTTCAACACCGCGATGACCGGCTATCAGGAAGTCCTGACCGATCCCTCCTATGCAGGGCAGATCGTCACCTTCACCTTCCCGCATGTCGGCAATGTCGGCGTGAACGAGGAAGACACCGAGACGGTGAACGCCGCCGCCTCCTCCGGCGTGCGCGGCTGCGTGCTCCATGCCGCGATCACCCAGCCCTCGAACTGGCGCGCGAACCGGCATTTCGACGCCTGGCTCAAGGCCCGCAACATCGTCGGCATCTGCGGCGTCGACACCCGCGCGCTCACAGCGCTGATCCGCGACAACGGCATGCCCAACGCCATCCTCGCCCATAGCCCGGACGGCGTCTTCGACATTGAGCGGCTGAAGAAGCAGGCGGCGGAGCTGCCCTCGATGGCAGGCCTCGACCTTGTCCCGCTCGTCACCGCCGCCCAGCGCTATGACTGGGACGAGACGCCCTGGGTCTGGCCCGCCGGCTATGGCAAGCGCGAGACCACGAACTACAAGGTCGTCGCCATCGACTACGGCGTGAAGCGCAACATCCTGCGCCTGCTCGCCAAGGCCGGCTGCGACGTCACGGTCGTGCCCTCGACCGCAAAGGCCGAGGACATCCTCGCCCTGAACCCAGACGGCATCTTCCTCTCCAACGGCCCGGGCGACCCGGCCGCGACGGGCGAATACGCCGTGCCGGTCATCAAGGAACTGCTCGACCGGAAGGTCCCGACCTTCGGCATCTGCCTGGGACACCAGATGATGGCGCTCGCCATCGGCGGCCAGACGATGAAGATGAAGCAGGGCCACCACGGCGCCAACCACCCGGTGCAGGACAAGACCACCGGCAAGGTCGAGATCGTCTCGATGAATCACGGCTTCGCCGTCGATCCGGCGAGCCTGCCGGCCAACGCGGTCGAGACCCATGTTTCGCTCTTCGACGGTTCGAACAGCGGCATCGCGCTCACCGACCGCCCGGCCTTCAGCGTCCAGCACCACCCCGAGGCTTCGCCCGGCCCGCAGGACAGCCACTATCTCTTCAACCGCTTCGTCGAGCTGATGGCGGCGGAGAAGGGCAAGAAGGCGGCCTGAGGGCCGACCAGGACGACCGGAGGCAGGCATGATCCACCAGTTGCGCATCTACGAGATCTTCGAGCGCAACAAGGCGGCCTTCCATGCCCGCTTCCGCGACCACGCCGCCCGCATCATGGCGCGCCACGGCTTCCACATCGTGGCGATGTGGGAGACGGCGAGCGCCGGGCGCACCGAATTCGCCTATATCCTCGCCTGGCCGGATAGCGAGACGAAAACGAACGCCTGGGCGAGCTTCATGGCCGATCCGGAATGGAGCGAGATCAAGCGCGTCACCCGGAACGAGCATGGCGACATGGTCGGCGCGATCGAGGACCGCATGATGAACCCGACCGACTACTCCCCGAAGCTCGGTTGACAGCACCGCACCCGCGCGCTTTAAGCAAAGCATGATCAGCCTGCTTGCCTTCCTTCACGGCTATTACGCCCCGCTCTCATAGAGGCGGTGGCATTCCCATGTTCAACCGCCGCGCTGGCGGTTGAATTCAGGCAGATCACCCGGCATCGCGGCCCACCACCGGACCAGAGCGATGTCTTCCAGAATCAGAACCGTCTCCACCATCGGCATCATGGGCTTCGGCGCCTTCGGCCGCCTGATGGCCCGCCATCTCCAGCCGCATTTCGCCTTGCGCGTCTGCGACCCCACCAGCGCGCCCGCAACCGATACGAGCGGCAAGGGCCTGCAGCCGGCGACCCCTGCCGAAGTCGCATCCTGCGACCTCGTCATCCTCGCCGTGCCCGTTCCGGCGATCCCCGAGGCGATCGCGGCTTTGCGCCCGCATCTCAAGGCCGGCGCCATCGTGCTCGATGTCGGCTCGGTCAAGATCGGCCCCGCCCGGGCGATGGAAGCCGCCCTGCCCGATGATGTCGAGATCATCGGTACGCATCCGCTCTTCGGCCCGCAGAGCGCTCGCGACGGGCTTGCCGGCCTCAAGATCGCGCTCTGCCCGATCCGTGGCCGCAGCACGCCGCGCATCGCCGCCTTCCTGCGCCATGTGCTGAAGCTGAAGGTCATCGTGACGACAGCCGACGCCCATGACCGCGAGGTCGCGATGGTCCAGGGCCTGACCCATCTCATCGCCAAGATCCTGGTCCGGATGGAGCCCCTGCCGCGGACGATGACCACGGCGAGCTTCGACCTCCTGATGCAGGCGACCGAGATGGTCCGCTACGACGCGCCCAACGTCTTCATGGCGATCGAGCGCGCCAACCCGCACGCCAAGGCGGTGCGCGACCGCTTCTTCGCTCTGGCGGAGGAGATGCGGCTGTTCCTGGAGCATGGCCATACCGAAGCGGCGCAAACGGCTCCCGCCCTGCCTCAGAAGGTCGCAGAGGTCGCGCAGGCCTAGCCTTCGCGATCCTCACCGACGAGAATATCGGAAAGGCGAATGCTCCTGCGATGACCGACAATCCCCTGCTCTACCCGGGCGCCGCCCATCCCGATCTGCGCGAGCCGATGATCGCCGACCTCGTCCGCACCTTCTACGAGCGGGCGCGTCTGGACGATGTGATCGGCCCGGTCTTCGCGGCGGCTGTGACGGATTGGGACGACCACATCGCCAAGATCACCGATTTCTGGAGCGGCGTGATGCTGCGCACCGGCCGCTACAATGGCCGCCCGATGCGCCCGCATCTGATCCTGCCGCTCGAGGGCAAGCATTTCGACCGCTGGCTCGACCTGTTCGAGGCGACGGCACGCGAGGTCTGCGCGCCCGGCATCGCAGACGCCTTCATCGTCCGGGCGCGGCGCATCGCCGACAGCTTCGAGATGGCGCGCGCCAGCCAGCGCGGCGAATTCGCGGCACCGCGGCATAGTTTGCGGTGAATGCAGTGCGTCATTCTCGGGCTTGACCCGAGAATCTCAGGCCGAAAGAGGCTCTGGCACTCGCCGGTCATGAGATGCTCGGATCAAGCCCGAGCATGACGCGCAAGGCATCTAGGCCGCGCGTGCCTCCCGGCTCAGGAACGTAGCGATCTCTCCCCGATCAGCTCCCGCCTCCCGCGCGATCCGCTCGGCGAGGACCACCGACGAGGGCCGAAGCGTCCCCAGCGGCCGGTCGAGCCAGTAGGACACCGGATTCAGCGCCTCCCGCGCATCAACCCGTACGATCCGTCCCGCCGCGAGCTGCTCGCGCGCCAAAGGCGGCCGGGCCAGCGCGATGCCAAGCCCATGGGCGGCCGCATCGAGCACGAGATTGTAGTCCTCGAAGCGGCGATCCTGCGGCCGCGGGCGATAATCCAGCCCCTGCGCCGCGAACCAAGCCTTCCAGCCGGCCGCGTCGGAATCATGGATCAGCGGCTGCGCCAACAGGCGTTCCGGCGCGCCCTCCCCGATCGCGGCCGCGAGCCCCGGCGAGGCGATCGGAAAGCACCATTCTTCGAACAGCTTGAGCGAGAGCCGGTCCGGCGCGCCGCCACGCCCGCAACGGATGCCGAGATCGACGCCTTCCTCCTCGAAATCGACCTTGCGATGCTCGACCTGCAGCACGATCCGCAGCGAGGGCGCGCCCGCCTCCAGCACGGCCAAGCGCGGCATCAGCCAGAGCGCGCAGACCGAAGGCGGCGCGCTGACCCGCACCACCGAAGCGCCGCGCGCCTCGCGCCAACGTTCGGAGGTATCGGCGATCAACGCGAAAGCTTCCTGCGTGCGCTGGAGCAGGCGCTGCCCTTCCGGCGTCAGCGAGACACCGCGGGCCTGCCGCAAGAAGACACGCAAGCCGAGCCAGTGCTCCAGCTTGGCGATCTGCCGGCTGATGGCGCCATGCGTCAGGTTCAGCGCCTCGGCGGCCGAGGAGAAGCTGCCGGTGCGCGCGGCCGCCTCGAAAGCGCGCAGGGTGTCGAGCGGCGGCAGGTTCGAGCTGTGATCCATCGTCACAGCTCATGCGCGAATTGTTCGTTTGTCAATCAGCTCGTGCGGGCGCTTATCGGCAGCAGCCTTTCGTCATTGATGGATCGACGCCATGTCCTCCTCGAGCTGCGCCTCCCCTGCGCTCATTGCCCCCGGCGCCAGGCGCCTCGACCCGACGCTGGTCTTCACCGTGACTTTCACGGTCATGGCCTGGGCCTCCTCCTTCCCGGCGATTCGCGCCGGCCTCGCCGGCTTCGGCCCGGCCGAGATGGCCGCGCTGCGCTTCGCCCTTGCCGGCGGCCCGGCCGCACTCTTCCTCATCGCGACGCGGGCGAAGCTGCCCGAGCGCGCCGACATCTGGCGCTTCCTGGTCGGCGGCGTGATCTTCATCGCCGGCTACGCTCTCCTGCTGAATTTCGGCCAGCGCGTCGTGCCGGCGGGTCCGGCCGCCTTCATCATCAACACCAACCCGATCATGACGGCCGTGCTCGCCATGATGATCCTCGGCGAGCGCTTCAGCCTGACCGCCTGGCTCGGCACGGCGCTGTCCTTCGCCGGCATCGGCGTGATCGCGCTCGGCAAGGGGCTCGATGTCGAGATCGGCATGAGCGTGCTGCTGATCCTCGGCGCCGCCTTCTGCAACGCCATCACCACGGTCGTGCAGAAGCCGCTCTTCGCCCGCTACAAGCCCTTGCATGTCGCGGCCTGGAACATGGCGATCGGCGGCTTCGTGCTGCTGCCCTTCCTGCCCTCCGCCATCGCCCAGGCTCAGGTCGCCCCGGCCGTCTCCTTCTGGTCGGTGGTCTATCTGGCGGTCGTGCCGAGCCTGATCGCCTACGGCACCTGGGCGATCACCCTCTCGCGCCTGCCGGCCGCCCGCGCCTCCAATTTCCAGTACGCCGTGCCGCCAGTGGCGATGCTGCTGGGTTTCCTGTGGCTCGGCGAGGTGCCGACGCTGTTTGGCCTGATCGGCGGCGTCATGGCACTGGCCGGGGTCGTGGTGGTCAATCTGAAGCGGTGATCAAAACCCCTTCGCCGCCAGCGCCTTCTCGTCATCCGCGATGTAGTCGCGGATGATCGGGACGGCGCTCTTGTGCGGGCCGAGCAGGAGCTGGAACACCATGTCGCCGCCGATGTCGAAGGAGATCGAGCAGGCGCAGAGATAGAATTCCCACATCCGGGCGAAGCGCTCGCCCATCATGCCGACGACCTCCTGGCGCCTGGCCATGAAGCGCTCTCGCCAGGCTTCGAGCGTCCAGTGGTAGTGGCGCCGCCAGAATTCGCAGTCCGAGGACCAGAGCCCGGTCTGCTCCACCGCCGCGAACACCTCCGACAGCGCCGGCGCATAACCGCCGGGGAAGATGTATTTCTCGAAGAACGGCCCGGTGAAGCCCGGCGGCCCGGCGCGGCCGATGCAGTGGACGAGCGCGATCCCGTCCGGCGTCAGCAAATCGCGGATCTTCTCGAAATATTCGCCGTAATGCGCGACGCCGACATGCTCCATCATGCCGACCGAGACGATGCGGTCGAACGTCCCCGTGAGCTCGCGATAGTCCTTGTTGACGAAGGTCACGGCATCACCCACGCCCGCGGCCTCGGCTCGCTTTTGCGCGGCCGCCATCTGGTCGGGCGAGACGTTGAGGCCGGTGACCTTGGCTCCGCAGGCTTTCGCCAGATAGATCGAGAGTTCGCCCCAGCCCGAGCCGATGTCGAGCACGCGCATGCCGGGCTCGATCTTCAACTTGGCGGCGATGTGCCGGAGCTTCGCTTTCTGTGCTGCCTCCAGCCCGACCTCGGGACTGTGCCAGTAGGCACAGGAATAGGTCATCGTCTCGTCGAGCCAGAGCCGGTAGAAATCGGTCGGGATGTCGTAGTGATGCTTGACCTTCTTGCCGGCGGCACCGAGCGGGTTGTGCATCCGCCAGCGCCGGATGCGGAAGCGAACCTGCCGGATCGCCTTTTGCAGCGGATGCTTGCGCAGTTCCTTCCGTTGCAGCCAGAACAGCGTCAGCAGGTCGTGGATCGTGCCTTCCTCGAAGTCGATCCGCCCGTCCATGTAGCCTTCGGCCAGCGCCAGCTCGGGATTGAGGAAGAGCTCCCGCTCGATCCGGTCGTCATGAAAGCGTACGGTGACGGAGGGTGCGATCTTGCGCACCCCGGCGAACAGCATCTCGGCCGGGCCGGGGCCGAAGACATGCCGCTTGCCATCCGGGGTGACGACAGTCAGGCGCCCCTGGCGGACGAAACCCTTGAGCAGTCGCGGCAGCAGCAGCATCGGCGATCCCCGTTGACCCCGCGAGTCGCGGGCAGCCCGACGAGCTAATCGCAAACGGCGCCGCGCCGGAAGCCCTGTGGTTGCGGAGCGGCCCGGCTTTCGCTTACTCGTCGCAAGGAAGAGGCCGCATCCGGCCCGAGGATCGAGCGAACCCATGTCCTGGCGCGATTTCTGGAACGGCGAGCATGCGATCTACGTCTCGCCACGCCACAAGGCCCTGCATTACCGCGGGATCGCGAGCGACCTGATCGGCCATATCCCCTCGCCCGCAGCGGTCGTGCTCGACCATGGCTGCGGCGAGGCGCTCGATGCCGCCCGCGTCGCGCGGGCCTGCGGCAAGCTCTATCTCTGCGAGGCGGCGCCGAGCGTCCGCGAGAAGCTGCGCGGACAGTTCGGACGGCTGGAGACGGTCGCGGTCGTCTCGCCGGAGGAGGTCGAGGCCCTGCCCGAGGCGACGCTCGATCTCGTCGTCGCCAATTCGCTGATCCAGTACCTCTCCCGCGACGAACTGAAAACCGTGCTCGCGACCTGGCACGGCCGGCTCAAGCCCGGCGGCGCCCTCGTCCTCGCCGACGTCATCCCGCCCGATGTGAGCCCGCTGACGGACGCCGCCCAGCTTCTCGCCTTCGGCTGGCGCGGCGGCTTTTTCCTGACGGCGCTCGCCGGGCTCGTCCGCACGGCCTTCTCGGACTATCGCAAGCTCCGCGCCCAATACGGCCTTTCGACCTATACGCCGGAAGCCATTCAGGACCTGCTGCGCGAGGCCGGCTTCGCCGAGGTCCAGCGGCCCGCGAATTTCGGCCACAACCCGCATCGGATGACCTTCAAGGCGATCAGGCCGGCCTGAAGGCCGGCGCGCGCAGCCTCTTGGAAGGCCTCCTCGTGCAGGGCGAGCGCGGGAGGTACCGGGCATTCCGTAACTGAACCCGACGGAATGACTTGATCCGGACCGGCAAATATGGCTTTGAGCGCGGCTTGTCTCCACGTCACCGCCACTAAGTCACTGCCTCCAAGCCCGGAATGCCCGTGCAGGACCAATTCGCCTGTCCTTATTGCGACGCAATGCTCAACCGGGGCGTGCTGTCCTGCCGCTGCTGCGGGCGCGATCTCACGCCCGTCCTGCCGCTGCTGCGCCGTCTCGATACGCTGGAAGAGCGTCTCGCCGCCTTCGAGAAGAAAGCCGAGGAGGACCGCGCCGCAGTCGCGGCCATGCCGGCACCACCCGCGGCAGAGGTCAAGGCGGCAATCCTGCCCGAGGATATGCCTCCGGGCGATGAGCTGCCGCGCGCCCTGAACGCGGCGCGTCGGCGCTTCTGGGTGCTGCCGCTCGGCTTCCTGCTGCTGCTCGGCGCCTATGGCTCGGTCGTGCTCTGGCTCGACTTGCCCCTCTGGTCGCTGCGCCTTGCCTCGATCGCAATTCCCTTCACCACGGGCCTGATCTATTTCGGCGTCCGGCCACGGCTGATCGCCTTCGATATCGGCATCGCCCTCGCCTTCGCGATTTTTTCCGTCGCAGCAATGAACGCGTGGCTGGGCTGGCACGACAATATACCGCTCCTTCCGCAGGGATCGGCAGCCTGGCGCGAGACGTTCTTCTATGCGCTGAGCATCGGTGCCTCCCTTTTCTCGGGGATGTTGCTGCGCGTGACGCAGGCTGCGCTGACCGCGCGCGGCCTCGTCTCGCTGCCGGAACTGCGTAGGGGGCTGCTGGCTGTTCACGGCAAGATCCCGATGGAAACCTTGAAGACCATCGAGACCACGATCCTGATGGCCACGACCGTCATTTCTGCCATTGCCGGCATCATTGCCGGTATTCTGGGAGTGAAATAAGAAAGATGATCGAGACTGTGCTTGTCCGGCACGTTCTGCCTGCCGTCTTCGCTGCCGCCATCATGCTGTCGAGCGCCCATGCCGCCGACCCGATCCAGCTCATCACGCGCCAGGAGGCCGCGCTGCCGGCCGCCGGCATCGCCGCCACGGGCACGCGCAACCTGACGCGCGGCCCCGGGATCGACACCTTGCCGACGCCCGACAAGGGCGTGGACGGCAAGCCCTTCCGGCTGGCGGTGCGCTTCGTGCCGAGCAACGGCGTGCCGGTCGATCCTTCGACCGTTCGCGTCTTCTATCGCCGCCAGCCCCCGCTCGACATCACCGAGCGCGTCAAAACCTTCATCACGCCGGCCGGCATCGATGCGCCGGCGGTCGTGGTGCCGCCCGGCACGCATGTCATCGAGATCGAGGCGACGGACAAGGAAGGCCGCATCGGCCGCCGGCAGCTCCAGCTGACCGTCGCCCCGTCGCAATAGCTGCGATCAAGCGCACCCGCAGCCTTGCAAGCCCCACCGCCATGACGACCAAAGGCGTAGTCCGCAGACCGGGGAGCACGGTGGACTCGCGTCGAACGCCATGGAACGCTGCGTCACCTGGGGAGAGGCTGACATGCGATACTGGCTTGCCGCGACGGCGTTGTTGTTCACCCTGTTGGGAGCCGCACCGCCTGTTGCGGCGCAGGACGGCCGGATCAGACCGGAATGTCGCCGGACGGGAGATCCACGGGCCTGTACTTGCGCCCTCGACAACGGCGGCATGATGGTGGCCGACCCTCACCGTCCGAACCGGATGCGCTGGCGGTCGCCACGGCTTGGAACGGGAGCCCATATGGCCTTCATGAACTGTTCCAACCGCGCCGGGCGGCGCGGCTAGAGCATCGCTCCGAAAAGCGGAATGCGGCTTTCGGGAAAGCCGACGCAAATGCGCTCCGGCGTCTCTCCGATCGCGAGCCTCCGGCTTCAGGCCGCCCGGTCGGCGAAGCTGAAGAATTTGTGGCCGAGGAACGAGAACACCATCACCACCCCCGTCGTGACGAACTGCATCGGTAGATAGGGCAGTCCGAGCCGGGTCACGAAAAGATGCATCAGCAGGCCGGTGAGCACGAAGCCGCCGGCCGCGATCAGCCCGAAGCGCCAGCCGGCCTGCGCATGGCTGCGCGTCGCATCGAAGGTCATCCAGCGGTTCAGGCCGTAGGAGACCAGTGCACCGACGACGAAGCCGGCGAGCGTCGCCGGCACGGGATCGAGCCTGGCGCCCTCCACCAGCCCGATCAGCACGCCGTAATGGGCCACCGCCGTCAGCCCACCGGCGAAGGCATAGCTGACGAGTTGGCGGAACTGGCGCGGATAGCGACGAAGCGGCATCCGCGCTTCCTAGATCATCGGGCGCGCGGGGCGAATGATTTTTTGCCTCGCGCGGTCCCGTCATCCTGCATCGCGCCTCTCACGCGACAACCTGTCGGCGCGGTTCACGTCCCGCCGAGTCCTGCAGCGTCAGGCCCGGGCCTCAAAGACCATGTTGAACGGCGTCTCCGTCGCACGGCGGAAATGCGAGAAGCCGGCATCGAGCGCAACCTTCCGCAGGCGCATCTCCCCCGCCTGCGCGCCAAGCCCGAGGCCGACCTCCTGCGACAGCGAGGCCGGCGTGCAGATCATCGTCGACGCCCCGTAGTAGATCCGCCCGACCGGGTTGAGGTTGTCCTTGAGATGGTCGTGCGCGAAGGGCTCGACGATCATCCAGCTCCCATCCCTGGCCAGCGACTCGCGCACATGCTTTCCGGCGCCGACCGGATCGCCCATGTCGTGCAGGCAATCGAACATGGTCACGAGGTCGTATTTCCGTTCCGGGAAGTCCTTGGCCGAGGCGCGCTCGAAGGTGATGCGGTCGCCCACGCCGGCCTTCTCCGCCGCCTCGCGCGCCCGCTCGATCGAAGGACCGTGATAGTCGAAACCGTAGAAGCGCGACTGCGGATAGGCCTGCGCCATCAGGATGGTGGAAGAGCCGTGTCCGCAGCCGACATCGGCAACCGTCGCGCCCCGCTGCAGCTTGGCCTCGACATCGCCCAGAGCCGGAATCCACTCCGCCGTCAGATGGGCATTGTAGCCCGGCCGGAAGAAACGCTCGGTCCCGCGGAAGAGGCATCTGCTGTGCTCATGCCAGCCGAGGCCGGCACCGCTCCGGAAGGCCTCCGCGACCTTCGGCTCGTCGATCCACATCGACTGGACGACCTCGAAGGCGCCGGCGAAGAAGGCCGGGCTGTCCTCCTCCGCGAAGGCCATGGCCTGCTCCGGCGAGAGGCTGAAGCTGTCGCTGCCTTCGTCATAGTCGACATAGCCGGCCGAGGCCTGCCCGGCGAGCCATTCGCGCAGATAGCGCTCCTTGAGGCCCGTCTTCTCGGCCAGTTGCCGGGAGGTGACGGGCTCGCCATCGGCCATCGCCTTGTAGAGGCCGAGCTGATCGCCCAGCACGATCAGGGAGCCGGTGACGGACGCTCCGACATCGCCGACAAGACGTCCCACCAGCGCATCGAGTTTCTGAGGGTCGGCTTCACGCATGGCCATGCTCCTCGGGTTAGGGCGTGGCCGGCTTGACGCGATCCGGCTCGACGCCATCGCGGAAGCGGCAACGCTATACCCTTAGGTAAGCATGTCAACGCAAGGACAGGTCCGCTCTCAGCCCTTCGCCTGAGCCGGCTCGGGGACGCGCGGCAGGCTGGGGTCGCGCTGCGCTGCCTCGATCACGCTGTCGAGCAATCCCGGGAAGCGCCGGTCGAGATCGGCGCGCCGGATGCTGAGATAGCGCGAGGTGCCCTCGACGCGCATATGCGTGATCCCGGCCTCGCGCAGCTTGGCGAAGTGATAGGAGAGCAGCGACGGCGAGGCCAGCCCGACGAAATTGCTGCAGCGGGCCTTGTCCATCTCCGTTGCATCGGAGAGCGCCACCAGAATGCCGAGCCGGATCGGATCGGCCAGCGCCGCGAAGATGTCGGCCGGCGCGACATCGTCGATATCGGGATGGAACAGCGGTTTCATGCCTCCGAGATAGGCGATGGCATCACTCCTGACAAGATTCAACATTCATTGAAATTACCCTTGCGGTAATCACCAGGCGCGATTAATTCAATGATCATTGAATTTCGAAGCCTGACTTCGATACAGCGACCATCCGCAAGGATCACTCCTATGGACATCCGTCTCTTGTCGCTCGCCGGCGGCGCCTTCGCCATCGGCACGGGCAGCCTGATCGTCACCGGCATCCTGCCCCATCTCGCCTCCGGCCTCGGTGTCTCCGTCGACACCGCCGGCCTGCTCATCTCGATCTTCGCCCTGGCCTATGCGGTCGGCTCGCCGATTCTCTCCACCGTGCTGGGCGATGCCGATCGCAAGCGCGTCCTGATCGGTGCGATGGCGGTCTTCGGCCTCGCCAATCTCGGTGCCGCCTTCGCCACGGATTTCACCGTCGTCGTGCTGGCGCGCGTCGTCATGGCGTTCGCGGCCGGCGTGTTCATGCCTGCCGCCAACGCCGTGGCCGTGGCCATCTCTCCGCCCGAGCGGCGCGGACGCGCCATCGCGCTGGTCACCGGCGGCATGACCGTATCGCTGATTCTCGGCATCCCGATCGGCACCGCCGTCGTCGGCTTCGGCGGCTGGCATCTCGCCTTCCTGATCGTCGCCGGCTTGAGCGTGCTCTCGCTGGCGGGGCTCTTCGCGAGGCTCCCGGCCGGCCTGCCGCACGGCACCAACACGCTGCGCGAGCGCCTGCAGGTCGCGAGCCGCTCCGACGTGCTGCTGGCGTTGGGCACGACCATGCTTTGGACGACCGGCGCCTTCGTCCTCTACACCTATATCGCGCCCTTCCTGACCAACCATGCCGGCATCGCCGGCCCCTGGCTGGCGGCGACGCTCGTCCTCTCCGGCATCGGCTCGGCGCTCGGCAACCAGTTCGGCGGGATGGCGAGCGACCGCTTCGGCCCCGAGCGCACGCTCTCCGTCGTGCTGACGATTCTCACCGGGGCCCTGCTTGCGGCCTCGCTGGTCGCGGTGACGCTGCCGCCGGCGATTGCGATCTATCTGCTTCCGCTCGTCATCATGGTCTGGAGCGGCGCGGGCTGGGCCGGCCACCCCTCGCAGATGTCGCGGCTGGCGGCGATGGCGCCGGACGCCATCGTCGTCGCGCTCTCGCTCAACGCATCCGCCCTCTATTTCGGCATCGCCGCCGGCGCGGCTTTGGGCCAGCAGGTGATGCGCCATGCCGGCACCTGGTCGCTCGGCTTCGTCGGCGCCGCCTGCGAGATCGCGGCGCTCGGCCTGCTCTTCGTCGCCATGCGCCGCAAGCGCAGAACGCCCAAGCCGCTGGAGATCGATCTCGTGCTGCCGGCATCACGGCCTGTGCGTTGATGCGGGTGGGAAGCGCTTTTAGCTTCCCCCCGCCGCCTTGCCCGTCTATAGCGAGCGCCTAGCATTCATTCAGACGCTCGCTCGGCCTCCGCTCGCCCGATCGGACCGGCCTTGCGCGCGCCTGCCCAAGACCGGTCGAGATCATGCCCAAGCGCACAGACATCAAGTCCATCCTGATCATCGGCGCGGGCCCCATCATCATCGGACAGGCCTGCGAGTTCGATTATTCCGGCACCCAGGCCTGCAAGACGCTGAAGGCCGAGGGCTACCGCATCATCCTGGTCAACTCGAATCCGGCGACGATCATGACCGATCCCGATCTCGCCGACGCGACTTATGTCGAGCCGATCACGCCCGAGATCGTCGCCAAGATCATCGAGAAGGAGCGCCCCGACGCGCTCCTGCCCACCATGGGCGGCCAGACGGCACTGAACTGCGCGCTCTCGCTCAAGAAGATGGGCGTGCTGGAGAAATTCAACGTCGAGATGATCGGCGCCACCGCCGACGCCATCGACAAGGCCGAGGACCGTGAGCGTTTTCGCGAGGCGATGACCAAGATCGGCCTCTCCACGCCGCGCTCGCACCATATCAAGACGCTCGGCCAGGCGCTCGACGCGCTCGAGGACATCGGCCTTCCCGCCATCATCCGCCCCTCCTTCACCATGGGTGGCACCGGCGGCGGCATCGCCTACAACAAGGGCGAGTTCATCGACATCGTCGAGCGCGGCATCGACGCCTCCCCCACCAGCGAGGTCCTCATCGAGGAGAGCGTTCTCGGCTGGAAGGAGTACGAGATGGAGGTCGTCCGGGACAAGAAGGACAACTGCATCATCGTCTGCTCGATCGAGAACTTCGATCCGATGGGCGTCCATACCGGTGATTCGATCACCGTCGCGCCGGCCCTGACGCTGACCGACAAGGAATACCAGATCATGCGCGACGCCTCGCTGGCCGTGCTGCGCGAGATCGGCGTCGAGACCGGCGGCTCGAACGTTCAGTTCGCGATCGATCCCGAGACCGGCCGCATGATCGTCATCGAGATGAACCCGCGCGTCTCGCGCTCGTCTGCTCTCGCCTCGAAGGCGACCGGCTTCCCGATCGCCAAGGTCGCGGCGCGGTTGGCCGTCGGCTACACGCTCGACGAGATCGAGAACGACATCACCGGCGGCGCGACGCCGGCCTCCTTCGAGCCGACCATCGACTACGTCGTCACCAAGATCCCGCGCTTCGCCTTCGAGAAATTCCCCGGCTCCGAGCCGACGCTGACCACCGCGATGAAGTCGGTCGGCGAGGCCATGGCGATCGGCCGCACCTTTCAGGAATCGCTGCAGAAGGCCTTGCGCTCGCTGGAGACCGGCCTGGACGGGCTCGACGAGATCGAGGTCGATGGCATGGGCCTCGGCGACGACCGCAACGCGATCAAGGCGGCGATCTCGACCCCGACGCCCGACCGCATCCTGCATGTCGCGCAGGCGATGCGGCTGGGCTTCACCGACACCGAGATCCATGAGAGCTGCAAGATCGACCCCTGGTTCCTCGAGCAGATGCGCGAGATCGTCGAGACCGAGGAGAAGGTGCGCAAGTTCGGCCTGCCGCAGACCCCTGGCGCCTTCCGCCAGGTCAAGGCGATGGGCTTCTCCGACAAGCGCCTCGCCGCCGTCTCCGGCAAGACCGAGGCCGAGGTCAGGGCGCTGCGCCGCTCGCTCGAGGTGCGCCCCGTCTACAAGCGCATCGATACCTGCGCCGCCGAATTCGCCTCGCCGACCGCCTATATGTACTCGACCTACGCCATGCCCTTCGCCGGCAAGGTTGCCGACGAGGCCAATCCCTCGGATCGCAAGAAGGTCGTCATCCTCGGCGGCGGGCCGAACCGTATCGGCCAGGGCATCGAGTTCGACTATTGCTGCTGCCATGCCTGCTACGCGCTGCGCGACGTCGGCTACGAGACCATCATGGTCAACTGCAACCCGGAGACGGTCTCGACCGACTACGACACCTCCGACCGGCTCTATTTCGAGCCGCTGACGGTCGAGGACGTGCTCGAGATCCTGGAGACCGAGAAGCAGAACGGCACGCTGCACGGCGTCATCGTCCAGTTCGGCGGCCAGACGCCGCTCAAGCTGGCGAACGCGCTGGAGGAGGCCGGTATCCCGATCCTCGGCACCTCGCCCGACATGATCGACCTCGCCGAGGACCGCGACCGCTTCAAGCGTCTGCTCGACAAGCTCAGCCTGAAGCAGCCGAAGAACGGCATCGCCTATTCGGTCGAGCAGTCGCGCATGATCGCGGGCGAGCTCGGCCTGCCCTTCGTCGTGCGGCCTTCCTATGTGCTCGGCGGCCGCGCCATGGCGATCATCCGCGACGAGGTGATGTTCGAGGACTATCTGCTCGGCACCCTGCCCTCGCTGATCCCCTCCGAGGTGAAGGCCAAGTATCCGAACGACAAGACCGGCCAGATCAACACGGTGCTTGGCAAGAACCCGCTGCTGTTCGACCGCTACCTGTCGGACGCCATCGAGGTCGATGTCGACTGCCTCAGCGACGGCCGCGACGCCTTCATCGCCGGCATCATGGAGCATATCGAGGAGGCCGGCATCCATTCCGGCGATTCGGCCTGCTCGCTGCCGCCGCGCTCGCTCTCGCCCGCGATCATCGCCGAGCTGGAGCGCCAGACCAAGGCGATGGCGCTCGCGCTCGATGTCGGCGGGCTGATGAACGTGCAATACGCCATCAAGGACGGCGAGATCTACGTGCTCGAGGTCAATCCGCGCGCCTCGCGCACGGTGCCCTTCGTCGCCAAGGTCATCGGCCAGCCCATCGCCAAGATCGCCGCGCGCATCATGGCGGGCGAGACGCTGGGCAGCTTCGGCCTCAAGCCCGCGGTCCTCGGCCATGTCGGCGTCAAGGAGGCGGTCTTCCCCTTCGCGCGCTTCCCCGGCGTCGACGTGCTGCTCGGCCCCGAGATGCGCTCGACCGGCGAGGTCATCGGCCTCGACCGTTCTTTCGACGTCGCCTTCGCCAAGAGCCAGCTCGGCGCCGGCTCCAAGGTGCCGGTCAAGGGCACGGTCTTCGTCTCGGTGCGCGACGACGACAAGCCGCGCATCGTGCCGGCCGTGCGCATCCTGGCTGATCTCGGCTTCCGCATCCTCGCCACCGGCGGCACGCTCCGGCTGCTGCAGGAACAGGGCATCGACGCCGCCCGGATCAACAAGGTCCTGGAAGGCCGCCCGCACGTCGTCGACGCGATCAAGAACGGCGAGATCCAGTTGATCTTCAACACCACCGAAGGCCCGCAGGCCCTCGCCGATTCCCGTTCGCTCCGGCGCTCGGCCCTCTTGCACAAGGTGCCCTATTATACCACCTTGGCAGGCGCGATCGCAGCGGCGGAAGGCATCAAGGCCTATAGCAGCGGCGATCTCGAAGTACGGTCGCTGCAATCCTACTTCGAACGGGCAGCTTGACGTAGCCGCTCGCAACGAGGTTCAAATACCGAGCGGAAGCGCGGACGCGCCGGCACCCTTGGACGGGGCCGGCGTCAGCCGCGCTTTCGGATCTTACGGGACGGAAAGAATGGAAAAGGTTCCCATGACTGCGGGCGGCTTCGCCGCTTTGGAGGTGGAGTTGAAGCACCGCCAGCAGGTCGAGCGTCAGCGCATCATCGCGGCGATCTCCGAGGCCCGTGCGCTCGGCGACCTCTCCGAGAACGCCGAATATCACGCGGCGAAGGAAGCGCAGTCGTTGAACGAAGGCCGCATCATGGAGCTGGAGTCGCTGATCGGCCGCGCCGACATCATCGACGTCTCCAAGCTCGGCGGCGACACGGTCAAGTTCGGCGCCACGGTCAAGCTGATCGACGACGATACCGAGGAAGAGAAGAGCTACCAGATCGTCGGCGAGCCCGAATCCGACGTGAAGTCGGGCAAGGTCTCGGTCGGCTCGCCGATCGCGCGCGCGCTGATCGGCAAGAAGGTCGGCGATTCCGTGCAGGTCAATACGCCCGGCGGCGGCAAGTCCTACGAGATCGTCGGAGTCGCCTTCCGCTAACCACGGCAACAGGGCGCCGATGGCAATCGGCGCCCGAGCTCCTACATTATCTCCGAAGGCCTTCGGAGACGACGCCATGACGACACGCCGCCACTTCCTCGCATTGTCGCTTGCGGGGGCATCGCTCGCGCTGCTCCCGTCCGGCCTCTCGCCTGCTCTCGCACAGGCCGCGCCCATCGGCTCGATCCGCGTCGAGTTCGCGCGAACGGTCACGGATGCCTGGGGCGACAATGTCAGGCTGGTCAGCGCCGAGCTTCAGCGAACGCTGGCTGAGATCCTCGGACCGGAATTCCGTCAGGGAGCCGGCAACCGCCTCGTCGTGACGGTCCGCAGCCTCTGGCTGGCGAGCTATGCCGGCGGTGGTGGCGGCGGCAAGCCGGCCGATGGCGGCGCCAGCAACGACTATCTCGAGAGCACGGTCACGCTCTACGACAGCCGCGGCCGCGCGCTCAACAGCTGGCCGATCATGTCGACGGAACTCTCGGGTGGCGCAGGCGCCTGGTATCTGCCGGATGTCGACCAGCGCCGGCTGAAGGCGCTGGCGCGCAACAACGCCTACTGGATCAAGCGCTACGTCGCGGGCTGAGCGCCGCTCAGCCGAAAGGCACGATCGGCTCGTCCTTGACCCGGTCGAGGGCGAGCGCGGTGCGCACATTGCGGACGTTCGGCAGCGCCGTCAGATCCCCGACGAAATCCTGAAACGCCTTCAGGTCGGGCGCCACGCATTTCAGCACGAAGTCGATGTCGCCGGAGAGCGTCCAGCATTCGCGCACCGGCGCCCAGTCACGGATGCGGCTCTGGAAGGCGACGAGATCGGCTTCCGCCTGGCTCGCCAGATGCACGAAGGCGAAGCAGACCACCTCATAGCCCAGCTTCCGCTCGTCGAGATCGGCATGGTAGCCACGGATCAACCCGGCCTCCTCCAGCGCCCTGACGCGCCTGAGGCAAGGGGGCGGCGAGATGCCGACGCGGCTTGCCAACTCGACATTGGTCATGCGCCCATCGGCCTGAAGCTCGCGCAGGATACGCAGGTCGATATCGTCGAGTTTCGCCGGCAATGAATGTCCTCTGAGGCAGGTGGCGCTGGTGTAGACGGCGTCGGCAGGCGATACAAGGCGCATGCCGCAGACGCCCGCCCCCTTGCATCAGAAAACCGCCCCGACGATCTGGGTCCTGACCGACGGCAAGGCCGGCGATGAGCTGCAATGCCTCGGTGTGGCCGAGCGGCTCGGCATCGTGCCGGAGATCCGCCGGGTGGCGCCGCGAAAGCCCTTCGCCTGGCTGATGCCGCGCGGCCCCATCGACCCGCGCGAGGGATCGGAGCGGCCGCAAAGCCCGATCCGCCCGCCCTTCCCCGACATCGCCATCGCCTCCGGCCGGCGTGCCGTCGCCTATCTCAGGGCGGTGAGGAAGGCCTCGAATGGCCGGACCTTCACCGTCTTCCTCAAGGACCCGCGCACCGGCACCGGTACGGCCGATCTGATCTGGGTCGCGGAGCATGACCGGCTGCGCGGCGGCAATGTCCTGGTCACCACCACCTCCCCTCATCGCCTGACGCCCGAGCGCCTCGCCGCCGCCCGCGCAGCGCCGCCGGCGCCGATCGCCGCCCTGCCCGCGCCGCGTGTCGCCGTGCTCGTCGGCGGCGACAGCCGGCATCATCGTTTCACCCCGGCGGATAGCGAGCGCCTCGCCCGACAGCTCGACGCCCTGGCCGCCTCCGGCGCGAGCCTGATGGGCTCGCCCTCGCGCCGGACCTCGCCCGCGCTTTCCGCCGGGGTGGCAGCGGTCTTCGCCCGGCATGGCGGCTGGTGGTGGGATGGCAGCGGCGAGAACCCCTACATCGCCCTGCTCGCCAATGCCGACGCCATCGTGGTCACCGCGGACTCGACCAACATGATCGGCGAGGCGACGGCGACCGGCGTGCCAGTTCTCGTCTTCGAGCCTCAGGGCGGCCATGCCAAGATCGCCGCCCTGATCGCATCGCTGACGCGCCAGGGCGTTGTGCATGCTTTCCGTGGACAGCTTGATGGCGAACGCTACCAGCCGATAGACTCCACGCCGATCATAGCCGATGCGATACGCGAAGGCTGGCTGCGCCACAGGGCGGCGCTCGGGCTCACGGGCCCCTGAAGCAGCGACCCTTGTTTCGGCGCCACGCCGCCGTATCTGACGGAGTCGAGCGCGGCCCGGCCGCGGAGAAGGAAACGAGACGATGGCCCACACCCACGCCCGCGTCATGATCGTCGGCTCCGGCCCCGCCGGCTACACGGCGGCGATCTACGCCGCCCGCGCCATGCTGGAACCGGTGCTGATCTCTGGCCTCCAGGCCGGCGGCCAGCTCATGATCACCACCGATGTCGAGAATTATCCGGGCTTCGCCGACGTCATCCAGGGCCCCTGGCTGATGGAGCAGATGCGCGCCCAGGCCGAGCACATGGGCACGAAGATGGTCTCCGACCATATCGGCAGGGTCGACCTGTCGCAGCGCCCCTTCCGGCTCTGGGGGGATGGCGGCGAGACCTATTCCTGCGACGCGCTGATCATCGCCACCGGCGCCCAGGCGAAGTGGCTGGGCCTGCCCTCCGAGCAGAGCTTCCAGGGCTTCGGCGTCTCGGCCTGCGCCACCTGCGACGGCTTCTTCTTCCGCAACAAGGAGGTCGTGGTCGTCGGCGGCGGCAACACCGCGGTCGAGGAAGCGCTCTATCTCGCCAATCTCGCCAGCAAGGTCACGCTGGTCCATCGCCGCGACCACCTGCGCGCCGAGCGCGTGATGCAGGACCGGCTGTTCAAGCACCCGAAGATCGAGGTGATCTGGGACAGCGAGATCGCCGAGATCTGCGGCGGGACGACCCCGCCCAATGTCACGCATCTGCGCCTGACCAACACCAAGACCGGCGCCGAGAGCGAGCTCAAGGCCGACGGCGTCTTCATCGCCATCGGCCACAAGCCGGCGACCGAACTCTTCGTCGGCCAGCTCGCCATGCGCGAGACCGGCTATCTCGAAGTCGAGTCGGGAACGACTCAGACGAATGTTCCGGGCGTCTTCGCGGCCGGCGACGTCACCGACGAGCACTATCGCCAGGCCGTCACCGCCGCCGGCATGGGCTGCATGGCCGCTCTCGACGCCGAGCGCTGGCTGGTGGCGAGCACGCTCGATCAGCGAGAAGCCGCTGAATAAGGGCTTTTCGGGGATTCATCACTGGAATCGATGAATCCCCTCACCAGATTCAGTGCCAAAAAGAACAATCTCTGTCGTCCGGGCATTGACGGACAAGAACTTTATCCCCCACCATGCACAAAATGCATATCGGGGGAAGCGCGGTGGATTGGGACCGCATTAGAATTTTTTATACCGTCGCAGAGTCAGGCAGTTTCACAAAAGCTGGCGATGTTCTGGGGTTGAGTCAATCCGCCGTGAGCCGGCAGATCGGCGCGCTTGAGCGTGAGCTGCGGGCGCCGCTGTTTCACCGGCATACGCGCGGCCTGATTCTGACCGAGCAGGGCGAATTGCTCTGGCGCGCCGCGCGCGAGATGACGCAGCGGCTGGAGCGCACGCGCTCGCAATTGTCGGAGACCCGCGAGCATCCCTCGGGAGAGCTCAAGGTCACGGCGACGCGCGGCCTCGGTGGGCACTGGCTGACGCCGCGCCTGGCCGAATTCCTCGACCTCTATCCGGACATCAAGGTCGACCTTATCCTGACCGATGAGGAGCTCGACCTCTCGATGCGCGAGGCCGACATCGCCATCCGCCTGCGCCAGCCGCAGCAGCCGGACCTGATCCAGCGCAAGCTCTTCACCGTGCACTATCACGTCTATGCCTCGCCGGCTTACGTGAAGCGCTTCGGCGAGCCGAAGAGCTACGAGGATCTCGACAACCACCGGATCGTCTCCTTCGGCGGCACCTCGCCATCCTATCTCACGGCCGTGCACTGGCTCGGCACGATCGGCCGCGACCAGCGCAACCCGCGCCCGATCCATCTCGTCGTCAACAACATCACGGCGATGAAGCGCGCCGTCGATTCCGGCGCAGGCATCGCTGTGCTGCCGGACTACCTGATCGAGACGGGCTCGCCGCTCGTGCAACTGATGCGCGAGACCGAGATGCCGCAGCTTGAGAGCTATCTGGTCTATCCGGAAGAGATGAAGTCGGTCGCCCGCGTCCAGGTCTTCCGCGATTTCCTGATCCAGAAGGCGCAGCGCTGGACCTACTAACAGCCCAGCGGATCGCCGGCGCACCCTCCGGGTACGTCGGCGGCTCGCGTTCCGCCCCGGCGCGGACTTCTCCTGAAAATGCATCGCGATTGCGGACCCCGGCCGCAGGCACCTGCCCGGCCGCCTGCTGATTTTGCACGAACCCACCGCATCATCCCGGACTTGACCCGGCCCCCACGCCGAAGCGCTTGCGGGGCGCTTCGGGCAAGAGCTCCGGCGCTGCGTTCGCCCAGGCCGGAACGGCCCATATCTCCATGAAAACGCAGGCCGCTGTCGCCTTGCCGCCTGCTCGATTCGTAGGCAGCCAGCCGGCTGAGCAACCAACTGAAATCCTGAAAATGTATGACGGCAGCCCAGAAACTGTGCACGCCATACGGGCAGAAGCTACCAACCTTCATCCTGGATGATAGATCGTCGCAATTTCAATCTGCAATGAGTGCATATTTCTCAATCATTTAGGCACAAATTGGTCGCATCTGAGAGCGAGATATGCAGCTTGCGCATGGCGGCTCCAAGCTATGCTGCATTGCAAAACGGCAGGTCCTGCACAATATTGAGTACACGGTTGTTCGGAACGGGCTCCGCAATCTCCTCCCGGCGTTGAGTTCGTTTCAGCCGTTCCCCTCTGAGATGTTTGGCGTTTGAGCCAGATGTTTCAAACTTTCAAGGCCGGCTCCCCTCGGGGACGCCGGCCCTTTTTTTGCGCCGCGCCCTGTTGCGGCGCTCCGCTCCCGACAGATCGAGCCGACAAAAAAGGCACCGCCGAAGCGGTGCCTTCCGGAGAGCGCATCCAGATCCCTGCCGCTCAGGCGGCGAGCTTGCCGACGATCTTGGCGAAGCCGTCGAGGAAGCCCAGCAGGAAGCTGCGCGTGCCTTCATTGGTGATCTCGTGGTTCGCGTCGATCAGGTCTTCCTTGAAGGTGATGAAGACCTGCCCGCCGGCCACCACGCCGGCGAGATTGGTCATGATCATGCGCAGCTCGTTCTGGGCCACCGCCGTGCCGACGGCGCCGCCGCTGGCCCCGGTCACCGCGACCGGCTTGCCCGCCCAGGAATTCTTGCCATAGGGGCGCGAAGCCCAGTCGATCGCGTTCTTGAGCGCGGCCGGGATCGAGCGATTATGCTCGGGCGTGACGATCAGGATGGCATCGGCCGCCTCGATCTCGCGCTTCAGGCGCAGCGTCGGCTCGGGGCGATCAGCTTCGAGATCCTGGTTGAACAGAGGAAGGTCGTCGATCCGCACGAAGGAGGGTTCGAAGACATCGGCTCCGAGCTTCGCCAGAGCCTCCGCCAGCTTGCGGTTGATCGATTCGCGGCGGGTGCTGCCGACGACGATGGCGAGCTTCAACTTGGCCATGGCATTCCTCGTTGTTGGGCGAAACTGCCGTGACAGTAGAAGGCTCCGCGAGCCCGGCGCAAGACGATGCGCTGCAAGCGCATCATTGCAGCGTTTCAATCGCCATGGTCCGGCGGTGGTCAGGAACGCGGTGGCCGGGCTGCGAGCGGCAACGCCTCGAACAGGCCAGGCTCGGTGCTGGTCCGCGCCTTCTCGATCGTCAGGATGCGCAGCTTGGTCTCGACGCCGCCATCGGCCGAGAAGCCGCCGGTCTTGCCGCCGGCCGCCAGCACGCGGTGGCAGGGTACGATGATCGGCCAGGGGTTCTGGCCGAGCGCGACGCCCACAGCCCGCGCCGCGCCGGGCTCGCCGATGCGCTGCGCCACCTCGCCATAGGTCAACGTCTCGCCATGCGGGATCGACAGCGCGACTTCATAGACCCTGCGGTTGAAGTCCGGCGTCCGCTCGATCGCGAGCGGCAGATGCGAGAGATCGCGTTTTTCGCCCTCGAACAAGGCGCGGATGCCCGCCACAGTGTCCGCGACGAAGCCTTGCGCCTCGGTCTCCTCGGCTTCCGGGAAGCGCCGCTCCAGACGCTTGCGCGCCGCCGCCTCGTCCCGCTCGGGCAGTTGCGCGCCGATGAAGCGCTCGCCTTCCCAAACCAGGGCACAGATGCCGATCGCCGTCGCGAAGAGATGGAAATGCTGGGTGGCCATGTTCTTGCTCCCGGCGCCATTGCGTGGACCGGATGGGTCTAGCACGCGGCATAGCGCTGAGGGCACCCGAAAGCTGGCAGCAGGTCGGGCCTCACATGAAGAGGGCTTCGCCCTCCAGCCCCTTGTAGAGCCCGGCGACCTGCTCGCCATAGCCGTTATAGATCAGCGTCGGCCGGCGATCACGCGAGCCCAGCACCTGCTCGCTCGCCTGGCTCCAGCGCGGATGCGGCACGGCCGGGTTCACATTGGCCCAGAACCCGTATTCGCTGGCCTGCAGCGCCTCCCAGAAAGTCTTCGGCCGCTCCGCGACGAAGCTGATCTTGCGGATCGATTTCACCGATTTGAAGCCGTATTTCCACGGCGTGATCAGCCGCAGCGGCGCGCCGTGCTGCGTCGGCAGCGGCTTGCCATAGATGCCGGTGACGAGCAGCGGCAGATCATTCGCCGCCTCGGCGATGGTCAGCCCCTCGACATAGGGCCAGGGATACCAGCGCTGGTTCTGCCCCGGCGCGACGCGCGGGTTCAGGAAGGTCTCGAAGCGGATGTATTTCGCACCGGAGAGCGGCTTGGCGAGATTGACGAAGGATTTGAGCGGAATGCCGGTCCAGGGCACGGCCATCGCCCAGGCCTCGACGCAGCGGAAGCGATAGAGCCGCTCCTCCAGCGGCAGCTTGCGGGCGAGGTCGTCGAAGCCGATCTCGAAGGGCTTCTCGACCAAGCCGTCGACCTGGATGCTCCAGGGCCGCGTCGCCAGCCGCTGCGAGGCGTCGACGATGTCCTTCGACATGCCGAATTCGTAGAAATTATTGTAGTTCGCCGCGTCCTCCGCCTTGGTCAGCGGCACGTCGATCTTGAAGGCCTCGTTGCGCTTGGCGGGGTAGAGGTCGAGCGTCGGATCGGGCGTCTGGGCCGCGGCCGGACGCGGCAGGGCCGCACCGGCGATCAGCCCAGCTCCCGCAGCCATGAGTTGGCGGCGATTGAGGAAGGCGCCTTCCGGCGTCGCTTCGCTCTCCGGCAATTCCCAGCCGGCGCGGCGCTTGATCAGCATGACGGACATACTCCGCTTTCGTTGCGCCGAGCTAAGCCACGAAAGCGGTGTCACGGCAATTCACGAGCGAGAGAGGGAGGTCTTCCCTCTCCCCTCGGGGGAGAAGGTGGCAGCGCGCAGCGCTGACGGATGAGGGCAGGACCCTCGCCAAAACGAAAAAGGGCCGCTATGCGGCCCTTCCCTCGTCCGTCGCCTCGCAGACACCTTCCCCCGAGGGGGGAGAAGGATAACGATCAGCCCAGCGCTTCCAGCGCCTTGATGATGGCGGCGCCCATCTCGCTGGTCGAGACGGCGTTGGCGCCATCAGCAGCGATGTCCTTGGTGCGGGTGCCGGAACCCAGCACGTCGGCGATCGCGCCTTCGAGACGGTCGGCTGCCTCGCCCGCATTGAACGAATAGCGCAGCGCCATGGCAAACGAGCCGATCATCGCGATCGGATTGGCCAGGCCCTTGCCGGCGATGTCCGGCGCCGAGCCGTGGACGGGCTCGTAGAGCGCCTTGCGCTTGCCGGTGACGGGGTCTTCCGCGCCGAGCGAGGCCGAGGGCAGCATGCCGAGCGAGCCGGTCAGCATCGCCGCGACGTCGGAGAGGATATCGCCGAACAGATTGTCGCAGACGATCACGTCGTACTGCTTCGGCCGGCGCACGAGCTGCATGGCGCAGTTGTCGGCGAGCACATGCTCGAGCTCGACATCCTTGTACTCGGCGGCGTGCAGCGCAGTCACCGTCTGCTTCCAGAGCACGCCGGTCTTCATGACGTTGTGCTTCTCGGCCGAGGAGACCTTGTTGCGGCGGGTGCGCGCCAGCTCGAAGGCGACCCGGCAGATGCGCTCGATCTCAGGCGTAGTGTAAACCTGCGTGTCGACGCCGCGCTTCGAGCCATCCTCCAGCGTGACGATCTCCTTCGGCTCGCCGAAATAGACGCCGCCGGTGAGCTCGCGCACGATCAGGATGTCGAGGCCTTCGACGATTTCAGGCTTCAGCGACGATGCGGAGGCCAGCGCCGGATAGCAGATCGCCGGACGCAAGTTTGCGAACAGGCCGAGATCCTTGCGCAGGCGCAGCAGGCCGGCTTCCGGCCGGTGCTGATAAGGCACATCCGCCCATTTCGGGCCACCGACCGCGCCGAACAGCACGGCGTCGGCGTCTTGCGCCAGCTTCATGTCGCCTTCGGAGATGGCCTGCTTGTGCGCGTCATAGGCGGCGCCGCCGACGAGACCCTTCTCGATCTCGAAGGAGCCGAGCCCCTGCTTGCCGAACCAGGAGACGATCTGCTCGACCTGGCCCATCACCTCGGGGCCGATGCCGTCGCCGGGGAGCAGCAGGAGCTTGTGGGTCGCCATGGTCGTCGCCTCGCGCTTGGTCGTGAACCGAACCGGTTTCCGGTCTCGCGGCGGTGATTACGGGCGGAACCGTGACGACGCAAGCGGCAGGCACGCGAAGCCGGCGCATGGCAGACCATGCGCCGGCGCCGAGAGCGGTGCTCAGACCTTCTTCTCCATGTTCCAGAAGAACTGGACCGGCGAGAGCACCATGCCGCTCAGATTCTTGCGGAACGCCATGGGCTGCTGGACGAGGCCGCAGGGGACATAGGGAACGGCCTCGAAGCCGCGCTCCTCGATCCTGGCCGCGATCTCCTTCTGCTTGGCCTCTTCCGGCGTTGCGATCCAGGCATCGCGGAGCCCCTCCATCGGCGCGTCATCGGGCCAGCCGAACCAGGCCGCGCCGCCATTGGTCCGCGTCAGCGGATGCAGCGCCGGGTTGAGCGTATCCGCACAGGACCAGAGCGTATGGAACACCGACCAGCCGCCCTGCTCGGGCAGGCCACGATTGGCGCGCCGGCCGATGAAGCTCGCCCAGTCGGTCGCGACGAGTTCCGCGTTGATGCCGAGCTTCTTGAGCAGATCCTCGGTGACCATGCATTGCTGATAGGCGATCGGCTGGTCGGCCGGGGCGAGCAGGATGACCTTCTCCCCCTTGTAGCCGGCCTCCTTGAGCATGGCCTTGGCCTTCTCGAGATTACCCGGCATGGCGGCCTGCCCGCCCGCCCCGCTCGACATCGGCGAGCCGGGCGTGAAGAAGGTCTTGGCCTCCTTGTAGTAGGCCTTGTCGCCGACGACGGCCTCCATGTAGTCGGTCTGGTTGACGGCGGCCATCACGGCCCGGCGGATCGCCGGATTGTTGAAGGGCGGCTGCAACTGGTTGAACCGCATCAGCAGGAACAGGCCGAGCGGCACGTTCTCGATGACGACGTCCTTGTTGCCCTTCAGCATCGGGATGAGATCGACCGGGGGCTGCTCGTACCAGTCCAGCTCTCCCTGCATCAGCGCGCCGGCCGCGGCGGCAGCTTCGGTCAGCGCCAGCCACTCGATGCGGTCGATCTTGGCGATCTTGCCGCCGGCGGCCCAGGACGGCGCCTCCTCGCGCGGCTTGTATTGCGCGAAGCGCTCATAGATCGCGTTCTGGCCGGGCACCCATTGCTTGTCCATGAAACGCCACGGGCCGGAGCCGATCGCCTCCGTGATGTTCTTCATGTGGTCGGTCTGCGCGATGCGTTCCGGCATGATGAAGGGCACGTTCGACGAGAGCTTGCCCAGCGCGGACGTCATCATCGGGAAGGGCTTCTTCAGCCGAATCCGGAAGCTGCGCCGGTCGACGACATCGTAGCCCTCGACGAAGGTGGCAAAGGTCTGGCCGAAGGCATCACGCTTCGACCAGCGGGCGATCGACGCGATGCAGTCCTCAGCGCGGACCGGCTCGCCGTCATGGAAGGAGAGCCCGTCGCGGAGGCGGAAAGTCCAGCTCAGCCCGTCGGTCGCCGTCTCCCAGGCTTCGACCATCTGCGGCTTGATCTGGAAATTCGCGTCGGTCGCGAACAGCGTGTCGTAGATCAGATAGCCGTGGTTGCGGATGACGTAGCTGGTGGCCGTGATCGGATCGAGCGAGGGCAGCGGCGTCGAGGGGTTGAAGCGCAGCGTCGCCGCCGCTCCCTGCGAGAAGGCCCGGTTACCCAGGAAGGCTGTCGCGGCAAGCGCACCAGCACCTTTGAGAACAGTGCGACGACGGATCGACATGGCATATCTCCCTCTGCTTAAGGCACGCGCCTTGATGCACGCTGACCTGCAAGAGATATACCAAAAGTCGACAGAGTGTCGACAACTCCGATCAGTCCCGCGTGACCCGCGCGGTCACCTCGATCTCGACCTTCATCTCCGCCTTGAGCAGCCCGGCCACGACATAGATGCCGGCGGCGGGCCTGATCTCGCGGAAGAATTCACCGCAGACCGCCAGCACCGGCTCGCAATAGCTGCGGTCGGTGACGAAGTACTGCGCCCGCACGGCCTGCGTCAGCGACGACCCCGCCTCCTCCAGCACGGCGCCGATCGTGCGGAAGATGTTGCGCGCCTGCTCGGCCGGATCGTCCGGCATCGTCATGGTGGCGTAGTCGTAGCCGGTCGTGCCGGAGACGAAGACGAGATCGCCATCGACCACGGCGCGCGAATAGCCGAAATCGCGCTCGAAGGGCGAGCCGGTGGAAATCAGGCGGCGTGTCATGCTGTCTCCGGAAGCTTGGATGCGGCGGAAACGCTTCTCTGAAGCGCGCCCGCGGCGCCACCCGTTTTCTGCAACCTTCAGACCCGCCCGCCCTTCAGCGCGCGCAGCACCTTTTCGCCCGGCCGCCCCGTCTGGGGCATGCCCAGCTTGCCCTCGATCTCCTTGATCGCCGTGCGCGTCAGTGAGCCCACGGCACCATCGGGCTCGCCGACATTGTAGCCGCGTGAGATCAGCAGGCGCTGGAGCTCGCGCCGCTGCTCGCGCGACAGCGGCAAGTCGTCGGTCGGCCACTGCCCCTGCACGCCCGGCTTGCCGCGCAGCCGGTCGGAGAGGAGCGAGATCGCCAAGGCGTAAGAATCCGCGCCATTGTAGCTGTAGGCGGCATCGTAATTCTTGAAGACGAGGAAGGCCGGGCCGTTGCGGCCGGCCGGCATCAGGAGCCCGGCATTGCCGGCGCCGTTCAAAGGCGAGCCGTCGAACTTGACGATGCCGCGCGCCGCCCAGGTCGAGACCGGATGCTTCGGATTGCGCCCGCTCGGCCCGGAATAGCCATCCGGCACGCGCACCTCGTAGCCCCAGCTCGCACCCGTCACCCAGCCGGCCTTGGCCATGAAGTTCGCGGTGGAGTGCAGCGCGTCGGGAATGGAATCCACGAGGTCCCGCTTGCCGTCCCCGTCGCCATCGACGGCGAGCCTGAGATAGGTCGAGGGAATGAACTGGGTGTGCCCGAAGGCTCCGGCCCAGGAGCCGAAGAGCCGATCCGGCCGAACATCGCCGCGCTGGATGATCTGTAGCGTCGCGATCAGCTCGCCCTTGAAGAAGGCGTTGCGGCGCGGTGCGAGGCAGGCGCCGGTCGCCAGCGACTGCACCAGCGGCCACTTGCCCCGAGCCTTGCCGAAATCGCTTTCGACGCCCCAGACGGCGGCGATGGTGTGGCGATCGACACCGAAGCGCTGTTCGGCCGCCGCGAAGACGGAGGCATGCTGGCGCAGCATGTTGCGCCCTTCCGCCACCTTCTCGTCATCGACCAGCGTACCGAGATAGTCCCAGATCGGAGTCTTGAACTCCGGCTGGTTGTTCATCGCCTCGATGACCTTCATGTCCGGCTCGACACCGGCCATGGCACGGTCGAAGGTCGCGCCCGACACGCCCTTGGCCGCCGCGTCGGCGCGCAGGCCGGACAGGCAGGACTGAAAGCCCGCCTGAGCGCAGGCGGCAGAGGCGAAGAGGACGAGGGGCAGGGCCAGTCTGATTGCGCGCATGGGTCTCCGCCGATTCGAATGCATTCGCCGCGAAGCTAGGCGAGCGTGGTTAACGGAGGTTAACCAGCGAGAATGGCGGTGCGAAGGAAAAACGCGGCTATCGGAACGCGAACACCGGCAGGACGCTTCATCGTCCAGGCCGAGGGCTGACCAGCCCCGGTTGCAGCGCAACACAGCTACGCGCCAACAGCGCTTGGCCTTTCGCGCCGCGCAGTGGATATGGCTCGCCGCGACCGCCCCCGATTCGTAAGGACTGCCCCGTGAGGACCCTGCTGATTGCCGCCTGCCTCGTTGCCGGCACCCTGCCCGCCTTGGCCGGCCCGACCTGCAGCCCGAGCGATTCCAGGGCCCAGATCCTCGGCTCCGCCTCGATCGGCGCCATCCACCCCGCCTGGCACAGCAGGAAGGTCGGCTATGGCTGGTCGCTGCAGGTCAAGCGCGAGGATCATGACGACGCCGGCATGACCTATTATGTCGGCGACCTCTACGACACCACCGGCAAGCTGGCGACGCGCAATGTCTATGCCCTCGACAGCGAGTGGGATTGCGGCCCCTGAGCCGATTGCGGCTCGGCGTCTATTTCGCCGGCCGCACCCGCAGGATCTGCCCGTCCGTCTCGTCGGTGAGGAGATAAAGGAAGCCATCCGGCCCCTGCCGGACATCGCGGATGCGTGCACCGATATTGGTGAGGAGGCGCTCCTCACCCGTCACCTTCTCACCCTGCGTGGACAGCCTGACCAGCATGCTGCCGGCCAGCGCCCCGACGAAAAGAGAATTCCTCCAGGCCGGCCAGACCGGCCCCGTATAGAAGGCGGCACCTGAAGGCGCGATCGACGGGTCCCAGTAGAACAGCGGCTGCTCCATACCGGGCTTCGCCGTCCCCTCCCCGATCTTGGCGCCGGAGTAGTCGACGCCATAGGTGATGACCGGCCAGCCATAGTTCAGCCCGGCCTTCGGCGTGTTGATCTCGTCGCCGCCGCGCGCGCCGTGCTCGGCCGTCCAGAGCTGGCCGGTATCGGGATGCAACGCCGCGCCCTGCACGTTCCGATGGCCGATCGACCAGACTTCCGGGGCCCAGCCCGGCTTCTTCGGATTATCCGCCGGCGCGCTGCCATCGGGGCGGATGCGGATGATCTTGCCGAGATGGTTGGCCGGATTCTGCGCCTGGTCGCGCTGCGTATAGCGCTCACCGACCGTCACGAAGAGCGCGCCGGTCCGGTCGAAGACCAGCCGCGAGCCGAAATGCAGGTTGGAGCTGACCGTCGGCATCTGCCGGAAGACCACCTCGACGCCGGTCAGCGCGGTGCCCTGTTCATTCAGCCTGCCGCGGGCGACGCTGGTGCCGTTGCCGCCCGGTCGCGGCTCGGCATAGGAGAGGTAGACCAACCGGTTCTCAGCGAAGCCCGGATCGAGCGCCACGTCGAGCAGGCCGCCCTGCCCGCGCGCCATCACGCTCGGGATGCCGGAGAGGGGCCGCGACAGCTCGCCCTTGGCATCGACGATCCTGAGCCGGCCCGGCCGCTCCGTCACCAGCATGCGTCCGTCCGGCAGGAAGGCGAGACCCCACGGGTGCTCCAGCCCACCTGCGACGGTTTCGACCGCAAGCTCGCCGGCGCTCGAGGGAAAGCGCTTCTGTGCGGTCGCGGGAGCGATCACGCCGGCAAGCGCAAGCCCTGCCCCCAGCCCCAAAGCCATCCCGAGCCGCCGCATAGCTTCCCTCCGCTCATCGCTTCGCCTGAGATAGAGGGCAACGCAGCGATCCGCCAAGGCGTTGCGGCAAGCTCACGACGACGTGAGGGACCGGCCCCGGCGAGCGGCGGACGGAGCCTATTCCGCCTTCACGCCGGCCTCAGTGATGATCTGCTTCCAGCTGGCGATTTCCTGGAGGAGCCGGGGCTTGAATGCTTCCGGATCGCGCACATTGAGCGTGAAGCCGAGCTTCACGATGGCGTCGCGCGTCGCCGGTTTGTTGAGCGAGGCGATGATCGCCTTGGAGAGCACGTCGAGCTCCGGCTGGGGCGTCTTCGCCGGCGCGAAGAAGGCGGCCCAGGAATCGGCGTCGGCATTGCTCACGCCCTGCTCGCGCAGCGTCGGAATGGCCTTCGCCTGCGGGTTGCGCTCGGGGCTTGCGATGGCGAGCGCGCGCAGGGTGCCGGCATTGATCTGCTCGAGCACGCTCGGCAGCGTCGAATTGGCGATGTCGATGCGCCCTCCGACGATCTCCTGCACCAGCGGCGCCGCGCCGCGGAAGGGCACATGCGTCATCTTGATGCCGGTGCGCTGCATGAACAGCTCCATCGCCAGATGCGAGCCGGAGCCGACGCCGGTCGAGCCGTAATTGAGCTTGCCCGGCTCGGCCTTCGCCAGTGCGATCAGTTCCTGGATGTTCTTGGCAGGCAGGTCGTTGCGGACGACGAAGGCGTGCTCGAAGGCGCCAACGCCGGCGAGCGGCGCGAAATCCTTCACCGCGTCGTAGCCGGGGTCCTTCAGCAGGAACATGTTGTTGCCATGCGTCTGGTTGTTGCCGAAGACGATGGTGTAGCCATCCGCTGGCGCATGGGCGACGGCACGGGTGCCAACCGCGCCGGAGGCGCCAGCCCGGTTGTCGACCACGACATTGTGGCCGAAGGCGACGGAGAGGTCCTGCGCGACGAAGCGCGCGATCGCATCGGTCGGGCCGCCCGCCGGATAGGGCACGATGATGGTGACGACCTTGCTCGGGAAGCTCTCGGCCCGGACGACGGACGGAGCAAAAACGGCGCCGGCCATCAGGCCAAGCGTGGAGCGGCGGGTCAACGACATGGATATCCTCCCGGGAGCCCGTCTGAATGGCGGTGCTGATTGGCCGGGAGATTTAGGGGCAAAGGCCGCATGCGTCCAGCAGCACGGATGTCATGGCTGCCCGGCACCGAAACCGGCCCGCTTCAGCCGCTGGATGGCAAGGTCGAGCGCCTGCAGGAAGGCGGAACGGTCCTTTTGCGAGAAGGGCTTCGGCCCGCCACCCGCCACGCCCATGGCGCGCAGATCCTCCATCATGTCGCGGGTCGCCAGCGCCATGCCGATCGAGGCCTCGGTGAACGGCTTGCCGGTTGGCCCGATGACCTCGGCGCCGGCCTTGATGCAGCGATCGGCGAGCGGAATATCGGCGGTGATCACGATCGCCCCGCGCGCGACGCGCTCCGCGATCCAGTCATCGGCAGCATCGAAATTGCCGGGAACGGTGACGCGCTCGATCCAGGGCTCGCGCGGCACGTTGAGGAAGCTGTTGGCGACGACGAAGACGTGCAGGCCATGGCGGCCGGCAACGCGATAGACCTCGTCCTTCACCGGACAGGCATCGGCATCGACATAAACAGCGATCGGTCCGGCAGGGCTCGTCATGAGCCGGGCTTCGCATACCCGACCTGCAAGGGCAAACGGCTCACAATTCATGACGCTTCTGCAAAACATCAAGCAGTTGCGCTTGCGATCATCGCCGCCGAGTCATAAACCACGCGCGCGCCCTGCCGGGCGCTCATCCTCCCGCTCCTCCGGAGATCAGTCCCATGGCCTTTCTTGCCGAAGCCCTGAAGCGCGTGAAGCCGTCTGCGACCATCACGATCACGCAGAAGGCCCGCGATCTGAAAGCCCAGGGCAAGGACGTGATCTCGCTCTCCGTGGGCGAGCCCGATTTCGACACGCCGGACAATATCAAGGAGGCGGCCATCGCCGCGATCCGCCGCGGCGAGACCAAGTATACCCCCGTCGCCGGCATTCCGCAGCTGCGCGAGGCCGTGGCCCGCAAGTTCAAGCGCGAGAACGGCCTCGACTACAAGCCGAGCCAGACCATCGTCGGCACCGGCGGCAAGCATGTCATCTACAATGCCCTGCTCGCCACGCTGAACCCGGGCGACGAGGTCATCTGCGTCTCGCCCTATTGGGTGACCTATCCCGAGATCGTCGCGCTCTGCGGCGGTACCGCGACCTTCGCCCAGACCTATCTGAAGGACAATTTCAAGCTCCAGCCGGAAGCGCTGGAGAAGGCCATCACCCCGAAGACCAAATGGGTGATCCTGAACTCGCCTTCGAACCCCTCGGGCGCCGCCTACACCCATGAGGAGCTGAAGAAGCTCACCGACGTGCTGATGCGCCATCCCCATGTCTGGATCCTGACGGACGACATGTACGAGCATCTCGTCTATGGCGACTTCAAATTCGTCACCCCGGCGCAGATCGAGCCAGCGCTCTATGAGCGCACGCTCACCATGAACGGCGTCTCCAAGGCCTATGCGATGACCGGCTGGCGTATCGGCTACGCGGCCGGCCCGCAGCACCTGATCAACGCCATGGACATGGTCCAGGGCCAGCAGACCTCGGGCACCTCGGCCATCTCGCAATGGGCTGCCGTCGAGGCTCTCGACGGCACGCAGGACCATCTGCCGGTGTTCAAGAAGGCTTTCGAGCGCCGCCGCGACCTCGTCGTCTCCATGCTGAACCAGACCCGCGGCCTGAAGTGCCCGATGCCGGAAGGCGCCTTCTATGTCTATCCGGACTGCTCGGAGCTGATCGGCAAGACCATGCCGAACGGCAAGAAGATCGAGACGGACGAGGACCTCGTGCTGGGCTTGCTCGAGACGGAAGCCGTCGCGGCCGTGCACGGCTCCTCCTTCGGGCTGGGCCCCAACTTCCGCATCTCCTACGCGACGTCGGACGAGAAGCTGGAAGAGGCCTGCCGCCGCATCCAGCGCTTCTGCGCCGAGCTGCGCTGAGCCGGGCGCTCACGGCCCCGGTGTCGCGCTCCTGATCTCGACCGTCAGGCGTTCGACCCAGGCCAGATAATCCCGCGAGCCGGAGCGGCGAAACGCTTCCCCGGCCCGCTCCAGCAGCTTGAGCGCCTCGTCGCGACATAGCTTCGCGGTCTTCTCCAGATCGGCGTGCCGCCCTTCTTCTCCATCCCCGAGTTGCCTCGCGAGCGCATCGGCGCTGCGCGCCTTGGCATCGAGGCTTTTCGCCAGCCGATAGCGCCCATAATCGGCATCGAGCTTCTCCTGGCCTTCCTCGAAGGCGGTGATCGAGTCCTCCTGGTCGCGCAACGCCGCGTCGTGCAGTGCCAGATCGTTTTCCGCGAGCGCCATTCGACTACGCGCCGCTCCCAGATTCGACTTCGCACGCGCCCATGATTGTCGGAAGCGAGAGCGGTCGAAGAGCGGCAGGCTCTTCTCGTAGAAGGCAATGCCACGCTCGAAATCTTTCTTGCTGTTGCTGATCGCACCGCGATCGACATAGGCCGCTCCGAGGTTCTGCCAGAGCCTGCCGGAATCGAAGGACGGTGCCTTGGCGTCCGCCTGAGCGAGTTCCGCCTCATAGGCGACAATCGCCTCGTCGATCAGCGGCAATCGCTCGCCCGCCGGTGCGAAAGCCGAGGCATAGCTGAAGGCGTTGCCGATATCGTTCGCCAGCGAAAAGCGCTCATCCGGATCGATATCGTTCCCCTGTTCCCGGAGCACCTCGCGCAATCGCTCGGCGGCCAGGCGCAGCCGCACCGTGTCGTTGAACCATCGCCCGGCATTGACGAGGCTGCGGCCGGACTGACGCAGATTGGAGAGGCGGCATTGCCGTTCGCCATCGGGACAGAAGGCTGCTGTAACCAGCCAGAGCTCGGACGCGATATCGTGCAGCCGCCCATCATCGGACTGGTCGGCCAGATCCTCATAGACATGGACCGGTGGCACCGGCCGCGTCTCGAAGGCATCGCTGCGCAGCGCCAGCAGGACGAAACCGTTGGCGTCGCGCACCAGCCGCTCACGCTCGGCAAGCGGTCGCTTCTCCGCCTGGCGCAAGATGGTGGCAGCCTCCAGCATTGCGGCATCGCCGCGTGACTGGGCTTCGTCGTCATCCTGTTCGGCCTTGCCGCCGCAGGACACGCGGCGCCATTCGTCGGGCGTCGTACCATCTTGCGGCCGGCAGAGAATGTTCTCGGCCGTTGCGCCGTAGCGCAGCAGAGCATCGAGTTGCACCATGCGCTCGCGCCCACCGATACGGATGCGCGACGGGCCGGGTTGCTCTAGATTCTGCGTTCCAGCCGGCAACGCTTCAGCGCTGCGAAACGGTCGGCGTGCCAGTTGGGAAACCAGCAGCGCCACCGCCGCCGCGGTCACCACCAGCAAGAAAGCCCGCATGCCCTACCCCGTATCGATCACGCCGCACCACGCTGGCCTCAAGACTACGGCCCGGTCAACGTCACGAAAGGGAAGGTGTCTCGCTGCGCTGCTGCCGGCCCTGGCTCTCTGGGCGGCGATGGCTGGCGGGGCTGCCGCGCAGGGAGCGGGCTCGCCGGCACCGGGCTCCATCACGGTCCAGGAAGCGCATGGAGAGCAATCCGGTGGGCGCCTGCTGCTCGTCGACATCCGGTCTCCGGGCGAGTGGAGCGATACCGGCCTGCCGCAGGGCGCGATCCCGCTCGATGTCGACGCCACGGCCTTCGAGGTCAGGCTGGCGGGGCTGCGTCTCGACCACCCGGCCAAGCGCATCGCCCTGATCGACCGCACCGGCGCACAGGCGGTCGCCACGGCGCAGAAGCTCGGCGGCCGGGGCTGGCGCGATCTCGTGGCGGTGCGGGGAGGCATGCTCGGGCCGAGCGGCTGGCTGGCGGAGAAACTGCCGGTGACGGAGTATCGTTAGCGTCCTTCTCCCCACGGGGGAGAAGGTGCCGGCAGGCGGATGAGGACCGTTAACGCTGCCCTTCCTCATCTGTCAGCGCTTCGCGCCGCCACCTTCTTCCCACGGAGGTCGGATGTTTCCGACTTCCGCTTATGCTTTCCCATCTCGAGCAGGCCCGAGATGGGCCGGAGAAGGAGAGAGCAAATCCGGCCGCCGCTCGCGCGTGATCCTCTCCGCCTGCTCGCGCCGCCATTTCGCTATGCGGGCATGGTCGCCGGACAGCAGCGCCTCGGGCAGGCCCCTGCCCTCCCATTCGCGCGGCCGCGTGTAGTGCGGATATTCGAGCAACCCGTTCTCGAAACTCTCCTCCTCGCCGGAGGCTTCCTTGCCCATCACGCCCGGAATCAGGCGCACACAGGCATCGAGCAGCGTCAGCGCCGCCATCTCGCCGCCGGAGAGGATGTAGTCGCCGATCGAGACCTCGATCAGGTTGCGCCCCTCGATGACGCGCTCATCCACGCCCTCGAAGCGCCCGCAGACGATGACGAGGCCGGGACCGTCAGCCCATTCGCGCACCTGGCGCTGCTGCAAGGGCCGCCCGCGCGGCGACATCAGCAGGCGCGGGCGTTCATCATCGGTCGGCACGGCGGCATCGATGGCCGCCGCCAGCACGTCGCAGCGCAGCACCATGCCGGCCCCGCCTCCGGCCGGATTGTCGTCGACATTGCGATGCCGGCCGATGCCGTGCTCGCGGATCTGGTGGGTGTCGAGCGACCACAGCCCCTTGCGCAGCCCCTCGCCCGCCAGCGAGATGCCGAGCGGCCCGGGAAACATCTCCGGATAGAGCGTCAGGATCGAGGCGCGGAAGGGCATGCCGTCAAGCAAAGCGCAGCGCGGGCAACCCGTCCAGCGCGGTGAAATCGCGCGCCGAGGCGATCAGGTTGTCGTAGGCCGCGAAAGCCTCGGCATCGAGCATGGTGAGCAGCGCCACAGCCCGCATGCCCGCCCGCCGCGCGGCCTCGACGCCATTGGGTGCATCCTCGAAAACAAGGCAGTCGGCCGCCGGAACACCCATGCGCCGCGCCGCCTCCAGGAAGAGGTCCGGGTTCGGCTTGCCGGGAAAGCCCTGCGAGGGAGAGACGACCGTGACGAAGCGCTCGCGCAGCTTCAGCTTGTCGAGCACCAGATCGACATTGCCCGGAGGAGCGGCGGTGGCGAGCGCCATCGGCACTTTGGCGGCGTCCGCCCGTGCCATCAGCGCAAGCAAGCCGGAGAGCGGCGCGACATGCGGGGCATAGTCCTCACGGTAATAGATTTCCTTGTCGTGCCCGAGCGCGTCGATGCGCGCCGCATCGGCATCCGGGAACAGGGGTGCGAGGATTTCGGCCGAGGCCATGCCGGCGGTCTTCTTGAAGAAGCTGTCGGCGTCGAAAGGCAGGCCGTGCTCGGTCAGGAGTCGCCCCCATGCCGCCTCGTGATAGCGCATGTTGTCGACGACGGTGCCGTCCATGTCGAAGATCAGCGCGCGGGCGGGCTTATCGCTTGGCGTCATCTCTGCGACCATCGTCGGGCTCGAACAATCCTGCGGGCGGCTCGGCCTCGATGCGGCGCGCGGCGATGTCGATGCGCGGCGCGAAGGCCTTGGTGAAGGGCATCAGGACGGAGCGCCCATCCGGCGTCTCGATATCGAGCAGGTCGCCCGCGCCGTAATTCTCGACGGTGGAGACGGTGCCGAGCGGCACGCCATCCGGCCCGACAACGCTGCAACCGATGAGGTCGGCCTGCAGGAACTCGTCCTCATCCTCGGCTGCCGGCAACTTGTCGCGCGAGACGAACAACTCGACGCCGTTCAGCGCCTCGGCTGCCTCGCGCGTGGCCACGCCCTTGAGCCGGGCGACGACGACCTCCTTGGCGGGGCGGATATCGCTGATCTCGAAATTGCGGCCCTTGCCGTCGGTCAGCGGGCCATAATCGGCGATCGCGAGCGGATCGCCGGTGAAGGTCTTGATCCTGACCTCGCCGCGCACGCCATGCGGCGCGCCGACGATACCGAGCAGGACGAGATTGTCGGTGCCAGCCATCATCCGTCATTCCGGGGCGCAGCGAAGCTGCGAGCCCGGAACCCATGAACACCACGATGACCGGAGCGCACCGCCACCTTGCCATGAACGCGGTGTTCATGGGTTCCGGGCCCGGGCTTGCGGCCCGGCCCGGAATGACGGCGGTGCAGCGTCGAGCTCACGCCTCGGCGGAAGCTTCTTCGGCGGCCGGGGCGGCAGCCTTCTCGGCCTTGGCCGCAGCGCGCTCCTTGGCCTTCTCGCCCGGAACGGCCTTGTTCGGGTTGTTGCGGGCCGGGCGCTTGGCGAGGCCGGCGGCGTCGAGGAAGCGCAGCACGCGGTCGGTCGGCTGGGCGCCCTTGGCGAGCCAGGACTGGACCTTCTCGGTGTCGAGCACGACGCGCTCGGCCGAATCCTTCGGCTTCATCGGGTCATAGGAGCCGATCTTCTCGATGAAGCGGCCATCGCGCGGCGAACGGGCGTCGGCGACGACGATGCGGTAATAGGGGCGCTTCTTGGCGCCGCCGCGGGTCAGGCGGATCTTGAGGGACATGGGTCTTCTTCCTTTGGTTGAACGTTGAAGTCGGGTTGAACGGTAAAGGCTATTTCTTCTTGCCGAACGGGCCGCCGCCCAGCCCCGGCAGGCCGCCGCCAAGGCCTGGCAGCTTCGGCATCATGCCCGCCGGCGGGGTGACGCCCTTCGGCAATCCGGGGAACCCGCCCGGCGGCAGCGACGGCAGGCCGCCGCCCGCGCCAAGCTGCTTCTGCAGTTCCGCGAGCTGGGCCGGGTCCATCTTGGAGGGATCGGGCATGCCCGCGGGCAGACCGCCGCCAAGCCCGAACATGCCGCCGAGCTTGCCGAGCATGCCGCCCTTCTGCTTCTTCATGGCCTTCATCATGTCGGCCATGCCGCGATGCATCTTGAGCAGCTTGTTGATCGCCTCCGGCGAGGTGCCGGAGCCGGCGGCGATGCGCTTCTTGCGGCTGTTCTTGAGCAGGTCGGGATTCCGGCGCTCGGCCGGCGTCATCGAATTGATGATCGCGACCTGACGGGCGATCATCTTGTCGTCGACCTTGGCGGCGGCGAGCTGGTTCTTCATCTGCGCCATGCCGGGCAGCAGGCCCATCACGCCGCCGAAGCCGCCCATCTTCTCCATCTGCTGGAGCTGCATGCGCAAATCGTCGAGGTCGAAATTGCCCTTGGCCAGCCTCTGCGCCAACGCCTGCGCCTTGTCGGCATCGACCGTCTGCGCCGCCTTCTCGACGAGCGAGACGATGTCGCCCATGCCGAGGATGCGGTTGGCGACGCGCGAGGGATGGAAATCGTCGAGTTCGTCGACCTTTTCGCCGGTGCCGACCAGCTTGATTGGCTTGCCGGTGACGGCGCGCATCGAGAGCGCCGCGCCACCGCGCGAATCGCCGTCCATGCGGGTCAGCACGATGCCGGTGAGGCCGACGCGGGCGTCGAAGGCGCGCGCCGTATTGACCGCGTCTTGACCGGTCAGCGCGTCGGCGACGAGCAGCACCTCATGCGGGCTGGTCGCAGCCTTCACCTGCGCGACCTCTTCCATCAGCGTGTCGTCGAGCGTGACGCGGCCGGCGGTGTCGAGCATGACGACGTCGTAGCCGCCGAGACGGGCGGCCTCGATCGCGCGCCGAGCGATCTGCACGGCCGACTGGCCGGCGACGATCGGCAGCGTCTGCACGCCGACCTGGGTGCCGAGAATGGCGAGTTGTTCCATGGCGGCCGGGCGTCGCGTATCGAGCGACGCCATCAGCACCTTCTTCTTGTTGCGCTCGGTCAGGCGCTTGGCGATCTTGGCCGTGGAGGTGGTTTTACCGGAGCCCTGCAGACCGACCATCAGGATCGGCACCGGCGGCACGGCGTCGAAGCCGATGCCCTCGCCCTCCCCGCCCAGCGTGTCGATCAGGACGTCGTTGACGATCTTGATGACCTGCTGGCCGGGCGTGACCGATTTCAACACCTCGGCGCCGACGGCGCGCTCGCGCACCTTGTCGGTAAACGAGCGCACGACCTCGAGCGCGACATCGGCCTCGAGCAGCGCGCGGCGAACCTCGCGCAGCGCGGCGTTGACGTCCTCCTCGGTCAGCGAACCCCGGCGGGTCAGCCCCGAAAGGATGCCGGAGAGTCTTTCGCTCAGCGTGCCGAACATGCGGACCTGCCTGCTTTGCCTCAAGGAACCGTCACAGCCGGAACCTCATCGCCAAACGGTTTCGCGCCCGAGGGCGCAAGCGCGCTGTCGGACGTTGACCTCCGGGCTCATGGAAGCGGCTTGCGCGGCCCGGTCGGCGGATGTGGTTTCGGCGATGTCGGCGAAACGGATGGCGCCCTTAAAGCGGAAGAATGTGGCGAAAGTCAAGGTTGTGGGCGATCTTGCCGTCACGGGCCACCTCTCGCTCATGGGAATAATGGCGTTCGGCCCCAGAATGGCCCTGATCTGACGGCATCGCATCGCGCCCCCAATCGAGCCGAGCCCATGAAGACCGTGATCGCCCCGCCGCTGCTGGCCCTCACCCTCCTCCTTGCCGGCTGCGCGGGCGAGCCCCGCCGCGAAGGCCCGCTCGATCCCCGCACGGTCGAGCGGCTCAACGCCGTCTCCCTCGATCCGGCGCAGGCAGGGCGCATCCTCAACGCCTATCGCGCCGGCCTCGGCCTCGGACCCGTCCGGCCCGATCCGCGATTGATGGCGATGGCCCAGCGCCAGGCCGACGCCATGGTCGCGAAGAACGCCCTCTCCCATGACGCCGGCGGCAGCTTCGGCGGGCGCGTCGAGGCGGCAGGCCTCGATTCCGCCCGCGTCGCGGAAAATCTCGGCGGGGGCTACTTCTCCGTCGAGGAGGCTTTCGAGGGCTGGCGCAAATCCCCCGGCCACGACGCCAATCTGCGGATGAAGGAGGCGACGCGCTACGGCATCGCGCTCTCCAAGGATCCGCGCACGAGCTACCGCGCCTGGTGGGTGCTGGTCGTCGCAGCCGAACCGGAGCCGCGCGTAACCTTGGGTTACGGTGACAGGATGCCGCAACCTCGGTAACGGAGGGCGTCCCTTAATCGATTGCGAGCGCAACGATGCCTACCCGCCTCCTGATACCTTGTGTCATCGCCGTGTCCGCCGCCTTTGCCGGCCTGAACGGAGCCCAGGCGCAGCCCTGCTCCACCAATTTCACCAGCGCCGGCGTGCCGATGCTGTCGGAGATCACTTACCGCACCTGGGACCTCGTCAAGAGCCCGCCGGCCAAGGCCATTAATGGCGCCGCCCGCGCCGTGTCCGCCGAAGGTTTTGGCGGGATCCGCGTCGACAAGGCGACCAACACGCTCACCGCCCTTCAGGACGGAGCCGGCTCGGGCCGCCTGCAATCGCTGCGCATCACCGCCCGCAAGAGCGGCGGCGCCACCCGCCTCGATCTCGTTTTCACCGTCCAGGCAGGCCAGATCGGCCATGAGGGCGAGGTCCGCCGCGGCTTCTGCAACTTTGTCGACGCCGCTCGCGGCTGACCTCTTTACAAGCACCCGCTTCTGGTGATGGCTCTGGTTTTCAGGGAGCCATCATCATGACCTTCGAAGCCTGGGCCGCCTTCGCCGCCGCCACCGCCGTCCTCCTCGTCATCCCCGGGCCGACGATCCTGCTCGTCATCTCCTATGCGCTCGGCCAGGGCTGGCGCACGGCCTTCCCGATCGCGGTCGGCGTCGCGCTGGGCGACTTCACCGCCATGACCCTTTCGATGCTCGGCGTCGGCGCGCTGCTCGCAACATCAGCCATGATCTTCACCGCGCTGAAATGGATCGGCGCGGCCTATCTGATCTGGCTCGGCATCAAGCTCTTCCGCGCCGGCGGCACGCTGGATGCCAAGCCGCGCGAAGACGCGGCACCCGCCTGGAAGATGCTCGGCCATGCCTGGCTGGTGACGGCGCTGAACCCGAAGAGCATCACCTTCTTCGTCGCCTTCCTCCCCCAGTTCCTCGACACCAAGGGCGATTTCTGGACGCAGATGCTGATCTTCGAGACGACCTTCATCGGCCTCGCCTTCGCCAACGCCATGGGCTACGCGCTGATCGCCTCCCGGGCTCGCGCCGTGGTGAGCAATCCGCGCGCCATCGGCCTGTTCAACAAGGCCGGCGGCACGCTGCTGATCGGCGCCGGCGTCGCGACGGTGGCGATCCGCTCGGGCAGCAACTGACGGCCATCGCCTTATAGAAGCAATACTGCCGTAGGCGGTCTTGATCGAACGTCACGACCGCCTACCTCTACCGGGCCATGAACCGCCGCAAACTCCTCTCCTTCCTCGGTCTCGGTGCCTTGCTGGCCTCAACCGGCGCGGCCTGGGCCGCGATCTCCCGCTCGCGCAACCCCTATTACCAGGGCCCCGTCAGCGACCATTTCGACGGCCTCCTTTTCAGCGACGGCCGCACGGTCAGCAAAGGGCTGATGGACGTGCTGCGCTGGCAGACCGGCAAACGCGAGCGCGAAGCCTTCCCGCCGCAATACGCCGCGCCTGCGCAGGACAAGCCGCCGGCGCGGGTCGAGGGCGTGCGCATCGTCCATCTCGGCCACGCCTCCTTCCTCTACCAGATCGCCGGCCTCAACCTGCTGATCGACCCGGTCTATTCGGAGCGCGCCAGTCCCTTCACCTTCCTCGGGCCGAAGCGCGTCAACGCGCCCGGCGTCGCCTTCGACGACCTGCCGAAGATCGACGCGGTCCTGATCACCCACAATCATTACGACCATCTCGATATCGAGACGCTGGCGCGGATCCACCATCGCGATCGGCCGCGGATGATCATGCCGCTCGGCAACGACACCATCGTCAGGGCCCGCATCCCCGATGCCCGCACCGAGGCGCATGACTGGGACGACCGGTTGCAGCTCTCCGACGCCGTCGCCGTCACGCTGGTGCCGACCTATCACTGGTCGGCGCGCGGCGCCTTCGATCGCCGCATGGCGCTGTGGTGCTCCTTCATCCTCGAAACCGGCGGCACGAAGCTCTTCCATGTCGGCGACACCGGCTATCATGACGGCTCGCTCTATGAGCGGCTCGGCCGTGACCATGGCCCGTTCAGCCTCGCCGTGCTGCCGATCGGCGCCTATGAGCCGCGCTGGTTCATGTCGGACAACCACATGAACCCGGAAGAGGCGGTGAAGGTCATGCAGGCGCTTCGCGCCGAGGCGGCCATCGGCCACCACTGGGGTACCTTCCAGCTCACCGACGAGGGCGTCGAGCGCCCGCCCGAGGCGCTGAAGGCGGCGCTGGCTGCCGCTGGCTTGCCGGAAGAGCGCTTCCGGCCGATGCGGCCGGGCCTGAGCTGGAGCGCGTGACGCCCCGCCTTATTTCGGCTGGACGTAGACGTTGATCTCCAGATTCGGATCGCCCGGATCATTGAGATCGCTGACATATTCCTCGAGGAAGGCGTCCTTCACGACGATGCTCTTCGCCTCCAGATAGGCGGTGATCGTCTCATAGGTGGAATCGATGTCGTCATAAGGCGCCTGATGCAGGAAGCGCAGCGCCGCCCCGGCGGGCGAGGTCGACATCTTGAAATCGGCGCCGAGCGAAGGCGCCTGACCGCCCGGCGGGATCGCGACCGGCAGCATCGCATCGAAACGGAAGCCTTCATCCGTCGTTTCGACGAAGAGCGTCAGCGGCCGGCCGGCGGCGGTGAGCCCCGCCTTCTGCGCCTCGGCCCGCAACGCCTTGAAGCTGTCGGAGAGCTTCTGGAAGCCCTGATCCCATGTCGCCTGCCCTGACAGGAGAAGCACGGGCTTGGGCGAGAGCGTCACCTCCGCGACATCGCTCGTATCGGAGCCTTTGCCGGCCAGCGTGGAATTCGGGTCGGGCACGCCGGTCTGCTGTTGCTGCGGGACGGGCGGCAGCGGCTGGCCCGGCGCCGGCAGGGTCGGCGGCGGCTGCACCGGCTGCGGCTCCAGCGGAAGCTGTGGCGTCGGCGCAGGCTGCACCGGCTGCGGCGTCACCGGAAAGGGCGGCGGCGGCGCGGGCTGGACCGGCTGCGGAGAGGGCTGCGAATCGGGAACCGCTGCGGGCGGGCCCTGATTGGGGGCCGACGGCACCTGTACCGGGGTCGCGCCAGGCGGCGGGGCAAGCGGCGCCGACTGGACGGCGGAAGGCGGAGCAGCCGTCGCCTGGGCGAAGGCCATCGACACGGCACCGGCCATGCCGGTGCAGGCCAGAACACAAATCCGGAAATACCGCATCGTCACGGCCCTAGCTTCTCGCGATTCGCGCCCTTGCAGCGCAGCATAGAATGTCCACCTTCTCTCAGGAACGGGGACGAGGGTGGCTTTTTCACGTCGCCTCCGTCATAGACCCGTTATTCATGGGACGTGTGACCAAATGAACGCTCTGGCCAATCGCCGGTTCCTGAAGATGAACGGGCTCGGCAACCAGATCACCGTGCTCGACCTGCGCGGTACCAAGCTCCTGGTGGGCGCCGACGACGCGCGCGCCATCGCCGCCGAGCCGCGCGCCCGCTTCGACCAGCTCATGGTGCTGCACGATCCCCAGGTCGCGGGCACCGATGCCTTCGTGCGCATCTACAACATCGACGGCTCCGAGGCCGGCGCCTGCGGCAACGGCACGCGCTGCGTCGCCAGGGCGATGGTCGCCGACCCCGAGATGGGCGACCCCGCCAGGACCAGCCTGACCTTGCAGACCAAGGCCGGCCTGCTGCCGGTCAGGCGCGAGAGCGAGACGATCTTCACCGTCGATATGGGCGCCCCGCGCCTCGCCTGGGACGAGATCCCGCTCGCCGAGCCCTTCGAGGATACCAGCCGCTTCGAATTGCAGATCGGCCCGATCGACGACCCGATCCTGCACACGCCCTGCGCCGTCAATATGGGCAATCCCCATGCGGTCTTCTTCGTCGAGGACCCCTATGCCTACAATCTCGCGCAGATCGGCCCATTGCTCGAGAACCACCCGATCTTCCCCGACCGCGCCAATATCGAGCTCGCCGCGGTCAAGGCGCCCGACCATATCGTGCTGCGTGTCTGGGAACGCGGCGCCGGCATCACCCAGGCCTGCGGCTCGGGCGCCTGCGCGGCGCTGGTCGCCGCAGTGCGCCGTGAGCTATCAGCCCGCAAGGCCGTGGTCAGCCTGCCGGGCGGCGATCTCACCATCGAATGGCGCGAGAGCGATGGCCACGTCCTGATGACGGGCGCGGCCGAATTTGAGTGGGAAGGCACACTCGATCCGTCCCTGTTCGAGAGCGCCGCCTGATGGGGGCCAAGCATTTTTGAGCGAAGTGGACACCGGTTCGCGTGAAGAAAATGCGAGAAGACAAAGGATCAGAGCATTTCCCCGTTTCGGAGAAACTGGGAAATGCTCTGGAGGTCGTTACCTTCGGCTGCCGCCTCAACATCGTCGAAAGCGAGGCGCTCAGGCTCCAGGCGGAAGCCGCCGGGCTGAAACACGCCGCGATCGTCAACTCCTGCGCCGTCACCGCCGAGGCGACCCGGCAGGCCCGTCAGGCCATCCGCCGCCTCAAGCGCGAGCAGCCGGACCGGCCCGTCATCGTCACCGGCTGCGCCGCGCAGATCGAGCCGGCCCGCTTTGCCGCCATGCCCGAGGCCGACCGCGTCCTCGGCAATGACGAGAAGCTGCGGCCGGAGAGCTGGGAGGCGCTTGCCCGTTCCAACAGCCTCGGCGGCGAGCAGGCCTTGCCTGCCGACAAGCTCGCAGTGGGCGACATCATGGCCCATGCGACCATGCGCGCGGCGCCGACGGGCCGCTTCGCCGGGCATACGCGCGGTTTCGTGCAGGTGCAGAACGGCTGCGACCATCGCTGCACCTTCTGCGTCATCCCCTTCGGCCGGGGCCATTCGCGCTCGCTGCCGGCGGGCCATGTCCTTGCCCAGTGCCGACGTCTCGTCGAGGCCGGCGCGCGCGAGATCGTCCTGACCGGCGTCGATCTCACCAGCTATGGCCGCGACCTGCTCGGCAAGCCGACGCTCGGCACGCTCGCCACGGACATCCTGCGCGAAATCCCGGAGCTCCGGCGGCTGCGCCTCTCCTCGATCGATGCGGTCGAGGTCGACGATGCCCTGCGCGATCTCATCGCCACGGAAGCGCGATTGATGCCGCATCTGCACCTGTCGCTGCAGCATGGCGACGACCTCATCCTCAAGCGCATGAAGCGCCGGCATAGCCGTAGCGACGCAATCCGCTTCTGTGACGAGATGCGGCGCCTGCGCCCCGACATCGTCTTCGGCGCCGACCTCATCGCCGGCTTCCCGACAGAGGATGAGGCGATGTTCGCCCGCTCGCTGTCCCTCATCGAGGAATGCGGGCTCAGCTTCGTCCATGTCTTTCCTTATTCGGCAAGGCCCGAAACACCGGCCGCGCGCATGCCGCAACTGCCGGGCGAGATCGTGACGGAGCGGGCATCGAGGCTGCGTGCGGCCGCCGCGACGGCTCAGCAGCGGCACCTCGCGGCCCGGATGGGCCGGGCGCTCTCGGTGTTGACCGAGCGCGGCAAGACCGGCCGCGCCGAGGATTTCACGCTCGTCCGGTTCGCAAGCGAGATCGAAGCGGGGCGGATCGTCTCGGTCACCGGCCATGCCAGCGACGGCCGTGCCTTGCTGGCCGCCTGAAGAGCCGAAACAAAGAGAAATAGCCGCCTCGGTCGCCGATGGGAGGAGGGAGTGACCGAGGCGGCAGAGCCGTGCCGGCAGCGGCAGACTCGAGGGGTTAGACGCGCCCGCGCCGTAAAAGGTTCAAATGCCCCGAGAAAATTCCTCGCGCAAACCCCTCGCGTCGCGCGCCGTAATCGTCCCGCTGACGCGCTGCACCTGATTGTTGCAGTAACCGCGCGGATTCCACGGCGGTTCGAGCGGCTGACAATTCCCGGCCGTATCCCGGGCGCGGGCCATGATCGTGAGCGGCCCCGGCGCCACGGCCGGCAGACGGGTCTCGAAACGACGCCAGGCGAAGGGGCCCTCGCCCGGTGCCAGCGCGATATCGTCCCAACGGCTTCCGCCGTCGCAGGAGAGCTCGACCGCGGCAAGCGGAATGGCGCCGCTCCAGGCGAAGCCGGCGACCGCGACCATCTCGCCCGCCGCCACGGTGAAGCCATTCGTCGGGCGGGTGATCAGCGACTTCACCGGCATGTCGGTGATCACGGCGAAATGGGTGGGATCGAGCGGCTCGCCCGGCCGCAGCGCATGGATCGGCAGGCGGTAATCCGTGCCGCGCATCTTCTCGCCGTCATGTTCCTGCGTCCGCAGGCTGATGCGGTTCAGCCATTTCTGCCAGGCCGAGCCGGGATAGCCCGGCGCGACGATGCGCAGCGGCCCGCCATGCAGGCGCGGCAGGGGCTCATCGTTCATGGCGAAGGCGATCAGCGTCTCCGGCGACAGCGCCTTGGCGATCGGCAGGCCGCGCGACAGGGCCTCCTTCTCCGGCTTGCCGATCTGCCGGTCGGGCGCGAAATGGGCGGTATAGACGGCGCCCGGTCTTACGCCCGCATGGTTCAGCACATCGGCAAGCCTGACTCCGGTCCAGCGCGCACAGCCGACCGCGCCGAGCCGCCATGGCAGCCCGTCGGTCGCGGGCGAGAATTGGGCGCGGCCGTTGCCGGCGCATTCCAGCACGGCGGTCTCGGTGACCGTCTCGAAAGCCTCCCGTAGCGCCGGAAGCGTCCAGACGGCGGGACGCTCGACCTCGCCGTCGATCGTCAGCGTCCAGGAGCCTTCATCGGCAATGTCCGGCAGCTCGCCATTGTTACGGATGAAGAAGGCGCTGACCGGCGTGATCGCCTCGTCGAGGAGATCGAGCGCCGGCTCGGCGTTCAGGGCCTCCTCGTCATGGACGTAGAGCCCCGGCTTCAGCCGGCGCAGCAAGGGCAGTTCGATAAGGCGGCGTGGCAAGCGAGAATGGTCTCCGGCGACAGCGGCCGGACAGACAACACGCTGTTCCGCCCTCTGTCGACTGCCCGGCGGAGCTTGGCAGCTTCCCGGACGCCGCGAGCACTCACCCCTTGGCGACGATTTCCTCGCGCAGGACCCGGCGCAAGACCTTGCCGACATTGGTCTTGGGCAGGGTTTCACGGAAGAAGATCTGCCTGGGCACCTTGTAGCCGGTGAGGTTCTCCTTGCAGTAGGCGCGCAGCGCGTCGGCCGTGAGCGTCTGGTCCTTGCGCACGACGAAGGCCGCGACGACCTCGCCGGAATGCTCGTCCGGAAGGCCGATCACCGCCGCTTCCAGCACGCCGGGATGCGCCGCAAGCACATCCTCGACCTCGTTGGGATAGACGTTGAAGCCCGAGACGAGGACCATGTCCTTCATGCGGTCGACGATCTTGAACTGACCGTCGGGCAGCATCACGCCGATGTCGCCGGAGCGGAAATAGCCGTCCTCCGTCATCGCCTTGGCGGTCTCGTCGGGGCGGTTCCAGTAGCCCCGCATCACCTGCGGCCCGCGGATGCAGATCTCGCCGGGCTCGCCGGGCGGCATGTCGTTGCCGTCGGCGTCGCGAACAGCGACATCGGTCGAGGGAATGGGATAGCCGATCGTGCCGGAGAACTCCTGGATATCCGGCCGGTTGATGGTCGCGACCGGCGAGGTTTCGGAAAGCCCGTAGCCCTCGATGATCGGCTTGCCCGTGACCTCCTTCCAGTGCTTGGCGACGGCGGCCTGGGTCGCCATGCCGCCGGCCACGGCAAAGCGCAGCTCGCCGAAATTCACGGTGCCGATCTCGGGATGGTTGGCGAGCGCATTGTAGAGCGTGTTGACGCCCGAGATCAGCGTGAACCGGCTCGCCTTCAGCGTCTTGATGAAGCCGGGAATATCGCGCGGATTGGCGATCAGCAGGCTCTTGGCACCGATCCGGAGCAGGAACATGCAGCAGCAGGTCAGCGCGAAGATGTGGTACAGCGGCAGCGCCGTCACCATCACATGCTGGTATTCGCCTCGCCCCTGCGGAGGCTCGAGCGTCCATTCGAGCCAGAATCCGGCCTGCTGAACATTGGCGGCGACATTGCGATGCGTCAGCGTCGCACCCTTGGCGACCCCGGTCGTGCCGCCGGTGTATTGCAGGAAGGCGACGTCTTCCGGAACGATGGCGACGGGCTCCATTCCCTCCACCGTCTGCAGGATATGCCGGAGCTCGACGGCGCCCGGCAGATTGAAGGGCTTCACCACCTTCTTGATGCGGCGGGCGACGAAATTGACGATCCTGCCCTTGAAGCCCATCAAATCGCCGGCCGTGGCGATGACGATGGCGTCGAGCTTCAGGTTCGCCTTCGCCTCCTCGACGACATGGGCGAAGTTCTCGATCACCACGAGGATGCGCGCCCCCGCATCGTTGACCTGGTGGGTGAGCTCGCGCGCCGTATAGAGTGGGTTGACGTTGACGACGGTGAAGCCGCCGAGCAGCGTCCCGAAGATCATCGCCGGATAGGCCATGATGTTCGGCATCATCAGCGCGACGCGGTCGCCCTTCTGAAGCCCCCTCGCCTGAAGCCAGCCCGCGAAGGCCTCCGCCGCGCGCAGGGTCTCGGCGAAGGTGATCGTCTTGCCGAAGCTCTCGAAGGCCGGGCGATTGGCATAGGTCGCGCAGGACGAGCGGATCAGATCCGCCAATGTCCCGATCTTCGCCTCGTCGAGCGTTTCCGGGACGGCCGGCGGATAATGCGCAAGCCACGGACGCGCACCCTGCATGGGCTGCGCGACGCCGATCGCAGTCATGGTCTCCTCCCTCTCGGCCGGCTCAGCTTGCTCGCGCAAAGCCTCCGGCGCGCTTTTTCACGACCATAGAGTGCGGAACGGCGGCCCGGCGCGCAAGCGCGACCTCTCGCCACCCCACGAATTGTTTAGATATAAACCTTTCGCGGGACGGCGAGGCAAGCCCTGGCAGAGCGAGTTCCGCCGAGACTATCGTCGTAAGAGGTCCGTCTAGAGCAGGATGCGAAAAAGCAGGAGCCGGCTTTTTCGCGAGAATCCTGCTCTGTCTCTTTGATGAGAGACGGATTCAGATGTCAGATGGGATCATCATGTGATTCCATCTGACATCATCCGGCTCTAGCGCGCCTGCGCCGCCGCCAGGGCCTGGGCCGAGACCACCGCTTCGGCCGGCTTGCCGGCGAGCTCCGCCAGATGGTCGAAGCGCGCGCTGAAGGAACCGACCCCGGAGGTCGCCGAGCGCAGTTCGACGATCAGCCCGGACATCTCGGCCTCCGGGACGAGGGCGTTGATCTGGTCCCAGCCGCGCCAGCCGGGGCGGGTGTCGTAGCCGAGGATCTGCCCGCGCCGGGCCGAGATCAGCGCCGAGGCACGCGACATCGCCTCGGACGGGATCACCACCTCGATGGAGAGGATCGGCTCCAGCAGCACGGGCCTGGCCTGCGGCATGGCCTCGCTCATCGCCAGTCGGGCCGCTTGGCGGAAGGCCATGTCGGAGGAATCGACCGTGTGATAGGAGCCGTCCGTCAGCGTGACCGCGAGATCGACCACCGGGAAGCCGAGCGGCCCCTTCTCGCAATAGTCGCGCATGCCCGCCTCGACCGAGCCGATATACTGGCGCGGCACCACCCCGCCGGTGATTTTGTCGATGAAGCGGATGCCCTCCCCGCGCGGCAGCCCCGCAATCTCGATCACGACATCGCCATACTGGCCATGGCCGCCGCTCTGTTTGCGATGGCGCCCGCGCGCACCGGCCTGGCCGCGGATGGTCTCGCGATAGCCGACCTGCGGTGGCCGGCTTACGACATTCACGCCGTAGCGGCCGGCGAGCTTCTCCAGCGTGACGCGCAGATGCATCTCGCCCTGGCCCGAAAGCCGCGTCTCGCTCAGTTCCGGCACCTGGGTGACGAGGAGCGCGGTATCCTCTTCCGCGATCTTCTGCAGCGCGGCGGCGAGCCGGACATCGTCCTTGCGGTCCTTGACCGCGATCGCGAGCGTATGCACCGGCTCGGGCGGGGCGACCGCGCTGACCACGCCGGCACGCTGCTTGCCGAGCATGAAGGCCTCGCCCGTACCGATGCCGTCGAGCTTGGCGAAGCCGGCGACCTCGCCCTCCTCTGCGGCGGGCTTGCGGCTCTGCTCGCTGCCTTTCAGGGAGACGATGCCGGCAATGCGCGCCTCGACGCCGGCGGAAGAGGTGACGACGTCGCCCTCGGCCAGCCGCCCGCGCATGACCCGGGCGAGCGAAACCTTGCCACCCTGCCCCGCATGCCAGCTCTTCATCACCTGCGCCAATGGCGGCCCGTTCTCGACGATGCCGACCCGCCCGCGCGTCTCGCTGAGCGTCGGGGCCTCATGCCTCAGCGCCTTCAGGAGCCGCGTCACGCCATTGCCGCGCTCGGCCGCGCCAATCAGCACCGGCACGACATGGCGGTGCTGCAATTCGCGGGCGAGATCGTCAAAGATGCGATCGCGCGGCGGCTCCATGTCGCCGAGCAGCTCCTCCATCAATTCGTCGTCGTAATCGGCGAGCTTCTCCAGCATCGAGAAGCGCGCATCCTTCTCGCGGCCGCTCTCGTCGGGGTCGATCGGAACGATCTCGCTGGGCGCGTGCTCGCGATAGATGAAGGCCCGCTCCAGCGCGAGGTCGATGAAGCCGATGGCGATGCCCTTCTGCCAGATCGGGATCTGGCGCAGCAGCAAGGGCGTGCGCGAGGCCCGCTGCAGGATGGCGAGCGTCTCGCGCACCCGGCGCGAGGCCGTGTCGATCTTGTTCAGGAAGAGGAAGCGGGGGATGTCGGCCTCCTCGAGCTCGCGCAGCACGAGCTCCAGCGCCGGCGCCTTGCGGTCATCCGCCTCGCAGACCACCACGGCCGCGTCGACCGCCGGCAGGACATGGCGCATCTCGTGCAGGAACTCGACCGAGCCGGGACAGTCGATGAATTGAAACTGGTCGCCGAGGAATTCGACGCTCGCGACATTGGGCTCGACGCTCATCTGGTGAGCCCGCGCCTCGGGCGAGGCATCGCCGACGCTGTTGCCGGCCTTGACCGAGCCGGTGCGGGAAAGCGCGCCGCATCGCATCAGGATGCTTTCGAGCAGCGTGGTCTTGCCGCTCTGGAAGGGGCCGACGATCGCGATGCATCGTGGCCCCGCGCGTCGGGTGCCGGATGCCGCGTCTCCCTTGCCGTTCTGTGCAGCCATGACGTCCTCCTTCGGGTTGGACCCACGAGGACGAAAGGCCTTTGGCCTCTCATCGACGCGGATGGAGGCCGGCGCGTCGGGACGGAAGAGCCCGCAGCACCGGTCAGGCGGCGGTCGCACTGGCCCGAGCGGGCCGAGCGGCCGTCGAAGAGGCATGTCGAGGCAGGTTCGCGCCGTTCACGATCGGCTGCAAGGAGATTATGTGCCGCACCGCAGCGGAGCCGGCAGGCGGCGCGAGGAAGCGCCCCTCGCTAGCGGGACGACGGGGCTCAGCCGGCCCGCTCCTGCGCCTGGCGCTGGTAGACCGAGAGAAAGGCCTTGCCCATCAGCGAGCTCTCGCCGTCGATGGCCTTCTGCAGGACGCTGGCGCGAATGGCCTGGATGCGGGGAGCGTCGGGCGCTGCCGCACCGGCAAGCTCGGCGAGTTGCACGGCGAGCCGGGACGCTCCCTGCTCCGACAGGATGGCCGCCCGCTCGGCCAGCTTCTCCGCCCCGCCCGCCAACCGGGCGAGCTCGGTGGCGATCTCGGCGGTGCGCGCCGGCTTGAGATGCGCCGGGTCGCCATCGAACCAGCCGGCATAGAAATGATAGATGCTGCGGACGAGGAATTCCGGATCGTCGTATTTCGCCAGAAGATAGGGCTTCGCGAGGTAACCCGCCGGCACCGTCACCGCATGCAGCACCGCGTCGAGCGTGGCGCCCCGGTTCATCAGTGCCAGCGTCTCGCGCACGAGATGTTCGAGCGCTTCCGCACCGTCGCGCAGCATCTGCAACGCCCGCTCCTCGCCGAAGACGACAGGGCCATGGCCGGGGATCAGGATGGCGGGCCTGAGCTGCTCCATGTGCCGCAGCGCGACGGCCCATTCGGCGGCATAGCGCTGGACCTTGCGCGGATTTCCGGCATTCGGGAACACCCAGATCACGAAGTCGCCGCTTGCCAGGACGCGCCGCTCCGGCAGCCAGACGAAGCTGGCATCGTCCGTCTCACCTCGCCCATGGAAGAGTTCGAGCCGCTCGCCGCCGATCGTGAGCGACAGCGTCTCGTCATAGACCTCGTTCGGCTGCCGCTGGCCGATGGGGTAGACATAGCCGGGCTTGTTGAACTGCTGGCCCTGCACGATGCTGTTGAAGCCGTGCGAGGCCGCGTAACGCTCCATCCGCCGGCGGACATTGCGATGGGCGACGATCCGGGGGCGTGGGACGCCCCGCGCATCGGCCTCCGCATCGATGACGGCGATGCCGCTGGTATGGTCGATATGGCCATGGGTGAAGATCACCGTATGGATCGGGCTGTTATCCCAGCTCCGGATCACCTCCAGCGTCCGCTGCGCCGTATCCGGCTTGGCGGTGTCGATCAGGACCAGCCCTTCCATGGTGCGGATCGCGGTGACGCTGCCGCAGAAATAGGTGGTGTGGACCGTGATGATGCCGTCCGCAACGGCGGTGGCGGCGCCATCGGAAACCGCGGCGGTCCATTCCTCCATGGGCGCGCTGCCGTTCCACAGGCGCTCGAACAAGGGGTCTGAAGCCATCGGTGAACTCTCCACGCGTCACAACAGGCTTAGCATGGCTGCCGCCAGCCGAAAGCCGCTGCCGACGATGTGCTGACACCCGGCGTCAGCGGAGGCGCGACCGGCCGGCGAGCGCGCATCTAGAGCGCCGCTAGGCGTCCCCCGTTTCCTTCGCGCCCGTCGGTTGATGCGTCGGGGCGCCCACCTCGCCTTCGCTCATCCGCTTGAGGCGGCTCAGCATGGCCGCCGCATAGGCCGCATAGGGACCGATCCAGCGCTCGTGAATGCTGTGGATCGGCAGCGCGTCGAGATGGTTCCAGCGCTCGCGCCCGCGCCGCTCGACGATTACAAGGCCCGCCTCCTCCAGCACCTTCAGATGCTGCATCACGGTGCAGCGATCGAGTTCCGGCATGAGCTCGCACAGCATCCCCGTCGTGCGAGGGCCCGCCTTCAGCGCATCCAGAATCCGCCGCCGGGCGCGATGGCCCAGCGCCTTGAAGAGCGCGTCGTCCTGGTCGTCTATTGACATGTTATAAATCTATAACATAATAATCCCGGCAGCAATGGGAGGGCGTCGATGGAACCGCAGATGGATCTGAAATTTTCGGTCGCCGGGCGCATCGCGAAGCCGGTCGGCGAGGTTTTCGAGGCAGTGGTCAATCCCGACCGCCTCTCCCGTTTCTTCACGACCGGCGGCGCGAAGGGGCGGCTCGAGACCGGAGCGGTCGTCACCTGGGATTTTCACGACTTCCCCGGCGCCTTCCCGGTCCATGTCGTGGAGGTGGAGAAGGACAGGCGCATCGTCCTGCGCTGGGGCTCGGCCGAGACGACGCCCGACCCCGCCGCCAGCCGCGAGACCACCGTCACGATGACCTTCGAGCCGCTCGAAGACGGCCGCACGCTCGTCCGGATATCGGAACAGGGCTGGTCACGGACGCCGGAGGGGCTGAAGGCCTCCTACGGCAATTGCGAGGGCTGGACGGGCATGCTCTGCGCGATGAAAGTCTGGCTGGAGCACGGCTTCAACCTGCGCGAGGGGTTCTACAAGTAGGGGGCAATGCGGCTCAAAGGCCGTACAGTGCAGCTGACGATCACCGACCTTTTATGCGCGGGCAGCCGCCCCTCTTCGCGCCCGATGATCTCGCACCGGCCCTCTTTGGAGACAAAACGATGTTCACTCACGTCATGATCGGCAGCAACGACCTGGAGCGGGCGAGAGAGTTCTACGACGCCACATTCGCCGCGTTGGGAGGCGAGCCCGGCGAGATCGATGCCAGAGGCAGGCTGATCTATGTCCACGACGGCGGTCGGCTGATGATCACGAAGCCGATCGACGGCAAGCCAGCGACGGCGGCCAACGGTGGGACAATCGGTATCGCCGCGGCGAGCCGTGACCATGTTCTCGCATGGCATGATGCCGGCACCGCCCATGGCGGAACGTCGATCGAGAGCCCACCCAGCGAGCGCCCGAACGGAGCCTTCGTCGCCTACCTTCGCGACCCCGACGGAAACAAGCTCACCGCGCGCACTCAGCCGACGAAGTAACACAACCGGCAACAGCCGCTGCGAAGATCATCCCGCTTTCCGGGAAACCCGCCGGCAAGCGGATGGAGGGGGAAACCAGCCCCTCTATAAATTCCGCCGCTCACCCCGCAGCGTCGCCAATCCGATCCCGGCCGCATCGAACCCGCCATCGACGGCCAACACCTGCCCGGTGATGTAACTCGCCTTGTCCGAGCACAGGAAGAAGATCGACTCCGCCAACTCCTCCTCCAGCCCGTAGCGGCCGAGCGGGACGGCGTCGCGGTAGTCCGCGCGAATCTCCGGGCTGTGCACGGCCTTGGCCATCCCCGTCTCGACCGGGCCCGGCGCGACCGCGTTCACACGGATGCCGAGGCTCGACAGTTCGACCGCCTGCTGCTTCGTCAGATGCGCCAGCGCGGCCTTGGACGTGCCGTAGGCGACGCGCAGCGTCGAGGCGCGCAGGCCCGAGATCGAGGTGATGTTGACGATGGCGCCGCCGCCTCGGTCGGCCATCAGCGGGGCCGCAAGCTGCGTCGCCAGGAAGGGCCCGGTGAGGTTGACCGCGAGCACGCGCTGCCATTCCTCATGGGTCGTCTCCAGCAGCGGCTTGAACACGGCCGTGCCGGCATTGTTGACCAGCGCGTCGAGCTGCCCGAAGCGCGCGACGAGCGCGTCGAAAGCGCCCGCGACCTGCCGCGGCTCGGCGATGTCGCAGGCCAGCGCCAGCGTCTCCTCCGGCTTGCCGATCTCCGCCACGGCTCGCTCCAGCCCGGCCCCGTCGATGTCGAGCAGGCCGACGCGCCAGCCATCCGCGAGAAAGCGCTTCGCCGTCGCCAGCCCGATGCCGCGCGCGGCGCCGGTGACGAGGGCGACCTTGGAAACTGTGCTGATCATGCGGGCATCCGGACAATGGGACGTGATGGGGAAATGGCGCCCGGAAGCTATGCTTCGCGAAGCCACGGCCGCAAGATCGCCGACCCGCATGCGCCTTGCCGGCATTCCCGCTCGACAAATGCCGGACTCTCCTGTATGGCCCCGCACTCAACTGAAAACAGCGAGCCGAAAGCCCGCGCTTCCGCGCGAATACGGCCATGGAGAGACCCATGAACATCATCGAGCAGATCGATGCCGAGCAGATTGCCAAGCTGAGCGAAGGTCGCGAGATCCCGGCCTTCCAGCCCGGCGACACCGTGCAGGTCAACGTCAAGGTCAAGGAAGGCGAGCGTAGCCGCGTCCAGGCCTATGAGGGCGTCGTGATCGCCCGCAACGGCGGCGGCCTCAACCAGAGCTTCACCGTCCGCAAGATTTCCTATGGCGAGGGTGTCGAGCGCGTTTTCCCGCTCTTCTCGCCGAACCTCGATTCCATCAAGGTCATCCGTAAGGGCAAGGTGCGTCGCGCCAAGCTCTATTACCTGCGCGATCGCCGCGGCAAGTCGGCCCGCATCGCCGAGCGCGTCGAGGCCCGCCCCGCCAAGGGTGGCAAGGCCGCCGGCAAGTAAGCCGCGGCCCCTTCGAGAATTCAGGAACGCGGTCCTTCGGGGCCGCGTTTTTTGTTGCGCGCAACGCTTCGTGGCGCAGGGGCACCCGGAATGATGGCCGCCCAGTCGAATGCAATAAACGCATATCGGAGCATATAATTTTTATTTGATATGCGTATAAGGCTCCTATAAGCATGCCAATCATTAGCTTGCTATCGATATTCACCCGATGGATCAGACGCAACTCCAGGCCGCCTTCACCGCCGAGCTCGCGGCCGTCAACCGCAAGCTGCGCACTCTCGTCGACGAGCGCGCCCGCGACATGGGCCTGACCTGGTCCCGCGCCCGGTTGCTGATGGAGCTCGCCCGTGAGGACGGGCCGATCCAGTCCGATCTGGCCGGCCTCCTCGACATCGAGCAGCCGACATTGGTGCGCCTGCTCGACGGGCTCGAGCGCAACGGCATGATCGAGCGCCGCGCCGTCGAAGGGGATCGCCGCGCCCGCCGCGTGTTCCTCACGCCCATGGCGCGCGCTCAAGCCGAGGACATCCTGAATTTCCTCGCCGCCCTGCGTGCTGATATCCTGCAGGGCATCGCGCCGCGGGAGCTGGAAATGGCACTCGATGTCCTGCGCCGGACGTCCCGCAACATCGCCGCCGGGCGGAGCGCCGCCCCATGAGCACGGCAGAGCCCGCTTCCGCGCCAGCCGCTGCGCCGACCCCTGCCCCGACACAGGGCTGGTTCACCATGCCGGTGCCGCGCGCGCTCGCCTACATGCTCGCCTCGGTCACATTGGCGATGACGCAGCAGATCGGCCAGAACATCGTCAACACCAACATCTACCAGATCCAGGGCGAGCTCGGCGCCACCGTCGCCGAGACCAACTGGCTGGTCGCCGCCTATATGGCGCCCAACGTCTCGCTCTCGATCGCGCTGATCAAGATCCGCATGCAGTATGGCTTGCGCAATTTTGCGGAGATCAGCATCGCCGGCTTCGTGCTGGCCGCCGCCCTGAATTTCTTCTTCGTCCAGGATCTGCAATCGGCCGTCGCCGTGCGCTTCATGAGCGGCATGGCGGCGGCGCCGATGTCCTCGCTCGCCTTCTTCTACATGATCGAGCCGATGCCGCCGCAGCGGAAACTGACCGTCGGCCTGTCGCTGGCGCTGACCAACACCACGCTCGGCATCCCCGTGACGCGGCTGATCTCGCCCTATCTGCTCGATCTCGGCGGCTTCCACAGCCTCACCATGATCGAGATGGGGCTGGCCCTATTGGCTTTCGGCTTCGTCTACGCGCTGCCGCTGGCGACGCCGCCGCGCATCAAATGGATCGGCCCCTTCGACATCGTCAGCTATCTGCTGATCGCCATCGGCTTCGGCAGCATCGCCGTCGCGCTCAGCCTGGGCCGCCTCTACTGGTGGCTCGAGGCGCCCTGGCTCGGCTGGCTCCTTGCCGTCGCCATGGTCTGCTTGATGCTGGCCGCGATCATCGAATTGCACCGCGAAAGCCCGCTCGTCGACATTCGCTGGCTGACCAGCCCGACCACGCTGCATTTCGCCGGCACGCTGCTGCTGCTGCGCCTCGTCCTGGCGGAGCAGACCGTCGGCGCCTCGAATTTCTTCCAGGCGCTCGGCATCCAGAACGAGCAGACCGTACCGCTCTACGCGATCATCCTCGCCGCGATCATCGCCGGCGGCCTGACCTGCGCCGCGCTGCTGCGCCCCGGCCGCGAGAACGGGTTCTACGGGGCCGCGCTCGCCTGCGTCGCGCTTGGCGCCTGGCTCGACAGCGGCGCCACCAGCCTGACCCGGCCGGACGACATCTGGCTCAGCCAGTCGCTCGTCGCCTATGGCTCGGCGCTCTTCCTGCCAGCCGCGATGGCCCAGGGGCTCGGCGCGGCGATCGTACGCGGGCCGATCTACATCCTGAGCTTCTTCACCGTCTTCCTGTTCACGCAGAGCATCGGCGGCCTGTTCGGCTCGGCGATCTTCGGCACCTTCATCACGCTGAGAACGACGTTCCACTACAATGTGCTGACCGAGCATTTCACCCTGTCCGACCCGTTGGTCGCGCAGCGCGTCAGCCAGCTCGGCGGCGCTTATGGCCATGTGCTGACCGACCCGACGCTGACGCGGGCGGAAGGCGTGTCGCTGCTGGCCCAGCAGGCGACGCGGGAGGCGACGGTGCTGGCCTATAACGACGCCTTCCTGCTGATCTCGCTGATCGCCGGCCTCGCCCTGGCCGGCCTTCTCACCCATCTCGCCTTCCTGCAATGGAAGGCACGCTCGGCCGCGCCGGCCGCCTCCGCGACAACCTGACCTTCCGCTTGCGACCATGACCCGCCTGTTCCGCTCCCTTTCGACCTATATCGCGCTGGCGATCGGCCTCGCCGGCCTCGCTCTCGTCCTCTACGCTTGGCGGCTGCCACCCTTCGCGAGCGCCATCGAGACCACCGAGAACGCCTATGTGCGCGGCCAGGTCACGGTGATCGCACCGCAGCTCGCCGGCTATGTCGCGGAAGTGCCGGTGCAGGATTTCGCCACGGTGAAACAGGGCGACCTGCTGCTGCGCATCGACGACCGGATCTTCGCGCAGAAGCTGGAACAGGCCCGTGCCGGCCTCGCCGCCCAGCGTGCCGGCCTCGCCAATTCCGATCAGGCCCGCGCCACGGCCGAAGCCCGGCTGCGCGCCGCAGTGGCGAATGTCGCCAGTGCCGAAGCGGCCCTGCGTACCGCCGAGGCGAATTGGGGCCGGATCGAGCCGTTGCGCGAGCGCGGCGTCGTCAACCAGACCAGCACCGACCAGAGCCAGCAGGCGCTCGACCAGGCACGCGCCTCCCTCACCGCCAACAACGCCGCCGCCGAAGTCGCGCGGCAGGATATCCAGACCGCGATCGTCAACCGCCAGTCGCTCATCGCGGCGGTCGAGGGGGCCGAAGCCGCCGTTCATCTCGCCGAGATCGACCTGATCAATACCCGTATCCTCGCCCCGCAGGATGGACGCCTCGGCGAGGTTTCCGCCCGGCTCGGGCAATATGTCTCGGCCGGCACCCAGCTCATGGCGCTCGTGCCCGCCCAGGTCTGGGTCATCGCTAATTTCAAGGAGACGCAGCTCGCCGGCATGCGTGTGGGCCAGCCGGTGAGCTTCACCGTCGATGCACTCCGCCATGCGAAGCTCAGCGGCCATATCGAGCGCTTCTCGCCGGCCGCCGGCTCCGAGTTCAGCGTGATCCGCCCGGACAACGCCACAGGGAACTTCATCAAGATCGCCCAGCGCGTCCCGGTGCGCATCGCCATCGACCCGGGCCAGCCTCTGGCGGAACAGCTGACGCCCGGCATGTCGGTGGTCGTCAGCGTCGACACGGCGGCGCCAAGCCCCGCGTCCGGCAAATGACGGCTCCGCGAGCGGATCGATTGTCCGGCTTCCTTGGAACTGCTACACAGTAGCCATGTCGCCGTGTGTGCATCAGTTCCAGCGCTTCTGCGCCGTGCAGGGAGAGGGCCATCTGCCGCCCCTGCCGACGACGCAGGACTTCGCCGCGCTGCATGATCATGCCCGCCTGCCCTGGCGCTTCTTCGGCCGCTTCACAGCCTCCATCGCCGCAGGCCTTACCGGCGCCTGAGACCGGCCGCATCGCGCGGCCGGCGACAGGCGTAGCGTTTTTGCAAGCCGGCCTTCAACGCCGGCTTTCTCGTTTCCAGATCAGATTTGAAAAGACCGAGATCAAGCCATGACTGCGACCTCAGCTCCCCGCACGCTTTACGACAAGATCTTCGACGACCACGTCGTCGACCGGCAGGATGACGGCACCTGCCTGCTCTATATCGACCGCCACCTCGTCCATGAGGTGACGAGCCCGCAGGCCTTCGAGGGCCTGCGCATGACCGGCCGCAAGGTGCGTGCGCCCGAGAAGACGCTCGCCGTCGTCGACCACAACATCCCGACGACCGACCGTTCCAAGGGCATCGCCGAAGAGGAAAGCCGCATCCAGGTCGAGGCTCTGGCGAAGAATGCCAAGGAATTCGGCGTCGAGTATTTCAACGAGCTCGACAAGCGCCAGGGCATCGTCCACATCGTCGGCCCCGAGCAGGGCTTCACCCTGCCCGGCACGACGATCGTCTGCGGCGACTCGCACACCTCGACGCACGGTGCCTTCGGCGCGCTGGCGCATGGCATCGGCACCTCGGAGGTCGAGCACGTCCTCGCCACGCAGACGCTGATCCAGAAGAAGGCGATGAACATGCTCGTCCAGGTGGACGGCACGCCGGCGCCCGGCGTCGGCGCCAAGGACATCACGCTGGCCATCATCGGAGAGATCGGCACCGCCGGCGGCACCGGCTCGGTGATCGAATATGCCGGCGAAGCCATCCGCGGCCTGACGATGGAAGGCCGCATGACGCTCTGCAACATGTCGATCGAGGGCGGTGCCCGCGCCGGCATGGTCGCCCCGGACGAGAAGGCCTTCGCCTATCTGAAGGGCCGCCCGAAGGCGCCGCAGGGCGCGGCATGGGACGCCGCCGTCCGCTATTGGGAGACGCTGCAGACCGACGAGGGCGCGCATTTCGACCGCGTGGTCCGGCTCGACGCCGGCAACCTGCCGCCAATCGTGTCCTGGGGCACGAGCCCCGAGGACGTGATCTCCGTCACCGGCGCGGTTCCCGATCCCGAGCTGATCCAGGACGAGGTCAAGCGCGCCTCGAAGAAGCGTGCGCTGGAGTATATGGGCCTGACCGCCGGCACCAAGATCACCGACATCCCGCTCGACGTGATCTGGATCGGCTCCTGCACCAATGGCCGCATCGAGGATCTGCGCACCGTCGCGAAGATCGTCGAGGGCAAGAAGATCCATGAAAGCCTCGACTACGGCATGATCGTCCCCGGCTCCGGCCTGGTGAAGGAGCAGGCCGAGGCCGAGGGTCTCGACAAGATCTTCATCGCCGCCGGCTTCGAATGGCGCGAGCCGGGCTGCTCGATGTGCCTCGGCATGAACCCCGACCAGCTCAAGCCCGGCCAGCGGGCAGCCTCGACCTCGAACCGCAATTTCGAGGGTCGTCAGGGCTATCGCGGCCGCACCCACCTCGTCTCGCCGGCGATGGCGGCGGCGGCGGCCTTGACCGGCCGCTTCGTCGACGTCCGCACGCTCGGCTGAACGGTCCAGCGGGGAGAGCGCCATGTCGAACGATCCCCGCGAAGCCGCCCGCGAGGCCGAGGCCAAGGCCGCGCTGGAGCGCGTGAAGCGCGACAGCGAGACCTTGCTCGGTTCCTCGATGGGCAGGGCAGCCGATCATTTCTCCGGCACCGACGCGCCGGAGGGCGACAGGATCGAGCTCTGGGGCCGGCGCATCGGCCGTGCGCTCTCGCTCCTCGGCGTGATCGTGCTGGCCTGGTGGCTCGGCCATCAACTGAAGTTCTGGTGACGGAGATGGATGCCGCCGTGGCGAAGACAGCGCGGATCGACTGGGACGGAGCGAAAGCCCCGTCGCTGGAGGCGTTCGACGACCTAGCCCAGGCCGCGTTCGACCGCCTGCCGGAGGAGTTCCGCGCGCTCTGCGCCGACGTCGTCTTCAACGTCACCGAGTTCCCGGAGGACGACGTGCTGAAGGAGCTGGAGGCGGAGAGCCCCTTCGACCTGCTCGGCCTCTTCACCGGCGTCGGCCTGCCGCAACAGGGTTTCGGGCCCCAGACCGGCCAGATGCCCAACACCATCCACCTCTATCGCCGGCCGATCCTCGACTACTGGGCCGAGCACGACGAGAGCCTCGGCGCCATCGTCAGCCACGTCATGATCCATGAGATCGGCCACCATTTCGGCTTCTCCGACGAGGACATGGAAGCCATCGAACAGGCGGCCGGCTGAGGCCGGGCGCGCAGGACAAGCACAGGAACCGCACCATGCAGCCCTTCACCACCCTGACCTCGACGCCGGCCCCGCTGAAGGTGGTCAATGTCGATACCGACATGATCATCCCGAAGCAGTATCTGAAGACGATCAAGCGCACCGGCCTCGGCACCGCGCTGTTCTCGGAGATGCGCTACAAGGATGACGGCTCGGAGAACCCCGATTTCGTGCTCAACCAGCCAGCCTATCGCAAGACGGAAATCCTCGTCGCAGGCGACAATTTCGGCTGCGGCTCCTCGCGCGAGCACGCGCCCTGGGCCCTGCTCGACTTCGGCATCCGCTGCGTGATCTCCACCAGCTTCGCCGACATCTTCTACAATAACTGCTTCAAGAACGGCATCCTGCCGATCAAGGTCACGCCCGAGCAGCTCGACGCGCTGTTCGACGATGCCGATCGCGGCTCCAACGCGACGCTGACGATCGACCTCGAGAACCAGACGATCAAGGGCCCCGACGGCGGCGAGATCAGGTTCGAGATCGACCCCTTCCGCAAGCACTGCCTGCTGAACGGCCTCGACGATATCGGCCTGACCATGGAGAAGGCGCCGAAGATCGACGCCTATGAAGAGAAGCTGAAGCAGCGCGCCTGGGCCTGAGGCCGCTCGCAACGCTCCCCCTCTCCCCTCGCGGGAGAGGGGAAGAACCTAAACTACCAGCCCGCGCATCGGCCCCAAATCGCCCGTGCCGGGAAACACCTTTTCCGCCAGCACCGGCCCCGACAGCCCGAACAGGTCGGCAACAACGCCCTTGGCCACGGCGCGGATGTCGGTCGTCGCCTTGAGATCGCGGTTCTGGTAGAGCTGCTCCGGCTTCAGCCCCGGCCAGTCGGCGATCATGCGCCCACCCTTGACCGCTCCGCCGACGAGGAAAGCGACCGTACCGGTGCCGTGATCGGTGCCCGTGGTGCCATTTACCGCCGCGGTGCGGCCGAACTCCGTCACCACCATCACCACCGTGTCTTTCCAGACCGGCGAAAGACCCTGCTCGAAGGTCGCAAAGGCGCCGTCGAGCCCGCCGAGAAGAGTCGCGAGCCGGCCCTTGGCCCCGCCCTCATTGGCATGCGTGTCCCAGCCCTCGAAGGCCAGCGCGGCGATGCGCGGCCCGTCATCGGCGCCGACAAGTCCGGCCGCGCCCTCGGCGATGCGACGCATGCCGTCGACCGAATCCGGCCCGCCACCGCCCATCTTGCCATCCATGCCGCGCCGCTGCGCCAGGCCTTCCGTCTCGATCGCCTGCTGCAGCGCCGCGGCCAGATGCGGATCGCGCTGGCCATAGAGATCGGCGAGCCGCATTGTCAGGTCGCTCCCGGCGCGCGCCATGCGCGGCGGCGCCCAGCCGAGCACCGGCGCGTCGCCGCGCACCACCAGCGGCGGCACCACGCCGACACCGAGCACGCCCTTTCGCGCGATGCCCTCGCCGGCCGGCAGGCTGGCGAGAAGGCGGTTGAGCCAGCCCGTCGCCGTATGGCCGGGTCCGGGCTGGCCGCTTTCCAGTACGTCCTGCCCGTCGAAATGCGAGCGCTCGCGATAGCCGGTCGCGGCCGCATGGACGATCGCCGCCTGCCCCTGCTTATAAAGCCGCGCGAGATTCGGCATCGCAGGATGGAGATAGAAGAAGCCGTCGAGCGGCAGCGCCGCGTCCGGTCCGTCCTTGGCGAGCGCGATGCCCTCGCGCAAGCCGGCATAGCCGGGATCGCCGATCGGCGGCACGGCCGAGAGCCCGTCAAGCGCGCCGCGCAGCACCACGACGAGGAAGCGCGGATCGCGCGCGCCCGCCGCCGCATAGGCGAATTTCGGCACGAAGGACCAGGCGAACAGCGCACCCGCCGCACCCAGCACGGCGCGGCGCGACGGCGTCATCCGTTCGCAATCGTCATCGTCGTGATGATCCATCACCGTCACCTCCGCTGGAATTCGGGCGACATCAGCAGCAGTGCGATCGCCTGCGGCCTGCTTTCGGCGCGCGCCACTGCCTGCTTCGTCTCGGGCGACAGGATCGGGCCGAGAATGTCGTCGGCCTGGCTGCGCGGGTCCGGCACCGCGTTTGCCGTCTGCCGGCCCCAGCCGGCGGCGACGTCGATGCGCGTTTTGATCCCCTCGGCCGAGGCCCAGGCGGCGTTGGTGTCGGCATAGCCGTTCGGGCCGGAGGGCTGCCAGAAGGGCTGCCCCATCGTGCCGAGCAGCCCGAGGATCTGTCCGGGATTGGGCTGCAGCCCCGTCGCGCGATAGGAGGCCAGCAGGAATTCCTGCGGCGAACGCACCTTGGTCGCCGGCGCCTTCCAGGCCTCGTCGCTGCCGATCAGCGCACGATAGACGCTGGGCAGGTCGCCGCCGCTCTGACGGAAGGTCGCGGCCAGCAGGTCGACCAGCTTCGGCGGCGGATCGTCGGCCACGAAATGGCGCACGAGCTTGGTCGCGATGAAATGGGCGGTCGAGGGATGGCGCGCCAGATCGGTCAGCGCCGCAACGCCCTGCGCCCGGCCCGGCTGGTCGTAGGAGCGGCCGAGCAGCGGCGTGACACCCGGTTCGTGGAGCCCGGCATTGAAGGCGAAGGAGCCGGGAAAGCCGAGCACGCCCTCACGCCCCACCACCGTCCAGCCGGTGATGATCCGGGCGAGATTGGTGACGTCCGCCTGGTTGTAGCCGCCGGAGACGCCGAGCGTATGCAGCTCCATGATCTCGCGGGCGAGGTTCTCGTTGAGCCCGCGCCGCTGTCGCCGCCCGGCCGGGGAGTTGGGGCCGATCGACTGGCGGTTGTCGAGGAAGTCGAGCATCGCCGGGTGGCTCTCGGCCGCGATCAGCATGTCCTCGAAACGGCCGAAGACATGCGGGCGGATCGCCTCGCGCTCATAGGCGCCGGCCATGACCCGGCAGATATTGCTCTTGGTCGCGCCGATGCAGAAATGGTTCGACCAGAACATCACGAGCCGCTCGCCGAAGCCCGTCTCGGCCGCAAGCGCGAGATCGACGCGCGACTTCACCTCGTCGCGATAGGTCCGGAAGGGCAGTGCCGGTTCGTTGGGCGGCGGCTTGGCCGGCTGCGCGGCCTGGTTCTGGCCGGATGGTTTGACCTCGGCCGGCGCCTGGGCAACCTCCATCTGGCCGGACATCGCCCCCGCTCCGGCAACCTGCATGCCCGCAGATTGCGCTCCCGGCGATGCGGCCTGCGCCTGCTGCGCGGCGACGCGCTTGGCCTCCCGGGCGATCCTTTCCTGATCTTCGAATGCGTAGAGCGCCTGCCCGATCTCGGCTGCACCCGAAAAGGCCACGCCCTGCGGCTGCGCGACGGGGCCGGCCGCGATCTCGGCCAGCAATCGATCGCGAGCCTCCCGGCGTATCGCCTCGCCCTGCCCCGGCCTCGCTCCGAGGCCGAAACGCTGGAGGGCGACGGCCCCCGCCTTCAGATCGTCCGGTCCCGCCATGCCGTCGGCCTCCGCTGACCATGCGCATCAGCATCGGCGGCGACTATGGCAAAAAACCGAAGGGTTTCATGACAAATCGGCAATGTTCGGCAATGCGAGGACGGCCAGCCGCCGGTCGAGCGATCGCTGGAGCCCGGAAAAAACGCTCCAGGCCCCCGCTCCGATCAAGCCGTGGCGCCCCGTGCCGACCATTCAAGCCGAGCGGGGAGCGTCCGCGAAGTCACCGGTGATGATCTTGCCCCGCGCCCGGCGCAACACCAGCGACAGCACGGCGGCGACGACCGTGTTCGCCACGACGGCGACGATGCCGTTATAGGCGCCATAACCGAGGACGAGCGATGTCGGCACCCAGGCCGTCGGGCCCCAGGACAGGTAGGTGCCCAGCCCGAAGCCGACGACCCAGCCCGCCAGCAGCGCCTCGCCGCTGAACCAGCTCGTATAGAGGCCGAAGACGATGGCCGGGAAGATCTGGATCATCCAGACGCCGCCGAGCAACTGCAGGTCGAGCGCGAACTTGGTCGGCATGAACACGATCACCGCCAGAGCGCCGACCTTGACGATTAGCGACATCAGCTTGGCCAGCGACGCCTCGCGGCCCGGCGACATCTCCGGCTCGACGAAGGGGCGCCAGATATTGCGGGTGAAGGTATTGGCCGCGCCGATCGACATCACCGCCGCCGGCACCAGCGCGCCGATGGCGATGGCCGCGAAGCTGAAGCCGGCGAACCAGGACGGAAACATCTTCAGGAAGAGCTGCGGCACCGCATCCTGCGGATTGGCGACCTCGATGCCCGCGGCATGGGCCATGAACCCCATCAGCGCGATCAGCGCCAGCACCAGCGAATAGGCCGGCAGCGCGATCGCGTTGCGTCGGAGGGCCTTCGGCCCCGAGGCCGAGAGCACGCCGGTCATCGAATGCGGATACATGAACAGCGCCATCGCCGAGCCGATCGCCAATGTGATGAACGGCGCGATCTGGGTGGGCGAGAGGATGAGCCCCTGGTTCGGCTTGCCCTCATAGGCCTTCGCAGCCGCATCGAAGACGGCGCCGTAGCCGCCGAGCTTCGCCGGCACGATCACCACCGCCGCGATGACGAAGACGTAGATCATGATGTCCTTGACGAAGGCGATCATGGCAGGCGCGCGCAGCCCGCTCTTGTAGGTGTAGAGCGCCAGGATGACGAAGGCGATCGTCAGCGGCAGATGGGACATCATGCCCTCGCCCTGGAAGCCGAGCGCCTGGATCACCTTCTCCATGCCGACGAGCTGCAACGCGATATAGGGCATGGTCGCGAGGATGCCGGTGAAGGCGACCGCGAGCTCGAGGCCCTTGTTGCCGTAACGACCGTAGATGAAGTCGGAACCGGTAATGTAGCCCTTCTTATGCGCGACGTTCCACAGCCGCGGCATCGTCAGGAAGATGAAGGGATAGATCAGGATCGTGTAGGGCACCGCGAAGAAGCCATAGGCGCCGATAGCATACACGACCGCCGGCACCGCGATCACCGTATAGGCGGTGTAGAGATCGCCGCCGAGCAGGAACCAGGTGATCCAGGCGCCGAAGCGCCGCCCGCCCAGCCCCCATTCGTGCAACTCCTCGAGATTGCCGGACTTCCAGCGCGAGGCGACGAAGCCCATCACCGTGACGAGCGCGAAGAAGAAGACGAAGACGGCCGTCGCCGGCCAGTTGAGATGGTCGATCATGAGTCGCTTCCTTCCACCTTGGAAGCGAACCAGATGAACACCGACGAGACCGGGATCATCAGCATCAGGAACCAGTAGAACAGCGGAATGCCGGCCAGTCTCGGCTCGATGCCGTTATAGAGCGGCACCCAGAGGCAGGCGATGCAGGGGATGAGGAGAAGTAGATATTTCATGGGGGAGGTCCCCAGATTCAGGCCGCATCCGCAGCATCTGCCTGTCCGCGATCATCTTCAACAGCAAAAATGGGCAGGCTGGGCCCGGCTCTCATCCTTTTGACGGAAAACACCAAATCGGCCCCGCGCCGTAGCGCAACGCCGCGTCCTACATCACTACGGTGATCGTCTCGGCCGCACGCGTCAGCCCCGTATAGAGCCAGCGCGCCCGGTGCTCGCGGAAGGCGAAGCTCTCGTCGAAGAGCACGACATCGTCCCATTGCGAGCCCTGCGACTTATGCACCGTCAGCGCGTAGCCGAAGGTGAATTCGTCGGTGTGCTTGCGCAGCTCCCAGGGGATCTCCTCCTCGGTACCGTCGAAGAAGTTCGGCAGCACCGAGACCTTCACGGCCTTGGCCGCGGTATCGTCCTCGGGCGTCACGCGCATGGTGACGAGCCCCTTCTTCGAGGTCTTGATCTCCTGCACGATCCAGGAGCCGCCATTGAGCAGCCCCTTGCTCTTGTCGTTGCGCAGGCAGACCAGCTTCTCGCCCGCCACCGGATTGGTCTCGGTGCGGCCCATGAGCTGGCGGATGCGGGCATTGTAGTTGCGGCGCGTCTTGTTCATCCCGACGAGAACCTGGTCGGCCCCCATGACGACCTCGGGATTGACCTCGTCGCGCCGGATGACGCGGCTGAGACCATAATCGCCATAGTCGAGCCGGCCGCCCTCGCGCACGATCATCGACATCCGCACGATCGGATTGTCCGCCGCCTGGCGATGGACCTCCGTCAGCATCACGTCCGGCTCCTGCTCGGTGAAGAAGCCCCCGCCCTTCACCGGCGGCAACTGCGCCGGGTCGCCCAGCACCAGCACCGGCGTGCCGAAGGAGAGCAGGTCCTTGCCCAGCTCCTCGTCCACCATCGAGCATTCGTCGATGACGATGAGCTTGGCCTTGGCGGCCTGGCTGTCGCGGTTGAGCGCGAAGATCGGGCTCTCCTCGTCGACGCCGCGCGAGCGGTAGATCAGCGAATGGATGGTCTGCGCCTCGGCGCACCCCTTGTTGCGCAGCACCAGCGCGGCCTTGCCGGTATAGGCGGCGAAGACGACGTCTCCGTCCACCGCCTCGGCGATGTGGCGCGCGAGCGTCGTCTTGCCCGTGCCGGCATAGCCGAACAGGCGGAACACCTGCGGATCACCGGCCTGCAGCCAGCGCGCCACCGCCGACAATGCGGCATCCTGCTGGAGCGACCAGCTCATCGGTTGAAAACGATCATGACGGACATGCCGCAGAAGGGGCCGAGTCGCGCCGCGAAGGCAAGCCCGGCGGCGTCGGTTCCCGGGCTCAGGCGGCGCGCAGGCGCCGGACGAAGGCGCTGGCCTCCATTTGCAGGGCGGTGATGCGCTCGTCGAGATTGCGCGCGCTCAGCGCTCCCATATCGGCCTGGTTGACGGTCTGCATATTGGCGGCGGCGATCTCCGCCATCGCCATCGCAGCCGTGCCGGTGACGCTGGAGATCCGCGCCACCGTCTCGCCGAGCGAGCCGAGCAATTCGGCATGGGAGTCGACCATGGTCGCGATCTCGGTCCCGGTCTGCTCGACTGTGCCGATGCTGTTGCCGATGGTCGAGACCGCGCCCGCGGCATGGGACAAGGCCGCGTCGACCTGCGCGATCCGGCCGACAATGCGGGATGCCGCCTCGGCGGTCTGGCCGGCAAGCGCCTTGACCTCGGAGGCGACCACCGCGAAGCCGCGGCCATGTGCGCCGGCGCGCGCGGCCTCGATCGTGGCGTTGAGCGCGAGCAGGTTGGTCTGGCGCGCCACGGCCTCGATGATGCCGACGACGTCGCGGATCTGCGTGGCCTTCTCGGCGAGCTCGGCGACCAGCTTCTGCGTGCCGCTCGCCTCCTGGCTCGCGGCGCTCGCCATCATCGAGACCCGCCTGACCTCGTCGTTGATCTGCGCGATGACGAACTCCATCCGCAGGGCGGCTTCCGTCGTGCGGTTCGCTTCCTCGCCGGCGCCGGTCACGGACGCCGCGGCGATCTCCGAGCTCCTGGAGACCTGGTTGACCCGCACAGCGGCATCCTGAAGCGTCGAGCGCAGCGTCTCGCTCGCCCGTCCGATCTCGCCGAGCAGCAGGCCGAGCCGCGCCTCGAACTCGTCGGCGATGCGCGCCAGCTCCCGGCTGCGGAGCTGCTGGTGCTGGCGGGCCTGTCCGGCTTCCGTCTCTCGCGTCACCAGGGTCGCACGGACCTCGCTGAGCTGCTGGACCGTGCGGGCGAGCTCTCCGATTTCGTCGGAGCGGCCGCAATGCGGTACGGCGATGACCCTGTCGGAACTCGTCGTCTCGCGGATCGAGATCATCAGCTCACGCAAGGGGCGCGTCAGATGGCGGCTGAGCAGCAGGAGCGCGGCGAGCCCGCCCGCCAAGGGCAGTAGGAGCGCCATGACGATGGTGCGCAATCGCACCAGCTCCGCCCGCTCCCCGGCGCGGATTCCGGCTTCGCTTGCCGTCGCCGCCAGGGCGTCGCGCATCGCCGAGGTCGTGGCGATGATCTGGCTGACATTGAGGCGCGCCTCCTCCGCGCCGGCCTCCAGCACCGCCGCCTTGGCGGAAACGCGCTGGCCGATATCGACGATACCGCGCTGGAAGGCGATGAAAGTGTTGATGCGGGCATTGAGCGTCGGATTCGCCTCGATCATGGCCTTCGGCAACGCCGAGATGAAATGTGCGCGCGCGGCATCGACGAGTTCGATGGCGGCATCGAGCTTCTCCAGCGACGCCGCGATTTCGGCAGCCGAGGCGTCGGCATCGAGGCGGCCGAGCAGAGAGGCGTTCGCAACCCGGCTGGCGAGCAGCGAGGCGCTGCTGGCGAGCGTGATGCCGGAAAAGGCCTCCCGGTCGATGCGACGGACATCGTCAAGTCCACCTAGCACGCTGACGAGGCCGAGCGCAGCCGCGATGCTCAGCAGTGCAAAGAGCATCATGATCTTTGCCGTCAGTCCCGGTCGCCGTCTCATCATCCCACCTGTAGTGCGCCCTCTCTTTCGCCGATGCGAACGAATGACGGGTTAACGGGAGATCGAAAAAGCGGATGGGAGCAGGAAGAAAAAATATATAATTCAAATATTTAGCCGGGGAACAGATCACATCCGGCGTCGATGTCCCCTGAGCGGGCGACTTCCTTCGGCGCCGGCATTCGCGGCCGGCAGAGCCGCCGGATAGGGGTGGAAAACCCGTGATCCGGTTCGACCGCGCAGCGATCCGACCGGCACGCGCTCTGGTCAATATTCCGGCGAATCTCTAGCGTCCGTTCCATGAGGCCGCGCGCGATCCGAATTCTCCTGCTTTGTCTCGGTGTCGCGTTTGCCGCCTATGCGGCCTTCGTGCTCTCGCCCTGGCCGTCGGCGCTGCTGACCCGCGCGGGCTTTGCCTATGGCGCCTCGAAGACCGGCGCGGCTCTCGCGAAGCATGTCCCGGCCGGGATCCGGGAACAGCGCGACATCGCCTATGGAGACGCCGCCGACGAGCGGCTCGACATCTATCTGCCGCCCGAGGGGGCACGGCCGGGACGCCCCGTCCTGGTCTGGATCCATGGCGGCGGCTTCGTCGGCGGGGACCGGCAGGACGTGGCCCCTTATCTCAGGATCGTCGCCGGCAAAGGCTACCCGACCGTAGCCATCGGCTACAGCCTCGCACCGGCGGCGCGCTATCCCACGCCGGTGCTGCAGGCGAACAAGGCACTCGGCTTCCTGCAGCGCGAAGCCGCCCGGCTGGGCGTCGATGCGAGCACCATGGTGCTCGCAGGCGATTCGGCCGGCGCCCATATCGCGGCCCAGCTCGCGGCCGGCCTGACCGGGAAGGACTACGCCGCGACGCTTGGCCTCCGGCCCGCGGTCGAGCCCTCCCTCCTCAAGGGCGTCGTCCTGTTCTGTGGCGTCTTCGACCCCACCGCCCTCGACTTCGCCGGCCCCTTCGGCAGTTTCCTGCGCTCGATTCTCTTCGCCTATTTCGGAACGTCGGACCCGCTCGACAGCGATCGCATCACCGAGGCGGCGGTTCCGCGCTATGTCACCGAGGCCTTTCCGCCGAGCTTCATCTCGGCCGGTAATGGCGACCCGCTGGCACCGCAATCGGTGATGATGGCCCAGGCGTTGCGCGACCGTGGCGTCAAGGTCGACACGCTGTTCTTCCCGGCCGAAACCGAGCCGAAACTGCCGCATGAATACCAGTTCGACCTCGACCGCCCGGAGGGGCGGCAGGCGCTCGACCGGCTGATGGCCTTCCTTCAGGGTCTCGGGCCTTGAGATCCGACCGGCCAGCCGCGCTCAGATCATCAGCCTGAGCAAGGGCCGTCCCGGCTTCTGCCGCGCCACCTCGACGAAACCCGCGCGGCGGAAAACGCTTTCCGGCCCGACATAGAGCCCTTCCGCACTGCGCTTGGCCTGATTCTCCATCGCCGCGGCTTCAATCAAGCGCGCGCCGCTCGCCCGCGCGAAATCGATCGCACCGTCAAGCAGCGCACCCGTGACGCCCTTGCCGCGAAATCCCTTGCGGACGAAGAAGCACGAGGCGGCCCAGTTCCGTTCATCCTCCGCCGGCGCGTCCGGCAGTGGCGTCGAGGCGCGCCGCGGATTGTTCCATTCGGGGATATCCGCCCTCGGCCCGATCTGCAGCCAGCCGACGGCCTTGTCCCCGGCGTAAGCCAGCACACCCGGCGGCGGACCTTGCCTCACCCGTTCCTCGAACAGCCGGCGCGCGCCTTCCCCGAGCAGCGGCACGCGCAAGCGCTGCGGCATGCGGAAATGATTGCACCAGCAGCCGTAGCAAGGCCCCTGCGGCCCGAAGAGATCCTCCAGATCGCTCCAGCGCTCCGGCGTCAGCGGCAAGACGGCAAAACTGGCCTGGCTCATCGCAAAACTCCCGCTCGGCAACGATACGGCGTGACTGGACAGAAACTCGATATCGGCAGATCACTAGCGACAAAATCGGAGGCCCGCGCCATGTCGCTCGAAGTCTATGCCGCCTATCTCCTCGCCTGCATCGTCATCATCATCGTTCCCGGTCCCACGGTCACGCTGATCATCGCCAACAGCCTGAAGCACGGTACCCGCGCCGGCCTCCTCAATGTGGCAGGAACGCAGGCCGGGCTCGCGATCATGGTCGTGGTCGCCGGCATCGGACTGAGCTCGGTCGCCGCGGCGCTGGGCCATTGGTTCGAATGGCTGCGTCTGGCCGGCGCCGCCTATCTGATCTGGCTGGGATGGAAGATGTTCCGCTCGGCCGGCGCCGACATGGAAGGGACAGTCCCGGCGAAGCCGCCCCGTGGCGGCTTCTTCCTGCAAGGTGCGCTCGTCGCCCTGAGCAACCCGAAGACGCTGCTGTTCTTCGGCGCCTTCTTTCCGCAATTCCTCGACCCCACGCGCGACCATGACACCCAGATCGCCATCATGGGCGCCACCGCGCTGGCTTTTGCGGCACTGAGCGACGGCACCTACGCCCTGCTCTCCGGCCGCGCCGGCCAGCTGCTCTCGCAAAGGCGCGTCCGGCTGATGTCGAAGTTCAGCGGCAGTCTGCTGATCGGCGGCGGCCTCTGGCTCGCTTCGACGCGGGCGAACTGAGCGGCAGACGCCCTCACCAGGCGATTGTTTCGCCCATGTAGTCGCGGAAGCTGTTGGTCTCCGCCATGCCGGAGGCGTCGATGGTGCGGATCAGGCCGTCGGCGCTCTCGGCCGGCGTGATGTCGGCGCCGCCGCCGCCCATATCGGTCTGGACCCAGCCGGGATGGAACAGCAGCACGCTGACATTGCGCTCGCGCACGGCGTTGCCGAACACGACCATCGCCATGTTCACGGCAGCCTTGGACGAACGGTAGATCAATGCGTTGCCGGGGTTGGCGGCGATCGAGCCCATGCGGCTCGATATCGTCGCGATCTTGCGCCCCTGCCCTGCCTCGAGATTCGGCAGGAACGCCTGCGCCACCCTGACCGGCGCGTAGACATTGACCTCGAAAACCTCGCGCCAGGCATCGAAATCGACATCGAGGCCGCTCTGCCGGTCGCGCGGCCCGTAAAGGCCGGCATTGTTGAGCAGCACATCGATCGCCCGGCCGGCGAGCGCATGCTTGGCTGCGGCCACGCTGGCATCGGACGTCACATCGAGCGCCAGCGGCGTGAGTTGGCCCGCATGCGCGGAGGCGAGTTCCGCCAGCGCCTTCGCCTGCGGATCGCGCGCCGCAGCAATGACATGGTCACCCCGGCGCAGGAGCTGGGTCGTGATGGCAAGCCCGATGCCGCGATTGGCACCGGTGATCATCCAGGTCTGTGGCATGTGCGTTCTCCGAAAGGTGGACTGGAGGTATGGCTTTGCCGCTCCTATTTCCAGATCGATCGTCCGATCCCGAACCGCTGGACAAAGGCCGCCGCCATGACCGAGCAGCAGATCCGCTTCAACGATGGCGCCGCCTATGAAGAGATGATGGGCAAGTGGAGCCGTCTCGCCGGGGATGTCTTCCTTGACTGGCTCGCCGCGCCCGAAGGTCTGCGCTGGGCCGATATCGGCTGCGGAAACGGCGCCTCGACGCAATTGATCTTCGATCGCTGCGCACCGGCAGCCTTGAGCGGCATCGATCCGTCGCCGGGGCAACTGGATTATGCCCGCAAGCGCCCCGTCGCCAGCCTCGCCGAATTCACGCTGGGCGACGCCATGGACCTGCCCTATCCGGACCGGAGCTTCGATGCGGCCGTGATGGCGCTGGTGATCTTCTTCGTGCCCGATCCGGCCAAGGGCGTGGCGGAGATGGTGCGCGTCACGCGGCCCGGCGGCCTCGTCGCAGCCTATGCCTGGGACATGCCGGGCGGCGGCTTCCCGCTCGACCCCGTGCTGACAGAACTCAAGGCACTCGGGATGACGCCGCCGCGGCCACCGAGCGCCGACGTCTCACGGATCGAGAGCCTGGCCGAACTCTGGACACAGGCCGGGCTCAGCGATGTCGAGACGCGCGAGATCAGCGTGCGCCGCCATTTCGCCGATTTCGACGCGTTCTGGCATGCGAGCACGCTCGGCTCGACCGTCGCCCCGGCCATTGCCGCTCTGCCCGCGCAGACAGTGGCTCTGCTCAAGGACAAGGTCCGCGCGCGCATCACCATCGCAGGCGATGGCAGCGCGTCCTATGTCGCGCGGGCCAACGCCGTGAAGGGCCGGGCGCCGGCGCAGCACTGAGGCGCCCGGTTGTCACAGCTTCAGCCCTTCGGCTTGCCGTAGCCGCCCGCCGTCGGCGTGATCACCGTCACCGCCTCGCCGGCCTGGAGCAGGGTCTGGTCGGAGGGCTTCAGCTCTTCGACCGCGCCGGAAAGCCTGCGCACCAGCGTCTTGCCGAGCTCGCCGGGCTCGCCACCCTTCACGCCGAAGGGGCGGACCTTGCGATGCGAGGCGAGGATGGCGCAGTCCATCGTCTTGAGGAAGCGGATGGTGCGGCTGGTGCCGTCGCCCGCCGTCCATTCGCCCTTGCCGCCGGAGCCGAGGCGGATGTGGAAATCCTCCAGCACGACCGGGAAGCGCGTCTCCAGGATCTCCGGGTCGGTCAGGCGCGAATTCGTCATGTGGACGTGCACGCCGGAGGTGCCGTTGAAGCCGGGGCCGGCCGGCGAACCCGAGCAGATCGTCTCGTAATATTGATACTGATCGTTGCCGAAGGTCAGGTTGTTCATCGTGCCCTGCGAGGCCGACATGGCTTCAAGCGCGCCGAACAGCGTGTTCGTCACCGCCTGCGAGACCTCGACATTGCCCGCCACCACCGCAGCCGGATAGCGCGGCGCCAACATGGAGCCTTCCGGCACGACGATCTTGATCGGCCGGAGGCAGCCCGCATTCATCGGGATCGCGTCATCGACCATGACGCGGAAGACATAGAGCACGGCGGCCCGCGTCACCGGCGCCGGGGCGTTGAAATTGTCCGGCCGCTGCTCGGAGGTGCCGGTGAAATCGACCGTCGCCTCGCGCTTCTCACGGTCGATGGTGATCTTCACCTTGATCGCGCAGCCCTGGTCCATCGGATAGGTGAACTCGGAATCATGCAGCTTGGTGAGAAGCCGCGCCACGCTCTCGGCCGCGTTGTCCTGGACATGGCCCATATAGGCTTGCACGACATCGAGGCCGAAGGAGCCGATCATCTTCTTCAGCTCCGCCACGCCCTTCTCATTGGCGGCGATCTGTGCCTTCAGGTCGTTGACGTTCTGCACGACGTTGCGCACCGGATAGCGCGCGCCGGTCAGGAGCTTGACGAGGTCTTCCTCGCAGAAGCGGCCTTGATCGACGATTTTGAAGTTGTCGATATAGACGCCCTCTTCCTCGATATTGGTCGCCAGCGGCGACATCGAGCCCGGCGCCGTGCCGCCGACATCGGCATGGTGGCCACGGCTCGCCACCCAGAACAGGATGTTCTTATCCTGCGTATCGAAGACCGGCGTGCAGACCGTGATATCCGGCAGATGCGTGCCGCCATTATAGGGTGCGTTCAGGCAGTAGACATCGCCCGGCTTGATCACCGGGTTGTTGGCGATCACGGTCTCCACCGAGCGGTCCATCGAACCCAGATGCACCGGCATGTGCGGCGCGTTGGCGACGAGCGCGCCGGTTTGGTCGAAGACCGCGCAGGAGAAGTCGAGCCGCTCCTTGATGTTCACGGAATAGGCGGTGTTCTGCAGCGTCACGCCCATCTGCTCGGCGATCGACATGAACAGGTTGTTGAAGATCTCGAGCATCACCGGATCGGCCTTGGTGCCGATCGCCGCCTGCTGGATCAGCGCCTTGACGCGAACCAGCACGAGATGGTCCTTGGCGGTGAGCTTGGCGCTCCAGCCCTCCTCGACGACGACGGTCTGGTTCGGCTCGATGATGATCGCAGGTCCCGCGACGCTCTGGCCGGGCTTCATCGCCTCCCGGCGGACGATCGCCGCGTCGTGCCATGCGCCCTTGGCAAAGAAGCGCGTGCGCTCGGCCACCGCCGGCTCGCCCGATTGTTCGCCGGCCGAGGCTTCCTCGAACTTCGCACCGCCGCCGACAGCCTCGACCTCGACCGCCTCGACGACCAGCGCCTTGGTCTCGTCCATGAAGCCGAAGCGCGCCTTATGCGCGGTCTGGAACGCCTCCTGCATCACAGCGTGCGTGCCGGCGGGGACTGCGATGGCCGTGTCGGTGCCGGCATAGCGGATATGGGCGCGAACATGAATCGCGATATCGCCCTCCGCCACGCCCTGGCCGGCGACTTCCGAGCGGGTCTCGGCCGCGAGCTTCTCCGCCACGGCGTCGATAGCGGCCTTGGCCTCGCCGTCGAGCGCGACATCGAGCGCGGCCGTCCGCGTCGAGCGGATCTCGGCGAGCCCCATGCCATAGGCCGAAAGCAGACCGGAGAACGGATGCAACAGCACCGTCTTGATGCCGAGCGCGTCTGCCACGAGGCAGGCATGCTGGCCGCCGGCGCCGCCGAAGGAGTTCAGCGCATAGCGGGTGATGTCATAGCCACGTTGGACGGAGATCTTCTTGATCGCCTCGGCCATGTTGGCGACCGCGATCTGGATGAAACCGTCCGCGACCTCCTCGGCCGAGCGGCCATCGCCGACTTCCGCAGCCAGCACCGCGAACTTGTTGCGGACGATCGCGACATCGAGCGGCTCGTTCTGCTTCGGCCCAAAGATCGCCGGGAAATAGGATGGGATCAGCTTGCCGACCATGACGTTCGCGTCGGTCACCGCGAGCGGCCCGCCACGGCGATAGGCGGCCGGGCCGGGATTGGCACCCGCCGAATCCGGACCGACGCGGAAGCGCGCGCCGTCATAATGCAGGATCGAGCCGCCGCCGGCCGCAACCGTATGGATCAGCATCATCGGCGCGCGCATGCGCACGCCGGCGACCTCCGTCTCGAAGGCTCGCTCATATTCGCCGTCGAAATGGGCAACGTCGGTCGAGGTGCCGCCCATGTCGAAGCCGATCACCCTGTCGAAGCCGGCCGAGCGGCCGGTCTCGGCGAGGCCGACGACGCCGCCGGCCGGGCCTGAGAGGATCGCGTCCTTGCCCTGGAACAATTCGGCGGCGGTGAGGCCGCCCGAGGACATCATGAACATCAACCGCGCGCCGGTGCGGGCGACGTCGAGCTCCTCCGACACCTGTTGCACATAGCGGCCGAGGATCGGCGAGAGATAGGCGTCGACCACGGCGGTGTCGCCGCGCCCGACCAGCTTGATCAGCGGCGAGACCTCGTGGCTGACGGAAACCTGCGGGAAACCGATTGCGCGGGCGATGCGAGCCGCTGCCTGCTCATGCGCGCTGTAGCGGTAGCCATGCATGAACACGATGGCGACGGCGCGGAAGCCCGCATCGAACTGCGCCTGCAAGGCCGCGCGGACCGCCGCCTCGTCGAGCACGCGCTCGACCGTGCCGTCGGCGAGCACGCGTTCCTCGACCTCCAGCACGTCTTCATAAAGCTGCTCGGGCTTGACGATCTGCTTGGCGAAGATGTCGGGCCGGGCCTGGTAGCCGATGCGCAGCGCGTCGCGAAAGCCCTTGGTGGTGACCAGCAGCGTGCGGTCGCCCTTGCGCTCCAGCAGCGCGTTGGTGGCAACGGTGGTGCCCATGCGCACCTCGCCGACGGCTCCGGCCGGGATGGGCTCGCCGGCCTTCAGGCCGAGCAGGTCACGGATGCCCTGCACCGCGGCATCGCGATAGGCGCCGGGATTCTCCGAGAGCAGCTTCCTGGCATGGAGATTGCCAGCAGGATCGCGCCCGATCACGTCGGTGAAGGTGCCGCCGCGATCGATCCAGAAGTCCCAGCGTGCCGTCATCGGAAAGCTCTCCCCCGCGCCTCTTGCCGGCGGGTGATCAACGCCGACATTTCATCGATAAATCGTCGATGTTGTGTTGACAAGCCGATTTCGCCGGCTACGATCCCAATTGTGGCTGGAAGAAGGCTGAGGGGCCTCTCCAGCGAAAGGTGGAGGATGCGACGATGCGAACGGTCCTGACAATCAGGGGCGTGTGCCCCGCTTTGCGGGGAGCGGCGCCGCGATGACCCGCCGAACGCTCGACCTCCTCTACCTCGCCGCCGGTTATCTCGCGGGATTGTTCCTCGTCGGCATCTTCGTGCTGATGATGCTCTTGTCGCTCGGCCGCGAGGTCAATCTCAACGTGCCTTCGGGCGACGACTTCACCGCCTGGTCCCTGGTCGCGATGGCCTTCCTCGGCCTCGCCCACACCTTCAGGAAGGGCGAGATGATCCGCGTCGGGCTGTTGCTCGAGCGTCTGCACGGCCGGCCACGTCGGATCGCGGAGCTGGTTTCGCTGACGATCGCGGCCGCCTTCATCGCCTATTTCACCTGGCAGGCCGGCAAGCTCGCCTATGATTCCTGGCAGTTCTTCGACATGTCCACCGGCGTGGTTTCCGTGCCGCTCTGGATCCCGCAGAGCGGCATGGTCCTCGGACTCGCGATCCTGCTGATCGCCATCGCCGAGGAATGGGTCACCGTGGCGCGCGGCGGCAAGCCGACCTACGAGCCCGAGCCGCCGAAGACGACAGAAGAGCTGATCGAGCGTGTCGCGCAGGGCGGGGGCGTCTGAGCGATGAGCCTTCCCATCCTCTCCATCGTCCTGCTCGGCTTCCTCGTCGTCATCCTCGCCAGCGGTGTCTGGATCGCGGTCGGTCTCGGCCTTGTCGGCCTGCTCGCCATGATCCTCGTCACCGACGTCCCGATCGGACAGGTGATGGCTACCACGGTCTGGAGCGCCTCGGCCTCCTGGACGCTGGCGGCGCTGCCCTTGTTCATCTGGATGGGCGAGATCCTGTTCCGGACACGCCTCTCCGCCCAGATGTTCCAGGGCTTGTCGCCCTGGCTGCAATGGCTGCCGGGCCGCCTCGTGCACACCAATATCGTCGGCTGCGGCATCTTCGCCGCCGTCTCCGGCTCCTCGGCGGCGACCTGCGCCACGATCGGCAAGATCGCCCTGCCGGAGCTGAAGAAGCGCGGCTATGACGAGGGCATCAGCATCGGCACGCTGGCGGGCTCCGGCACGCTCGGCCTGCTCATTCCGCCGTCCATCCCGATGGTGGTCTATGCCGTCACGGCCAACGTCTCCGTGCTGCAGGTCTTCCTCGGCGGCTTCCTGCCCGGCCTGCTCGTGATGGCGCTCTATATGGGCTACGTCATCATCTGGTCGCTGCTGAACCCGAAGAAGATACCCCCGCGCGACCCGCCGATGGCGTTCATGGCGAAGATCCGGCAATCGGCCAAGCTCGCGCCCTGCCTGCTGCTCATCGCCGCCGTCTTCCTGTCGCTGGTCCTCGGCTTCGCGACGGCGACGGAATGCGCCGCCTGGGGTGTGACGGGCGCGCTGTTCCTCGCTTGGTGGAGCGGCACGCTGACCTGGTCGACCTTCTTCGAAAGCGTGATGAGCGCGACGCGGCTGACCTGCATGATCATGCTGATCCTGGCCGGCGCGGCGTTCTGCACGGCGGCGATGGCCTATACCGGCATCCCGGCGGCGCTCGCAGACTGGGTCAAGGGCCAGTCGCTTTCCCCGCACATGCTCGTGCTGGCGCTGACCTGCATGTACATCATCCTGGGCTGCCTCATCGACGGCATCTCGATGATCGTGCTGACGGCGGTGATCGTGCTGCCGATGGTGAAGGAAGCCGGCTTCGACCTCGTCTGGTTCGGTGTCTACCTCGTCATCCATGTCGAGATGGCGCAGATCACCCCGCCGGTCGGCTTCAACCTGTTCGTGCTGCAGAACATGAGCGGCAAGGACACGATGACGATTGCGAAGGCGGCCTTTCCGTTCTTCCTTCTGCTGAACGTCGCCGTCATCATCATCACCACCTTCCCGGACATCGTGCTCTACCTGCCGAACCTCGCTTTCCCGGATCGGTGAGCGTCACAATCACAATCAACCAGAGAGAGGGAATGTCAGCATGATCAATCGCAGAACCTTGACGGCAGCAGCCTTCGCGCTCGGCGTCAGCGCGCTCGCCATGGCCGCCCCCGCCGCGGCGCAGACCAAGTGGAACCTGCCCAACGCCTATCCGACCGACAACCCGCACACGGAGAACCTCGCCCTCTTCGCCAAGGACGTGGAGACGGCGACGGGCGGAAAGCTCCAGATCACGGTCCATGCCAATGCCGCGCTGTTCAAGGCGCCCGAGATCAAGCGCGCCGTCGCCAGCGGGCAGACCCAGATGGGCGAGATCCTGATGTCGATCCACGAGAACGAGGATCCGGTCTTCGGCATCGACGTCGTGCCCTTCCTGGCCACGAGCTTCGAGCAGTCGAAGAAGCTCTATGCCGCCTCCAAGGGAGCGATCGAGAAGAAGCTCGACGCGCAGGGCATCAAGCTGCTCTTCATGGTTCCCTGGGCGCCGCAGGGCGTCTACGCCAAGAAGGACATCAACACGGTCGAGGACATGAAGGGGCTTAAATGGCGCGCCTACAATGTCGGCACCGCCCGCCTCGGCGAGTTGCTCGGCATGCAGTCGGTCACCATTCAGGCTGCCGAGCTGCCGCAGGCGCTGGCCACCGGCGTGGTCAACTCCTTCATGTCGTCAGGCGGCACCGGCTACGATTCCAAGGTCTGGGAATCGCTCGACCACTTCTACGACGTGCAGGCCTGGATCCCGAAGGACGCCACCTTCGTCAACAAGGCCGCCTTCAACGCGCTCGACAAGCCGACGCAGGAGGCGATCCTCAAGGCCGCCGCCACCGCTGAGGAGCGCGGCTGGAAGATGTGGCAGGACAAGGCCGGCTGGTACATCGACCAGCTCAAAGCCAAGGGCATGAAGGTGCAGGCGCCCTCGCCGGAGCTGGCGAGCGGCTTCAAAAAGGCGGGCGAGACGCTGACCGCCGACTGGCTGAAGAAGGCCGGCGCCGACGGCCAGGCGATCATCGACGCCTACAAGAAGATGTGAGGCGAGCGGCTCCGCCACGCTTCTATCAAGAGCGCGGTCATCCCGGGCGACCGAAGGGAGACCCGGGATCCATGCCGGAACGGTTCAGGCATGGATCCCGGATCGGCGCCGCTCACGCGGCTTGTCCGGGATGACTCAGCGATTTCACTCAGGACGAGTGCGATGACTTCTTCCTTTTCCGACGATCTCGGCCCGATCGTTTCTTCAGGCCATCTCGCCTCCGGAGCGCTGCCAGCTCTCTCGGAATTCGAGTTCGCGCTCAGCATGACCGTGCATGCCTTCCAGCGCTGGATCGTGCGCGGCATGGCGGCGGCCGGCATCGCCGATCTCTCGCCGCTCGACGTGCTCGTCCTGCACAACGTCAACCACCGCGGCAAGCCGAAGCGGCTCGCCGATATCTGCCTCGTCCTCAATATCGAGGACACGCATCTGGTGAACTATTCGCTGAAGAAGCTCGAACGGCTGAAGCTCCTCAAGGGTGGCCGCAAGGGCAAGGAAAAGACCGTCGAGGTCACGCCGGCCGGCGAGGAAGCCTGCCGGCGCTACGCCCAGATCCGCGAGCAGCTCCTGGTCAAATCCGTCCGCGCCACCGGAGCCGACCCGGCCCGACTCTCCGAGATCGCCGCAATGATGCGCTCCCTCTCCGGCCAGTACGACCAGGCGGCACGGGCAGCGGCGAGCCTCTAGGAACGCGCTCCGCCAGCCGCCTCCCGGAGCGGCAGAGGGCACCGGGCAGCGCAGGGCTGCCATGCCGGTCGTCGCTCGACATACCCGCCGGCAATCCTGCTATAGCCGGCTGTCCCGATATCGGCTTGCGGAGAGGATGACGTGCGCGGCCCAGGCAAAATGCGACTGCTCCGGCGCTCGCGCGCCCTGGTCATCACGCCGCGCTACTGGCGGCAGCGGCTGGTCTTCTGGCTCGGGGCGCTCGCCATCGGCCTTGTCAGCGCCGGTTTCGCGCGGCTGGCCGACGAGGCCCAGCAGCTCTTTTCGGAGATCGCCGGCCGGCAGGATGGGCTGCGCTTCCTGCCCCTGCTGGTGACGCCCCTGGGCTTCGGCCTGTGCGCCTTCATTGCCGCGCGCTTCGTCCAGGGCTCTCAGGGCAGCGGCATTCCCCAGGCCATCGCCGCGCGCCACCTGCGCGACGACGCCGAGCGCTCCCGCTTCCTGTCGCTGCGCATCGCGACCGGCAAGATCGTCATGACCATCATCGGCCTGCTCTGCGGCGCCTCGATCGGACGCGAGGGACCGACGGTGCAGGTCGGCGCCTCCATCATGCTGCAGGTGGCCCGCTGGGGCGGCATGGTGCAGGCGCGCGGCCTCATCCTGGCCGGCTCTGCCGCCGGCATCGCCGCGGCATTCAACACGCCGCTCGCCGGCATCGTCTTCGCCATCGAGGAGATGAGCCGGACCTACCAGGCCCGCACCAACGGCATCGTGCTCTCGGCGGTCATCATCGCCGGCCTCGCCTCGCTGGCCATCGTCGGGAACTACACCTATTTCGGCTTCACCAACGCGACGGCCGAACTCAGGCGCGACGGGCTTCTGGTGCTCTGCTGCGGCGTCCTCGGAGGCGCTTTCGGGGCCTGTTTCAGCAGCGTCATGGTCGCGCTGACGCGGCGTATCCGACGTTGGCGGGCCGCAACTCCGCTCCGGCGCACCTTGATCGTCGCGGTCGCGGCCGGCTGCCTCGTCGCCGTCATCGGCGTCGCCTCGGACGGAACGACCTTCGGCACGGGTTACGCCCAGGCGCGCAGCGCCATCGAAGGCACGCCGCTGCCGGCCTCCTTCTTCCTGGCGAAATTCCTGGCGAGCCTGGCCTCGTCCGTCTCCGGCATTCCGGGCGGGCTGTTCGCGCCGTCCCTGTCGGTCGGCGCCGGGCTCGGCAGCACGCTGGGCGCCCTTCTCGGCTCTCCGATCGGTCTTGCCGCCGTCCTGGGCATGGCCGGATATTTCTCGGGCGTGGTTCAGGCGCCAATGACGGCTTTCGTCATCATCCTCGAGATGACCGGCAACCACGACAACGTCATCGCACTGATGGCGGCATCCGTGCTCGGCTACGGGACTGCCCGGCTGATCACGCGGGAGCCGCTCTATCACGCACTGTCGCGCCTCTTCATCGCGGATGTCCTGCGCCAGCGGCGAGTCCAGGCGACGCCATCGGCAGCTTGAGCCCCGGCTTGCGGGAAGGCCCGGCGAGTGCCGGGCCTTCTTCACGTGGGCAGCGGCGCCCGATCAGATCGACGCGTCCTTCTGCCGCTCGGCATATTCGGCCTGGAGCCGCTCATGCACGGACCAGAAGCCGCGCGGCCTGGCGCCGGTGAGCTGATCCTCGAGCAGGCCCAGATGCAGATGCCAGCCGCTCGAGACCATCGCCATCCGGTCCTTCGTCGCCAGCCGGCGATGCGTCAGCACGAGGCGGACCTTGTCGCCAGCCTGCGACAGCGCGAATTCGACATCTGAATCCGGATCGCCCATGCCGGTCCAGTTGAAGGCGAAGCGATACGGCGGCTCCCAGGCCGTGACCGTGCCGGTCATCAGCTTGCCCTCATCGTTCATCTTGCGGGCACTTTCCGGCGGCGGCTCGTCGGTGATCCGCGAATGCTTGAAGAACAGCGCGACCTCGCCGCCGACATGCGGCTCGACATCGCCGCCGCAGAACCATGTTGCCCGCTTGTCGCCTTCGGTGACATAGGCCCAGACCCGTTCGATCGGCCCCGGCAGCAATCGCTCGAAACGCACCGCGCCGCTTTCCAGAACAACACCATACGCGCTCATGGCTACTCTCCCTCGCCCGCATCGGGCTTTGCCAGTTCTTTCTCCAGCAGATCGAGATGCGCGCCCCAGAAGCCGCGCACCTTGCGCACCCAGGCCTCGAAGGCGTCGAGCCCGGCCGGATCGAGGCTGTAGATCCGCCTCTGCCCGGCCACCTCGACCCGCACGAGCCCGGCTTCCTTCAGCACCTTGAGGTGCTGCGAGACAGCCGGCGCGCTCATCTGGAATCGCGCCACGATCTCACCCGCGGCCAGCGGCCTCTCCCCCAGCATCTCCACGATCTGGCGGCGCGTCGGTTCGGCGAGGGCGGCAAAACGATCCATGGACTTATAATTCGCTATTCACTTAATTAAGTCAACAATTAAATTATGGCCTGCATGGCGCCATGCCGTCTGCCGGGGTTGCCAGTGCGCGGCGCCTGGGCCAGTGGAAGCGCGCCCGAGGAACCCTGCCCATCATGATCCCCCGCAACGCATCCCTGACCGGCATCGCTGTGATGCTGTTCGGAATCCTGCTGTTCTCCCTCAACGACGTGATGGGGAAATGGCTGGTTTCGACCTACACGCCCGGCCAGCTCATGCTGCTTCGCAGCGCCGCCGCGCTGCTCGTGCTCGCGCCCTTCATCCTCAGGCAAGGCATCCGCCGCACCTTGCGGCCCGAGCGCCCGCGCCTGCAGCTTCTGCGCATGGTGATCGGCGCGACCGAATCGACGCTCTTCTATGTCTGCGTCGCGCATCTGCCGCTGGCCGATACGATGACGCTCTGGATGGCCGCGCCGGTCTGGGCCGTCCTGCTCGCGGCCCTGCTGCTCGGCGAGCGTGTCGACCCCGCTCGCTGGGCCGCCGCCGGCCTCGGCTTCCTCGGCGTTGCGCTGGCGCTGGCGCCATCGGGCGCGAGCTTCTCGCCCCCGGCGCTGCTGGCGCTGACCGGCAGCGTGCTTTTCGCGGCGCTGCTGATCGCCGGACGCAAGCTGCGCGGCACGCCCGACGTCACGCTGGTCGCCTGGCAGACCTTCGGCTCGCTGCTCCTCGGCACGGCCCTGCTGCCGCTCGGCTGGGTGACGCCCACCCCGCGCGATTTCGCCCTGCTCGGCCTGCTCGGCATCGTCGCCCTGCTGGGACATCTGTGCGTCACGCGCGCGCTCAAGCTCGCCGAAGCGTCGGTGGTCGCGCCCTATCAATACACCTTCATCATCTGGGCCCTGCTCTTCGGCTGGCTGTTCTTTGGCGACTGGCCGACGCCGCTGATGCTGTGCGGCGCCGCCCTGATCGTCGCGGCCGGCCTCGCGCTGATGCTGCTGGAGCGGCGCGCGGCGGGCATCGCCGGCCGAGCCGCATCCGGCGATCGGAGCGCACATGCCGGCAGCGCCTGAGACATCCCGCCGGCTAGCCTTGCGACGCGCGGCCCCGCCTGTCGCCTGACCGCCCTGCGCTGAGTTCGTAGCGACGGGCTTGGCACCGACCCGCATGGCAGGCCAAGAATGCCCGATGCCCTGCCGCGCTCGCGAAGCGGACCGAATCCGGGGCCGGAGGAAACCATGGCGCTGATCACCTATCTCACGACGATCAAGTTCGGCTTCGGCGAGATCGCCGGCATCGAGGCCGATCTGGCCGGGCTCGGCATCGCCAGGCCGCTGATCGTCGCCGACAAGGGCATCGTCGCCGCCGGCCTCGTCGACGCGGTGAGCCGGCATGCCGGCGTTCTGAAGAACGCGCCCGTCTTCGGCGACACCCCCACAAACCCGACCGAGGAGGCGGTGGAAGCGGCGCTGGCGCTCTATCGCCAGCATGGCTGCGACGGCCTCGTCGCCATCGGCGGCGGCTCGCCCCTCGACCTCGCCAAGGGCGTCGCCCTGCTCGCCACCCATGACGGCCCGCTGGAAACCTATGCGGCCATCCTCGGCGGTATTCCCAAGGTCACGGCCGGGGTCGCGCCGGTCGTCGCGATCCCCACCACCTCCGGCACCGGCAGCGAGGTCGGCCGCGCCGCGCTGATCACGCTGAAGGATGGGCGCAAGCTCGGCTTCATCTCGCCGCATCTGATCCCGCGCCTCGCTATCTGCGATCCTGAATTGACCATGGGCCTGCCGGCCTGGCTCACCGCCGCCACCGGCATGGACGCCGTCACCCACTGCATCGAGACCTATCTCAGCCCGCGCGAGAACCCGCCGGCCGAGGCGATCGCGCTCGACGGCCTCAGGCGCGCCGTCACCCATATCGGCCGCGCCGTGAAGGACGGCTCCGACCGCGAGGCCCGCAAGGAGATGATGATGGCCGCCCTGCAAGGCGGCATGACCTTCCAGAAGGGGCTCGGCGCCGTTCACGCCCTCTCGCACCCGCTTGGCGGATTGAAGGAGGTCTCGCTGCATCACGGCACACTCAACGCCGTGCTGCTGCCGGCCGTGCTGCGCTTCAACGCCCCCTCCGCGGAAGCGAAATATGCCGAGATCCGGCGCGTGCTCGGCCTCGCCCCGGACACCGACTTGGCCGACTGGATCGCGAAGCTGGTCGCCAGCCTCGGCATGCCCGCCACCCTCGCGGCGATGGGCGCGTCGCGCAGCGTCATCCCGGCGATCGCCGAGGCCGCGACGCTGGACCATTCGAGCGCGACCAATCCGCGCCCGGCGACGGCGGCCGACTATGCCGCGATGCTCGAAGCCTCCTTCTGACGAAGAGCAGCCGCCTCAATAGAGGCGGCTGCGATAGGCCTCTTCGAGATTGCGATCGGCTTCCTCGGCCTCGACCATCCGGGTCTGCTCGGCGACGATGCGGCCGAGCGTCGGGAAGCTGTGGCGCGGCACCTGGCTGGACGGGTCCCACAGCTTCGCGCGGATCAGCGCCTTGCCGCAGTGGAAATAAGCCTCCTCGACCGTCACGATCAGCCCGGTCAGCGGCGGCCGCTGCTGCACCGTCGAGGGCGCGAGCAGCTCGGCATCGCGCGTCATCAGCGCCTTGCCGTTGACCCGCAGCGTCTCGTTGATGCCCGGCACCATGAAGACGATGCCGACGCCCGGTGAGGCCAGGACATTGCCGAAGCTGTCGACGCGATTGTTGCCGCGCCGGTCGGGAATGAGCAGCGTCCGCTCGTCGAGCACGCGCACGAAGCCGGGCCCATCGCCTCGCGGGCTCGCATCCACCCCGCCTTCGCCGTCGCTGCTTGCAAGCACCAGGAAGGGCGAGAGCGCGATGAAGTCGCGGCAGAAGCGGTCGAGCCGGTCCAGCACCTTGCTCGCCGCCACCGGATTCACAGGGCCGATATGGCTGCGCAGCGAGGCGGCATCCTCGATGCGCGCTGCAGGGTCGTCGAAGCAATCGTCCATGTTACCTCCCTCGTTGCCGCGATTGTCACCCAAGCTGGCCTGTCCGGCCAGCCCGCGCGCGTTGCCCGCGCCCTACGCCGAACGCAAGGCCAGCCGGCGGGCGGGCCGAAATGCCACGGCCGCGCAGCATCACGGTCTCGCGAAGCGCGATGCCTTGACCCCTGCCGGGCGGGGAGCCATCGTAAGCGCAACCAGCGTTCTGCCTTTACGAGGCCTGATTCCATGCGCCGCGCCCTGCTCCGTACCGCCCTTGTCTCGCTCGCCTGCCTGGCGGGCCTCAGTGCCGCCGAGGCTGCCGGAGGCCGCTATGTCGCGCCGCCGGACCGTGCCGAGGCGCGCATCATCCCGATGTACGGCAATCTGCCGGGCTGCGACGACCCGGCGGTGCTCTCCCATCTGTCGAGCTGGTTCGATTCGCGCGAGGCCAAGTTCTGGGGACCGCTGCGGGCGCTCTCCTATGACCGCATCGCGCAGCTCGGCTTCCGCCCCTGGGGCGCCGACTTCATTCCGCGGCGCTTCTGTTCGGCCCGCCTGCTGCTGAACAATGGCATCTATCACCGTGTCGATTACTCGGTCCGCGAAAATCTCGGCCTGTTCGGCATGACCTGGAACGTGAACTGGTGCGTCGCCGGCCTCGACAGAGAGCGCTCCTACGCACCCGACTGCAAGATGGCCCGGCCCTGAGCGTCCTGCGATGATCGGGCGCATCGCCCTGGCGGCCTTCGCCTGGCTCTGCCTTGCCGGCGCCGCGCAGGCGCAAGGCTTCGGCCAGCGCGGCGGCGCGCCGGGTGACTTCGATTTCTATGTGCTTGCGCTCTCCTGGTCGCCGGGCTTCTGCGAGCTCGACGGCGACCGCACGCGCAATCGCGAGCAATGCGCCGGGGGCAGCGGCCTGCGCTTCGTCGTTCACGGCCTCTGGCCGCAATATGAGCGCGGCTTTCCGAGCGATTGCGGCCCCTCCGGCCGGTCGCCCTCGCGCATGGCGATGGCGGAGGCGGAGGGCGTCTATCCGACCGAGGGCCTTGCCCGCTACGAGTGGCGCAAGCACGGCACCTGCTCCGGATCCAGCCCTGCCGATTATTTCCGCGATGCTCGCCGCGCCCGCGACAAGGTCGTCGTCCCGCCGGCCCTCGCCAAGGCCGACAGCGACCAGAGCTGGACGGTCCTCGACCTCGAACGCGCCTTCGTCGCCGCCAATCCGGGCCTGCGCACGGACATGATGTCCGTCTCCTGCAAGCGCGGCGTGCTGCAGGAGGTCCGCATCTGCCTCAGCAAGGATCTGCGCGACTTCCGCACCTGCCAGGAGGTCGACCGTTCGGGCTGCCGGGCGCGCGAGCTCACCGTCGTCGCGCCGCGCTGATACGGATTATCGCCTCCGCGTCTCCGAAAACCGCATCCCACTTTTCGGGCGGATGCTCTAGAAGCGGCGCATGAACTACCGCCACGGCTTCCATGCCGGAAATTTCGCCGATGTGCTGAAGCACGCCGTCCTCGCGCGCATCCTGCTGCATCTCGACGCCAAGCCGACGCCTTATCGCGTCATCGACACCCATGCCGGCGTCGGCCGCTACGATCTCGGCTCGGAAGAGGCGCTGCGGACGCATGAATGGAAGGATGGCGTGGCGCGGCTCGACCGCTCGCCGCTTGCCCCCGCCGCCGAGGCGCTGCTCGCGCCCTACCGGGCAGTCCTTGCCGCGGTCCGCGCCGAGCATGGGCCGGATGCCTATCCGGGCTCGCCCTGGTTCTGCCGCCACGCCATGCGCCCCTTCGACCGGCTGATCGCCGCCGAGCTCCATCCGCCGACCTATCGCAGGCTCGCCGAGGTGCTGGGGCGCGATTCGCGGAGCAAGGCTCTGGCCATCGACGGCTGGACGGCGCTGCGCGCCAACACCCCGCCGAAGGAACGGCGCGGCCTCGTGCTGATCGACCCGCCCTTCGAGGAGAAGGACGAATTCGCCACACTGACCACGCAGTTCATCGCCGCCCATCGCAAATGGCCGACGGGAATCTACATGCTCTGGTATCCGATCAAGGACCGGCGCGCCGTCGCGACGATGGTGGAGGAGGTGCTGGATGCCGATATCGGCCGCCTGCTGCGGCTGGAGATCGATGTCGATCGCCCCGAAGCCGCCGGCGGCCTCGGCGCCACCGGCCTGCTGATCGCCAATCCGCCCTGGAAGCTCGCCGAGGACATGCAGATCTTGCTGCCCGCGCTGACCGAGCGGCTCGCGCAGGGCCAGCGGCCGCGCTATCTATGCGAGCCGATCCGCTCCGACGGCTGACCGCCCTCTCCTTTTCCTCCAGGATTCCCGACCGATGCTCGTCCTGCGCTCCTCCCCCGCCTCGCCCTTCGGCCGCAAGGTCAAGATCGCGGCCCTCGAACTCGGCCTGATGGACCGTATCGAGATCGTCGTGGCCGACACCACCGATCCGGCGGAGCCGCTGCGCCGGCAGAATCCGCTCGGCAAGATTCCGACGCTCGTGCTGGAAGACGGCATGACGCTGTTCGATTCGCGCGTGATCGTCGACTATCTCGACCATCTCGCCGGCGGCGGAAAACTCATCCCGGCCGGCGAGGCCCGCTTCGCTCAGCTCCGCCTGCAGGCCCTCGCCGATGGCATCTGCGACGCGGCCTTGCTGCAAGTCTATGAGGGACGCTTCCGGCCGGAAGCGGGCCGCAACGCCGACTGGCTCGCCCATCAGGCCGGCAAGGTCTCGCGGGCGCTCGCCACGCTGGAAACCGACCCGCCCGCCTTCACCGACCGCCCGCGCATCGGCGAGATCGCGCTCGCCTGCGCGCTCGGCTATCTCGATCTACGCTTCGCGGGCACTTGGCGCGCCGACTATCCCAAGCTGGTCGCCTGGCTCGATGATTTCGCGGCCCGCGTTCCGGCTTTCGAAAGCACGCGCTTCAAGGGCTAGCGTCTGCTGCGTTTCATGGAAATGCGGATCATCCCGGCCGGAGCGAAGCAAAGAGCCGGGATCCATGCCTGAACCTTGATCGGACGCTCCGGCGGGGATCCCGGGTCAAGCCCGGGATGACCGCGTAGCTCTGTATCAATCGGCGTGCTCCAAGACGGCCCTGCTCTGCTCGCCAACGCTCCCCCGATCGAAAGAAGCCCGGCGCTCGCGAAAGCGCCGGGCTTTATTTCTTGTGGCCTTGTCGAAGCGCATGTCTCGCGCACAACAAAAAACCCGGTGGCCGAGGCCACCGGGTTGCTCAAATCCGATGTGATCGGATCAGAACTTGTAGCTCAGGCGGGCGCGGACGACCGAGAAATCGGTGCCGACCTTGGTGCCCGAGCCGGCGAGCACGCTCTTCTCACCGAGGTCGACGTAGAGGTACTCGACGCCGGCGATGATGTTGTTGGTGACAGCGTACTCAAGACCACCACCGATGACCCAGCCGTTGGTGTGGGTCTTGTCGGACGAGAAGCCGAGACCCGGGATCGAGGTCTTCACGTTGCCGTAAGCCCAACCACCGGTGATGTAGGGCAGGAACCGGTCGAAGGCGACGCCGACGCGGCCACGGACCGTGCCGAAATAGTCGGTCTTGACGTTGATGCCGCTGAAGCTGTTGCCGCTGCTCAGGTCAGCGTACTGCAGGTCGGCTTCGAGGCCGAGCACGAACTGGCCCATCTGGTAGTTGTAGCCGATCTGGCCGCCGCCGGTGAAACCATCGACGTCACCAACGTTGGTGAAGCCGTTGGCGTTCACGTTGCCCCAGCCGTAGCCGGCGTTGCCACCGACGTAGAAACCGGTCCAGGTGAAAACCGGCGGGATGTAGACCGGGGCAGCGACCGGGCCCTTGCGCGACGGCAGGTCGGCAGCCGAGGCGGCGCCGGCAGCGATGATGCCGAAAGCGGCAACGCTCGCGAGCAGATACTTCTTCATGACAAACTCCTTAGTCGTCGCGGTCGCCGGAAAGCCCGGCGGGTGATTTCGATGACGATGGTATAGAACCTGTCGTCGCTTTTGTCTGTTGCACCGGAAGCACATCTACCTTGCAGACCGCGGCAGAAATGCGGCACGAATGCGATAACTGAATGCAAATAGGTAAAGCCGAGTTAACCACGGCCGTGAAAGCCAGCATGGTAAATCGAATACTAATAGAACGCCGCTGGCATCTCGGCGGCCATGGAGAACCGGTCGAGAAACGCCCCTGCTTGCGCAAGGTTCCTCGACCGGTACGAATCTTTTTTCATGCGCGAAGAACCTCGGCGCACTCGTCTTGCCGCCCTTCGTCAAGCGTGCTTAAGCGTTGAAATCTCAGGGATCGAACGAGACCGTGCCGCCTCTTTCCATTTTCATCATCGCGCTGAACGAAGCCGATCGCATCGGCCACACCATCACGGCGGCCCGCTCCCTGAGCGACGACATCGTCGTGGTGGACTCCGGCTCGACCGATGGCACGCAGGCCGTGGCGGAGGCGCTCGGCGCTCGCGTCATCTTCAATCCATGGCCCGGATATGGCCGCCAGAAGCGCTTCGCCGAGGATCAGTGCCGCCATGATTGGCTGCTCAATCTCGATGCGGACGAGGTGCTGCCCCCCGATCTCGCTGCCGAGATCGCGGCCCTGTTCCAGGCAGGCATGCCGCCGGCCGACGCCTACAAGACGCGAATCGCGGAGATTTTCCCTGGCGAGAAGGCCCCGCATCGTTTCGCCTATGCCTTGGCGCCCGTGCGGCTCTACCGCAAGTCGAAGGGACGCTACTCGCTCTCCCCGGTCCATGATCGCGTCGATCTCGAGCCCGATGCGCGGGTCGGCAAGCTGAAGGGCACGATCCATCACTTCTCGGTGCGCTCGCTCGGCGAGCAGATGGAGAAGCTCAACGCCTATAGCGACGCTCAGGCGGACGACCTCGACGCGCGCGGAGAGACCATTTCGGTCTTCCGCCTCCTCGCCGAGTTCCCGGCGAATTTCATCAAGGCCTATATCGGCCGCCGGCACGCGCTGCGCGGGCTCTACGGCTTCATGACCGCGATGAACTTCGCCTTCTACCGCTATCTGCGCGCCGCCAAGCATTGGGAAAGACGCCTGCAGCGCGACGCCGGCATCACGCCGCCGGGCGCTTCCGCCGGCAAACGCGCGAACGATGACTGAGGTCGCGCTCGTCACCGGCGGGGCGCGGCGAATCGGGCGCGCCATCGTCGAGCGGCTGGCGAATGCCGGCTATGCCGTTGCGATCCATCACGGCAGCGGCCGCGGCGAAGCGCAGGAACTGGCGAATCGCCTGACGGCGGCGGGGCGCTCCTGCGGCGTCTTTCAGGCGGATCTCGCCGATGCCGAAGCGGTTCGCGCTCTGCTGCCGTCGGTCGAAGCCGCGCTCGGACCGGTCACGCTATTGGTCAACAACGCCTCGAGCTTCGTTATCGACGATGTGCGCTCGCTCGACGTCGCAATCTGGGATCGTCAGTTCGCGGTCAACCTGCGGGCGCCGTCCCTGCTGATCGGCGCCATGGCCGAGCGCCTGCCACCGGATGCGAACGGGGCGGTCGTCAACATCGTCGACCAGCGCGTCTGGAAGCTGACGCCGCAATATTATTCCTACACGCTGACCAAGGCCGCCCTGCTGACGGCGACCGTCACGCTGGCCCAGGCGCTGGCGCCGCGCATCCGGGTCAACGCCGTCGGCCCCGGCCCGACCTTTCCCAACCCGCATGACGGACAGCGGCTGATGGAGCAGGAAGCGGCGGCGACGCTGCTCGGCCACCGCGTCGCCGCGGAGGAGATCGCCGAGGCGGTGCTGTATCTGGCCCGCGCCCGCTCGGTAACTGGGCAGATGATCGCCGTCGATGCCGGCCAGCATCTGGGCTGGCGCACGCCCGATATCGTCGACTGATCAGACCGCGCCGTCCGGCCGATAGGGCGCACGCCCGCTCGACAGCGCCGAGTCGAGCAGTTCGAGCCGGTCCTGCCCCCAGAACACCTCGCCGTCGAGCACATAGCTCGGCGCGCCGAAGACACCGGCCGCCACGGCCTCCGAGAGCGTCGCCTCATAGCGCTGCCGCACGGTCTCGCTCGCGGCCTGCCCCAGCAGGGCTTCGCCATCGAAGCCCGCACGCACGGCGCAGGCCCGAATCGCCTCCGGTTCCCGCATATCCTCCTCGCGCGCCCAGACGCCGGCCATCACATCGGCGATGAAGCCGGCCGGATCGGCGCCGGCCGCGAGGATCGCGACAGCGACGCGGTCCGCCAGCGAGGGATCGAACGGGAAATGCTTCGGCTCGAGCACGAGCGGCAGCCCGCGCCGCTCGCGCCAGCGCTGCAGATCGACCAGGCGATAGCGCTGGCGGACGGGATGCCGCTTCGGCAGCGGCAATCCGCCGGTCTCGTCGAAGACAGAGCGCAGCGGCATCGGGCGATAGGCGATGCTCGCGCCATGCCTGCGCGCGATCTCGTGGAAGAGCTCGTTGCCCAGATAGGTCCAGGGCGAATGCAGCGAGAAGTAATATTGGATTGAGCGTGGCACGACGGGACACCCGGCAGGAGCAGCGGAAACGCCGCAGCTTCGCAGCCGTCCCTGCGGTTGCGCAACGCCTGGCCGCGCAACCCCGCTCCGCGCAGCGTCCCCGAACGGGGACGCCGATGTGCCGGCGCCCTCAGGCCGCCTTGTTCTTCACGGCGCCGATGATGGCGGTCAGGACCGCGCCGCCGACGCCGCCGCCGATCAGGTTGGTGAGGATGCCGCCGACGCTGAGGTTTCCGCCTTGCGCGGCCGCGCTGATGGCCGGCAGCACCAGGGGGATGAGCTGGCCGAGCACGCCGCCGCCGACCAGCCCGGAAATCGTGTTGCCCAGAGTCCCGAGATCGAAGCTGGGAGTGGCCTTGCCGGCCGCGTTGCCACCGATCGCACCGGCGATCAGGTTCATCAGGATTTGTTCCATATCGGCCCCCGCAGACGAATGCACCGCGCCAAGAACGTCTCTGAGCCGGGGAAGCGATGCATTCCAGCCAGCTTGCACCGACGATGATGCCTCGACCTGGGGTTGTCGGCAAGCGGCGCGGCGGTTTCCTCAACCGCTTCCTGTTCAGTCGAGGGTGATCGCCGAGATCAGCCGGCCGTAATCGGGCTCGCCGCGATGCGTCGTGCGCCGATAGCTGAAGAAGCGCCGCTCGTCGCCATAGGTGCACAATCCGAGATCGACGAATCGGCCGATGCCAGCCTCCTGCGCCTTGAGCCTGATGAAGGCAGGCAGGTCGAACATCGCATGGGCCGCGCGCTCGGATGGCGTGAAGAAGCGCGAATAGGTCCGGTTCTCGGCCTTGAAGCGCTCGATGAATTCCGGCCCGACCTCATAGGCCGCCGCGCTGATCGTCGGCCCGAGCACGGCAAGGATGCGCTCGCGCCGGGCGCCGAGCTTTTCCATCTCCTTCACGGTCGCGCCGACGACGCCGCCGAAGGCGCCCTTCCAGCCGGCATGGGCGGCGCCGATGACGCATGCCTCGCTGTCGGCGAAGAGAATCGGTCCGCAATCGGCCGTCGAAATGCCGAGCGCGACATTCTGCGAGATCGACACCATCGCATCCGCCCGGGGTTTTTCGCTTTGCCAAGGGCCGGTGACAACGGCGACATCGGGTGAATGCACCTGATGCACGCTGACGAGCTGGTCGGGCTCGACATGGAGATGCCGCGCCATCCGCGCCCGGTTGTCCCGCACCGCAGCCGGATCGTCCGAGGAGCCGAGCCCGCCGTTGAGCGAAGCGTAGATGCCCGTCGAGACGCCGCCTTCGCGTGTGAAGAAGGCGTGGCGGATACCGGCTTCGGCGGCGAGTTCGGCGGAGGTGATGAACATGGCGTCGTCCCGTCTGGCGCGAATCCCGGATACGCCGGCCTTCGCAGCTTTCAGCCCTGCTCTGGCAGCCGATGAAGGTCAAATCCGGGCAGCGGCGGCAGGGCTGGATGAGATAACGCCACAACCTTGAACAAATCGCCCATACCGGCCTCGCCCGGCGCAATCAGCCGGTCGAACGCATCCGATATCGCTTGGCGCTGCGCAGTGTCCGCCTTCTGAGACAGGGTCTGCGCGCGCTGCGCCAGCCCGAGCGCCAGCAAAAAATCGCGCTGCGACGCCGGCCCGTGCAGCGCCGCACCGGCCTTCAGGGCCGCTTGCCCCATTCGCTCGAAATCGACATGCACCGTCAAATCCGCCTCGCCCGGCTCGGCCAGCGGATCGACGAAGGCGTGCCGCTTCATCGCCTGCAGCGTGTCGCCGAGACCCGAATGCATCGAGCCGTAATCGATGAACAAGGCACCGCCGCCCGCATTCGCGAGATGGCGCGCGACCTCCGCAACGACGTCGAGCGCGGCAAAGGGCTGCTCGAAAACGCTGCCGGCCGGCGCGGCGATCTTCAGCGAATCCTCGCCGACCAGCGCCAGTCCGAAGGCAAGCCCTCCATGATCATCCAGCCCGACCAGCCGCTCATGCCAGCCTTCCGCCGTCATCACGAACTGGTCGAGCGGCAGCGCGTCGAGGAGTTCGTTGGCCAGCACGATCGCCGGCCCGTCGAGCGCCGTCGCGACGGCATCGTGCCAGACAGGCTCGGTTCCGCTCAATGTCGCGGCCTGTTTCGCCCGCAACACCGGGCTCGTCTCGACGAGATGGACCGAGAGCGCGGCGTGGAAGCCGGGCACGATCCGCGTCGCCCGCAGCACATCCGCCATCAGCGTACCACGCCCCGGACCGAGCTCGACCAGCCGGAAGCGCGCGGGCGCACCCATCGCCTGCCAGAGATGCGCGGACCAGAGGCCGATAAGCTCGCCGAACATCTGGCTGATCTCGGGAGCCGTGGTGAAATCCCCCTCCTGCCCGAAGGGATCGCGCGTCATGTAATAGCCATGGCGCGGATGGCCGAGCGCCAGCGCCATGAAGCGCGAGATGGGCAAGGGCCCCTCGTCGCGGATCAGGCGGATGAGCTCCGCCTTGAGCGTGGTCACGCCGCCTCGCGCCGGCTCGTTGCGATCAGCCAGATCCCGGCGGCCAGCACCGGCAGGGACAGGAGCATGCCCATGGTGATGCCGCCCGAGAGCGCATCGACCGAGCGACCGAACAGGAAGCCGAGCTGCGGATCGGGCTCACGGAAGAACTCGCACGCGATGCGGGCCAGCGCATAGCCGATGCCGAAGACGCCGGCGACGAAGCCGGGCCTGCGGAACCAGCCCGTCCAGACCAGCAGGTTGACCAGCGCGAAGAGCAGGATGCCCTCGGAGAAAGCCTCGAAGAGCTGGCTTGGATAGCGCGGCAACGGGCCACCATTCGGGAACACCATCGCCAGCGGGAAATCCGGTGCCACCCGGCCCCAGAGCTCGCCATTGATGAAATTGGCGATGCGCCCGAGGAAAAGCCCGATCGGCACCACCGCGGCGGCCAGATCGAACACCGACAGCACGGGATAGCCCCGCCTTTTGGCGAAGAGCCACAGGCCGAGCGTCGCGCCGATCAGCCCGCCATGGAAGGACATGCCGCCCTGCCAGATCGCCAGGATGTCCTGCGGCCGTTCGATGTAGCGTGGCAGATCGTAGAACAGCACGAAACCGGTGCGGCCGCCGAGCACGACGCCGAAGGCGACGAAGAGCAGCATATCGTCGAGCTCGACCGGCTTCGGCCGCGGCCGCTTGCCCCAGAGCCGGTCCGTCGCCACGAGCAGCCGGGCATACCACCAGCCGCCGAGCAGCCCGACGACATAGGCGAGCCCGTACCATTTGATCGCGAGGGGCCCGATCTCGACCGCGACGGGGTCGATCATCGGGAAGGGAATGGCGAAGACGGGCATGGCGAGGTCCGGTGGCGGGCGCATGGTGATGGCCGCGCGCCCGCTCAATGGTCAAGGAAAAAGGCTGGCGCGTGGCGCGCCGCGCCTCAAAGCTTGACGATCAGCTTGCCGAAGTTCTTGCCTTCCAGCAGGCCGATCAAGGCTTCCGGCGCGTTCTCCAGCCCCTGAACGACGTCTTCCTTGTATTTGACGCTGCCGTCCGCGATCCAGCTCGCCATCTCCTTGCGGAAGGCCGGTCCCTGGGCTGCGACGAATTCGCGCTGGATGAAGCCGCGGATCGTCAGGCTCTTCGACAACACCTCGCATCAGCATGGGCAGCCGGTCCGGCCCCGGGAAGTCCCCGCTCGCATTGTACTGCGCAACAAGGCCGCAGACCGGAATGCGCGCGAAGGTGTTGAGCAGCGGAAAGACCGCATCCCAGACATGGCCACCGACATTCTCGAAATAGACGTCGATGCCGTTCGGGCACGCAGCCGCCAGCTTGCCGGCCATGTCGGGATCACGATGGTCGATCACCGCATCGAAGCCGAAGGTCTCGCGCACGAGAGCGCATTTCTCCGGTCCGCCGGCGATGCCGACCGCCCGTGCACCCTTGATCCGCGCGATCTGCCCGACGGCCGAACCGACCGGCCCGCTCGCCGCCGCGACGACGACCGTCTCGCCCGGCTTGGGCTGGCCGATGGTGAGCAGCCCGGCATAGGCGGTGAAACCCGGCATGCCGAGCACACCGAGTGCCGTCGTCACCGGCGCGTTCGCCGGGTCGAGCTTGCGCAATTGCGCGCCGCTGGCCGCGGCATGCGACTGCCAACCGGAATAAGACAGCACGATATCGCCTAGCTTGAAGGAAGGGTCGCGGCTTTCGATGACTTCGGCAACGGTGCCGCCTTCCATCACCTGCCCGATGTCGGTTGGAGCGGCATAGGATTTCGCCGCGCTCATCCGCCCGCGCATATAGGGGTCGAGCGAGTGATACAGGATCTTGAGCAGCACCTGCCCTTCGGAAATCGCCGGGATGGCGGCCTGCTCGAGTCGGAAGTTCTGCGGCGTCGGACGTCCCTCCGGTCGTGAGGCGAGGACGATCCGGGTGTTTTCGAATTGCGACATGGATTGCGATCCTCCCTGACGAACGACGAAGCGCCATAGCCTGCCAATATGGCGCCGCCCCGCCGGATCGACAGCTCAAAATCGGAGCGCTTGTCTCACCAGTTCGAATGTCGATGGTCGCGTACGCTGTTGCCAGGCGGCGATCACCTTGTCGGCGCTGTCCGAAACCTCGGCCATGCCGTCGACCTCGAAATCATAGGAGCTGTAGGAATGGACGCACGAGAAATCGCGCCGCGCATCGCCGAGCGGCCGGTCACCGCGCGCGATTTCGCGTCGCTCCAGTTCCTCGAGCGCGCAATGCACGCCGACGAAGAACACGTCCTGCCCGGCGAGCGTCCTGACCAGACGCTCGAACCAGGCCGCGTTCTCCACGATATGCTCGACGAGCAGGTCGTTGCCCGCCTCGACATAGGCGAGCAGCGAGCGCTCGAAGCCGATGAAGAACAGCTCGCGCATGGTGCGCCAGTCGAATTCCTTGCTGCGGATGCGCGCCGTCGGCAGCACGCCCGAATCGCGCAGATGGTCAATCGAGATATGCCAGAACGGCGTGTCGATCCGGCTCTGCAGAGCCCGCGCCAGCGAAGATTTGCCGCTGCTGGAGGCGCCGTTGAGCAGGATGATGCGGCCGCGGCGCGGCGGTTGCCAGGTCGTCATCGCCATCTTCCGCATGATCCTTCGGTCGGTTCCGTAGCGTTCCGCGTTGCAGCGCACACGGCTCCCTTTAAGCTTTGCAGCACACCGCCGAAAGCAAGACAGGAGCCCCGCCCGATGAGTCGAGACACCATCCGAGTCGAGCCGTTTTCGAGCTGGGGAGAACGTCTGAAGGTGCCGGTTTCGACAGTCGTCCGCCACAACGACACTCTCTATGTTTCAGGCATCCCGCCTTTTGACCCCGCCACCGGCGAGATCGTCCAGGCGCCGATCGAGCGTCAGACCGAGATCGTCCTCGACCAGATGAAGCTGTGTCTCGAAACCGCCGGCTCATCGCTCGGCAACGTGCTCAAATGCAACGTCTATTGCACCTCCGCCGCTCATTTCGCGACGGTGAACCAGGTTTACGCGCGCTACTTTCCCAAAGATCCTCCCGCTCGCATCTTCCTCTGCGTGCCCGAGTGGTTCGGTCCCTTCGACATCGAGATCGATTGCATCGCGGCGGCGTGATCCAAGCGATATCGCGGGAGGACGCCGGCTCCTGACATGACGAAACGGCTCGTGCATCCTACATGAGCCCCATGAGTCGCGAACGTCAGGACGATCTACCGCAGGACGAGTTCGAGGACGAGGAGGACGCCCTCCCCGCCGAGCCGGCGCTCGACATTGCCGAGGCCGCCCCCGGCGCGCTCAAGGCCGGCATCGAGGTCATCCAGCAATTCGCCAAGCACCTGCCGAACAGGCCGGGCGTCTACCGGATGTTCGATCGCGCCGGCGAGGTGCTCTATGTCGGCAAGGCCAAGAGCCTGAAGAACCGCGTGACCTCCTACGCCCGCGGCATGGCGCACACCAACGCCGTGGCGCGGATGATCGCCGAGACGGCGAATATGGAGTTCGTCACCACCGGCACCGAGACCGAGGCGCTGCTGCTCGAGTCGAATCTGATCAAGCAGCTCCGGCCGCGCTACAATGTGCTGCTGCGCGACGACAAGTCGTTCCCCTATATCCTGCTGACCGGCGATCACGAGGCGCCGGCGATCCTGAAGCATCGCGGCTCGCGTCATCGCAAGGGCGATTATTTCGGCCCCTTCGCCTCGGTCTGGGCGGTGACGCGCACCATCGACGCGCTCCAGAAGGCCTTCCTGATCCGCACCTGCTCGGATTCCTTCTACGAGAACCGCACCCGCCCCTGCCTGCTCTTCCAGATCAAGCGCTGCGCCGGCCCTTGCACCGGCGAGGTCTCGATCCCCGATTATCAGGCGCTCGCCGGCCAGGCCCGTGATTTCCTCTCAGGCCGCTCCTCCGCAGTGAAGCAATTGCTCTCGACCCGGATGCAGGCCGCCGCCGAGGAACTCGAATTCGAGAAGGCGGCGCGCTACCGCGACCGTCTCGCCGCGCTCTCGGCCGTGCAGGCCGGGCAGGACATCAACACGCAAGGCGTGGAGGAGGCCGACGTCTTCGCCATCGACGAGCAGGCCGGGCAGTTCTGCGTCGAGATCTTCTTCTTCCGCAACCATCAGAACTGGGGCAATCGCGCCCTCTTCCCGCGCGCCGACCGCTCGTTGACCCCGGCCGAGGTGCTCGCCTCGGTGGTCGCCCAGTTCTACGACGACAAGCCGCCGCCGCGCCTCGTCCTACTCTCGCATCCGGTCGAAGAGATCGAACTGATCGGCCAGGCGCTCTCGGCGAGGGCCGGCCGCAAGGTCGAGGTCGCCCATCCCAAGCGCGGCGAGCGCGCCGACCTGATGGCCCATGCCGTCAAGAATGCCCGCGAGGCGCTTTCCCGGAAGCTCGCCGACAATGCCGGCCAGAGCGCGCTGCTCGCCGCGCTCGGTGCCGCCTTCGGCATGGAGACTGCCCCGCGCCGCGTCGAGGTCTACGACAACTCGCACATCATGGGCACGAACGCGGTCGGCGGCATGATCGTCGCCGGGCCCGACGGCTTCATGAAGAGCCACTACCGCACCTTCAACATCTCGACCGACACCATCGCCGGCGATGATTTCGGCATGATGCGCGAGGTGCTGACGCGGAGATTCGCAAAACTGGCGAAGGAAGAAGGGCTTCCTCTGAGCCCTCATCCTGAGGAGGTCGCGTCAGCGGCCGTCTCGAAGGATGCTCCAGAGGGCGACGGAGCCTCGACGACCATCCTTCGAGACGCGCCTGCCGGCGCTCCTCAGGATGAGGGCTCGGGCGGGAAAAAACGAAAGGCGGCCAAGCCGCGCAAGGATGAGGATGGCTTCCCGTCCCGCCCCGACCTCGTCATCGTCGATGGCGGCAAGGGCCAGTTCGAGGCAGCCCGCAAGATCATGGCCGAGCTCGGCGCCGTCGACATCCCGCTTGTCGCCATCGCCAAGGGGGCCGACCGCAACGCCATGCGCGAGACCTTTCACATGGCCGGCAAGGAGCCGTTCAAGTTGCAGCCCCGCGATCCCGCGCTCTATTTCATCCAGCGCCTGCGCGACGAGGCGCACCGTTTCGCCATCGGCACCCATCGCGCCAAGCGCAAGCGCGAGACGATGAAGAACCCGCTCGACGAGATCCCCGGCATCGGCCCCTCGCGCAAGCGGGCGCTGCTGCTGCATTTCGGTACGGTGAAGGCGATCCAGCGCGCCAAGCTCGACGACCTCATGCGCACCCCCGGCGTCAACGCCGCCACCGCCAAGGCCGTGCATGATTTCTTTCACGATGCCTGAGCTTTCTGACGCCCTCGCGGTTTTGCGTGTTGACGCTGCGACCGCGGCCTTGCTTTGGTGTTCGCCGTGACAATTCTTCCAGACGCCATCAGGCGGCGGGGCCCCTGGTCGCTGCCAAACCTCCTCACCTACGGCCGGATCCTGGCGATTCCGGCGCTGGTGGCGATCCTGTTCTGGCCGCGCGACGACTGGATGCGCTGGCTCGCGCTGGGAATTTACACGGTCGCCGCCATCACCGACTATCTCGACGGCTACATCGCCCGCGCCTGGAGCCAGCAATCGGCGATCGGCCGCATGCTCGACCCCATCGCCGACAAGCTCCTCGTCGCCGCCTTGCTGCTGATGCTGGTCTATACCGGCCAGATCGAGGGCTGGACGCTCTGGGCCGCCATCGTGATCCTCTGCCGCGAGATCCTGGTCTCCGGCCTGCGCGAGTTCCTGGCCGATCTCAAGGTCAGCGTCCCCGTCAGTAAGGTCGCGAAATGGAAGACGACGGCGCAACTCTTCGCGCTGGGCTTTCTCGTTGTGGGCCCGGCCGGCGACAAGGTCCTGCCCGGCAACACGCAGATCGGCATCGTGCTGCTCTGGGCAGCGGCGGGCCTGACGATCTACACCGGCTGGGATTACTTCAACGCCGGCATCCGCCATCTCGTCGAGCAGGACGAGCGCATGCCATGAACGCCACCGCGCCGCTGGCGGCCACCCGCACCGTCAAGCTCGTCTATTTCGCCTGGATGCGCGAACGCGTCGGAGTGCCCAGCGAGACGCTCGACATTCCAGCCGATCTCGCCACGATCGCCGATCTCGTGCGCTGGCTGAAAACGCGTGGCGAGAACTACGAGGCGGCCTTCGCCAATGAGGCGGTGGTGCGCGCCGCGCTCGATCAGGTCCACGCCAAGCCGCATGCCGCGCTCGGCAGTGCGCGCGAAATCGCCTTCTTTCCGCCGATGACCGGCGGCTGAGGCCGCCATGACGCCCATCATCCGCATCCAGCACGAGGATTTCGACCTCTCGGACGAGATCGCGGCGCTGAGCTACGGCCGCGCCGATATCGGCGCTGTCGTGTCCTTCATCGGGCTCTGCCGCGATGAAGCCGGCACGCTCGCCGCGCTCGAGCTGGAGCACTATCCCGGCATGGCCGAGGCCGAGATCGCCCGTGTCGCGGCGGAGGCGGCGGCGCGCTGGCCATTGCTCGGCCTCGTCGCGATCCACCGCTACGGCCTGGTCCGCCCGGGCGAGCAGATCGTAATGGTGCTGGCGGCTTCCGCCCATCGCCGCGCCGCCTTCGAGGCGGCCGATTTCATGATGGACTACCTCAAGACCCGCGCCCCGTTCTGGAAGCGCGAGCACCGCGCCGACGGCACGCTCGGCGGCTGGGTCGAAGCCAAGGCTGGTGACGACGATGCGGCAGAGCGCTGGAGCCGGTAAAGCTCTGAACAGAACGAAGAACCCCGGCCGGCTCGCCCTTGCGGCTGGCCTGTGGCTGAGCGCCGTTACCGCGGCCGTCGCGGCGAACGAGCCCAAGACCTTCCGCGACTGGATAGCCGGCTGCGACAACGTCAAGACCTGCACGGCGATGTCATTGCCGCCCGAGGCGGCCGAGACGGTCGCCTATCTGCGGCTCGAACGCCCTGCCGGCCGCGACGGCACGGCCCGCCTCCTGCTCAGGCTTCGCGGCGACTGGAAGAAGCCGCCAGCCACGATCCAATTCAAGCTCGACGGCGCCGCCTTCCCGGCCGGCGGCAAGCCGCTTTCCGCAGCGGCGGATGGCGATGTGGTCACGGTGACGTTCTCGGCCGAGGACACCGCCGCGCTGATCGAAGCTGCCCGCAAGGCGGCGAAGCTGACGGCAGCCGCACCCGGCGTGGCCGGCAGCATCTCGCTCGCCGGCTCCGTCGCCGCGATGCTCTGGATCGATGAGCAGCAGGGGCGGCTCGGCACGACCACGGCGCTCGTCCGCAAGGGCGCGAATGCCACCGTTCCGGCTGCTCCCGCCCTGCCGGTGGTCACGGCCATGCCGGCGCCGCCCATGCTCGACATGAAGGCGGCGAAGCAGCAGGCCGCGCGGCTGCGCGCGGAATTGAAGAAACGCAGCCCCGATGCCTGCGAGGATGATGCGGCCAGTGATGACGAAGCCTGGGCGCTGAGTGACAAGCGGACCCTGGTGGCGCTCGCCTGCTCGCGCGGAGCCTACAATCTGTCGTCGTCGTTCTTCGTCATGCCCGAGAACGAGCCCGCCAAGGCGACGCCGCTGCGCTTCGCGGATGGCGACGGCAACGACGGCAACGAACTGACCAATGCCAGCTTCGATCCGCGCACCGGCCATCTCGCCTTCTTCGCCAAGGGGCGCGGCATCGGCGATTGCGGCGTGAGCGGCGGCTATGCCTGGACCGGCAAGGATTTCGCGCGCACCGAACTCGCCATGATGGGCGAATGCCGGGGCATCGCGCCCGAAGACTGGATCACGCTGTATCGCAGCGCGAACCGCTGAGGATGCCATTCCCGGAGCCGGCTGAAACGCCGGCACCGGGATATTCTGGAGAGGCCCGGGTCAGACCCGGGCACAAGGGCGCTGTTTCACGCCGCCTTCGACTGCGGGCGCACCGCCGCCGAGTAATCTTCCATGATCACCTTGCCCATATTGCCGGTGATGAAGTTGTATGGACCGACCTCGGCGACCAGCGTCACCTCGGCGGCCGAGCCGGTGATGAAGCACTCGCTGAAGCCTTCGAGCTCCTCCGGCCGAATGCGCCGCTCCACCACCTCGAAGCCGCGCTGCCGGCACAGTTCGATCACCGACTGACGGGTCAGGCCGTTGAGGAAGCGGTCGGCCAGCGGGGTGTGGATCACGCCGTCCTTGATGAAGAAGATGTTGGCGCCGGTGCATTCGGCGACATTGCCTTCCCAGTCCAGCATCATCGCGTCGGCATAGCCCGCGCGCTCCGCTTTGTGCTTGGAGAGCGAGCAGATCATGTAGAGTCCCGCCGCCTTGGCATGGACCGGCGCGCAGGCCGGGTCCGGCCGGCGATAGTCGGCGATATCGAGGCGGATGCCCTTCAGCTTCGCCGCCATGTCGAACATGCTCGGCCACTCCCAGACCGCGATCGCGGTGTGGATGGTGTTGTTGATGCCGGACACCGCCATCATCTCCGAGCCGCGCCAGGCGACCGGGCGGATATAGGCGTCCTTGAGCCCGTTTTCCTTCAGGCAGAGATACTTGGCCTCGTCGATCTCGGCGACCGAATAGGGGATGGTGAAATCCATGATCTCGGCGGACTTGTGGAAGCGCTTGGAGTGCTCCGTGCACTTGTAGATCACGCCGTCATAGGAGCGCTCGCCCTCGAAGATGCAGGAGCCGTAATGGAGCCCATGGGTCAGTACGTGAATCTTCGCGTCCTTCCAGGGCACGAGCTTGCCGTCGAACCAGATGACGCCATCGCGCTGGTCGAAAGGAATGACTGACATGGGACCTTCTCCTGGGTGCTTCCTCATCCGAACTCCGGCACAGCCGAATCCGGAACGCAAGCATGGGTCTAAAGCTGCGCTGCCACGACACGCTTTGAAATAATCGTTCGCTCAGCGCGCTTGACTGGTAATCTTCCGTCTGAGATATGTCAACAACGTTGACCTAAATTTCTGGAGAGCTTTTTTGGCCCAGAGCCAGACCCGCTCGGAACCGATCGTGCCAAAGGGGGCAGCCCCTTTGCCGGCGACGGCTGCGCCCGTCCCCTTCGACCTGATCGAATTGCTCTTCTTCGCCTATCGCGACTTCGTCGGCGATCCCGACCGTATCCTCGCCGATTACGGCTTCGGCCGCGCCCATCACCGCGTGCTGCATTTCGTGCAGCGCCGGCCGGGGCTGACCATCGCCGAATTGCTCGACATCCTCCAGATCACCAAGCAGAGCCTCAACCGCGTGCTGAAGGAGCTGGTCGAGAAGGGCTATATCGAGCAGCGCACCGGGCGCCAGGACAAGCGCCAGCGCCATCTCCACACCACACCGGCCGGACAGGATCTGGCGCAGCGCCTCGTCCAGCTCCAGTCGAAGCGGATCATGGCGGCGCTCGACAATGTCGGCCCCGAAGCGGCCGAGACCATCGCGCGTTATCTCGCCGCGCTGATCGACCCGTCCGAACGTCCGAAGGTGCAGGGACTGCTCTCCGGCGCCTGAACCACGATGCCGCGCCGGCCCTGCGGCCACCGGGCAGCGGGGTTCCCATGATCGATTGACGACCCCGTCATCGCCCTGTGCTATGAGGGCCGGAGGGTTCGCGCCAAGGGATGCGCGACGAATAGAGACGCTCGGATGATCGCAATGGAAGCCCCGGCGAAGCCGGCCCGCAAGATATTGCCCGATGAGGCCCCGCATGTGCTCGTCGTCGACGACGACCGGCGCCTGCGCGAATTGCTGGCGCGCTTTCTCGGCGACAACGGCTACCGCGTCACCACGGCCGCCAATGCCGCGGAAGCCGATACGCGCCTCGACAACCTCGTCTTCGACGCCATCGTGCTCGACGTGATGATGCCGGGCGAGAACGGCTTCGACTTCGCCCGCCGCTTCCGCGGCGGTTCCGCCGTGCCGATCCTGATGCTGACCGCCCGCGCCGATGGCAAGGACCGCGTCAACGGGCTGGAGATCGGCGTCGACGATTATCTGGCAAAGCCCTTCGAACCGCGTGAATTGCTGCTGCGCCTCGGCAATATCCTGAAGCGCACCGTGGTCGTCGAGGCCGCGCAATCCGGCACGCGGCCGGATTTCGTCCGCTTCGGCCCCTTCCTCTACGGGCTGGCACGCGGCGAATTGCGCAAGGGCGAGGAGACCATCCGCCTGACCGAGCGCGAGCGCGAAATCCTGACGGCGCTGGCCGAGCGCGCCGGCGAGGTCGTGCCGCGCGAGGAGCTGGCCGCGCAGGGTTCCGCCGCCAATGACCGCACCGTCGACGTGCAGATGAACCGTCTGCGCCGCAAGATCGAGCGCGACCCGGCCGATCCGCTCTACCTCCAGACCGTCCGCGGCGTCGGCTACAGGCTGTTGACGGACAGGACGTGACACCGGTTCAGCAGGACGGACAAGGACGAGGCGCGCTGCAGGTCGCGACGACCTGGCTCGCGCGCGCCCGCTCCGCCCTGCCCCGCCTCGCACACCGGGCCAACAGCGCCATCAAGCCGGTCCTGAGACAGATCGGCCGGCCGCTCCATATCGTGGCGCGCTACATGCCCAAGGGGCTTTACCCGCGCGCGCTGGTCATCGTCATCGCGCCTGTCGTGCTGCTCCAATCGGTCATCGCCTATGTCTTCATGGAGCGCCATTGGCAGCTGGTGACACAGCGGCTTTCCGCCGCCGTCTCGGCCGACATCGCCATGCTGATCGACGTCTATGAAAGCTATCCGCAGGATGCCGACATCACGACGCTCTCGCGCATCGCCGCCGAGCGGCTCGGCATGGATGTCGACATCATTCCCGATACCGACCTGCCCGCTCCCGGCCCCCGCCCCTTCTTCTCGCTGCTCGACAACGCGCTTTCGACCGAGCTCAGCCAGCAGGTCGCCCGCCCCTTCTGGCTCGACACGGTCGGCCGCTCCAGCCTGATCGAGATCCGCATCAAGCTCGGCAAGGACGTGATGCGCATCCTGACCCGGCGCAACGCGGCCTATGCCTCGAACAGCCACATCTTCCTGCTCTGGATGATCGGCACCTCGCTGATCCTCCTGACCATCGCCGTGCTGTTCCTGCGCAACCAGATCCGGCCGATCCTCAAGCTCGCCGACGCGGCGGAAGCTTTCGGCAAGGGGCGCGACGCCGAGTTCCGCCCGCGCGGTGCCCGCGAGGTCCGCCGAGCCGGCAATGCCTTCATCGAGATGAAGCGCCGTGTCGAGCGCGCCATCGGCGAGCGCACCACGATGCTCAACGGCGTCAGCCACGACCTTCGGACCATCCTCACCCGCTTCCGCCTCTCGCTCGCGCTCCTGGAACGATCATCCGAGATCGAAGCGCTCGAGAAGGATGTCGACGAGATGAGCCGCATGCTGGAGGACTATCTCGCCTTCGCGCGCGGCGACGCCGGCGAGGTTCCGGTCGAGACCGATATCCGCGCCTTGCTCGAGGAGCTGAAGGCCGATGCCGAGCGGCAGGGGCACCAGACCGCGCTCGAGGTGATGGGCGACCCGCTGGTCGTCGTGCGGCCCGATGCCTTCCGTCGCCTGCTGACCAACCTCGTCTCCAACGCCGCCCGCTATGGCGACCGCATCGCGATCCGCGCCACCCATGACGCGCGCTATCTGATCGTGACCGTCGACGATGACGGCCCCGGCATTCCGCCGGACCAGCGCGAGGAGGTCTTCCGCCCCTTCTTCCGCCTGGATGAGGCCCGCAATGTCGATGGCGGCGGCACCGGCCTCGGCCTCGCCATCGCTCGCGACATCGCCCGCGCCCATGGCGGCGACATCATGCTCGGCGATTCCCCGCTCGGCGGCCTGCGCGCGACGGTGCGGCTGCCGGTCTGACGCAGCGGAAAGCGACTCGACACTTGTCGGCCCGGAGCCGTAACTGGTCTCAAAGTTTGCTTGTTGGGGCTCGCCATGCAGACATTCCGGATCGTTGCAGCGCTTCTGGTGGCGTCGCTCCTCCTTTCGATCGCCGCAGCCCGCGCCGAGGAGGTCGTCGATCTCGGCGGAGGCCTGTTCGGCGGAGGCCGGGCCCTGCTGGACAAGCCGGCCGGAAAGGCCCGCGCCGGCCTCGTGCTCCTCACGGGCGGCGACGGCTATGTCGGCATCGGCTCGGATGGCAGCGTCGCACGTGACGGCAACTGGATCGTCAGGACACGTAGCGCCTATCTGCGCAGCGGCATCGCCAGCATCACGCTAGACGCCAATGCCGACCCGGCCAAGGCGGTCGAATATATGCGCGCCATCGCGCCGCGGGTGATCGTCGTCGCGATGAGCCGCGGCGCGCTCAAGGTCGCGGGAACCTTGCCGGCGCGGCCGGACGGCATCGTCTTCGCCTCGTCGATGCTCGACGAAGCGCGCGGCATGATCGGCGATCCCGGGCGCCTGCCGCCGACCCTGATCATTCATCACCGTCAGGACACGTGCCGCGTCACCTTGCCGGAATCGGCCGTCGCCTTTCAGCAATGGACCGGCGGCAAGGCGCGCCTGCTCTGGATCGACGGCGGATCCTCGACGGGCAATCCCTGCCAGGCGCGCGCCTATCACGGCTTCATCGGCCGCGAGGGTCAGGTCGTTTCGGCGATAGCGAGCTTCGCCGGCTCGTTGCGTTAGAGCCTCCGATGCCGGAACGGTCTGCACGCCTTACGCGGCACCGATCGGCGCAAGCTTCGGCAGGCGTTCGACCGCATGGTCGATGAAAGCACGCACCCGTGGCAGCGGGTGCCGGCCGCCGGGAGTCACCAATTGCACCGGCAGTGCCTCTGGCTCGAATTCCGGCAACAGGCGCACCAGCGTTCCGGCGGCGATGTCGTCGGCCGCCTGATAGGAGAGCGGGCGGGCCAGGCCCCGCCCTGCCCGTGCCGCGATCAGCACCGATTCGACCTCGTTGACGATCAGCCTGGGCGTGAGCGCCACACGGCTGCGCCGCCCGGCGCCGCCGAACTGCCAGGTCATGATCGGGGTCGCGGCGACACTGACGATCGTCTCATGGGCGGCGATGTCCGAGGGCCGCCGCAACGGCGGCGCCCCTGCCAGATAAGCCGGCGAAGCCACCAGGATACGCCTGACTTCGCCGACCTTGCGCACGCGAAAACGCGAATGCGGCAGGGGCCCGATCCGCACGGCGACCTGCAGATCCTCCTCGATCAGGTCGAGATTGCGGTCGGCCAGCACCAGTTCGACCTGCACCTGCGGATAAAGATCGAGAAATTCCGAGACCAGCGGCGTGACATGGCGTCGCCCGAAGGAGAGCGGCGCCGTGATGCGCAGCAGTCCGCTGACCGGCGCCTCGGAGACGCCGCCGAGCGAAGCCGCGTAATCGCCGAGCACGCGGCGCGCCGCAATAGCGAGTTCACGGCCGGCCTCACTCGGCATGAAGCGGCGGGTCGAGCGGGTGATCAACCGCTGTCCGACGCGATCCTCCAGCGCCGCCAGCGCACGGGTCACGGCCGGACGCGAGCGGCGCAGGCGTCGCGCCGCGCCGGCAAGGCTGCCGGCCTCGATGATCGCGACGAAGATGGCGAGCTCGTCCAGCCGGTCCATGTCACTGTTTCAGATTTTGGAATTCTGATTTCAATCAATAGCAGATTTCGCTCGAATGGTGAAATGACGATCTTATCCCCGGCGCATATGGCGGCTGCAGGGAGATCGGCGATGCACACGGAGATCACGCTTCACGGCACGGCCCTCTCGGGTCACACCCACCGCGTCGAGCTGCTGCTGCGGGCACTCGGCCTGCCTTATCGCTTCGAGGCGGCCCCGGCCGATGTCCGCCGAAGCGAGGCCTTTCTCCAGCTCAATCCGCTCGGCCAGATTCCGGTGCTTCAAGACGGCGATCTCGCTCTCGCCGACAGCAACGCGATCATGGTCTATCTCGCGCGGCGCTATGATCCACAGGGTCCTTGGTTACCGCTCGACCCGCTGCAAGCCGCCCAGGTCCAGCGCTGGCTGTCCATTGCCGCAGGCGAGGTCATGCACGGTCCGGCGACGGCCCGCATGATCGTTCAGTTCGGCCTGTGCGACGACAAGGCAAGGGCCCGGCGCGTTGCCGAGCGCCTGTTCCCCTTCATGGAGGCGCATCTCAGCAAGCGCAGCTTCCTGGCAGCGGACCATCCGACATTGGCCGACCTCGCCTGCTATTCCTATGTCGCTCATGCGCCGGAAGGCGGGCTGTCGCTCGCGTCCTATCCGTCCCTGCGGGCCTGGCTCGCCCGCATCGAGGCCTTGTCCTTCTTCAAGCCAATCCCGCCTTCGCCCTTGCCCGAGGAGACCAGCGATGATTGACGCGTCCCTCACGCCCTTCCATGGCGGCGAGCTGGAGGCGCAGGCACGCGCCGGCCAGTTCTCGCGCGGCGGCGGCATCCGTGGCTTCATGCCGGATCAGCACCGCCTGTTCTTCGCCGAGCTGCCCTGGTTCTTCGCCGGCATTCTGGACGCGCAGGGCTGGCCGCTTGCGACAGTGCTGACCGGGCATCCGGGCTTGATCGAGAGCCCGACGCCGAACACCCTCATCGTCAGGGCGCTGCCCTCGACGCAGGACCCTGCCGCCGAGGCCTTCCAAGCGGGAGCGGGAATCGGCCTTCTCGGCATCCAGTTCGAGACGCGGCGGCGCAATCGCGCCAACGGAACGATCGCAGCGGTCGGAGAAACCGGCTTCTCCGTCGCCGTAACTCAGAGTTTCGGAAATTGCGCCAAATACATCCAGACCCGCACGATCGAAGGGTGGACGGAGTCGGGGTCGGCCGAAGCGGTAGAGGTCACCCGTCTCGACGCACCGGCACGACAGCTGATCGCGGCAGCCGATACCTTTTTTGTGGCGAGCGCTGCCGGGACGGATGCAGGTGCGGCCGCCGGTATCGACATGTCCCACCGTGGCGGCAGACCCGGCTTCGTCCGCATCGACGACGATGCGCTGACGGTGCCGGACTTCGCCGGGAACAGCTATTTCAACACCTTGGGCAATCTCCTGCGTGAGCCGCGCGCCGCATTGCTCTTCGTCGATTTCCGCACGGGCACGGTGCTGCAGCTCCAGGGTGCAGTCGAGATTCTCTGGAACGATCCCGAAGCCGCCCGCCTCGATGGCGCGGAGCGGCTCTGGCGCTTTCATGTCAGGCGCGGCTGGCGTCGTGAAAATGCGCTACCGCTGCGCTGGTCAGCACCGGCTTACGCGCCGACCACCTTGCAGACCGGCCTCTGGGACCAACCCGCTTTGGCCAGCGCTGTCTAGAACAGCCGCCCACCATCCGGCACGGCATGGCCGGGGCCGATCAGCACGACCTCGCCATCGGCGTCGGGCATGCCCAGCGTCAGCACCTCCGACATGAATTTGCCGATCTGGCGCGGCGGGAAATTGACCACGGCGAGCACCTGCCGGCCGGGCAGATCCTCCGGCCGGTAATGCTTGGTGATCTGGGCGGAGGATTTCTTCCGCCCGATCGTGCCGCCGAAATCGATCACCAGCTTGATCGCCGGCTTGCGCGCTTCCGGATAAGGCTCCGCCTCGACGATCGTACCGACGCGGATATCGACCTTGAGGAAATCGTCGAAGCCGATCGTCGCGGCTGTTTCCTGGGACGCGCTCAAAATTCCTCCCACCCCTTGTCATGGGCATCGAGATCGGGCTTGCGGGCAGCGGCGGCCACGCCGGCGGAAACCTTTGCGACCCGTGGCACAGCCGGGCGCGGTGCCGGTGGGGCCGGAGCGACCGCCGCCTGCATCGTCCGGGCGATCGCCTGCAGCCTGGCAGCGTCGCCGCCGATCTGGAAGCGGGCGACGAGCGCCGAGAGCCGGTCGGCCTCCTGCGACAGCGAATGGGCCGCGGCGGTGGACTGCTCGGCCATGGCCGCGTTCTGCTGCGTCGCCTGGTCCATCTCGCCGACCGCGGCATTGACCTCCTGCAAGCCGGAGGCCTGCTCCTGCGCCGCGCCCGCGATCTGGGCGACGAGGCCGGTGGCACGCGCGATCTCGGAGGCCATGCGCTGCAGCGCCCCGCCGGTCTGCCCGACCAGCGCGACCCCCTTCTCGACCTCGAGGGTCGAAGCGTCGATCAGCCCCTTGATCTCCTTGGCCGCCGAAGCCGAGCGCTGCGCCAGGGCGCGCACCTCGGAGGCAACGACGGCGAAGCCCTTGCCGGCATCGCCGGCGCGCGCCGCCTCGACGCTCGCATTGAGCGCCAGCAGATTGGTCTGGAAGGCGATCTCGTCGATCACGCCGACGATCTGCGAGATCTCCTGCGCCGATTTCTCGATGCCCCCCATTGCCGTCACGGCATCGCGCACGATGCTGGTCGACTGCTCGGCCTCGGTCTTGACCTGTTCGGTGGCCTGGTTGGCCAGGCGCGCACTCTCGGCGGTCTGGCGCACGGTGGCAGTCAGTTGGTCGAGCGCCGTAGCCGTCTCCTCGACCGAGGAGGCCTGCTGCTCGGTGCGGCCGGCGAGATCGTCCGCCGCCTGGCTGATCTCGACCGAGCCCGCCTTCATGCTCTCGGTATTGGCCGCGATCTGGCGCATCGCATCCTGCAGCTTGACGATGGCGGCGTTGAAATCGTCCTTGAGCTTGACGTATTCGGCCGAGAACGCCTCGTCGATCCGGTAGGTCAGATCGCCGCCGGCCAGATGCTCGAGCCCCGCTCCCAGCGCCTGGACGACATCGGCCTGCACACGCGCCTGCTCCACGCGGTCGGCCTCGTTGCGCCGCCTCTCGGTGTCGGCCGCACTGCGGTGTCCGGCCGCTTCTTCCTCGGCGCGCAGCTTGTCCGCCTCCATCGCCTCCTTGGCCAGCGCCTGATCGCGAAAGACGACGAGCGCGCGCGCCATGGAGCCGATCTCGTCCGGCCGCTGCTGATGCGCGATCTCGGCCTGGAGATCGCCCGCCGCGAGCTCGTTCATCGAGGACGACAAAGCGGTCAGCATCCGCGAGGCGCGGCGGCTGAGGACGATGACGAGACCGAGCATGAGCAGGCCCAGCGGAACCAGGACTTTGGCGACGCCGCCGACCATGCCGAGGAAAGCCGCGTCGACATCCTGGACATGGGCGCCCGTGCCCACCACCCATTGCCACTTCGGAATGCCGATGACGTAAGAGATCTTCAGCGAAGGCTGGCTGTCGCCGATCTTGAGCCAGCCATAGTCGAGGAAGCCCTCGCCCTTCGCCTTCGCCAGCGCGACCATGTCCTGCACGAAGAACTTGCCGTCCGCATCCTTGAGCGGCTTCATGTCGGTCGACTGGATCTTCTTGTTGGCATGCAGCACGCTGATGCCGTCGTAATTCACAATGAAGTAGTAGTTGCCGTTGTCGAAGCGCGCATTGCCGATGGCCTCCATGGCCATCTTCCTGGCGTCGTCCTCCTTGAGCTCGCCGGCCTCGGCCCGCGCCAGATAGCTCTTCACCGTGGTCGCCGCGGCTTCGACCGCGTTCTTCATCTCGGCGCGCTTCAGGGCGAGCATTTCGGTGTGCGCGGCGTTCAGCGTGTAGCCGACGCCTCCGGCCGCGATAATGACGGCCAGGCCCGCGATCAGGGCGAAGGAACGACCGATCGATAGGGTCGCAATTTTCCGGAAGAACGACATCGCCTGTCCTGCACGCGAGGAGAAGTGTCGTCCTTTCCCATGAATTGCCTAAAGCGCGCTTAAAATCGTCGCGTTTCGGCCATGTTCGGGGGTTGCCGGCGCAGGCGGAAGCGACGCCCGCCCGCGGACCTTTCGGCAGGGGCTGCGCCGGTCAGATCGCCGGCGCGTAATCCTCGTTGTCCTCGCCGCGCTCGGAAGCCCGCTCGCGCCGCCGCGCCTTCAGCGGGCGGCCCGAGCAGATCGCCCGCGCCAGCCCCCGGAACGGCGCCGTCAGCCGGTGCACATCCTCGACCCGCGCCATGATGCGGCCGGCGGTCTTCAGCTCGCGGTCAAGCCGCGCCATGGTCTTCGACAGCTCCGGCTCGTCGTCGTCCAGCCAGGTGTCGGAGACACGCGCCATCAGCAGCACCGCGCCCTGCACGCGTAAGGCCCCGAGCGAATCTTCCGTCGGGATGCCGACGGAGGCCAGCATGTAGCGCCAGGAATTCACCGCACTGCGATTGAGCGCCGCCAGCGCCAGCGGATCGCGGCGGATGACCGGCACGATCCTGCGCAGAGCCGCCTTGTAGGGCGCCATCGCGTCGAGCCGGCGCATCACGAGATCGAAGAGCCGCTCCCGGATGGGCTCGGCGGCGAGATCGTCCGACATGCCCGCGAGCACGGCATCGTCGACGATGCGGGTCACGCCACCCAGCATGGCGAGCTTGGACGGGAAAAGCCCACGCAGCTGCGCCAGCGTCAGCCCCGCCTCGGTCGCGATATCAGGAAGCTCAATCTCGTCCCATGGCCGGCTTGCGGCCAGGTTCATCAGCGCATCGACAGCCCGCTTGCGCGGATCGGCCGGTTTGGTGGCTTCCTTGGCCGTCGCCTCGGCGGCTTCGGCCTTGGTGGAAACGGGTTTGCGGGCCATGGCTCTGCTCCTCTCGCTTCGCTCTCAAGAGAAGGTAAGCCGCCATCGTGGCAGGTGGAAGACCGCCCGGCGCATTTTCGCGCGCGGCGGACGCCGGATCGCGCGACGAGACTCCTCACGCAAGCGGCTGAAATCGCTCGCCTTTCAACAATAAACCGAACGGCGTCAGCCTGAAAGCTCGCCGGCGCGACGTTTGGCAGCAGCGACGGCCTTGAGCATCAACGGCTTGAGGCCGTCCTCCGCCATCAGCACTTCGAGCGCCGCCGCCGTCGTACCGCCGGGAGAGGTCACGTTCTGGCGCAGCGTCCCGGGCGGCAGCGGCGACTGGAACAGCAATTCCCCCGCCCCTTCGACGGTGGCGCGCGCCAGCCGCTCGGCGACATCGGCCGGAAGCCCCGCCTCGACGCCGGCCGCGGCAAGACATTCGACCATATGGAAGACATAGGCCGGCCCCGAGCCCGACACCGCCGTGACCGCGTCGATCAGCGCCTCGTCGTCGAGCCATTCGACCTTGCCGATGCTGGCGAGTAGCGCGTCGGCGGTCGCGCGCTGCGCCGCACTGACGCCCTTGCCCGGCGCGGCCGCCGTCGCACCGCGCTGCACCGAGGCCGGCAGGTTCGGCATGGCGCGGATGATCGCGCCCGCATTTGGCAGCCGCGCGGCGAGGTCGCTCAGCGTCTTGCCCGCCAGGATCGAGATCAGCAGCGTCTTGGGATGGATGAAGGCCTGCACGGCCGGAGCGGCCGTGTCGAGCATCTGCGGCTTGGTCGCCAGCACAAGCACCTCGACCGGCGGGATCTCCTTCGCCGAGGGGTTCAGCCGCATCCCCTTCTCGCCCGCGAGCTCGACGATCTCATCCGACGGTTTGGGGTCGATCAGGCTGATGCCGGCCGGCTTGATCCCGATGCGCAGCCAGCCTTCCAGCATGGCCCCACCCATCTTGCCCGCGCCGATCAGAACGAGCGATTGCGGCAAGGAAGCGGTCATGGCAGGCCCTCGGCGGCTGGGAACGAAACATCATGTCTGGGCTTGCCCCAGGCATTTCAGGACCAGAGCCTGCAAGAGATGGCCGGGTCAAGCCCGGCCATGACGCGTGGCGCGGTGCCCTCAGGCCTCGCCCATCGTTTCCAGCATCGCGCCTTCGAGCCCTTCCTTGGCGGTCTTGCCGGCCCAGACGACGAACTGGAAGGCCTGATAGTAGCGCTCGCAGGCGTCGATCGCGCTCTTGATCAAGGCCGCGGCTTGCTCGTCCGTCGGTTCCGCGCCGCCGGAGAGGAGCAGCGCATGGCGATACATCACGATGCTCTCGCTGCTCCAGAGGTCGAAATGGCCGAGCCAGAGCTGCTCATTGACCAGGCTGACGAGTTGCAGCACCTCGCCGCGGCGCCGTTCCGGCACCTTGAGGTCGAAGGCGCAGGCGATGTGCAGGGCCTCTACCTCGGCGAGCCAGGTGATGGCGACATGGTACTCGGCCCAGCCGCCGGTCACCGAGACCGACAGCTCGTCCTCGCTGTCGCGATCGAAGGTCCAGTTGTTGAGGGAAGCAAGTCGTTCGAACAGGTCGAGAGGGTTGGAGGGCCGATCCGCATCGGCATCCATATCGAGATCCATCATGCCCTAGGTCCACCATCCGGATGCAGGCGCATCCGGCGCGTTCGAGAAGAGGAACACGGCGACTGGAAAGCCGAAGGAACGCAACTCACCTCCGCAACGCTCCGGAGAGGAGCGTTCCCGTCCGCCTCGGCAGAGCGAATCTGCTTAGCGAATCAATTCTTTCCACCGACGATAGCGCAGGCGCTGTGACGCTCCCAACACAGCGCCGAAGCTCCGCGGATTCGGGCGCCGGGCTCAATCCCTCGCAGGCTCTGTCCACAGCACTTGGCTGTGGACACGCAAACCTTAGGTCAGGGTGCCCCGGTCAGGACTTGGCGAGCTTCGCCTCGAGCTCCGCCAGGCGCGCCGCCAGCTTGTCGTTCTCCTCGCGGGCGATCAGGGCCATCTCGCGCACCGCCTCGAACTCCTCGCGGCTCACGACGTCGAGCTCGCGCAGCAGCTTCTCGATCTGCGTCTTGACGACGGTTTCGACCTCGCGGCGCACGCCCTGCGCGGCGCCGGCCGCATCGGTCGCGAGGCGGGCGATGTCGTCGAGGAAGCGGTTGCTGGTGCTGGCCATGGCTGTCTCCCGGGCGGATGGGGCATCCGCTTTCCGGCCTATATGGGAGAAGCCCGCCCGCATCGCAATCGAAAGCCGCGGCCGGCGACGGGACGGTCGCCTCACCGCCCGATCTGGACCTTGCCCGGCGATGCGCCTAGAAAGAGCGCACAGGGTAGTTCGCAGCGATCCACAGCCCAAAGGGCGGGAGGCGTCATGTTTCATCGTTTGAGCGGCCTCGCTCTGGGGCCGGTTTTTGCGCTTGCCCTCGCAGGCTGCCAGGAAACCACCCAGACCGCGGCCCGCCCGCGCGTCGACGCGCCCGGCGTCCCCGTCTCGGTCCAGAGCATCTCCGGCGCGCCCGACGACGTGACGACGAACTTCGCCGGCCTGCTCGGCGAGGCGGCGGCCGAGCGGAAGATGGAAATCGTTCCGGGCGACAAGCCGGCGCGCTTCCGCGTGAAGGGCTATCTCACCGCCCAGCCGACCGAGGACGGCCAGACCGCGCTCGCCTTCGTCTGGGACGTCTATGATTCGACCAAGCAGCGCGCCCAGCGCGTCCAGGGCGAGAGCATCGGCAAGCGCGGCGGCGGTTCCGATCCCTGGGCCGGCATCGACCAGACCGTCGTCGCCAAGGCCGCCTCGGATTCGATGGACGCGATCGCGGGCTTCCTCGTCACGACGCCTGCCGCCGAGGCCGCGCTGGGGCCGGCCGAGAAGAGCGGCGGCAAGGCGAAGGCCGGCGGCAAGGATACCGCGACCCACACCGCCTCGGCAGGCAACGGCAAGCGGCTCTGACATCGCCTCCGGGGACTGAGCCAACCGGCCCTCCCCAACAGCCGCATCCGAGGGCTTCATTCCCCGCTCCGCGGGCCGGACATGCCGCCGGCCCTTCGTTGTCATATGTTTTGCACGCGGATATTGCAGCGCAGCGGTCGACTCCATGCGGCGGCGCTGTTAAGAGCGCTTCCAACTGAGCCCGCCCTGCTGGCTCGCGCCCCGCCTCTTCCAACGGTACGCCACGGCATGGCCTCTCATTTCAAAGTCGTCGCCGGCAATTCCAATCGGCCGCTCGCCGAAGCCATCTGCAACCATCTCAGCATTCCGCTCGCCAAGGCGTCCGTCCGGCGCTTCGCCGATATGGAGGTCTTCGTCGAGATTCAGGAGAATGTGCGTGGGCAGGATGTCTTCATCATCCAGTCCACCTCTTTCCCCACCAACGACCACCTGATGGAGCTGCTGATCGTCACCGACGCGCTGCGCCGCTCCTCGGCCAAGCGCATCACGGCAGTGATCCCCTATTTCGGCTATGCAAGGCAGGACCGGCGCGCCTCCGGCCGCACGCCGATCTCGGCCAAGCTCGTCGCCAACCTGATCGCCCATGCCGGCGTCGACCGCGTGCTGACGCTCGACCTCCATGCCGGCCAGATCCAGGGCTTCTTCGACATCCCCACCGACAACCTGTTCGGCGCGCCCCTGATGGCGCGCGACATCAAGGACCGGCTGGAATGGAAGAACGCCATGGTCGTCTCGCCGGACGTCGGCGGCGTGGTGCGTGCGCGTGCGCTGGCCAAGCGCATCGACGCGCCGCTCGCCATCGTCGACAAGCGCCGTGACCGGCCGGGCGAGTCGGAGGTGATGAACATCATCGGCTCCGTCGAGGGCCGTTCCTGCATCCTGATCGACGACATCGTCGATTCCGGCGGCACGCTGGTGAACGCCGCCGAGGCCCTGCTCGATCAGGGCGCCAAGGAAGTCTTCGCCTACATCACCCATGGCGTGCTCTCGGGCGGAGCGGTGGCGCGTATCGCCAGCTCCAAGCTCAAGGAGCTGGTCATCACCGACTCGATCATGCCGACCGAGGCGGTCAAGGTTGCCCGCAACATCCGCGTCATCTCCATCGCCGCGCTGATGGGCGAGGCGATCGAGCGCACGGCGAGCGAGACCAGCGTCTCCAGCCTGTTCGACTGAGCCCGCCTTGGGAGAGTCGCGCGCCCTGGTGCTGTTCTCCGGCGGTCAGGATTCGACCACCGCGCTGGCCTGGGCACTCGACCGCTTCGACGCGGTCGAGACGATCGGCTTCGATTACGGCCAGCGTCATCGCGTCGAGATGGAATGCCGTCAGGCGATCCGGGCGAAGCTGCCCGCCCTCGCCGCCACCTATGCCGAGCGGCTCGGGCCGGACCATGTCGTCGATCTCGCGGCGCTGGGCGCCATCTCCGAGACGGCGCTGACCCGCGAGACCGAGATCGTCTTCGCCGAGACGGGCCTGCCGACCACCTTCGTTCCCGGCCGGAACCTGATCTTCCTCACCTTCGCGGCGGCGCTCGCCTACCGGCGCAACCTGCGCCACATCGTGCTCGGCGTCTGTGAGACCGACTATTCCGGCTACCCCGACTGCCGCGACGACACCATCAAGGCGATGCAGGTCGCGCTCGGCCTGGGCCTTGACCGGCGGCTCGTCCTGCACACGCCGCTGATGTGGCGCGACAAGGCCCAGACCTTCGCTCTCGCCCGCGAGATCGGCGGCCAGGCCCTGCTCGACCTCGTTCTCGAAGAGACCCATAGCTGCTATCTTGGCGACCGGGCGACGCGGCATGGCTGGGGCTATGGCTGCGGGCATTGCCCGGCCTGCGACTTGCGTGCGAAAGGCTTTGCGGCCTATTTGGCCGCACCCGGCAACAGCGGACCATCTTATGACACGTGATCGTCAGCGGCTGACAGAGGGCGTCATCGCGCTCGTCCTGTTCGGCCTCACCATCCCGGCGGCGAACTGGATGATCGGCAATGTCGGCACGGTCTGCGTGCCGCAGGGCCCTTGCCTCGTCCCGGTCTGGCCCGGCATCAGCGCCCCGAGCGGCGTGCTGATGATCGGGCTCGCACTGGTGCTGCGCGACATCGTTCAGCGGCGCCTGGGCCCGGCCGCAGGCCTTGCCGCCATCGCGATCGGCACGCTGATTTCGGCGCTGCTGGCGCCATCGGCGATCGTGATCGCCTCCGTCGCGGCCTTCACCCTGTCGGAGCTCGCCGATTTCGCCGTCTATACGCCGCTGCAGCGCCGGCGCTTCGTCACCGCGGTCGTCGCTTCCGGTTTCGTCGGGCTGGTCGTCGACAGCGTCATCTTCCTGCATCTGGCTTTCGGCAGCCTCGACTTCCTCGCCGGCCAGGTGATCGGCAAGGCCTGGATGATCGTGATCGCCCTGCCCCTGATGCAGCTCCTGCGCCGTCGCGACGAACGCCTGGGCCTGGTCGCCGCCTGACCTCTCCGTCATTCAGGCCGCCCCGGTTTCGGGACCGCGGCCTGAACGGACTTGAGATCGCGATGGTTTTCGCCTATGAGCAGCCACGCGCCCGGCTGACACCCTTGGAGGCTCTGGGCGCGCAATCCGATGGCCGCCACGAGGCGGCCTTGTCATTTTACAAGTCAAGGACATCCAACATGACCGCCGTGAAGCAAATCGAGGCTTCGGCGCGCGCACAGGTCGGCAAGGGGGCCGCCCGTGCTGTTCGCCGCCAGGGCCAGACGCCTGCCGTGATCTATGGTGGGGGCGCCGCTCCCGAAGCCATCGCGCTCGACGCCAACAAGACCCGCCAGCTGATTTTCGGCGGCCACTTCCTGACCACGATCTTCGAGATCGAAGTCGCCGGTAAGAAGCAGCGCGTCATTCCGCGCGATTACCAGCTCGACCCGGTCAAGGATTTCCCGATCCATGTCGACTTCCTGCGCGTCGCCAAGGGCCAGACCGTCACGGTCCAGGTTCCGGTTCACGTCGTCGGTCAGGAGCAGAGCCCCGGCGTCAAGAGCGGCGGCCTGGTCCAGATCGTCGAGCACGCCCTCGAAGTCACCGTCGAGCCCGACAGCATTCCGGAGTCCATCGACGTGTCGGTGGCCGGCCTGAACGTCGGCGACTCCATCCACGCCGACGCGATCAAGCTTCCGGCGGGCGCCAAGCTCACCGTTGGCGCTGACGCCACGATCGTCACGATCTCTGCGCCGACCGTCGAGGCAGAGCCCGTCGCTGCCGAAGCCGCGGAAGCCGCTCCCGAAGCCAAGGCCTGATGAAACGGCGCCGCCCGGCGCCGTTCACCTGGAACGATCACGAGACGGCCGGGCTCCCCCGGCCGTTTTGCTATGACATCGGACCGAAAGTGCTTTGCGCTTTTCGGCCGAGCCCCATGCTGAATCGATAGGCCTGCCGGAGTCCCGCCATGCTGATCTTCGCCGGCCTCGGCAATCCCGGCGCGCGCTATGCCCGCAACCGGCACAATATCGGCTTCATGGCCGTGGACGAGATCGCCCGCCTGCATCGCGCCTCCCCCTGGCGCTCGCGCTTCCAGGCCGAGGCCTGCGAGGCGACGATCGGCACCGAGAAGGTGATCCTGCTCAAGCCGCAGACCTATATGAACGAATCCGGCCGCGCGATCGGCGAGGCCGCCCGCTTCTTCAAGATCGCGCCCGCCGATGTCGTCGTCTTCCATGATGAGCTCGACCTCGCCCCCGCGAAGCTGCGGATCAAACTGGGAGGCGGCAATGCCGGCCATAACGGCCTGCGCTCGACCACCGCGGCCATCGGCAACGATTATCGCCGCGTGCGGATGGGCATCGGCCATCCCGGCCTGAAGGAGCTGGTCCACGGCTATGTGCTGAACGATTTCGGCAAGGCCGAGCAGCCCTGGGTCGAGGATCTCTGCACCGCCTGCGCCGACTTCGCCCCTCTCCTCGCCGCCCATGACGATGCCGGCTTCCAGAACAAGGTGCATCTCTTCATGGATGCGCGCGGCCACGCCGCCGTGAAACGGCTGGGCGAGAAGAGCGAGGGCTGACGTCCGGATCCGAAGAACGCCGTCGTTAGTCCGGAAATGACTTCGTCATTCCGGGCAAACGAAGCGCAGACCCGGAATCCATCGTAGAGCGCCGAACCCTCCGATGGGTTCCGGATCAGCGCGGGTTCGCCGCTTGTCCGGAATGACGGGGCTCCTGCCGAAAAGATAATCTCTTTCAGTAAGGCAGCTTGGCGCCCGACTTGGCGATGGTGATCCGGCTCGTGCTGTAGCTGCCATCGGCCTGGCGGCTTGCCGTCATCGCGACCTGCGCGCCGGGCTTGAGCTCCGCCGCATCGGCCGGCGCGGCCATCAGGATGGCAGCGTCCGGCGTGATCGTCACCTTCTGCTCGCCACCGGGATAGCTCAGCACGAGATTGGCCCCATCGACCCGCGAGACCGTATCGGCCACGGTCGCATTGGTCATGGTCGCGTCCGGCAGCACGCCCCATGGCCGATGCCCCTCACCGGTCCCGCGCATCGCCTCGGGGAAGATCATCACCTGCACCGCCAGCAATGTCCCATCCGGCTGCGGCTTGGCACCGACGCCGATGAAGGCGCCCTTGGCGATGTCGGAGGCCTTGGCGGGCACCACGCCGCCGGCGGAGAAGCCCGGGGCCAGCGCAACCTTCGCCTCCCGGCCATCGGAGGTCTTGAGCGTCAGCACCGAACCGCTCATGGCCTCGACCTCGCCGCGCAGCCGCGTACCGGGCGTCTGGGCAAGTACTGCGGAGGTGGCCAGCAACGCGATGGTGGCAACGGATGGCAGGCGAAGCATGGGAGCGATCCTATCGAGATGTCTCGGCTGAGCGATCCAGCACGCGCCGTCGGCCGGCCGCCATGCACGTTCCCGTGAGGCCGCTGCCCCGCCATTCGGCCCTGCCCCTTGTGTTTACGGCGCTCTCCCCCCAATAAGGCGCCATCATTTCTGCAACATCGCGCGCGCCCGCCTTTTCGGCCGCAGCAGCGCATCGGATAGGCGATCATGGGCTTCAAATGCGGAATCGTCGGCCTGCCGAATGTCGGCAAGTCGACCCTCTTCAACGCGCTGACGCAGACGGCGGCAGCGCAGGCCGCGAACTACCCGTTCTGCACCATCGAGCCGAATGTCGGCGACGTCGCGGTGCCGGACGAGCGGCTCGAGAAGCTCGCGGGCATCGCCGGCTCCAAGGAGATCATCCCGACGCGGCTCACCTTCGTCGACATCGCCGGCCTCGTGCGCGGCGCCTCGCGCGGCGAGGGTCTCGGCAACCAGTTCCTTGCGAACATCCGCGAATGCGACGCCATCGCCCATGTCGTGCGCTGCTTCGAGGACGGCGACATCACCCATGTCGAGGGCAAGATCTCGCCGGTCGACGACATCGAGACGATCGAGACCGAGCTGATGCTGGCCGATCTCGAAAGCCTGGAGAAGCGCGTCCAGCCGCTCGAGAAAAAGGCGAAGTCCGGCGACAAGGAGGCCAAGGAACTGGCCGATCTGATGAATCGCTGCCTCGCGCTGCTGCGGGACGGCAAGCCGGCCCGCCTCGTCCAGGTCGCAGCCGACGAGCGTCGCACCTTCGAGCTTCTCGGCCTGCTCTCTTCCAAGCCCGTGCTCTATGTCTGCAATGTCGAGGAGGCGAGCGCCGACAAGGGCAATCATTTCTCCGAACTGGTGAAGGCGCGCGCGGCCGAAGAAGGCGCCGTCGCCGTCGTCGTCTCCGCCAAGATCGAGAGCGAGATCGCGGTGCTGCCGCCGGAGGAACAGACCGATTATCTCGAAGCGGTCGGCCTCGACGAGCCCGGCCTCAACCGTGTGATCCGCGCCGGCTACAAGCTGCTCAACCTCGTGACCTATTTCACCGTGGGCCCGAAGGAAGCCCGCGCCTGGACGATCGAGCAAGGCACCAAAGGGCCGCAGGCCGCCGGCGTGATCCATACCGATTTCGAGAAGGGCTATATCCGCGCCGAGACCATCGCCTATGACGACTACATCGCCAACAAGGGCGAGGCAGGCGCGCGCGAGGCCGGCAAGTTCCGGCTCGAAGGCAAGGAATACGTCGTCGCCGACGGCGACGTGCTGCATTTCCGCTTCGCGAACTGAGGCGCGAGCAGGGGGCCGGCCGATGCTGCAGTTCGAGGATTTCGTCGTCGGCGAAAGCGTCCATACGCGCGGCATCGCCGTCTCGCAGGACGACATCATCGCCTTCGCCTCGCGCTACGACGCGCAGGATTTCCACACCGACCCGGAAGCGGCCAAGGCGAGCTTCGTCGGCCGGCTGATCGGCTCGGGCTGGCATAGCTGCGCGCTGCTGATGCGGCTGATCGCGGAGGACTTCCTGCTCGGCTCGACCGCGATGGGCGCACCGGGCATCGACGAGGTGAAATGGCTCAGGCCCGTCTTCCCCGGCGATGTCTTGAGCGCCCGGCGCACCGTGCTCGAAACCAAGGCCTCGCGCTCCCGTCCCGAGATGGGTTTGGTGCGCTTCCGCTTCGAACTGCTCAACCAGCGCGACGAGCCCGTCCTCGAACAGACCAACTGGATCATGTTCGGCCGCAGGGGTTCCGATGTCGCAGCCCAGCCCAGCGGCGACTGGCTTGCCCATGCGCCGCATTACGAACGCCCTGCCTCGGAAAGCCCGCTGATCGCACCGGCCGAAGCCCCCGAACCGACGCGCTTCTTCGAGGAGCTGGAGATCGGCCGGCGCTACGAGCTCGGCAGCTTCGTCTTCACGCCCGACGAGATCGTCGCCTTCGCCCGCAGCTTCGATCCACAGCCCTTCCATATGGACGAGGGGGCGGCGCGCACCAGCCTCTTCGGCCAGCTCGCGGCCTCGGGCTGGCATACGGCTGCGGTCTGGATGGCGACCATGGTCTCGCATCGCAAGCGCCAGCTCGCCATGACGACCGGCCGCCCGGCGCGTCTCGGTCCCTCGCCCGGCTTCAGGAACCTGCGCTGGTCGAAGCCGGTCCTCGCCGGCGACCGCATCACCTATTTTTCCGAAGTCGCCGACAAGCGCGAAAGCGCCTCGCGCCCGCAATGGGGCCTGTTCTTCCACCGCAACACCGGCGTCAACCAGCGCGGCGAAGAGGTCTTCAGCTTCGACGGCTGCGTGTTCGTCGAGCGGAAGCCGGCGTAAGCGCATCGTCTCGGTCGCGGGTCCGAAGCGCGCGGGCAGATTCCCCCGCATCGCCCCAATCGGCAATTTTGCAGCAGCCGACTTCTCAGCCTCGACCTTCTCAGCGCCGCCGAGCGCCATTCACATTAAAGTCGCGCCAAACCTGTCATACAGCTTGACAGACAAGCAAGCTCAAACGAGAACTCACGCCCTGAAACTCCGGGCGCGATCGCGTGAAACAGCTACGCATTTCAGATCAGGTCGCCGACTACATCGTCCGGCTGATCCTTGAGGAAGGGCTCGGCCCCGGCGACGCCCTGCCGAGCGAGTCGGAGCTTGCACGCCAGTTCGAAGTGAGCCGGCCAGCCGTTCGCGAGGCGACGAATGCGCTGGCCGGACGCGGCCTCATCACCGTGTCGAGCGGGCGCAGCCCGACCGTGTCGGCCCTGGCGCAGGCGCCGTTCGCCAATTTGATGAATCATGGCCTCGCGATCGGCCAGGTCAGGATGCTGGACGTCATGAATGTGCGGCGCGGGCTCGAGGAGGTCGCGGCCGAGCTTGCCGCGCTGAACCGTAGCCCCGAGCAGGCTGCCGAGTTGGAAAGGCTGGCAGCGGCGCTCGGAGCAGCGCGCGGCGACGTCGAGACCTTCTGGCGCCTCGATATCCAGTTCCACAAGACCCTGGCCGAGGCGAGCGACAACCATCTGCTCGCTTCATTGCTCGCCGGGATCAGCGAGGTCGCCAGCCGGTCGACCCGCAGCGGCCTCAGCCTCGCCCGCAATGCCGAGGAATGGGGCGTGATCGTCGAAGTCCATCTTGAAACGGCTGCCGGCGTCATCGCCGGCGATCCCGGACGCGCCCGCGCCGGCATGGCCGCGCATTTCGCCTCCGCCATAGGCCGCTTCGAGCGCGCGCTCACCCAGAACCGAGGACCATCATGACTGCCAATCCCGCTATCGCCTCGCCGGAGGAAGCCCTGTTCGCCGAGATCAAGGCCAAGCTGTACACCGCCGTTCTCGGCGACGTGATGGACGCGATGGGGCTGACGAGCCAGTTCCTTCCGCCCGAAATCAGGGCTCTGGTGCCCGGAACCGTCATCGCCGGCAGGGCCATGACGGTTCAGGAGGCCGATTGCGCCGGCGACACCGCCGTGCGCGGTGGCGCCGAGCCCTTCGGCCTGATGTTCGAGGCTCTCGACGACCTCAAGCCCGGCGAGATCTATATCTGCACTGGCTCCTCGCCGACCTATGCGCTCTGGGGCGGCCTGATGAGCACGCGTGCCGCCAAGCTCGGCGCGGTCGGCGCCGTGCTGGACGGTTACCACCGCGATACCCGCGAGATCCTGGGTCTGGGCTTCCCGATCTTTTCGGCGGGCAGCTATGCGCAGGACCAGCGTGTGCGCGGCCGCGTCATCGACTATCGCTGCCCTCTGCGCTTCGGCAATGGCTGTCGCGTCGAGAACGGAGACCTCGTCGTGGCCGATATCGATGGCGTCGTCATCGTCCCGGCCAGGCACGAAAAGGACGTTCTGGCGGCTGCTTTCGACAAGGTGCGCGGCGAGAACGATGTCCGGGACATGATCCTGGCGGGCGAGACGACGACCGCGATCTTCGCCAAGACCGGAATCATGTGAGCGGGCGCCGCGAACGGACAGAATCAAAAGAGGAACGCCCACAGATATGACGACGACAGACGCTTCCACGCCGGCGGCGACCGAGGCCGGCCGGGCGAATCTCGGCAAGGCCGTGACCGCCGCGACGGTCGGCACGGTGATCGAATGGTACGATTACGCGCTCTACGGCGCTGCCTCGGGCGTGATCATCAACAAGCTGTTCTTTCCCAACCTCTCGCCGACGACCGGTGTGCTGGCCGCCTTCGCGACCTTCGCGGTCGGCTATTTCGCGCGCCCCGTCGGCGGCATCGTCATCTCGCATATTGGCGACACGTTCGGCCGCAAGCCGGCCCTGATCCTGACCATCACCCTGATGGGTCTGGCGACCGTGCTGATGGGCCTGCTGCCGACCTATGAAAGCATCGGCCTTGCAGCACCGATCCTGCTCGTGCTCATGCGCCTGATCCAGGGCTTCGGCGCGGGCGCGGAGCTCGCCGGCGCCATCGTCCTCGTCGCGGAATACGCGCCGCCCAGCAAGCGCGCCTTCTACACCGGGCTGCCCAATGCCGCGACGCTCGTCGGCATCATGCTGGCGACGCTCTCCTTCCTGCTGATCTCCTATCTGCCCGAGGATGTGCTGCTCGGCTGGGCCTGGCGCGTTCCCTTCCTGATCTCGGGCGCGCTGTTCCTGGTCGCGTTCTATATCCGCAAGCATCTCGACGAGACGCCGGAATATGTCGCGGCGATGGCCCGCGCCGAGGCGAAGCGCCACGAGCAGCGCGTGCCGCTCGGCGAGCTCTTCCGCAACAGCCCGCGCGAGGTCCTGTTCGGCTTCCTGAGCGTCACCGGCCACAACGCCAACGCCTATATCCTGAGCGCCTTCTCGCTCAGCTACATGATCAACACGGTCGGCATGTCCCGCACTGAGGGCCTGGTCGCCGTCACCATCGGCTCGCTATTCGGCATCGCTGGCGTGCCGATCATGGGGGCGCTGGCCGATCGCATCGGCAGCGCCAAGGTTTATGCCGGCGGGGCTCTGTTCGTGCTCCTCCTGGCCTATCCGCTGTTCTGGATGTTCGACACGCATAGCGTGGTCTGGTCCACGGTGGGCATCGGCCTGGGCTACGGCATCGGCTTCGGGGCGATGGCGGGCGCGCAGGGCGCGTTCCTGGCGAACCTGTTCCCGACGCGCTATCGCTTTTCCGGTCTCGCCATGTCGCGTGAGCTCAACGGCGTGCTCGTCGCGGGCCCCACGCCGCTGATCGCGGCATCGCTGGTCGCAGCTGCGGGCGGCAAGCCGACCCTGGTGGCCGCCTATCTGATGGCCTGCTGCGCCCTGACGATCATCGCGGTCCTGGTGATCAAGCATCGCTCGATCCACGATTGAGCCCCAACGCCCCGCACGGGCTCGGCTTGCACGAGCCCGTGCGGATGCTCCGGCTTTGCGAAAGCCGCCGCGCCTTCAGCCGACCTTGCCGTAGCCCGCGAATTTCGCCGAGACCCGCGCCATCTCCTCGGTGTCGAGGATGACCGGCTCGAGCCCCGCGGCGAGGATGTCGAGATACTGCCCGGCGAGGTTCTCGACCTCGGCGACGATCTGATGCGCGCCGGCGAGCGAGCCGCCGAGCGCGATGACGCCGTGATTGGCGAGCAGCACAGCCTTGCGACCCTCCAGCGCCTGCACCGCATTGGTGGCAAGCTCGGGCGTGCCGAAGGTCGCATAATCGGCGCAACGCACATCCGCCCCGCCGCAGAGCGCGATCATGTAGTGGAAGGCCGGAATGCCGCGCCGCGTGCAGGAGAGCGCCGTCGCGCGCGGCGAATGGGTGTGCACGATCGCCTGCGCATCCGGCCGCGCCTTGTAGATCTCGACATGGAACGGCCATTCCGAGGATGGCTTGCGCGCGCCCGAAAGCACCGCGCCGTCGAGCGAAAGATGGATCAGATCCTCCGGTTTGGTCTGCGCATAGGGCAGCCCGGATGGCGTGACCAGCAAACCGCCCTCGAAGCGCGCCGAGACATTGCCGGATTTCGAGGGGCAGAATCCAGCCCGGTCGATCGCCTGCGCGACCCCGACGATCTCTGCCCGCAACGCCTGCTCGTTCATGCCGCCGCTCCACACGCCAGATCCGGGAACAGCCCCGCCAGCCCCTCGCTGCTCGCGGCACAGACGCCACGCTCGGTGATCAGCCCCGTCACCAGCCGCGCCGGCGTGACGTCGAAGGCCGGGTTCGCCACCGCGCTGCCCGGCGCCACGACCCTGACCGCCCTCACCTCGCCATCCTCCGCCAGCCCGGCGAGATGCGTAACCTCGCGGCCGGCGCGCTCCTCGATCGGAATATCGCGCAGGCCGTCGCGAATGCTCCAGTCGATCGTCGGCGAGGGCAGCGCGACATAGAACGGCACGCCGTTGTCATGCGCCGCCAGCGCCTTGAGATAGGTGCCGATCTTGTTGGCGACATCGCCGGCGGCCGTGGTGCGATCCGTCCCGACGATGACGAGATCGACCTGCCCCCGCTGCATCAGATGGCCGCCGGCATTGTCGGTGATCACGGTATGCGGCACGCCATGGGCGCCGAGCTCATAGGCCGTCAGCGCCGCGCCCTGGTTGCGCGGGCGCGTCTCGTCGACCCAGACATGGACCGGGATGCCGGCATCATGGGCCAGATAGATCGGCGCCAGCGCCGTGCCCCAGTCCACCGTGGCGATCCAGCCGGCATTGCAATGGGTCAGGATATTGACGGGCTGGCCCGCCGGCTTGCGCGCCCCGATCTCGCGGACCAACGGCAGGCCGTGTCCGCCAATGGCGCGGCAGAGCGCGACATCCTCGTCGCAGATCGCAGCCGCCTCGCCATAAGCTGCTTCGACGCGGGCGGCCGGAGCGAGCGGCGTCAGCACGCACCGCATGCGCGCGAGCGCCCAGCGCAGATTGACCGCCGTCGGGCGCGTGGCGCCAAGGAGGGCCAACGCCGCGTCCAGAGCCGTGTCGGACGCGTCGGCCCGCATCGCCAGCGCCACGCCATAGGCGGCCGTTGCGCCGATCAGCGGCGCGCCGCGCACCACCATGTTGCGGATCGCGTCGGCGGCCTGCTCGGCCGAACCGAGCGCCACCGTCTCGAAGCGGAAAGGCAGCCGCGTCTGGTCGATGACGACGACGCGCCAGCCATCCTGTGCGAGCCAGATCGTCCGGTAAGGCTGGCCATTGATCTTCATTGTCTGCGCTCAATGCCCGCTGAAGGAGACCAGCGTCCGGACCGGCACGCCGAGCCGGCGGATCTTGTCGGCCCCGCCGAGCTCCGGCAGGTCGACGATGAAGCACGCCGCCACCACCTCGGCGCCGAGTCTCGTCAGGAGATTGACCGCGCCTTCCGCCGTGCCGCCGGTCGCGATCAGATCGTCGACGAGCAAGACGCGCTCGCCCGGCTGCACCGCGTCGCGATGCACCTCGATCTCATCGGTTCCGTATTCGAGCGCATAGGTCACGCGCAGCGTCTCGCCCGGCAGCTTGCCCTTCTTGCGCACCGGGATGAAGCCGGCCGAAAGCTGATGCGCCACCGCGCCGCCGAGGATGAAGCCCCGCGCCTCGATGCCGGCGATCTTGGCGATCTTTAAGCCCGCGAAGGGCTGCACCAGCTCGTCCACCGCGCGCCGGAAGGCACGCGCATCGCCGAGCAGCGTGGTGATGTCGCGAAAGATGATGCCGGGCCGCGGATAATCCGGGATGGCACGGATCGTGTCGGCGAGATTCATGGGCGGCATCCCGGGCGCGTGGTCGAGCGCCTTGGTCGGACGCCCGGCCCGCTTCGTCAAGGGTGCGGCCATCACGCGCTCTTGAGCACCCGTCCGGCGACGGCGTCGAGCTTGGCCAACAGGGCCGGATCGCGGAAGGCAGGCGCCGTGATGATCGCGTTGTCGAGAGCGTTGTGCGAGCCGGCCGGACAGGGCTCGCGCTCGGCCGGGAAATCCGCGGCCAGGCGAGCGACGAGGCGACGCGCCTTGTCGGCGTTCTCATGCAGCACCGCGACGACGGAGGCGACGTCGACCGCGCCATGCAGCTCGTGCCAGCAATCGTAATCCGTCACCATCGCGACGGTGGCGTAGGTGATCTCGGCCTCGCGCGCGAGCTTGGCCTCGGGCATCGCCGTCATGCCGATCAGGTCATAGCCGAGCCCACGATAGGTCATCGATTCGGCATAGGTCGAGAATTGCGGCCCTTCCATCGTCACCAGCGTGCCGCCCCGAACGAAGGGCAGTTCCTCCGCTTCAGCCGCTTCGGCGAGCCGGTTCTGCAGACCCGGCCCCACCGGATGGGCGACGGAGACATGGGCGACGCAGCCCTTGCCGAAGAAGGAACTCTCGCGCCGGCTGGTACGGTCGACGAACTGGTCGACCAGCACGAAGAGCCCCGGATAGAGCTCGGCCTTGTAGGAGCCGCAGGCCGAGAGCGAGACGAGATCGGTCACGCCCGCCCGCTTCAGCACGTCGATATTGGCGCGGTAGTTGATGTCGGAGGGAGAGAGCGCATGGCCCCGCCCGTGCCGCGGCAGGAAGACGATCTTCGTCGAGCCGATCCGGCCGATCCGCAGCGCATCGGAAGGTTCGCCCCAGGGGCTCTCGATCCGCTCCTCGCGGATGTCGGTCAGGCCCGGCAGATCGTAGATGCCCGATCCGCCGATGATTCCGAGTACGGCTTCGCTCATGAATACGTCCCTCAAGCATAGGCCGAAAGGTGGAAGCCACTTTTCGGGGGAATCCGATGCGGTAACAAATAGGTCGATCGCCGTTGCCGCGCCCGATAGGACGCGCGGCGTTCCGGTGCGGGCGCGGAAGGGATCACCTTTCGATGACGCTCGCAATACAGGACCAGCCAGATGGGTGGAAACGGAGGTCCCAAAAGAAAAAGGCCCCGCCGGGCGGGGCCTTTTCCAGAAGGATGTCCTGTTGCCTCAATGGGCCGGCGAGCCATCCGGCATGCGCGACCAGATCTTCTTCTTGCTGAAGTAGAGCAGGAAGGCGAGGATCACGAGGAAGGGCATGAACCACAGCGCGATGCGCTTGCGCTGCTCCATATGGGGCTCCGCCATCCAGACCATGAAGGCGGCGACGTCGCGCGCGTACTGGTCGACCGTCTCGGGCACTTGCGGCTTGCCGTCCGCGCCCTTCGGATATTCGACCTGGCCGTCCGAAAGCGGCTTCGGCATCGCGATCAGGTGACCGGGCATGTATTCGTTGTAGTTCTGCCCGGGCAGGAGAGCCTGGAAGCCGGCGGGCGGCTCCTTGTAGCCGACCATCAGGGCGTGGATGTAGTCCGGGCCCTGCTCCTGATACTGGGTGAAGATGTCGAAGATGAAGCGCGGGAAGCCGCGCTCATAGGTGCGCGCCTTGGCCAGAACCGAGAAGTCCGGCGGATAGGCGCCGCCCTGGGCCGCACGGGCCGCCTGCTCGTTCGGGAAGGGCGAGGGGAAGCGATCCGCCGGGCGGCCCGGCCGGTCGAACATCTCGCCCGTCTCGTTCGGGCCGTCCTTGATCTGGTAGGTCGCCGCGAGCGCCGCGACCTGGCCGGGCGTGAATTCGGGGCCGCCGGGCTCCGACAGGTTGCGGAAGGCGACGAGGCTGGCGCCGTGGCAGCTCGAGCAGACTTCCTTGTAGACCTTGAAGCCGCGCTGGAGCTGCGCCCGGTCGAACTTGCCGAGCGGGCCCGAGAAGCTCCAGCTGAGCTGCGGCGGCTCGACACGACCTTCCGCCGCGTGGGCGGCCGGAAGCGACAGTGCCGTGAAGGCAAGGCCGGCGGCGAGACCCGTCAGGGCCAGACGAAACGATGTTCTGCTCATGGTTCCGTCAGCCCTTGACGTTCGGTTCGGCAGCGGTGGCGGCCGCCATGCGGACGGCCGAGCCGTTCTTGGTGGAGGCCAGCACGGAGTCGGCGATCGAGGTCGGCAGCGCCTTCGGACGCTCGAACAGGCCGACGACGAACAGCGCGACGAAGAAGCCGAAATACAGCACGGTGAAGATCTGCGAGGCGATGACGTAGCCGCCCTCCGGCGGCATCGCGCCGAGATAGCCGAGCCCGATGCAGACGATGACCCAGGCCCAGAACAGCTGGCGCGCGATCGGCCGGTAGTTCATCGACTTGACCTTGGAGGTGTCGAGCCAGGGCAGGAAGGCGAGCACCACGATGGCCGAGCCCATGGCGAGGACGCCGCCGAGCTTGTCGGGGATGGCGCGCAGGATCGCGTAGAACGGCAGGAAGTACCATTCGGGCACGATATGCGCCGGCGTCGCGGCCGGGTTCGCCTGGATGTAGTTGTCGGCGTGGCCCATGAAATTCGGCTGATAGAACACGAACCAGCCGAACACGATCATGAACACGACCATGCCGAACACGTCCTTGATGGTCGCATAGGGCGTGAACGGAACGGTGTCCTTCTCGACGTTCTTCACCTCGACGCCGGTCGGGTTGTTCTGTCCGACGACGTGCAGCGCCCAGATGTGCAGCCCGACGACGCCGAAGATCATGAACGGCAGCAGGTAGTGCAGCGAGAAGAAGCGGTTCAGCGTCGGGTTGTCGACCGAGTAGCCGCCCCAGAGATAGGTCACGATCGTCTCGCCGACCACCGGCAGGGCCGAGAACAGGTTGGTGATGACGGTCGCGCCCCAGAAGGACATCTGGCCCCAGGGCAACACGTAGCCCATGAAGGCCGTGGCCATCATCAAAAGGAAGATGACGACGCCGAGGATCCAGAGCACCTCGCGCGGGGCCTTGTACGAGCCGTAATAGATGCCGCGGAAGATATGCACGTAGACCGCGACGAAGAACATCGAGGCGCCGTTGGAGTGCAGGTAGCGCAGCAGCCATCCGTAGTTCACGTCGCGCATGATGTGCTCGACGGAGTTGAAGGCCATCGTCGCATGCGGCGTGTAGTGCATCACCAGGATGACGCCGGTGATGATCTGCGCCACCAGCATGAACACCAGGATGCCGCCGAAGGTCCACAGGTAGTTCAGGTTGCGCGGAACCGGATAGGACACCGCCGAATCATGAGCCAGCCGGATGATCGGCAGGCGCGCGTCGAGCCAGCGCTCGATGCCGGTCTTCGGAACGTATGAACTGTGACCACTCATGAAGAATGCCTCAAGGCTGTCTCAATCTGTCGGGAAAGCGTCGAGCGCATCGCTCAGCCGATCTTGATCTTGGTGTCCGCCGTGAAGGCATAGGGCGGAACCGGCAGGTTGAGCGGTGCCGGGCCCTTGCGAATGCGGCCGGAGGAATCGTAGTGCGAGCCATGGCAGGGGCAGAACCAGCCGTCGAAATCGCCCTTCGACTCGCCCGGAGCGGTGCCGAGCGGAATGCAGCCGAGATGGGTGCAGTTGCCGAAGACGATGAGATACTGCTCGTGGCCGGCCTTGGTGCGCTGCTGGTCGGTCTGCGGATCGCGCAGCGTGCTGACGTCGACGGCAAGCGCCTCGTCGATCTCCTTCTTGGTGCGGTGGCGCACGAAGATGGGCTTGCCGCGCCAGAAGATCTTGATCGCCTGGCCAGCCGCGATCGGCGCCAGATCGACATCGACCGGCGCGCCGGCCGCGATGGTCTGGGCATCGGGCGCGAGCTGGCTGATCAGCGGAACGACGATGGAGCCGGCCGCGACCGCGCCGGCGGCGCCGGTCGCGAGCAGCAGGAAGTCGCGGCGGGTTGTTCCGGTCGATGTATCGGTCGCGTGCGCCACGATCCAATCCCTCATACGTCTTGCGAGCTGGAACAGCTCGAAATTGTCGCCTGTCGCCCTCATAGGGGCGCGTCGCAACCTCCGCAATGCGGCGGTGCGTCACCTTGGGCTCTTTGACATGCAGATTTGACGAAGTCTACTGTCGCGAGCGTCCCGTCAGCGCATGGCGCACAGGCGGCTGGCGAGGGCTCAGACCGCGAGCTTCTCCGGATCGGCCGCGGCCAGGAATCCGCCGGACTGGCGGGCCCAGAGCCGGGCATAGAGCCCACCACGCGCGATCAGCTCCTCATGGCTGCCGACATCGACGATCCGGCCCTTGTCGAGCACGATCAGCCGGTCGAGCGCCGCGATGGTCGAGAGCCGGTGCGCGATCGCGATCACCGTCTTGCCCTGCATCAGCGCCGCGAGCTGCTGCTGGATCGCGGCCTCGACCTCCGAATCGAGTGCCGAGGTCGCCTCGTCGAGGATCAGGATCGGTGCGTCCTTCAACAGCACGCGGGCAATCGCGATGCGCTGGCGCTGGCCGCCGGAGAGCTTCACCCCGCGCTCGCCGACGCGCGAATCGAAGCCCTTGCGGCCGTCCTGGTCGTGCAGGCCGAGGATGAAGTCATGCGCCGCGGCCTGCGTCGCCGCGGTCGCGATCTCGGCCTCGCCCGCGCCGATGCGGCCATAGGCGATGTTGTCGCCGATCGAGCGGTGCAGCAGCGAATTGTCCTGCGTCACCATGCCGATCTGGGCGCGCAGCGAGTCCTGCGTGACATGGGCGATGTCCTGCCCGTCGATCAGGATGCGCCCGCCCTCGAGCGGGTAGAGCCTGAGCAGCAGGTTCACCAGGGTCGACTTGCCCGCGCCGGAGGGGCCAACAAGCCCGACGCGCTCGCCGGGCTTGATCGACAGGTCGAGCCCGTCGAACAGCCCCTCCCCCTTGCCGTAGTTGAAGCGGATCTTGTCGAAGCGGATCGCCCCTTCGTCGATCACCAGCGGCACGGCGCCGGGTGCATCCGGCAGGTCGTGCGGCTTGGCGATCGTCTCCATGCTCTCCTGCACCGAGCCGATATTCTCGAAGATGCCGCGCACGAGATGGATCAGCCAGCTCGACATCTGCACGAGGCGCAGCACCAGGCCGATGGCCGCCGCGACCGCGCCGGGCGTCATCTCGCCATGGCTCCACAACCAGAGCGCCAGCCACGCCGTCGCCACGACGAGCAGGCTGTTCATCGCCTGCAGGATGACGCTGACGCCCGTGATCAGGCGTGAGAGATTGAGGAAGGATTCATTCCACCATCCCAGCGATTCGCGCACGGCCGAACGCTCGGCGTCGGCCCGTGCGAACAGCTTCACTGTCAGGATGTTGGTATAGGAATCGACGATGCGCCCCGTCGTGCTGGAGCGGCCGAGCGAATTCGCCTCCGAGCGCTTCTTGGCCCGTGGCACGAAATAGATCAGCAGCGCCACATAGGCCCCGAGCCAGGCGACGACCGGCAGCGCCAGCCACAGGCTGGTCTTGCCGAAGAAGCCGATGGCGACCGTGGCGAAGACCAGCGCGTACCACAGGTCGTCGATGACCTCGATGGTCGCGCCGCGGATCGACTGCCCCGCCTGGATGACGCGGGCCGAGAGCCGCCCGGCGAAATCGTTCTGGAAATAGGAGAGCGCGTGGCCGAGCGTGTAGACATGGTTGCGCCAGCGGATCTGGTTGGTGATCTGCGGCACCACAACCTGGTCGACGATGGCGTGGTTGGCGAAATAGATCAGCGGCCGCACCACGACGAGCAGGAAGGCCGCCCCCGCGAGCACCCAGCCATGGTCGCGGAAGATCGTCTCGGGCGACTGGGTCGAGAGCAGGTCGACGAACCAGCCGACCATCAGATACATCGCCGCCTCGATGCCGCTGAAGCCGAGGCCGGTGATCATGATCACCGCCATCCAGCCCTTCACGCCCTTGATGTGATGCCACATGAACGGCCAGACGCCGCGCGGCGGCGTCTCCCGCTCGTCGAAGGGAGCGAAGACGTCGATGCGGCTCTCGAGCCAGCGGAAAAGCGATGCGAACATGAACCGCCCTCCTCTGGGTCGATATCGCGGCGAAATTCAGAGCGAGATATGGGTTCGATTCAGACCGAAGACCACCCTGCTTGACGCATGTCGGCCCGCCAGCCCATGACAGCAGCCCGATGACAGCCATTGTTCTCCGCCTCGCGCTCTTCCAGCCGGACATTCCGCAGAACGCCGGCACGATGATCCGCATGGCGGCCTGTCTCGGCCTCGCCGTCGATATCGTCGAGCCGGCGGCATTCGATGTCTCGGACCGGCATTTCCGCCGCTCGGGCATGGACTATCTCGAGCGCGCCACCGTGGCGCGCCATGATTCCTTCCGGGCCTTCGAGGAATGGCGCCGGGCGGAAGGACGCCGGCTCGTGCTGGCCGAGACGGATGGCGATGTCGCCCTGCCGGATTTCGCCTTCCGGCCGAACGACATCGTCATGGTCGGGCGCGAATCCGCCGGCGTGACGCCTGAGGTGCGCGAGGCGGCGCAGGCGAGCCTGCATATCCCGATGCGCCCCGGTTTGCGCTCGATCAATGTCGCGCTGGCCGCCGCGATGGTAATGGGCGAGGCATTGCGACAGACAGGCGGCTTTCCCGGCCGCGCAGAAGCCAACCGGACCGATCATGAGCATGCGCCGCCCCGCTGAAACCTCCGCCCCCGCCGACCCGGCCGTCTTCGCCGCGCTGAAGCCACGCGCGGCGGCCTGGTTCGCGGATCTGCGCGACCAGATCTGCGCCGCCTTCGAGCAGATCGAGGACGAGGCCGCCGGCCCCTTCGCGCCCGAGGCCGATGCCACGCCCGGCCGCTTCGCCCGCAAGCCCTGGCAGCGCACCAATCACGACGGCGCGCCGGGCGGCGGCGGCGTCATGTCGATCATGAAGGGCCGCGTCTTCGAGAAGGTCGGCGTCCATGTCTCGACGGTGCATGGCAGCTTCCATCCCGACTTCGCCGCGCAGATTCCCGGCGCTGCGGACGATCCGCGCTTCCACGCCGCGGGCATCTCGCTGATCGCCCACCCCTGGAACCCGAACGCCCCGACCGTCCACATGAACACGCGTTTCGTGGTGACGACCCGTCCCTGGTTCGGCGGCGGCGCCGATCTGACGCCGGTGCTCGATGCGCGCCGCACTCAGGACGATCCCGACAGCCACGACTTCCACGCGGCGATGCGCCGGCCCTGCGACCGCTTCCCGAAGGTCGCGGATTACCAGAACTTCAAGGAGTGGTGCGACGAGTACTTCTTCCTGAAGCACCGCAACGAACCGCGCGGCATCGGCGGCATCTTCTACGATTATGTCTGGACCGGGGATGTCGAAGCCGACTTCGCCTTCACCCGCGCCGTCGGCGAGGCGTTTCTCGACATCTATCCGAACGTCCTGTGCCGCAACATCGGCAAGCCCTGGACCGAGGCCCAGCGCCATGAGCAGCAGGTCCGGCGCGGCCGCTATGTCGAGTTCAACCTGCTCTATGACCGCGGCACGATCTTCGGCCTGAAGACCGGCGGCAACGTCGATTCCATCCTGTCCTCGATGCCGCCGACGGTGCGCTGGCCGTAAGGCGCGCAGCCTCGCCAAGCGGGCACGGGGCAACCGGCGCTTACCGGGCCGACCTTACGATCTCTCCGACAAACCCCATCTGCTCATCCATGCCGGCCGGGCAGCCGGCCTCGATCCAGCCCCGCCGGGCTGCTTCCAGCAGCCGTCCGACACGAGGCCCGGGCGGGACGCCAAGCGCGACGACGTCCTTGCCCGTCGGCAGGAAGGGCGGCGTCCTGGCGAGCTCAGCGATGAGCTGCTGCACGTCACGTCCGGCCTCTTTCCCGGCCGAAGCGCTCAGCAGGACCAGTGCGGCGGCGACCGCATCGCTCCCCGTGCTTTGAGCGGCATGGCGCAGCGAGACGACGGGAGGCAGGCCCGGCTGCCCGCCGAGGCTTTCCAGCGCGGCGGCGATTCGCTCGATCCGGTCGAACTCCTCGTTGGACAGCCTCAATCGCTCGCGCAGCCTTACGGCGTCCTCGCTCACCGCGACCGACAGCGCCGCCAGCCGGAACGCCGGATGGACACCTTCGCCGCCATCCCCGGCCACAGCCGCGAAACGGGAGAGATGCGGCACCCCGCCGATCACCGGCATCAGCAGCCCGGCCCCCGCCATCGCCTGCAAGGTGGCCGAGGCGCCCGGCGCGACCAGCAGCTTCATCAGCTCCGCCCGCACCCGCTCCCGCGACAGGCCCCCGAGGCCTTCGCGCCCGGCGATGCAGGCTGCGATCCCCTCGGAATCGGGGCCCCCTGCGCCATAGCGCGCATGAAAGCGGAAGAAGCGCAGGATGCGCAGGTAGTCTTCGCGAATGCGGGTCGCGGCATCGCCGATGAAGCGCACGCGGCGCGCGGCAAGGTCGGCGAGGCCTCCGCAATAGTCATGGACCCGGCCGTCCCGGTCGAGCCCGAGCGCGTTGATGGTGAAGTCGCGTCGCGTCGCATCGGTGGTGAAGTCGCGGCCGAAGACGACCTTGGCCCGGCGTCCGTCGGTCTCGACATCCTGCCGCAGCGTCGTCACCTCGAAGCTCGCGCCGCCACCGACGAGCGTCACCGTGCCGTGCGCGATGCCGGTCGGCACGGCCTTGAAGCCCGCCGCCCGGCCGCGCCGGATCGTTTCCTTCGGCAGGGCGGTCGTGGCGAGATCGATATCGTTGATCGGCTCGCCGAGCAGCAGATTGCGGATGGCGCCGCCGACGATGCGGGTCTCCTCCCCCTCGCCGTTGAGCGCGGCGAGCAGGCGCGCCAGAACCGGTCGCGCCAGGAAGGCCGCGATCCTGTCCTGTGCCGGAGCGTTCATCGGAACCGGCCGGGCACGAGCACGCCATTCTCCATATGCGGCGGCTCGTAGGCACCCTGGCTGCGCTTCGTCATGAAGCCTTCGACGGCGAGGATGCCGATCACCAGCGCGAGCCCGACGACCGCCAGCCAGAAGGCATGTCGGCTCCAGTGCTCGACATCGAAGGGGTTGCGCCGCCGGACGACGAGATAGCCCGCGAAGATGCAGAAGGGCAGGACGAAGAGCAGAACCTCTTCGATGATCGCGCGCAGCATTCTCTCGTCCTTCAGCCCGCCAGCCGCTCGTAAAGGTTACGAATGATGCCGGCGGTCGCGCCCCAGATATAGCGATCCCCGAAAGACATCGCATAGTAGGAGCGCATATGGCCCTGCCACTCGCGCCCCTCGCGCTTGTGGTTGGCGGGGTCGAGCAGGAAGGAGAGCGGGGTCTCGAAGGCCTCGTCGACCTCGTTGTGGTTGATCGTCAGCGAGAACGGTGGCTCAACCAGCGCGACCACCGGCACGATGCGGTAGCCGGTTCCGGTCAGATAGGCGTCGAGGAAGCCGAGCGTGCGGACATGCTCGCGGGCAAGCCCGATCTCCTCCTCCGTCTCGCGCAGCGCCGTCACGACGGGCGAGCCATCGACGGCATCGACCCGTCCGCCCGGAAAAGCGACCTGCGCCGAATGGTTGCGCAAGGCCGCCGACCTCTGGGTGAGCAGCACGGTCGGCCCCGCCGCGCGCGCCACCACGCCGATCAGCACGGCGGCGGGAACCGCCCGCTCCTCGTCGGGAATGGGCACGGGCTGCGGCTGGTTCTCATGGTCGCCGCGCGGCCGGGCGATCACATCGCCGAGCAGCGGCGGCTCGGGCCGCAGGCGCTCCCGCGCCAGCGCCGCGAAGGCATCGGCGCTGAGATTGAGGGCTTTCCCTGATGTCATGAGATATCGAGGCCCTCGATCTCGCTTGCGGGCAGCGCCGGATAGAAATGCCCCGCGGCCGCGATGCCGAACATTGCCTCGCCCGCGACCTCCCGCACCTCGCCGAGTGCCAGAAGGTCATAGGTCAAGGCCCGCGTCAGCCGGGCCCAGAGCCCGCGCCGGACATGCACATAAGGCTTCAGCCCGTCCTTGGCAGCCCGCTCGAAGCGCAGGCCATGCTCCGGCCCGACGCTGAGCAGGTCGTCGACCTGCGTCCTGAAGGCCAAGGTGCGCCCGTCGCCCTCACCGTCGACCTGCATCTCCACGGCCTGGAAAGGCGCATCGTCGACCCGGATGCGGATTTTTTCGACCGGGGTCACGAGAAAGTGCTCGTCGCCCTCGCGCTTGAGAACCGAGGAGAACAGCTTCACCAGCGCCGGCCGGCCGATCGGCGTACCCAGATAGAACCAGGTGCCGTCGGCGGCGATGCGCATGTCGAGATCGCCGCAAAAGGGCGGGTTCCAGCGCTCGACAGGCGGCAGGCCGCGCGGTTTGCCGGGCGTTCCGCCCCCGAGCGCCGCCATCAGCCTTTCCATCGCATTGCCCGGCGCCGTCATCGAAAGCCCCGCCGTTTTCGTCCGCGGCATATTGGTTGCATCGTGTTTCCGCCTTGAACTCCACATAATCGTGAAGCCGAGTTTATGTGTACCGCCGCAATCGGCGCTTGAGACTGCAAAACGGCCCGTCCACATTCAACGGTGGAACATGCCGTCGGGTTCGCGTCCCGCGATGTGCGTCCCGAAAGCAGCAAGGATGCAAGGGTGAAGGAGATCGACATGGCGGCGCAAGCCCGGGCAAACGAGAGCACTTCGCCGATCGACCTCGATACGGGCATCGTCGAGGCGGCCGAGGCCGCGCTCGGTGCCATCGGCTCGGCCCGCAAGGAGATCGGCCAGGTCATCTTCGGCCAGCAGAAGGTGGTCGATCTCTCGCTCATCACGCTGCTGGCCGGCGGCCACGGCCTGCTTGTCGGCGTGCCCGGCCTCGCCAAGACCAAGCTCGTCGAGGCGATGGGCACGGTGCTCGGCCTCTCGGCCCGGCGCGTGCAGTTCACGCCCGATCTGATGCCGTCCGACATCCTCGGCTCGGAGGTTCTCGACGAGTCGAGCGACGGCAAGCGCCATTTCCGCTTCATCAAGGGCCCGGTCTTCGCCCAGCTCCTGATGGCGGACGAAATCAACCGCGCGAGCCCTCGCACCCAGTCGGCCCTGCTGCAGGCGATGCAGGAGCACCACGTCACCGTCGCCGGCGAGCGCTACGACCTGCCCGCCCCCTTCCATGTCCTCGCCACCCAGAACCCGATCGAGCAGGAAGGCACCTATCCGCTGCCGGAAGCCCAGCTCGACCGCTTCCTGCTCGAGATCGATGTCGGCTATCCCGACCGCGAGGCCGAGCGGCGCATCCTGCTCGAGACCACCGGCGCCACCGAATACAAGCCCTCGCAGGCGATGACCGCGGAGACGCTGATGTCGATCCAGCGGCTCGTCCGCCGTCTGCCGGTCGGCGATGCCGTGGTCGATGCCATCCTCGACCTCGTCCGTTCCGCGCGTCCCGGCGAGGGCGACGCGGCCATCACCGACAAGCTCGCCTGGGGCCCCGGCCCGCGCGCCAGCCAGTCGCTGACGCTGGCCGCCCGCGCCCGCGCGCTCGTCGAGGGCCGGCTCGCCCCCTCGGTCGACGACGTCGTCGCGCTGGCCGCCCCCGTCCTCAAGCATCGTGTCGCGCTGACCTTCGCCGCGCGCGCCGATGGCGAGACCGTCGAGGGCGTGATCGGCCGCTTGGTGGAACGGCTGGGATAGGCTGATGCTGCGCACGCGTGTCCTGAGTCAGACCGAGCGACAGCCGGCGAGGCCCGTCCTCACCGCTTCGCTCGACCTTGCCGCGCGCCTGCCCCGCCTCATCCTCGAAGCTCGCCGCGTCTCGGCCAGCGTCCATGGCATTCACGGTCGCCGCCGCGCCGGGCCGGGCGAAACCTTCTGGCAATACCGGCCGCTGGTCGCCGGCGAATCCGCCTCGCGCATCGACTGGCGCCGCTCGGCGCGTGACGGCCACCTCTTCGTGCGCGAGCGGGAATGGGAAGCCTCCCACACCGTCTGGCTCTGGATCGACCGCTCGGCTTCGATGGGCTTCGCCTCCTCGCTCGCCCTCACCTCCAAGATCGACCGCGCCCTCGTCTCCGGCTTCGCCCTGGCCGAGACGCTGGTCGAAGGCGGCGAGCGCGTCGGCCATCTCGGGCTGACCCGGCCGCTCGCCTCGCGCAACATCATCGAATTGCTCGCCCAGGCCATCGTCGCCGACCGCAAGAACGCGGAGGACGATCTGCCGCCAGCCATGCCGCTGCCGAGGCTCGCCGATGCGATCATCATCACCGATGGGCTCTCGCCCTCCGCCTCGCTGGCGCAGCGCATCGGCACCCTGTCGTCGAGCGGCGCGCGCGGCCATGTCCTGCTGATCGCCGATCCGATCGAGGAAACCTTCCCCTTCACCGGCCAGGCCGAGCTTTTCGACCTCGAGGACGGCCTGACCCTGCGCGTCGGCGATGCCGGTTCCTGGGGCGAGGAATATCGCCAGCGGCTCGCCGCCCATCGCGAGGCGATCAGGGAGGCCTGCCGCAAGGCCGGCTGGACCTTGACGCTCCACCGCACCGACCGGCCGGCGAGCGAGGGCGTGCTGCGCGTCGCGAGCCTCATTGCCGCCGCGCGCGGCGCTTCCGGCTTCTAGGGAGGGACGCGAAATGTTCGGCGCCCTGCCCCTGACCTTCTCCGCACCGCTGGCGCTGGCGGCGCTCGCCTTGCTGCCGGCACTCTGGCTGCTGCTGCGGGTGACGCCGCCGCGCCCGCGCCGCATCGACTTCCCGCCGCTCAAGATCATGGCCGACCTCGTCTCGAAGCGGGAGACGCCGGCGCATACGCCCTGGTGGCTGCTCGCCTTGCGGATGGCTGTGGCCGCGCTCGCCATCCTCGCCGTTGCCGGCCCGGTCTGGAATCCGCCCCGCGATGCCGGGCCGGCGCGCGGTCCGGTGCTGCTCCTCGTCGATAACGGCTTCGCTGCCGCGCCCGACTGGGCGGAGCGCATCGCCGTCGCCGAATCCCGCATCGCCGCCGCGACCCGCGAAGGCCGCACCGTCGCCGTGGTGGGCCTGGCCGAGAACCCGGCGGAAATCTCGCTGCTCGATCCACGCACCGCTCTCGAGCGCCTGCGGGCCATGACGCTCGAACCGCATGCGCCGGACCGCGCCGCCCACCTGCCCCGCATCGAGAATGTCCTGCGCAATGCGCCGGAGGCCGAGATCGTCTGGGTGTCGGACGGGCTCGCGATCGGCGACCCCGGCCCCTTCCTGTCCCGGCTGAAGCAGGTTGCCGGCAACCGTCGCCTCGCCATCCATGCCGGCCCGGCGATCCAGCTCGCTCTGGCGGCTCCCGAGAACCAGGCCGGCGCGCTCACCGTGAAGGTGCTGCGCCCGAACACCGCCGCTCCCGCCACCGGCACGGTCCGCGCGCTCGACCTGAAAGGCTTGTCGCTCGGTGACGCCCCCTTCGTCTTCGAGGGCTCGGCGCTGGAAACCACCGCGCGCCTGACCCTGCCGATCGAGGTGCGTAACGCCGTCTCGCGCCTGGAGATCGCCGGCATCCGCAGCGCCGGAGCCGTCGCCCTGCTCGACGAGAGCTCGAAACGCCGCCGCGTCGGCATCGTCTCGGGCACCACGGCCGACACCGCCCAGCCGCTGCTCTCCCCGACCTATTACGTCTCGCGCGCGCTCCAGCCCTTCGCCGAGATCCGCGAGCCGCGCCAGGGCTCGAACGACCCGATCGGCGAATTGCTGGCGCAGAACCTCTCCGTGCTGGTGCTCGCCGATATCGGCGCGCTCGACCGCGAGACGACCGCGAAGATCGGCGATTTCGTGCAGCGCGGCGGGGTGCTGCTGCGCTTCGCCGGCCCGCGCCTGGCGGCCAGCTCCGACGAGTTGACCCCGGTCAAGCTGCGCCGCGGCGGGCGCACCCTCGGCGGCGGCCTCTCCTGGGACACGCCGCGCAAGCTCGCCGCCTTCACCCGCGAGAGCCCCTTCTTCGGCCTGACCATCGGCGACGAGCTCCGCGTCAATCGGCAGATCCTGGCCGAGCCCGAGCCGAACCTCTCCCGCAAGACCTGGGCGGCGCTAGAGGATGGCACGCCGGTCGTTACCGGCGAGCACCGCGGCGACGGGCTCATCGCGATGTTCCACGTCACCGCCGACACCACCTGGTCGAACCTGCCGCTCTCCGGCCTCTTCGTCGAGATGCTGCGCAAGGTCGTCAATCTCGCCGGCGCCGGAACGACCACCGACACGCAGGGCGAGGAAGTCCGGGCCGAGACCCTGTCGCCGACCCGCGTACTCGACGGCCTCGGCCAGTTCCGCAGCCCGCCGGCGACGAGCCAGCCGGTCGCCCGCAACTTCGCCGGGCGCGCGACGCTGCTGCATCCGCCCGGCCTCTACGGCCCCACGGAAGGCTCCTTTGCCGTGAATGCGCTTGCCCCGAACGACAGGATCGCCGCGCTCGACCTTGCCAGCCTCGGCGCTCCCATCCTGCCGATCGACGAGCCGATCGCGCGCGACATCCGCCCGCCGCTGCTCGTCCTCGCCTTGCTGCTGCTGGTCGCCGACACGCTCGCGACGCTCTGGCTCGGCGGACGTCTCGGCTTCGGTCGTGCCCGCCGCACCGCCGCGCCGGCCGCAATCCTGCTCGCCCTGGCGCTCTTTGGCGGGCTCGCGCCCGAACCGGCCCGGGCCCAGACCGCCCCCGCGCAGCCTCCCTCCGCAACGCAGTCGGCCGCCCTTCCGCCAATCCCGCGCGAGCTCCTGGCCAATGGCGCGATGACGCGGCTCGCCTATGTCGTCACCGGCGACAGGGCGGTGGACGACATCTCGAAAGCCGGGCTGACGGGTCTGAACACCGTGCTCGGCGCCCGCACCGCGCTCGAACCGGGCGACCCCGTGGGTGTCAATGTCGAGCGTGACGAGCTCGCCTTCTTCCCGGTGCTCTACTGGCCGATCGTCGCCGGCCGCCCGATCCCCTCGGCCGAGACGCTGCGCAAGCTCGAAGCCTATATGAAGGGCGGCGGCCTCGTGATCTTCGACACGCGCGACGCCATGAGCGCCCGGCCCGGCGGCGGCACCACGCCCGAGGGCGACCAGCTCAAGCGCATGCTGCAGACGCTCGACATTCCCGAGCTCGAGCCCCTGCCCGCCGACCACGTCCTGACCAAGACCTTCTACATCCTGAACGGTCTCGTCGGCCGCTACGACACCGGCACCACCTGGGTCGAGACCCTGCCGCCCGCCGATGACGAAGGCCGCCGCCCGGCGCGCGCCGGCGACAATGTCTCGCCCATCGTCATCACCTCGAACGATCTCGCCGCCGCCTGGGCGATCGACCGGCGCGGTGAGGGGCTGGTCCCGCTCTCGGGCTCCGATCCGCGCCAGCGCGAGCTCGCCCTGCGCGCCGGCATCAATCTCGTGATGTATGCGCTGACCGGCAACTACAAGGCCGACCAGGTCCATGTCCCGGCTCTGCTCGAGAGGCTGGGGCAATAGCCATGTGGAGCTTCTCCTTCGCCCCGCTGATCCCGCTGCCGCTTTTGATCGGCCTCGCCGTGCTGGCGGCCGTCGCCGCGGGCGCGGCCATTGTGCTGGCCGGCCGCAGCGCCATCCTGCGCGCGCTCGCGCTGGCGGTGCTGGCCATCGCGCTCGCCGACCCCTCCCTGGTCTTCGAGGACCGCGAGCCGGTGAAGGACGTCGTCTCGGTCGTGGTCGACCGCTCGGCCTCGAACCGCCTCGCCGACCGCACGGCCCAGACCGACGCCGCCCTGGCCGATGTCGAGCGGCAATTGCGCGGCATCCCCAATGTCGAGACCCGCATCGTCGACGTCCGCGACGCGCAGGGCACGAGCGACGGCACCCGCCTGTTCGAGGCGCTGACCAACAGCCTCGCCGACGTGCCTTCCGAGCGCGTCGCCGGCGCCATCGCGATCACCGACGGCCTCGCCCATGACGCGCCGCCCAATGCCGAGGTGCTCGGCCTGCGTGCGCCGCTGCATGTCCTGACCACCGGCCGCAACGCCGAGATCGACCGGCGCATCGTGCTGGTCGATTCGCCGCGCTTCGGCATCGTCGGCAAGGACCAGATCATCCGGCTGCGCGTCGTCGACAAGGGCGGCCCCGGCCGCGCCGGGCTGACCATCCGTCGCGACGGCGAGATCGTCGCCCGCCGCGAGGTCGCGACCGGGCAGGTCGTGCAGGTGCCGGTGCGCATCGATCGCGGCGGGCCGAACGTCGTCGAAATCGAGGCCTCCCCGCTCGACAACGAACTGACGCTCGCCAACAACCGCGCGGTCATCACCATCGAGGGTATCAGGGACAAACTGCGCGTGCTGCTGGTCTCGGGCGAGCCGCATCCGGGCGAGCGCACATGGCGCAACCTGCTCAAGGCCGACGCCAATGTCGACCTCGTCCATTTCACCATCCTGCGTCCGCCGGAGAAGCAGGACGGTACGCCGATCAACGAATTGTCGCTGATCGCCTTTCCGACGCGCGAATTGTTCCAGGTCAAGATCAAGGAATTCGACCTGATCATCTTCGACCGCTACGCCAACCAGTCAATCCTGCCGCTGGTCTATTTCGACAACATCGTCCGCTATGTCCGCGAAGGCGGGGCGCTGCTCGTCGCCGCCGGCCCCGAATATGCCGGCGGCCAGACGCTCGCGCGCACGCCGCTCGGCCAGATCCTGCCGGCCGTGCCGGATGGCAGCGTCATCGACGAGGCTTATCGCGCCCGCGTCAGCGACCTCGGCAAGCGCCACCCCGTCACCCGCGACCTGCCGGGCTCTGAGGTCGATCCGCCGCGTTGGGGCGAGTGGCTGCGCATGGTCGGCGCGCAGGCGCGAGCCGGCGCCGCCCCGGTGATGACCGGCCCCGGCGACCGCCCGCTCCTGATGCTCTCACGCGAGCAGAAGGGCCGTGTCGCGCTCTTCCTCTCCGACCATGAATGGCTCTGGGCCCGCGGCTTTCGCAATGGCGGCCCCTATCTCGACCTGCTCAGGCGCCTCAGCCACTGGCTGATGAAGGAGCCGGAGCTGGAGGAGGAGGCGCTGCGCGCCACCGCCCGCAACGGCATCGTCGAGGTTGAGCGCCAGACGCTGGGCGACAATCCCTCCCCCGTCACCATCACCGGCCCCGACGGTGGGTCGCGGCAGGTCGCGCTCGAAGCCGGACAACCCGGTCTCTTCACCGCCCGTATCCCGACGGACCAGCAGGGCCTTTATCGCCTCACCGCCGACAACCTCACCGCCTTTGCCAGCGTCGGGCCGGAGAATCCGCGCGAGCTGATGGACGTGGTCAGCGATCCCAACGCGCTGCAGGTCCTGGCCCAGTCGACCGGCGGCTCATCGCGCCGTATCGGCCATGAGGGCGATTCCGGCGTCAACGTTCCGCGCATCGTCCCGGTACGCTCCGGCAGCCAGTTCGCCGGCGCCGACTGGATCGGCCTCAGGATCAGCGATTCCGGCATCGTCCGCGGCGTCCAGATCTCGCCGCTCTTCGTCGGTCTGATCGGGCTCGCGATCCTGTTCGGCGCGCTCGTCGCCGGCTGGCTCGGCGAGAGCGGAAGGCGCTTCAGGCGCGAGGCGTAGCCCGTAGCGGGCTCACCGCCCCGCGCCGCTGCGCCAGCACGCCCTCGACGAGCTCCAGCGCCAGGAAGCGCGAGGGATCGGCAGGGCCGGGCAGGATGAGCTGCCCCGGCGGAATGACCTTGAAGCCGAAGCGGGCGTAATAGGGCGCATCGCCGATCAGCATGACGAGATCGTGCCCGGCCGCGCGCGCCGCCTCGATCGAGCGGTTCATCAGCGCCGCGCCGATCCCCCTGCCCTCGAAAGCGGGATCGACCGTCAGCGGCCCGAGCATCAGCGCCGCGTGCCCGCCGGCGGCGACCGGCGTCACCTTGACCGAGCCCACGAGGAAGGTGCCGACATGTGCCGCGAAGGACAAAGCCGGATCGGGCGGCACGCCTTCGCGCAGGCGGAAGGCGGTGCGCGCGAAGCGGCCGGGGCCGAAGGCGCGCTCATGCAGCCGCTCGATGGCGGCCTGGTCCACGGGAAGCTCGTGGCGAATGGTCAAAGGCAGGGATGTCATGACGACCGGGGAAAACAGCAGCGGCGGGATAATGACGAAGGCCGGGCGCGCGGGCGCTCAGGCCGGGAGGCGCATTCAGCGCATCGGTCGTCGCAGGTCGCTCTGGCTGTGAAGGTCGTTCATCGAGCGCGCCTCTAGCAGAGCTTCGCATGGGCGTCCATCGCTTCCTGCGCAGCCATGGCCGGCTTGCCGCCTCGCAGCGATTGGTTTCAACTCCTCCTCGACCTGCAAGAGCAACGACAAGCGGGCGGGCCAGAGCATGCCGATGCGCAGGCGCCTCCCCGAAAACGGAGGAAACCTCATGATGAACAAGCTGATGCGGGCGGGCATCGCGGCCCTGGCGGTCGCCTGCTCGCTACCTGCGGGAGCCCAGCAGCAAGGCGGCCCGAACAAGGCTCCGCCGCGCGACGAATTCTTCTGGCTCGGCGAGATCAACAAGGCGAGCACCGTCATCAACAGCCAGGCGGGCCTGCTCGACAAGGCGCTCGCCCCCAAGATCGCACAGGGCATCGCGCGGGTGATCGAGGCCGGCAACCAGCCCGGCGCCAAGCGCCCCTCGACCGTCATCACCTTCGAGCCGCTGATGATCAAGGAGGCCGGTGTCGAGGTCACGCTGATCCATGCCGGCCGCTCAAGCCAGGACATGCACGCGACCTATCGCGCGGCGATCATGCGCGACCGGCTGCTGGCATTGGCCGACCAGCTCGGCAAGACCATGCGGACGATGGTCGAGCTGGCCGCGGCGCATCAAGGCACCATCGTCCCCAACTACACCAACGGCGTCGCCGCCCAGCCCAACAGCTATGGCCATTACCTGCTCGGCCTCGTCGCCGGCTTCGACAGGGACGCCCAGCGCATCCGCGAGTTCTACGCCCGGCTCGACCATTCGCCGATGGGCACGACCGTGCTCAACGGCACGAGCTGGCCGCTCGACCGCCAGCGCATGGCCGATTATCTCGGCTTCGGCGCCCTCGTCGACAACGCCTATGATGCCTCGCAGATCGCGGCCGCCGATCTGCCCGTCGAAGCGGGCTCCATCGTCACCGGCATCGCGCTCCATGCCGGCGGCTATATTCAGGACGTGATGACGCAATATGCGCAGCCACGCCCCTGGATTCTCCTGCGCGAAGAAGGCGGCACCACCGGCGGCGGCACCACCTATGTGTCGAGCGCCATGCCGCAGAAGCGCAATCCCGGCCTGCTCAACGGCACGCGCGAGCAGGCCTCGACAGCGCTCACATTGGCGATGGGCCCGGTCTTCAAGGCCCACAACATCCCGCCCGGCATGCCCGACGCCAAGGACGCCAAGGCCAACAGCGCGATGATCGACAGCGCCACCAGGACCCTTCAGGATCTCGACCGCATCCTGAAGGCGCTGGCGATCGATCCCGAACGGGCTCTGGACGAGCTCAACAGCGACTGGACCGCCTCCCAGGAACTCGCCGACGTGCTGATGCGGAGGTACAAGCTGCCCTTCCGCGCCGGGCACCATTTCGCCTCCGAGGTCGTCGATTACGCCAAGCTCAACGCCATCAAGCCGACCGATTTCCCCTATGCGCAGGCCCAGGCGATCTACCGCAAGGCCGCCGCCGAAATGCAGCTTTCGCCGGCCGAGCTGCCGATGAGCGAGGCCGAGTTTCGCGCGGCGCTCGATCCCGTCGCCATCGTGAAGAACCGCGCCACCTCCGGCGGCCCGCAGCCGGCCGAAATGGAGCGCATGCTGCGCGAGGCCCGGCAGCGCCTCGACCAGCAGGATGGCTGGGTCAAGGAGAAGCGCGCGCGGATCGCCGATGCTCTCGCCAGGCTCGACGCGGATTTCACCGCGCTCGCCAAAAGCGCCAACTGACACGAGCGCGAACGGACGACCTTCGGGTGCCTTCCGGCCCGCCTTACCAATCGGCGGCCGGCGGCAGATCCTTGGCGATCTCCTCCAGCCGACGGCGCGTCCCGGCCGTCACGCCCTCCGGCAGATGGTCGAGCGGAAAGAAGCCGGCCTCGGCGATCTCGCGATCGGGTCGCTTGACGCTATCCACCCGGAAGGCCCGCACGACATAGAGCGCGACATGGTCGCGCCGCGAGACGCGGCGGTTGAAATAGATGCCGTACAGGCGGGGCGTGCCCGTCGGCGTGATGCAGGCCTCCTCCTGCAGCTCGCGCGCCAATGCGTCCAGGACCGTCTCCCCCACCTCGACCCCGCCGCCGGGAAGATGCCAGCCGGGAACATAGGTGTGGCGGATGAGGAAGACCTCGCCGGCTTCGCTGATCACGGCCACCCGCACCCCGAAGGTGACGCTGCGGACCAGCCGGAAATAAAGATGTAGCAGGCGCCCCAGCATCCGGCGCGCCCATGAAAGGCCGGGCTCTTCACGCATGGCCCTTTCGGGCGGTGATGGCTCCATCGGCTCGTTTTCCCACTCCATATGAATTGTCTATGCAAAAACTGCATAACGGACGCGTTAGATTAACTCTGGCCCTGTCACAAACGCGCCCCAAATGAGGGTGCATAGAAACGCCTGTCCGCTGGAACCCGAACCATGTTGCTCTCTTTCATCATCTCCCGCTTCAAGGCCAAGCCGGCCTATGTCTGGAAGCCCGCCGTCACGATGACCGATTCCCGCATCGTGTCCGAGCTCACCGGCGCTGCCAACTAAGATCACCTGTCCGCCCCGCCGACCGCGCTGAATTGCGCGCTTGACGGGGGGCCTGCCGTGAGGGCAAGCGCTGGAGCGTGTTCAAGCTCGCGCACCTGTCCGACCCGCATCTCGGCCCGCTGGCCGGGTTTTCTTTGCATCAGCTTCTCGGCAAGCGCGCGACCGGTTATGTCAACTGGCGCCGCAAGCGCCGGCATGCGCATGACATGGACATCCTGGCGCGGATCGTCGCCGATATCCATGCGCAAGCTCCCGATCACGTCGCCTGCACCGGCGATGTCGCGCATATCGGCTTGCCGAACGAGTTCAAGACAGCCGTCTCCTTCCTCGACACGCTGGGCCCCCGCGAGGCGGTCAGCTTCGTGCCGGGCAATCACGACGCCTATGCGCGCTCCTCGCTGAAGGCGCTCGCCAGCCTGCTGGCGCCCTGGTCGGCGAGCGACGACGGCGTCGCCGCCTATCCCTGGTATCGCCGTCGCGGGCCGGTGGCCCTGATCGGCGTCAGCAGCGCCGTGCCGACCCTGCCGCTGATGGCGACGGGCCGCGTCGGCGGCGAGCAGATCGCCAGGACGGGCGCGCTGCTCGACCGCGCCCGCGACGAAAAGCTGATCCGCGTCATCCTCATCCACCACCCGCCCTATGTCGGCGGCGCCAAGCGCGGCCGCGAACTGGTCGATGCTGCCGCCTTCGAGGCCATGCTGAAGCAGAAGGGCGCAGACCTCGTCCTGCACGGCCACAACCACATGTTCTCGCTGGCCTGGCGCCCGGGCCCGGAGCACGACATGCCGATCGTCGGCGTGCCCTCCGCCTCGCTCGGCCCGCTCGGCCATGGCGAGCTCGGCACCTGGCATCTCCTCCATATCGACGGTGACGCCGGGAAGCCGCAGATCACGCTGGAGCAGCGCGGCTTCGAGCCTGACGGAACGGTCATGCTCCGCCAGACGATCGCGCTGCACGCAAAGCCCGTGTAACGCCGGCACAACGTTACTTTTGCTCCCTCCGCATTTACCCGTCTTTCACGCGCAGGTCGTAGGCTCTCTTCAGGGAAGGAGCGTGCGATGTTTGCCGGAACGCTCGGCCGCAGCCAGTTCTTCGTCAGGTCAAGCCTGCTCGGCCTGGCCGAGACCGCGGTCCTGCTGACCTGCATCGCAGTCCAGCACGAGGCCTTCTTCGGTCCGCCCGGACAGGGGCGCTACCGGCTGGCCGCGACGGCTTTCCTGGTCGGCGCCTTTTTCGGATACAAGCGCGTCAGCTACGCCATCCGCCGCAACCGCGACGCCGGCGGTGGCGAATTGCTGGCCGGCATCTACCTGATCGTCACCTGCACGGCGCTCGCCCTGCAAATCCAGGCCTTGATCGTGCGGACGAACGAAAGCCCGCTGGACGGCACGGAACATGCCGGCCTGGTCTATCTCCTGCTGGGCGGCTTCTGGTTCTATCTCCTGTACGCGCCATCCGCCCCCGCCGAGGCGCGCAGCGGCGCCGGTTCGTCACCCGGCCGCTTCATCTCGGCCGACGGCGACCCGGGGCGCGTCGATACGCAGCTCGCGCTGGCCATGGAACAGGCGATCGCCGGCGAGAGGCCGATCCCGATGGTGCCCGTCCCCGCCCGCCCACCGGGCTTCCTCGGCTCGGCCCGTCAGGCGCCGGTGCCGCACCGGCGAACCGAATTCGGCCGGCGCGGTCTGAAATAGGACATCGGCCCGAAAAGCGGACTGCGGTTTTCGGGGAAAGCCGATGCTGTAGCCGGCCCGCTCAGACGCAGCGCCCGCCATCGACGGCCAGCACGCTGCCCGTCACCATGTCGGCCTCGTCCGAGCACAGGAACAATGCGGCATTGGCGATGTCCTGCGGCGTCGAGAAGCGGCCCCACGGAATCGAGGCCGTGAACTGCGCGCGCCGCTCCGGCGTATCCTCCCCCATGAAGGTGGCGAGCAGCGGCGTCTCGCCCGCGACCGGCGCGATGGCGTTGACGCGGATCTTGTCCGGCGCGAGTTCGACCGCCATCGATTGCGAGATCAGGTTCGCGGCGCCCTTCGAGCCATTGTACCAGGTCAGGCCCGGACGCGGCCGCACGCCAGCCGTCGAGCCTATATTCAGGATGACGCCGCCGCCATGCTGGCGGAAATGCGGCACGGTCGCCCGCGCCATCAAGTAGATCGACTTCACATTGACCGCGAAGATTCGGTCGAACTCCTCCTCGGTCACCTCGGTCATCGGCTTGTTGCGATGGGTCGTGCCGGCATTGTTGACGACGATGTCGAGCCGCCCGACCTTGGCGAGGATCTTCTCCAGCGCCTTGTCGACGCTCTTGGCCTTGCCGACATCGCAGGTGACGGCGAAAGCCTTGCGGCCGATCGCCTTCGCGGCCTCCTTCGCCTTGTCGCCGTTGATATCGAGCACCGCGACGCGCGCGCCCTCGCGCACGAAAGTCTCGGCGATGCCGAAGCCAAAACCCTGTGCCGCGCCGGTCACCAGCGCCGTCTTGCCCTTCAGTCTCATGGTCGTTCCTCGTGATCTCGATTTGCCGCGATGTTTGAAACGATTGAGCGCGGTCGTAAATGCGCTTTTGGGCGGGGCCGGATACGGAAATCGAATGGCTACTTGTCATTCTCGGGCGAAGCGAAGCGCAGACCCGAGAATCTCGTGACGAGAGCGCTGGTTTACGAGATGCTCGGGTCAAGCCCGAGCATGACGGCAAGGGGTTACGCCCCGATCTCCTCGCGTAGCATCTCGAGCTCCAGCCAGCGCTCCTCCGCGTCGCCGATCTCGCGCGCGACCTCTTCCAGCCGCGCCGTCGCCTTGGCGAAGAGCTTCGGGTCGCGGGTGTAGAGATCGCCCGCCACGGCGGCGTTGAGCTTGGCGGCTTCCGCCTGCAACGCCTCGATCTTCTTGGGCAAGGTTTCCAGCGCATGCTTCTCGTTGAAGGAGAGCTTGCGTTTGGCGCTCGAAGCGGCGGGCGCGGCCGGGGGAGCGGATTTCGGCGCGGCGGCGGCCGGCTTCTCGACGACCCTCGCCTTCGCGCCAACGCCGCGCCCGCGCTGCGTCAGCATGTCGGAATAGCCACCGGCATATTCGGTCCAGACCCCGTCGCCATCCGAGATCAGCACGGCCGAGACGACCCGGTCGAGGAAGTCGCGATCATGGCTGACCAGCAGCACCGTGCCCTGGTAATCGGCGAGCAGCTCCTGCAGCAGGTCGAGGGTTTCGAGGTCGAGATCGTTGGTCGGCTCGTCCAGCACCAGCAGGTTCGAGGGCTTCGCGAGCGCGCGCGCCAGCATCAGGCGCCCGCGCTCCCCGCCCGAGAGCGCGCCGACCGCCGTGCCACGCTGCAAAGGCTGGAACAGGAAGTCCTTCATATAGGAGACGACATGGCGCGGCTGGCCGCCGACCATGACCTGGTCCGAGCCGCCGCCGGTCAGCGCATCGCCCAGCGGCGTCGCCGGATCAAGGCTTTCGCGGCGCTGGTCGAGCGTCATCATCTCCAGCGAGGTGCCGAGCTTCACCGTGCCGGAATCGGGCTGAAGCCCGCCGGTCAGCAAATTGATCAGCGTGGTCTTGCCGGCCCCGTTCGGCCCGACGATGCCGATCCGGTCGCCGCGCGCCACCCTGAGCGACAGGTTCTTGACGACGACGTTGTCGCCATAGGCCTTGGCGACATCCACCGCCTCGATCACGAGCTTGCCGGAGGTCTGCGCCTCGCTCGCCTCCAGCCGGACATTGCCGGTGGCGGCGCGTGCGGTGCGGCGCTGGTCGCGCAGCGCGAACAGCTCGCCAAGCCGGCGCTGGTTGCGGGTGCGCCGGGCGCTGACGCCATAGCGCAGCCAGTCCTCCTCACGCGCGATCTTGCGGTCGAGCTTGTGGCGATCGAGCTCCTCCTGAGCCAGCACCTCGTCGCGCCAGGCCTCGAAATCTCCGAAGCCCTTCTCCATCCGCCGCGTCACGCCGCGATCGAGCCAGACGGTGGCGCGTGACAGCGAGGTCAGGAAGCGCCGGTCGTGGCTGATCAGCACCATGGCCGAGCGCAACGACTTCAATTCCTGCTCCAGCCATTCGATGACGGGCAGGTCGAGATGGTTGGTCGGTTCGTCAAGAAGCAGAATGTCCGGCTCCGGCGCCAGCACCCGGGCCAGCGCTGCGCGCCGGGACTCGCCGCCGGACATGGTGGCGGGATTCTCCTCGCCGGTCAGGCCGAGCTCCGTGACGAGATATTGCGCGCGATAGGCGTCGTCGCCCGGCCCGAGGCCGGCTTCGACATAGGCGAGCGAGGTCTTGTAGCCGGTGAAATCCGGCTCCTGCGGCAGATAGCGGATGGTCGCGCCGGGCTGGACGAAGCGTTCGGCATGGTCGGGCTCGACGAGCCCCGCCGCGATCTTGAGCAGGGTCGACTTGCCCGAGCCGTTGCGCCCGACGAGGCTGACCCGCTCGCCAGCCGAGACGGATATCTCGGCCGCTTCGAGCAGCGGCTGTCCGCCAAAGGTGAGCGCGACGTCGCGCAGATGCAGCAAAGGGGCCATGGTTCGTCCTGTGAACTGGCCTGCGGGATAGAGCATCGGACCGAAAAGTGGAAACCACTTTTCGGATCGATCCGATGCCCCATGAAGACGAGAGTGCAGGCGCCGCTGTCACGCCCGCCGGGCATGGCATGCCACTTGCCAGCCGAAATCGCGCCCTTATCGTGGCCCTCGCATCGAGTCGAAAGCCAGCCATGCCTTCAGCCCGCCCGCGCCCCATCGGAATCGGCCATAATGGCGGCCCGCCCCTGCAAGAACGCAAGCGGCGCGCGGAAACCGGCAAGGGCACGATCGGCCGCTATTTCGACTGGCGCTTCGCCCATCGCAAGGCCTGGAAGAAGCCGCGCGAGGTCGCGATCAGCCGGCAGGAGAAGGCCGAGGCGCTCGGCCTGACCTATGAGGAATATTCGCTCGAGATCATGGAGCGCGGCTATTATCCTCAGCCGGAGCATGTCGAGACGATCAAGTCCAGGCGCGCCCAGCGGCGCAAGGACGGTGGCGTCGTCGGCCAGTCGCTCAAGGGCATGAAGCTGAGCTGAGAGGTCGGGTTCAGCCCCCGAGCCAGTGCCGCGCCAGCCGCGTCGCCGGCCGCTCGAAACAGCGATGGAGCAGCAGCGCCGCGACGACCGCGCCGGTCAGCGCGAGCACGATGTAAAGCGCCGGCCAGGCCAGCCCCACCCGCAGCACGGCCTCGCGCATGCCCCGGATCACGAAGGGGTGGACGAGGTAGAGCGCATAGGAGGCGTCACCGACCGCCGCCAGCGCCTTGACCGGCAGCAGCGGTACGATGCCCTCCCGGCCGCAGGAAGCCGCCAGCACCAGCAGCAGGGCCGCCGATCCGCGCCAGAGCACGCTGCTCCAGCCGCCATCGGTTCCCGGAACATGCGCGGCGGCTACGAGCACCGCGACGCCGGCCGCCGCGACCGCGATCCGCGCCGCGCCATGCAGGCGCAAGCCTCGCCCACGCAACACCGCGATACCCATGCCGGCGGCGAATTCGAGGACGATCGGCTGCCCCCAGAACGCGAAGGGCAACGGCGTCGGCCCGCCCAGGCTCTCCGCTGCGACCAGCAGCGCCAGCGCCAGCGCGACCGCCGGCAAGGTCCAGCGCGCCGGCAGCAGGAGCCCGACGGCGAACAGGGCGTAGAACAGCATCTCGTAATTCAGCGTCCAGCCCAGCGAATAGACCGGCTGCACCACCCCTTGCGTCGAGACCATGGGCCAGAACAGATAGGAGCCGAGGATTTGGCCGAAGCTCGGCGCGCCCGAATTAAGAAGCGCCGGAACGGCGAGGCCGACCAGCAGGAACAGCGTCGTCATCGCCCAGTAGAGCGGCACGATGCGGGCGAGGCGACGCCTCAGGAAGGCGAGCGAAGCGCCCTGCCGCCCGAACAGGTCCTGCGAGGCATGGACCATGATGAAACCGGAGACGACGAAGAAGATATCGACGCCGGCCATCCAGGGCAGGATGTCGCTGCGGGCGAAGGCGAGCCCCGCGCGCTCCGCCACGATGGCGGCATCGGGCTGGACATGGTGCACGGCGACCATGAACGCTGCGAGCGCGCGCAGGACCTGGATGGAATGGATGGGCTGCACGCGATCTCGATGTTTTCCGAAGGACGGGTCTGTGGAAGGCGCTCAGCCAAACCACAACCGCTTGGGATCGTCGAGGCCGAAACGCGGCAGATTGGCCGCGATCGCCGCAAGCCCCTGTTCGGCGGCATCCTGCGCCGTGATGACATGCAGGGCGAAGCGCGCCGCCAGAGCCTCCATCGGCGGCTTGCCCGCGAAGACGGCCTTGACGGTCGCGCGGTCCGCCAGCGGCAGGAGCTTCGGCGCGATGCCGCCCGCGATGAAGACCCCGCCCGTCGCCTTGAACGAGAGGGCGAGATCGCCCGCGACGCGCGCGAGCAGCCGCCAGAAACAGACGACCGTCATCAGCGCCGCCGGATTTCCGTCCAGCGCGAGCCGGCTGATATCGGCAGCGCTGGTATCGGCCTCCGCCATGCCCGAGGTTGCGACCACGGCGCGGTGGAGGCGGACGAGCCCGTCGCCGCTGAGCAGATGCTCGACCGTGAGGCGCGGCAGCCCGGCCGCCAGCACCGGCCACATCCGCTGTTCCGTCGGGTCTTCCGGGCCAATGCCGATATGCCCTGCCTCGGTCGGGATCAGGAAACCGCGCTCGCCGCGCGTCAGCAACGCCGAGGCGCCGAACCCCGTACCCGGACCGAGCACGAGCTTCACCCCCTCCGGCTCCGGATCACCCTCGACCAGTGTCTCGACATCGCCCGGGTTCAAAACCGCGAGGGAGGCCGCGAGGGCCTCGAAATCATTGACCAGGAGCCCTTGGTTCAAGCTGAGAGCCTGGGCGATCCGCGGCCCGTCGAACTGCCAGCTCGCATTGGTCAACTGGGCGCTGCGGCCATCGAGCGGCCCGGCCACGGCGAGGATCGCCGAGCGCGGCCGTTCCGGCAGTTCGGCGATGACGCTCTCGAAGGCCGCTTCCGGCGTCGGGTAGCTGCCCGTGCCGATCCGCGCCAGGGCACGCTGCGGGCTGTCGGGATCCCCCGCCAGCGAGAGCCGGCAATTCGTGCCGCCGATATCGGCGAGCAGGACGGGATAGGCGATCGATGGCGGGCGCATCAGAGCGGCTTTCGCCAGGGCGCGAACCAGCCGAGCCCCTCCAGCGTGCCATGCTCCGGCTTGTACTCACAGCCGACGAAGCCGCCATAGCCGAGCGCGTCGAGCTCGGCGAAGAGCCGGGGATAGTCGGGGCCGGAGGCATCGGGCTCGTGCCGGCCATTGGCCCGCGCGATCTGGACATGGCCGACGAGTGGGTAGAGCGCCTTGAGCTTACCCGACACGTCGCCATGGATCAGCGCGCAGTGATACATGTCGAACTGCAACTTCACGTTCGGCCGCCCGGCCTCGCGCACATAAGCGGCGGCCCGGTCGAAATCGTTGAGGAAATAGCCCGGCATGTCCTTGCCGTTGATCGGCTCGAGCAGAAGGTCGATGCCGTGCTCGCCGAGCCTGTCGGCGGCATAGGCGATCGAGGCGCGATAGGTTTTCTGTGCGGTCGGGTCGTCGGGGTCGGCAAGCCCCGCCATCATGTGCAGGCGTGGGACGCCGGTCTCATGGACATAGGCCAGCGCCGTATCGACGGAAGCCTTGAACTCCGCCTCGCGCCCGGCCAGCGCCGCGATGCCCCGCTCTCCGGCCGCCCAGTCGCCCGGCGGCAGGTTGAACAGTGCCTGCTCCAGCTCGCCGCCGGCCAGCGCCAGCCCGACCTGCTCGGGCGCATGCTCATAGGGGAACAGGAATTCGACGGCCTCGAACCCTGCTTCCGACGCAGCCTTGAAACGATCGAGGAAGCCCCACTCCGTGAACATCATCGAGAGATTGGCGGCAAAGCGCGGCATGAACGGCCTCTGGCAGACTTAGAGCAGTTTCGAGCGAAGCGGATACCGGTTCGCCTGAAGACAATGCGACACGATAAGGATCGAGAACCTTTCCACGCTTCGGAGAAACGCGGGAACGCTCAAGGTCTGAACGACCGGCGCAAGCTAGCGCGCCGAGCCGGCCGCGTCATGACCCAACGCGACACTGCGGCGATGCGTTCCGACGGATAGCCTATGCGGTGATGGAATCAGCTCTGCAAGATGGCGTAGACGTCGCCCGAGCCGGCTGTCCGAGGCAGCCCGCGCAGATAATCCCCCATCGCCTCAGCCGTGACGGCCTCCCCCAGCGCGAGCTTCTGGGTTTCCCCGAGCGCGACGTTGAAGCGATAGCGCCCGAGCGTTTCGAGCAGCGCCAGGCAGCCCTCGGCGACATCGTGCTGGATCGTCTTGAACTCGAAGCAGATTACCTGCACCGGCTTGGTCAGCCCGGCCAGCACATGCGCCTCGAAGCCCTCGACATCGATCTTGAGCAGGTGCGGCAGGCCGTAGCGCGCGATCAGCTTGTCGAGCGTCGTGCAAGGCACCGTGATCTCGTGATCCCAGCCCTGCCCCGCCCTGCCCTCTGCATCGATCGCCGCGCCGATGAAGGCGGCCGAGGCGCTCGAGACCGCCGGATTGGCGCTGTCGATCCTGAGTGCGATCGAGCCCTCATGGTCGCCGCAGGCCGCCTCGATCAGCGTCACGCGCGGGTCGCGCCGATGGATCAGCCGGATGATCCGCGCCGGCCCCGGCTGCGGCTCCAGCGCCACCACGCGGGCGCCGAGGCGCCGGAAGGACGAGATGCGGTCGCCGACATGGGCGCCGATGTCGAAGACGAGGTCGCCGGGCGTCAGGAAGGCGCCGTGGAGCCGGTCCATCGCCGCCTGACGCTCCTTGTCGCCATAATGCATTCTCAGGCTGCGCGAGAGCGCCTTCACCGTACCTTTGGGATAGGCGACGGCGTTCATCCGCGCTCTCCCGCCCCGATGGCCGCCAGCACCGGCGGCGGCGCGAAATCCTCCGGAATGGCGCAGAGCCCATGTCGCGCCAGCCAGGCCCCGGCGGCCGGCAGCGCCGTCAGCATCGCGAAGGGGATCGCCAACACATAGCCGGCCGTCAGCGGCAGCGACCAGAGGAGGACCGTCGGCGACAGCCAGGCCAGCGTCGCGAAGAGATAGGCTCCGAACAGGAGATGCGGCCACAGGCCGGCGCAGGCCGTGCCGAAGGACAGCGCATGGGCATCGCGCGCCTGCCCGTTCCAGCCGATATGCGCCCGGCCGAAGGCAAGCCCGATCATGAACAGCGTCGTGCGCAGGCTGGAGACGGCGCTCTGCAGGAAGCCGAACACGGTCTCGATGACGGCCGATGCAAGGAAGCGGGTGCCGCCGCCATGGCGCGCGGCACCGCCTTTTTCCAGCAGCGTATCGGCAAAGCCGGCGAGCTTCGGCATGAAATGCATCGTCAGGAACAGCCCATAGAGCCCTGCCGCCAGAACGACCGGATAATCGGCGATGGCGCGATCCTCGAAGACCTTGAACGGCAGCAGCGCGATCATCAAGGTCCAGGCCGGCAGGCCGAGGAACATCAGGATCGCCCAGACGAGCTGGAAGCGGCTCATCGGCTTCAAGGCCGGCAGGTCGAGCAGCTTGAGATATTGCAGGTTCCCGAGGCACCAGCGCAGGTCACGCTTGGCGTAGTCGAGCATGGTCGGCGGGTTCTCCTCCCAGCTCCCACCCTCCACCGGCAAGACCCGCACCTCGTAGCCGGCCCGGCGCATCAGCACCGCCTCGACCTGATCATGGCTCATCACCGCCCCGCCAAGCGGCGGACCGCCCGGAAGCATCGGCAGATGGCAATGATCGCGGAAGGGCGCGATCCGCACCATGGCGTTGTGGCCCCAGAACGGACCGCAATCGCCCCCCCACCACGCAGCGCCCATGGTGTAGGGCCGCATGCCGTGGCGCATGCCGAACTGGAAGATCCGGGCGAAGGCGGAGCGGCTGGGCATTCCGACCACCAGTGATTGCAGGATTCCGAGCTTCGGATACGCTTGCATCATTCGGGCCAACCCGAGGACGGCGTCGCCCGACATGACGCTGTCGGCATCGAGCGGCAGCATCAGCTCGTAGCGATCGCCCCAGCGCTCGCAGAAATCCCGGATGTTGCCGGCCTTGAAAGCAGCGTTGCTCACCCGCCGGCGATAGGTCAATCGCGCCGGCTCGCCGATCTCCTGCACCCATGCGCCGGCAAGCGCCTCCTCGGCAGCCGCCACGGCAGGGTCGCTGGTATCCGACAGCACGAAATAGTCGAACCAGACGCCCTCGCCCGTGGCGTCGAGACTGTCCTTGACTGCCCTGAGCCGCCGGAAGGCCCGCGCGGGATCCTCGTTGCGCAGCGTCATCAGCACCGCCGTGCGCAGCATCAGCGGCGCCGGTTTTCCGCCATCGGCGGCGAAGGGCGCCACCGCCTTCAGGCCATCGCGCCGGCCGTGCAGCAGCCACAGGCCGATCGCCGCGTTCCAGAAGCCGAGCACCGTCCAGGGCGCGGCGAACAGGAAAGCCGTGAAGATCACGACATCCGCCGCGCTCCAGCCGCCGGTGCCAAGCACCTGGGCCAACCCGGCGAGCAGCGCCGCCAGCGTGCCGAGATTGAGCGCGAACACAGCGAACCGCCGTTTCCGAAGGCTCGCGACGGATTGAAGGCCCGCCGGCGTCAGGCCGACCGGCTCGACATCTTGCGCGACCCGCGGGAACGTGGTCGGAGCGAGGTGCTGGTTCGTGACGGTATCTGTCATGGATCGGCAGCAGGCGGGCTCGGACGGACGGGATCGGATCGGGATGGCGCGGGAGCTAAAGACCGCAACCACGGCTGACGCAAGGGCAAAAGCCTTGGCACTTTGGTATGCCTCGCGCCGTGAATGCAGCCTGAATGAGGTGCCCCTGCCGTTGGCGGGGCCCGAGGACTGCCTCGTCACGACGCTGTGGAGCGGCATCAGCCGGGGCACCGAGAAGCTGATCTTCGAGGGCCGCGTGCCGGTTTCCGAACATGACCGGATGCGCGCCCCGTTCCAGGAGGGCGCCTTCACCTTCCCGGTGAAATACGGCTACTGCGCCGTCGGCAGGGTCGATGCCGGCCCCCCCGACCTCATCGGCCGCACCGTCTTCTGCCTGCATCCGCATCAGGACCGCTTCGTGGCGCCGCGCGATCGTCTGATCCTCGTCCCCGACGACGTGCCCCCGCGCCGCGCCATCCTCGCCGCAAACATGGAAACCGCGCTCAATGCGCATTGGGATGCCGGTTCCGGCCCGGCTGACAGCATCGTGATCGTCGGCGGCGGCGTTCTCGGCCTGCTGGTCGGCTGGCTCGCCGCACGTCTTCCCGGCGCCGAGGTCACGCTCGTCGATGTCGAACCCTGCCGGCAGGCGACGGCCGAGCAGCTCGGCATCCGCTTCGCCCTGCCCGACGCTGCGCCGCGGGACGCCGATATCGTCTTCCATGCCAGCGCCAGCGCCGACGGGCTCGCCACCGCGATCGATTGCGCCGGGCTCGAAGCCCGCATCGTCGAGCTGAGTTGGTATGGCGCGGGAACCGTGCCGGCGCCGCTCGGCGGCGCCTTCCATGCGCGGCGCCTCCGGCTGATCGCCTCGCAGGTCGGGATGATCCCGGCCTCGCGCCGCTCGCGCTGGGACTGTGCGCGTCGCGCCCGGGTGGCGATGGCGCTCCTCGCCGACGACCGGCTGGATGCGTTGATCACGGAGGAAATCCCCTTCCGTGAAGCCCCCTCCCGGCTTCCCGCCGTACTGTCCTGCGGCTGGAACGGGCTGGCGGCGGCGCTCCGGTATTGACGGCGCGTCCGTCAGGCGACCAAGACAGCCCGCCCCGCCGGCAGCAGGAGTGCGCCATGTTTTCCGTCGAAGTCCGTGACCGCATCATGATCGGCCATTCCCTGCCCGATCCCTTCTTCGGCCCGGCGCAGAACATGCACGGTGCCACTTTCGTGGTCGATGTCGCCTTTTTCCGCGAGGCGCTGAACCGGCATAACGTCGTGGTCGATATCGGCGCGGCGCTCGACGTGCTCGCCGAAACCCTGAAACCGCTGAAGTACCAGAACCTCGACGCTCTGCCGCAATTCGCGGGCGTGCTCACCACGACCGAATTCCTCTGCAAGCACATCTTCGACACGATGGCGGCGGCCGCCAAATCCGGCGCGCTCGGCGCCGACGGGGCCGGGCTTGCCCGCATCCGCGTCACCCTCCACGAGACCGATCTCGCCCGCGCCAGCTACGAGGGCGCGCTCGCGTGAGCGGCATCGTCTTCGCCATTCCGGGCGACATCGACGCCCCGACCGGCGGCTACGGCTATGACCGGCGCCTGCTGCGGGAATGGCGGGCCGCCGGCGTCACCGCCCGCCACCTCGCCTTGCCCGCCACCTTTCCCTTCCCGACATCGGCAGATCTGGCGACGACCGAACGGCTTCTCGCCGAGACCGCCCCCGACGACGTGCTGCTGGTCGACGGGCTGGCCTTCGGCGCGTTCCCCGAGGCGCTCGCGGCGCGGTTCTCGCAGCGCCTCGTCGCCCTCGTTCACCACCCGCTCGCGCTGGAAACCGGCCTGGAACCGGAGGCAGTCGCGGCCTTGCAGCAGAGCGAGAAGCTGGCGCTGCGCCATGCGCGTGCCGTCGCCGTGACCAGCCCGGTGACGCGCGACACGCTCGTCGCGGACTACGGCGTCGCGCAGGATGGCATCGCCGTCGCCGTACCCGGCACCGATCCCGCCCCGCGCGCGACGCCAGCCACCGGGAGCGCCCCATTGCGGCTGCTCGCCGTCGGCTCGATCATCCCCCGCAAGGGCTACGACGTCCTCGTCGAGGCCCTGGCCGCCGTCGCCGACCGGCACTGGACCCTGACCATCGCCGGTTCGCCGGACTACGCCCCCCGCACGGCGGAGGAGCTGCGCGCCCGAATCGCCCGCTCCGGGCTGGCGGACCGCATCTTGCTTGTCGGGGCCGTGGATTCGCAAAAGCTCGCGGAACTCTATGACAAGACCGATCTTTTCGTCATGCCGTCGCTCTATGAGGGCTACGGCATGGTGCTGACGGAAGCGCTCGCGCGCGGCCTGCCCATCGTCTGCACCTTGAGCGGCGCCGGCGCGGATGCCTTGCCCGAGGCGGCGGCCCTCAAGATCCTCCCCGGTGACGCGACAGCACTTGCCAAGGCCCTCGCAACCCTGATTGATGCGCCGGCTGAACGCCTCCGGCGGGCCGATGCCGCCTGGGCGGCGGCATCGGCCCTGCCGCGCTGGCGGGATACGGCACGGATCGTCGCGGAGGCATGCCTCGGCGATGGCGGCCGAAAGGTGGGATGATGGCTGGGTTCTCTCCGGAATGGCTCGCCTTGCGCGAGCCGGCGGATCATGCGGCACGCAATCCGCAATTGCTCGCGGCGGTCGGCGCCTTTTTCGCGGCGAAGCCGTCGCTTTCCGTGCTCGACCTCGGGTGCGGCGCCGGCGCGAACCTGCGCGGCAGCTATGCCGTCCTCCCCGAACGGCAGCACTGGACGCTCGTCGATCACGACGCCGATCTGCTGGCCGTGGCGCGCGAGCGCCTGGTCGGCTGGGCTGACGAGGCGCGCGAGCAAGGCGAAGAACTCGTCCTGGCCAAGGACGGCAAGACGATCACCGTCGACACCCGCCAGGTGGATCTCGACAAGGATCTCGACTGGGTCCTCGGCTGGCGGCCCGACCTCGTGACGGCCGCCGCCCTCTTCGACCTCACCTCAAAGCGCTGGATCGAGCGTTTCGTCGCCGCGCTGGCGAGCCAGAAGCTGCCGCTCTACACGGTGCTGACCTATGACGGGCGCGAGAACTGGAAGCCGGCCCATCGCAGCGATGCCCGCATGCTGGCCGCATTCAAGCACCATCAGCACCTGGACAAGGGCTTCGGCCCCGCAGCCGGCCCGGAAGCCTGCGACATCATGGCAGAGGCCTTCCGCAAATCGGGCTTCGCCGTCTCGACGGCGGACAGCGCCTGGCTGCTCGATGAAGGCCACCGCGACCTGCGCGACGCCCTCGCCCGCGGCATCACCGATGCGGTGCGCGAAACAGGACAGGTCGAGCCGGCTGCCATTGCCGCCTGGCTGGAGGCGCGCCAAGCCGCCGCGTCCGCCCGGATCGGGCATCAGGACCTCTGGGCGCGACCGGTCTGAACCGCTTGCCTGGAGCTTGCTGCGTTTTCGCTGAAGCGCGGGTCGTCCCGGGCAAAATCAGCGAGCTTTAATCCAGCCCCGGCCACATCCGGCGCAGCACCCCGTCGCGGCGGATGAAATGGTGGTAGAGCGCCGCCAGGATATGCAGCACGACAATGGCGCCCGCCATCAGCGCGAGCTTTCCGTGGATCCCGAGCACCCGGCCGGCAGCCGCCTGATCGGGCGACGTCAACGCCGGCAGGTTGAACAGGTTGAACACGGTCAGCGCCGGAAACAGCGAGACGCCGATCCAGCCGAGCAGCGGCACGACGAGCAGGAGCCCGTAGAGCAGCCAGTGGACGAGATGCGAGCCCGCCCTCTGCCACCACGCCAATGACGGCTCGTCGGGCGGGACGCCATGCAGGAACCGGTAGATCAGGCGACCGGCCGTCAACCACAACAGCAGGAAACCGATGAGCTTGTGGGCGCTGTAGAGCGCGTCCGTGGTCCCGTCCCAGATGTTCAGCGTGTTGCCGCGATAGGTCATGGCAAGGCCGAGAGGCAGCATCGCCAGCACCGCCACCACCGTCACCCAGTGAAACGTTCGGGCGACGCCGCCATAGACGTGGCGCACCGTGCTGCTTCCTGCCGTTCGAGCATCCATTGGAGCCTCGTGAACCTGCGTCCAGCCGGATATTCATCGCACATTCAATGTCGCGGACCTATACCGCTGCATGCCCGCCCGCGATGAACCCAAGGTCATGACACGGATTTGATCGCGGAACCGCCGCCGCTGCGAGACGTTGGTGGAATGGCGGATCGTGATTACATATATCCTGAATTCGTTGGAACTCCCGACACATCCTGATCCCAGCGATCTGACTGACGGAATTTTCGATGCTTGAGTCGCGTACGCTCTTCGGCCGCCCTGGGGAAACCCTGCTGGTGAAGGTCGAAAGGGCCATCTCCGAGTTTCGCGCCGGCCGGCCGGTTCTCCTGCGCGCAGGTGCACAGCTTGCCTTGGCGCTGTCGGCCGAGCTCGCCGATGTCGAGTTGGTGCGCAATCTCGACGCTCTCGCCGCGGGCAACGGCCATCTCGTGCTCAGCCCGGCGCGGCTGCGCCGTCTCGGCGCCAAGGGCCGGACGGAGGCCGGAATTTTCGCGTTGCCGACCATTGACCTCGAGCGTGTCGCTGATCTCGCCCTCAAGCTGGAGAGCCGGATGGACGCCCCCGTCGCGCCGGCTTCCGCGCTCGACACCGCAGCGCTCGAGCTGGCGCGGCTGTCGCTCGTCTTGCCGGCCGCGCTGGTCGTGCCCGTGACGGCAGAAGCCGTTGCCGGTGAATCCCTCGTCGAAGCCGATATCGAGGCGGTGAACGCTTACCGCGCCGCGCAGGCCGCCTCGCTCAGGATCGTTGGCCGCGCCCCGGTGCCGCTGGAAGGTGCGCCGGAGACCGAGTTCGTCGTCTTCCGTGGCGGCGAAGGCCTGCGCGATCAGGTCGCGATCATCGTCGGCAAGCCCGATCTCGACACTGCCGTGCCGGTGCGCCTGCATTCCGCCTGCCTGACCGGCGATCTCTTCGGCTCGCTGAAATGCGATTGCGGCGACCAGCTGCGCGAAACCGTGCAGTGGATGGCCGAGAATGGGGGCGGCATCCTGCTCTATCTGGACCAGGAAGGCCGCGGCAACGGCATCTCCAACAAGATGCGCGCCTACAAGCTGCAGAGCCAGGGCTGGGACACCTACGATGCCGACGAAGTCCTCGGCTTCGACCTCGACCAGCGCCATTTCGATTTCGCGGCGACGATGCTGAAACAGCTCGGCGTCACCAGCGTCGTCGCGCTCACCAACAACCCGCAAAAGATCGGCGCGATCGAAGCCGCCGGCCTGGAAGTCGCGGCGAGCCAGCGCGTGCTCGGGCGGCCAAACGCCCACAACGTCCGCTATCTCGCCTCCAAGCGCGACCGTGCCGGCCATCTCATCGACATGGATGCGCTGATGGCGCGCGCCGCGCCCAAGGACTGAATCAGGGCCCGATCGAGCCGGCGGCCCTGTTCGCAGCGCTCAAGCCAGCGCCGCCATCGCCGCCACAGGCTGCACAGGCAGGCCATCCAGCACCCTGGCGAGCCCGGCCGGGTCGACCCCTCCGCCGCGCATCGTCTCGTCGCGATGGATGCCGCCGGCGATGAACAGGCTGTCGAAGCCCATCAGCCGTGCGCCGGCGAGATCGGTGCGGACCGCATCCCCGATCACCAGCACCTTGCTCGACTCGACAGGACGCCCGCCGCGCAGCTCGGCAGCAGCCGCGAGCGCGAGCTCATAGGCCGGGCGATAGGGCTTCCCGGCCCAGGCGACGCTGCCGCCGAGCTCCTCATAGATCATCGCGAGCGAGCCGGCGCAGGGCAGCAGATCCTCGCCGACATGGACCACGAGATCGGGATTGCCGCAGATGAAGGGCAGCCCCCGCTCCGCGAAACGGCCGAGCAGCGGCCGGTACTGCTCCGGCGTCTCGTTGCGGTAGTCGTTGAGCTCGGTCGCGACCACGAGGTCGGCTTGCGCCTCATCGACCAGCTCGACATCGAGACCGGCAAACAGCGCCCGGTCGCTTTGCCAGCCGATATGATAGACGCGGCTGTGGTGACTTTCGGCGATCAGCGAACGCGTGACGTCGCCGGAGGTGACGAGCCTGTCCCAGGCTCCGCGCGGCACGCGCTTGGCGTCGAGCACGCTTGCGACGTGCTGCGACGGTCCCGGCGCGTTCGAGAGCAGCACCACGGCGCCGCCGCGCTCTCGGAAGGCGGTCAAGACGGCGCAGGCCGGCTCCAGCGCCCAGAGCCCGTCATGGACGACGCCCCAGACGTCGCTGATCAGCACGTCGTAGCGTTCGAGCAGCGCGTCCGCATGCTTCAGGATCGGCACGCTCGTCAGGAGGTCTTGCATCAGGAGTTCCTGGCCTCGCTCGCCATCCGCGCCTCGACATCGGCGCGCCGCGGCAGCGGCGCCACCGCGCCATAGCCCTGCGTCGAGAGGGCCGCCGCGACATTGGCATAGGCGCCGGCCGCAAAGGCATCGCCCGTGCGCAGATATTCCGCGAGGAAGGCGCCGTCATAGCAGTCGCCCGCGCCGGTCGCATCGATCGCATCGACCTTGATCGGGCGGAAGCGCTCGCGCCGGACCGGCGTAGCGACGAGCGAGCCCTCATGGCCGAGCGTCAGCGCAACGACCCGCGCGCCCAGCTTGAGATAGAAATCGGCGATGGCGTCGGGCTGGTTGAGACCCGTGAGCTGCGTCGCGTCGTCGAAGCCCGGCAGGACGATGTCGGCCATCGCGCAGGCGGCGTGGATGATCGCGCGGGCCCGCGCCAGCGGCCAGAGCTTGAGGCGCAGATTGGTGTCGTAGGCGGTCAGCACGCCGGCCTCGCGCGCCGTCTCGAAGGCCGCGAACACGGCGTCGCAGGCGCTGGCCGAGATCGCCTGGCTGATGCCCGACGCCTGGATGATCCGCGCCGAGCGGATCAGCCCGAGCGGCAGGTCGCCCGGCCCGTAGAGGCTCGCGGCCGAACCAGCCCGCAGATAGGAGAAGACATGGCCCGAAGGCCCGTGATCGACGAAATAGAGCCCGGTCGGCGCGCTCGGATGCGTCGCGACATGGGCGTCGTTCACACCTTCGCGCTGCCACAGCGCGCGGACCGACTGCCCGGCCATGTCGTTGCCGAGCGCCCCGAGATAGCCGACGGACATCCCCTGGCGCACTGCCGCCACCGCACAGTTGGACGTGTCGCCACCCTGGCCGAACTGGAAGGCGCCGGATTCCGCCCGCGTCGCATTGAACTCGCCGAGCGGCTCGCCGAGGCACAGAAGGTCGATGGGACTGTCGGTCACGGGATTTAAAACCATTGAGATGGCGCGGCGCGCGGGCAAGCTCTCCTAGAACAAGGCCCCGCGCATGGAAACCGCTTTTCGCCTCATTCCGCCGCGTCGCGCCCGGTCGGCTGGCTCATCAGCCGGTCCGCCAGCCGAATGATCTCCTGCCGCAGCGCCATGTTGCCGCCCTGGGCGGCCGTGCTTTTGCGCAAGGCGGCGAGCTCCCGCTTTGCCTCCATCCCGTCGCTGCGCGCCTGCTCCAGCGCGCCTTCGAGCGTCTGCAGCTCGGCATGCAAGGCCGCGATCCGCGCCTCGCGCTCCTGCTCCGTTCCTGTCACGGTCGCGATCTCCTGTTCATGCTCGCGGCGAGACGTCGCCAGGGCGTGCTGCGCTTCCACGAGCCAGCCCTCCAGGCTGTCGATCCGCTCCTGTGCCTGCTTGTGCTCGGCCCGCTCCTGTTCGAGAAGCCGCGATGCCTGCTGCGCCTCGTTCGCCGCGAGGCTGCCGCGCGCATCCGCTGCCGCCAGCCCCGCCTCGGCCTGCTCGGCACGCGCCGCAAGCGCATTCGCGCGCAGCCGCTCGCCCTCGCGCTCGGCCGTGATCGCCGCAAGCGCGGCCTCGCTACGGGAGAGACGCTCCTCCGTCACCGCCAACCGGTCTCCGAGTTCGTCGCGCTCGCTCTGAAGCACCATGATCTGCGTGCGGTCCTCGACCTGCGCGAGCCGGAGCCGCTCATGCTCGTCGCGCTGCTTTGTCAGCTCCGCCTCGCGCTCCGCCAGCGCCGCTTCGATGCGCCCGACCGTCTCGCGTTCCCGGGCGAGCTCGCCGGACCGTTCGTCGAGATCTGCGCCGGTGCCGGTCAGCGCCTGCCGGGTCTCGGCGAGGCTCTGTTCGAGCGCGGCCAGATCCGCGATCCGCTTTTCCAGCGTCGCCGTCGTCGCAGCGTGGCCGCTGCGCTCGGTCTCGAGGGCCGTGCGGGTTTCGTCGAGCTGGCCGCGCGTCTGTGCCAGTTCGGCATCGAGCCTCGCGATCCTGTCGTCGCGCTCGGCCCGGTCGCGCTTGAGCTGACCGATCTCCATGTCGCGCCGGCCGACTTCCTGCATCGCGCCGGCCCTGGCGGCGAAACCCTTCTCGGCCTCCTGCTCGGCCGAGCGCATCCGCACGGCGAGTTCGGCGCGCAGATGGTCGCGGTCGGCCGCAATCTCGGCGAGGGAGAGCGGAAAGGCCGCTTCGGCGCGCTTGCGTGCCAGGCGGTCCGCCCTGCGCGACAGGGCGGGCACAGCCGCCAGCGCCAGCAGGGCTGCGCACAGGAAGCCGAGCGCGAACAGCATGGCGGCTTCGATCAAGGCTTGCGGCTCCGCATCCGGTCCAACTCAAGCCGAATCCTGCCACGCCCACCCCGCCATGGCCAGAAAAAGCCGATGGGCGGCGGCAGCATCCGCAGCGTCGGAAACCGCGCTGCTAGGCCGGCTGCAGCCTCAGAACGGGTTCCAGGTCGCTTGCGGCGAGAATTTGAGGTAGCCGAGATTAACGCCCAGCCGCCAGCCCACCCCGGTCCGGATCGGCACCACCGTGACGCCCCCTGCCGTGAGCGCGGTGAAGCCGAACCCGCCGATGAAATAAGCCGAGCCGTCGACGCCCGCGAAACGCTGATACATCGCCTCGACCGTCGGCAGGTTGTAGACCAGCATCATCGTGCGGGCGCCCTCGCCGCCGAAATCGAAGCCGATCGAGGGTCCCTGCCAGAAGGTGCGGCGGTCGCCGGCATTGCGGGTGTAGAGCGTGCCCTCGCCGTAGCGCAGCCCGCCGACGAAGGCTCCGGACGCCTCCTGTCCCAGGATATAGCCGTTCGGCTCGCCCCAGCGCCGCACCGCCTCCTCGATCGCCAGCGCAAGGCCGCGCGAGACGTTGCCGAAGAACTTGTGGCCGGAGCCGACGAGTTCGTTCTGCGAGAAGGAGCGCTGGTTGTCATAGTTCTGCGCCTGCGCGATCGCCGGGATCGGCAGCCCTGCGAGGCCGGTTCCGGCCACGGCGAGGCCGCCCTTGATGAGACTGCGGCGGGTCTGGATCATGAACAAGATCTCCGGACAGGGCGGCCGGCAGAACCGGACACCAGAGCGGTGTGTTGGTCCGTCCGATCGGCGCCCGGCGGTTGCTCTGCAACCTGCTTTGGAAGGCGCCACGCGGGCCGGAAGGCGGGCCGATCCTGGGCAATCCGCCGCTCGCTGCCGGACATCGAAAACGCGACATCCGACAAAAGCGAATCAGTTCGCTAACCAAACTGATACGTTGCAAATCTATCCAAGCCGTGAAGATTTGGACGGAGCCGACCGGCCCATGACCGAGGGAAGACGAGGATTTGCCCGCGATGAAGGCCGCAACATGGCAAAGCTGGGTTTTGCTCGCCATCGGCGGCGTCTCGCTGCCGTTTCTCGCCCGGGCCGCGCTGGCCAATACCCCGGCCACAGCCCCTGCCGTCATCGTTTTTGAGAACGGCCTGCCCGCGAGCCTGCCGCCGCTTCCCTCGCTCGGCGAGACGATGCAGCGCGACCAGCGCACCGGCCTGGCGCTCAACGGCTTCGATCCGGTGGCCTATCACCTCGAAGGCAGGCCCATCGCCGGGCAGCCGGAGCATGAGCTGATCCAGGGCGGGATCGTCTGGCGCTTCGCGTCGGCCGCCAATCTCGCCGCCTTCCGCGATGCGCCCGGCATCTACGCCCCGGCCTTCGCGGGCTTCGATCCGACCGGCGTCGCCGACGGGGTGGCGGTCGACAGCGATCCGAGCCGGTTCGCGGTCGTCGGCTCCCGCCTGTTCCTGTTCCGCTCGGATGAGAACCGCAGGCGCTTCCTGCAGGACCGCTCGCTGCTCGGCGCCGCCGAGGCTCGCTGGAGCACCGTGCTACGCACTGTCGCGCGCTGAGACCTCAGCCCTGGTCTTTTTTCAGGAAGCCGCTCGCCGCCATCCGGGTCGCGGCTTCAGCAGCTGGCGATGGCGCGCCGCGCCAGCCCCTCGCTCGACGCGGCCACGAAGGGCGGATTGCGGAACTGCTGCTCCGTCCGGCCATAGCGGGGAACGGCGCCATCGAGCGTCAGGATGATACCGCCCGCCGCCGACAGGATGGCATCGCCCGCCGCGGTGTCCCATTCCATGGTCTGCCCGCAGCGGACATGGAGATCGGCCTCGCCGCTGGCGATCAGACCGAACTTGACGGCCGACGACATCGGCACGCCCTTGCCGCGACACATGGTGGCGGTGATGCCGTCGCTGCGCCCGTCGCCGTGGAAGCGGCTCACCAGAACGACCGGCCCCTCCTCCGGGAGAGCGCGGACCGCAACGCGGCTGGCCGCCCCTGTCAGCGAGCCATCCGCCGCGAAACCTTGCATATAGGCGTGCTCCCCGCCGAACCAGAGGCGCCCCAACGCCGGGGCGGCGATGGCACCGGCGATCGGCCGGCCATCGACCACGATGGCGATCGCAACGCAGTAGCTGTCGCCGCCGGCAAGGAACTCGCGCGTGCCGTCCAGCGGATCGAGCAGGATGAAGACCGCGTCGGGCTTCACGCTGTCGACCGTCTCTTCGCTGATGACGGGAAAATCGGGGAGCAGACGCGCAAGCGCGTCCTTCGCCGCCCGGTCGGCCGCGAGATCGGCCGCGCAGACCGGCGAACCGTCCTTCTTGAGCTTGACGTCGCAAGCGGCGCGCATGGCGAGCAATACGGCGGCGCTGGCGCTGGCAGCTTCCGCGAGCTTGCGTCCCAGCCCGTCGCGATCGCGCAGGCGGGGATCCTCACGGCCGATCATGGCGGCCCATCCTTTGAAACTTTGTCCGGGATATGGGGATTAACCACATGAAAACCAAGATGGCACCATACCAGGGAGCAACGGCGCCACGCCGTCGGCGCATCGCACATCCCGGGATTCCACCTTCATGACCGCCATCTCGCTCGATCCGCTCGACCTGGCCGCGCTTCTCTGCAGCCGCGTCTGCCATGACGTGATCAGCCCGGTGGGCGCGATTGTCAATGCCCTGGAAGTTCTGGAGGAAGACGACCCCTCGATGCGCGACTTCGCGCTCGAGCTGATCAAGAAGAGCGCCCGCAACGCCTCGGCCCGGCTGCAATTCGCCCGCCTCGCCTTCGGCGCCGCCGGCTCTGCCGGCGCAATGATCGACCTCGGCGATGCCGGCAACGTCGCCAACGGCTTCCTCAACGACGAGAAGCTCTCGCTCGACTGGGAGGCGCCGCGCGCCCTCCTGCCGAAGAACCAGGTCAAGCTGCTGCTGAACCTCCTGCTCATCGCGACGCAGGCCGTGCCGCGCGGCGGCAAGCTGGTCTCGCGCGCGGTCGTCGAGGGCGAACAGGGCTCCTTCGAGATCACCGCGACCGGCTCGCATGCCCGCATCCCGGCCCATGTCGAGGAGCTGATCGCGGGGCGTTCCGAGAGCGGCGCGATCGACGCCCACGCCGTCCAGCCGCTCTATGCCGGCATGGTCGCCCGGGCCGCCGGCATGGCGATCACCTTCGCGATCGAGGGCGACATGGTCACGATCAAGGCCGCCAAGGCGGAAGCCTGAGCGAAACTCCGCAGTCGAGGTCGGGTTTCAACCGATCATAAACCCTTCTGCTGCTTTAGTTCCCGCAGTGCGTCGCGTTGAGTGATCTTCCTGCATGGACGAGCTGCTGCAAGAGTTCCTGACCGAGACCGGCGAGAATCTCGACACGGTCGATCGGGAGCTCGTCCGTTTCGAGCAGAATCCCAACGACCGCGACATCCTGCGGAACATCTTCCGCCTCGTCCACACCGTCAAAGGCACCTGCGGCTTCATCGGCCTGCCCCGGCTCGAGGCGCTGACCCATGCGGCCGAGTCGGTGATCGGCCAGTTCCGCGACGGCGCGACGGTCAAGCCGAGCGCCGTCACCGCGATCCTGGAGACGATCGACCGGATCAAGGACATCCTGTCCGAGCTGGCCGAAAAGGGGCAGGAGCCGGAGGGCAACGACGAGACGCTGATCGGCGAGCTCCAGGCGCTTGCGAGCCATGCCAAGGCCGAGCTGGTCCAGCCGCCGCCCGACGAGGTGTTCGTCGATCCTGTCGCGGCCTATCTCGCGCGCCACGGCAAGACCCAGGAAGCCGCCGCCCTCGCCTCGCCCAGCGCCTCCGCTTCCGACGACATCGTCTTTCGCAGCGTGCCCGACCCGCAACGCGGACCGGATGGCCGCATCGAGACCAAGCCACAGGCCCCTGCCGAGGAAGGTGCGGGCCAGCGCACCGGCGGCCCCCCCACATTGCGCGTCGCGGTCGACACCATCGAACATCTGATGACGATGGTGTCGGAGCTGGTGCTGACCCGCAACCAGCTGCTCGAAGTCTCGCGGCAGCGGGAAGATGCCGGGCTGAAAGCTCCCCTGCAGCGTCTTTCGCTGATCACCGCCGAATTGCAGGACGGCGTGATGAAGACCCGGATGCAGCCGATCGGCAGCGCCTGGGCGAAGCTGCCGCGCATCGTGCGCGATCTGAGCAGCGAGCTCGGCAAGCGTATCGAGCTGGTGACCGAGGGCGCCGACACCGAACTCGACCGGCAGATCCTCGACCTGATCAAGGATCCGCTGATCCACATGGTCCGCAACTGCGCCGACCATGCGCTGGAGTCCGCGGAGGAGCGCCGCGCCGCCGGCAAGCCCGAGCACGGCACGATCCGCGTCTCGGCCTGGCATGAGGGCGGCTCGGTCACGATCGCGGTCGGCGACGACGGGCGCGGCCTCGATGTCGGGCGCATCGGCCGCAAGGCGATCGCCGCGGGCCTCGCGACCGAAGCCGAGATCGAGAGGATGAGCGACGCCCAGATCGCCCGCTTCATCTTCCATCCCGGCTTCTCGACGGTCGAGAACGTCACGGCCGTGTCCGGGCGCGGCGTCGGCATGGACGTCGTCAAGGCGAATGTCGATTCGGTCGGCGGCCTCGTCGACATTGCCAGCCGCCCCGGCCAGGGAACGACGATCACCATCAAGATCCCGCTGACGCTCGCCATCATCTCGGCCCTGATCGTCGTCGCCGGCGAGGAGCGCTATGCGATCCCCCAGACGGCGGTGCGAGAGCTCGTGCGCGTCAAGGCCGGCGACGAGAACCGTCTCGAGGACATCAACGGCGCTCCCGTGCTGCGCCTGCGCGGGCGGCTCCTGCCGATCGTCGCGCTCGGCGAGCTGATGGGCGGCGCGAAGAAGGACGGCGCCGACGGCTTCATCGTGGTCACCCAGATCGGCGAGCGCCAGTTCGGCATCCTCGTCGACGGCGTCTTCCACACCGAGGAAATCGTGGTGAAGCCGATGTCGAGCAAGCTTCGGCACATCCCGCTCTTCTCCGGCAACACCATCCTCGGTGACGGTGCCGTCGTGCTGATCGTCGATCCCAACGGCATCGCCCGGCTCGTCGGCGCGGCCGGTTCCGACGCGGCCGATGACGAGGCGGAAGCCGCGCCGGCGCCGATGGCGACCGGGGAGCGCACCACGATGCTGGTGTTCCGCACCGGTGCCGACCGGATCCAGGCCCTGCCGCTCTCGCTCGTCACGCGGCTGGAGGAGGTCGATGCCGACAGCTTCCAGCACGGCGCGGGGCGCACGCTCCTGCATTATCGCAACCGCCTCGTCCCGGTGACGCCGCTTGGCGAAACCAAGCTGCTGCGCGAAGGGCTCCAGCCCCTCGTAATCGTCTCGAATGGCGAGCAGACCGCCGCGCTCGCGGTGGAGACCATCATCGATATCGTCGACGAAGAATTCGAGCTGGAGTTGGCGACGTCCGGCGAGCGGGGCGTGATCGGTTCGGCGATCCTGCGCGGCCGCGCCACCGACATCGTCGATCTCGCCCATTACCTGCCGCTCGGCGAGCCCGGCTGGACCGGCGCAGGCCGGGCAAACGTGGCGCCGGAGCATGTCCTGCTGGTGGAACCCTCGGAGTTCCTGCGGGAGATGCTGAGCCCCGTGCTGCGGGCCTCAGGCCGCATCCTCGCCACCGCGGCCGACGGCAACGCCGCCTCGCAGGCGGCGATGGCGCCGGAGGTCGGCATCGTCCTCGTCGATCTCGACCGCGACCTCGAGGCCGCGCTGGAGCTGATCGTCGCGCTGCGCGCCCGCCCCCGTGACAATCCGCTGCGGCTTCTCGGCCTGACGACCTGCGCGACGCCGGAACTGCACCGCCGGGTGACCGAGGCCGGCGCCGACGGAATCGTCGCCAAATTCGACCGCCGCGCCCTGCTGGGCGAGTTGAACGCCAGCGGCTCCACGATGAGGGACGCCGCATGACCGGAAGCCCGAGCCATGACCAGGGCCCGGCGCCGCATTTCGCGGATTCGCTGGACTATGTGACGGTCCGGATCGGCGGACAGCTGCTGGGGCTGCCGATCGAGCGCGTGCGCGACGTCTTCATCACCCATCGCATCACGCTCGTTCCCGGGGCACCGCCGGACATTGTCGGCCTGCTCAATCTGCGCGGCCGCATCGTCACCGCGATCTGCCTGCGCAGCCGGCTGGGCTGCCCGGTCCCCGAGACGCTCGACCAGAGACATGCCGAATTGACGGCGATCGGCCTCGACCATCGCGGCGAGGCCTATGCGCTGATCGTCGACGCCGTCGGCGAGGTCGTCCGGCTCGATCGTTCGACCCTCGAGCCATTGCCCGTCAATCTCGACAGGACATGGGCCGCGCTGGCGGGCGGCGTCCACCGCCTCCCCCACGAACTGCTCGTCATCCTCGATCTCGACGCCGTTCTTGACCTTGACCTGCAAGCCGCAGCCTGAGTGCCCGGCAGAGTTTCTGGAGACAGACCATGAAGTACTGCCTCGTTGTCGACGACTCGGCGGTGATCCGAAAAGTAGCCCGCCGCATCCTCGAAGGGTTGCAGTTCCGCATCGCCGAGGCGGAAGACGGCGCGCGCGCCATCGACGCCTGCAAGGGCGAGATGCCGGACGCCGTGCTGCTCGACTGGAACATGCCGATCATGGACGGCTATGAATTCCTACGCACGCTGCGCCAGATGCCCGGCGGCAAGCGGCCCAAGGTCGTGTTCTGCACCACCGAGAACGACATCGCCCATATCGCGCGGGCCATGCATGCCGGTGCCGACGAATACATCATGAAGCCGTTCGACAAGGAGATCGTGGCGTCCAAGTTCCATCAGGTCGGGCTGCTCTGAGCCTCGAGGCTCGCAACGCTTCCTCGCCTTCGACGACGACGCCTTTCCGCAACCGGGTTGCGCCAGCATGATCGTTTCGCGTTCAGCCTCGCCCGGCTCCGGCCGGCACAAGACGGTCGTCATAGCCGATGACTCGGCGGTGGTGCGCGGGCTGTTCGCGCGCTGGCTCGGCGAAACCGGCAACTTCCATGTCGTCGCCGTGGCCGGAGACGGCGAGACGGCGCTGGCCCATGCCGGCCGCTTCAAGCCGGACGTGCTGGTGCTCGATCTCGACATGCGTGGCGTCGATGGCCCCAGCGCCCTGCCGCACATCCTGCGGGAAAGCCCGCACACCAGCATCCTGCTCGCGGCGACGCTGAACGAGCGCAATACGCGCCTCGCCCTGGAATGCATGACGAAAGGCGCGATGGATCTCGTCTCCAAGCCCGACAGCCGCGCCGGCATGACGCTGTCGCTCGACTTCCGCAGCGAGTTCCTGCTGAAGCTCGGCAACATCGCCCAATCCGCGACCCAGCCGGGGACGTTACCGCCCGAGGTCGATCTCGGCTGGCCGGCCGGCCATACCGATCTGCGACCCCTCGTCTGGGCGATGCCGCGCTATCTGCTGATCGGCGCCTCGACCGGCGGCCCGCGCGCCGTCGCCCGGGTCCTTTTCGACATCGGCGACGCGCTGAGGGACATCACCACGCTCGTCGTCCAGCACATGCCTCCCCTGTTCACGGCCTCCTTCGCCGAGCAGGTCGCAAGCCATGTCGGCATCCCCACACGCGAGCCGTTCGATGGCGAGCGCCTGGCGCGCGGCACCGTCTACATCGCGCCCGGCGGGCGGCATCTCGGCATCGACCGGAGGCTCGGCCATATCGTGGCGGCGATCAGCGACGGCCCCCCGGTCAATTTCTGTCGCCCGGCCGTCGATGTCCTGTTCGGCGATGCGGCCCGCCATCTCGGCGCCGCGGCGCTGGGGCTGGTGCTCACGGGCATGGGCAGCGATGGCACGGACGGCGCCGCGGCCCTGCGCCAGGCCGGGGCCGCCGTCGTCGCGCAGGATGAACAGAGCAGCACGATCTGGGGTATGCCCGGCTCGGTCGTGCGTGCCCGCCACGCCAGCGCGGTCGCGCCGCTCGACGAGATCGGTGGCGCGATCCGGGCTCTCCTGCGGGGAGCGCCGCCGGCATGACGGAAACGGATTTCGCCTTCCTGCGCCTGCTGCTGCGGCAGCGTTCCGGCCTGGCTCTGGGCACGGACAAGCGTTATCTCGCCGAGAGCCGTCTGAGCATCCTGTGCCGGCGCCGCAGCATCGAGAGCATCGAGGTGCTGATGCAGCGAATGCGGCTCGGCCGCGATCCCCAGTTGGAGGCCGCCGTGGTCGAGGCGATGACCACCAACGAGACCCTGTTCTTCCGCGACCGCACGCCGTTCGACCTCTTCCGTGATGTCCTGCTGCCCGAAAAGCTCGCTGCCAACGCGGCTTCGCGTTCGCTGCGCATCTGGTGCGCCGCGGTTTCGAGCGGCCAGGAGGCCTATTCGCTCGCCATGCTGATCGACGACATGGCCGAGCGCCTTGCCGGCTGGAAGATCGAGATCCTCGGCACCGACATCTCCGGCGACGTGCTGGAGAAGGCACGCTCCGGCATCTACAGCCAGTTCGAGGTGCAGCGCGGCCTGCCGATCCAGATGCTGCTGAAGCATTTCAGCCAGCGCGGCGACAAATGGCAGATCGCCGACCGGCTGCGCGCGAAGGTCGATTTCCGCCAGCACAACCTGCTGGAGCGCAATGACCATTTCGGCCGTTTCGACATCGTGTTCTGCCGCAACGTCCTGATCTATTTCGACGTGCCGACGAAGGAGAAGGCGTTAGACCTGCTCGCCCAGCGGCTCGCGCCGGCGGGAGGCCTAGTCCTGGGAGCGACGGAAACCGTCGTCGGCCTCGTGACCGCGTTGCAGCCCGACCCGCAGCACCGCGGGCTTTACCGGCCGGCGACCGGGCCACGGCCGGCGGCGACACCCGCATTTCCCCGCCCCCTCGATCGGCGCGCGCCCGGTCGCAACGCCACCGCACATTGAAGCTGGGCGAAGGTTCTCGAGGCGAAGGTTTTCGCGGGGCGAGGCGCCGCCGGAAGCACTCCGAACGATCCGGGCCGTTTCCGATCTGGCCCGGCAGACTTGGTCCAGAAAGAGCCCGATAAACAAAAACCCCGCCTTGCGGCGGGGTCCCGTCGACCTGTCGTGTACATCCGACGATCAGGTCAAAACTCTTATCTCCCTGCCGCGTGACCGTCGCATGACGACGAAGCGACGGGAATGCGTCAGGCCGGGATGCGTTCCTCGACGTCGGAAGGCTCGCGCAGCACATAGCCGCGGCCCCACACGGTCTCGATGTAGTTCTTGCCGTCCGAGGCGTTCGCCAGCTTCTTGCGCAGCTTGCAGATGAAGACGTCGATGATCTTGAGCTCGGGCTCGTCCATGCCGCCATAGAGATGGTTGAGGAACATCTCCTTGGTGAGCGTCGTGCCCTTGCGGAGCGAGAGCAGCTCCAGCATCTGGTATTCCTTGCCGGTCAGGTGCACGCGGGCGGCATCGACCTCAACCGTCTTGGTGTCGAGATTGACGACCAGATCGCCGGTGGTGATGACCGACTGGGCGTGGCCCTTCGAGCGACGCACAATCGCATGGATGCGGGCGACCAGCTCGTCCTTGTGGAACGGCTTGGTGAGATAGTCGTCGGCGCCGAAGCCGAGGCCCTTCACCTTGTCCTCGATCCCGGCGAGGCCGGAGAGGATCAGGATCGGCGTCTTGACCTTGGCGACCCGCAAGCTGCGCAGAACCTCGTAACCCGACATGTCGGGGAGGTTCAGATCGAGCAGGATGATGTCGTAGTCGTAGAGTTTGCCGAGATCGACGCCCTCTTCGCCGAGATCCGTCGTATAGACGTTGAAGCTCTCGGATTTGAGCATGAGCTCGATGCTTTGAGCGGTCGCGCTATCGTCCTCGATCAGCAGAACCCGCATGTCCACGTCCCCAATTTCGCCCGCAGGGCAGGTTGATCGCTCTTTTCGCCCGGACCAGCCCGGAACCGGACGACGACGCACTTGCCCGATGAAACGCCACGCGACACGCTACGGTGAATTGGTTAACAAACCGTGATTCCCGAGCGCAAGGGCTTCCTTGGAGAAAGTGAACGATCCTTGTCCAGGTGAGTCGAATTTGACACGGATCGACGAGCACTCCTCCGCGAAAACGCCGTTTCGCGGAGACCGCCTCGGGAAACGGGGCAGCAAAAGCCCCGCGACACGCAGCGATCTCGAAACACAGTGTTAATCACAGAGGTAAACGAAAGGTTGACGAAGGCCTTATGAGCAACCCTTCACACGGTACTGGACGGCTCTCGGCCCTGGCCTCCGCCATCGACGGCCTGGACGGAATGACGGTCTATGGCCGTGTCATCGGCGTGCGCGGCTTGCTCGTCGAGGTCGCCGGTCCCATCGGCGCGATGAGCCTGGGCGGCCGGGTCGGCATCGAGATCGCGCCGGACACGCGCGTCCCCTGCGAAGTCGTCGGCTTTTCGGGCGAGAAGGCGCTGGTCATGCCCTTCGGCGGTCTCGACGGTGTGCGCCGCGGGTGCCCGGCTTATGTCGACCGCGCGCAGCCGGGCCTCTCGCCCACCTCGGCCTGGCTCGGGCGCGTCGTCGATGCGCTCGGCCGTCCGGTCGATGGCGGCCCGCCGCTGCCGCAGGGCGACACGCTCTACGCCTTTCGCGCCGATCCGCCGCCGGCCCACGCCCGGCGCCGCGTTGGCAAGCCGCTCGACCTCGGCGTGCGCGCGCTCAACGCCTTCTTGACCTGCTGCCTCGGCCAGCGCATGGGCATCTTCGCCGGTTCGGGCGTCGGCAAGTCGGTGCTGCTTTCGATGCTGGCCCGCTATGCCCGCGCCGACGTCAACATCATCGGCCTCGTCGGCGAGCGCGGCCGCGAGGTTCAGGAGTTCCTGCAGGAGGACCTCGGGCCGGAGGGCCTCGCCCGCTCGATCGTCGTCGTCGCGACCTCCGACGAGCCCGCTTTGATGCGCAAGCAGGCGGCGCTCACCACGCTGACGCTCGCCGAATATTTCCGCGACCGCGGCCTGCAGGTGATGTGCCTGATGGATTCGGTGACGCGCTTCGCCATGGCGATGCGCGAGATCGGGCTGGCCGCCGGCGAGCCGCCGACGACCAAGGGCTACACCCCGACCGTCTTCGCCGAATTGCCGCGCCTTCTGGAGCGTGCCGGGCCAGGCACCGAAGACGGGGCCATCACCGGCCTCTTCACCGTGCTGGTCGATGGCGGCGACCATGACGAGCCGGTCGCCGACGCGGTGCGCGGCATCCTCGACGGCCATATCGTGATGGAGCGCTCCATCGCCGAGCGCGGCCGCTATCCGGCGATCAACATCCTGAAATCGGTCTCGCGCACCATGCCGCGCTCCTGCGACCCGGCTTATTACCCCGTCGTGCAGAAGGCGCGCGCCACGCTCGCGACCTATGCCGACATGGAGGAATTGATTCGCCTTGGCGCCTATCGCCAGGGCGCCTCGGCCGAGGTCGACGAGGCGATCCGCCTCAACCCGGCGCTGGAGGCCTTCCTCAAGCAGGCCAAGGACGATGCGACCTCGCTTCCGGAAAGCTATGCCCGCCTCGCAGCGATCATGAGCGAAGGCGCATGAGCACGGCATCGCCAGGAGGACGCCCTATGACAGGCCGAGGCCCTGACGCCGGCAGGGGACGCTATGTTACAGTCGCCGCCTGCGGAAGGACATCTCGATGCTGCGCTCTTTCCTGATCCTGTTCGTGCTGCTCTCGGGCTCCGCGGCTGCGCGGGCCACGGAGCCCGTTTTGGAACTGATCGGGGCGGGACCTTCCGCGATCACCCTATCGCCCCGGACCGTGGCCACCCTTCCCAACGTCGACCGCGACGTCACCTTCGCCACTTCGAAGGGCCCATCGACCGCGCATTACAGGGGCGTGCTGCTGTGGGACGTCCTGCAGGCGAACAAGGTTTTCGACGGCCTCGATCTCAAGGCTCAGCTCGCCAAGACCATCCTCGTCAATGCCCGGGACGGCTACCGGATCGCCTTCTCGATCGGCGAGATCCATCCGGATTTCGGCAATCTGCCCCTGCTCCTGGTGACGGCGATCGACGGCAAGCCGCTCGACCAGGACTGGCGCCTCGTCGCTCCCGGCGACAAGCGCGGCGCGCGGGCCGTGCGCGATGTCGTGAAGATCGAGCTGCGCTGAAGCCCGCTGCGAACGCCGACCGGAGACCCAGAGCTTGATCGCCACCATCCTGACCGGGCTCGTAGCCCTGATCCACGTCTATATCGCCGTGCTGGAAATCTGGCTCTGGGATACCCCGCGCGGACGCCGGGCCTTCGGCCTCACGCCGGAATTCGCCAAGCAGTCGCGGGTGCTTGCGGCCAATCAGGGCCTCTACAACGCCTTCCTCGCCGCAGGGCTCGGCTGGGGCCTCTGGCTCGGGCCGGCGGGCCTTTCGATCAAGCTGTTCTTCCTGGCTTGCGTGCTCGTCGCAGGCCTCTTCGGCGCGGCCACTGCGAGCCGCAAGATCCTCTACATTCAGGCCCTGCCGGCGGCGCTCGCCTTGCTGGCCCTGCTCGCCGGTTATTGAGAGACGGCCGGCGCCCGCGCGAGCATCCGCGCCAGCGCGAGCATCGCGAAGAAGCCGAAGAACTGGATCACGGCGGAAAAGATCAGCGTCGCACTGGCGCCGAGACGCTCGATCAGCACCGCGAACAGCAGCGGCGCCACCGCGAAGGCGATGTTCTGCGGCACGGTGAGCTGGCCGAGCATCGCGGCAAAGCCACGCCGCCCGAAGAGCGCGAGCGGCAGCGTCGCACGCGCCACGGAAATGACGCCCAGCGCCGCGTTGAAAACCGCGACGAAGATTCCGGCCGCCACGATCCCCGTCGGCGCCAGGGGCAGGATAAGGCAGCAGAGCGGCCCGAGCAGCAGGCCGAAGAGCGCGACGCGCTCCACTGGCAGCCTCTCGCCCAGCGTGGCGTCGATCGCCCGTGCGACGATGGTGGCGGGTCCACCCAGCGTCGCGATCCAGACCGCCTCCGTCTGCGTCAGGCCGCCCTCCCGGAACAGGCTGATGAGATGCAGCGGCAGCCCCCAGGAAACCAGGCCGCTGGCGGAGAAGGCGAAAGCCGTCAGCCAGAACGCCATCCGCCGCTTTCCGGGCTCGACCCGCCCGGTCTCGAGGGAGGAAGCTGGCGCGGTCCCGGCGGCCGCCGGCGTGGGATGTCCGTGGAAGCGTGGAACCGCCGCATAGATCGGCAGCACGATGAAGAGCTGCATCGCTGCGAAGACGAGCAGCGTCGCGCGCCAGCCGAAGGCACCCATGAGGATCGCCGTCAGCGGCCAGAACAGGCTGGAGGACAGCCCCGTCACCAGCATCATCAGGCCGATGACCCGCCGTGTCCGCTCGCCCATGAGCTGCGCGACGGCGACGTTGCCGACATTGGCGAGCGACATCGCATGGCCGATCCCGATCACGAACCAGCTCGCCAGATAGCTGATCGGCCCTTGCGCCATGGACAGCACCGCGAAGCCCAATGCGCAGATGATCGCGCCCACGCACATCGAGCGGCGCGTCCCTTCCCGGTCGAGCACGCGGCCGATCGCGGGTGCGACCAGCGCGCCCGTCACCAGCAGGATGGTGATGCCGCCGAAGACGATCTCGGCATTGAGCCCGAGATCGCGGTCGAGCGCCTGCATCAGCACCGAGGGCGAATAGAAGGTCGTGCCCCAGCCGATGAGCCGCGTCGCGACCAGCCCGCATAGCAAAGGCCCGTGGCCGGAAAAACGAGATGAGGACGGCAAGGCGAGGAACCCGAAAGAACGGCCAGCTGACCGCCGGAAACTGACTAGATCATCCTGTCACGCCGCGGCAGCAGCGCGGATGCGACTTGAACATGCAGAAAAGGCAGTCCTTTCCGGTAAGAAAGGGTCAACCTCCTTGCGCCTATTGTGACGCCGTCTCGCGGAGTTTTCCGGTTGCAGGCCGAGGGGTCGGCCGCGACCATGCGCGATCAGGAGTTGAAAACGAGATGAAGTCGCGAGAGACGCTTCTGCGGCTGAAGCGCTTCCAGGTCGACGAAAAACGTCGCCGGGTGAGCCAGATCGAGATGATGATCGCCGACTTCAATCGGATGGCGAACGATCTCGATCGTGAAATCCACTCGGAGGAAGCACGCGCCGGGATCTCCGATCCCGCGCATTTCGCCTATCCGACCTACGCCAAGGCGGCGCTCGGCCGGCGCGACAATCTGCGCCAGTCGGCCGAGAACCTGCAGGGCCAGCTCGACGAGGCCAAGGCCGAATTGCAGGAGGCCTTCGAGGAGATGAAGAAGGTCGAGATCCTCGACGACCGCGAACGGGCGACCGAGCGCGCCGCCGAAGCCGCCCGCGACCAGGCGACGATGGACGCCATCGGGCTGCGCTCGCGGGCCTGAGCGCTCCCGGCCGAAAGCTATCAGGAGGCGGAAGCCCACAGGCTTCCGCCTTTTTTGTTTGCCGGCGATACGGCCGACCGGGACAGGGCGTCATTCTCGGGCTTGCCCCGAGAATCTCATGACCAGAGCGCTCTGATTTCCGAGATGCTCGGGTCAAGCCCGAGCATCTCGGCGGTGGATCGCGCCCTCAGGCGACGACCGGGTGGTGCGGCACGCAATCCCGCCGCATCTGGCCCGCCAGCCGCGGGTCGTCGTTGACCTCGATGCCGCGCTTGAAGACCTTGAAGCCCGAGCGCTGGTAGAAGGCGAGCGCGCCCTGATGGTCGATGGTGCAGGTATGCACCCAGAAGCGCGAGATCGGCTTCGCCCAGGCCAGCGCCAGCGCCCGGTTCATCAGCCAGCGTCCGGCTCCCGTGCCGAGCACGGGCTCGTCGAGCCCGAAGAAGGCGAGCTCCGCCTCCCCCGCCTCGCGAAAATCGAGTTCCAGCAGCCCGACATCGCGCCCCTCATAACGTGCGGCATAGATCGCGACGGATGGATCGGTGAGGGTCGCTTCCAGCTCGGCACGCGGCTCGGTAAGGCGGCTGAACCACATCCAGCGCTCGCCGAGCAGCCGGTAGAGGGCGAGATAGCGCTCCGTATCGCGCCCGTCGATCGGCTCGAGGGAGAAAGCCCCGGTTCCCGGCGGGTCGGGCCGCTCGGCCGGTTTCGCGAACATTTCCAGCGACGTGACGACCGCGGCGATCTTGCCGGGCGGTAGGTCCGTGGTACCAGTGAGGCTGATGGTCAGGGTCTGCGTCAAGGCGGCATCCGATGGTGGTTTTGAGTCTGCCGCGATCATGACACGATCCCGGCCGAAAGATCATGGTGCGATGACGCATGGCAGGAGCATATCGCCGCCGGATCGGCGGTACGGGAACGGGCAGCGGCTGCGGCTGCTGTTCGCGCTCCTGGTGATGTGCCTCGCCGTGGTCCCCCATGTCACGCTCGCCGCTTCGCTGATGCGCATGCCCGTGACATCCTCGGGCCAGCATCGGGCGAACCCGCTCGGAACACCCGCCGCGAGCGCCTTGACCGCCACCGAAGTTGCACCCTGCCACCAGCCTTCGCCTTCCGCGAAGGGGCATCCCGCCGGCGCGCCGCCGATCTGCTGCATCATCGGCTGCGGCCTGATCGCGGAAGCCCCCGTGATCGCCCTGCCCTCGCGGACGATCCTCTGGTCGCGGCCCGGCCTCGCTTTGGCCGAGACGCGCGCCGGCATCTCGACCGAGCCGGCCAAGCCGCCGCCCCGAAGCGGGCTCGCGCGAAGCTGAATCCTTTTCCCGTTTTCAGGCGGCTTCAGACACCGTTGCCGGTGCGAGCCGTCATTCGTTCTCACAGGAATCCGAACAATGAATCGCTTCAAATCGTCCCTCGCGGCGCTCGCACTCGCAGCCGCCTTCGCCGGCCCCGGCTTTGTCGAGCAGGCCACGGCCCAGCACCAGGGCCATGGCGGCGGCACCATGAAGATGGACAGCGCGAGCACGGACAGCGCCGCGACCAAGGCCTTCAAGGAAGCCAACGCGAAAATGCACAAGGACATGGACATCTCCTATTCCGGCGATGCCGATGCCGATTTCGTGCGCGGCATGATCCCGCATCACCAGGGCGCCATCGCCATGGCGCGGGTCGTCCTCGCCCATGGCAAGGATCCCGAGATCCGCAAGCTCGCCGAGAACGTCATCCGCGACCAGGAGAAGGAGGTCGGCGAGATGCGTGAATGGCTCAGGAAAAACGGCAAGTAGCCGCTATCAATCCGGCAGGCGGCGGCAACGCCGCTTGCCCTCGGCCCTCCTCGCTGGCAAGAGGACGTGAAGGTTCGCGCCGCTGCGGTGACGACGCGGGCCTGCTTGCCAAGCCCTTTCGAAGTCCCTCCCGTCGCGGCCTTCATGAAACGCTATCTCGATTATCTCTGGCCGATCATCGGGCTCGTCGCGGTCGTCTGGTCCGTCGAGCTGCTTTGGGACAAGCTCAAGGCCGAGGCCGGCACGGACGCGGCCATCGAGGCTCTGCTCCAGAACGCCAATCTCTGGCAGAGCATCAAGATCATCGCCCACCGCATCGGCCACAAGATCGCGGTGATCCCGCCTAACGCCTTCTTCCACGCCGCGCTCGCCACCCTCGTCGCCTATGCGGCGCTCGCCTGGTACGACCGCATCGCCCTGATGCATCTGCGCAAGGAGAAGGGCATCTCCTGGCTCTACATCTCGCTCTGCTCCTTCGTGACCTATGCGCTCTCGCACAATATCGGCGCCTCGGTCTTCTCGGGCGGCATGGTGCGCTACCGTGCCTATACGGCGAAGGGGCTGACGGCGGCGGATGTCGCGATCCTGATCGCGCTCTGCTCCTTCACCTTCGCCTTCGGCACGCTGCTGCTGTTGGGAATCGTGCTGGTCTACGAGCCGGAGATCCTGCGGCCGCTGACGCGGCTGTCGAAATGGTTCGCCATCGGCGACGGCACGGCGCGCCTGATCGGCGTCGGCATGCTCGTCTTCGTCGCGCTCTACACCATCGGCTCCTGGCTCAAGTTCAGGCCGGTGAAGATCGGCAAGTTCGAGGTCATCTATCCGCGGCTGCGCATCGTCGCGAGACAATATCTCGCCGCTCCGCTCGAGCTCGCCGGCGCCGCCGGCATCATCTATTTCGCCCTGCCGGACCAGGGCAATCCGGGCTTCATGGTCGTGCTCGGCGCCTTCCTGCTCTCCTTCTCCGCCGGCCTGCTGAGTCAGGTTCCCGGCGGCGTCGGCGTGATGGAGGCGGTCTTCCTCGCGGTGATGCCCGGCGTGCCGGCACCTGCCGTCTTCGCCGCCCTGCTGATCTGGCGGCTGTTCTATCTCATCCTGCCGCTGGTGATCTCGCTGCCGATCGTGGTCGCCTTCGAGCGTGCGCAGCTCAAGCGCAGCACCCGCATCGCGCCGCCGCCCTGACGGGTCAGCGCGCCCGTTCCGGGCGCTTCAGCGCGATCGCCGCCGCACCGAACATCAGCAGCGCGCCGACGGCCTCGGAGACGCCGAAGGGCTCGCTCAGGACGACGACGCCGACGCCGACGGCAATCGCCGGGCTGATGAAGGCGTAGAGCCCGGCGCGGAAAGCGCCCCAATCCCTCAGCAGCCGCATATAGATGGTGAAGCCCATCAGCGAGCCGCCGATGATGAGGAAGACGATGGCAGGCAGCACGGGCGAACGCACCAGCGCAGCGAAATCGGCACGGCCGACCGGCTCGACCAGGGCGGACACAGCCGACAGTCCGATGCCGCCGATCAGCGTCTGCCAGCCGGCCAGCGTCAGCGTCGGCATCGTGCCCGCGATCGGCCGCGAGAGCACCGCGCCCGTGCAGTAGAACAGGGTGCCGAAGGCGACCGCGGCGAGCCCAACCGCCTCCAGCGGATCGCCATGCACCGCCGAAAGCCCGCCCAGCGCCCGCGTCGCGAAGAGGAAGCCGAGCCCCACCGTGCCGAGCCCGATCGCGGCGAGCTTGCGCGCGTCGATGCGCTCGCCCTCGATCGCGCGGCTCGCCAGCAGGGTGAAGATCGGGATCGTCGCGAAATTGACGATGGCCGCGAGCCCGGTCGGCGCATGGGCGGTGCCCCAGAACAGCAGGCTGTAATTCGCGGTGTTGAGCAGCAGCGCCGTGACGATCAATCGCGGCCAGGCTCCAGCAGGCACTTTCGGCAGGTCGCGCCCGGCCCAGAGCAGCATCAGCACGCCGGCAAGCGAAAAGCGGACGGCGGCCAGGAACACCGGCGGCACATGCGAGGCACCGACCTTCACCGGCAGCCAGGTCAGCCCCCAGACGAGGCACATCACGGCGAAGAGGGCGGCATTCCGGCTCATCACTGTCGCTTAGCGGTGCGGCCGGACGCTGACCATTGCACGGCAGGCATTAGGGGGCCGTGGAAACGGGAGGCGTTGCGCTCGGAACCCGACAGGAAGGCCAGCCCTCGTCGGGAGGAGCGCTAGACGCTGCCGACCGTCTTCAACCGCGCGCGGGGATGAATCTCGCTCTGCGACAGCACGGGCGTCTCGCGCCGGAAGCGCTCGATGATCTGCCGGGCGAAGGGCCGCGCCATGCCGGAGGTGACGAGCGCCGGCATTTCGCCGATCCGCGCTGCGTCCTCGAACTTGTCGCGGACATGGCGGACGAATTCCTGCAGCCGCGAGGGTTGCATGGCGAGATGGCGATCCTCGCCCTGGCCGATGATCGATTCGGCAAAGACGCTCTCCCAGGCCGGCGACAGCGTGATGATCGGCAGCACGCCGTTGCCGTCGGAGAACTGCGCGCAGATCTGGCGGGCGAGCCGGGCCCGGACATGCTCGGCGATGTCGCGCGGGTTCTTGATCCCGCCCGCGACCTCCGCGATGCCCTCGATGATGGTGCCGAGATCGCGGATCGAGATGCGCTCGGCCAGCAGCAATTGCAGCACGCGCTGGATACCCGTGGTCGAGATCTGGTTCGGAACGATCTCCTTGATGAGATCGGCATGGTCCTTCGGCAATTCACGCAGCAGCTTCTGCACCTCGGCATGCGAGAGCAGCTCCGGCATGTTCGACTTCAGCACCTCGGTGAGATGCGTCGAGATCACCGTCGCGGCGTCGACGACGGTATAGCCGCGCAGTTGCGCCTCATCCTGCAGCGCCGAGTCGATCCAGGTCGCCGGCAGGCCGAAGGTCGGCTCCAGCACATTGTGGCCGGGCAGGTTCACCGTGCCGCCCATCGGGTCCATCGCCATGTACTGGCCGGCATAGACGATGCCATGGCCGGCATCGATCTCCTTGATCTTGATGTAGTAGTGGTTCGCCTCGAGCTGGACGTTGTCGACGATCCTGACCGCCGGCATGACGAAGCCGAGCTCCGCTGCGAGCTGGCGCCGCAGCGCCCGGACCTGATCGGTCAGGCGGTCCTGCCCGCCCGGCGCGTTGACCAGCGGCAGCAGCGCATAGCCGATCTCGATCTTGAGCTCGTCCATCTTGAGGAGGTCGTTCAGCGTCTCCTCGCGCGGCGTGCCGTCGGGCATCACCGCCCCGCTGGCCTGCGCCGCCTCCGCCTGCGCCGTCTCATCGGCGCGCTGCTTGGCGGCGCGGCCGAAATGGCGGGCCAGAAAAGCGGCGCCGCCCGCCAGCAGCAGGAAGGGCAGCATCGGGATGCCGGGCAGGACCGCGATCAGCAGCATCACAGCCGCCGACATGCCGAGCGCCTTCGGATAGCCCGAGAGCTGCTTGCCGAGCGCCTTGTCGGCCGCGCCGCGCACGCCCGCCTTCGAGACGAGCAGGCCGGCGGCGGTCGAGACGATCAGCGCCGGGATCTGGCTGACCAGCCCGTCACCCACCGTGAGCTGGGTGTAGTTGTGCGCCGCCTGGCCGAAGCTCAGTCCCTGCTGCGCCACGCCGATGATGATGCCGCCGAGCACGTTGATGAAGGTAATGAGCAGGCCGGCGATGGCATCGCCGCGCACGAATTTCGAGGCGCCGTCCATCGAGCCGAAGAAGGAGGATTCGTCTTCGAGCGCGCGGCGCCGCAGCTTCGCCGTCTCCTGGTCGATCAGCCCGGCGGAGAGGTCGGCATCGATCGCCATCTGCTTGCCCGGCATTGCATCGAGCGAGAACCGTGCGGCGACCTCAGCGATACGGCCCGAACCCTTGGTGATGACGACGAAATTGACGATGATCAGGATGGTGAAGACGATCACCCCGATCACGAAATTGCCGCTCATCACGAAGCCGGCGAAGGCCTCGATGACATGCCCCGCCGCAGAGGTGCCTTCATGGCCATGGGCGAGAATGAGGCGCGTCGAGGCGAGGTTCAGCGCCAGCCGGAACATGGTGACGATGAGCAGCACCGTCGGGAAGGCCGAGAACTCCAGCGGCTCCTCGATGAAGAGCGCCGTCATCAGCACCAGCACCGACAGGATGATCGACAGCGCCAGCAACAGGTCGAGCAGGACCGCCGGCATCGGGAAGATGAGCACCACCAGGATGCCCATGACGCCGATCGCCAGGAACAAGTCCGGACGGTTGAACAGCTTTCCCATCGCGTTGCGATCGGGAAGGTTGAAGCCGCCTCCCTGACCTGCCGTCACATCGGTCATCGACCGCCCCGCCCTCTCGCCGGTCGTCATCCGCGTACGGACGCCGCGCGCTCCGGAGCGGAGCGCGACCCGGCAATTCTTGCCGGGTTCATGGTGAACGAATTGTTAAGACGCGAAAGAATGTCGGGCCGGAACCTTCCGATGAACGGATGGTTATCGAAAGGCCGCGTTGTGGCCGCATTCGCCGTTCCAACTCGCCGGCGGGCGGCAAGACTCTGCCAAATCCCAACGATATCGGAGGAAATCTTGAACAGACGATCCTTTCTGACGAGCCTTTTCGGCGGTCTCGCGGTTGCCGGCATCGGCGGTGCCGCCCTGGCGAAGAACCTGGTCGAAGCGGCCCCGTCGCCTGTCGAACCTGCCGCCGGCGCGATCGACCCCGCTCTCAAGGCCGGCCTCGACGAGACCGACGCGGCCTTCACCCAGTATTATCACGGGCGGCCGCGCCATCACCGCCGCCCCTCTCCGCCCATGCATCACCGGCGGCATCCGCCGATGCATCGCCGCCCGCGCCGCGTGGTCCGCCACGGCCGCGTCTACTACGTCCGCTGACAGCCTGAGGGGCGGCGCCGATCGGGGCCGCCCCTTCCCTTCGAGGCACACCGCCAGAACGTTTGGAGGACGCCGGCATGACAGCGCCGGACAGAAGCCGGGAAGGCGTCATCGAAACCGACGTGCCGGCGCGGCTGGACCGCCTGCCCTGGTCGCGGTTCCACACCCTCGTCGTGGTCGCGCTCGGTATCACCTGGATTCTCGACGGGCTCGAGGTCACTCTCGCCGGCGCGGTGTCGGGGGCGCTGAAGGAAAGCCTGGTCCTCAAATTCACCAATACCGAGATCGGCATGGCGGGCGCCGCCTATATCGCCGGCGCCGTGCTGGGCGCCGTCTTCTTCGGCTGGCTCACCGATCGGCTGGGCCGCAAGAAGCTCTTCACCATCACGGTCCTGGTCTATCTCACGGCCACGGCAGCCACCGCGTTCTCCTGGAACCTGTGGAGCTTCCTCGCCTTCCGCTTCCTCACGGGGATGGGCATCGGCGGCGAATACACGGCGATCAATTCGACGATTCAGGAACTGATCCCCGCCCGCGTCCGTGGCTGGACCGATCTCGTCATCAACGGCTCCTTCTGGGTCGGCGCCGCGCTGGGCGCGCTCGGCGCCATCGTGCTGCTCGACCCCGCCCATATCGAGCCCGAGCATGGCTGGCGGCTCGCCTTCTTCATCGGCGCCGCCCTCGGCCTCGTCATCCTGATCCTCAGGCAATGGATTCCCGAAAGCCCGCGCTGGCTGATCAGCCACGGCCACCATGAGCGCGCCGCCGCGATCGTGGCCGATATCGAGCGCCGCTCCGGCTTCATCCCGCCCGCCGGAGAAGTCCTGCCGCCGACCCGGCTGCGCCCGCGCGCCGCGACGCCGTTGCGCGAGGTCTTCCGCGCACTCTTCGTCCTGCATCGCGACAGGGCGCTGGTCGGCCTCGCGCTGATGGTCTCGCAGGCCTTCTTCTACAACGCGATCTTCTTCACCTACGCGCTGATCCTAACCGATTTCTATCATGTGCCGTCGCAGGCGGTCGGCTGGTTCATCCTGCCCTTCGCGGCTGGCAATTTCCTCGGTCCCCTGCTGATCGGACGCTTCTTCGACACCCGGGGCCGGCGCTTCATGATCGCCGCGACCTATGCGCTCTCAGGCCTGCTCCTGACCGGCACCGGCTATCTGTTCTGGCGCAACTGGCTCACAGCCTCCCATCTCACCCTGTGCTGGAGCGTCGTCTTCTTCTTCGCCTCGGCAGCGGCGAGCTCGGCCTATCTCACGGTGTCCGAGACCTTCCCGGTCGAGATGCGGGCGCTCGCCATCGCCGTGTTCTACGCGATCGGCACCGGCGCGGGCGGCATCGCCGGCCCCTGGCTCTTCGGCATCCTGATCGACACCGGCTCGCGCGGCAGCGTCTTCGGCGGCTATCTGCTCGGCGCGGCGCTGATGCTCGCCGCGGCCGTCATCGCGGCGCGCTTCGCGGTGCGGGCCGAGCGCCAACCGCTCGAAAGCGTCGCGCGGCCTCTTAACGCAGTGGATTGAGGTTCCGCGCAGGCAATAACCATGCGGGCCGAAAAGACGTCAGAGGGAACAAATCATCCTTTAAATGCATTACTCCCCACCTGCATTCCGCCCTTATGAATGCAGGGGGAGATGTGGTGAAGACAGTCTGGAGGCCGTCGTGGACAGACGCTCATTCCTGATGACATTGGTCGGGGGCTTTGCCGCCGCCGGCCTTGGCGGGATCGCCGCCGCCGAAGCCGCGCAGCCGGCTCGGATATTGCCGCCGGAAGGCGCGCCGCTCAAGGACGCCGAAGCCGTCCCGGCGGAGACGAAGGAGGCGCTGGACAAGACCGACGCCGAATTCAGCCAGTACTACTACTACCGCCGACCGCGCTATCGCTACTACCGGCGGCCCTATTATCGGCCGCGCTACTACTACCGGCCGCGCTATTATGCCCGCCCGCGCTACTATTATCGCCGGCGCTGGTAGGAACCGCTCTCCGGGTCAGGCCGCGCTGATGCGGGTCTGACCCGGCTCCGCTACGGGGATGCCGGAGGCGGTGTATTCGCCGAGCTTGTTGCGCAGCGTGCGGATCGAGATCCCGAGGATCTTGGCTGCATGCGTCCGGTTGCCCAGGCAATGGTCGAGCGTGTCGAGGATGAGCTCCCGCTCGACATCGGCGACGGTGTGGCCGACCAGGGAACGCGTCATCGCCTCCGCCGTCTGCGCGGCCCGGCCCGCGGCATCCCGCGAAACCGTGGCGGCAGGCCCGAGCGCCTCGCCTTCGGGCGTGAGGACAGCCGAGGCCGTGATCTCCGGCCCGCTCGCCAGCAGCACCGCGCGATGCATGGTGTTTTCCAGCTCGCGAACATTGCCCCGCCAGGCATTGGCCAGCAGCAGCTTGCGCGCGTCAGTCGCGATCGGCCGGGCCGGCAAGCCGTTCACCTCGGCGTATTTCTTTCCGAAATGCTCGGCGAGCGCCAGGATGTCGCCCGGCCGCTCGCGCAGCGCCGGCAGGCGCAGATGCACGACATTGAGCCGGTAGAACAGGTCCTCGCGGAAAGAGCCTTCGCGCACCGCATCCCCCAGATTGCGGTTCGAGGTCGCGATGATGCGGATATCGACCTTGACCGGCTGGGCGCCGCCGACGCGGTCGATCATCCGCTCCTGCAGGGCGCGCAGCAGCTTCGCCTGCAGACGGACATCCATCTCCGAGATCTCGTCGAGCAAGAGCGTGCCGCCATTGGCCTCCTCGAACTTGCCGACGCGGCGGGCGATGGCACCGGTGAAGGCGCCCTTCTCATGGCCGAACAGTTCGGATTCAAGCAGATTGTCCGGAATCGCTGCGCAGTTCACCGCGACGAAGGGCCTGTCCTTGCGGGCCGATTTCTGGTGCAGATGGCGCGCGATCACCTCCTTGCCGGTGCCGCTCTCGCCGGTGACGAGCACGGGCGCCTCCGAGCGCGCGATCTGCGAGGCGAGCTGGACGACGCGCTCCATCGCCGGGTCGCGCCAGATCAGGCTGGTCTGATCGGCCGCCACGGCCTCCAGCACGGCCGCGATCAGCTCCGGATCCGGCGGCAGCGGCACGTATTCGCGCGCGCCGGCCTGGATCGCGGCGACCGCCGCGCGGGCATCGGTCGAGGTGCCGCAGGCGATGATGGGCGTACGGATGCGCTCCGCTTCCAGCGCCGCCACATAGGCCGCGATCGGCTGCACCACGTCGATCATCAGCAGATCGGCGCCCTTGGCGCGCAGCACCGCGAGCGTCTGGTCGAGCCCTTCGGTATGGGTCACAGCCGCACCGTGCGACATCGCGATCTTGGCCGCGGCGATGATCTGTCCCTTGAGACCGCCGGCAATGATGAGGCGCATGGCTCAGGTCCTTTTGCTTGCTGTTCGTGAAGGCGGCCGCACGTTCACCGGTCCGCCTTGATGATTTCGGTCATGGTCACGCCGAGCCGCTCCTCCACGACGACGACCTCGCCGCGCGCCACCAGGCGCTCGTTGACGAAGATGTCGATCGCCTCGCCGACCCGCCGGTCGAGCTCCAGCACGGTGCCGGGCACGATCTGGAGGAGATCGCCGACCGCCACCTTCGAGGAGCCGAGCACGGCCGAAACCGTGACCGGCACGTCGAAGACCTGTTCCAGATCCTCCGCCGTCTTGACCGGCACCGGGCCCGAACGCGCAACCGAGGTATCGTTCTGATCGAACGACAGATCAGCCTGGTTGAGGGGCGGCAGATTGAGATCGTTCTGCTGGCTCATGGCTCAAACCTTCACTGCCCGGGACGGCTGCCACCGGGGAAAACACTGGCGACCGCCTGCTCGATCAGCGCCGAGAGCTGTTCGCCATCCATCACGAAGCCGCCTTCGGCCCATTCGATCCGCCCGTCGCCGGGGCGGATATCGGCTTCGCCCAGCACGATCAGGCGCCCGGCGAAGCCGTGCTCCCGCGTCATCCGCTTGACGAGCTCCTCCGCCGCCTCGACCGACGCCTCCGGGACGCGCAGGACGAGATGCGGCGCCTGCCGCGCATGGACGATGCATTCGCGCACGGCCTGCTCCAGCGCCGCCATCGGCTTCTCGGCCAGGGCCGCTCCGGCGAGCGCCTTCGCCGCAGCGAGAGCGACCTGCGCCGCCTGCTCCTCGATGGTGGCCATGCGCGCCGCCTCCAGCGCGAAGAGCCGCTCGGCCGAGCGCGCGAGCTGCCCCGCAAATCCGCTGAGCTGCCCCTCGGCCTCGTTGCGGCCCTGCTCCAGGCCGGCGTGGAACCCCTCGGCCCGGGCCGCGCCGAGATCGGCCTCGCTGGCGGCCTTGCGGCTGCCCTCGCGGAAGTCGGTCCCGAACATGAATTTCGTCGCGGTCGCCTTTGCCATCTCAGTACACCAACTCGTCTTCGGCATTGCCCTTCGACAGCACGATCTCGCCCTTGTCGGCGAGGTCCTTGGTCAACGTCACCAGCTTGGTCTGGGCCTCGTCGACCTCCTTGAGGCGCAAGGGACCCAGCCCTTCCATGTCGTCCTGCATGTTCTTGGCGGCGCGCTGGGACATGGCGCCGAAGAAGAAGTCGCGCATCGGCTGGCTGGCGCCCTTGAGCGCGCGCGCCAGGACGTCCTTGTCGACCTGCCGCATCAGCGTCTGCAACCCGGCGGGGTCGAGCTTGGCCAGATCCTCGAAGGTGAACATCAGGGCGCGGATGCGCTCGGCCGCTTCCTGGTTGGAGGCGTCGAGCGCGGACAGGAAGCGGATTTCCGTCTGCCGGTCGAAGCCGTTGAAGATCTCGGCCATCATCTCGTGCGGGTCGCGCCGGCGCGTCTGGGTCAAGGTCGAGACGAATTCGGTGCGCAGCGTGTTCTCGATATGGTCGAGCGCTTCCTTCTGCACGGATTCGAGCCGCAGCATCCGGCCGACCACCTCGATCGAGAGATCGCCGGGCAGGTTGCGCAGCACGTTGGCGGCATGCTCCGGCCGGATCTTGGACAGGATCACCGCGATGGTCTGCGGGTATTCGTTCTTGAGGAAGTTCGCGAGCACCACGGCATCGATATTGCCGAGCTTCTGCCACATGTTGCGGCCGGCCGGCCCGCGGATCTCCTCCATGATCAGGGCGACCTGATCGCTCGGCAGGATCTTCTCGAGCAGCGAGATGGTGCGGTCGAAGGAGCCGGTGACGGCGCCGGCGCTGGAGAGCTTGCCGACGAAGTCCAGCATCAGCCGCTCGACCTCGTCGGCATCGACGGTGCCGAGCTCGGCCATGGCGCGGGTGATGATGCGGATCTCGTCGTCGTCGAATTCCTGCCAGATCGTCTTGCCGTGCTCCTCGCCGAGAACGAGCAGGATCACGGCGGCGCGCTGCGGCCCGGTCATCTGGGCGATCGTCATCATGCCAAAGCCGCCGCCCTCGATGGCGTCGGGAAGGCCGGTGCTGCGTGTCGCGAGGGAGCGTGTGTCTGCCATGGTTCAGCGGCCCGTCATGCCGGTGCTCTCTCATGGATCCAGCTCCGCAGCACCGCGACCGAATCGGCCGGGTTCTGGGAGACGAGCGCGCCGATCTTCTCGACCGACTGCGCCTTGAGCTGGCCCTTGACCTGGGCGATGGCGAGCATGCGCTCCGAGGGCATCTCGACCTCGGACGAAACGAGCTCGCCATTCGGGCCGACCGTGGCCACGGCACGGCCGGGCACCGCCGGATCACCGGTGGGCTCGCCATCCGGCCCGACCAGCGTCCCGTTGCGCATGAAGCTCGGGATCGGCCGCACGCCAACGCTGTTGTCGGACGCAAGCACCTGCTTCAGCAGGGGACGCACGACGGTCATCAGAACGATCAGCGTGAGCAGCGAGATGACGCCGAGTTCGGCGAAGCGGACGAGGTCCTCGCGGCTGAACGACAGGAGCTGCTGCATCAGCGTCGGCTCGGTCAGGTCGCCCGGAACCTGCGGCGCCTCGGCGAAGCGCAGATTGACGACCTCGACCTTGTCGCCGCGATTCTGGTCGAAGCCGACGGCGGTGCGCACCAGCTCGCTGATCCGGTCGAGCTCCTCGTTGCCGCGCGGCTGATAGGCCATCTCGCCGTTCTGGCCGCGGTTGTAGTTGCCGTCGACGAGCACGGCCACGGAGAGCTTCTTGATGCGCCCGCCTTCCTGCAGCTCCGTGCGGGTCGTCTTCGAGATCTCGTAATTCACCACCTCCTCGTTCTTCGAGGAGGAATCGCGCTGGTTCTGCTGCGCGCCGTTCGTCTGCTGCGCGCCGGGGAGTTCGTTGCCGACGGTGACGGTGCCGTTGCCGCCCTCGGCCGTCGCCGAGGCCTCGGTGCGGTTCTGGCTGGAGCGGACGACGCGGCTTTCCGGGTCGAAGCTCTCGGAACGGCTCTCGACCCGGTTCGCATCGAGCGTGGCCGAGACCTGCACCCGCGCCCGGCCGGAGCCGACCACGCCAGCGACGATATCCTCGACCTGCGACTTGATGCGCTTCTCGATCGCGGTCTGGCGCTCGTCGAGGCCGAGCCCCAGAATGCTCTGCTCGTCCCGGGCGCCGTCGGCCAGCAGCCGTCCGCGCTCATCGACGATCGAGACGCGCTCCGGCTTCAGCCCGTCCACGGCGGAGGCGACGAGATGGCGGACCGCCCGGACCTGGGCGGCATCGAGATCGCCGGCGAGCTTGAGCGCAATCGAGGCGCGCGGCGGCTCGCGGTCACGCTCGAACAGGCGCCGCTCGGGAATGACGAGATGCACGCGCGCCGCCTGCACCCGGCCAATCGAGCGGATGGTGCGCGACAGCTCGCCCTCCAGCGCGCGCAGATGGTTGATGTTCTGCACGAAACTGGTGGAGGAGAAGGCGTCGCCCTTGTCGAAGATCTCGTAGCCGACGCCGCCGCCGGCCGGGATGCCCTTGCCGGCGAGGTCGAGCCGCAGGCGCGGCACGTCGTCCTTGGGCACCAGCACCGTCTGCCCGTCGCCGCGCAATTCGTATTTGATCCCGCGCGCGTCGAGATCCTTGAGGATCGCGCTCGTGTCCTGGCTGGAGAGATCGGAGAACAGCACGCTCATCGCCGGCTGCGACATCTTGAGCATGACGAAGCCGAAGAAGCCGACGAGCACGAGCGTGACGGCCAGCATCGCCGCCAGACGCGCCGCACCGAATTTCGCAAACTGCTCGATAAGCCCGCTCACGCCGCCATCCGTTCCACAAAGCCGCGGGGGCTGCGCGAGTTGCGCCGCCCACTAGGCAAGTTTTTCCCAGCGCATGGTTAGCGGGCGGTTAATTTTTGCCCCCATCCCATTAATCATTTGACGAGCCGGGGCCGGCGCAGACGAAAAAGGCGCCGGTCCGGAGACCGACGCCCTGAAAAACGGGGGAGGATGCCGCCGGCTTACTGGCGGTAGTGCTGGATGCGGGTCGTGCGCAGACCGGCGAGCCCATGCTGGTCGATCGACATCTGCCAGCTCAGGAACTCATCGACCGTCAGAGTGTAACGCTGGCAGGCTTCCTCGAGGCTGAGCAGGCCGCCGCGAACCGCCGCGACCACCTCCGCCTTGCGCCGGATGACCCAGCGCCTTGTATTCATCGGCGGGAGATCCGCGATCGTCAGCGGACTTCCGTCCGGTCCGATCACGTATTTAACCCGCGGTCGCAATGGCTCGGTCATGGTACACTCACACAACTCAACAGAGCTACTGAAGGCGAGCCTAACCTTCCGGTTTTAAGATTTACCTAAAACGATCGCGCGGGATGTCCGCGTCTGATTCGCGCCACCTCACTCGGACCGGGTGACGCTCTTCACCTTGTCGAGCGGCACGCTGATGGAGCCGATCTTGAGGCTTGGAATCGAGGTGGTGAAATCGACGCCGTCGACCACGCCGCTGATCTGCGTCTTCACCGTCAGGCTTTGCCCCGCAACGCTCGTGCCCTGGATGCTGACGGTATAGGCGCCGTCCGGCGCCTTCGTGCCGATCGAGGTCGTCCCGTCCCAGCCCAGGCTCTGGTCGCCGGCCGCGAGGCTGCGGGTCATCGTCTGCACGACGCTGCCGTTCGAATCCTTGATCGTGATCGTGGCCTGGCCGGCAGCCGAGGAATTGACCTTCCAGGACGCGTTGCCGTCCTTCAGGAGAGCGGTCGCTCCGTCCGCCGTGATGTTGGAGCCGACGAAGCTGACCGCATTCGTCGCCGTGCCGGCCGCGCTGAGGCTCAGCAGCGAGCCCAGCGTATCGTTGGTCTTGAGCTGCTGCTCGACGCCGGCGAACTGCACGAGCTGTGCGGTGAACTGGTTGGTGTCCATCGGGTCGAGCGGCGACTGGTTCTTGAGCTGCGTCGTCAGCAGCAGCAGGAACTGGTCGAAATTGCCCGCGATCGAACTGCTGCTCGAGGAGCTGCTCGACGTATTCGAAGAGCCCGAAGACCCATCCACACCTGAAACGGCCATGTTGTCTGTCCTCGCTCAGATGCTGAGATCGACGCCGCCGAGCCGCACGAGGCGGCGCTGCGGCAAGGGTGTCGTGGGAAGAACGGCATCGTCGCCGGCCTCGGCAAGGGAAGGCTGGCGCGAACGCTGCGGCGCCTCCTCCTGCTGGCGATGCTGCCGGAAGGCGGATTGGTCGGACGGATCGCGCAGGCTGATATCGATGCCGCTATCGGAGGGCTTGAGCCCCGCCTGCTCGAAGGCCCGCTCCAGCGTGCGCGCATCGCGCTGCAGCAGATGCAGGGTCTCGACGCGGTCGACGACGAGCCGGGCGCTGACCTCGCCCTTGTCGGAAATGGAGAGATTGACGTCGACGCGCCCGAGTTCGTCGGGATCGAGCCGGATATCGAATTGCCGGGCGCCCGAAAGCGCGCGCAGGCCGATCTCGATCGGCACGACATGCAGGGGCGTCGCCGGGAGCGCGGCCTGACCTGCTCCGGACGGCAGGGCGGGGTTCGGCGTGGCAGCAGCCTGGTCGAGCGGCGACAGGGAGTGGACCGTCCCGGTCCCCCCCACCGCCTGCTGGACCAGCGCGGTAAGGTCGATCGGTGCCAGCGCCTGCTGCACGGCTTCGGCCGGCTTGGCTTCGCCGGCGACGACGGCAGCGCCCTGGGCAGGAAGCCCTTGCGCGGCATCCGCCTTCGCACCGCCAGCAGCCGCATCGGCGGGCTTGTGGGCCTGCCCGGCATGCTGCGAAGTTTCGCCGGGCGTCGCAGGCGTGGCTCCGGTCAGCGCGGCGCCGAAAGCCGGCTTGCCCGCCGACGCATCGGCACTGCCGGCCTGAGCCGCAAGGGCGCGCTCGGCCTGGAGCTGGGCCTTCGTGACGGGCCCCGCTCCGACCGGCACGGCTCCGCCTTTCGCAGCCGCGGCCTCGTCCGGCTTCTCGCCGCCAGCCGTCGCTGCGGGCAAGGACAGCGACAGGACTGCCGCGACCGGCTGCGGGACAGGCTTTTGATCCACCAGCGCAGTCGCCGCTTCGCCGGAAACCTTGTCGCTGGCGTCCTTGTCCGCAGATGCCGCCTCCGCGCCTTCGGCTTTCTCGTCCTTGTTCTCGCCGGCCTTCTTGCCGCCCTTTTCTCCGGCTTCCGCCGTTCCGGTGGCCTTGCCCTCGATCTCGCCCTCGGGCGAGGCGCCCTGCCCCTGCGCGGCGGCAAGGAGCTCGGCCAGCGTGCCGATGAAGGAATCCGGCTGGACGGGCGGAGAGCGCGTCGGTGTCGCCGCGTCGGCAGATTCCTGGGCCTTGCCGGGCTTGCCGGCCGTCACCTCCGCCGCGGCCTTCGCGTCCTGCGGTTGAGTTGCAGCCCGCGTGCCGTCGACAGCCGCACCCTTCTTCGGCTCCGGCGAGCGCGACGAAGCGTCGGCTGTCTCCGGCAGGGAGAAGCCCTCGCCGCTTCCGGCAGCGCCGGCCTCGGCAGGACGGCGGCGCGGCGCCGGCGTCTCCTTGGCGGGCGAGGTGTTGAACACGGTTTCGACAGGCATGAACGGTTCCGCAACGCGGGCAAAGGGCACCCGCTTGCGGTCAGCAAGTTGCGCGCCAGAGGCAGCCGCCTATATTTCAATGGCTTAGCCCGTCACGTCCTGCGTTTCCGGCGGCAGAATCCGCCTTTGCCCTTCATCGGGCCGGCAGGATTTGCCGATCGCGCTGGCCGCAGGCGGCCAAAGCCGATATAGAACCGCAACCGCGCGAAACGCGCTCCTGAACCTCGATCCCGAATGACCACGGCCCTCAACTCCCTCGATATCGCCAAGCCGCCCTCGGCCACGCGCGTGGTCGCGGCGATGTCGGGCGGCGTGGATTCCTCGGTCGTGGCCGCGTTGCTGAAGCGTGAGGGCTATGACGTGGTCGGCGTCACGCTGCAGCTTTACGATCACGGCGCGGCCGTCCATCGGGCGGGCGCCTGCTGCGCCGGCCAGGATATCCATGATGCCCGCCGCGTCGCCGAGACCATCGGCATCCCGCACTATGTGCTGGATTACGAGAGCCGCTTCCGCGACGCGGTGATCGAGCGCTTCGCCGAGAGCTATCTCGCCGGCGAGACGCCGATCCCCTGCGTCGAGTGCAACCGGACCGTGAAGTTCCGCGACCTGCTCGATCTGGCGAAGGAACTCGGCGCCGATGCGCTGGCGACCGGCCATTACGTCGTCAGCCGCGATCTCGGCGATGGCCATCGCGGCCTGTTCCGCGCCGCCGACATGAATCGCGACCAGAGCTATTTCCTCTATGCCACGACGCAGGAGCAGCTTGACCTGCTGCGCTTCCCGCTGGGCGGCATCGACAAGGCGCAGACCCGCGCGCTCGCCGCCGAGCTCGGGCTCGCCATCGCCGACAAGCCCGACAGCCAGGACATCTGCTTCGTCCCGAACGGCCGCTACGCCGATGTGATCGAGCGGCTGAAGCCCGGCGCCGCCCGCCCCGGCGAGATCGTCCATCTCGACGGGCGCGTGCTCGGCCAGCATGACGGCGTGCTCCACTACACCGTCGGCCAGCGCAAGGGCTTGCGGCTCAGCGCCGCCGAGCCGCTTTACGTTCTGCGGCTCGATGCCGATGGCGCCCGCGTCATCGTCGGTCCGCGCGAGGCGCTGAGCGTGCGCGAGGTCCGCCTGCGTGATCTCAACTGGCTCGGCGGCATGGCGCTCGACGCGCTTCCGCCGGAAGGGCTCGACGTTGCCGTGCGCGTCCGCTCGACGCGTGCGCCGCGCGAGGCGCGGCTCTTCCGCGACGACGAGGGGCTGCGCATCGAGCTCGCCACCGATGAGGAAGGCGTCTCGCCCGGCCAGGCCTGCGTCATCTATACCGATGCCGGCCCCGGAGCGCAGGTGCTCGGCGGCGGCACGATCCTGCGCCGGCCGCTCGCCATGCCCGCCTCGCCCTCCGCGGCGGCGCTCGCCTTGTCCTGACGCAGCGGTCGCGTCGCTCACCTTGCCTGTTCGGAATCGTCGATGCCGGTGACAGATCACCTCGAAACCCAGAAGCGCGCCTATGCCACCTGGGCCAAGTTCTACGACAAGATCTATCAGCGCATGCTGTCCCGGCCGCAGCGCGAGGCCGTGGCGGCGGCTTGCGCCTGCGGGCCCGAGATTCTCGAGATCGGCGTCGGCACCGGGCTGACCCTGCCCTATTTCACGCCGGAATCCCGCGTCGTCGGGGCCGATCTCTCGCTCGACATGCTGAAGGTCGCGAACCGCAAGGTCGCTTCCGGCGGCCTTGCCCATGTTCGCGGCCTGACCGTGATGGATGCCTGCCGGCTGGGCTTCGAGGCGGAGCGCTTCGACGCGGTGACGGCGCAATTCGTGATCACGCTCGTCCCTGACCCCGAGCAGGCGCTGGCCGAGATGGACCGTGTGCTGAAGCCGGGTGGCGAGATCGTCATCTCGAGCCGCCTCGTCGACGATGGCGGCGCGCTCGCGCCCTTCTGGGCGGCCGTGGCGCCGCTGGCGCGGGCGATCGGCTGGAGCAGCGACTTCAAGGTCAGCCGCCTGACGGACTGGGCGGCGCGGACCGGGCGCTACGACACGGTCCATATCGGCCGCGGCTATTTCAAGGTCGTGCGGCTGCGCAAGCGCGCCTCGCTCCCGGCCTGATCCGGCTCTCGCGGGATAATCCCGGACGAGGCTTGACGAGGGCCGCCCCCGCCCCCTATACCGCGCCCCTGTGACGGGTCGCCGACGGCGACGGCCGGAACATGTGGCGGGGTAGCTCAGCTGGTTAGAGCAGCGGAATCATAATCCGCGTGTCGGGGGTTCAAGTCCCTCTCCCGCTACCATCGGCCCCCCCGACCGTTTTGTCGGGAAGTGGGCGCCGCCGACGAGCTTCGTCAGGTGGCCTTTCAATCGAGATCTCTGGATCCTTCCCGGCCTCGGCCGAATGAACCGTCACTGTCGCGATCAGGTCGCGCAGGGCGGTTTCGTCTCCTCTCCGTGAAGCGCACATGAGCGCAGGCCGAGCCATCCTTCTTCCCTGAGCGCTTCACCGCGCCCTGGCGATCCGACCGTTTCAGCGCTTCCTAAGCACTGCCGCAAGATTTCGTATTTTTCCAGGCTCGGGCCGCCCTCTAGACCAATGCCGTAGCGCGCCTCCTCGCGCGGAAGCTTTCGAGATCGGCAAGGGCGGATAATGTCAGTTGAGAAGGTCGATACGCTCGTCATCGGCGCCGGCCAGGCGGGGCTCGCCATGAGCGAGCATCTGGGCCAATGCGGCGTGCCCCATCTCGTCCTGGAGCGGCAGCGTATCGCCGAGCGCTGGCGTTCGGAGCGTTGGGATTCCCTCGTCGCCAACGGACCCGCCTGGCATGATCGCTTCCCGGGCATGACCTTCGCCGATGTCGAAGGCGGCGTCGGCCCGGACGACTTCCCCGGCAAGGAAACGGTCGCCGATTATTTCGTCGCCTATGCGAAGAAGATCGCGGCGCCGATCCGCTGCGGCGTCGAGGTTCTGAAGGTCGAACGCAATGCCGGCCGTTCCGGCTTCCGCGTCGAGACGTCGGACGGCGTGATCGAGGCCGAGCGCGTCGTCGCCGCGACCGGCCCCTTCCAGACGCCGGTGATCCCTGCCGTGGTGCCGGCGGAGACCGACATCCTGCAGATGCACTCCACCGGCTATCGCAATCCCGCCCAGTTGCCGGCAGGCGCCGTTCTGGTCGTGGGCTCCGGCTCCTCCGGCGCGCAGATCGCCGAAGAGCTGATGCAGGCGGGGCGGCGCGTCTATCTCTCGGTCGGCCCGCATGACCGGCCGCCGCGGGCCTATCGCGGCCGGGATTTCTGCTGGTGGCTGGGCGTGCTCGGCAAATGGGACGCCGCGGCGCGCGAACCCGGCAAGGAACATGTCACCATCGCCGTCAGCGGCGCGCAGGGCGGCCACACCATCGACTTCCGCCGCCTCGCCGCGCAGGGCATGATCCTGGTCGGACGCACGGAATCCTGTGCGGACGGCGTCATCCGCTTCGCTCCCGATCTCGTCGAGAACCTGCGGGCGGGCGACGAGAACCACGACGCTCTGCTCGACGAGGCAGACGCCTATGTCGCCCGCAACGGCCTCGATCTTCCCGAGGAGCCGCAGGCGCGCGTCAGGGTTCCGGATGCCGACTGCATCGCCCGGCCGATCCTGTCGCTCGATCTCGCGGACGCCGGCATCGGCACGATCATCTGGGCGACGGGCTTCCTCGCCGATTATGGCTGGATGCAGGTCGACGCGTTCGACGAGAGCGGCAAGCCCAGGCACCAGCGCGGCGTCTCCTCCGAGCCCGGCATCTACTTCCTCGGCCTGCCCTGGCAGTCGCGGCGCGGCTCCAGCTTCATCTGGGGGGTCTGGCACGATGCGAAATACGTCGCCGACCAGATCGTGATCCAGAGGCAATACATGGCCTATCATGAGGCCGCCCAGCGCGCGTTCGAACCGGCCTGACCGCTACGACCAACGAAACCCAGAGTTCCGACGGAGGCCGACATGGCGCATACCCGCATCCGCAAGTTCAACACCAGGGACACCTATCCCGAGCAGAAGCTCGACAACGACCTCGCCCAGGCGGTCGTCACCCAGGGCGGCAAGATCGTCTGGCTGCGCGGCCAGTGCCCGCAGAACCTCGACGATGCCAAGAACATCGACAGCCACGACCCGGTCGAACAGACCCATAAGGTCATGCAGAACATCAGGCAGCTGATCGAGGAGGCCGGCGGCTCGATGGAGCATCTGGTCAAGGTCGTGGTCTACATCACCGATGTCCGCCATCGCGAGGCGGTCTACCGCACCATGGGCGAGTACATCAAAGGCGTGCATCCGGTCTCGACCGGGCTCGTGGTGCAGGCGCTCGCCCGGCCGGAATGGCTCGTCGAGATCGACGGCACCGCCGTGATCCCGGAGTGATCGCATGACCTTCTCGCTGGTCGCCCGCTGCGCCCGCACCGGCATGTTCGGGGTCGCGATCTCCTCCTCCTCGCCGGCGGTCGCGGCGCGCTGCGCCTATGCGCGCGCCGGTGTCGGGGCCGTGGCCTCGCAGAACGTCACCGACCCGACGCTGGGCCCGCTGGCGCTCGACCTGATGGAAGGCGGCATGCGCGCCACGGACGCCATCGCCGAAGTCCGCAGGCGCGGGAAATTCATCGAGTACCGGCAGGTGCTGGCGGTCGACCGCGACGGCGAGACGGCGATCCACTCCGGCCCGAACTCGCTGGGCATCTGGACACAGGCGCAGGCCCGTGACGTCGCTTCCGGCGGCAACCTTCTCGCCAATGACGGCGTGCCGCAGGCGATCGTCGACGGTTTCCTCGCCTCCACCGGCCATCTCGGCGACAGGCTGATCGCCGCGATGCGGGCGGGCCTTGCCGCCGGTGGCGAGGCCGGCCCGGTCCATTCGGCGGGGATGAAGATCGTCGACAAGGTCAGCTGGCCGGTCGCCGATCTGCGCTGCGACTGGACGGAAGATTGCCCGATCGAGGCGGTGGCGACGGCCTGGGAGGTCTACAAACCGCAACTCGACGCCTATATCCAGCGCGCGCTCGATCCGCGGCAGGCGCCCTCCTACGGCGTTCCCGGAGACGAATGAGCGCCCAGCCATCGCCTGCTGGCTTCAGTTAGGTCAAGGCTCGATACGCGGCCGGTCGGTCATCACCGGCGCGATCATGCCGGGGATGTAGGCGCGCGAGATGCACGCTTCGCAATGCGCCTGGAAAGCCTCGATCAGCTTGGACTTGGCGAGCGCCGCCAGCGTCGCGACGCCGATGGTCATCGGGCGGTGCTGGCCGGCGAGCCGGACCGAGACCAGCCTGCGCCCGTCGAGCGACTGATCCGAGCGCGGCCGGACGTTGAACAGCGAATAGCCGACGCCATTGGCGACCAGGGCCCGCACCAGATCGGGATGGGCCGAACGCGCCACGATCGTCGGCACCACGTCGGCCGTCATGAACAAGGCGAGGAAATATTCGCGGCTCAGCGGGAGGTCGAGCAGCACGAGCGGCTGGTCCGCGAGCTCCGCGAGGGTGACAGCGCTCTGGCGCGCCAGCGGATGCGTATCCGCCACGATGATATGGGGCGGCAGGCTGACCAGCGGCGCAAACGCGATGTCGTCGGGCAATTGCAGATCATAGGTCAGCGCCACGTCGACCTCGGAGCGACGCAACCCCCTCAGCAGATCCTCCTGATTGCCCTCGACATAGCGGATCGTGGTCTCGGGGAAGGCGGCGACGAAACTGTTGCTCAGCTCCGGCACCAGCATCGGCGCCAGCGTCACCATGCAGCCCAGAGAGAGCGTGCCCCGCACGGTCCCGGTCGTTTCCGAGGCGACGGTGTAGAGGCTCTCGGCCTGGGCCACGACCCGCTTCGCCTCGCTCAACAGCGCGCGGCCGACCGGTGTCAGCGACAGGCCCTGGGCGTGATGGCGGATGAAGAGCTGCGCGTTCAGCTCCCGCTCCAGATGCGAGATCGCGGTCGAGATCGAGGGCTGCGAGATATGGATCATCTCGGAGGCGACGGTGATGCTGCCCGTCTCGCCGGCCGCGATGAAATATTCGAGTTGGCGCAGGGAGAACCGCATCGCGACAGCATAAAGCACGGGAGAAGCTGGCCCGCAAAGCGGAGCACCTCAGGCCGCGATCCGCCCGAGCAGCCGGTCCATCATCCGGTCGCAGGCGGCGAGCTGATCGAGCGCGATGAACTCGTCGGCCTTGTGCCCCTGCTCCATCGAACCCGGCCCACAGACCAGCACGGGAATACCGAGACGCTGCGAGAACAGCCCCCCTTCCGTACCGAAAGCGACCTTGCGCAGCACGCTCTCGTCCAGGATCCCGCGCAAGAAGGCGACCGCCTCGGAGGATGCCGGCGTCGCCAGCCCGGGATAGTCGTTCAGCCGCTCGAAGCCGATATCGGCCTGCGGAAAGCGCGCCCGCTGCGCAGCGACGAGGGTGGCCGCCTCGTCCATCAGCCGGGTCAGGATCGCCTCGGGATCGTCCTCGGCGACGTTGCGGATCTCGAAATCGACCGTGCAGCGCTCCGGCACGATGTTGAGCGCGGTCCCGCCCTCGATGCGCCCGGCATGCAGCGTCGTGTAGGGGATGTCGTAATCTCGGTCGCGCGGGCCGTCCCGCTCGATCTCGCCTTGCAACCCGCGCAGCGCGCCGACGAAGTCGCAGGCGAGATGGATCGCGTTCAGGGCGTTGGGCGCCAGGGCGGAGTGCCCGGTGACGCCGCAGCAAGTCGCCCGTGCCGCGAGCTTGCCCTTATGCCCGGTCGCGATCGCCATCGAAGTGGGCTCGCCGATGATCGCGAGCCGTGGCCGCAGCGGCCGTGCCGCCAGCCGGTCGATCAGCGAGCGCACGCCGACGCAGCCGATCTCCTCGTCATGGCTGAAGGCGAGATGGAGCGGGGTCTCGAGCTTCCGCGTCGCAGCGCGCGCGGCGAGCGCCAGCGCCGAGGCGACGAAGCCCTTCATGTCGGCCGCGCCGCGCCCATAGGCGCACCCGTCCGCAACCCGCAGCCGGAACGGGTCGTGGCTCCAGCCCTGGCCGTCGACCGGCACGACGTCGGTGTGGCCCGACAGCATGACGCCCGGCCGATCCTTCGGGCCGATGGTGGCGAAGAGATTGGCCTTGCGCCCGTCCTCGGCCTCGACGATCTCGCTCTCGATGCCGTGCCCGGCGAGGAAGCCGCGCACGAAATCGATCAGCGGCCGGTTCGGATCGCGACTGACCGTGGCGAAACCCACCAGCCTGTCGAGGATCGCCAGCGTGTCCATGACCACCCCGTCCGGTTCAAAGATAGAGATGCCGGACGGCGTCGCTGCCGAGCAGCTCGGCGGCGCTGCCCGCCGCCACGACCCGCCCCTTGGTGAGCAGGATGCCGCGATGGGCGATGGAGAGCGCCATCTCGGCGTTCTGCTCGATCAGCAGCACGGTCGTGCCGCCGCGGTTCACCGCCGCGACCGTGTCGAAATATTCGTCGATCAGCTTCGGCGACAAGCCCAGCGAGGGCTCGTCCATGATCACGAATTTCGGCTTGCCGACGAGCGCGCGCGCCAGCGCCACCATTGCCTGCTCGCCGCCCGAGAGCGTGCCGGCGCGCTGCCGGATGCGCTCCCGCACCCGCGGGAACAACTCCAGCATCTCCTCCAGCCGCTCCTCGAAGCCGGCCTGGTGCCCCTGCGCCTCATAGCCGAGGCGGATGTTGTCACGGACGGAAATGTCGCCGAACAGGCGCCGCCCCTCCGGCACGAAGCCGACGCCGAGCGCGCTGAGCGCTTCCGTGCGCGAGCCCTTGAGATCCTGTCCCATGATCGCAATGCGCCCGCGCGCCAGCGGCAGCAGCGCCGAGATGGCCCGGAAGATCGTGGTCTTGCCCGCCCCGTTGGGCCCGAGGATGCAGACCAGCTCGCCCGGCTCGACATTGAGCGAGACGTCCCGCAGCATCGCCACGACGCCGTAATTGGTGTCGACGTTCTCAAGCCTGAGCATGCTGCGCTCCCTTCCGGCCGAGATAGGCTTCCTGCACGCGCGGGATCAGGCGGACCTCCTCATAGGTGCCCTCGGCGAGCTTCTGCCCGTAATCGAGGACGAGCACCCGCTGCGGCAGCGACGCGATCAGGCGCATGTCGTGCTCGATGATCATGAGGGCGAGCTCCGGCCGCTCGGCGCAGACCGAGCGGATATCGTCCATCAGCGCGTCGGTGTCGGAATCGTCCATGCCCGAGGATGGCTCGTCGAGCAGCAGCACCTTGGGCTCGCTGGCCAACGCGCGCGCGATCTCGAGACGCCTGCGGTCGGCCTGCGGCAGTTCCCCAGCCGGCCGGTGGCGCTGGGCGTGGAGCTCGCGGGAGACCGCCTTGAGCAGGCGCTCGGCCAGTTCCGCCGCCGCGTCGAGCTCGGCCTCGGCCTTTCGGCGGTTGAAGATGGCCTCGAAGATCCCGGTCTTCATATGGGTGTGGCGGCCGATGATGACGTTGTCGAGCACCGAGAGGTCGGCGAAGAGCCGGCTCGACTGGAAGGTCCGCGCGATGCCCTTGGCGACGATGCGATGGGCCGGCTGCCCGTTGAGCAGCTCGCCCTCCAGCCTGACCTCGCCTGAGGACGGAACGTACAGCCCGGTGATGATGTTGAGCAGGGTCGACTTGCCGGCCCCGTTCGGGCCGATGATGCCCAGCACCTCGCCCTTGCGCAGCGAGAAGTCGACCTCGGCCATGGCGACCAGGCCGCCGAAGCGCATGGTCAGATCCTTGCCCTCGAGCAGGGCCCGGCTTTCTGGAATGACTGGCGCGTTCATTGTCAGCCTCCGTAGCGGCGCAGGCGCTGCGGGAAGATTCCCTGCGGGCGGATCATCAGGAAGGCGATCACGGTGATGCCGAAGAACAGGATGCGGTAGTCCGAGAAGGCGCGCAGCTTCTCGGGCAGCAACGTCAGCAGAAACGCGCCGACGATCACGCCGAGCGTGTTGTCCATCCCACCGGCGATGACCATCGTCATGATCGTCACGGAGACCAGGAAGGTGAAGTTGTCGGGTGAGATGAATCCGACATAGAAGGCGTAGATCGTGCCCGCGAAGCCGGCGAGGAACGCATCGACCGCGAAGGCCAGCACCTTGTACCAGGTCGCGTTGATGCCCTGGCAGCGGGCCGCAAGTTCGTCGGCCCTGAGCGCGTTCCAGGCCAGGCCGATCCGCGAATGGTGCAGGCGCCCGGCGAACAGGATCGAGACGCCGACGAGCAGCGCCGAGAGATAGTAGAAATTCGCCTGCGACGGCAGCGAATGCCCGAAGATCACCAGCGGCGAGGCAAAGGAGTGGCCGAAGAGCTCCGGCGCCGGGATGCCGACCAGCCCGTTGGGACCGCCGGTGAATTCCAGATTGTTGAGGAGCTGGTGGACGACCACGCCGAAGGCGATCGTGACCAGCGCCAGATAGCTGTCGCGCGTGCGCATCGAGGGGATGCCGAGCAGAAAGCCGAAGATGGTCGCGACCACCGCCGAGGCCGGCAAGGCGAGCCAGAAGCTGACGTCCCAGTTCAGGGCAAGCAGCGCCGAGGCATAGGCGCCGATGCCGTAGGAGGCGCCAGTGGCGAAGTTCGGGATGTTGGCGCTGCCGAGCTGGAAGTTCAGCGCCAGCGCCAGCACCGCGTAGAGCTGGGCGATGATCAGGAGGTGCAGCGCATAGCTGCTGTTCTGCAGCACGAAGGGAAAGGCGAGCACGATCGCCGTGCCGAACAGCATCGCGAAACGCCGGTTGGCGCCGAAGGCCTGTTCGATATTGGCCTCGATCACCGGCAGGCGCTGCATCGCGAACAGCGCGCCGGCGAACAGGGCGAGCAGAGCGACCACCGCGCGCCAGTCGTCGACCAGCAGGAATTGGCGCAGGAAGGCGGCGCCGGCGATCTCCGTCAGAGCGACCAAAGCGAGGCCGCCGGCGGTGCCGAGCGTCGCGCGGGCGGGAATTGTCACGTCCGTCATCGGCTCAGACCTTCTCGACGACGGTGCGGCCGAAGAGGCCGGCCGGCCGGAACACCAGCACGCCGATCACCAGCAGGAAGACGAAGACGAGGCGATAGGCCGCGCCGTTCGGCACCACCGCCTGCACCAGCGTGTCGAGCCCGGCGATCACCAGGCTGCCGATGATGGCACCGGGCATCGAGCCCAGCCCGCCGACGACCGCGGCCGAGAAGCCGATGAGGCCGACATCCACGCTGAAGTCGAACCGCACGATGCCGGCATAGCCTGCGAAGAACAGGCCGCCGATGGCGCCGACCGCCGAAGCGATGAAGAAGGTGATCCGGAAGATCCGACCCGGCGCGATCGAGAGCAGGCGAGCGGCGTCGCGGTCCTGCGAGACGGCCTTGATATGCAGGCCGAGCCGCGTGCTGCCGAGCAGGTAGAAAAGCCCGGAAACGCAAAGCCCGGAGACCGCGATCGCGACGAGGTTGAAGGCCGGGACCGTCACCCCGAGCAGGTCGACGCTGCCCTGGACGAGGCGCGGCACCGCATGCGGGTTGGAGCCGTTGGGGAAAAGATGGCGGATCAGCTCGCGCAGCACGATGCCGAGCGCAACCGTCGCGACCAACGCCATCATCGCAGGCGCATTGCGGAAACGCTGGATGACGAGCAAATCGAGCAGGACGCCGAGCAGCCCGGTGAGCGCGATTGCGAGGGCGACCGCCAGCAGCATGAGGCCGGGCGAGGCCGCGGCCCCGATCGCGGTCGCGAAGGTCTGCACCAGCGCCAGCGCCAGGAAGGGCGCCGTCAGCGCCACGTCGCCATGGGAGAAATGAATGATGTTCAGCACCCCGAAGAGCAGGCTGAAGCCGACCGCGATCAGGGCATAGATCGAGCCGAGCGTGATCCAGTTCAGGATCTGTTGCAGGAGCTGCTCGGTCATTCCGGTCCCTCTCTTTGTCTTGGCGGCCATGTCGTGGCCGCTTCCTGGGCTGTGCACCAGCCCGCAAGCGGACAGGAGTCGTAATTTCGGAATCTCTGCTTTGCTTGTCTTGAGGCAGGGTACCGGACCTGCTCGCGCCCCGTCCGGCCAGCTACTTAGGCAAAGCTAGGCCGGGGCTTCCAAATATCCGATTTGCTTCCCCTTTCGGGAAGGACGGATTGTCCGCCGAGGCATCCTAGGCCCGCCTGCCCGGCTGACCGCGGGAGCTCCAAAATCCGTCCTGGAGGGGATCATGAATTTCAAGTTCGGCGCCGGAAACGGCTCTTTTTCGGCATTGCTGCGCGTATCGGTCGTCAGCACGGCGGTCGTGGTCGGGGCCATGGCCGCCTCGGCCCAGGAGACCGTCAAGATCGGCTTCATCGGCCCGCTCAGCGGCGGCAATGCGCAGCAGGGCCTCTCGGCCCGCAACGGTTTCCAACTCGCCATCGACCTGGCGAACAAGGCCGGCCTGCCCTTCAAGCTCGAGGCCGTGGTCCTCGACGACGCTGCCAACCCGCAGACCGGTGTCGCCGCGGCGCTGAAGCTCACCAACGATCCGCAGGTGCTGGCCGCCACAGGCCACTGGAACAGCGGCGTCGCGCTGGCCACGATCCCCGTCTTCCAGCGCGCCGGCGTGCCGTTCGTCGTCTGGGGCGCGATCTCGCCCAAGATCACCGAGCGCAACAACCCGATGGTGTCGCGCGTCGTGACGACGCTGGTCAACACCAACGAGCCCCTGGCCAAATGGGCGGTCGAGAGCGTCGGCAAGAAGATCGCCATCGTCTCCGACACCTCCGATTACGGCGTCGCCAACACCCAGAACTTCGAAAAGTTCTACAAGGCCGCCGGCGGCGCCATCCTGGCCGCCGAGGCCGCCCCGGTCGGAACCACGGACTTTCGCGCGCTGCTGACCAAGATCAAGGCCGGCGCGCCGGATGCGATCTATTTCGGCGGCGTCGTCACCGAGGCCGGCCTGGTGCGCCAGCAGATGGTCGAACTCGGCATGACCGTGCCGATGATCGGCGTCGACGGCTTCCATGACGCCGACTTCATCAAGATCGCAGGCCCGGCTGCCGAAGGCACCGTCTCCGGCATCGTCAAGGAAAAGGGCAATCCGCAGCTCGAGAAGCTGACCAAGGATTACCAGGCCGCGAACTTCGCCGAACCGGCGACGACCTACACCAAGAATGCCTTCGACGCCGCCAACATCATCGTCGCGGCGATCAAGAAGGCCGGCACCAAGGACAAGGCCGCCATCGCCAAGGCGATCCGCGAGACCCAGTACGACGGCGCCATGGGCCATACCAGCTTCGACGAGAACGGCCAAACCAAGCTGCCGGTCGAACTCGAGCTTCGCACGGTCAAGAACGGCGCCTGGACGACACGCTGACGCCGATGTCCGGCCGCGCTTTGGCGGCCGCTTTCTCCAGGCAATGGGCTCGCGCAAAGCGCGGGCCCATTTTTCTTTGCGACGTTCCTGGCCTTCTCTCACGGAGGCGCCGGCGATTGGCGTAGCCTGCCATCCGGCGATGCCTTGCTTGCCGTGATCGAGCGCGCCGTCTCGGCCGCCAGCCGTCCCCACAGAAGCACGGCATTCGACATGGCCGCCGCAGCCCGCCCGTCCATCGCACCAGCCTCCTCGGTCCCACCCCGCCTCGGTGCTCGCAAGGAGGAGGGCGCGCCACGGATCGGAGCGTTCAGGCGCCAGTCATCTGCCATGCCGGTTCATGGCGCCGACGAGCCGGCCCGGGCTCGGTGAGTTTGAGGAGATAATGATGGGGCGGGACGGCTTTCAGTGCGACACCTGCGGATCGGCGAGCATTTCGGTTCCCGGCCGGCTGGAGCAGAACAGCGACGTGACCTGCACCAAATGCGGACGCATCCTTTCTTCGTGGGATGAATACAAGCGCAAGATCGGCTTGATGCTACGCGAGACCACGCCGGGCCGCCGCCCGACGATCTCCGACCCCATCGACTGGTGAGAAGGGCCAATCCCTCGATCGCGGACCATGACCGACCGAACGCCCCCTCCCGTCAACGCCTCGCCTGAGACGCTCACCACCAAGGTCGTCTCGGCCGCCTATCTCGCTCTGGTCGGCATCGCCACGACGGCCTGGATCGCTTTCCTCGTCTGGATCGCCTGGCGCTTGTTCGCCGCGAGCGTCTGAGGCCCGGGCGCGCACCCGATTTCAGCCAGCCTTCGCGACGACGGACGAAGGACGGCCGTCAATCGCAACCATTGAGGTTATTGCGCAACCGGAGACACCCCGGCGGCTGGTCAAGCCGCCGTGAAGGCCGCGCCGACGATCTGCCGCGCCTCTTCCTGGATGCGGGCGAGATGCGCCTCGTCGCGGAAGCTCTCGGCGTAGATCTTGTAGACCTCCTCGGTGCCGGAGGGGCGCGCGGCGAACCAGCCATCGGCGCTCGTCACCTTGAGGCCCCCGATCGGGGCGCCATTGCCGGGAGCGTCGCTCAGGATCGCCGTGATCGGCTCGCCCGCCAGCTCCTTCGTCGTGATCTGGCTCGGCGAGAGGTTCTTGAGCACCGCCTTCTGGGTCGATGTCGCGGGAGCGTCGACGCGCGCATAGCAGGGCTTGCCGAGCTCGGCTGTCAGCTTGTCGTAGAGCACGCCCGGGTCATTTCCCGTCTTCGCGGTGATCTCGGCGGCGAGCAGGCCGAGGATGAGCCCGTCCTTGTCGGTGGTCCAGACGGTGCCGTCCTTGCGCAGGAAGGAGGCGCCGGCGCTTTCCTCGCCCGCGAAGCCGAAATCGCCCGAGATCAGCCCCTCCACGAACCATTTGAACCCGACCGGAACCTCGACCAGCCGGCGCCCGAGCTTGCCCGCGACGCGGTCGATGATCGCGCTCGACACCACCGTCTTGCCGATGGCCGCGTCGGCACGCCAGCCGGGGCGGTTGGCGAAGAGATAGGCGCTCGCCGCGGCGAGATAGTGGTTCGGGTTCATCAGCCCGCTGCTGCGGGTGACGATGCCGTGCCGGTCGGCGTCCGTGTCGTTGGCGAAGGCGACGTCGAAGCGGTCGCGCATGCCGATCAGGCTCGCCATCGCATAGGGCGAGGAGCAGTCCATCCGGATCTTGCCATCCCAATCGGCGGTCATGAAGCCGAAGGTCGGATCGACCGCCTTGCTGACGATGATCCCCTTCAGGCCGTAGCGGTCGATGATCGGCTGATAATAATCGAGCCCGGCACCGCCGAGCGGGTCGATCCCGATCGAGACGCCCGCCCGCGCGATCGCCTCCATATCGACGACATCGGCGAGATCGGCGACGTAACCGCTGATGTAGTCGTACCGCCGGACATGCTCGCTCTTCAGCGCCTTGTCATAGGGAATGCGGGCGATGCCGGCGAGCTTCTCCGCAAGAAAGGCGTTGGCCTTCTTCTCGATCCAGCCGGTGGCGTCGGTATCGGCCGGCCCGCCATGAGGGGGGTTGTACTTCAGCCCGCCATCGGCGGGAGGATTATGCGAGGGCGAGATGACGACGCCGTCCGCCTTCCCGGAGGAGCGGCCGCGGTTATAGGTCAAAATGGCATGGGAGATGACGGGCGTTGGCGTGAAGCCGAGCTTCTCGTCGATCATCGTGGTCACGCCATTGGCGGCGAAGACCTCCAGCACCGTCTCGAAGGCGTTGCGCGAGAGCGCATGGGTGTCGATGCCGACGAAAAGCGGCCCGTCGGTGCCCTGTTCGCGGCGATAAAGGCAGAGCGCCTGGGCGATGGCGAGAATATGCGCCTCGTTGAACGATCCGGAGAAGGCCGAACCGCGATGGCCCGACGTGCCGAAAGCCACCTGCTGCGAACGCTGCGACGGATCAGGCTGGTCGAAATAGGCCCTTTGCAGTGCCGCGACATCGACGAGCATGGAGGGGTCGAGCCGCTTTCCGGCGTAGGGGCTCACGGTATCGGTCATTGAGTATCTCGGTTGCAGGCCAGCCAATGCGCCGCCCGTTATAGACGGCCGGTCCGCAAAGTCGCGAGCGAAAAAGGCCGGAGCACGGCAGCTCGGGAGCGCGCTTCTGCCAAGCGCCCGGGAGCGAAACCCGCGCCAGGCCGATCGGCCGCGTCAGCCTTCGATCACCGGAGCGCGTTCGGCGAGTTCGAGAAAGATGGCGGCGCAGCCGAGCCAGACGATGCCGAGATAGATGAGCACGAGACCAGACCCCGAGAAACTGATCTCGGTGTAGCCCCTCCGGATTTGCACTTCGGTGCAGGCAATCGCTCGCATTTGAGCGATGTGTGGGAATTCCGACCGGTTCCCGCGGTCGGCAGGACAGGCTGCGCCCCGCGACGAGATACGGTTGGCCCTCGTACTGACGTCCAAGGCAATATATGTGTCGCAGGCGCGAAATAGGTTTCTTTGGAGTTGGCGATGAAGATCGTGATGGTCGGATCGGGTTATGTCGGCTTGGTATCCGGCGCCTGCTTCGCGGATTTCGGCCATGAGGTCGTCTGCGTCGACAAGCAGGAAAGCAAGATCGCAGCGCTGAAGCGCGGCGAGATTCCGATCTTCGAACCTGGCCTGACGGAACTGGTGCGCAGCAACGCCGCCTCTGGCCGGCTGTCCTTCACGACCGACCTGGCCGGCCCCGTGAGCGCAGCGGACGCGGTCTTCATCGCGGTCGGCACACCCTCCCGCCGCGGCGACGGTTTCGCGGATCTGTCCTATGTCTATGCCGCCTCCCGCGAGATCGCGCAGGCGCTGGGCCGCTACACGGTGATCGTCACCAAGTCGACGGTCCCGGTCGGCACCGGCGACGAGGTCGAGCGGATCGTGCGCGAATTGCGGCCGGACGCCGAGTTCGCCGTGGTCTCGAACCCGGAGTTCCTGCGCGAGGGCGCCGCGATCGAGGACTTCAAGCGCCCCGACCGCATCGTCATCGGGACCGAGGACGCCCGCGCCCGGCAGGTGATGGCGGATGTCTATCGTCCGCTCTATCTCAACAGCGCGCCCATTCTGAACACCAGCCGCCGCACTGCCGAGCTGACGAAATACGCCGCCAACGCCTTCCTGGCGACGAAGATCACCTTCATCAACGAGATGGCGGATCTGTGCGAGCAGGTCGGCGCCAACGTCCAGGACGTGGCGCGGGGCATGGGCCTCGACAACCGCATCGGCGGCAAGTTCCTGCATGCCGGGCCGGGCTATGGCGGGTCCTGCTTCCCCAAGGATACGCTGGCCCTGATCAAGACGGCTCAGGATTACGGCACCCCTGCGCGCATCGTCGAGACGGTCGCCGCGGTGAACGAACAGCGCAAGCGCGCCATGGGCCGCAAGGTCGTGGCGGCCTGCGGCGGCTCGGTTCGGGGCAAGACCATCGCGGTGCTCGGCCTCACCTTCAAGCCGAACACCGACGACATGCGCGATTCCCCCTCGATCTCGGTCATCACCGCGCTGCAGGACGCAGGCGCGACGATCCGCGCCTTCGATCCCGAAGGCATGGAGCAGGCGAAGGCGGTCCTGCCCGGCGCTGTCACCTATTGCGGCAATGCTTATGAATGCGTCGAAGATGCCGATGCGGCCGTGATCGTCACCGAATGGAACATCTTCAGGGCGCTGGATCTCGATCGGGTCAGGACGCTCATGAGGTCGCCGGTCCTGATCGATCTGCGCAACATCTATCGTGGCGAGCAGGTCCGGGAAAAGGGCTTCGTCTACGCCGATATCGGCCGCGGCATTTCCGACCCGGTCTCCTCCCACGCCATCGACGCAGCCTGATCGAAATCTGAACAGTCTGTAGGTCCTTGCCGGCATATGGCATGAAACATGCCCTGCCCTGAGGCCGACGCGGCTAAAACCTGATTTGGAGTCCGATACTCTGATGACCTCCCGCCTCATCACCCCCTTGATCATGGCCGGCGGCGCTGGCACGCGGCTGTGGCCGCTGTCGCGAGACTCCATGCCCAAGCAGTTCATCGCATTGCTCGATGATGGGCTTTCGACCTTCCAGGCGACCTTGCTCAGGGTGAAAGGCGACGGTTTCGCCGATCCCATCGTGGTGACCAACAACGAATTCCGCTTCGTCGTCGCCGAGCAGATGCGGGCCGTCGGCGTCGCCGGCGACATCGTGCTGGAGCCCGAACGTCGCGATTCCGCTCCTGCGATCGCCATCGGCGCGCTGCTGGTCTCGCAGAAGGACGAGAAGGGCCTTTGCCTTGCGCTCGCCGCCGATCACGTCATCCCCGATGTCGAGGCCTTCCGCCGCGACTGCGGGCGCGCCGCGAGCCTTGCCGCGGACGGCCCGATCATGACCTTCGGCATCGTCCCGACCGAGCCTGCCACCGGCTATGGCTATATCGAGCCCGGCAAGCCGCTGAAGAGCGAGGGCGCCAACACCGTCGCCCGCTTCGTCGAGAAGCCCGACGCCGAGACTGCACTGGGCTATGTCGAGCAGGGCTTCCTCTGGAACAGCGGCAACTTCATCTTCTCGGCCGAGCGGATGCTCGCAGAGCTCGAGGCTTTCGTGCCCGAGGTGCTGTCCGGCGCAACCCGGGCATTGGCGGCGGCCACCAAGGATCTCGACTTCCTGCGGCTGGACCCGAAAGGCTTCGCCGAGGCCACCAAGGTTTCGATCGACTATGCCGTGATGGAGAAGACACGCCATGCCGGCGTGCTGCGTGCGAGCTTCGGCTGGTCCGATGTCGGCAGCTGGGATTCGCTGCAGGCGATCCGCCCCCAGGACGAGGCTGGCAATGTGCTGGAGGGTCCGGTCGTCGCCATCGGCACCCGCAACTCGCTGATCCGCAGCGACGAGATCTTGACGGCGGTCATCGGCCTCGATGATGCCGTGGTCGTCACGACGCGGGACGCCGTCCTGGTCACGACCAAGGCGCGCGCCGCCGAGGTCAAGGGGCTGGTGGAGCGGTTGAAAAAAGAGGGCCGCCGCGAGGCGACCGAGCATCTGCGCATGTACCGGCCCTGGGGCTGGTATCAGCGTATCGACCTCGGCGGCCGCTTCCAGGTGAAGCGCATCAACGTCAAGCCCGGCGGCCTGCTGAGCCTGCAGAAGCACTTCCACCGGGCCGAGCACTGGGTCGTCGTCTCGGGGACGGCCGAGGTGACGCTGGATGGCACCGTCTCCTACATCCACGAGAACGAATCGATCTACCTGCCGATCGGCTGCACGCACCGCCTGGCCAACCCCGGCAAGATTCCGCTCGAACTGATCGAGGTTCAGGTCGGCTCCTACACCGGTGAGGACGACATCGTCCGGATCGAGGACATCTACGCACGCGCCTGAGCAAGACGCGCCGGAGCGCCACCACCGCGACGTTGTCGCCCGCCTTCAAGCGCGTGCGACGCAAGCCTTTCCGTCGCCGCGATGCGCTAGCGACCGACGACTCAGTCGTGCCAACCCAGCTCCGGAGCGGAATCGGCGAGCTGCAGGAAGATCGCCAGGCAACCCAACCAAATCGTCGCGATCGTGAGCATCGATGCCGTCTCCCTGGCAGCAGGCGCGATATCTGCCGCGCCACGATGTTCTGCACGATCAGGCCCTAAAGCCGGGTGAATCGATATTTCAATTTTAACGGACCTCTCCGAGGCCCTGTAGCAGCCATTGCGGCGCCGAGGCGTACGGCGAATGTCCTGAAGGCCGGAACCGCTCTAGCCCTTGTTCCGTGGCATTTTCTTCACCCGAACCGGTATCCTCCCCACTCGAAGATGATCTACCCTGCAGCCGCGAACCGCGAGATCTTGGTATCCTGTCCATGACCAGCCTGAAATTCGGAACCTCCGGCCTACGCGGCCTGGTGAGCGAGCTCATCGGCTTGCCGGCCTACAGCCATGTCCGCGCCTTCTGCGCCATGATCCGCGAGGACGATGCGGCGGGGCCGGCCGGCGAGGTCCTGATCGGGCGGGATCTGCGCTCGTCGAGCCCGCTCATCGCCGCCCAATGCGCGCAGGCCGTTTCCGACGCCGGCCTGGTTCCGGTCGATTGCGGCGCCCTGCCGACCCCGGCCTTGGCGCTCGCCGCCATCCAGCGCCGCGCCCCCGCCATCATGGTAACGGGCAGCCACATCCCGGACGACCGCAACGGGCTGAAGTTCTATCGCGCCGCCGGTGAGATCGACAAAGCCGACGAGGGACGCATCCTGGACTGGCAGGCCCGCCTCGCCCTCTCCTCCGTGCCCGAAGCAACAGTGGCGACGGACACATATGAAGCTCTGGCGGCCTACAAGGCGCGCTATCTCGACTTCTTCGGGCCCTCACCGCTGGGCGGCATGGTCGTCGGCGTCTATCAGCACTCTTCCGTCGGCCGCGACGTCATCTGCGACGTGCTTGCGGGGCTCGGCGCCACGCCCGTTCCGCTCGGGCGCAGCGAGCACTTCATCCCGGTCGATACCGAAGCGCTGCGGCCGGAGGACGAGGAGCTCGCGCGTCGATGGGCGGGCGAGCGGGCGCTCGATGCGATCGTCTCGACCGACGGCGATGCGGACCGGCCGCTCGTCGCCGATGAGAACGGCCGCTTCCTGCGCGGCGATCTCGTCGGAGCCCTGACCGCGCGCTTCCTCGGCGCCGATGCGATCGTCACGCCGGTCACCTCCAACTCGGCGCTCGACCGTCCCGGCCTGTTCGACAAGGTCGTCCGCACCCGTGTCGGCTCGCCCTATGTCATCGCCGGCATGGAGCAGGCCAGGGCCGAGGGCGCCACGACGATCATCGGCTTCGAAGCCAATGGCGGCGTGCTGCTCGGCTCGGATATCGAGCGTGACGGTTGCCGCCTGCCCGCCCTGCCGACGCGCGACGCCATGCTGCCCATCCTGGCGACGCTCGCGCTCGCCCGGCAATCCGGTCAGGCCCTGAGCGCCATCGCGGCGGAGGCCCACTTCGCCATCGCCCTGTCGAACCGCCTGCAGGAGATTCCGCAGGACAGGACCGCGGCGCTCATCGCAAGGCTCGACGCGGAGGATCCCGCCTTCCGCGATGCGGCCTTCGCGAGCCGCGGCGGTGTCGCGGCGCGCGACCGGCGCGACGGCCTGCGCCTGACGCTGGGCAATGGCGCCACGGCTCATTTCCGCGCTTCCGGCAACGCGCCCGAGCTGCGCGTCTATGTCGAGGCGCCGACGCAGGAGGCCGCCGAGGCGCTCCTCGCCGAAAACCTCGCCTTCGCGGCGGCACAGACCCGCTGACAGCAAGGCGGCGGGCGCCGCCTCACTCGATCTTCACATTCGCCTTCTGCGCGACCTCGGCCCAGCGCGTCGTCTCCGCGGCGATATGGGCGGCGAATGCGTCCTGCGACGACCCGACCGGATCGACGCCGAGCTTCCTGAGCTGCTCGATCACCGCCAGCTCCTTCATGATCGCCTGCGTCTCCGCCGAGAGCTTCGCGACGATCTCCTTCGGCACGCCGGCGGGCGCGAAGAAACCGTGCCAGGAACTGGCGTCGTAACCCGGAATGAACTCGGCCAGCGCCGGCAGATCCTTGGCCACTTCGAGTCGCTTCGGCGTCGCCGTCGCCAGGGCCCGGATCTTGCCCTCCTGCACATGCGGCCAGGCGATGGTGATGTTGTCGAAGCTGACCTGGATCTGGCCGGAGAGCAGGTCCTGCGTCACCTGCCCGCTCGAGCGATAGGGCACATGGGCCATGTCGGTACCGGTCGCCACCTTGAACATCTCCGCCGCCATATGGGTCGAGGTGCCGGCGCCCGAGGAGCCGAAGGAGTACTTGCCCGGATTCTTTTTCAGCAGGTCGATCAGCTCCGGCACGCTCTTCGCCGGCAGGTCGATATTGACCATCAGGATGTTGGGAACGCTCGCGACCTGCGAGATCGGCGCGAAATCCTTGACATGGTCGAAAGGCAGCCTGGAATAAACAGCCGGATTGATCGCATGGGTCGAGACCGTGCCCATCGTCAGCGTGTAGCCGTCCGCCGGAGCCCGCGCCACGGCGGCGACGCCGGTATTGCCGCCCGCCCCGGCCCTGTTCTCGACGATGAACCTGCCGCCGAGGCGTGCGCCGAGCCGGTCGGCAAGGATGCGCCCGAGCATGTCGGTGGTGCCGCCGGCCGCAAAGGGCACGACGATGGTGACGACCCTGCTGCCGGGATACTCGCCCTGCGCGAAAGCGGGCCCGGCCGCGGCAAGGCAAGCCGCGGCGATGATGGTTCTGCGGGTGATGCTCATCGGTTTCATTCCTCCCTGATGCGGAGAATCCGCCTTGCGCCTCGTGAGCGGGCGCTTGCGCCAAGGGATAACACAGGGCTGGAGATTTGAAATCTGAAATTTCAGATTGCCGAGACAACCGGATTGTGGTGTCTGGTGACCGACGCCGCCATGGGGAATCCGGCAGCGGCCTCCCCATTTCCGTCGCGCCGGAAGAGTGAATGTTGCAGCCCGCCGTCGAACCCGTTGCGCCCGACCTGCTGCGTTCCCTGCGCGAGCATGTCCATGAGCGCCTGCGCCGGGCCATCGTCGCCGGGCGTTTCCGCAATGGCGAGCGGCTGAATGAGCGCCATCTCGCCGAGATGCTCGGCGTCAGCACCACCCCCGTGAAGGACGCGATCCGCAAGCTCGAGAGCGAGGGGCTGGTGCGGACCGAGGCGCGGCGCGGCGTCTTCGTCGAGTTCTCTGCCCGGCAAGCGCTGGAGATGGCGCTCGGACGCGCCGCACTCGAAAGCGTCATGGCCCATATCGCCGCCAACCGCCTGACCGAAGCCGGCGGACGCGAGCTCTCCCGATTGATCGCGGAGATGGAGCAGGCGACGGAGCATGGCGAGCTGGAGGATCTCGTCGCGCTCAACGGCGCCTATCATCAGGCGATCCACCGCATCTCGGGCTGCACCTATCTGGAGCGCCGCCTCGACGGGCAGCGGATGTACGACCATGCCCAGCGCATCGCGCTTCATTCGGAGCTGGCGGAGCGCCGCCGGGGTTTCGCGGAGCATCGCGGCATCTGCGAGGCGCTGCTGGCGCGCGATCCCGCGCTCGCCGAACGCAGGATGCGCCAACACATCGTCCGTTCGGGGAAAGCCCATGTGCGGCTCGTCTTCGGCGCGGATGCGGAGGGACTGGACTATGACGAATGACAAGGTGCGTCGCGCACTGCGCGGCATTTCCGGCGTCCATGTCACCGCCTGGAAGGCGGATGGCGAGGCCGACTGGGCGCTGACGGGCGGGATCGTGCGCGGAATCGCCGAGGCCGGCATCCACAACATCGTCTCGGCCGGCAACACCGGCGAATTCTACCCGATGACGACGGCGGAGGTGGAACGCTCCCACGCCGTCGCGGCCGAAGCCGCCGCCGGCAGGGCGCTCGTCACGGCCGGCATCGGGCGGTCTTTGCGCGAAGCTGTCGCGACCGGCAGGCTCGCGGCCAGGGCCGGCTGCGACGCGGCGATGGTGCATCACCCGCTCGACCCCTTCGCCGCGCCGCAATCCCAGGCCGACTACATCCTCGCCATCGCCGAGGCGCTGACGATCCCGCTCGTCGCCTATATCCGCTCCGACGCCATCGGCGTGACCGACCTGATCCGCGTCGCGACCCATCCCAATGTCGCGGGCGTGAAATTCGCCTCCACCAACATGATGCTGCTCGCCGATTGCGTGCGCGAGACGCAAGGCACTTCCGCCAATTGGATCTGCGGTCTCGCCGAGGGCTGGGCCGCGCCCTTCCATGCGCTGGGCGCGCGCGGCTTCACCTCGGGGCTCGTCAATGTCGTCCCCGCGCGCTCGCTCGCCGTCTGGCGCGCGCTGGAAGCGGGCGACTACGACGCCGCGCGCCGCGAGGTCGACGCCATCGCCGGCTTCGAGAAGCTGCGCACCAAATACGGCAACGGCGCCAATGTCACCGTGGTGAAGGAAGCGCTGGGATTGCTCGGCATCGATGTCGGCCCGGTCCGCCTGCCCGGCCTGCCGGAACTCAACGCGGCCGAGCGGGCGGAACTGCGCGCCATCGTGTCGGGTTGGGGAGCTGCGAAAGCTGCGGCGGAGTAGCCGGCCTCACAGCTCCGCGTCGAAGGCGATCGTGTCGAAGGCCGCCCGCACCCGGCCCAGCGCCTGCGCCGTGACATAGGCCTGGGCCCATTCCGGCGACGAAGCGACGATGCCGCGGTCGGAGCCCTGCACGTTGATGTCCTGCGAGATGCCATAGCTCACCGTCGGCGTCGTCCGCATCGGCACGGGCAGCGGCAGCCTCTGGCGCGCAGCGGCGCCGGCCGCCTGATAGGCGTCGATCAGCACCGTCCCGCCCGGCCGCCAGTGATAGCGCCGGCAGAGCTGCTGTTCGGCGCCGATCGGACGCGGCGACCAATGGGTCGCGATGCGGCCGATCTCCAGCTTGACGCGCGCGAAGCTCACCGCCCCGGCCACTGGCGCCAAGCTCACCGCGAGCGGGCCGCTATCCCCCGGCGCCGGCGTCAGCGCGACGAAGCGCCGCCCGGCCCCGGCGGTGATCGTACCGGACTGGCTGCCGACCCTGACGCTGAGATCGCCGCCGCTCAGCCCCTCCACCGAAACCGCGAGCGTCATGCCCGCAAAGGACGAAATCCCCCACGCCGCCGGCTCGACCGGTTGCAGGATCGCGCCCGTATTCAAACTCACCGTGAAGCCGCTGAGCGACAGGTTCGCTCCGCTGGCACCCGCCTTCCAGCGGTCGAAGCCATAGGCGCCCGCCACCAGCGCCCCGCCGGCAAAGCCGCGCTGATTGATCTGGATGTCGCCATTGATCAGCAGGTTCTGCCCTGCCGCCCAGGGCGAGCCCGGCAGCGCGACCCCTCCGCCGGCCCGGTCGATGGCGAGCGCATCGTGCCAGGCCGCGCCATCGGGGCTGACCTTGACCCGGAAATCGTCGTCGCCCGCGAGACCGAACTCCGCCCTCCCCGACCAGTTGGACTGAAACAGCACGCTCGCCGTCGCCCCGGCATTCGCCTTGTTGAGCTTGAGCCGATGGTCGCCGCCGGCATGGTTGAACAGGCTCGCCTCCGACGACACCACCAGCCGGTTGCTGTCGTCGGCCGTGGCGTTGACGCCCCATTTCTCGGCGCCAAGGCCGCTGAGCGGGCTGGCCCTGCGCCATTCCGTGCCCGTCCAGAGAGTGTGCTCGGCCTCGTCGGCGATCCAGGCCTGCCAGCCGACCCGCGGCGTGAGGAAGATCCAGCCGCCATCCTCGAACAGCGCCACCTGACCCGCGCGCCCGGCAAAGATGCCGGTGCCGCCGGCCGGCACGATATAGGCCGACAATTCGCTCGGGCTGCCTGGCGGCGCGGACTGGCTGCGGCTGTCGACGACCAGATGGATCAGGGCGTCGAGGCGCACCAGCGCGTCGTTGTGCGTGACATGTTTCTGCGCCTGGCCGGCGGCAAGCAGCGGCAGCGAGAGACGGGGCGTGACGGTCATGGGGCCTCGCGGGATCGGACGATGCGAGGCTGGATGATGCAGGTGCCCGAAGCGCCGGGGATAAGTTCCGGGGGTCGGCGGATGCCCGGCGCCGATCTTAACCGAAGCTCCGGGGCCGCAAGCCGGCATGGAACCAGGTGATCAGCGAATAGATGTCGTAGACCGGCAGCCCCGTCGCCTGCTGCACGGCCGCCGCATAAGGCGGCATGTTGGTGCATTCCAGCACGATCGCGCCGACATCGGGATGCCGCGCCACGAGATCGAGCGCAGCCTCGACCACATCCTGCCGGGCAAGCTCGACATCCATGTCGTCCTTCTCGGCCTTGATCAGCACACGGAAGAATTCGCGGCCATTTTCGGTGCCGGCGACCGGTGTGTCGAGCGGCACGCCGGCAGCTTCGAGATGGGCCGGCGTCAGCGTCGCGGCCGAGACGGTGACGAGACCAACGCGCTTTCCGGGCGGCAGCGTCCCCTGCACCCACGGCACCTGCATCAGCGACGATGTCGCGACCGGAACATTCACCGCGGCCGCGAGCTCGCGCTGGAACAGGGATAGAAAGCCGCAATTGGTGGTGATCGCTTCCGCGCCGAGCCTGACCAGCTCTCGCGCTGCCGCCACGAAATCCGGCAAAAGCCCGGCGGCTCCCTTCAGGACCACCTTTTCCGGGCTCGCTCCCGTGACGACATGGTAGAGCACCGGAAAGGGCCAGGTCGTGCCGTTGCCCATGTCGCCGGGAATTCGCGGGAAACGCGCTTCCAGCATCAGGATGCCCAGCGGCACTCCGTAGATCGCCCTCCCGCCGCGAGCGATGCGGGAGGCGGGTCCGGAACGGGCTTCGTCTGTCATCGGCATTCCGTTGCGATCGTTGCGCCCGCGCCGGGCGATTGTTCCACAGGGCGGCGATAGCATGATGGTGACCGCGAAGTCGCGCTTGCGCCATTGCTTTGCCGTGTTCGCAAGATCATAAAGCACGTCGCTCGCCAAAAAATCGGTTGCGTAACCTGCTTCTGGCCCGTTGTTTGCGTAGCCGCGATTCGCGCCTCTGGATTCTGATTCCTTGACCGATCCCTTCGACCATCTGCGCCGCCTCGCGACCTTCCTCGGCTGGTGCGCGCTGGCCGCCATCCTCGTCTCGACGCTGTCGCCGATCGAGCTGCGTCCCCATCTCCCGGATGTGGGGGCGGATGTCGAACGCTTCATGGCCTATCTCGCGGCCGGCGGCGCGCTGGCCTTCGCCTATCCGCGCCAGCGCTGGTTCGTGCTGGGCGGCATCGTGCTTCTCGCGCTCGGGCTCGAATGGGCCCAGACCTGGGAGGCGACTCGCCATGGCCGGCCCCACGATGCCGTGGTCAAGATTCTGGGGACCCTGACCGGCGGCGGCCTTGCCGTCTCCCTCGATTATCTGGCACGGCGCCTGCGCAGCCTGGCCTGAAGAGGCTGTGCCGTAACGGAACACGCCGTCACTTTTTCGGCGTGATCTCGCGTCGTTTTCGCCGGCAACCACACGCACTGATTGAAATTCGCACCGATCCGGTGCAATGCCGCGCGGCATGGCGCTTGCGGTTGCGTCGCCGACTGCTCCCGCCTATCTCGGTCCTCGCGCCGAAAGCGGGAGACAAAGCGGCAAGGACTGGGCGAATATGAGCGTCGACCATCTCAGGCAGGCACCGTTGGCGCTGCCCCGAGGCCCTGCGAGAAGCTGGCGGCACTGGCTCGGCCTGCTGACGGCGGCGTGCGACGGCGTCCTCGTCGTGGCCCTGGTCTACGCCATGGACTGGTCGACCGATCTTGCGATGCAGGGCTCTTTCCAGGTGGACGAGCGGACTCCGGAACTCGCCGGCACGCTGGCGGCGCTGTTCGTCTTCGTCAACCTGATGCGCGGACGCTACCAGATCGGCAATTACCTCTCGACGAAAGGCCAGGTCGCGGCGGCCTTCTCGGCCTGGAACATCGCGTTTGTCGCGTTCCTGGTGCTGCTTGTCCTCGCCAAGATCGCCGATCACTATTCGCGGGCCGTCCTCCTGACGAGCTATCTCGCCGGCATTCCCGCCATCGTGCTGACCCGTTCGGCCATCGTCCGCCTGATCTCGGCGGGAAGCCGCACCGGCCGGATCACCTCCGAGCGCGTCTTCCTGATCGGCCGGGAGAAGGAAGTCATGTCCTTCGTCGACCGCTGCAAGCCATGGAATGCCGGCAGCGCCATCGTCGACGTGGCCTTCCTCAACCCGCAGCAGCCGCGCCGCGATCCGCGCGAAGCCCTTGCGGCCGATCTCGCGGCCGCCGCCGCCAGTTGCCGGGCGAAGCGGCCCGACGCGGTCTTCATCGCCGTGCCCTGGTCGGACCATGAGACGATCGAGGCCTGCGTCGACGCATTCATGAACATGCCGGTCGCGATCCATCTCGCGCCCGAGAAGATCATGAGCCGCTTCGAGCAGCCGCATTTCGTCAGCGCCGGCGCGCTTTCGAGCCTGCGCCTGACGCGTGCTCCGCTGTCGCCGGTCGAAATCGCCTGCAAGCGGGCTTTCGATCTCACCGCCGCGGCGCTGGCCGGGCTGTTGCTGCTGCCGCTGCTGTTGCTGATCGCGCTGGCGATCCGGATCGATTCACCCGGCCCGGTGCTGTTCCGCCAGCGCCGCCATGGCTTCAATCAGGCGGCGTTCCGCATCTTCAAGTTCCGCACCATGACGACGACCGACGACGGCGCCGTGATCGTGCAGGCGCGGCGCGACGATCCCCGCATTACCCGCATCGGCCGGGTGCTGCGCCGCTATAATCTCGACGAATTGCCGCAATTGCTGAACGTCATGGCCGGCCATATGTCACTGGTCGGCCCGCGCCCCCATGCCCTGGCGCATGACCGGGAGTTCGAGCGCAAGATCGCGCTCTACGCCCGCCGCCACAACGTCAAGCCCGGCATCACCGGCTGGGCGCAGGTCAACGGCTTGCGCGGCGAGACCGACACCGACGAGAAGATGGCGGCCCGCGTCGCCCATGACCTCTGGTATATCGACCACTGGTCGTTCACGCTCGACCTCGCCATCCTGTTCCGGACGGTGTTCAGCTCCAAGGCGTTCCGGAACGCGGTGTGACGGTCATCGCAGCATCGGCCGAGAAGCGGATTCCGCTTCTCGGGAAAATCAGATGTTGCGGAGAAAAGCCGGCTCAGCCGTCGCGGCGGAGCGCGTGATAGGCCTGCGACACCGGGCGCGGAGCGACGTCATGAACGAGCTGGCGGGCGATGATGCCGGAAAAGCGCATGGCTGCGGCGAAACCGCTCATGAGCTGGCCGATCCGGGAGGGCCGCCGGGCAGCGAGGCTTGCCGCCGCGGCGCCGGTCTGCGGCTGCGCGGCCGCGTGGCGCGCGAAGGTGCCGGGCAGGTTGACGAGGCCCGTATGCAGCCCATGGGCCGCGAATTCCGCGATCAGCGCCCGGTGGCGCTTCGGAGCCACGTCGACGATGACCACGTCCGGCGCGCAGGCGGCAATATGGTCGAGGATCGCGCGGCCGGCCGGGCCGGAGAAATCGGCGTCGCAGATGCCCGCAAGGCGCAGGCCGGGAAAGGCCAAGCGGATGCGGCTGCGCAGCGCATGGATCGTCGCGCTGTCACCACCGAACAGGAACACCGCCTCGCCCGCGCTCTCGCAGCGGCGCAGCGCGTCTTCCAAGCCGGTTTCGCGCCGGGCGGCATCGGCCCGCACGGCCTGTTCAATCTGCTGTTCGATCGAGTCCGACGTCACGCTGTCCCCATTTCGCTCGAGACGGGCATCCGGCAGCGATATGGCCTTGCATTGCTGCCTGGGCTTGCCCGCTGCCGTCAGAGACAGGAAGCGGCTACTTCCTTAAAAATTTAGATATCCGTTCAAATGTGTCGCAACCAAAGGTGACCGATTTTGGGTCAGCGTCCTCGGGCCTCAGGCGGCCGGAGGACGCCCCGGCATCAATGCAGCGTTCGCCAGACGGCTCGCCCCAGCCACCCGGCCCAGCCGAGCATGAGCCCGGCCGCGACCAGAACGCCGATAATCAGCAGCGAACGGCCGATCAGAAGGCTCGCCACCGTCTCGTGCTCGACGGGGCGGTTGTCGTTGGCAGGCGGCGGGATGTCCCGTACGGAGGGCATCCGGATCGGCACCGTCACGGGTGGCCGGACACGCATCGAACGCATAAAACGATCTCTTACCGTTAACGAACCGTAAACCTGCTCCTCGCATCTCTGATCCAATGCGAGACGCAGGCAAAGTGCAAGCCGAGAAATGACCTAAGGTGAATTTGTCCGCGACATTGCCTGATGTACCGCGGCTCCCACTGAATAAAACGGCCATCGGCCGCTCGGCAGCAGCGTTATTCCATCACCATCGCGTGATCGTCGGACGGGGCCGCCTGCTGGCGCGGCGTGCGCAGCAGCGCCAGGAACGGCAAAGCTGCCAGGCACAGGATCATCAGTAGCTTGAAGTCGTCGACATAGGCGATGATCGTCGCCTGCCGCGTCACCACCTCGTCCAGCGCCGCGCGGCCGGCCAGCGTCGTCGGGTCCCAGGCATGCCTGATCGCCGGCATGTCGAAGATGCGGTTGAACGGGGTCACATAGTTGGCGATCTCGGCGTGGTTCACCTGCACGTTGCGGGTCAAGAGGTAGCTGACCAGCGAGATGCCGACGCTGGAGCCGATATTGCGCGAGAGATTGTAGAGCCCGGTGCCGTCCCCGCGATACTCCGCCGGCAGCGTCGCGAAGGTGATCGTCGTCAACGGCACGAAGAGCAGGCCGAGCCCGGCGCCCTGGATGAAGCCCGTGACGATGATCGTCTGCTGCGAGACATCCGGCGTCCAGCCGGTCATGTCGTACATCGCCCAGGCGCTGACCAGGAGCCCGGCGCCGAGCAGGATGCGGATGTCGACCTTTCCGATCAATCGCCCGACCAGGAACATGCAGGCCATGGTGCCAAGGCCCCGCGGCCCCATGACGATGCCGGCCGTCACCACCGGATAGCCCAGCAGCGTCTGCAGGAAAGGCGTGAGCAGCGCGAGCGACGCCAGATAGCAGATGCCGACGAGGAAGATGAAGATCAGCCCGACATTGAAGTTCCGGTCGAGGAACATGCGCGGCTTGATGAAGGAGTTCTCCGCCGTGAAGGTGTGCACCGCCAGGACGTAGACCGCCGCGACGCAGACCGTCGCCTCCACGATGATCTCCAGCGAGTCGAACCAGTCGAGCTGCGCTCCGCGGTCGAGGAAGAGCTGCAGCGCCGCGATCGCGAGGCTGAGCGAGCCGAAGCCGATCCAGTCGAGCTTGGCAAGGGCGCTGGACTTGGTCTCGGTGACGAAGATCGAAACGCCCGCCAGCGCCAGGATGCCGAGCGGCAGATTGATGTAGAAGACCCAGCGCCAGGAAATGTTCTCGGTCAGCCAGCCGCCGAGCACGGGGCCGAGCACCGGCCCGACCATGACCGAGACGCCGAACAGCGCCATCGCCGAGCCGCGCTCCTCCGGCGTGTAAATGTCGAGCAGGATGCTCTGCGAGAGCGGCACCAGCGCGGCGCCGAAAAAGCCCTGCAACAAACGGAATCCGACGATCTGCGTCAGCGACTGGGCCGCGCCGCACAGGATCGAGGCCACGACGAAGCCGACGATCGCGACGGAGAGCACGCGCTTGCGGCCGAAACGCGCGGCCAGGAAGCCCGAGGGTGGCGTCATGATCGCCGCCGCGACGATATAGGAGGTCAGGACCCAGTTGATCTGGTCGGCGCTCGCCGAGACGCTGCCCTGAATATAGGGCAGCGCGACATTGGCGATGGTGGTGTCCAGCGCCTGCATGATGACCGCGAGGATCACGCAGGCGGTGATGGCGCCGCGATTGGCAACCGGGGTCGTCGCGGCGGCTGAGCTGGCCATGACAGGCCTCTTCTGTTTGCTGGTCTTGCTCTACTTGGCGCGCTCTACCCGGCCGCTCTACTTGGCGCTCTTGCCGAAGGCGCCCGAGATGAAGCTCGGCAGACCGCGCTCATGGCCTGTGTCGACGTCGAGCGTCACGCTCATGCCGGCACGCAGTTGGGGCTGGTCGGCGGGGGTGTCGATCTTCACACGCATGGCGATGCGCTGCACCACCTTGACCCAGTTGCCGCTGGTGTTCTGCGCCGGCAGCAGCGAGAAGCTCGCGGCCGAGGCCGGGCTGATGCTGTCGACCGTGCCTTTCCAGGCGGCGCCCGGATAGGTGTCGACATAGACTTCCGCCGATTGTCCGGGCTTCACCCAGGTGAGCTCGGTCTCCTTCGGATTGGCCTGGATCCAGACATGCTCGGTCGAGACGAGGCTGAACGCGCTGGTCGCCGCCTCCAGATACTGGCCCTTCTGCAGCGAAGGCACATTGGTGACGACGCCGTTCATCGGCGCGCGAACCGTGGTGTGCTCGAACTGGCGCTGCGCCTCGGCCCGGGCCGCGACGGCGTCCTTGTAGCGCGGGTGTTCCTCGACCGGTGCATCGGGCGTGCCATTGAGGTTGGCGGCGATGCCGGCAAGCTGGCTTTCGAGCTGCGCCAGCTTGAGCCTTGCGCCATCGAGATCATGCTTGGCCTGGTCGTAGGTCGCCTGGGAGGCGACGGATTTGGTGGCGAGGTCCTGCTGGCGCTTGAAGGCGGTCTCGTAGAAGGCGATATCGGTGCGAGCCTGCTCGATCTGGCTCTGCATGGTCTTGTAGCTGGCCTTCAGCGCTTCGAGATCGTTGCGGACCACGCCGATCTGCGCATCGGCCCGCTCCAGCGCGAAGCGGAACGGCTTGTCGTCGAGCCGGAACAGCACGTCGCCCGCCTTCACGGTCTGGTTGTCCCGGACGTCGATCTCGCTGACGATGCCGGCGACATCGGTCGAGATGCCGAGGATGTCCGCCTGCACATAGGCGTTGTCGGTCGACATCACCTGTCCGCCGACGACGTAGTAATAGCCACCGGCGACGAGCGCGATCGGCAGAAGCGCGAAGAGCAAGCGTCGCGTGCGGCTGCGTCGGGCCGGCGACGCGGGGGCTGTCGCAGCCTGGGCAGGAGCGGTCGGCGTGGTAGTTTCCGGCGCCTTCGCCGCCGGCTGTGGCTGAGCGGGCGCCTTGGGCTCGAGGCGCCTGATCTCGGTCACATTGCCTGGGGAGCCGGACTCGGCCTCTTCATCACGGACGGCTTGGGCGGCCGCCTCGGTCTTTCTGGCTGCGTCATCCATTTTGGACCTGCCTTTCGGCCACCCGCATCTGGCAGGCGGCCGTGAGATTGGTTCGCATCTGTCCCAGCGTCGCGAGAAGCTGCTCGCGCTCGGGCTGCGGAATGTCGCCGAACGCCTCTGCCCGCGTGATTTCGCCGAGCGCGCGCAGCTCCGTCAGCTTCGGCCCGGCCTTCTCAGTCAGATAGAGCTGCCAGACGCGCCTATCGGTCGCGTGCGGCCGGCGTTCCGCCAGCCCGCAGCCCTCGAGCTTGTCGACGATGCGCCCGACCGTGATGGGCTCGACATCCATGAGCTCGGCCAGCGCACCCTGCTGAATGCCGGCATTCTGATCGATATAGGCGAGCACCTGCCATTGCGAACGGGTCAACCCGGAATCGCGCGCATGCTGCTCGAAACGCTTGCGCAAAAGGCGCGCGACATCATGGAGCAGAAAACCCACAGTCGGCGGCGGTTTTATAGGCATGCTGGTCATAAGCATCTATATAATATTGGCGCTTAGTCTCGCCAAGCGACGTTCGAACGAGTCTGAGGGCGGAGGCTGTGGCGCGATGTCGCGGCTAAGAATCGAAGCCGCGCGCGGGCTCGCATCGCCTCATTGGCAACCAGAACCTTCCGCGCGAGCCGCCTGCACCTCGGCATCGGTCGGCAGGTCGGCGCCGCGTCGCGTGACCGTCACGGCGGCCGCCGCCGTAGCATAATCGAGCAATTCGGCAAGCGCGGGCAGATCGAGTGCCGCGATGGCGGCCGGGCTCAGCCGCCCTGTCCTCGCGAGCTGCGCCAGCAGCGCCGCATGGAAGCTGTCTCCGGCCGCGACGGTATCGACGACCCGCACCGGGCGCCCCCGCACCGAAACCTGCCCGGCGGCGTTGAAAGCGGTCGCTCCCCGCTCCCCTTCTGTGATGACGACCAGGCCGGCACCACGCTCGAGCCAGTAGGATGCAGCCTCGCCGATCGAGAGCTGCCCATGCCAGGCGATGCGGATATCCTCTTCGCTTGCCTTGATGATCGTCGCCACGCGGTAGAAGCGCTCGGCCGCCTCGGCCCAGCGGGCCATGTCGCCGACGACCATCGGCCGTAGATTGGGATCGACGCTGATGACCCGCCGGCCCGCCTCGCGCTCGGCCAGGGCCGCGAGCGTCGAAGCGACCGGCTCGACCGCCATCGTATAGGAGCCGAAGGTCAGCGCCGTGATCTCCGGCGGCAGCACGGCCGGCAGATCGGCCGGCATGAGCAGGCGATCGGCAGCGCCCTCGCCGTGGAAGGAATAGCCCGGCTGGCCATCCTGCGCGGTGACGATGGCGGAGATCGTCGTCGGCCCGTCGCTGACCGTCAGAAAGCGCCCGTCGACGCCTTCCTTCGTCAGCCGCGCCGCGAGAAATGCGCCGAAGCGGTCACGCGAAAGACCGCCCAGGAAAGCCGCCGGCATGCCGAGCCGCGCGAGGCCGACGGCAAGGTTGAAGGGCGAACCGCCCGCGACGGCCCGCGCCGGCATCTCGTTCCCGTCCGCCGGAGCGACGAAAAGATCGATCAGGGCTTCGCCGCAAACCAGGAACATGACGAATCGCTGCTTTCCCTGCAGGGGCGGCAAGGTTTCGGCCGCCGGGCAAACCGATCGAATGCCATGCCGCCAGCCGGCTGGCCATGGCATTCGAGCATTTTCGACGGGATGCCGAAACTACGGGAGATGGCGCGAGAACGGCGAGCGCCTTGCACCAATGCGAAGGGCGCGACGATGTCGAGCCGGGCAAGGCCGATGTCACATCGCCCCCGTCCGGCCTTTTCGCTATTGATAGGCGCCGACACCGGCAGCGGAATCCGGAAGTCTCTTGCCGGCGCTGGCGGAGGCCGCCCGGGCATTGTTGTTGGCCGGTTGCAGCAGCAGCGCGTTGTTCATTCCCCAGATCGCGGCCTGGGTTCGATTCTGGACCCGGATCTTGCGCAGGATCGCTTTGACATGGGCCTTCACCGTGGCTTCGGCGATGCCGATCTTGCGCGCGATGGATTTGTTGGAATCCCCATCGACCAGGCAGCTGACGATCCCCATTTCCCGTGGCGACAGCAGCGATGCGACCGTTTCATCCGGGGGAGAGCTGGGAGACGCCCTGTCATCCTCGCCCGCGGCGGGACCGGCCTTAGGGCGGCGGGGCTTTTTTGCGGCGGGAACCGCGGAAGGGAATGTCGGCGGGAAGACCGTTTCGCCCAGCATCACCAGTTCGATGGATTTGACGAAGGCATCGCAGGAATTGGTGTTGACGAGGTAACCGCTGGCGCCGGCTTTGAAGACCGCCGCGAGCTCAGCCGGTCCATAGCGATCGGCGACGACCGCGATATGCGCATCCGGATACCGATCCCTCACAAGCTCGATTTCTCCGATGATGAGATCGAAAGCGTCGTTGGTGTAGACGACAAGAAAAAGGCTGTTCTGGACACGAGACTTACCGCTCAGCTGGTCGATTCCGGAGATCGAGTCGATGATACGAAAGTTGTTTTCTTGAAGAACGCGATGAACCCCCTCTCGCATCAGAGAATATTTCCCTATGAGAACGATCCCGAAGGCTTTGCTCTCCCTCATTTGAAACCTCCCGCCGAAAGGGCAAACACAACTCAAACTGACGCCCCCGGTAAATCTGCTTACCATTCTTGTTTCTTGTTAAGATGATGAGACCGAAGTCTCATTTGGAATTTGTCTCGAAACCTCCTCTCGTCACATATCGCCGACCACACTGCATTCATTTACGCAGAAATATCACGCAGAAACCCCAATAAAGAAACCCTTTAATACCAGTTAATACGATCGAACTCAGAGTAAAAAATGATACAGCTCCGCGAGATACGGAGACATAAGACGCCAGATACGAGCATGAAAGATCGTCAGACATAGCGATTAGCGCAGGCATAAGGCGCGGCATCTCATCAGCGCGCCATAAGGCAGACTAGGCAACGGATCGACAGGCGATCCATCCATCGGCATCTACGTAAGGGATTGTTATCCAAAAAAGTCTCGCCGGCAAGTCAATTAACGATCCGTTAGCCATTCCAGAACGGTTTCCGGCCTGCCATCCTTAACGTCAGCTGGCGACAGCCAGCGACGTCGGCTCGATCTCAGCGAACGAGGTGGACTTAAAGCGCGACCGAATACGAAGAAAGTATCGCTGAGTCCTGTCGATTTACGGCGCACGAACTCCCTTGAACATGTAATGCAGGCGAATTCGTTTGCTCAGAATCTGAACCGTTCCCTTTGGGTTCAGGATCAGATCCATCGCCTTTCTGGCAATTCCCATCGAAAGCTTCCGCCCGTCGAATCGGTGCCCGAGGTCCCGCAGCCGTCCGGCGTGGTAATTCCAGAATTTCCTGTCCCGGAACTTGAACGCGCTGGAGGAGAGATAGGCGTAATACTGGTCGAGCAGCTCGTCGACCCGTGTTTCGAGCTCTTGCTTGGTCAGATACCAGCCGCCATATTCTTGGCAGTCGCTGATTTCCGCCGAGACATAGGCATTGTTTTCGAGCGAAACAGCCGTCGCAGTCTGGCGATGAATCCGTTCATGGCCCAGGATCTGGTGCACGAAGCCGAAATCTTCATAGCGCAAATGCTTGAGGCACGCGCTGATATCCGCCTCATGCGTCGGATTCGGAAAGAATTCGTCGGAATTTCGGATCAGATCGGATCGATACATGACCGATGACGGGTTTCCCAATACCCTCAGCGTACCGAGCAAATGGGCCCGACAGACCTCTCGCCCTGGGACGACCGTCTGCGCGTAGGGCAGGCCGACATTCCGAACGTACCAGATGCCCGCGCCGCCGCTGAGCTGGTATGCGCCGACGATACCGACGGATGGATGGGCTTCGGCGAGAGCGACCATCTTCTCGAGGCATTCCGGATAGATCCAGTCGTCGCCCGAAACGACCTTGCAATATTTGCTCTGCTTCGAGATGAGGCCGAAAGCCCTGTTGTGATTGGCGATGATCGGCAGCAGCGTCTCGTTGCTGACGACGCGGATGCGGCTGTCCCGCCGGCAATACTCCTCGGCGATTTCGAGAGTGCCGTCAGTGCTGGCGTTGTTGACGATGATGTATTCCCAATTCCGATAGGTTTGGGACAGCACGCTTTCGATGCATTCCCTGAGGAATTCCGCGCCATTGTAGACGGGTGTCACGACGCTGACCAACGGACCGGTTTGCGCGTTCATCTCAGGGCCCCCTCTTGAGAATATCTCGTTCCCTCGGCGCAAGTTTTCTCATTCGCCAGGAACAAGGCGTTGAACTGCAGATTGAGCTGCGACTTGAACTGTGCGGCGCGCACACCGATGCGCGCCTTGATTCCGTCCCTGTCGGCAATCAGCCGATCGGCTCTGGCGACCAGATCCTCCGCGTCGCAGCGGGCAATATCGACGCAGTAATCCGACAAGCCCAGGCTTTCCATCAGGGTGGTGACCTTGGGATGGGGTGCAAGCGCGATGGTCGGCACGGTCTGCAACGACGCGAACACGACACCGTGAAAGCGGCAGGTGACGTAAAAATCCACATGGGAGAGCGCCGTCAGCATGTCGGCGATGCTCTCGACCGTTTCCCGCGTAACACGATCCGGCGCCAGCGCGGGAAAGCTCTGCCGGATGGCGGCGTCGAGATCGGCGATCGCCTGGGAATCGAACCAGATATCGCTGCTGAAGAGCCTGATCCGATGCCCGCGCGCCAGCATCTGGCCGCAGAACGCAGCGAGGTTGTCGATCAGCCGTCGATAGCCCTGATCGTCATTGACCCAGTGCCGCTTTGAATCGCCATAGGCCATCGGCCCGACGCCGATCACGAGCTGAGTGCTCGGCATGACCGGCTCCTTCGCCGGCCGCTCCGGCAGCCGAAGGCCCCACACCGCGTCGGCAACGACCTTCATCTTGCCGCGAAAGCCGATCTTCCGCAGCAAGTCGCCCGACGCGCCGTCGCGCAGGGACACATAGTCGGCCATGGCAAGCGTGCGCCGGATGAACCAGCGACTCAGGGAGGAATCCAGCGGACCCGCGCCGTTGTTCACGAAGATGCATTTGACGTTGGCGCATTTGGCGAGAAGGACCCATTTGAACAGCGTGTAGGGAAACGCCCAGGGGCCGCCCCAGTCCAGAAGCTGTCCGCCCCCGGCGATGATGAGCATGTCGAGCTCCCAGACCAGAAGCAGCGAACGCAGCAGAAACATGATTTCGCGGAAGAACTGCGAGGGCCATACGACCAGCGCATGCCTCAGCGCATTGGCGATGTGGAACAGCGGCCCCGTTTTCTTGACGGTCGCCTTCAGCCTCCCCGCGAACCCGCCCGGACCCACGGGGTGCGATGCCGACGACCATTCCCGCTGGAACGGGAAAACCCGCTGACGCATCGCATAGCAGGGAATTCCGAGCCGGCGCGTGGTGTCTTCGGGGTCCATCGACAGGCCGACGACCGACACGCCGGGCGACCGGAGCGTGATGTTGTCGAGCACCGCCGTGATGGAGGCCTCGTCGCCCAGATTGCCCGTGCCGCAATGGGCCAGGAGCCCGACCCGGCTGGGCTTGGAGGAGCCGGTGGCCACCGAACTGACACAAAACTCCTGCAGCCCGGACCCGGACAGATCGACGGGCTCGCCGGCGCGAACATCGATGTCGATCTTGCCGCTCATGCAATACGCGCCCTCTGGCGGACGTCGAGCGCCGCGGAACGCGACAGGACGGCCTCCGCCGCCGCCTCGCCGCTCTTGAAGCTCTCGTCGGTCCACATGTAGCCCCAGTCGCCATAGCGGCCGCAGTAGGCGATCCCGATCTCGTCGAGATAGCCGTGAACCGTCTTGAGGGCGGCGGCGCGATCGAGATCGAAGATGATATTGGCGTAGGGCAGATACATTGCCGTCTTGAACACGACCTGGTCGCCGTCGTGCAGCAGCCCGCAGCGGCGCAAATCGTCGATGACCGGCTGGATCCAGTCCTCGGGCTTGCCCGTGAAGGGCTTGTACTTGTCGGAGAAATAGACTTCCGCCTGGATGCTTCCCATACCCTTCGGGGCATTGTCCTCGGAGAGCATGTGCGGGAAGCCGAGGCGCGTGAAGCAGATGTCCTCGTCGTAGAAATACGACATATGCGCGCTGGAGATATCCGCGCGGTCCACCCCGAGATTGACCAGCACGCAGGACGAGCAGGCGAGCTTGCGCGAGGCTTCCAGCACGTCGGCCGGCACGCCCTTGATCATGCGGATGAGATCCGGGAGCGGCACCGACGATATCAGCGCGTCGTAGCGGGTCCGGATGCCGTTAGAGAATTCGATCTCGTTGATCCAGGGATCGATCGATGTCAGCTCGTGATTGAGCTTGATGTTTCCCTTCGGCACGAAGTCCCGCAGATAGGACACGAAGCCGCCCTGCTTCGGGTAGCGGAAATGCGTGATGTAATGGATGTTCGGCGATGAGGCGGAAATCGCCCCGCGCAGCACTTCCTCCAGCGTCGGCCGGTAGATTCGCGGCCCCAACCAGTCGGTGCTCATGTTCTCGGCCGTCGTGAGATGGTATTTGCGCGTATACTGCTTCGGGAAGAGCTCGGCGAAGGTCGAGCCGAAGCTGGCGACCAGCCAGTCATTGTAGTTGTTGATCGGCCCCTCCGGTTTTTGCCGCTCCTCCACGAAATCGGCGATCACCTTCACGATCACCTCCTCCGGCAGGCCATGCAGGTGAAGCTGGACCGGATGCTGCGGCCAGTAGCCCCGCCAGTAGTTGTTCAGGTTGATCTGGATGGTTTCGTAAAGCTGATCGACGCTGTCGGCGAACAGCTCCTGGATGCGCTCGTCCTTGGTGAAGGAGATGTGCGGCCCGATATCGAAGGTGAAGCCCGGCTCGTGACGAAACGACATCGTATGGCCGCCATAATACGAATTCTTGTCGTACATGACGGGCGTGATGCCCTCCTCCCGGAGTCGGTGCGCCGCACCGAAGCCAGCCATTCCAGTTCCAAGTACGACGACGTTCGACATGGATGCGCGTTCCCTGAGCTGTGGCACCGTTGCGGAATCAGCCTTCGGCCATCGGGAGCAGAGGCGCCGGAGCCGCCGCCTTCGGCCGCGCTCCTGAAGCGTTCCGCTCCGCATGGTCCTGCAGCAGATATTCGTAGCGCTCGATCTGTCGCCGCGTGAGGGACTGGAGATCGTTCCCCGCCTGGAAGGCGTGGTACCATTCGACGATCCAAGCCAGGCTCTGGTCGAGCTGCAGAACCGGGTGCCAGTCGAGGCCCGCCCTCGCCTTCGAGGTGTCGAGGCGCAGCAATTGCGCCTCGACCGGATGCGCTGCGCCATCCAGCGTCCAGGATGCGCCTTCGCCCCACAGCGACACGAGCTTGTCGACGATCCACGACACCGGCCTGGCATCCGTCTCCGCCGGCCCGAAATTCCAGCCCGAGGCGAAGCGGGCTCCGTCCTCGGCGAGCCGCTCGCACAGCAGCAGATAGCCGTGCAGCGGCATCAGCACGAACTGCCAGGGCCTGATCGCGGCGGGGCTGCGGATGCGGCAGGGCCGGCGGCCCAGGAAGGCGCGGACCAGATCCGGAATGAGCTGGTTGGCGGTCCAGTCGCCGCCCCCGATGGCGTTGCCCGCACGCACGCTCGCCAGCGCGACGCCATGCTTGGACAGCGCAGCCGGCGGAAAATAGGAGTCGCGATAGGCGCCGGTCACCAGCTCCGCGCAACCCTTGGAGTTGGAATACGGGTCATGCCCGCCCATCGGGTCGCTCTCGCGATAGCCCCAGACCCACTCCTGGTTCTCGTAGCATTTGTCGCTGGTGACATTGACCACGACGCAGGGGCGCCCGAGCTGGCGCACCGCCTCGAACAGATGGACGGTCCCCATCACATTGGTCGCATAGGTCTCGACCGGCTCGTCATAGCCGTAGCGGACCACGGACTGGGCGGCCATGTGGATGACCACGTCGGGATTGCATGCAGCGAGCGCGGACTCCAGATGCGCGAAGTCCCGGACGTCGCCGCGGATCGAGCGGACGCACTCGCCGACCCTCGCCTGCTCGAAGAGGCTCGGCTCCGACGGCGGCTCGAGCGCATAGCCCGTCACATCGGCACCGAGCGCGTGCAGCCACAGCGACAGCCAGCTGCCCTTGAAGCCGGTATGGCCGGTGACGAAGACCTTGCGGTTCTGCCAGAAGGAACGGTTCAGCATGGCCGACCTAGCCCCATATCGATGAAATGACCCGGCCGTCCCGGACTGCATCCGGCCGCACGTGAAAGCCTGTTTCCACCGCGGCTGTGCATGTCACGAGACCGCCTCGACGAGGACGCGCTGCGGCGAAGCTTCCGCTTCGCGCATCGGCCACCGCAGTTGCTGCTCGCGCCAGAGCACGTCCGCCCGCCGCCCCGCCGGCAGCACAACGTCGCCGAACGAAACCACCTCGTCCTTCTTCTTGTCGCGTCGCAGGACACAGTTCTCGGACAGGCCGATCGGCAAGGCGTCGGCGGCGCGCGCATCGGCCGCGTTCTCGATCAGGCCGTAGGCGCAGAACCCGCCGATGCCGTCGAGCCGCTCGCCGGCCTTGAGATCGCGCTTCGCCATCGTGACGACCTCGCAGACCGGCCCCGCCAGCGGCGCCACGGTCGGATCGTGCTGGATGACCGCGCGCCCGATGGTCGAGGCGATCTGCAGATGCGGCAGGTGGAACGGCGTGTAGAAGACGTAGAACGGCCCGTCTCCGAGCTTGTAATAGGCGAGCTGCGCCTGCTTCAGCGGCGCCTCCTCATGGATGATGACGAAGGCTCCGGTGTGGGGCGCAGCGCCCAAGGCATAGTCCACCAGCCCCGTTTCGAGCATCGCCTGCGCCGGCAGGCGCTCCGCGATCTCCCGAACATCCTTGCAAGCCGGCCCGTACATGCCGCGACGGCCCGCATGGAAGCCCGTCGCATTGGCCAGTACCGTCGTTTCCATCGACAGCTTCGTGGCATCGGCGAAGGACGTGACCTTGCGCGGGTCCTGGTCGTTCTTCTCGGCGAATGCCCTCTGCGTGTCGGGATTGCGGTAGTAATCGACCATGCCCTTGATGTTGCCGGCGGCGACGGGCTTGAGCCCCAGCGTCCGCAGATAGCGCAGCAGCGTCATGGCGACGCCGGGCTCGTCGCCGTCGGTATTGGTCAGCACGACGCCGGCCTCGCGGGCCCGCTCGTTCAGGATGGGCCCGATCAGCGAGTCGAGCTCGGCATTGACCATCACCACATGCTTGCGATGTGCGATCGCATCGAGAACCACCGCGGCGCCCGCCTCGACCGTTCCGGTCACCTCCAGGACGATGTCGATGGCCCTGCAAGCGGTCAGAACGGCCGGGTCGTCCGTCAGAACGGGGACGCCGTCCTCGATGGCCCGGTCGGCCTCCCGCACCGTCGAGACGCGGGTCCAGCCGTGAATATTCGCCTCGCGAAAGGCCCGCTCGCCATTCTCGAGCGTCCGGTTGGCGATCGCGACCAGCCGCATTCCAGGCACCGGCGTGCCGAGCTGGAGAGCGATCGCGCGCCCGGTGGCACCCGCTCCGACCATTCCCACGCGGATCGGACGACCCGCCGCCTCGCGCTCCCGCAATACGGTATCGACAGCCATAGCTTGGTTCCCCTCCGATAGCGCCTGCGAAGACGATCACGCCATCAGGCGCGCATCTGCCTCGACATGGCCAGGCACGATCAGCGCCGGCGGCCAGTTACGGTCCTGTTCGGAAATTTCGGTCACGGCCAAAGGCCACACGATGCCGAAGGCCGGGTCGTCGAAGCGAACGCCCCTGGCGGCGCCGGGCGTGTAGAAGGCCGAGGTCATGTAGTGCATCTCGGTATCCGGCTCGAGCGTCTGGTAGCCATGCGCGCAGCCCTCGGGCAAATAGAGCATGCGGCCATTGTCGCCGCTGAGCTTCACGCCGCACCAGGCCCCGTAGCTCGGTGAATCCCGCCGCATGTCGAGGACGACGTCGAACATCGCTCCACGCGTGCAGCGCACCAGCTTCGCCTCCCCGTCGGGCGCTTCCTGGAAATGCATGCCGCGGATCGTGCCGCGCTTCGTGCTGATCCCCATATTGGCCTGAACGGGCTCGAACGCGATGCCCTGCTCGGCGAATTCCTGTAGGCACCAGGCCCGCATGAAGCGGCCCCGCGCATCGACATGTGGAGCGGGGTCGATGACCATGGCTCCCTCGACGCTGGTCTTGGAGAAGTGCATCCCCCACCTCTGAAATTCGTGACCCTATACCTGAACAATGCTCGTCGGAGCGCCCGAGTTCCGGCGCAAGATCGCGGCAAACCAGAATATTGCTTTGAATATCAGACAGATGCCGCAACAGCATCAGGCCGGCCTGCGGGCTCTATGCTTCACGGCATTGGGAGCGGGTGGATTTCGCGGGGCGCGCGTCAGGCGGAAGGCGCGGTTCTCAATGCGCGGAAGAGGTCGAGATACAGAGCCTTCTCGCCCGCGATCAGGAGCAGCGCCGCAACATAGGCCACGCCGAACGAGCCCACATCCAGCATGAGGCGCAGCACCGGCGACAGCGCCGGCGCCGTGAGCGCATGCACCGCATAGGCGAACCCGCCCGCGACCACGCTCGCGGCCAGAGGGTTCGCCAGCGCCCCGACGAACTCGCGGTATCGAATCCCGGTCCCGCGCAGCGCCCAGATCGTGATCGGGATGACCTTGAGCACCATGACGGTCGAATAGGCCAATGCGACGCCGTGCGGCCCGTAAGGAAGCCCGATCAGCACGCCCGCGATCATCAGCGGGGCAGAGAACAACCCGATATACACCCCACGCCGGACCAGCCCGAGCGCGTTGAGCAGCCAGCCCAGCGGATTCGAGATCGCGAACACCAGGATCGTCGGAGCGAGGATCCTGAAGATCTCGACGGCACCAATCCATTTCGGCCCCAGGACCACCAGGATCAGGTCGTCGGCGAAGAGCCCGCACACGACGGTCAACGGCAAGGTCAGCGTCACCACCAGCGAATAGCCTTTCAGGAAGTAGCGCCGGAAGCGATCGAGATCGCCCTTGGTCCGCGACAGCGCCGCGAAGGCGACCTCTCCGATCGTCACATTCAGATTCTCGGTCGGGAAATTGATCAGATAGAAGCTGCGGCTGTAGAGACCGGTCGCTTCCGTGCCCCAGACACGCCCGAGCAGAAGCTTGTCGATGTTGTTCGTGACGTAGGACAGGAAGCCGGTCGCTGTCGTTCCGACGCCGAAGCGCAGCATGGAGCGGATACCGGGAGCGATCCGTGGCCGGCCCGGAATCCAGCCGGTCGCCAGCCACAGGCCGATGGTGGTGGCCAGCGGCAGCGTGATCGTCATCGAGACGATCGACCAATAGCCATAGCCGGCCATGGCCATCCCGATCGACACCACAGTCGCGATCAGCAGCGAGCTGATCTCGATCTTCGCCGAGGTCCCGAATGCCATGCGACGCTGAAGCAGCACGCCCTGCTGGACGCCGGCGGCGGTGATGATGAAGGTGAAGGCGATCACGTCCATGATCTCGAGCAGGCGCGGCTCGTGGTAGAACGCGCTGACCAGCGGCGCGGCGGCGATGGCGATCAGCGTCAGCAAGGCGCCGAAGATCAGGTTCAGCCAGAACAGCGACGACGACTCGACCTCGCTCAGCTCCTCGCGCTGGATCGCGGCCTGGAACAGGCCGAAGCAACCGAACATGTTCAGCACGCCGGTGAACGCCGTCACCATGGTGACGAGGCCATAATCCTCGGGCGTCAGCAGCCGGCCCAGGATCATGAGCGAGGCGATGCGGACCGTGAAGCCGATCCCGCGCGAGCCCACATTGATGAGCCCGGCGCGAACAGTCCTGCCCTTCAGATCATGCATGACGTTTCTCGATTGCCGGTTCAGAGCATCAGCTTCCGGGCATAGAAAGCCTCGGCGTATCCACTCGGCGCGTTGCATTCCATTCCGCGCAACCGCATCAGGGCCATGAAGGTCGAGCGGTCGAACCAGTGCTTGTTGCCTTGGGACTTGAACGTATCGAGGATCAGATCGACCTTCTTTTCGCAGATTTCATCTGAAAGAGCGTTGAAGACGATCGGCTGTCCGAGATCCCCGTCATATTTTGGAATCTCGTATTCCAGGATCAGATGGCTGCGAAACGTGTTCCAGGTCAGCTCGGCGATCAGCCGGTGGTCCTGATGCGAATCGTGACGGTTGTGGGTGAAGATGATGTCCGGCGAGACCTCTCGCTTCAGCTCCTCGAAGACGTTCTTGATGTCGGCTCCGACGAACGGCATGTAGCCGTCCTGGAAATCCTTCAGGATGACCCGCTTCATGCGGGCGGGGTCGACGAATTGCCTTGCCCCGTTCTCCGCTTCCGAGGCGCGGGTTCCGTTGGCGCTGAAGACGACCCAATGGAACACCGCCTCGCGCTCCGCCGCGATCTGCAGCACCGTTCCGCCGCAGCCGATCTCGATGTCGTCGGAATGACATCCCAGACACAGGATCTGCAGCGGCGACGCAGCGCCGCCATCCGGCTTCAGGCGCAGCATGGTCACGCCACCTGCGTCATCGTGGGAGCGACCGGCGTGATCGCAGGAGCCACCGGCGCCATCGCGGGATACGAGATGGTGGCGCAGTCCTTCCACACCTTCCAAGGCGGGTTGGTATCGTTGAGCTCCTCGAGGCGCTGCTTGTCCTTGAAGGTGTCCATGCACTGCCAGAATCCGGTGCATTTATGCGCCAGCAAGGCCTGGCGCTGGATCAGCCGCGCGAACGGCTCCCGCACCAGCTCGTCGCCCGGGTTGATGTAGTCGAAGATCTCGTTGCGGAAGACGAAGAAGCCGCCATTGATCCAGATGTCGGAATTGCTCAATGCCGCCACCTCGGCGATCTTGCCCTCGGGCGTCGTCCTGACGATGTCGAAGCTCGCCGTCGGCTGCACCAGCAGCAGCGAGGCCACGGCATCGCTCCGCTGCAGCTCGCCGATCATCGTCGGAAGGTGCAGGTCGCTGAGACCGTCGCCGTAATTCGCCAGGAAGTACTCCTCGCCGCGCAGATAGGGCTGGACCGCCTTCAGGCGTTCGCCGATCGTCGCATGCAGACCGGTTTCCACGAAGGTGATCGTCCAGTCGTCGCTGTCCCGGTTGATGAAGTCGATCTTCTGGCCGCCGCGGGACCAGACGAAGTCGTTCGAGATCGACTCGTCGTACTTCAGGAAATAGTCCTTGATGGCGTAGCCCTTGTGGCCCAGGCAGAGGATGAAATCCTTATGCCCGAAATGGGCGTAGTACTTCATCAGATGCCAGAGGATGGGGCGCGACCCGATCTGCACCATCGGCTTCGGGACATCGTCGACATAGCCCCGCAGCCGCATGCCCATGCCACCGCAAAAGAGTACGACCTTCATGATACTCTCCTTCAGTAAATGCTCGCGGCCCAGCCCCGGCATTTGTTTAAGTCAGGAAGCGATCACGACTTTCAGTTCTTCAGAACGCTTGTATCCATAACGTTTCATCGTCGCTTCATCGGCCATGTTGAGCATCGTCCCGATAAACTTGGGCTCGGCCTGACCGGCGGACCGGAAAGCCTGCCGGACCAGTTCGGATTTGGTTGCGCCCCATTTCACGACGAGCAGGAAGCCATCCAGCGATTGAGCGGCGGCGCGCACCTGCGGTCCGGATGCGAGCGAGGGCATGTCGACGATCACCATGTCGTAGGACGCTTCCGCGGCGTTCAGGATGTCGTCCAGCAGGCCGCGAGGCATCAGGCGGGACGCCTCGCCGTATCCTTCGGCGAGCGACAGGACATGCAGCCCGGCCTGCACCTTGACGACGTCGCCGATGACCGCGGGCTCCGGATTGGCTCCCGGCCGGGGCGGAGCGCATGAGAGGCTCGCAACCCAGCGCGAGATCGCGGGGTTGTCCAGCACGGCGTCGATCAGCAGGACACGTTTTCCCGACGCGGCCGACGCCATGGCCAGCCCGATCGCGACCGTCGTCGCGCCCTCGCCCGGCAGGACCGAGGTCACGCCGATCGTCCGGGGCTCGCCGGTCGAAGCGTCCTGCACCGTCGCAGCCGCGCGTCGCAGCACCGGCCCTTCCACCGCGAGCAGACGCCGCGCCGCGGCATCCTCGCTCCCGTTGTCGACATTCGCGAAGCGGGGCACGACGCCCAGGCATTCCAGGCCGAGGACATATTCCATCTGGTGCGCGTCGTGGATCGTATCATCGAGCGCATCGAGCAGGAGGGCGACGGCGGCCGTGGTACCCAGGCCGAGCAATGCGGCGGCGACGAGGATCAATGCCGCCGGCGGCCCATCAGACTTGACCGGCGGCTCAGCCTCCGAAATCACCTGAGCGCTCGGTCCGAGGCTTTGATAGATCTCGCGCAGCGTCGGCGCCTTGGACGAGGCCGCGTCCGAGGCCCGTGCCCGCTCCTGCAGATAGATGCGGATCACGCTGTTGACGATGCGCGCGGCCTTCTCGGGGGTCGAGGCTTGGAAGCTCACCGTGACCAGATGGCTCGTGCCGACCTGGCGGATGCTGAGCTTGCTGTTCAGTGCCACCAAGGCCGCGCGGAACGCGGCGGCGTCGGTATCCGTGGCAGCCGGATCGCGCTTCTGCGCCTCGGGCGATGAGCGGAGGCTACGGAGGAATTCGGGATCCTTCGTCAGCTGCAGCGTCTCGACGACCTTCGCCAGCACGTTTCCGGAGCGCAGCAGCTCGATCTGGTTCTGGACCATCGGCAGGTCGGCCCGGCCCGGAAGGATCGCCTGGTCGGGGCCGGTCAGGACCTGCTTGATATAGATCAGCAATTGGCTGGATGCCGTGTAGGTCGTCGGGCGCACCCCGACATAGAGCGCGGCGAGCGCCAGGCAGGCCAGCGTGCCGATGCCCAGCAGCCGCTTGCGGCTCCGGAGGCTTCCCAGGCCGAAGGACGGTCGTGGCCGCACGTTGATCCGGCTCTCGAGCCTCTCCGTGCTATGGACGACCTGCGGATGGCTTATCGTGTCCAGCATGTCTTTCAATCGAAAAGGGGCCCGTTTCCGGCGCCCGGTTCGGGATGGCAGACACGAGGATGAGGAGAGGCCTCTGGCCGGCGCGGTCGCGTCGTCACGGGGCCGGATCGCCGGCCTTCCGTCCCCTCCCCACCCGGCGCGCTGCGCCTGCAGTGACCTACACAGAGAAAACGCCGGGTACCCCGCCCCGTTCCTGCGTCTAAGCACTCGATCGGGACGCAAAATCGCCGGATGGATGGCCGCGAAATGCGATGGGGCTGCGAGCCCGCCATTCACAGGCGGGCGAAGCGGAATCCACTGCCGTGGCGAGATGCTTAGGCGACGTGGTCGGTTCGTCCGGTCGCGCCGGTCCCATGCCGGCCTTCCGGCCGCCAGGCGCCCCCGTGGCCGGGACGGACGGGCGTCGCGACAGCCTCGTCCTTGTAGAGCCAGGCACAGATCGTGCCCATGACGAACCAGAAGTACCAGTTGAACGACAGGTAGAAGTGCATGTTGTCCGAATACGACTCGAGCAGATAGGTCGCCAGGATGCACAGGATGATCAGGAGTCCGGGCGGATCGCGCCGCAGCCCCTTGACGAGGCGATAAGCCACGCAGCCGAGCAGCCAGATGAGCGCAAGCAGGCCGAGCAGCCCCATCTCGAAACTGGCCTGCAGATAGAAGTTATGGCCGTCGATGCCTTGCGGGCCGATCAGCGAAAAGAAGCTCGGCGTCGCCGGCTTGAACGACTCCAGCCCATGGCCCAGCAGCGGTCGTTCCAGCACGACCGGAATGGCGGACTCCCACAACGCCTGCCGCCAGACATAGGAATTCAGCCGGTTGTCATCATTCAGCTGCGAGAAGTTGTCGACTTCCGTCGCCGCGGTGACGTCCGCCAGCCTTTCCCTGAGGCTCGGATTCCCGACGAACAGCACCGGCACCAGCAGCAGGGCCAGAAGAAAACGGCGATCGATCTTGACCGCGTACACCAGGCACATCAGCCCGCACGCTCCCCAGGCGCTGCGCGTCTTGGTCAGCAGCAGAAAGAAGATCAGGGCCGGGATGTAGAGCGTCACCAGCGTGCGAATGAGCGGCGGCACGCGCAGGATCCGGGAGGCCCGGACATAGAGCGCAAGGCCCACCTGCAGCACGAGATAGAACGCGTAGATGTTCGGATGCGAGAACGTGCTCTGCAAACGAAACTCGCTGAAATTGGACAATCCGCGCGCGATATCCACGAAGGCATAGAGCGAGGGCGGTATCGACGAGGCGATCACCACGAGAACGAACCGCGTGACGTCCAGCGACGAACGCAACAGGAAGAACGGCATCGCGAAGAACGCCCAATAGGTCAGCAGGACGGAGGCGAGCCGCACCGCTGCCTTGAAATCCGGCGCGTAGAGCGTCGAGCCGAAGGCGATCAGCAGGAACGGACCCCAGATCGCGAGGACGGGGAACGGCGCCCGCAGCGGCGTCTGCGCGAGAAGCACGACCGCGACCGCGATCGCGACCACGTTGAAGAGCGCTCCGACCCCCATCGAGGCGGCGCCGGAATCGCCTCCCAGCAGGTTGAAGATCGGGTCGGAAGAGGCCCGGACCAGCAGGACGCCGAACACGACGGCACGCAGCAGCCGCCAGATCGCCTCGTTATTGGCCTCGCGGACCGACATTGTCGGCCAGGAGCGCTCGATATCGTGCTGGAGCACGCCGCCATGGATGGCATCGACGGGGCTGGATACCGGCTTCATGCCTCCATCTCCCTGGCTCTGGCCCAAATCGGGTTGCGTTGCTCGCCTGCCCGGCCTGCCTCGCGGATCGGCCGCAACCAGAGCTCGACCTCCTGGCGCCACAACGCCGGAACCGCGGCGGCGGCCCGGGCCTGTCCGATCCGGTCCGTCGCGCGCGGCGCCATCAGCGCGGCGGCCACGCGCGGCAGCTCCCGCCACCGCCCATGCCTGACGGCGAGCGAGGTGAAGATGGACGCTGCCCGCCACCGCGCCCCCGCCCGCAGGAGTTGCTTGGCGAGGTAGCGTTCATGTCCCGCTTCGTCTGACGTGACGCCATGCCTTGCCGCCAGCGCCGCGTATCGCTCCGCGATGACCAGGCGGCCAGCGCGCATGGGATCGACATCCATCGACAGCGATTGCCGGCTCAGGCGATAGGCGACGAGGGGGCGATCGACCGCGGCCAGCGGCGAGTGCTGAGCCAGCCTGATCCACAGATCCCAGTCCTCGGAGCCGCGCAGCGCCGGATCGAACCCACCGACATCCCGGACGAGATCGTGTTCCGCGATCACCGTCGACCCTGTCGGGATTCCGTTGCTTTCCAGCAGGCCCGCCAGAACGTCCCCGCCCTTGACGTGACCATGCCCGATCACCGCAAGCTCCTCGTCCACCGCGACGATGCCGGTGCAGGCCCATCGCGCCGAACTGGCCCGCATGGCGGCAAGCTGCGTCGCCAGCTTGTCCGGCGCCCAGAGATCGTCATCGTCGCAGAAAGCGACCCAGCGCCCGGCCGCCTGGGCGATGCCGGCGTTGCGCGCGCCCGAGATGAAACGCGGCTGCGCGTGGTGCACGACCCTCACTCTGGCATCGCCGGCGGCGAGCCGATCCAGCCAGGCGCCCGTTTCGTCGGTCGAGCCATCGTCGACCGCGATGAGCTCGATCGAGACGCCCTGCTGGCGCAGAATGGAATGGACCGCCTGAGGCAGGATGCGCCGGCGGTTATGCGTCGGAACGATGACGGTGACGTCGATCATTCAGGCACTCCTCATCCAGCCGATGGCGGAGCAGGTCGGGATCATCGCTTCACCCAGCCTGAATGCCCGGACCGAAGCGTCACCGCTTCGCCCAGCCTCATCGCATGGCTGCCGGCGAACGCCGGGTCATAGGCGTCTGGGAGATCCTCCACCCGTTCGGCGCTGTCGAAGGGGATCGTCCTCTCGAACGCGCCTGCCTTGAACAACGCCGCCAGCTTCCGGCATTCCCGAACGATGTCGTGCTGCTCCAGCACCTGCTCGCGCCCGGCCTCCCCCATCGCCTGGACGAGCGAGTCCGGGGCGTCCAGGCACTCGCCGATGGCACGGGCGAGCCGATCGACGCTTCCCGCCGGAACGAGCCAGCCGCAGACCTGATCCGTGACCAGCTCCGGGATGCCCGCGACATAGGTCGTCACGACCGGGCGGCCGAGCGCCAGTGCCTCCATCAGGACGACCGGCAGCCCCTCGGCGAAGCTCGGCAGGACCAGGGCCCGCGCCTCGCGTATCGCGGCGCGCACCTGCGCGTTGCTCATCCAGCCCGCCATCTCGACATGCTGCTCGAGCCCCAACTCCCGGATGCTCCGCTCGAGCTGCGGCCGCAGCGGGCCGTCTCCAACCACGGTCAGCCTGAACGGCATGCCCTCACGCGCAAGGACGGCGAGCGCCTGGAGCAGAATCAGGTGCCCCTTCTGCTCGCTGAGCCGACCGACGGTCACGAGCTGGTTCTTCGGGACGGTCCGGGGAGGCCGCGTGGCCAGGAAATCGGCATCCAGCCCGCAACGTACCAGCTTGATCTTCGCCCACTCCTCCGTGGGGATCCAGCGGCAGAGCTGGCTTCCGGTGAACTCGCTGATGACGCAGACGAAGGCGGCATGCTTCACCTTGGCCGGGAAGCCGAGATATTCGGGCCTGTCGAATTCATCCGGGCCGTGCACGGTAAAGCTGTAGGGCACGCCGGTCAGGATATGGCAGAGCATGGCGACTTCAGCGCCATTCGTCCCGAAATGCGCGTGGATATGCCGGATGTCCTGCTCGCTGACCCAGCGTGCGAGGACAAGCGCTTCCGCGAGATAGGCGAGATGGAGCGGCGCCGGGCGGCTCGAGCACCGCATCATCCCGAAGGCGGCGACGGTCGCGCGCATCAGGGCTGCGGGCCTTCGCACGAGCGCGCTGGCGAGAGCCGTCACGAACTTGGCCATGCCGCCGTCCAGCATGTAGCGGGTGCGGGCTTTCTCGCCGATATCGGCCGGGTCCACCAGCTTGCGGTCCCCGCCCCGGAGCGAGACGCGGAGAACCGAGATTCCGTTCCGCTCGAGCTCGACGATCTCCCGCCGCATGAAGGTGTGGGAAACGGCGGGATATTCGGACACGAAGTAGCAGACACGCATCGCCTCTTCCCCTCTCGCTCAATAGGCGTCGATATGCGCGCGCTTCGATATGACCGTCATGATCATGATCTTCAGGTCGAAGAAGAACGACCAGTTGTCGACGTAGTAGAGATCGTGCTCGATCCGCTTCTGCATTTTCTCGAAGGTATCGGTTTCGCCGCGCAGGCCGTTGACCTGGGCCCAGCCGGTAATCCCCGGCTTGACGTTGTGGCGCCTGAACATCCGGCGGATCTGGTCGGCGAACATGTGATTGTGGGCAACCGCATGCGGCCGTGGCCCGACCAGGGACATCTCGCCCCTCAGCACATTCATCAACTGAGGTAGCTCGTCGATATTGGTCCGCCGCAGCACCCGCCCGACGCGCGTGACGCGCGGATCGTTCCGGACCGCCTGCCGAAATTCGTCATGCGCGTCGTCGAACGTCGTCATGCTGCGGAATTTCAGGACCTGGATCGGCTCGTTGTTGAAGCCGTGGCGCGTCTGCCGGAAGAGCACGGGACCGCGCGTTTCAAGCTTGATCAAGGCAGCGACGACGGCGAAGAGCGGCCACAACATCACCAGCAGCGTCGAGGCGACGACGATATCGAAGCTGCGCTTCAGGAACCGGTCGCGCAGCGAGCAGGGCCCGCAGAACAATTCGAGCACCCGCAGATGGCCATAGGTTCCGACGCGACTGCGCCGCATCAGCTCGGCCAGCTCGACCGGCAGCAGCTGGATCCGGACCGGAAGTTCCGACAGCTCCTCGACCGCGTTCGAGACGACCTCCATGTTGTCCGAGCCGAACAGGATCAGCACGGCGTCGATGGGCAAGGCCCGGCATTCACCCCGGATCGCCGAAAGTTGTACCTCTAACGAGGCCCCCCCATCGGCCAGATCGGTCACTGACGGGAAATCATACCAGCGCACGATATGTTCGTGCCGCGCCGCCAGCCGCGCGCGAACATGTCTGACGCCCCGCGCGCCGGGCATGACCAGCACGACCATGCTTTCCCGACGCCAATGTCCGCGCCAGCGAACCTGATCGATGACTTGCCGGAGACAGGATCTGATGGCGACCTGTCCCAGCAGCGTGGCCAGGAATTGCACCAGGAACGTGCCGCGGGAATAGCCGCCGAGACTGTTGGTCACGTAACCGATCGTCAGCAGGATGACGCATGAAAGGGCGATGGCGACACCGCCCCGGGTCCGGCTGCGCTCGTTCCATTCCGGGCCGAGCAGATCGTATTGATTGTCGGCGATGCACAAGGCGACATAGAGCGCCCCCACCGACACGGAGGCCAGGGCATAGTCGATCCGGAAGAAAATCACCCCGTACGCAGCCGCCGAATACGCGACAAACGCGCCATAGGCGCAGGTGACGATCACGATCATCTCGAGGGCGGCCACGACGACGGTCCAGAACAACTGTGTTCTATGCGTCAGCGCGGTCGCGGAGAGATGCTGGACCCGATGATAAACCGCGTTGGTTGACATTGCTTCGCCAAATGCTCCGGCCGCCCATCAAACGCTCGACATCCGCAGAGCCTTAATGCGGCCGACAGGGCGCAAGTTCTTCGCGCCGGCAAAATTAGATTTCCTTACGGCAGATACTCCGGCTCCGGAGAGCAAAAGCGCAACCTGTTGCGCTTTTGACATTCGCACCGAGCGTTCCGGCGTAGATTACATTGTCTCGTTAACGCGCAGATCGCTCAGTTAAGACATCAAGAGAACGATGAAACCGCGTTTTGCGCGAACAAACCCACCGCGTCGACCATTATCTTACCAAACGGCATGCAGCACGGCCTGCGGCGATCTCCGCCGCGCGGCCTAAGTCAATCTGCCGTGTTCGCTTGGGGTCTCCGGCCTGAGGGATTTGCGATGCCATCAGACACTGCGCGGCTTTCCGTATCCGAAGCCACTGAGCTTCCCCCATCTGAAGCGATGCCACCGGCTCAGGTCCAGATCCTGAACGGCCGCTTCGACAAGCTCTCGGCCGACCAGACCGTCGAGGAGCTCATGCGGACCATCCGGGCCGGAGAGCGCGGCATCCTCTCGACGGTGAACGTCGCGATCCTGATGATGATGCGGTCCAACCCGCGCCTGCAACGCTTCGTCGATTCGTCGCGATGGATCGTGGCCGATGGACAGCCGCTCGTCTGGGCCTCGCATCTCCGGCAGCAGCCCCTGCCCGAGCGTGTCGCCGGCATCGACCTGATCGACCAGCTCTGCGCCCGCGCCGTCCAGGAGGGGGTCGGCGTCTATTTTCTCGGCGCCGAGAGCAGCACGGTACGCGAGGCCGTCAATGTGCTCCAGGACCGGCATCGCGGGCTCGATGTCCGCGGCTATGCCGATGGCTATTTCGGCCCCGAGCAGGCTGAAGCCCGCGCGCGGGCCGTGGCGGAAAGCGGCGCCGAACTCCTCTTCGTCGCGATGGGCGTGCCGCGGCAGGAATATTTCATCGAGGAGCAGTGGGATAATCTCGGCGCGCGGGTCGTCATCGGCGTCGGCGGCAGCTTCGATGTCATCGCGGGACGGCGCAAGCGGGCCCCCGCCTTCATCCAGCGCGCCGGGCTCGAATGGGCTTACCGTCTCATCCAGGAACCGCGCCGGCTGTTCAGGCGCTACCTGATCACGAACTCCCAGTTCCTCGGCCTGATTTCCTGGAGCGCCATCGCCCAGGTCTCCCATCCCCGGCGCGTCGTCCCGCGACCCTGAACGAGGATTGAGATGGCAACCCGCAAGCGAATTCTCGTCGTGATGGGCACGCGGCCCGAGGCCATCAAGCTCGCGCCGCTCATCCTGAAGGCGAATGCCGACCCCGAACGTTTCGAGGTGCTGGCGGTGCGCACCAGCCAGCACCGGGAAATGCTCGACCAGGTCGTGACCTATTTCGACCTGCCGATCCTCGCCGACCTCAACATCATGCGCAAAGACCAGAACCTCGCCCATGTCACGATGGCGGCGCTGGGAGGCCTGCAGCGGGTGATCGCCAAGGCCCGGCCCGATGTCGTCGTCGTGCAGGGCGACACCACGACGAGCTTCGTCGGGGCGCTGGCGGCATTCTACGAAAACATCCCCGTCGCCCATGTCGAAGCCGGGCTGAGGACCTATGACAAGCGCGCGCCCTTTCCGGAGGAGGTCTATCGCCGCCTGACGAGCGTCATCGCGGACTATCATTTCGCGCCGACCGAAACGTCGCGATACAACCTGCTCAAGGAGAATGTGCCGGCGGAGACGATCTGGGTCACCGGGAACACCGCGATCGACGCGCTGTTCCTCACGCTGGCGAAGGCAGCCCCCGAGCCGGTGCGCCGCGCGGCAGCACAGACACTCCTTCTCACCACCCATCGCCGGGAGAACCATGGCGAGCCGATGCAGCGCATCTGCGAGGCGATCCTGATCCTGTTGCAGGGTTTCCCGAACCTGCGGGTGGTCTGCCCCGTCCATCTCAGCCCGCGCGTCCGCCAGGTCGTCGGCCCGATGCTGGGCTCGCATCCGCGCGTGTCGCTGATCGAGCCGCTCGGCTACGAGCAATTCGTGCTGGCGATGAATGGCGCCCACATTATCCTTTCGGATTCCGGCGGCGTCCAGGAAGAGGCGCCTGCGCTCGGCAAGCCGGTTCTCGTCCTGCGCGATACGACCGAACGGCCGGAAGCCGTCGAAGCCGGCACCGCCCGCCTCGTCGGAACGGAAGTCGACTCGATCGTCTCGGCCTGCAAGGAGCTGCTCACGGACCCCGAAGCCTATCGCGCCATGGCCCAGGCCAGGAATCCGTTCGGCGACGGCCATGCTTCCGAACAGATCCTCGACGTCCTGGCCCGGTCGCTCGGCAGCACGGATCGCCGCGAGCGGACCGACCCCGCCAAGGCGCTCGAAACCTTCCCGCATGCAGCCCGTTCGTCGGTCGCAGCCGTCCTCAACGCCGGCCCATCCGCAACGCCGCAAGGCTTCGCCACCGCCGCCAAACCGCGCCGCGCGCGCCGTGAGACGGCGCTCGCGGCCGACACGGTCGCGCTGATGCCATCGGGACTTCAGGGACCGGGATCGTCGTGATCGCCATGGTCGACGCAGTCACCCATGCTCTGCTCGCTCTTGGTCTCCTGACGGCGATCCCGGTCGCCTTCCTCGTCGTCCAGATCGGCGCGGCGCTCCTGCCCGCGAGGCGGTCCGTGTCGGTCATCTCCATGCCCTGTCCGCGTTTCGTGGCGGTCATGCCCGCCCATGACGAAGAAGCCGTCATCGCGCGCAGCATTGCCTCGATCATGGCTCAATTGCCCGCCGCGGGGCACTTGCTCGTGGTGGCCGACAACTGCTCCGACGACACCGCGCGCATCGCTTCGAGCGCCGGGGCGGAGGTCGTCATCCGCCAGGACACGACACGGCTCGGAAAGGGCTACGCGCTGGATCACGGCATCCGCGCCCTCGCGGCCGATCCGCCGCAAGTCGTCATCGTCGTCGACGCCGATTGCGAGGTCGCGCCCGGGACGCTCGAGTTTCTAGCGAAGCGTTGCGTCGCGACGGGGCGCCCGGTCCAGGCGCGCTATACGATGCTGGCGCCTCCCTTGCCGAGCTCGGCCGACAAGGTTTCCCGGCTGGCCTGGACGATCAAGACCTTCGTGCGGCCGCTGGGCTCCGCGCGTCTCGGCTGGCCTTGCCAGTTGATGGGCTCCGGCATGGCGCTGCCCTTCGCCCTCGTCACCCGGCTCGATCTCGCGACCGGCCATCTCGCAGAAGATCAGAAATTCGGTGCCGAGCTCGCGCTCGCCGGGTCATCGCCGCTCTTCTGCCCGGACGCGCAGGTCGTCAGCCAGCTTCCCCAGGGGGAAACGGGCAAGCGCCAGCAGCGCACGCGGTGGGAGCATGGACATCTGGCGGTCATCGGGCAGTTCTTCCTGCCATTGATCCGGCGTGTGGTCTCGAAACCGAGCCTGCACCTCCTCGCATTCACGCTCGACCTGTGCATTCCGCCCCTGACGCTTCTGGCCCTGTCCCTGATGCTGATAGGCGGCCTGAATCTCTCCTGGTTCGCAGCGACGGGTGCGGCGAGCCCGCTCGTCGCCTCCTCGGTCGTGCTGGCCGGCTTCGCCGGAGCGATCGTCGTCGCGTGGCGGCGTTTCGGCCAGGAGATCATTTCCGGGCGCGAGCTGGCGGCGGGCCCGGCCTATTGCCTGCTCAAGATCCCCTCCTTCATCCGCTTCTTCATTCATCGCCAGGTCGATTGGATCCGGACGGAGCGGTGATGACGGATGCGGATCGATCGCTCTGGAACTCGGCCGGATGAGATCACGCCGCGCACCGCCTGTCCTTCATGCCCCGCCGGTCCGGGCGCTGGCCCGGCTCGCCATTTCCCTCGCGATCGCGATGGGGTGCTGCTCACCCGCTCTGGCGAACAATGCGTGCGGCGCCGGCGGCGGCAGGCAGCCCTGCACATTCACGCTCGGCCAGCGGCCCTTCGCGGCGAGCTCCTCCTGGAACAGGCCGATCGCGCCGGATGCGACCTTCGAAAAGCTCGCCTGGCCACCCGGCGCCCTCTTCGGCGTGGCCTGGGACAGCTACTCGCCCGCAATTCACGTCAGCTCGGCCTCGGACCCCGTCGTATCCGTCGAACACCCGGCAAGCTGGGGACGTCCCGCCGGTGTCGCCAGCATTCGCATCCCGGTCGGGGTCGATGGCGCCCAGGGGACCGACGGCGAACTGCTGGTCATCGATGGCGGCACCGTCCATAATCTCTGGCAGTTCAAGCGGTTGAGCGCCGACAGGGCCACCGCGCGGTCCTACGCTGCGGCGGACATCGTCACCGGCGACGGTTGGGGTCGCACATCGCCCTTTCTCGGCGCGGGCATCGTGGCGGCCGGCTCGAGCCAGCTTGCCGGCCTGCTGGTTCAGGCCGAGACCGATCGGGGTGAAATAACGCACGCCTTGCAGATCGCGATCGATGCGGCCCTGGCGCGGCCGGGCCGCATCGGTGAGGCGATCAACGGTGACGGCAGAAATCCGGAGGGCCTCGTCCAGGAAGGCGAACGTCTGGCCATCCCGGCCACCATGCCGATGCCGCCGGGGCTATCGCCGCTCGGGCAGAAGGTCTTTCGCGCCTACCGGACCTACGGCGCCTTCGTGATCGACGTGGCCGGGGGCATCACGAACCTGCGCGCCCAGGCGAATGCCTATGACGAGGCAACGATCACGGCGCTTCAGCAGGACCTGACACGGATATCGCCGCTGCTTCAGCGTGTGAGGCGGCCGGCCGACTGAACAGCCGACAACACGGCCGTGAGGACCTCCCGATCACAGCGCCTGTCTCGCCGGCAACGCAAGACCGCCTCCGCGATACCGGGATCAGCCACAATGCCCCTGTGAGGCTCATCCGTTCATCTCGACGAGGCTCGGCGCCTTTGCCTGCGTCGGATCGAAAAGCGCCGAAATCGGCTCAATCGTGGCAACTTTGCGGCAACCGAGCCTATTGACTCGAACCAGGTCGCGCCTGCACAGCGCATCGGGCATGGCGTTTGCCATACGTCAGGTCTAGGCGGCGGTATATGGCACGCATACGCGACGCGTTAACCATATTGTACATGATGTCAACATCCGCATCCACAGAGACCGGCGGGATATCCACAAAAATCGACGTCGCGACATTTTCTCTTTGGCATCATATTCCAAACACGATATCTGGCCACGTTCGTTAGTGGATGGGAATATGATTCGCCGCCTGTGATATGGCGATGACCCGTCATCCACCCGCCGATCTCGCAGCATGCCTGGCTAATCGCTGCGTTGTCTCCTCGGAACGGCGTTAAATACCTGCCTGGCCTATCCATACCCGCACGCCGTTCCTCCTGGATAAGCTAAGGAATATAGGCATATGACCTCACTCGAAACTCGCCCATTTTCTGCGTCTTCGAGTTGGAATACTCCAGTATCAAGCAATGCAACCTTCACTAAACTTGGATGGCCCGCCTCGACGGGATACAACTACAGTGTAGCATGGGATAGTTACTCTCCTTCGGTTTACGTTGCTTCTGCCTCTGACCCGCTGGTTCAAGTCACTTACCCCCCGGGGTGGGGTTATCCTGGCGGCACCGTCAGTGTTCACATGCCGGCAGCGGCGAACGGCGCCGCGGGTACTGACGGCGAACTGATCGTCATCGATGGCGACGTCGCGTACAACTTCTGGCAATTCAACCGGACCAGCAACACGACAGCATCGGCTGCGTCGTTCGGGTCCGAAAACATCGTCACCGGCGATGGCTGGGGCACCAAGTCGCCCTTCCTCAGCGCGGGCATCACGGCTGCCGGCGCCAGTCAGCTCGGCGGTCTGCTCGTCAAGGCGGAAACGGATGACGGCGTGATCGATCACGCGCTGCAGCTCGCCGTCGATTTCTCGCTCGCCAAGCCCGGCGCCGTCGGCCAGGCCATCTCCAGCGACGGCAGCAACGCGTCGGGTATCGTCCAGGAAGGGCAGCTCCTCGCGATTCCGCCGGGCACCCCGATGCCTGCCGGCCTCTCTCCGCTGGGCCAGCAGGTCTTCAAGGCCATGCAGACCTATGGCGCCTATGTCATCGATGTGGCGGGCGGCACGACCAATATTCGCGCGCAGGCCAACGCCTACGACGACGCGACGATGACCGCGTTGTGGCACGACATGGGAAACATCACCCCCCTGCTGCAGGGTGTGTCCAATAACTCGGGCTCCGGAAGCACGGGCGGTACGGGAGGCACGGTCACCGATCCGCCGCCGGTCATCACCAACCCGCCGCCGGTCACGACCCAGCCGACCACCGACACCACCAAGCCGACCGTGCAGTGGGTTGCGGCCAACGGCCCCGGCGTCGTCAACGGCACCGGTACCGTCAAGGCCGGCGACACCGTGCGCCTGACGCTGAAGTTCAGCGAGGCGGTCGATGTCAGCGGCACCGCGATCCTGTCGCTGAACGACAAGGGCACCGCGAAATATGTGAGCGGTACCGGCACCGACACCTTGCAGTTCGACTACAAGGTCGCCGCCGGCGAGAACACCGCCGATCTCGCGATCAGCGGCTACGACCTCTCCGGCGTGAAGGACAAGGCCGGCAACGCTGTCGACCTCAACGGCGCTCCGACGCTGCCGGCGGGAACACTGGTCGTCGATACTTCGACCTCGACCGGCACCACGACGCCGAAGGATACCACGGCGCCGACGGTGCAATGGATCGCCGCGACCGGTGCCGGCATCACCAACGGCACCGGCACCGTCAAGGCTGGCGACACCGTCCGGCTGTCGGTCAACTTCAACGAGGGAGTGACCGTCAACGGTACGCCGACCCTGTCGCTGAACACCGGCGGCACCGCCAAATATGTCGGCGGCGCAGGCACCAGCACGCTGCAGTTCGACTATGTGGTGAAGGCCGGCGAGAAAGCCTCCGACCTCGCGGTCGCCGGCTACAATCTGAAGGGTGTGACGGACCTGGCGGGCAATGCCGCCAATGCTGCCGGCGCGCCGCTTCAGCCGGCCGGAGTGCTGGCCGTCGGCGGCTCCGCGGCGAAAGTCCAGTGGATCGCCGCGACCGGAACCGAGCTCAGCAACGGCACCGGCACCGTCAAGGCCGGCAACACCGTTCGGCTCTCGGTCAACTTCAATGACGTGATGACCGTCAGCGGGACTCCGACCCTGTCGCTGAACAGCGGCGGCACCGCCAAATATGTCGGCGGCGCGGGGACCAGCACCTTGCAGTTCGACTACAAGGTGCAGGCCGGCGAGAAGGCCTCCGACCTCGAAGTCGCCCGCTATAATCTGGGCGGCGTCAAGGATCGGGCTGGCAATGCCGTCGATATTGCCGGCGCGCCACATCAGCCGGCCGGGGTTCTGGCCGTCGGCGCCACGACGGCGAGCGACCCCACGGCGCCCAAGGTGCAATGGATCGCCGCGAGCGGTTCCGGCATCAGCGACGGCAGCGGCACCGTCAAGGCGGGCGACACCGTCTGGCTGTCCGTCAACTTCAAGGACGCGATGACCGTCAACGGCGCGCCGTCCCTGTCGTTGAGCAGCGGCGGCACCGCCAAATACGTCAGCGGTTCCGGCACCAACACCCTGCAGTTCAAATATGTGGTGGGAGCCGGCGAAAGCGCGCCCGATCTCGAAGTCTCGGGATACGATCTGAAGGGCGTGACGGACCGCGCGGGCAAGAGCGTCAACATTGCCGGCGCGCCGCATCAGCCGGCTGGCGTGCTGACCATCGCCGCCGATGCGTCGGCGGGTACGGCGTCGGTCAATCCGTTGGCCAAGACTGTCGCCTCCGCGGCGTCCGACCTCGCGGCCCCCGCGACGGTAACGTCCGGCACCTCCGCGCAGACGGCGTCGCAGCAGTGGTTCGGCGGCCATGGCGGCAGCGTGACGGATGCCGCCTTCGGCAGCGGCAGGACGCTCGGCTACTCCGGTTCCCAGGATGGAGGCGCGAGCGCCGATCCGTCCCAGGGGTCGGCGATGTCGAAGCTCGCTTTGCTCAATCAGTACGCGGCGTCGAGTTTCGCCACGCCCGCGCCGACGTCCTTCGGGGCGATGACGCAGGCCTGGTTGAACTCCTCCACCCAGACGCTCGCGAAGCCACGCGGCTGACTTAAAGCGGAGGCGCCGGGTCTGGCGCCTCCGCACCGACGCGAATTCGAAAAAATGTCCCGTGCGCGCGAGGCCTTCCTCGCGCGCACGCCTCAAACAGCATGTATGCGGGGCCACCACTTGGAAAATCCCGATAACGATACCCATCCGCGATCTGACGACGGCCTGACTGCGCTCATCTTCATCCTGCGCAGCCAGGGCGTGAGCGTCCTTCCGGAACAGATCCAGCATCAATTTCCCGGTCGGCCGATCGGGGTCTCGGAAATGATCCGATGCGCCAAGGGCCTGGGCCTCAAGGCTCGCTCGGTGACGACGAGCTGGGAGCGGCTGGCGCGCACGCCGCTGCCGGTGATCGCCGCGATGCGCGACGGCAGCTTCCTGGTCCTGGGCCGCTGCGGCGAGGACCAGATCCTCGTCCAGGCGCCGAACGCCCCGCGGCCGAGCGTGATGTCGCGAGCCGAGCTCGAAGCGATCTGGGACGGCCGGCTCGTCCTGATGACGAAGCGCGCGACGCTGACCGACCTCGCCCGCCGTTTCGACATCACCTGGTTCATGGGCGCGATCCACAAATATCGCTGGCTTCTCGGCGAAGTCCTGATCGCGTCCTTCTTCCTCCAGTTCTTCGGCCTGATCTCGCCCCTGTTCTTCCAGGTCGTCATCGACAAGGTGCTCGTACATCGCAGCATGAGCACGCTGGACGTGCTGGTCATCGGGCTGGTCGCCATTGCCGTATTCGAAGTCGTCCTCGGCGCGCTCAGGACCTATCTGTTCTCGCACACCACCAACCGGATCGACGTCGAGCTCGGCGCGCGCCTGTTCCGCCATCTGCTGGCGCTGCCGATCGGCTATTTCCAGGCACGTCGCGTCGGCGATTCCGTCGCCCGCGTGCGTGAGCTCGAGAACATCCGCAACTTCCTCACGAGTTCGGGGCTGACGCTCGTCATCGACCTGTTCTTCACGATCGTCTTCGTGGCCGCGCTGTTCTTCTATTCGCCGCTGCTGACCTGGATCGTGCTGGCGTCGCTGCCGCTCTACATCGCGATATCCGTAGGCGTCACCCCGCTCTTCCGCCGCTATCTCGACGACAAGTTCGCCCGCGGCGCCGAGAACCAGGCCTTCCTGGTCGAGAGCGTGACGGCGGTCGAAACGCTCAAGGCCATGGCGATCGAGCCCCAGATGCAGCAGCGCTGGGAGGAGCAGCTCGCCGCCTATATCGCCGCGAGCTTCCGGGTGCTGAGCCTGGGCAACGTCGCCAGTCAGGCCGTTCAGCTCATCAGCAAGCTGGTGACCGCGGCGATCCTCTATGTCGGCGCCAAGCTGGTCATCGCCGGCAACCTTTCGGTGGGCGAGCTCGTCGCGTTCAACCTGCTCGCCGGCCGCGTCAGCGGACCCGTCCTGCGACTGGCCCAGATCTGGCAGGACTTCCATCAGGCGCGGCTTTCGATCGCCCGCCTCGGCGATATTCTGAACACCACCCCCGAGCCTGCCTATAATCCCTCCCGGACGGCCCTTCCCGCCATCCGCGGCGACATCAGCTTCGAGCATGTGACGTTCCGCTACCGGATCGACGGCCCGGAGATCCTCCACAAGGTCAGCCTGAGCATTCCGGCCGGGCAGATGATCGGGATCGTGGGACCCTCAGGCTCCGGCAAGAGCACGCTGGCCAAGCTCGCCCAGAGGCTCTACGTGCCGGAAAGCGGCCGGGTTCTGGTCGACGGCATCGACGTCGCCCAGATCGACCCGTCCTGGCTGCGTCGCCAGATCGGCGTCGTCCTGCAGGACAATATCCTGTTCAACCGCTCGGTGCGCGACAACATCGCCCTGGCCGACCCCGCCCTTCCGGCGGATAAGGTGATCGAAGTCGCGAAACTGGCGGGCGCGCACGACTTCATCCTCAAATTGCCGGAGGGCTACGACACGATCGTCGGTGAGCGCGGCGGCAGCCTGTCGGGCGGGCAGCGGCAGCGTATCGCCATCGCCCGGGCCCTGGCGACCGATCCCCGCGTCCTGATCTTCGATGAGGCGACGAGTGCGCTCGACTACGAGAGCGAGCACATCATCCAGCAGAACATGACGCAGATCGCGCGTTCCCGGACCGTGCTCGTCATCGCGCACCGTCTCTCCACCCTACGGATGGCCGATCGCATCGTCACCATCGAAGGCGGCCGCCTGATCGAGGACGGCACTCACGAGCAACTGATGCGCACCGGCGGCCGCTACGCCACCTTGCATCGGCTTCAGTCCGGATTGCCGGAGGCCGCAAACACGCAGGCCGCGGCGGGTCAGGCCGCGTCCCGATCCGGGGCGTGGGGGCCCTCCCCACTGACAACGCTCGCGGGGCATCAGCCGTCCAACCTGGCCACCGCCCGTACCCACAAGCATCTTTGAGACGTCGGATGACCGCATCCTCCACAACCCCGGGAGCCTCTACGCCGCGCTGATTTCCCTCGGGAAAGCAGCGGCGACGAGAAAAAAGCCATGCACGCGCTCACGAATGATCAATCGGGACTTTTCGCACTGGAGATGCTGCTGCGCCTGCGCGGCGCCATCGCCACGAAGGAAGACCTTCGCAACCATCTCGGTGACGGCGCCGTCGGCGTCACCGAGATCCTGAAGGGCGCACGGGCCTATGGCTTTGTCGCCCGCTCCTTCTCCTCGACATGGGACAAGCTGGCCGAGCTTCCGCTGCCTTGCATTGCGGCGCTTCGCAACGGCGGCTTCCTCCTGCTCGGAAAGGTCAATCACGAGAACGCGGTCGTCGTCGCGTCGAACATCACGCAGCCGACCTTGATGACGCGGGCCGAATTCGAAGACCAGTGGGGCGGGCGTCTGGTCTTGCTGAAGCAGGCGAAGACGGCTGCCGAGAACATGCCGCGCCTCGACAGGGCCGTGGCGATCAGGGCGCGTCAGGCTCTGACGTCAACGGCGGAATGGGGCGCTCGCAACACCCGCGCCGCCGTGACGAGCCTCGCCACGCGCTCACAGGCCCTTCAGCAGGCCGTCATCGCCCGATCGACCGATGAGAAGAACCTGCGCTCCCTGGAGCTCGCATTTCTGCCGGCCGCGCTCGAAATCGTCGAGACGCCGCCCTCCCCGCTCGGGCGCATCATCGGCCTGAGCATCGTCTCCATCTTCGCCGCCGCCTTGCTCTGGGCCTGCATCGGCACCGTCGACATCGTCGCCGTCGCGCCCGGAAAGATCATCCCCAGCGACCGGACCAAGATGGTCCAGCCCTTCGAGACCGGTGTCGTGCGCGAGATCAAGGTCCGCGACGGCCAGAGCGTCAAGGCAGGCGACGTGTTGGTCGATCTCGACTCGACGACCGCCGATGCCGAGGTCGGTCATCTGCAGAGCGATCTGATGGCCGCTCGCCTCGATATCGCGAGGCTGCGGGCGGCGATCGCCAACAAGGAAGACCCCCTTTCGGCGTTTACTCCACCCAAGGACGCGTCTGCTGACCTGGTGCAGATGTATCGCGGCCTCCTCCTCAGCCAGAGCAGCGAGCAGAAGGCCAAGCTCGCGAGCATCGATGGACAGCTGGCGCAGAAGGCGGCGGAGCGCGACACGATTCAGGCCTCCGTCGACAAGCTGAAGAACACGCTCGTGCCGCTCCAGCAACGCGTCGAGATTCGCGAGCAGCTTTTCCAGAAGGAGCTCGGCTCCAAGGTCACCTATCTCACCGAATTGCAGGATCTCGTCGGCCAGCGTCAGGACATCCTCGTTCAGGAGAAGCGCGGCAGCGAAACCAATGCCGCGGTCACCGCCTTGACCGAGACGCGCGCGAAGACCGTGGCGGAGTACGAGCGAACCCTGTTCGACGACCTGACCAAGGCCCAGCAGAAGGAGGCCGGCTTCAGGCGGGACATCGTCAAGGCCGAGCAGCGCAGGAACCTGCAGAGGCTGACGGCCCCGGTCGACGGCATCGTGCAGCAGCTCGCGATTCATACGATCGGCGGCGTCGTCACGCCGGCGCAGACGCTGATGTACATCGTTCCGGCAGACAGCCGGCTGGAAATCGAGGCGATGATCTCGAACCGCGACATCGGCTTCGTCAGCGCCGGCCAGGAAGCCGCCGTCAAGATCGACACCTTCAATTTCACCCGCTACGGCCTGCTGCGCGGCACCATCCTCAGCATCTCGCAGGATGCCATCCCGCGCGACAAGATTCCCGACACCGCCGGTGACAAAACCTCGGGAGCGGGAAACGACAGCAGCGAACCGCGCGGGCAGGAACTCCTCTACGCCGCGCGCATCTCGCTCGACCGCACGCAACTCGCGATCGAGGACAAGCAGGTCAACCTGTCGCCCGGCATGGCCGTGACGGCGGAGGTCAAGACCGGCCGGCGGCGGATCATCAGCTATCTGCTCTCGCCGCTCTCCCGCTACCAGCACGACAGCATGCGGGAACGCTAAGGCATTTTCGAGCGAAACGGACACCGGTTCGCGTAAAGAAAATGCGATAAAACAAAGAGATGGATCATTTCCGCGATTCAGGGAAACGCGGAAATGATCCAGGAGCCGGCTCGGGGGGACCCGGACCGAAAGCTTCCTGTCGGGCCGGATTTCGCATTCGGCCCGATGCCGTGGGCGTCCCTCTTTTCGGCGTCTCCGAAAGCCGCTGTTCCCGGTGCGTTCAGGCAAGCCGCCGTGTCGCGCCGGCGGCCTGATGGACCGCCATGACCGCCCGGACCCGGCTGTCGAAACCGATCTCGCTGATGTTGTCGATCCCGAGCAAGGCTGCCAGCCGCGAACGGGCGCGGTTGATCCTGCTCTTGATCGTTCCGGTGGTGGTTCGACAAAGCGTCGCCGTATCCTCGTAGGAAAGCCCCGCCGCGCCGACCAGCATCAGCGCCTCGCGCTGATCGAACGGAATTTCGCGCAGGGCCGCACAGAACTCCTTGTATTCCAGCAGGCCCTCCTGCTCCGGCGCCGCGCGCAGCGACTCGGAATAGCAGCCATCGGCGTCCTCGACCTCGTGGCGCCGCCGGCGCAGATCGGAGAGGTAGCAGTTTCGCAGGATCGTCGTCAGCCAGGCACCGAGATTGGTGCCGGGCCGGAAGGTGTGGATCTTGCTGATCGCGCGCATCAGCGTTTCCTGCACGAGATCGTCTGACCTGTCCGCGCTTCGGCTGAGGGACATGGCATAGGCGCGCAATTGCGGCTCGAATGTCAGCATTTGCTGCTGAAGGGAGAGAGAGCCGGCTTCCAATTTCCCGGAATTATTGTCTCCGCAGGCCATCGTCGATCTCCCACTCACAACCACGAGACAAAACCATCCACCGCTCGCAGGCGAAACGAGCCTGCGTTCCCGGCAGCGCGGACCGCGCAGCCGAACCGTTACTGCTTCACTTTGGCCGGCATCATCATGTTGGTCTGCTCGAGCGGACCGGCGATGCCGAGCCCTCCTCCGGGGATGATGCTCCGCTGGACCCTGAGCACGTCTCCGGGCAGGAGCTCCATGCTCTCCGGCGCGTCGATCGTCTCGGACTTTCCGTCCTGGATGCGGACGACCGTCAGGCTGCGGGTCTCGACAGGGCCGTCGGAGTTTCCGATCAGCGTCGGGACGGTCACCTTGGCCTCCACGAGAAGACTCCGGTTGGTGTCGAATTTCACGCTGACCTCGTCGAGATCCATCCGGACCTTCTGCACCTCGGCGGTCAGGGACGCGTTGCGCTCGCTCTTCAGGTCGAAGATCCTCTGGTCGGCCTGCGTGATGTTCTGGCGCGACCGCAGGATCAGCGTCTGGAAGCCCTGCTCGTTCATTTCGAGCTGCGCCTGCATGCGTTCGAGGTTCGCCAGGCGGCTGATCGTCGTCAGGCCACGCTTGACCAGGTCCCGAACCTCCTTGAGCTCCTTCTCGACGCTCGCGACCTGGACCTTGTTGGCCTCGATCTGGCGCTTGATCGCCTCGATCTCGCGCTCATACAGGGCCCGGTTCTGCTCCAGGCTGTCGATCTGGGTCTTCAGGGAGTCGACATGGATGTTCAGGAGCGAACGCTCCTCGTCGATCAGTTGCCTCACCCCGCCATCGCTCTGCGACCGGGCGAGAAGCTCGGGCGGAAACTGGATGTCGCTCCTCATCACCAGCTCGGAGTTCAGGCGGGCCCGGCGCGCCGTCAGCTCGTAATACCGCCTGACGAGATTCCGCATATCGCCGGTGATGTTGATGCTGTCGCGGTCGAGCCGCATCAGGCCGGGGTCACTGAACCGCAGCCACCCGCCGGCCAGGCTGACGACTTGCAGAACGGTCATGCCCGGGCGGAACTGATACTCGCCGGGCTTCTGCACGTCGCCCAGCACATAGACCGGCCGGGTCTCGAGGACCTCGACCGAGGCGCCGGGCTTGTCGGAAATGCCGGAGCGCACAAAGCGCTCGGCAATCTGGCCCGCGATTTCCTTGGTCGAAAGGCCGTTGACGGGAATATCCCCGATCGGCGCGATGGAGATCGTTCCATTCGCGCGGACTTTGTATTCACCGCTCAGCTCAGGATACTGAAAGATCTTGATCTTGAGCTTGTCATCGGCCCGAACGACGTAGTCGGACGTCGCGCGCACAGTGTTGCCGTTGAGCGTGAACAGGACCAGTGAAACTGTCCCGACGACATTTACCCATGAACGGCTTCGCTTCATCGTAGCACCTCTCCGCTTCATGACGATCCGGCAACCGGCTCGATAGGCATCGCAGGCCCGAACAGGCCTCGTCCGGCGGCCATCAACCCTTCCGCCTCCCAGAGCTTGTCCCCGAAACGGCCGATCATCCGGTCATCGACCATGTTCAAAACCGCTCCGATGAAATCCGACGGCGCCGCGCCGGAGACCGTGAAGGCGCGCTCGATCCGCTCCATCTCGGCGCCGCCCCATTTCATCACCAGCAGGATTCCGTCGATGTTCTGCGCGGCCATGCGAAACTCGGGACCGCGTTCGAGGGCCGGCAGGCAGACGACGATCAGGTCGTAGGCTGCCAGCGATGTCTGATCGCAATGCATCCACCAGTTGGCGACGCCCTCGCCGGTGCCGGGAGGAGGCGTGATGAGAAGATCGGGTCCGTCGCCGCCATTGTTCCAGAGGCTGCCGCCGAGCGGCTGCGGCTGCGTCCCCGAGAATGCCGGCGCGGAGGACATCTCCCTCGCGGACGATCGCGACGTCTCGCTGCCGCCGGCCTCCACGAGCAGAACCTTCCTCTGGCTGCGCGCGGCCATCTGGGCGAGGTGCCGCGCCACGGTCGTCGCGCCATCTCCTGCGATCGAGGAGGCGACGCCGACGGTGCGTGCCTTGGCCGCCTCGATCGCGACCGTCGCCCGCAGAAGCGTTTGCGCCAGCAAGGCTTCAGGCAGGCGATCCTGGCCGGCACGCTGCCGAGCCTGGCTCGAAATCGCGGGCTTGCCGCTTTTGAACAAGGGGATCGCGCCGATGCACTCCAGGCCGAAACGCTGAATCTGCGCGGCACTGCGGATCGTCTTGTCCCGGAAGTCGAGAAACAGCGCCAGCGCCGCCCCGATCACCAATCCGGCCATGACCGTAGCCATGATGATCAGGATCTTCCGCGGTCCGTTGGGCTTGTCCGGAGCGAGCGCCGGCGTCATCACATAGACGCTGGGTCCCAAGCCCTGCAGCCGCTCGCGCAGCAATGGCGAGCGCTCGCCATCCTGCTCCGCGTTGAGACGCGCCTGGAGCATGACCTGGCTGATGCCATTGGCGATGAGCGCGGACTTCTCCGGATCGGAGGTCGTGACGTCGACGAGGATCGTGTGACTGGTTCCGACCCGCTTGACCGCGATGCTCCTGGCGAGGGACTCGATGGCGGCTTCCTGCTTCGCGCGGCTCTCGTCGGAGGTCGCTGGCGACGTGCCGGAAAGCCACCGGGCGAGCCCCTGAAACGCCGTCGCCGCGGGAACGAACTCGGAATCCTCGGTAAGGTCCAGCGACCCTACGACCTTGGCCAGGGTACCGCGCGAGCGGATGACCTCGCTCTCGTTCTCGACCTGCGTGAGATCGGCGCGCCCGAGGGAAATGACGAGGTCGGGGCCGGGCTGAACTTCCTTCACATAGACCAGGAGCTGCGTCGACGCCGTATAGCTCGCTGGCCTCAGCACCGTGTAGAGCAGGCCAAGCATCGCCGCGAGACCGACACATGCGGCAATGAGCTTCCAGCGGCGGCGTAGGCTGAGAAGGCCGAATGTTGTGGAGGGCTGGCGCTCGTCAATATAGACCGACATTGGGCTTCCGATCTGTATCCACCGACCATTTGATGTCTTTGCAGGAACTCCGTTCCCTCAAAGACGGCGTTCGCAAGTCACACAACGCGAATACGCGGACTGTAAGTCACGATAAAACTTCGATATTTTTCACTGCAGCTTTGCGGGAACGAATTCGCACGATTGATTCGTCGCTGTACTGGGCAAAGCCAATTCCAGATGCTCGGCGTCCACAACACGCGCCGCTCTCATCCAGACAAAGGCTCTGTTCCAGACCTCCCAGCTCATCTCCTCCATGATGAGCCCGTAATCCTCCGGGCTGAGCCGCCGCAAAATCAGCTCAGCCACCCTGCGGGCCCGGTCCGCGCCCGGGTCGTTTCGCCTCCCTTCGGCGGGCCCGTTAAGCTCGCGCGCGGGAAGAAACGACGAGGAGAATCCTTCCTGCGCCGGACGCTGCACCGCCTCCATCCTGGTCTTGCGCGTATCCACGACCTGCGAATGCAGCTCGCTGCGGGACACACGCTCACCGTTCTCGAGTCGCTGCAGGATGGTGGTGCGAACCGCCGGCGGGGTCGTCTTGGCGAGATAGACACGAAGCGTCGATGGAACCATCAGCGCGACGAGCTTCGCATTCGCATCGGAATCGGCGCCGCGCGCCAGCTTCATCAGGTCCTGCGCGGTCCTGATCTTGAACTCGCACGCCTTTTCGACCCATTTGACGAAGACCCCGTGGGGCAGCCGCTCCTTGACGCGAAGGAGCTCGCGGCCGATTTCCACAGCATGTTCGGTCGCAGCCCGACGCAGGAGCTTGATCCTTTGCGCGGCATCCTGCAATTCTGTCGCGGAGAACTGTGCATTCGGCAACACGGCTATACCCTCACTCAACCCACAGTACTATTCAGCTTACGCTTGGTGCACTGCACCGTGAAGCGAGCAAAGGGGTTCCCGTCGGCGCAAAGGGAGTAGCTCCTTGAGGCGACACGCGATGCGTTCACGACGCCGGCGCGGCGACAGAGATCAAATAAAAATCTGATTTATATCAGTTACTTACCATATTTAAGGAGAATTGGAGCTACCCCCGTTCCGCTCTACGGGAAGTGAAATGAGCCTCGCTTTTCGGAAGCTCCCGCCTGATGGCAGCTCGGCCTCCCTTCAGAAACATTACCTTACGTAAGTATCAAGACGGGATGCCGCGCGGCAGAAATCGCCGCAAGCGAGATCTTGGCTGCCGGAAGGTCACGCCCGCAGTGAACCGATCTCCTGGCAGGGCGAACCAGAAACCCGGGCAGCAACATGGCCAGTGACGCTGCGTCGAGCGGAGAAAGCCCGGACATCACACCGGTCTGCGAAGCCGCCGCGCCTGGGCCCCAGATCTACAGTGCCGGCGGCATATCGACGTCGATCATGATGGTCCCGAACCGAGCTTGACGGTGCGGCACGACCTTATAGGTTGGACGTGATCGAGGTTCTCCAGATTCAGCCTGGAGCTAAGAGGGAATTCGGTGAGGCGCGTTGCGCCAAAGCCGAGGCTGCCCCCGCAACTGTAAGCGGCGAGCTCTCCGTCCATCGTCCACTGGCGCGTGCCGCGCCGGGAAGGCCGGGCGGAACCGGCGTCGACCCGCGAGCCAGGAGACCTGCCCCGGTCATCGAAGACGTCTTTCGGACGGGGTGTTCCGGAGGTGTGTGTCGGTGATGGCCATGCGGCCGTCATCCGTCCGCATCCTGCGCAGCTCCCGCATCCGTCATCTCGGGGAGCGATGAAGTCCATGTTCATGAAGACCGCCGGCCGCGCTGTCGCGGGGAGCTTGACGGCTGCGCGCCGCTCGCCCTATCAGAAATGTAACAACGTTTCATATAAGGCTTCCTCTGTGCCGATTGCGCGCCCTCTCGTCCGCCTGCTTCAATGGCCCGTCCTGGCATTCCTCGGCAGCCTGGCCGCGGGCGCGGCCGTCGCAGCGCCGACCCAGTATCCGCTGACGCTGGAGAACTGCCGCGAGACGATCACCTTCAACGCCGCGCCCAAACGCGTCGTCTCGATCGGCCAGACGCAGACCGAGATCCTCTATGCGCTCGGCCTCGGCGACCGCGTCGTCGGCACCGCCGTCTGGTTCTCGCCCATCGCCAAGCCCTATGAGGCGATCAATGCCAAGGTGAAGCGCCTCGCCGACAACGACCCGAGCTTCGAGGCGGTTCTCGCGCAGGAGCCGGACCTCGTTACCGCGATGTTCGAATGGCATGTCGGCCCCAACGGCATCGTCGGCAAGCGCGATCAGTTCGCCAAGGTCAAGGTGCCCACCTATGTCTCGCCGACCGATTGCGTCGGCAAGGACAATTCCGGCGGCGGCGACGGTGTGCGCACCCAGATGTTCACGATGGAGCTGGTCTATCGCAACATCCGCGAATTCGGGCAGATCTTCGACGTGTCCGACCGCGCCGAGACGCTCGTCGCCGAGCTCAAGGCGCGCGAGGAGAAGGCGGTCCAGGCGGTGGCGGATGCAAAGGTCAAGGACGTGCCGGTCGTCGTCTGGTTCTCCAGCAAGGACATCAAGGGCGACGGCTTCATGGCCGGCAGGAACGGCGTGCCCGCCTACATCCTGTCGAAGCTCGGGGCGCGCAATATCATCACGACCAATGAGGAATGGCCGTTGGTCGGCTGGGAGAGCATCGCTGCCGCCAATCCCGCGGTCATCGTCACGGTGAAGATGGATCGCCGCCGCTTTCCGGCCGATGATATCGAGAAGAAGCTCGATTTCCTGAAAACCGACCCCGTCGCCAGCAAGCTCGACGCGGTGAAGAACAATCGCATCGTCATCATGGATGTCGGAGCGACCCGCGCCGGGCTCGATACGGTGGACGGCATCGAGACGCTCGCCAAGGCGATCGCCGGCTTCGGTCTGACTCCTTGAGCCACGCAGCCCACGGCCCGAACTGGCCGGCGCGGATCGCCGTCGCGCTGGTTTCGCTGCTGGCGCTCACCTTCGCGGTGGCGCTGGCGGTGACGATCGGCGAGATGCGCATCCCGTTGGAGACGGCGTTGAAGGCGCTCGGCAACGGGCTGTTCGATCTCGATTGGCCTGTCAGCGCGATCCAGCAGGGCGTGATCTTCGACTATCGCCTCAGCCGGGCGCTGATGGCGGGGTTGTGCGGCGGCGCGCTCGCTCTCTCAGGCGCAATCCTGCAGGCGCTGCTGCGCAATCCCCTGGCGGAGCCTTACGTTCTCGGCATCTCGGCGGGAGCCTCGACCGGCGCCGTCGCGGTGCTGATCCTCGGCGTCAGCATCGGCGGCACGGCGCTGACGGTCTCGGCCGGCGCCTTCATCGGCTCCTGCGCCGCGCTCGCGGTGGTCGCGCTCCTGGCGACCGGAGCGGGCGGGGCGAGCGATCGCGTCATCCTCGCCGGTGTCGCCACCTCGCAGCTCTTCAACGCGGCGACCGCCACGATCGTGACGACGCTCGCCAGCGCCGAGCAGGCGCGGGGCGTGATGTTCTGGCTCCTTGGGAATTTCGGCGGCGTCCGCTGGCCGGACCTCTGGATTGCGGCGCCGGTCGCCTTCATCGGCTTCGGCATCTGCATGCTGCACGCCAAGGCGCTCGACGCCTTCGCTTTCGGCGTCGACGCGGCCGCCTCGCTCGGCGTCGCGGTCACGCGGGTGAAAATCGTGCTCTTCGCCACGACCGCGGTGATGACCGCCGTGATGGTCTCGATCGTCGGAACGGTGGGCTTCGTTGGGCTGATCATTCCCCATGCCGCCCGTTTCCTCGTCGGTTCCGGCCATGCCCGGCTTTTGCCCGCCTGCCTCGTCATCGGTGCGATCTTCATGATCCTCGCCGACATCCTGTCGCGCGTGCTGATCCCGCAGCAGATCCTGCCGATCGGCGTGGTCACCGCGCTGTTCGGCGCGCCGGTCTTCGCCTTGATCCTCTATCGCGCCAGGAAACCCAAATGATGGGGCCGACATGACGCTCGCGATGCGGGAGGTGCGCTGGGGCACGGCCGGCCGGATGATCATCGACGGGGTGACGCTGCAGGCGGCGCCCGGCCGGGTGCTCGGCCTGATCGGTCCGAACGGCTCGGGCAAATCGAGCCTTCTCAGGCTGCTTTGCCGGTTGCGCAATGTCGCGAGCGGCGTCGTCATGCTCGATGGGCGTGACATCGCCGGCGTGGCGCGGCGCGATCTCGCGCGCCGCCTCGCCTTCGTGGAGCAGCAGGCGACGACCGAGATCCAGCTCTCCGTCTGCGACGTCGTCCGCCTCGGCCGCACGCCGCATCGCGCCGCGCTGGCATCCTGGAGCACGGCGGACGAGGCAGCGGTGAACGAAGCGCTGGCGCGGGTCGGGCTCGCGGAGCGGCACGACCAGTCCTGGCATACGCTGTCGGGCGGCGAGCGCCAGCGGGCCCATATCGCCCGGGCGCTGGCGCAGGAACCGAGCGAGCTGATCCTCGACGAGCCGACCAACCATCTCGACATCCAGCACCAGCTCGCGATCCTCAACCTCATCCGCCGCCTCGGCATCACCTGCATCATGGCGCTGCACGATCTCAACCTCGCAGCGATGTTCTGCGACGAGATCGCACTGCTGCATGAAGGGCGGCTGGAAGCGGCGGGTTCGCCGGATGAGGTCCTGACGAGCGAAACGATCCAACGCATCTTCGGCGTCGCGGTCGCGATCCGTCCCGGGGCGTCCGGGCGGCGTCACATCGAATACCTGATCGAGGCCGAGGGAAGAGAGCGGTCTTAATCGTTCCCGGCGCCCTGCGAGAGCAGGCCGCAACGCCATGTCGTTCGCGGGATCGAACGCGATCGACACATCGACCATATTGCGGGGCGGCCGCCTGACGACGTCACGCAGCCTCAGGCAATCCCGAGGTTCACATCTGCGTGAAACACGCAACGGTGGCTGAGCACCCGCTATGCGGGCAGAAGCGTCCGAATTGCGCGGAGTAAAAGCCGTTTTCGCACGATACGGCGCTGCATTCGCTCTTCTGGCAGCGCTCACGAAACGTGATCGGCCGATGCTGGCCGTTGGCGCCGCCGGACTTCTGAGTTTCAATCATTCCACTTCAAAAATCCTCGGCATGCTCGCACGGCATCCTGAGGCTTCCGGCGAGGCGCGTTGGCTCTCTCGCCGTCCTGCTTGAACCGAACCGGGAGGGTTTACGGTGACGAAGCTGAATGTGAATGGCCGGACTCTGGACGTCGCAGTCGATGGCGACACGCCGCTGCTCTGGGTGATCCGCGAACAAATCGGTCTGACCGGCACGAAATATGGCTGCGGCGTTGCCCAGTGCGGCGCCTGCACGGTCCATATCGACGGCGTCGCCACGCGCTCCTGCGCGCTGCCGGTCAGCGCCGTGACCGAGGAGCAGAAGATCGTCACGATCGAAGGGCTCTCCCCTGACGGAACCCACCCGGTCCAGCAGGCCTGGATCAAGCACGACGTGCCGCAATGCGGCTTCTGCCAGAGCGGCATGATCATGACCGCGGCTGCGCTGCTGCAGGCCAATCCGAAGCCGAGCGAAGCCGACATCGCCAGCGAGATGACCAATATCTGCCGCTGCGGCACCTATGTCCGCGTCAAGGCCGCGATCCTCGACGTCGCCGCCGGCGGCCAGCTCGGCCGCGGTTGAGGGAGAGGAGAGCGATCATGACCGTCTTATCCGCCCCCCGTTCTTTCCGCCCATCCCGCCGCCACATCCTCGCCGGTTCGGCCGCGGTTGCCGGCGCCTTCACCTTCGGCTTTTCCATTCCTGCCGGCGCTCAGCAGGCGGGAACCCCCGAGATCAATGCCTGGGTCGTCGTCCATCCCGACGACAAGGTGGTGATCCGCATCGCCCGTTCGGAAATGGGCCAGGGCACGCTCACCGGCCTCGCGCAGCTCGTCGCCGAGGAGCTCAATTGCGATTGGTCGAAGGTGACGACCGAATATCCGACGCCCGGCCAGAACATCGCGCGCAACCGCGTCTGGGGCAATTTCTCGACCGGCGGCAGCCGCGGCATCCGCGAGTCGCACGACTATGTCCGCAAGGGCGGCGCCGCGGCACGGATGATGCTGATCCAGGCTGCCGCCAACGAGTGGAAGGTGCCGGCGGCCGAATGCAGCGCCGAGAAGAGCGTGATCACGCACAAGGCGTCCGGCCGCTCGCTCCGTTACGGGCAGGTGGCCGCCGCAGCCGCGAAGCTGGAAGCGCCGAAGGAGGTGCCGCTCAAGGACCCGAAGGATTGGACGATCGCGGGCAAGGCGCTGCCGCGGCTCGACACGGTCGACAAGACCAACGGCAAGAAGATCTACGGCATGGATTTCAAGTTGCCGGGGATGCTCAACGCCGCGATCAAGGATTGCCCGGTCTTCGGCGGAAAGGTGAAGAGCTTCGATGCGGCCAAGGTCAGGGGCATGCCGGGCGTGAAGCATGTCCTGCCCGTCGGGGACAGCGCGGTCACCGTCGTTGCCGAGACCTGGTGGCAGGCCAAGACCGCGCTCGACGCGCTGCCGATCGAATGGGACGAGGGTCCCAACGCCAAGGTCACGAGCGAAAGCATCGCGGCCTGGCTGAAGGAAGGGCTCGATGCGCCCGACGCCGTGGTCGGCAACCAGAATGGCGACGCCAAGGGGGCGTTGGCCGGAGCCGCCCGCGTGGTCGAAGCGACCTACAGCTATCCCTTCCAGAATCACGCCTGCATGGAGGTGATGAACGCGACCGCGCTCTACACCCCCGAGAAATGCGAGGTCTGGACGCCGACGCAGAACGGCGAGGCAGCGCTGGCCGCCACCGCCGAGGCCTCGGGCCTGCCGCTGGCGAAATGCGAAGCCTACAAGATCGACCTCGGCGGCGGCTTCGGCCGGCGCGGTGCGGTGCATGACTGGGTCAGGCAGGTCGTCGCCATCGCCAAGCAGATCCCCGGCACGCCGGTGAAGCTGATCTGGTCGCGCGAGGAGGACATGCTGCACGGGCGTTTTCACCCGATCACGCAATGCAAGCTCAGGGCCGGACTCGACAAGGACGGCAATGTGACCGCGCTCCACATGCGCATCTCCGGTCAATCGATCGTCGCCGGCCTCTTCCCGCAGAACATCCAGAACGGGCGCGACCCGGTCGTTTTCCAGGGGCTCAACGCCCCCGGCCCCGAAGCCTCGATCGGATATTCCTTTCCCAACCTCCTGATCGACCATGCGATGCGCAACCCACATGTGCCGCCGGGCTTCTGGCGCGGCGTCAACCTCAACCAGAACACGATCTATCTGGAGAGCTTCATCGACGAACTCGCGCATGAAACGGGCAAGGACCCGCTCGAATTCCGGCGCTCGTTGATGAAGAGCCACCCCAAGCATCTTGCCGTGCTCAACGCTGCTGCGGAACGCGCCGAATGGGGCAAGCCCTTGCCGGACGGTGTCTTCCGCGGCATCTGCCAGACCATGGGGTTCGGCTCCTATGTCGCGGCGGTGGCGGAGGTTTCCGTCGGCGCCGATGGCAAGCTCACCATTCACCGTATCGTCGCGGCAACCGATCCGGGCCACGCCGTCAATCCGGCGCAGATCGAGCGGCAGGTCGAGGGCTCCTTCGTCTACGGCCTTTCGGCGGCGCTCTATGGCGAGATCACCATCAAGGATGGCCGCGTCGAGCAGGAGAACTTCGACACCTACGAGGTGATGCGCCTCGAGGCGATGCCGAAGGTCGAGACGGTGATCGTGCCGTCGGGCGGCTTCTGGGGCGGCGTCGGCGAACCGACCATCGCCGTCGCGGCGCCCGCCGTCCTGAACGCGATCTTCGCGGCCACGGGCAAGCGCGTCCGCTCGCTTCCGTTGAAGAATGCCGACCTGCGCAAGGCGTAACCGCGCGGCGGGCTGGGCGGGGGCCATCGTCCTCGCCCTGCTCGCCGGGCAGGTGGCGGCGCTGGAGCCTTACCGCATCGTCGCCGACACCATACCGGAACCGATGGGCGGGAAGGTCGGCGACGCGGCGCGCGGGGCGGCGCTCGTCAGGGACCGCGAGCGCGGCAACTGCCTGATCTGCCATCATGGCGACGATCCGGCCGAACCCTTCCAGGGTTCGATCGGGCCGCCGCTCAAGGGAGTAGGCGCAAGGCTCGACGCCGGGCAGATCCGGCTTCGGCTGGTCGATATGTCCCGGCTCGATCCCGAAACGGTGATGCCGCCCTACTTCCGTACGGAAAACATGCGAGACGTGGCGCCGGCCTATCGCGGCCAGCCCGCGCTCTCGGCACAGGAGATCGAGGATGTCGTTTCCTATCTCGCCTCGCTCAGGGCGCAGTGAGGCCCCGAGCCGCCGGGAGGCGGTCGCCATCGCTGCGGCGGGCCTGGCACTGGCGACATGGCCCGAGATGTCCAGCGCGGCTGAAACCGAGACGCTGGACGATCTCGTCCGGCGCGTCACGGAAGGCACGGTTCCGGCCGAGGGCGGTGTCAGGCTGGAGATCCCGGCGCTGGTCGAGAATGGAAATTCGGTGGATGTGCGCATCGCCGTCGACAGCCCGATGACCGAGGCCGCGCATGTTCGCTGGATCCATCTGATTGCCGACAAGAACCCCTTTCCGGACATGGCGCGGATCCATCTCTCGCCGCGTGCGGGCCGGGCGGAGGTGGCGATCACCTTGCGTCTCGCGCAATCGCAGACCGTCGCCGCGGTGGTTGCCCATAGCGACGGGCGCTACGCGATCGCCAGGGCGCCTGTCGTGGTGACGCTGAGCGCCTGCATCGACGGAGGCTGAGCGATGTTCAATGCCCGCATCACCGTGCCGGCCCAGGCGAAGGCGGGCGAGCCCGTCGAGATCAAGGTGCTGGTCCGCCATCCCATGGACCGCGGCGGCCAGTCGGACGGCAAGGGCGGCACCGTGCCGCGCAAGATCCTCAACCGGATGACCGCGACCTATGCCGGCGCCGAGATCTTTCGCATCGACATGAACACCGGCGTCGCCGCCAACCCCTTCGTCGCGTTCTGCACGCGCGCAGTCGAGACCGGCGACATCGTCTTCGAGTGGCGGGAGGACGGCGGCGCGACCTATACGCGCACGGCGCGCCTGACCGTGGCCTGAGAAGCGCCTTGCGCCTCTCGCTCCTGCTGATCGGTCTGCTGACGGTCCTGGCGCCGGCGCAAGCCGACGAAATCGTATCCGGCAGCACGTTCCTGTCTCCTGAGCTGCGCCGCCAGCAGGACGATCCGACCCGCAACCCGGCCTGGTTCTGGGTCGATCAGGGCCGGGATCTCTTCGCCGCCAAGCCCTCCGGCGGCAGCCAGGCCTGCCTCGACTGCCACGCCGATCCCGCCACGAGTCTGCGGGGCGCGGCGACGCATTATCCGCAAGTGGACCCATCCAGCGGCAAGCTGCTCAATCTCGAAGGCAGGATCGAGCAGTGCCGTGTCGAACGCCAACAGCAGCCGGCCTTCGGCTATGAAACGGCCGAGATGCTTTCATTGACAGCCTATATCGCCTCGCTGTCTCGCGGCCTGCCGATGAGCGTGCGGACGGACGGGCCGGCGCAGCCCTTCTTCGAGGCAGGCAAGGCCTTCTACGAACGCCGGCAGGGGCAGCTCAATCTCTCCTGCAAGCAATGCCATGACGGGCTCGTCGGACAGAAGCTGCGCGGCGATACGATCAGCCATGGCGTCGGCACGGGCTATCCCGCCTATCGGCTGGAATGGAACACGGTCGGCTCGCTGCATCGACGGCTGCGAGCCTGCTCGCTCGGCGTCAGGGCGACGCAATTCGACTATGGCTCGTCCGAATATCTCGCTCTGGAGCTCTATCTCGCCGGGCGAGCCAAGGGGCTGCCCGTCGAGACACCGGCCATGCGGCGCTAGAGCATTTTCGAGCGAAGTGGACACCGGTTCGCGTGAAGAAAATGCGATGAGACAAAGAGATGGAGCATTTCCGCGATTCGGAGAAACGCGGCAATGCTCTAGACTCCCTACAGCTTCTTGCCGTCGGCGGCGAACTGCTTGAGATAGGCGGTGAGATCGGCGATTTCCGTGTCGTTCTTGATGCCGGCGAAAACCATCTTGGTGCCGGGCATCTTCGCGCGCGGATCCTTGATGTAGTCGGCGAAACTGGCATCGTCCCAGGTGATGCCCGCGTTCTTGTTGGCGGGCGAATAGGCATAGCCCTCGACCGCGCCCGATTGCCGGCCGAACAACCCGTTGAGCACGGGTCCGATCGTGTTCTTCGCCGTCTCGCCGACTTGATGGCAGGCACGACATTTGGCGAAGGATTTCTCGCCCGCGGCGACATCCTGCGCGCTGGCGGATGCAGCCCCCAACATCGTGGCGGCGATCATGGCGGCAGTTGCGGCTATCGTCTTCGTCATCGACTCCGGTCTCCAATGCGAACGTTCAAATCTCTCGAACGGACGCGCTCGCGCGGCATCCGCAAACGGCAAACGTCAGGTGAACATGTCGGCGCAGATCGCCTCGTACCAGGCGAGGTTCTCGGCCTGGGTCTGCCGCCGAACCTCGTCGCTCTCGCCGGGCTGCGAGATGAAGGTCTCGGTCGACGCGATGCGCCCGTCCTTCGGCTCGTAGCGGCCGCCGACCTTGATCGCGTCGTCTGGGCCGACGAGGCTCCAGCAGGTGTTGAAGTAGCGCGCGGGAAAGCCCGGGCCGCCCGCCAGCTCCGCGCAGGCCACCATGGCCACGACCTTCGCCTGGTTATTGGCCGAGAAGGCCGATTTCGGCATGTCGCCCGCATTGCAGGCATCGCCGAGTACGAAGATCGCCTGATCGGCGGTCGATTTCATCGTCGCGGGGTCGATCGCGCAATAACCGCCGGCCGGTGCGAGGCCGGCCTCGCGCGCGATCGCGCCCGCCATCTGGGCGGGGATGACATTGACGAAGGCGCAGTTCTCATAGGTCTCGAAGCCGGTGACGACGGTGCCGCTCGCGGGATCGACCGATTTGATGCCGTCATGAACCCGGGGGGCGAGCCATTCGATCATTGCGCCATAGCGCTTCTCCCAGTCCGGCATGAAGACGCCCTGCTTGGAGAAACTGTCCTTCGGATCGAGGATGACGACCCTGGCCTTGGTCCGGCCCGTCGATGTGAGGATATGGGCGAACATCGAGGCCCGTTCATAGGGGCCGGGCGGGCAGCGATAGGGGTTCGGCGGAGCGATCATGACGATGGTGCCGCCGTCCGGCACCGCGTCGAGCTTCTCTCGGATCAATCTCGTCTGGCGACCCGGCTTCCAGCCATGCGGCATGACCTCCTCGGCGGCCTGGGACCAGCCGGGAACAGAATCGTATTTCAGGTCGATGCCCGGGGAGAGGACGAGGCGGTCATAGGGCAGCCGGCTGCCGTCGCCCAGCACGACCTCTTTTCTGTCGCGGTCGATCCGCGCGGCGCGCTGGCGAACGAGCGTGATGCCATAGGCCGCGGTCAGGGCGTCGTAGCGATGGACGATCTGATCATAGCTCTTGAAGCCGCCGATATAGAGGTTCGAGTGGAAGCAGCTCTGATAGGTCTCGTTCTCCTCGACCAGCGTCACCGCGATCGCGCCATGGCCGTCGCGGGCGATGTATTTCGCCGCCGTCGCGCCGCCCGCGCCGCCGCCGATCACGACGACGCGCGCCTTGGCCTGGCCCAGAACAGCCGGCACTCCCAGCGCGCCGGAGGCGGCGATGGTCCCCGCACCGATGATCAGATCGCGCCGTGTCGGTTTCAAAGCCTGCCTCCGCGATCTCAGGGTTTCGGTGAAAGGGCGCCGAAATAGGCGGCGAGCGCGACCATCTCCGCGCGGCTGAGCCTTGCGGCGACGGCCTGCATCACCTGGCCCCCGCGCTCCTTGCGGCGATACGCATCGAGCACCGCGACGAACTGCGCCTCGGGCCAGCCGACGATCGAGGGGATGCCACCCGCGCTTGCCCCGGAGAGCTGGTGGCAGGAGGAGCATTCGAGCGCGAGATACCGTCCCAGCGCCTGGTCTTCCGCCGCCAACGCCGGATCGCAAATGAGCAGCGCAGCCGCGCTGCCCAGCACAGCGAAGCCCAGCCCGCGCCACGCGCGGCGCAAGCCGCTGCCAGCCGCACTCGACCGGCGCGCGCCCTCGCAGCTCGGGATGATCCACATCTGCATCGGCCATAGATTTCCAGAAGCCATCCGCTGGAACTAGCCTGCGATTGGAGGAATTCTGAGGGCGCCCGTTTCACGATCACGTCAGCCGGATGCGATGGCCCGGCCGATCCGAGGGGCGGAGCGCAGAGCGCCATCAGCCGACGCTATCGCTTGCTTCGCCGCTGTTCGGAATATCGCGTGGAATGTCCAGAAAATCGCGGCGCGCTACACCGACCTCCAACATCGTCGCAGGAATGAGGAAGGTCGGCCGCGTCTGTGAAAATCGGAGGCGCTTGGCTGGGGCGGGAGGATTCGAAGCCGGCAGAGCCTAAGTCCTAAATATCTATGATAATTCTGCTTTTTGGATTGAACTGTTACGGAAAACTGTTACGGAGAGGTGCCACGGACGCCCGGAAAACGCCTCATGTCGCTCGCGACCTACATCACCAAACGCAACGGCTCAGCGCGCTATTATTTGCGCGTGACAATACCGTCTGACCTCATCGAGGTTTACGGCAAGCGCGAGATCTGGAAGTCGCTCCGCACGGCGTCACCGACCGAGGCTAAGGCTCAGGCGCCTGCCATCCTCGCCGAGCTTCAGGACGAGTTCTCTGCCCGGCGCCGTGGTCGGGAAATCCTCGCAGACGATATCGGCGCTATCGCGTGGGAGCGCTACAGTAGGCTCGTAGCGAAAGACGAGCGCCTGCGTGATCGCGAGCTGACAGAGAACGAGCTGGATCAGCTATGGAACCTCATCATCAAAGAGGTTGGCGAAGAGGACCATGAGGCTTGGCGCATCTATCAGCATATCCGCGATGAACCTGAGCGTTACCGGAAGACGAGAGCGGCACTACACGCGGCTCTGACCAGCGGCGACGCGAACAAAGTCCATCAAGCGGTATCGAAGTCCGTCGAGCGCGAGCTGGCTGCACGGTACGCCAAGGTAGAGGCTGGATCGTCCATCCATCGGAAAGTCGCTAACGCCGTCGCTCGCGCTGATGTCGAGTTCCTGAAGCGTGCGACAGAACGCGACGGTATGGACTGGGGCGGTGTCCCGACTGATCCAATGCTGAAGCGCGAGCAGAAGCCTAAGCATGCCGTCGCCGGCTCGCGCATCATGGACTTGTATGGGCAGTTCGAACGGAACAAGGGCGCGACCAAGAAAGCCGATACGAACGATCAGAATAAGAAAATCGTGCAGCTCTTCGCCGAGTTCGTTGGCGAGACGTTCCCAGTCTCAGAACTGTCCCGGCGGCACATCACCGAGTTCCGCGATCAGCTCATCATTTTTCCGAAGATGGCGCGGCAGGTCGCCGAATTCCGGGGCATGAAGTTCAAAGAGATCATAGCGAAGAACCGAGAGATCGGTCGGAAGACGCTCGACGAGCGGACCGTCAACAAGTACCTAAGCGCGGTAAATCCGTTCCTGCGTTGGCTCAGTTCGAACGGGTATATCAGCGCCCCGATCCTCACCGATGACCTTTACAACGCCATCGATACAGAGGCGCGAAAGTACAAGGTCTTTACGTCCGACCAGCTCAAGACCTTGTTCGCGTCGCCGCTATTCCGGGGCTGCCAGTCCGCAGATGAGATCCACAAGCCCGGCAATGTCGAAGTACGGGATTGGCGTTACTGGTTGCCGCTAGTCGCACTCTTCTCCGGTGCGCGCCTTGGTGAGATAGCGCAGCTCCTCGTTGATGACGTTCGTCAGATTGATGGCATTTGGTGCGCGTATGTGACCGACCAGGGCGACGACGAGAAGTCGATTAAGACTAAGAATGCTCGCCGCGTGATCCCCATCCATCCCGAGCTCGTGAAGCTAGGGCTCCTCAAGATGCGTGAGGCGCAGCGGAAGGCAGGGCATAAGCGCATGTTCCCTGAAATCAAAGTTGACGCTCGCGGACATTGGGGTGTGCCGTCTAAGGAGCTGAATAAGTACATCGATCGGATCGGACTTAAAGAAAAGAAGCTCGTCATTCACAGTTTCAGACACCTATTCGCAGATCGCCTCCGCCTCGCCGGCCATCTTGACCGAGACTTCGGTTTCATCCTTGGTCACGGCGATAAGAAAGCGGGCATCACTGGTCACTATGGTTCACTTCCTCAAGGCACTGCGAAACGTCGATTGAAACTCATTCAAACTGTGAAATTCGAAGAGTTAGACCTGAAACAGCTCTATCTTGACGCATAGAGATTCGGATTTTTGCTTTTAACGATGTAGATTTTCTACTATAATACCCACAAGCTTCGTACTTGTTGGGTTGTGTATGGGTATTTTTCAAAGGCTTGGCTGGTCCAAGCCTTCCGAAATCAAAGCCGCGCCAGCCGGGATCACGACTTCTGATCCTGACCTTTACTCGCTCTTCGGCGGACAGCCGATCGCATCAGGCGTTCAAGTCTCGCCCGAGACTGCGATGAAGTGCGTTCCAGTTGCTGCTGCTGTTCGGCGCATCTCTCAGACAATCGGCACGTTGCCTATTCACGTCTACAAGCGCGACGCGAGGGGCGGACGCGAACGCGCTCCCGGCCATCCGCTCTACAAGCTGGTCAATGGCCAAGTGTCGAGCTGGCGCAGCGCAGGCGAACTGCGCGAGCTGATGACGCAGGATGCACTTCTGCGTGGCCACGGCTTCGCGATCGTCATCCGCGACGGCGTGGATGTTCCGCGCGGCCTCGAATACGTCCCTGCCGGCTCTGTCCAGATCGATACTGACGACGCGACAGGCGAGCCGCTGTATCGCGTCTCTCTCAAGACCGGTCAGCGCCGCACCTATCGCGCCTATGAGATGCTGCACTTGCGCGACCCTGCTGGTAGCACCGTGTCCCAGGGCGCCGAAGCGATCGGCCTATCGCTGCTATTAGAGCGGCAGGCAGCCACGCTCTTCAAGAACAACGCACGACCGGGCGGCATAGTCGTTCCCGGTAGCGATGCAGGTGCATCTGCCCTCGACGGGATCCTGGCTGCGTGGAAGCTGGCGTTCAGTGGTGAAGGCAGCGGTTTGCCTGCCGTGCTGCCGAAAGACAGCACCTACATCAATCCCGCTCTATCCCCGATCGACGCTCAGCATATCGAGAGCCGCAAGTTCCAGCTCTTAGAAATTGCGCGTCTCTTCGGCCTGCCGCCGATCATGCTTCAGGATTACGAACGTGCCATCAAATCGAACGCCGAGGAGATGGGCCGGCTCTTCCTGAATTACTGCCTCTCGACGTGGATTAGGCGTTGGGAAGATGAGATCCACCTGAAGCTCATCGCGGACGACGAGAAAGACAGCTACTACGCTGAGTTCCTGGTCGACGAGCTGCTTCGCGGCGACATCAAAACCCGCTCCGAAGCGATCTCTCTCCAGATTGCTAGCCGCACGCTCAGCCCGAACGAGGCCCGCGCGATGGAGAACCGCCCGCCTTACGAGGGCGGCGACGCCTTCGAAAACCCCCATACGACATCCGCAGCCGCTGCCACGCTCATGCAGGACCGGGGGCAGCCGGCCGATGTCTGATCTCAATCCGACTGCGTTCAAAGGCTACTTCGGCGACGCTGAGCACGTCTTCGAATTAACGCCGCCCCTGGTCGTCGAGCTGGAGCACAAGATGGGCGTCGGTATCGGCGTCATCGCTAGCCGCGTGTCTGCGATGCTCTTTCATCAAGCGGACCTCATCGAAACCATCCGGCTCGGCCTCATCGGCGGCCGCATGGCCCCGTCCGAAGCTCAGCGCATGGTCGACACATACGCGCATGGGCGCCCGATCTCCGAAATCTACCCGCTCGCGACCGGCACGCTCCAAAAGCTGATGTTCGGCGATCGCCAACCTGAGCAAGACGCGGATAACGCCGATGAGTGACCGTCTCGAAATCAAAGCCAGCATCACCGTGGACGATGCGGGCGAGATCACCGGCAACGCTTGGCCGTTCGACAGTCCCGATAGCGTCGGCGACATCATCGTCAAAGGCGCCTTCGGCTCGATCGGTCCCGATCTCCCGATGCTGCTTGGTCATGATCCTAATCAGCCTGTCGGCCTCTGGAGCGAGGTTCGCGAAACCGATGCCGGCCTTGAGGTGAAGGGCAAGCTCTTCGTTGACGAGAGCCAGCGCGCCCGCGCCGTCCGGTCCATGGTCAAGAACGGCCTGATCTCCGGCCTGTCGATCGGCTTCAGCGGCGCCCAGGCGCAGAAGTCCGGTCGGAACCGAGTGATCTCGAAGCTCCATCTTCAGGAGATCAGCGTCGTCAGAAATCCCGCCCATCCACGCGCCCGGATTACCGGCGCGAAGGACGCCACGGCTGCCATTGCCGAGGCAATCAACCGCGCCGCCGTGGCGCTCGGAAAGCAAGGAAACTGATATGAATCTCGCTCACGACCTCGAAATCAAGGAAGACGGCGATCACGTCCCGGCTGACGTCGCCGAGGCGCTGTCTAAGCTCACCAACAGCGTAGACGAGCGCCTGAAGGCGTTCGAAACGAAGTCCGCCGACGCGTCCAAGCTCGCCGATCGCCTCTCGGCCATCGAGACTCGTCTGAACCGTCCGACCGGCATCGAGACCAAGTCCGCGAACGACAACGCCGACGCCGAAATGAAGGCGTTCACCAGCTTCGTTCGCACTGGCGACGCGACCGAGATCAAGGCACTTGCTGTCGGCGCTCCCTCTACCGGTGGCATTCTGGCGCCGCAGTCGGTTTCGGCGTCGGTTCTCGAAAAGATCGCCGAGTTCTCGCCGGTTCGCCAGCTCGTCGCCGGCAACGTCATCAACATGAGCGGCCCGCTGCTTCAGCTCCCGCGCCTTGTTGACGAGGTTGAGCCCGGTTCCGTCTCTGAGACTGGTGCACGCCCCGAGAGTGAGCCGAGCTTTGAACAGATCGACCTGAAACCCTTCGAGTTGGCCGTGACCGTCCCTGTGACGCGCGTGATGCTCGAAGACGCCACGATCGACATGGAAGGCTGGTTGCTGAACCATATCGCCCGTCGCTTCGGTCAGAAGGAATCGAGCTGGTTTGTCGTCGGCAACGGCCTGACCCAGGCCGAGGGCGTCATGGTCGCAATGGATATTGCCGAGCAGGAAAGCGCCATCACCGGCGACAACCTTATTGACCTCTTCTATTCGATCAAGTCCGGGTATGCCGCAAACGGCGCTTGGCTCATGAACCGCGCTACCATGGCACTGGTCCGCAAGCTCAAAGACGGCCAGGGCAACTATCTTTGGCAGTCGGGTATCACCGCTGGTCAGCCGCCGCAGATTCTCGGCCGCCCGGTCTACGAGTCTGTCGATATGGCGAACCCGGTCGCAGGTGCCTCGCCGATCGTCTTCGGTGACTTCAGCGCCGGCTACACCATCGCCGAGCGCGTTGCCTTCGATTCGACCCGAGATGAATTCACTGGGGCGGACAATGGCATTGTGAAGCTCCGCGCTCGTCGTCGCGTTGGTGGCCGCGTCACCCTGCCGGAAGCCTTCGTGAAGCTGAAGGTCGCGTAAGCACCCATGCGGCTCGCGGATGATGATATCTGCGTTCAGATCGGCCCAGAGCACTTCACGCTCCGGCCCAGTTTGCGAGCCGCAGTCCGCCTAGAGCGTCTAGCAGAAGGCGACTTCTCCGCGCTCTATCAGCGGATCACGACCGGACATCTAGGAACCCTGGTCGGCGTCATCGTTGCAGCGAGCATTCATCTAACCCGATCCGAGACAGTTCATGCCGCTCTTCGCGGTCAGCCCCTCAATCATCAGCTCTCAAAGCTCGCCCTGGCAGCGATGGCGCTGCTGCCCGGCATTACCTTCAGCAAGCCCGCCCCAGCCGGCGAGCAAACTGAAGCCAAGCCGATCCCGTTCGCCCAGTATTATCAACGCCTCTATCGGATCGGCACGGGCATCATGCGCTGGTCCCCAGCGACGGTTTGGGCCAGCACGCCGGCAGAGATCATCGAGGCGTTCAACGGCTACGGCGGCACGCTCGAAGAGGAGCTAGCGGGCGCGCCGGCTGTGGCCGACACGCTCGACCGCAACGGCCTCAATAAACTGCGCGGCAAAGGTCGCATGCGCTGATGCCGATCAAGCCGCCCCGTCGCTGTCCTTGCGGCTTCACCGTCCCGGCTGATCAGCTCTGCCGCTGTCAGGCGCTCCGCCAGCAAGAACGTAAGCGCGACCATGACCAGCAGCGCCCATCAGCATCAGCACGCGGATATGGCGCTGACTGGCGCAAGGCGCGTGCGGAGTACCTGCGGCTACATCCATATTGTCGAATGTGCGGCAAGCCGGCCAACGTTGTGGACCACATCATTCCGCACAAGGGAAATGCGCTGCTCCGCGATGACCGCAGCAACTGGCAGCCGCTCTGCGCGCCCTGCCACAACTCAACCAAACAATCCCAGGAACGTCGATCATGAGTGAGCTAGGACTCTGGCGCGCCGTCATTTCTCAGGCGCTGGCGGATGCTTGCCCGAAGTTCAGAACGACCAACGCACCGTCGATCAATCCATGGCTGCATGAACGCGATCGCTCGCGAGCGTGGCTGATCGGTATGAGCAGCGACTTCATCAGTGTTTGTCATCTCGCCGGCTTCGAACCTCAAGCCGTGCAAGCCCTAGCTCATCAGAAGATAGCAGCATTCGATGCGGCCAACCCCGACATCGCGGCGATGAAGGTCACACCGAGAGCAAGACGACAACGGAATAGAAAAGATCATCGAGCCAGAACCAAGGTCGAAAATGAGAAGACTACCGGGGGTAGTTCAGTTGCCGCGTAGTCTCAAGGGGACCGGCGGCGGGTGTCGCGCACGCTCTTTGATCTAAATAGAGTTTTTAATCGTCTTTTATATCGTGTATAATCTGTGCATGATCATCACTGTAGACGACCTAAAAGCTCATCTCAGGATCGAAAATGATCTTGAAGACGGTGTTCTAAGCGCCAAAATCGACGCTGCATCGTCCTATATTGAGCAGTATATCGGCAAAGAACTGTCGAGCTTCGATCCGGTTCCCGCCGCGATCAAGGAAGCAGTGCGTTTGCTCGCTGGTCACTACTACGCGCACCGTGAGGCGACCCTGACGGACGGCAGAGCTAACCCGATCGCGTATGGCGTCGTCGATCTCATCGAACCGTTCCGGGTCTGGAAGTTCGCATGAGCGACAACGGCCTTGCGGACCTAAAGCGGCGTATCGATGCCGTGATCGCGAACGTTCGATCCACGGTTGACCCGGCTTTGAAGCGATCCGCCGACGAGATCGCCGACGTTCAGCGCTCTCTTGCGGAGCGAAGCCGGGACAGCGGCGCGCTCATCGAGTCCATCGCCGTCACCATGGGACCGGGACAAACCCCGCCATATAGCCAGCCCGGTGGATCTCACACCGTTCCTGAACATTCGGTCGCGATCACGGCTGGAAACAGCGAAGTCCGCTATCCGCATCTCGTCGAGTATGGCGCGGCCCATGCCGCAGCACAGCCGTTCTTCTGGCCCGGCTTCCGCCTCATGCGAAGGCGCGCCCAGGAGCGCATCAAACGATCCGTCAGCAAGGCAGTTAGGGACGGCTGGAATTCATGATCGACCCCGCATACGCCGTCCAGGCGCTTATCCATCACCGTCTGACTACGAGCCCGGCCGTCACCGCTCTCGTTCCGGCTGAGAACATCGGCGATGTTAGCGACCGGCCGCGCGGGTTTCCGTCCATCATCATCGGCGAGGGCCATGCTCTCTATTCCGATCGACACAGCACCTTCCACGAGCAGGTGACGACGCAGCTTCACGTCTGGACAGAGGAAGACAGCCTCGTCGACGTGAAGCTGATCGCTGGTGCCGTCCGCGAAGCTCTGCGCGATGCGCCCTGGTCGACAGGCGGGCATGTCTGCCACGGCATCAGCATCAGCCGGGGCGCCTTCATGCGCGATCCTGACGGCAAGCATGGGCATGCCGTCCTCTATGTCGACGCCACGCTTCAGGAGCGCGCTGCCGTCCCCGATGCTGCTTACGGCGAGGTGTTCCCATGATCGCCGCTGGCAACCTCTCGGAGCGCGTCACCTTCGAACGTAGGCATGACATCACAGGCGCGGCCGGCAAGGTAACGACCACATGGACCGCAGTCGCAACGGTTTGGGCTCAGCAGCTCGATCCGCTTGCGCTGGAGAAAACTGGTGGCGACGGCGTCCTGGAGAGCGGTCGCGTGACCTTCCGCGTTCGCTACCTCGCCGTCACCCCAGCCGATCGCCTGTGCCACGGCAGCGAGATCTTCAACATCGTCAGCGTGAAGACACTCGGCCGGCGCGAAGGTCTCGAAATTCAATGTGAGGCTGCCTGATGGCTGATCGAAACGTCATCCTGCATGGCCGGCTTGGCGACGAGTTCGGCAAGTCCTTCCGCTTCAATGTCGAGACGGCCGGCGAAGCCATTCGGGCGCTCAATGCCAACTTCCCCGACAAGTTCATGGCTGCCCTCAGAGAAGGCTCCTACAACATCGTCCGTGGCGATGTTGAGAACGGCATGGGGCTCGACGAAAACAACATCAACGCCTTCAAGCTCGGCCGCGCCGATCTTCACATTATCCCTGTTGTAGAAGGCTCAGCCGGCCGAGGCGGCAAGGGCGGCGGTGGCGTCAAAGCTATCCTTGGCGTCGCTCTCGTCGGCGTGGCCATCTTCATGTCGGGCGGTCTTGCAGGCGGCGGATTGGCAGCCCTGGGCGGCGAAGCGTTCAAGATCGGCGCCATGTCCATCACCTGGGGCAATCTTGCGACTGTCGGCGTTGCCGTCGCGCTCATGGGCGCATCGTCGATGCTCACGCCGAAGGAGAAGCCGAAGGAAGAGACCAAGCGCGACGATAGCTTCTCCTTCTCAGGGCCGATCAACGTCAATGAGCAGGGCAACCCGATCCCGCTGATCTACGGTCGCGTGGTTACGGGTGGCCAGCCGATCAGCAGCGGCATCGACATCGAAGACATCGGCACCTGGCGTGGAGGCTCCGGCTCGGGCGTGCCTGGCCACAACCAGGCGCTCATCAACGGTCAACTCCAGCCCGTGTTCAGCGGCGTCTACAATTCGGTTAGCTGATGCGCGGTCGGAAACCCGATTCAATTCTCGCCGGATCGTCCCCTGTACTCGAGGTTCCGAAGGCGCCCGGCTGGCTCAGCAAGGACGCTAAGAGCGAGTGGAAGCGTGTCGCGCCGATCCTTGTCGAGCGCAAGGTCTTGACCGACGCCGATCTCGGAACGCTCGAATCATATTGCGCTGCGGTCGGCGTAGTTCGTGAATGCGCGCGTCAACTCGCCGTTGATGGGCTCATGCTCAACGGCAAGAGGCATCCGCTTTATGGCGTGCAGCATTCGGCCATCACAGACGCGCGTCTTTGTGCGGCTGAGCTAGGTCTGACCCCGGTCAGCCGCTCCAGGCCGTCCATTCGCGAGGATCAGGAAGAGGACGACGACAGCCCGCTAGGGATGGCGCGTAACAGGTTGTGAGCCTCGATCTTCCACCCTGGTATCCGCATTGGATCTATGACGACAGCCCGATAGACGACCCGTTCGGATTTGGCGCGAATGCGGTCAAGTTCGTTCGCAGCCTGAAGCATCCGAGCAGTCGCCTTCCCGGCTACGCGTTTGAGGTAAACCCGTGGATCGAACGCATTATTCTCGCGGCTTATGGTCCGCGTTATGAGGCAGATATTCTCGACGAAGACGGGCTAATCATTCACCGTCGCGGCGAGCGAATTGTAAATGAGCTTCCGCTGATCCTGCCGCGAGGAGCGCGCAAGACGACGATCGCGGCAGCTCTCGCCTGCCTTCATTTGTTCGGCCCAGAAGCCGACAAGAAGAGGCAGTGCATCTTCGCCGCAGGCGATAGAGAGCAAGCCAACGTCGGCTTTGCGGAAGTCGTCGGGATTATTGAGGCAGGGAAGCGCCTTGCCGGCAAATTCCGGGTTTATGACGCGCAGAACAGCCCGAAAAAGATCATCTATTCCGAACTAGGAAGTACACTTCAAGCAGTAAGCGCTGACGGTCGCTTGCAGCATGGTAAGACCCCGAATTTTGTCCTGGCGGATGAAATCCATGTCTGGCCACCCGATGACAATGAGCTAATGAAAGCGCTCGAAACTGGTCTAGGAAAGACCAGTGATCGAATGCTTGTTATCGCTTCAACGGCCGGGCGAGGATCCGAATCTTACGCGTATCGACGTGTCGAGCGGTATAAGAAAATCGCGGCAGGTGAGATCGTCGCGCCGAACGTTCTCCCCGTTCTGTTTATGGCGGACGGTGAAGCTGATTGGCGCAATCCTCAGCTTTGGCGTGCGATGAACCCCGGCATGCGGCACGGCTATCCGCCTATCTCGACTTTCAAAGAAGAGGAAGAGAAGGCGTTAAGCTCGCCGTTCGATCTGGACGACTTTAAGCAGCTTCGTCTCAACATTTGGCTCGCGAAAACGACCTCGCCGTTCATCGATATGGGCGTCTATGACAAGGGCAATGCCCCGATTGACCTCAACAAGATGAAGGGCTTGCCGTGCTGGCTTGGCGTCGATCTATCGAACAATGACGACCTGACCGTCATCTCGGCTATCTGGCGCGACGAAGGCGGGCGCTACTATGTGCAACCGCACTTCTATTGCCCGCAAGACAACGTCGAAAAGCGCACCGCGAAGGGCTTCCCGTATCGCCATTGGGCGAAGGACAATAAGTGGATCACTGCCACGCCCGGCAGCGTGATCGACCTCAACATCGTCGAGGGCAAGATTCGCGAGCTGCACGCGACCTATGGCGCTCGCCAGATCGCTTTTGACCCCGCGCTTGCCCAGGGAATGATGCAGCGCCTGCTTGCTGACGACCTCCCGGCCGTCGCTCAGCCGCAGCGACCGTTCAATATGGCCGCGCCATATCAGGAACTGGAACGCGCGATCCTAGGTGAGAAGCTCCATCACAGTGGACATCCAGTGTTGAGATGGAATTTTGAAAATGCCCAGCGCATCCCGACGGAGACGGGCTTTATTCAGATCTCAAAGAAGAGATCCAAAGAGAAAATCGACGGAATGGTCGCTACCGCAATGGCTATTGGCTGCGCCGTAAACGATAACATGATAGAATCTATCTTCTCTAAACCCGATGAACTTTTGGATATCTACAAGAAATACGCTTGAACATGGCCGGTGACGCGCAACTACTTGTCTCACTCGAAGCTCGAATTCGCGATTTCGAGCGCAACATGCAGCGCGCGAACCGTGTCGCGAACGATAACTTCGGCAATATTGAGCGTCGCGGGCGCACCGCTGCGAAGAACCTTGAGCGATCCTTCGCCAGTTCGGGCAACGCCGTCGCTGCCAGCATGGAGAAGATGGGCTCGCTGGCCGCTGGCAAGGTCGGCGCGGCCTTCGCAGCCATCGCAGCAGGCGTCTCGCTCAACGAGCTGCGGAAGAAAGCCGACGAATACACGGCGATCATGAACAGCTTGAAGGTCGCGGGCGTGAAACCGGGCGATCTACAGCCAACCTTCGATCAGCTCTTCGCCAGCGCCCAGCGCAACGCCGCCCCGCTCGACGCGCTGGCGCAGCTCTATAGCCGCGTCTCAGCGGCTCAGGGAACGCTCAAGGCGTCCTCGCAGGAAGTCATGCAGGTTACGGACATCGTGGCGCAGTCGCTGCGTGCCGGTGGAACTTCTGCCTCTCAAGCGTCCGGTTCTCTGCTCCAGCTCGCTCAGGCATTGGCGGGCGGGAGGGTCCAGGCCGAGGAATACAACTCGCTACTCGACGGCATGAGGCCACTTCTCCAGGCCGCAGCATCGGGCTTGCAGGAAGCAGGCGGCGATGTCGCCAAGCTGACCGCGCTCGTCAAAGACGGTGAGGTTTCCAGCGAGGCGTTCTTCCGCGCCATCCTGGTAGGTGCGCCCGTTCTCGAAAGCCAGCTCGCCGGCTCTGTCTCGACGAGCGAGCAAGCCATGCAGCGGCTCAGCAACGAGCTGACGAGGGCAGTCGGCGAGTTCGATAAGGCGACCGGCGCCAGCGCCGCGCTTGCTGGAGCGATCGACAGCCTCGCGGGATCTATCGGTGGCATCGGCACCGCAGCAGCCGGCGCCGTGAACGGCGTGCAGAAGCTTATCGCCAAGGTCGGCGAGCTTGCTGCGGCGAATGCGGCCGTGCAGCGTCAACAGGCGCTGAGCTATCAGGATGAGCTGGCGAAGCGAAAAAGCGCCGCCTATGACATGGCGCTCGCCAACGCAGGCGGCAGGGACAAGCTCACCCAGGATCGCGCCGCAGCCGACGCAGCAGCCCAGGCAGCATCGCGCAAAGCCGTCTCTGGCTTCCGCCAGTCTGAAATCGACTTCAGCAACCGGTTGACCACGACGACTATGCCGCCCGCGCGGCCGGCTGGTATCGGGGGCGCAGGCATCAAGCCGGTCAGCCTCAAGGACTACGCCGTACCGGGCGACGACAAGGGCGGCAGCGGCGGGGGCGGTAGCGGTGGCGGGGGAGGTTCTGCAAAGCAGAGCCGTCTTGATCGTGAGCTGGACACGATCACTCGCCGCACCGAGGCGCTTCGGAACGAAGCCGCGACCATGGGCAAATCGACCATGGAAGTCGAGCGCTCCCGGATCGCTCTTCAGCTTGAGCAGGCTGCGCGTCGTGAAGGCATCGCCATCACCGACGAAATGCGGATCAAGATTGATCAGGCTGCGAATGGCTATGCTTCGGCCCGTGTAAAGGTCGATGAGCTGAAAGCCGCCCTAGAAGGCGCGAAGCAGGCTCAGCAGTTCGTTGGGCAGGAGATCGTCGACAGCTTCGTTGATGTCGTCGTTGAAGGAAAGAACGCGACCGAAGTCGTTCAGAATCTCGGCAAGGCGTTGCTCAAGGCTGCGATCCAGGGCGCACTTCTCGGCTCTGGTCCGTTCGGCTCGCTTTTCGGTGGTAAGGGCTCGGGCGGATCAGGCGGCGGAATCGGCGGCATCTTCGGTCTGATCGGCGGACTGTTCATGGCTAACGGCGGATTCGTCTCTGGCCCAGGCACTAGTCGCAGCGACAGCATCCCGGCTCGTCTCAGCAACGGAGAATTCGTCGTCAACGCCCATGCCACCTCCAAAAATCGCGGCATGCTCGAAGCACTCAACAGTGGCAAGGTTCCGGCCTTTGCCGACGGTGGATTGGTTACGCCTTCCGGAGCGGCGCCGAACTTTTCGCTCCCTATGGCGAACAAGACGGACGATGCCCGCTATATCCCCGTCCAAGCGGCTCCCTCGATCAGCCAGACCGTAAACGTGTCTGTGGCTGGCTCGACGGGTGATGCGAAGAAAGACAGCGCCTATGCCGACCTGATCGGCCGCCGCGTGAAGCAGGAGTTAGGAGCGTTCGTCGGCGAGCAGATTTCGAAAGCACTGCGCCCCAACGGGGTCATCAGGGAAGCCGCACGCCGTTGAATTTCATACTTTCATATGTTACTATGTTGTTAGTAACATATGAAAGGCTACTATGGCTTCTTATCAGACTGTGAATCTTAAGCTCGACGTTGTCGCTCGGGCGCGAGCCGTTGCCGACGAACGTCGTGTTCCACTTGCCACCTTGCTCGCCGATCTGGTGAACGAGGCATACGAAAAGATCGGCGGCTCAATTTCGAAGGTCGCACTTGTCGAGACCCATGCCGGTGCCGAGATCGTCATTGCGCTTCAGGACGAAGACGCTGGCGAGCGACACGTTCGCATCCCCAAAAAGGAAACGCAGACTGTCGTTGATCGCATCCTCGCTTTCGCCTCTCCCGACCCGCGCGAGCGTGGATATCTCGATTTGGATTTGCCCTGTTGCCTCAGTGTTGGCCGACGTGGCGCTGCGGTAGTGATCAGTGGCATCGACGATCAAGGCGAGAGTGTCTGTGAAACAATGAGCGTGCACGACGCCAAGCGTCTTGCGGCCGAGATTAAATCTTACGCCTGAAAAATAAAAACGACCCGGCAGGATTGCCGGGTCGTTATCAACATTGGAATACAAAGATGTCGCTTATTGGAGTAAGCGCTTGCATATTAGCAAATCACACTCACCAATACAATTAGAAACACTGACATTACTCGAACGGGCAAGGAGAATCCTGCTGCGTCGTCGGCAGGCTGAGCGCGTCTGTTCTGGTTTCCAGAAACGGCAATTCTGGACCGACGCTAAGCGCGGCGCGATCCACAAAAAGCTGAATCATGACAAACGCTTACCGGGCATCGACTCGCGCGACCGGATCTCGCTTCCTTTAGTTACAAACACCCCCTCTCCCCTTTCCTCCTCTCTCATCCTATCCCGCATCAGAGACGCTAGAGCCTCCTACCCAAACCACGAGATCAGACAGAAGCAGCTCGCGTCCAGGCAGGCGAACAACGAAGAGAAAGCCCGTAAGGAAGCCGAACGTCTGTTGCCTAGTTGGGAAAAAGCCCGCGAAGCCGAGAAAGCCGCAGCCTACGCCCAGGTCATCCTCGACACCGGCAACGCCGTCGCGGTCACGATCAACTTCGGCAACAAGGCGCTGGAGCAGGCCAGGAAGGATCAGGACGGCGTCTTCATCAATCTGCGCGAGCGAATCACGGAAGCTCTCAAGAAAGCCGTAGGACGCGCTCCTAGCCACACCTTAGCCCTCGATGTGAGCAGAGACGGCCGAGAGCACCTGCATGGCGTCATCGCATGGCCCGGTGATCTCCAAGCCCTGCACGACGTTCTCAAGCATGCTGCCGGCAGATGGGCTCATAAGCGGGGCTCACAGCATCAGATCCACCTTCGGACCAACCAATCGCGGTTGAAAGGAAAAAAAATTTCGCAGTCGGTCGAGCCTCTGACGTGCGGTTGGGCTGGCTACAGCATCAAGCAAGCAAAGGAGTTGAAAGCCTCGACGGGGAAGGCAATTTTGTATGCTTCACCGGATTTGAAGCGTCGAGCAAAGGAGTTGTACGGGAGAATTCGGCAGCAAAGGCGCGACGTTTTATCAATCAATACTGATTTAAGAGCCCAGAAGCATCGCGAAATTGCTATTGTCACCGAATCGCAAATCAGCAATCACAGTGCCGTCGTTAACCAAATGGACACGAATGCTGATGCGAATCATGGAACTAGACGACTTCGCAGCGATCAGGCCCGATCTGCTTCAGGTCGCATACCTCGGCGACACAATCACAGGCGTAACACCGGCCGGGATGCGGGTCGCGTTCACGCCGATTTGCGCAATGACCGGGCGCGGCACCTTCGCCGAGCTTGGCCCGGCCAGATACGAGCGAGCCCCAGGCGAGTTGACCCTGCGAGTGCAGGATGTGTTCGATATTCTTCGCCGCCACCGACCTCGCGCGAGTTCGGAGGCCGCCTGATGCCCGCACCACCCAAATTCGCCGCACGATCGGTCGATCTCGGCTTCCGGGTTCCTGAGAGTTTCAGGCGCCGGCTGAAGCTTGAGGCCGCGCTTCGCCACATGACGATGACGCAGCTCCTAGAGACAGCCATTCGCGACTACGTCGAGCGCCATCCCGTGGAGCTGCCTGAAGAGATGCGCTGAAAAAGAAGAAGCCGCCCTTGTGAGGCGGCTCTTCATTTGGCTCCCGCCCGAAGGCGGGAAAAGGTCATCCCCAGCGCTAGGGAGCCTCAGATAAGTGTCTTGTACGCGGATCGCGTCCAGCAGGCAACCGGCCCGGATCGGCGAGGTCATGAAATGCCATGGCATTTCATGACTGAAGCATCGCGGTCACACCTCGTGCGGAGACGCGATAGCCCTGCAAAAATCCTAGTGAAAGCCATCTCAAAATCTGTAGCTGGAATCGCTCCAATCGAGAAAGGAGTACCCCAACAATGATTAAGGACAACTCAGAAAAGGCGCTCAACGCCATCCGTGACCGGATCAAAGCCGGGATTGAACGGATTAAAGTTGATCGGATCAAGATCGGTAACGATCTCATCGAAGCGAAGTCGATCCTGAAGCATGGTGAGTTTGGCCCATGGCTGAAGGAGAACTTCAACTGGTCGGAGTCGTCGGCGCACAAGTTCATGAAGCTCGCGGAGCTTGCAGCGAAATCCGTAAAAATTACGGATTTGAAGCCGTCTGTTGCGATGACCCTAGCCGCGCCTAGTACGCCTGAGAAAGTAGTGTCGGAAGTCCTGGCTGATCTGGATGCCGGAAAGAAGCCAACTGTCGCGGAGGTCAAAGCCCGGATCGCAGGCGAAAAAAAGCCGAAGCGCCCCGCGAGAATCGAAGATGTTGAGGTTCTCAAGCGTAAGGAGCGCGAGAATATTAAAGAAACGGTACGCTTGAAACTGGAAGAAGACGTGACTGCGATGCTCACTCGCGTCAGGAGTGAATTATTGGATAATCAAACTATTATAAAAATACTAAAGGAAATCGGACTCGATGCCGCTAGACGAGCGTTTGAGGAAGCATTCTCTGGGTATTATATGACAACACTTGACGAAATGGAGAGCGAAGTGAGCAAAGAGCGCGCGAAATGGGAGGCCGAGTTAGATTCAGAATTGAAGGCGGCCTGATAGACATCCGCATGGCCTGGGAATAGGTCCGCCGCCCAGAACGGCGGACCTTTCGCGTTCAGAGCTTCTGAAGCGCATAGATCTCCGGGAATGGTTGCCACTTGATCTGCGGGAGAGCGCAATGCGCGTGACCTTCCCAGGCGTTTACGGCCTTGCCGTCAGAGATCGCGATAAGCCAGTTAGTGCGCCCCGTATAGGCGCCGAACCCGTTCTTGGCATTCGCGCGCACGCAGATATTACCATCCGGCCCTGACGTTGCCGGCATGAAGTGCGAAATCTCGGCGTCGCGGATTGAGTACGGATCTTTCATCACGTCCCGCGCACCCGCGACGATAGAGGCCTTTTCACCTGCGGTCGCCGGTCGCTGTTGTGCTATCCGCTCAGGTACAGTTAGGCACCCAGCCGCGAGCACCGACAACACCGATGCAGCGACAAATCCCCTCTTCATCATGATAGCCCCATAGCCCTAGCCAGCGCCGTTCTCGGCGCACGGCCTTACGCTAGGACGGTCAGAATCAACTTGTCGAGATGATTGCTTCTCGGGCGGCTATGCCACCATGAGTTGATGGTTCGCCTACAGGATCTTGCAGTTCTTCTGACGCATGAAATTCGACGCGCGAGCTGACCATTCGCTCAGTAGCGTCGGCTTACCTGCTTCTGTCATGACAGGTTCCAGGGCGCCGGTTGCAGCAGCTTCCCAAACCCGTCCGAGCGTGAAATCTGGTCGGGACTCGGCTTCGATCCGGCTGAGAAAGCCCCATGGAACCCATGTGGCCTTGTCGCTATCAGTGATCTTGTTGCTGCTCAGGCCATACAGAAACGTCATGCCATGATCATATCCGAGCTTGAACAGCCTGGAGCGCTCGGCTTTCTCACTCGCGGCACCGGCAAGCGCGGCACATTCAAACGCCGCCCATGACTTTGCAGCCATGCGAGCATAATCGCTCGACGAAGGCGCCGCGCCTTCCTGTGCGGCTGCGTTACGCACCATAAGCGCGAGAGAGGCGGCAGCAATCAACCTCGTTATAGTCACCATCGTCCCAGCCCTGGCCAGCGCCATCGACGACGCACGCCCTCACGCTAGGACAGGCGGAATCAGCTTGTCGAGATGGCTGCTGCGCGATCGTCATCGTGCATTAGCTCTTCCGGCGAGCGCTTACGCACGACGACATTCGCAGCGTTTTGATCAAGTAGGTTCTCAGCTTTCAGAAAGTCGAGCCATTGCTCATACATGTCTTCGAACATTTCCAGGACATTGTATTTCACGCCATCTATAACAACGTAAGCATATGGCCTGGCATCAACTACCGTACCTTTATCGATGGTCATTCGAATTGATACGGTCGAGCTTGTCGTAACGTTGATCGGTTTCTTGCGTGGCTTCAACGTGAAATGCTTCGCACCATTTGCGATTTCTCTGCAAAACTTCAAGGCAGGCAGCTTGTCGGCTTGCCGATCGGCAAAACCGCTCGGCGCCTGCAAGCTGAGCCTCTTCTCCCCGGATAAAATCAGGTGGCGCTCGTCATTTACCGCAGCGAGCACCCAATCAACCATATGAGCCGCATCGATGGCGCAATCGAATGCCGCGTACTTCACGTCATCCGATGCTGTCGCAACTCGAAGGCGCCCGATATCGTATCGCAGCTTGTTATGCAGGTCGCGAGGCGTCTTGAGGCCGAACGTCTTATGCGTAACCGATTCAGACATGGCCGTCCGGCTCATTCGCTATTCGATTCCGCCCTCACCATAGCGCCGCTCAAAGCCCTGGCCATCCTTTTCGACATTCAGGATACGCGTCATCAACCCCAACGCGTGATTGAGCGGATCGAGACCGATATAAACCGCGCCGGCGATAGGCACCTCAGCCGCCCATCGCCGCACCTTCCATTCAAAATCTTTCACCTCGCGCTGCATCTCTTCGATTTTGCCGGGGCTCAGCGAGCGCTTCGACCTCTGCATCACAGCTCACCCTCCATCCACGAATGAGAACAAAATAGGAACATAAACCGGGTATGAGTCAAGATGCCTAGAGCACCCGCGCCGCGACTCGCCGTCGCATTCCGACAGACTGCTACGGAGGACTGTTACGGTGAATTTTGAAAGATGTTGTTTTTCAACAACTTAGGCGTCTGGCTGGGGCGGGAGGATTCGAACCTCCGAATGGCGGTACCAAAAACCGCTGCCTTACCACTTGGCGACGCCCCAACGTGTCGCGCCTTCTAGAACGCGCCGCCGCCCTGCGCAACCGCCTTGGCGGACTCTCCGGGATCATGCGAAAAAAGCTTCGGTGGGTTTTCCGACACAACATGCAAACAGGCTGTTGCGCTGCGGCGCGGCGCTGGCTATAAGCCGGCCACCAGTTGATCGGAGTGTGGCTCAGCCTGGTAGAGCACCTCGTTCGGGACGAGGGGGTCGCAGGTTCAAATCCTGCCACTCCGACCACTGGATTTCCCGAATATTGTTGATTTTACGCGAGTTTCGGCCTTGGGCCGCCCCTTCAGGTACAAAAGGGCGGTACACATGGCATCTGCATTGCGCATGGCGAAGCTGTCGAAAGACCCCAAGACCGGGAACTGGCGAGCGCGGAAAGTGATCCCCCTCGATTGTCGAACGGATTTCGGCAAGCGGGAGGACAAGCCAACTTGGCCCGCGCATCTCACAGAGGGACAGGCTCGGGAGAGCTTCGGCAAATGGCTGGCTTCGGTCGAAGGGCGTATCTCCGCGATCCGCGAGCGGGCGAATAAGCCGGATAAGTCCGTTCTCTCCGATTTCGAGATTGAGCGCCTAGCCGAGCTTTGGTACGCGCACCTCTTGCAGGAGGACGAAGACCTCCGCAGTGATGGGCTCAGTGAGCGCCAGTTCCTGCGTCACGGCGAGACCATCGAGTGGGACAACGACACATCAGCGAAGCAGATCGCTCGCGGAGACACGTCCCATCTACAAGCCGAGATTGACGATTTCATTGCTTCGTACGGCTTCGCCCCCGACAAATCCTCACCCGAGTACCGAAAGCTCTTACTTCGCTTCCTGAAGGACTACCGTCGAGCAGCAAAAGCGTCCGCGGACCGGCAGGCAGGGGAAATCGTCGAGACCCCGAAGGCTCCCGAAGACGCCGCCAAGTTGACCGTCATGGGCCTGTTCGGTCGCTTTGAGGAGGCCAAGCAGGAACGCCTTGGAGCAAGGACGCTGCGAGGCTACCGGCAGAAGCTCCAAGCGTTTTCGGATTTCCTGGGTGACAAAGACGCCCGTTCGCTGACCGACGATGACGTGTACGAGTGGGCTGCCCATCGCGAGAAAAACGACAAGGTCCAGCCGCACATCATCCAGAAGAACGATGTTGCGGCCGTTAGCTCCCTGTTCGGTTGGGCCTCTTCCAAGCTGGGCGGGCGGATTGTCCCGACAAACATCGCGGCCGGTGTGGACCTCAAGGCCCCCGAGCCCATCCGTGATCGCGAGCCGTTCTTCACCCTTGAGGAAGTCAGGAAGATACTCAAGGCGGCCCGCAAAGCTGCCCACGATACTACTATCCACGACGCTCGGAGGAACGCGCGGCGCTGGTGTCCGTGGCTATGTGCGTACTCGGGAGCACGGATCACTGAGACGACGCAGCTCCGCCGTGAGGACTTTTCGGAGGAGGACGGGACTTGGTTCTATCGCATCACGCCTTCTGCCGGCAGCGTGAAGAACCGGACCTATCGCCGCGTTCCTGTGCATGAGCATGTGATAGCCGAAGGCTTCCTGACCTTCCTGCGGTCCGTAGAGAGCGGGCCACTCTTCTACGATCCATCACGCCGCGAGAAAAAGGACGCCCTGACGAGCCGCGCCGCGCTGGAGTCCATCCGACTGGCGGAGTGGCTGCGCGAGGAGACGGAGATCGCAAAGGACGTGCGGATCAACCACGCATGGCGTCACACATGGAAAACCGAAGCCCTCGGGGTCGGGATTGAAGAGCGGATCAGAGACGCCATCGCGGGTCACTCCATCGGGCGCACCGCTAGAAAGTACGAGCATCCTAACGGCTTGCTCGCGGCTGCAATGAAGCGGTTCCCGAGATACCGGCTAGACGACAAGCCTGCGCCAGCGGCCGGGGAGCTTCAGGAGCCTGTAGGGTAGCTTGAAGCGCCCAATAGGTCTGAAACACGGCGACCCGCAGCGGGAATATGCCTTCTATCGGCCGTCCTCCGCCTCAAACTCCTCGTGTAGGAGTGCGATCAGCTAATGACCGCGAGGTTGCCTAATTCAACACCTTGTTCTTCTGCCGTCAGGCGGACGTAACCCCTCATTATGTTCTCGCGAAAGCTGAACCAGCCCGAGCCGTGGCGAAGTAAGATGCGGCCATGGCTGTCTTTGCAGAGTGCGAGGAGTCGATGATTGAATTGGTCACGCTTCAGAGATTGGCGGTCGCCCCTACCTTCCATAATGCGTAGATAGGAGCTGGCGTGAATGTCTTGTACTTGACGGCGGTCGGCCGTGCTATCGGCCACTGCCCATAGGGCTTCCTCATATTCGACTGTGTTCTTAGCCGACTTCTGCGTTGCTTTCTGGTAGCCGTTACGAAGCGCGGCCTCCGTTCTCAGTAGAGCGCCTTTTATCGCAGCAACATAATGAGAGCGTACAACAGCGGTAACGGGATCGGGATCATCAAACGACTGCCAGAACAATTCCTCGCCGATCAGGTGAACATAATGAGGAAATCCGTCGCTGATCTGCCCAATCCGGATGAGCATTTCCCGGTCTATCTGGAGCCCAACAGCCTCCCCCGCAGATGTAATGATTTTCCAAAGCTCATCGTGACGGAGCTTGTCGAGCTTGATTGCTTCAAGAATGCGCCCTGCGGACTCGTGCGAATTGAGGAGTTCATCAACATCAGACGCAATTCCGCAGAATATAAAACGGAAGTCAGCGTCAATTGTTGATAGGTTTTTAATAAGTTCGGCGAACTTATTTCGATCGTCCTTGCTTGTCAGTCTTTCCATTTCATCTACAACAATAACAAGGCGGCCGGGCCGCTTGCTACAGACGTACCGGATGATGTCGAGACTTTGGTTGAGCGTTTCGGGTTTGGCTATGCCCGGCGTCCCCGCGTTGCCTAAGTTCAGAGTTGCTCCAAAGCCAAAGGCGTTTAGCCCGGCGCTGCGCCCGGATACGGGGGGCTCAAACCTCTTTTCGATTTCGAGGACTGCATTGCCGATAGCTTGCAGCGCGTCCGCGTATCCTGCCGCGCCGCATGAGACGTAGATGGGTGCATGGCCTCCGCTGTTATGGAGCACCGCTGCCGTCCTTGCGACACTCGTCTTTCCTACGCCTCGATCACCGTAGAGGAAGATGTGGCGGCCCTGTGAACCAAGGGCTCGCTCAATGCGCTGCAAAGCGTTTTGTCGCCCGTAGAGGCGGGAAAGTGTTTGGATTTCCTTTGAAGGAGTGAAGTGATCGGTGAGGACTCCTTGAAACCGTTCTTTGGAAAATCCGCGAACTGACATCTAGATCCCGCAAGCCCCGACCATCGCCGAAATACGACTCGCTACAATGCTAATCGATTGGTCGGCCACCACAAGTGCGGGCGCAAATTGATCCCGCTATTCTTTGCGACAGGTGACCTCGAGAGCTGAACGAAACCCCGGAGAGCATTCACCCTCCGGGGCTCCAAACATGAAGTCACTTCACTCTTCGTCGCCGCCGCCCGGCACCATGGCCCGGTGCGCCCTGATCCGATCCTTGATGATCGCCTCACGGACCTCGGGGTTTTCCTCGCCAAGTTGCTGTTCCGCCGCCTGTCGATAAGCCCCGAGGATGCTCTTCAGCACCTTGATCCGTGACCCGCCGTATTCCTCATCGCCATCCGTCAGCTCCGTCCGGTACTCCGGGGACCTGATGAACTCCTGCATGGTCTCCTGAAGCGTCTTGCCCTCCAGCTTCACGAGCCCTGTCAGCTCCCGATAGCGGTCATAGGCCGTCTTGCCGGTGACCACGCTCTTGAACTCCGTCAGGTCCACATTGCCCTTGGTCTTGCCGGGAGGCGCGAAGGCGTTGTCCCCGATGAGCGAGAGCCTCGCCAGCTCGTCCTTCAGGTCGTCCCGAGGGCTTGCCTTCCACGCTTCGGTGGTCGGCTGGTCGTTACCCCGGTGGGTGTCGCTGACCACGGGTGAGAGCCAGGACGGTCCAAGCGTCGGGGGAGGAGTGACGGGTTCCCCGAGGATGTTGCGGACAGGGTCCAGCTCTTCGGAGAAGCCGGGCGTCTTCCGCTTCAGCCCGTCGAGGACGGAACGGACCTCCCGCATGTACGGATCGGTGTTGGCGCGGGTCAGCGCGTTCGGGACGAAGGACCCGGCCATGTTCCGGAAGGCTTTCGCGAAGTCCTTCTCCGGGTCCTTCAGGGCGTCCAGCGCCTCCGTCAGCCCTTGCAGGTAGGACTTGCTGGTGAGCTGCTTCAGGATGGCGATGCTGGCCTGTCCCGCGAACTCCGCGACCGTCTCGTCTGACCACTGACCCGACAGCTCGGCGTAGTCCGCCGACATGCCGAGGAACATGGCGAAGGGGTCGAGCCGCTGGTAGCTGGTGTAGGTAGTCGAGCCGTCTGGGTTCTTGCTGCGGATGGAATAGGGACGCCAGCCGGTGGCCTCCAGTGCCTTGCGCTGATGCGGGTTGGCCGGGCCGCTGCCGGTGAGCCTGCCTTCGATCCCGAGGCTGATAGCCGAGGTCCAGAGCAAGCCGCCCATCGCCATCTTGCCGACCGCATCGGCGTGAGCCTGAGCCCCGCGCTCGCCCATGATCGCCGCATTGAACTCCTTGCGGGCCATGTTGAGCCCCGGCGTGCGATCCCAAGCGAACCTGACGAGGTTCGTCGGGGTCCTGATGAAGGGCATGACGACGCGGATGGACGGGTGGTTGCCCGCGAACCGCTGAACGCTCTCGCCTAGCGACGGATTGCCGAACCACGTCGAGACCTTCAGGTCATTCGTGAAGGTGCTTTCGCGCGCCTTCTCAAGTGCCATCGCATTGAGCGCCCGGCCCAACTCGTCGGTGCTCTCGTCAACCCGCTTGCTGACGTGCTGGCCGAACTTGCTGAAGTCGCCGGTCTTCCACGAGCCTTCCTCGAATGCCTCGCGATAGGCCGAAGCCCTGACCTCCCCGAGATAGGAGACCTGCTTCACGAACTCGTCCATGGACATCATGGTCCGACCCGGCAGGTTCACCACGGTCCCGAGTGCATCCGCCACGCGGGCAACGACGGGGTTCTTGATGTTGAACGTGGTCGAGGGCAGCGAAGGGGCGACCTCGATCCGCGCCCGGCCAGCGTCAAGGACAGGCCCCCCGAGACGGAACGCCTTGGCCGCTGCCGAGACGCCGTCCCGAACAGAGGCGATCATTGTCCCGTATTGGATGGCCGCTTCCTGCATCTGAGCCCGGCCGGCTTCCGTGCGATAGAGCCGAGCCCCGGCGATGAACTTCTCCGCAGGGCGAAGGGCCGCCGCCATGGTCGAGCTGACGAGGTTGATCGTCTGTGTGCTCGGGGCTGAGAGCATGGCGTTGGTGCGGAAGTTGATGAGGGCGTTGACGAGGTTCTGCCCGAACCCGCCCCGGATCGTCTGCGAAACGCCCTTCAGGTTGATCCCATCGGCCCCGTTGTCGGCCCCGGTGATGATCTGCCCGGCCATCTTGCGGAGCCTGTCTTCGCCTTGCGTCCGCAGGAAGTCGCCATCAAGGTCCTTCAGCGCCCCGAGGTCTGCCCTCGCGTTGATCCGCATGGCCCCGAGAGCCCGCGCAATCTGCGTCTGCTGACCGCGATAGAGCCCTTGGATGTTGGCGGCGATTTCGTAGTTCTTGACGAAGGCAGCCGTGACCTCCGCCCGGTTCGCGTAAGGCCCGACACCGCCAAGCGGGTCGTGGTAGACCTTCGCCACGTCCACGAGCTTCTGATAGGCGGTCGCCAGAACGTCCCGGTACATGAGCATGGTGGAGGGCAGGTCCTCCATGTTCTTCGCCGTGGTCGCGATCCGCTCCATGAACGCCGTGGAGTCGGTCCCGACGATGTCCGCGAGGCTATCCGCCTGCTGCCTGATTTCGGCATGGGTGAGGGCATCGCCGCCCCTGAGCTTGGTCAGCTCTTCCTTGTAGAGGCGTTGGGTGGCCGACATGATCGCGGTGAGGTCGTCGCCGTTCTCGATCAGGTCCGTGCGGATGCCCGACAGGTTCCGGCCCTGCCCGTAAGCCTGCTCCGTGATGGACAGCTCAATGCTCTCGCGGAGCTTGGCCTCATCCACCTTAAGGGGCAAGTCGCGGGGAATGGCGTTGTCGTTGACGGGAGCCGAGACGGCCGGGTCGGGTTCGGCTGTCTTGGCCTTGACCTCTGCGGAGTCGAGCGGGGCGCGTACAGACTCGTCAACCTTCGCCGCACCATCCCCTACGGGATTGTCGTTGGCGGGTCTGACGCTCTCGGCTGAAGGCTTGGCGGGCTCTTCCGGCAGGCGATCCTTGGATAGGTCCACCTCTTCCGGCTTGAAGCCCGCCCGTTCCATCTCGTCGGAGACCTTCAGGGCTTCCTCAAGGTTCCCCGCACGGATGGCCTTGGTGAACCGCAGGCCGAGAATGAGACCCTCTGCCACCATGCCGAGGCCGAGCCCCTCCGTGGCGTTCTTCAGCCTGCCAAGGGCCTCGCTGTCTTCCGGCCGTGCAGCGAGGAACTGCGTGACCGGATCGCGAAGGGCCGTGTTCTTCTCGATGAAGTTGGACAGGCGCTCCTCATGAGGGTCGAAGGAGAACATGTCCGCGAGTGCGCCCTTGCCCGCGCCCTGGGCGATGGTTGCCCCGGTCGTGGCGGGAGCCGCCATGCCTGCGATCTTCAGGAAGCGGCCCGCCATGAAGTAGCCGGAGGCAAACTGAGAGACCTCCTTCACGAGCCCGCCCGTGACCGTCTCGGCCTTCGGGGTGACTGCGGTATCCAGCGGGAGGGCCAGCGGGTTCGCTGCACCGCTGACAATGCCGGGCGCTATGCCCGACATGTCAAAGAGGTTCTCGTGCACCCACTTCACGGCGGGCTGAGTGACGAGGCCGTACATGGCCCCGGAGGTTTCATTGATCGCCGTGGCGACGCCCCGGTTCACTTGGCCGGGGAGTTCGAGGATGCCCCCGCCGATGTCCCTAGCGAACTTGCCGGCCGTCGCGAGGGGGCCGCTGGGGGGCTCTGCGGTAGCCGGCTGGGGCTTGGCAGCCTCGATCTGGTCGAGCTGGTCCCAAAGCCCTTCAAGCTGGGCGTCACGCTCGGGAGCCGGAGCGGGTTCTATTGTGGTCGAAAGTGATGCTGTCTTGTCCATGGGTTACTGACCGGGGCGCTTCGAAAGGAGCGACCGCTGAATGCTGATGAAGGCCGCAGCGTCCTCGGGGCTGAAGCCCTTCTGCTTGGCCCATCGGGCGAAGTGCGAAGACGGATTGCGACGGTTTGTGTTGTCGGCCTCGAATGCTGCGAGGCTTTCGAAGACAGGCGTGGTCCGCCAATCGACTTCCTCTGTCGGTTCCCTGCGGGTGGCCTGCGGGGCTGTTGCGGGTGACGGGGAAGTGGGCTTTGCGGGAGCTGCCGGGGACGGGGCGGCCGGAGCTGGAGTCACTCCACTTTTCGCCGGGGTCGGCATGACGGGCGTCGAGCCGTCGTAAAGCGGTGTCGTGTTGTACTTGCTGTTCGGGAGGTAGTATTTCACAACCCGCTGCTGCTCCTCCATCAGCCATGAGATGGCTTCCGAGCGGGGCTTGCCGGGGTTCGCCTTTTCATAGGCGATGATGTTCTTGCGGAGGCTGTCCACGGCCCGCTGAGCAAGCTCGGGCTTCTTGAATACGCCGAACTCGCCACGGTCCCCGACGAGCTTTGCGGTGTCCTGAAGGATGTCCACCACGGTCCTGTCGGCAACCAAGGACTCGCTGCGGTTCTCCCGTTGCGTCTTCAGGAGCCTGCGGACGGTCTCGGGGTTCTTGATCGTCCCCGTCGCAATGGCCCGATGAAGCTCGGCATCGGAAAGCCGGCTCTCATTGGCTTCCATCTCAAGGCGGATGACCTCGCCGTTGTCTTCCTGCCCCTGATAATCCGAGAGGGTCTTCTGGATTTTGAGGACCTTGTCGGCGGTGTCGTTGCCGAAGTCCTTGTTGATCCTGCCGAGGAGCTGCGGGGACAGGCTGATGGTCTCGCCCTTCTCCAAGGCGGTGAACAGCGTCTCTGAGATGAACTGCGTGGCCTTTTCGGAACGGCGCTTCTCGTCGCGCTCCTGCCGGCGATAGGCTTCATCCTCCTCTTTCACCCGGAGCCCGTGGAGGTCCTTGCGGGCCTTGTCGAGCTTGTCCCGCATGCCGCGGACTTCGCCCGCTCCCGCAAGTCCGTTCGGGCGCTTCTGTAAGGGGACCTCCAGATAGGAGGCGTCCCGGTAGCGCATCGCCGCCGAAATGGCAGAGTCCACCGTGCGGCTGTCGATGTCGGACTGAGACATGCCCTGTGCGAGACCTTCAGCTTCCTGCCGGTGGATGGTGCGAGCGACCGTGAAGACGCCTGAAGCCTCCCCGCCGCCGCCCTGCTGGTAGCGGTTGAGGGTCTGCTGATAGGTCGCGGCGTGCTTGCCTTGGTTCCCGTTGAACGCCTGCCATGTCGGGGCGAGCGCCTTCAGGATGCGCGGGCTCATGCCCTCGGCCTTCAGGTCCTCGTCAAGGTTCCTGCCGGTGACCCGCTGGTAGTCCTTGCGGCCAAGCCAGAGAGCGGCCCGGTCTTGGTTCTCGGGGGAGAATGTGCCGTCCCCCTTCGCCTCGGGAGGCAGGCTATCCCATGTGGTCTTCGTGAACTGATAGCGCCCTGCGGCGGATGAAGGGCCGTGGGGGCCAGGTTCGAAGATGCCGGGGTGAGCGCCCGTCAGTTGGAAGGTTGCGCCGCCTGCCGGGGTGTAGCGGATGTTGTACTTGCCCGCGCTCTCCCCGCCTGCCGTGGCGTTGAGGAAGGCCGCTTCATGAGGCTGAAGGTCCTTGGCGACAGGATCGGCGGTCTTGTACGCCGCTGTCCCGCCCTTCACGGCGGCCTCTGAGAAGGCCCCGTCCACGCCCTGACCATAAGCGGCGGCGTTCTTGTAGTAGAGGTTCTGGACGGCGTTCTTGGCGTGTGAACCATAGAACTGCCGGGAGACCCGGTTGACCTCGTCAAGCATCGCCTCGCGTTCGGCGGAGTGCGTGGCGCTGTCGATGATCGGCTTCAGTCCATCCGACAGGAACTTGGTGATCGCGGTCGGGTCTTCGCTGCCGGCGATAGCTGACTTCTGGTAGTCCGCGAGGAGCTTGAGGCCCGCGCCTTGGACCTTGTTCCTCGCGACCCGCGCCTCGTACATCTGCCGGAAGTACGGGGACTTGTCGGCAAGCGTCGGGTCGTTTCGGACGGCATCGGACCATGTCGCCACGTTATCGCGGATGGCAGTGAGTTCCGCTTCGGTCTCTTCGTCCTTCCGCTGCTGAGCCTGACGGGTTTCCACGAAGCCGGTGAGGGATTTGCTGAAGCCGGCGAGCGAGGCGATGAGCTGGTCTGCATTGCCTTTCGTCGGGGGAGCCGGAAGCTCGGGTGCGTTGGGGGCCAGCGGCCGAACGGGGGCAACGGGAGTAGGAAGTGCGGTGAGCCGCGTTTGGACGCCTACGGTATCGACCGGGCGTGCTCTTGGGGTGAACTGTGGTTCCGCCATGGTGGCGTGAGGGTTCCTGTGCTTCAGTATGAGCATGCACTATGGGGAGAGACATGCCGGTTGATGATTTTACAATGACCTCTGGTGAGGTCGTTCGCAGAGTATTTGGTGAGATAGCGAGCGATCCTGGCGCAGTATATCTTCAAGGAATACGATCAGGGAGGGTCAAGGAAGACTCTTCTCATGGTCAATACTATCGAGGGATGTTGCCATTTCTTCCATCAAAGCTCGTCTGGCAACTCAAGGCCGAAACCCCTAGCTACGACGCCGTAGTGTCGGCTCCGAGTAGCAGGGCTGATACGGGTCCCTATCTCAACGCGGTATTGGCTGCTTCGGAGGCAAAGGACCTCTCATCCCGGTTTAAGCGTCTTGGGAAATACAAAGCACGCGATCCGGATGTTACACTAGATGATATGATAGAGGAGTTTATTTACACCCCTGCTGGTGACGAGCCAGAGTTTAAGTCGCTCGTAATCGTTGATGAGTCATCGTCAACAGGGAAGACATTTGCGGCTATGCTGGTCCATCTGCGGCTCGCTGGATTGTCAGAAGACTGCAAGATAACCGTGGCTGTTTGGGCAAAACTAGGGAAGTGATGCCTTCGCAGCATGAAGGCTTTCTAATCTCGCCCCATCATAGGCCACAAGCGTGGGACCGGCCGCGTTATTCTCCCTGACGGTGAGCTTCGCGACGACGCCAAGGGTTCCCTTCAGGGACCATGAGGTTTCCCCTTCGCGCGTCATGAAGATGGTCGAGGCGGAGGCATGGCCTTCCTGAAGGAGGACCCGAGCGGCGGAGCAAAGGGGAGCGCGGGCGGAGCAAAGGTCCCTGCCGTTGGCGTCGGTGACCGTGAAGAGGGTGTTGTAGGGCCTGCCGGGGGCGGAAGGTGTCTTGCGGTATGTGAGGTGGATGTTGGGGGTGGACGTCATTCGTTCGGGGGTGAGCTGGGCATGAGAAAGCCCGCCAACGGCTGCGCCGCAGCCTAGTGAGCTGGGGAGCCGGGCGGGCCAGAGAGAAAAGTGAAGTGACTTCAGAGTTCGGGATGAGGGCAAGCTGACGAAGACGGCAGAAACAACGCAGCGAGTGCCGACGCTGCTTCGCCAGCCCTACGCCGGGCCAGTTCCGTCATCGCGTCGAGGCAATAGAGGAGGCGCGTAGCGTCATCGGTCGCCGGCTTTTGGGCATTGTAGGCGACGGACAGGGGCTCCAAGGCGTTGCGACACTCGGCCAGCAGGAGGTGAAGCCCCTTCAGGTCCGACGCTAGGGGCGACTTCTCCCCGTCCAGCTCCGGCCGCAGCTTGTCGAGAACCAGCGAGAGGAGCGCGCGCGAATGAGCTACCGTCTCGTTGGTCGTGGGAACTGTCTGGAGGGCCATCATCGCGTACATCGACAGCATGGCCGGCGAGGTCGTTTCGATGTCGGTGAGCGGCAGGACTGTCCCGCTCGGGGAGAGGTGTCTGGCTAGGGCGGCAAGAACGATCATGAGGTGGTCCTTTCGTGGACGCAGAAAACCCGCCGAGCGGGATTGCCGGGCGGGGGTGGGTGGCTGCTTCGGGAAAAGCGGGAGGTGGCCGCGAGCGGCTCTCTCCTCATGGTGGCGGGTAATCGAGCTACGGCATGACGATCTGAGAGCGGCGCAGTCGAGCCTTGAGCTTCTCTGCCTCCGCCCTCGCCAGCCGGTCAGCCTCTTCGTTCAACGGGTTTCCAGCGTGGCCTTTGGTCCAAACCCATTCGACCTTAGCGGCCCTCTCCGCCGCTCCGGTGAGTTGGAGCCAGAGGTCCTGATTGCTGACGGGCTTGTTGTCTTTCCCGCGCCAACCTCGCTTACGCCAGACGGGCAGCCATTCGGTGATGCCCTTGATGACGTATTGGGAGTCCCCGACCATCGTGACGAAGGCTCCGGGTCGAATGAACTCAAGGGCGTTGATGGCGGCTGTCAGTTCGGCGCGATTGTTCGTCGTGTCCGGAACGGGGCCTTTCAGAGTCTTGCGGGAGCCTGTCAGGTCATTGAGGAGGATCGCGGCGAAGCCTCCGGGGCCGGGATTGCCGAGGCAACTGCCGTCGAAGTGGGTGGTGATTTCCCGATGAGGCAGGCTTTCACCGCCCTGTAGCGTCTCCGTCATGGACGGGCGCTCTTCGTTCCGGCCACCACTGTAGCCGAGCCCCCTGCGTTGGGCCTGTGCGCGGGAGACCTGTAGCGGGAAACGATGGTCTGACGTGGGGTGCGTGGTCTGCCTGTCATCTCACTAGGGCCTCTGGCCCATTCGCCACCCGGCTCCTGCCGGTGCTTGCGGGCGGCGATCATCGCGACCGTAGCGGGGCTTGGTTTCCTTCACCTCATTCGTGACGAGGTTTCTGCGGCGGAGGTCCGTCTGGTCCCCGTTGTCGTGGGTGACTCGGATGGCCCGGTGGCCCTTGCCGGCGATCCCGAGGATGATGCGGGAGACCTTCGCGTAGCCGGAGCTGGCGCTGTAGGTCGTGACGTACCCGAGGTTGAGATACCAATTTGGCGAGAAGCCTGCCGAGAGGACCTTCTGGTAGTCTGAAGGCGAGATGCGGGCGAACCTGTCGGAGTTCGCAAGGGGGATGAGGAGGAGGGGCGAGCCGTCCTGTTCATCGGTCGTGGGCGCGGGAGGCCGGAGAGCCTCGTATGTCATGGGGTCGTGTTTCCTATGCTTATCAGTGAGATTGAGAGACGACTGATCCAAACAGAGACACGCGCGAATAAGCGCGGCCGACCTGTCTGAACGGGTCTGAGGGTGGCTGCGGGAGGGCTTTGGGGCCTCAGGGCTCCGCCCTTCGGCATCGACCATCCTGAAGGGGAAGACCATCCGAGGGAGGAAGACGAAGATCGAGATCAGGGGTGACCAGACAAAGGTGGAGTCACTCCACTTTTCATCGACCCTGCTGAAGGGGGGTATAGGTGAACCTGAAGGAAGACCTGCAAGATAAACTGCAAGAGAGAGGATAGGAGGAAGAAGTCAGGAACAACCTTCAGTCCCTCCCGCAGGAACCTTCAGGAGTCCTACAGGACCTTCCCCCCTTACCCCCCTTCCATCGCTGGCGGGGTACGACATTCACAGCCCCCCTGTCTGTGGTGTCGGGTAGTCTGCTCCGGAGGTCCGGGGCTCGTGTTCTGCGGTGCCGATCCGAGGTTTTCGGTTTCGGGTAGGTGTAGGTGGTCCCTAATCGGCTGTCGGGCCGGGAAGGGCGTGGCCTGAATAGCTAAAGGTGCAACCCAATCGACCTGAAGCGGCTCATAGCGGCCGGCATTGGCGGTCTGGATAACTGAAGGTGGTCCCTAATGCCCGCAGCTCCGACTCCATCTCATTGAAGCGGGCGATGTAGGCTTCCTTGAAGGCCGCCGCCTTGCGTCCTGTGAAGCCCATGATGAGGAACACGAGGCCGTCCTTGGTCATGTCGATGGAGCGGTAGGTGCGGCCCTGCCCGTCCGTGTAATCGACCGGCTGAAAGTTCAGCCGATTGAACTCGCCACTGCACTCCAGCCCGTCGATGGACTGGAGGACGTTGGTGTGCCGCTTGCCCAACCACTCGGCGACGTTGCGGCTGTTCGTCGTGGGGACGCCGGAGGAGTTAAGGGTGACGACGGGCGCGGGCGTTGGTCCCTAGTCCCGCAAGCCTTCGATGATCGCCGCCAGCTCCACTGCAACGCCCCTGCCGTACTCCGTCAGGCTGACCACAAGAACCCCCTTCTCCTTCCGCGTCCGGACCAACAAGGCGTCCTCCATCAGCACGATATTCCGATAGCCACTGCCGGCTCCCATAGTCAGCGCCTTCTCCAGATCGGGCTTCGCTATCTCTCCCCGGCAGGCCACCAGCAGGAATGCAGCGGCCGACCTCATCTCCCATCGGTCGTGGATTTGGTTGAGCCGCTGGAGGACTAGGAGCAGGCGTGCAAGAGGCGGGAGGGCGCTGGCAGGTTTCGTCCTGGGGGAATGCGTCGTCATGGGCAGCTCTTCGGGCAGTAGCTCGGGCGGCCGTTCTCGGGATGGTCCTCGCCGCAATAGCTCAGAGCGTGGCGGACGATTTCCTTCTGGCTCGGCGAATAGACCAGCACGAGGAGCACCCCGAGGATGAAGGTAATTGCGGGCATGGGAGCCTCTCCTGAAGACAGGAAAGCCGGAGTGGATCGCTCCGCCCCGGCCGGGTAGGCATCGAAAAGTGAAGTCACTTCACGATTGGAGCGGGCTGGCCTTGGTCTCGAAAATGTCGAGGAGTTCCGCCGCAAGCTCCCTGCCTATGCCGGTCAACGCGATTGCGAACGCGTCTTCTACCTCTGCCACATTGATGAGCTGAGCATTCTTGAGAAAGGCGAGCCCCTCCGTGCTCGCGACGGCTTCCGCCTTCGGCATCGTGAGGTCACCCTTACGCATGACATCGAGGAAGATGGCGGTGGCTTCCACGTCTAAGCGCGGATGCCTTGAATTGAGATGCTGAAAGCCCGCGATCATCGGATAGAGTTCAGGGCCGAACAACGATGCAAGGGCGTCTGAGTTCTGTTGCTGAGCGGTGCAAGAGCTTTGGTTGTTCACGGCGGGTCCTCATCAAGACAGCCTTATGGCTACTCTTTCTTGAGTCCTTATCCGCTTCCGGTCTAATCAGTTTTTTGACTCGATCAGAGCCAACTCATCACAGAAATGAGTCGATCGGTATCGGATAGCCTAGCCCGCAGGGACGGCCGGGGAAGGCTTCCGGCTGGTGGTGTAGCGGGTAGGACGGCGATGGGCCTGTACGCGGGAGACCTACAGTGCCAAATGACCAGCCCGTTCCCGTGGAGGCCGGCTGTATGGACATCGTTGAGGTAGCGCGGCGGCATGGCCCCTTTCTTGAGCGCCTCATTGCAAAGTCCACGGGCTTCATAGGTGAGCTATTGGTGGCCGACGCTCTGACGGAGAGGGGCTATCGGGTGGTTCCGACGAACAACAATGCTCGGCAGGCTGACCTCAGCATCACCGCGCCGAGCGGGCTCACCTTCCGTGCGGAGGTCAAAGCCGACCGGGCCACCCGGCCGACATGGTTCGTCCGAAGCTGTCCCGACGCCAGCGCCAGCTCCGTATGGTTCTTGGTTTCGGCTCCTCGATTGCCTGCGGCTCTCCCCGATCCCGCCGCCGCACAAGTATTTGTCCTAACGGCGGAGGAAGCCTGTGCAATCTGGCAAGCCTCAGAGTGGAACCGCCGCAATCCGACCAACGGAGACATTCGCCGCTGGCAGGTTCCCGATGATGCTTTGAACGCTTGGGACAAGCTCCCACGGTAGGGTGACAGCAAGGAAAAGCCCGCCATTCCTGACGGGCTCTTGCGGGTGACCTGAAGGCGCTCGGCAGCTTTCCTATGCCGTCTCTTTCGCTATCTTCGCTACCTGCCCCCGGCTGCACCCGGTGATGGTCTGCACCTTCGCCCATGACATGCCCGCCTTGAGTAGAGAGGCGATGTTGTCGTTGCGCTGAGCGTTCGCCGGCCGGCCCTTGTAGCGGCCCTCTGCCTTCGCCTTAGCCTGACCCTGAGCCTGCCTACGGCGGCGGTCCTCATAATCCTTGCGGGCGATGGCGGCGAGCATGTCGAGCATCATCGCGTTGATGGCGTCGAACATACGCACCGTGAACTCGTCGGCCTTCGGGTCTGCCATGGCCCAACTCGTGGGCAGGTCCAGCGCGACGACGCGAACATGACGGGCAGCCAGCTCGGCCTTGAGCTTGGTCCAGTCTTCCGCATTCAGGCGGGACAGGCGGTCCACTTGCTCAATGAGGAGGACATCTCCGGGCCGGCTATCGGCCAGCAGGCGGAACAGCTCTGGCCGCTTCAGGGACGCCCCGCTCTCGTTCTCTGTGTAGGTCGCGGCGATGGTGAGACCCCGCTCGCTGGCGAAGGCTTCGACCTGTTCCCGCGCTCGGCTGGCGTCCTGCTCTGTGGTGGAAGCTCTGAGATAGGCCCGAACGAACATGCACCGCTCCTAGTCCTGTTTGGATAGGTCACTAATAAGCGGTCTTCTAAGGATAGGTCAATATGTGTTTCTGCGCCTTCTGCCGGCCGGTCTTTCAAGGGCACACCAAAGTGACCGCCTGCCTCGCCGGAATGACCCGCGAGGCGATACGCAGAGGCGGAGACGAGTGATAAGCTGAACGCGACTCATTGGAGGCGTCATGACCGACCATCTCCCCCCGTCGTTGGGTGCTCCGCTGACCCCCGCCACCTTCGCTCAATTGACGTTCAAGCTCCGGGCAAATGCTGTCAGGCTTATGGACGAAGCTCGACTTGCCGGGAGGAAGCGAGAGGTTCGCTTTTACGAGGCGAAGCTGCGAAGGATCGACGCCGATATCGCGAAGTATGGAATGCAGCGTTACGCCGTCGTGAGCCCTCCCGGCTAGGCCAGTACCGGCCACGCGCCGCAACGCCCTGTACGCTCCCGACCCGTAGCGGCAACAGACGCTTCAGGTCCCGGCAGGGTGCGTGATGCTACCCTATAGGAAACGCGAGGGGGCCACGGGGGGAATAAGGGAAGCGGCCGGAGAAGGGAGGGATTTCACATTTTGGCGGCAGAATGTCCGGAAGCTATAGCACCGAACGGAAGGCCGGCTGGAATGACGCTCGACAAAGCAGAGATAGCGAGAAGGCAGCTCGGCAGTGCGTTAGCGTTGTTCTTGGAAGACCTCGATCCAGTGTCGGTTCACTCGCTCGCTTGCGGTGGTGGCGAGATCGCTGAGCACCTCAGCCGCAGTGCGGGCGCAAACCCCTTTTCAGCCCATATGCTGGAGGCCTTCCCCGACAGCAGCTTGGCGGACATCAAGAGGCTTCGAAATCAGTTCTGGAATGCCTTCAAGCACGCCTCGTCCCGGACGGGGCAAAATCGACAGGATGAAGAGCTACTCGATCGGTTTGATGATGGGGTGAATGATCACGCTCTTTTGTTGGGCTGGCACGACTATATGCAGGCTACCCAATGTCTGCCGATAGAGGTCCAGATTTTCTTCATCTGGTACTACGCTATGTACCCCGACAAGTTGGACGGATCGGCCCAATCAAACGGGGTGAGCGTCCGCGAGTATAGTCTTGATCTGTTCAGTAAGCTGGCCGAAGTGCCGCGTGAAGAGGCGAAACGCAGGTTGCGGGTGGTGATTGAGCATCGCCAACGTACCGATCCAGAGCTAATGTCGCATCCTCAGACAGAAAGGCGACCGCTGATTGCGCCGCGAGGCACGCTTTAGCCGCGAAAGAGAAACGCCCCCATTCGGAAGTGGGTGTGGAGGCCGAACTTCTGTGAGGCGAGTTCGTCAAAGCGGAAGACAAGGCCATCAAGGGTGTAGCTTGCTCTCCGCAGCCATCCGTCATCGATCCTGATCCGCCCTGTATCAGACACTTCAAGCGGGGATATGATCCCCTTAGTCCGCAAGTTGAACTGATGGTTCACGACGCAGTCATTGTGGGCGATTAGATTGCGTACTTCAGAGGCCAGGACAGTCATCTCATAGGCGGCTTGGCTAGGAAATAGGTCTATGCCCGTGCGTGTGGACACGTACTTCCGCAGTTCCATAAGCGACTTGTAAGAAAGCTCGTGGACCTTCCGGTCAACGATCTGCCAAATCAAGTCGTCGTAGTTGCCAGCGTCTATGATGGCCGCGACATCGATAGTGCCTTCCGATTTCAGCATCTCCGGTCGAGCAAGGAATATGTCTCTCAGGATCGTTATTAGGTAGAGGTCAAACGACTCAATCGCTCGCGACAGCATGATTTGGTTCACGAGGGAACGGTGACCTGAATAGTTGTATGTGAGGACCTGAAGCTCTTTCGCCTCAGCCGCCGCTAGCTTTTCTTTTGGTACGAGTCTTCCTAGCTCCTCAGATGTTTTGACGAATGTGAAAACGAACGAGATGAACTCGCGGAGTTCCATCACCCGCGCCATGTACGTGAGGCAGGGCTCTGTGACGTGATCTGGCGGGTCTCTGAAGCCTTCTTCCAGAGAGTCTACGGCGTCGCCTTCTTTCACGCATCCCCCTAGTCAATGGCTACTCGCGCATACGGACCTCGTCAGCGGGCGCTGAAGACGGCGCATGTGTAAGCGGTGAAGCACAAGGAGAGCGTAGGCGGGCCGGAGCGAAGGCTCAAGATAACGCGAGGTTGTTTCCCGAAAAGAGAAGCCGAACTGTTTCGCGGCTCTTGCTCGCGGTACAAAGGCGCGGTACACAATGCCCCGGCTCAAGGTCGAAAAGTCGAGTAAAATCAATCGCGTCATGGTGGCAGGGGGAAGTTCAAATCCTGCCACTCCGACCAAAATTTCCCGCGATAAATCAAAGCGTTGAGAATTAAGCCCTGCGGGGCCTGCGCGTTTCGTCGCAGGCTTGCCGGTGGGTTTCGGATCACCCCCGCCGTGCTGGGCCAGATTCCCCGGCCAGCGACGCAGGCCGGATACGGCGAATGGCCAAGCGCCCCCATGATGGAGCGCTCCGGCGCAAAAGCCATCCCCTCCTTCACGGGCGTCGCCCGTCGCTTTCAGAGCCTTGTAGGAACAGCCGCCCTCACCCAGAGGTTGTCTTGATCGCGCACAGCCCTAAGATGCAACCCGTGCGATACATCTGATTTGGGAAACTGACATGAAGATTTCTGCCGTTCTCGGCCTTCTCGGCTCGCTCGCGATCGGAGGTGCCCTGACAACTGCAGCAGCACCGGCCCTTGCCGGCGAGGCTTTGCCCGCTGCCGTGGCCCGGCATCTCGACGAGCGACCGGTGGAGTTCACCGCGAGCGCAGCAAAAATGCGCCGGATGATGATCATTCAGCAGAATATGGAACGGCAGCGCGGCCACCAAAACAGGGGATATGGGGCAGGCTATGGCCGCGGCCCCGGATATGGCCCGCGCCCTGGTTACGGACCGCGCCCGGGCTATGGCCCGCGGCCCGGCTACGGCTATCGCCGGGACTACGGCCCGCGCTACTGATCGGCTGATCCGTGCCGGAGGGCGCTTTGCCGCCCTCCGGTTTCGTGATGGTTGAAAATGGGGCTAGTTGCCCCAGAATCCTTCTTGATAGTCGCGCGGCGAAAAGGCTTCGGAGCCTTCCTGATCCTGCGCTTCGCTGGTCTCCGTCTGTTTGGCGGGCTCATCCTCGAGCGCACAGTCGGACTGGTGCCTTTCAGACATTCGGCTCTCCTTTCAGATAGGGGGAAGGGTTGCCTAAGGCAGCTCCGACGTAAGCCTCTTCGCTGCACTGCACAAGAGCACGCTACGTCACTCTCGCTCTTGTGAGCCCTCCGCAATCGCCGAATCGCGCTCGCTCACCGGGCGAAAAGCCCGGATCGCGCCAGCTCGGTCGCAGTGCGCGGACTGAAGGCGGCAGGGATGTCATAGACGAGCACCAGCCGCAGCAGTGCCTTCACATCGACATCGTGCGGCTGCGCTTCGAGCGGGTCGGGGAAGAACAGCAGGACATCGAGCTCGCCCTGGGCGATCATCGCACCGATCTGCTGGTCGCCACCGAGCGGCCCGCTCTTGACCAGCTTGATCGGCAGGTCCGGCAAGGTGCGCTGCAACACCGAGCCGGTCGTGGCGGTGGCGACCACCTTGTGCCGGGCGATCAGATCGAGATGAGCCTCCGCCCAGGCGGCGAGATCGGGCTTCTTGCGGTCATGAGCGATCATGCCGATGGTCAATGCCATGATGCCTTGGTCTCCCTTCGAAGGGCAGCGCCCCGGCAGGGAGCCGGCCCGCCGCCAGGATACGCGACCGCTCGCCACGCGCCACCTGTCATGGCTCCGTTAAATGGCATGACTATTGCGACGCCTTCCTCGATGGGAGACGAAGCATGATGCGCCACTGGCCCGACGACGCGAAAGCCGTGATCGTTCTGTTCACGGTTTCAGCCGCCGGAATTCTCGGCTGGCTGGCGAGCGGCCTCTGACGAGAACAGCCGGGAGCCCGTCCTTGTCCCGGGCCCGGCACCGCCGTTAAAGTCGCGGCCTGTTCGAATCGGAGCCGTCGAAGCCCATGAAGCGCATCTCCCTTCTCGTCGCGATCCTCGGGCTGGGCCTTGCCCTGTCCGGCTGCGACAAATGCGGCAATCTCGGCCCGTTCTTCACGACCGACACGAAGAGCTGCGGCGGCAGCGAGCCGGTCAAATAAGACTGGACGCTAAGACCGGCAGGCGCAGCCTCGGGCGGATCGCCGCAAACTGCTCATGAAAAAGGCCGGGGCTTGCGCCCCGGCCTTTTCGTTTTGCAGTCGCGGATTGCGTTCAGCCGCGCCGGCCGATCAGCGACCAGCCCGCTCCGACCATGCAGGTCGCGAGCGCGATCTTGAGGACCTCCCCGAGCAGGAAGGGCTGTGCGCCATAGGCGAAGGCCTTGGCCAGGCCGACGCCGCTCGCGCCGCCCGCCATCTGCGCGCCGAAGGCCAGCCAGAGGCAGCCGACGATGAAGAGGGCGAGATCGGCGAGCAGCAGGCCACCGACCAGGCGAGCGAGCGAGGCGCCCCGCGCCGCCGCCCAGCCGGCGATGGCGGCCGCGGCCACGAAGCCCAGCAGGAAGCCGCCTGTCGGGCCGAGAAGGTAGAGCGGCCCGGCCACGGCCGGCGGCGTATTGGTGAAGACCGGCAGGCCCGCGAGCCCGTACGCGATATAGAGCGCGATCGTCGCGGCTCCGAGCCGCGCGCCATAGGCCGCGCCAAGCGCGAGCACCGCCAGCGTCTGCAAGGTCATCGGCACCGGCCAGAACGGCACCTTGATCTTCGCGGCGGCAACCATGAGCAGGCTGCCGGCGACGGCCAGCGCCACATTACGCAGGACCGCGGAGCGGGGTTTCGCGGCCGGGAAGAGCTCGCCGGCGAGGGTCGAAGCCTGCAGGGGCAGCATGTCGGCCATGGCACATCGTCCTGTTTTGCGGCAGGCCGCGCCGTGCGGCCGCATTATTGTGTATGGAAGCCGCGCCGTGCGACCCCTTCCCTGTCTATAGAAAATGCGCCAAAGCGCCACAAGCGTGCGGGGCTGGCGGAAACGGGCAGTCCGGCTGGGCGGGATCGAAAGCTGACGGCCGCCTCGCGCGGATGCAAGATCGGGCAGGGACAGGATCGGACAGTGAGCGACGACGTCGAATTCGACAGGAGCCTGACGACACCGGCCGGAGAGGTCGCGGAGCTCTCCCCGCTCGTGCGCCGCGTCATCGCCGGCAATGGCGGGCCGATGACCTTCACCGGCACCTGCAGCTATATCGTCGGCCGCGGCACGGTGGCGATCATCGACCCGGGGCCGGATGATCCCGGCCATGTCGCGCGCCTGCTCGCGGCGGTCGCCGGCGAGACGGTGAGCCACATCGTCGTCACCCACACCCACCGCGACCATTCGCCCGCCGTTCCGGCGCTGAAGGCCGCAACCGGCGCGCGCGTCGTCGGCTGCGGCCCGCACCGCCCCTCGCGTGCGCCCGGCCCCGGCGAGGACCGTGTGCTCGACGCCGCGGCGGATAGCGATTTCATGCCCGACTGGCAGATGCGGGACGGCGATGCCGTCTCCGGACCGGGCTGGAGCCTGACGGCGGTCGAGACGCCCGGCCACACCGCCAATCATCTCGCCTATGCGCTGCCCGAGGAGGAGACGCTGTTCTCCGGCGACCATGTCATGGCCTGGTCCACCTCGATCGTCGCCCCGCCGGACGGCTCGATGTCGGCCTATATGGCCTCGATCGAGAAGCTGCGCGGCATGGACCATCGGCTCTATCGGCCGGGCCATGGCGGCCCCGTCACCGAGCCTCAGCGCTTCCTGCGCGGCCTCGTCCAGCATCGCCGCCAGCGCGAGGCCGCCATTCTCAACCGCATCGGTGCGGGCGACGAAACCATCGCGGCCATGGTGCCCGTGATCTATCAGGGCTTGGCCCCCGTGCTGCACGGGGCCGCCGCGCTGTCGGTCCTCGCCCAGATTGAGGATCTGGTCGCGCGCGGGCTCGTCGCCGCCAGCGACACGGTTCCGGCCCTGTCGAGCCGTTACCGTCTCGCCTGACACCGCTGCGACCGTCCTCGCGAGCACGAGGAAGCGATCCCGCCGGAGTCGCTTGCCCTATCGTTCCATCAGCAGCTCGACCTGGGCGGCAAAGGCGGCGATCTGCTTGGCATTGGCACCGAGATCATGGCTGCCGATGCGTGAGGCCGAGCGGACATCGATGCGGCTGCCGTCCACGCGCGGCTTTATGCGAATAGTGATGTCTTCCGAAAAGTGCAGGATGCGCCCGCGCGCCACGGCCTCGATGCGCCCTGCCCCGCTGCGGCCGCCGGGACGGGAGCTTTCCACGATCTGCCAGCCCAGCGCGGCGACGGCCTTGCGCGCCAGGCCGAAGGCCGCGTCCGCCGGTTCCTCGAGGACGATCGGCGCGATCTTCGGATAGGCCTGCCTTTGCAGGCGGCGCTTTTCGGGCGCGACATCGGGCGGGACGCGCCCCTCGCGTGCCGTCAACGCCGCCATCGAGCGGCTGAAGGCCGGCGGATCGTCGATATCGGTCGAGATATCGGCCAGCGCCGGCCGCGTCGCCAGCATGAAGCCGACATAGCCGGCGGGTGCCAGCAGGATCAGGCAGAGCAGGAGCGCACCGGCCGCCATGCCGACGCCGCGATGCCCCTTCTGCCAGATGCGGGCGAAGGCGACGAGCGCCAGGCCCAGCGCCACCAGGACGAGCAGATAGGCTCCGGCGACCGGCGCAAGCCCTTCGATGCTGGGCTCGCGCAGCCGCACGAGCAGAAGCGACAGCAGCAGCACCGCGCAGGAGAACCACGCCAGCCGCCGGCTCCAGATGGCGGCCCGCGAAACCGGTTCCTCGAAGACGAGACGGCGATGCATCGCCTTTAGGTGATCCCGGACAGCAAGGAAGGCAAGCGGCCCGTGCTCTAAGCGCAATCTTAATCAAGTTGACGATAACTGGGCACGAAGAGGCGTGCCCCCCGCCATCAGCCTCCTCGGCCTGCGTCACCGCCTTTCCCGCCGTACGTCGCCTCCAGAGCCTCGCTGTGAAATTCTTCCCCGCCTCGATCCAGAACTATCTCGTGGCCACGATGGCCTGCCTCTGCGTGCCCGGCATCGGTGCGCTGAGCTATATGGCGGAGAAGTCCGTCATGGAGGTTCGGACCAATATGCGCCTCGCCGATCTCGTGGAGGCCGACAGGGCCCTGCTGCTGACCGGCAATGCCATCCGCACCAATCGCGGACAGGCTCAGACGAGCATTCAGGCCACGGACGATCCCGCCCCCGTCATCCGCGAGATCGAGAAGACCAACAAGGCGAGGATCGCCGAGGCGATAGCGCGGCTGAAGGCGACGGACTTGCCGGACCGCGCCGCCCTGATCGAGGACGTCTCGGCGCAGGAGAAGCGCAACGAGGGGCGCAGCCAGGATCTCTACGCCGAAGCCGCAAAGCCCAAGGCACAGCGTAGCCTCGCCGCAACGATGTCCTGGTATAACGGCGTCGGCGCGATCGAGGGCGCGCTCGTCACGGCTTCGGCCGCGACCTCGAACGCGGCTCGCCTGGCCGATCCGGTCCTCGCCGATCTGCAGGGCTTCAAATCCGCCGGCTGGAGCGTGCGCTCCAACTACGGCACGCAGTGCTCGCTGCTGCGCCCGGTCTTCGGCTCCGGCAAGGCGCTCGACGGAAGCCAGCTTCGCAAGCTCGGCGAGCTGCGTGGCTCCTCCGACGCGAGCCTCGCCCAGCTCAGGCAGCTGAGCGCCCGTCCGGGCGTCGGCGAGGAGCTCGTCCGCAAGGTCGGCGTGGCCGCCACCCAGGTCGAGGCGGCCAATCGCGGCATGGACCAGCTGATCGGCAAGCTCGGCCAGGGCTCGGGCCCCGTCATTGCCGCCGAGGACTGGACGAAGCAGTGCAACGCGCCGTTCGACGCGATCGTCTCCGCCGTCACCCAGTCGCTCGACGACATGGCGGATGTGACGCAAGCCAAGCTCGCTGCGGCCTGGACGCGTCTCGGCATCGTCGGCTTCCTGCTCGCCGCCTTGCTGGCGATCTGCGTGATGAGCTGGCGCGGCGTCCAGCGCCGGATCGTTCGCCCGCTCGTCTCGCTGAAGTCCGCGCTCGACACCATGCAGCAGGGAGACTTCTCGCAGGCGATTCCAGCTCCGCCTTCCCCCGACGAGATCGGCGCGCTCAGCGGCGCGCTCGAAATCTATCGCGAGAACGCTCTGGCGCTCGAGAACAACCGCCGCGATCGCGAGCTGACCATGCTCGCCGATGCCGAGCAGGCGGCCCATGTCCAGAAGCTGCTCGGCGAGGTCGCCAGCATCGTCGCCGCCGCCCGCGACGGCGACTTCTCAGGCCAGGCTCGGACCGGCGGCATGGAAGGCCCACTCAAGGAACTCGTCGAGGGGTTGAACGAGATCAACAGCGTGGTCGACGGAGCGACGACGGAGTTCGCCGGGGTTCTGCAGGCGGTGGCGGGCGGCGACCTGACGCGGCAGGTCGAGGGCGGCTATCGCGGCCGCTTCGCCGATCTCCAGGGCGCGATCAACGAGACGGTCGAGCGCCTCTCGGCCACGGTCGCGACGATCCAGACGACCTCGGCCGATGTCGGGCTCGCCGCCCGCGAGATCAATATGGGCGCCGACGATCTCTCCAAGCGCACCGAGGAGCAGGCCTCCTCGCTGGAAGAGACCGCCGCGACGACCGAGGAGCTCGCCGCGTCCGTCAAGGCCTCGGCCCAGGCCTCGAAGGATGCCGCCCGCATCGCCGACGAGGCCATGCAGGCGGCCCAGTCGGGCGGCGCCATCGCCGGCCAGGCGGTCGAGGCCATGGCCCGCATCGAGAGCGCCTCGCAGAAGATCTCCGACATCATCCGCGTCATCGACGACATCGCCTTCCAGACCAATCTGCTGGCGCTCAACGCCGCGGTCGAGGCGGCGCGCGCCGGCGAGGCCGGCAAGGGTTTTGCCGTCGTCGCCTCCGAGGTGCGCACCCTGGCGCAGCGCTCGGGCGAGGCGGCCAAGGACATCTCCGGGCTGATCTCCTCCTCCAATGACGAGGTCGGCGCCGGGGTGAAGCTGGTGCGCCAGGCCGGCGACCAGCTGGCGCGCATCCTCGAAGCCTCGCGCAAGGTCGCCGCCACCATCGCCGACATCTCGGCGGCGTCGGGCGAGCAGGCCAATGGCATCGACGAGATGAGCCAGGCGGTGGCGCATCTCGATGAGATGACGCAGGCGAATGCGGCGCTGGCCGAGCAGAGCGCGGCCTCGGCCGGCTCGCTGTCGGGCCGCATCGGCCAGCTCAACGACCTCGTCGCGACCTTCCGCACCGGCCGCGAGGCGGCCGGGCAATCCGGCTATCCGCAAGCCCATGCGGCGGCGCCCGCCCGCCCGGCGAAGGCCCCGCCTGCCGTCCCGGCCAGGCCGGCCCCGGCTGCCGCCACCACCGCGCCCGAGCCGGCGCGGCTGCGCCAGCTCGCCGAGGCCGCCTTCGTCCAGTCCCGGACCGCCCCAGCCCCCCGCAAGGTCGCCAATGGCCGCGCCATCGACACCGGATGGGAAGAGTTCTGAGGACCTCAGACGCGGCCTAGCCGCATTACATCCACGATAACGACACGGCGCCCGAAAGGGCGCCGTTTTGCGTTGCGGCCTCTCCCTGTCACCCCGGCAGCCGGTAATCCTTGAACATCTCGCGCAGCACCGTCTTCTGGATCTTGCCGGTTGCGGTATGCGGAATGGCCTCGACCAGCACGACATCGTCCGGCAGCCACCATTTCGCGATCTTGCCGGTCATGAAAGCGAGCATCTCGTCCTTGCTCGGCGTGCGGCCCGCCTTCGGCACGATCACCAGCAGCGGCCGCTCGTCCCATTTCGGATGGGCGACGCCGATCACCGCCGCCTCCGCCACGTCGGGATGGCCGACGGCGAGGTTTTCCAGATCGATCGAGGAGATCCACTCGCCGCCGGATTTGATCACGTCCTTCGAGCGGTCGGTGATCTGCATGTAGCCGGCAGGATCGACGGTGGCGACATCGCCGGTGTCGAAAAAGCCGAGATCGTCGAGGATCTCCTCATCGCGCTTGAAATAGGCGCCGGCCACGGCTGGGCCACGCACCTTCAGCCGGCCGAAGGTCTTGCCGTCCCAGGGCAGGTCCCGCCCGGCATCGTCGGTGAGGCGGAACTCCACCGTGAAGGGCGGATGGCCCTGCTTGACCTTGAGATCGTAGAGCTTCTCGCCCTCGAGCTCCTGATAGACCGGTTTGACCGAGCAGAAGGAGCCGAGCGGGCTCATCTCGGTCATGCCCCAGGCATGGGCGACGGTGACGCCGTATTTGCGCTCGAAGGCTTCCGTCATCGCGCGCGGGCAGGCCGAACCGCCGATGACGACGCGCTTCAGCGTTGAAAGCTTGCCGTTCGTCGCCTCCAGATGCTGCAAAAGCCCGAGCCAGACCGTCGGCACCGCCGCGGTCATGGTCACGCCCTCATCCTCCAGCAATTGGTGCAGCGAGGGACCGTCGAGCTTGGCGCCCGGCATCACCAGCTTCGCCCCGGTCATCGGCGCCGAATAGGCCAGCGACCAGCTATTGGCATGGAAGAGCGGCACCACCGGCATCACCGTGTCGCGCGACGACAGCCCCATATAATCCGGCGCGGCGCAGGCCAGCGCGTGCAGTACGTTCGAGCGGTGCGAATAGAGCACGCCCTTCGGCCCGCCTGTCGTGCCCGAGGTGTAGCAGAGCCCGGCCGCCGTGTTCTCGTCGAAATCCGCCCAGGCGAAATCATCGTCGGCCTCGGCCAGCCACTCCTCATAGGGGACCGCACCCCTGAGCGTGCATGGCTGCATGTGAGCCGCATCGGTGAGGATGATGAAGCGCGCAATGCTGGGCAGCTTCTCCTGAATCGCCTCGATCATCGGCACGAAGGTCAGGTCGAGGAACATCAGCCGGTCCTCGGCATGGTTCACGATCCAGGCGATCTGCTCCGGGAACAGCCGCGGATTGACCGTATGGGTGATCGCGCCGATGCCGCTGATGCCGTACCAGAGCTCGAGATGGCGGTCGCTGTTCCAGGCCAGCGTCGCCACGCGGTCGCCGATCCCGATGCCTTCGCGCTGCAGGCGCTTGGCCACTCGCAGCGCGCGGCTCCTGATCTCGGCATAGGGACGGCGCCGGAGCGTTCCGTCCTCGATCGCGCGGGTGACGACCTCGCGCGTGCCGTGCTGGATGGCGGCGTGGTCGATGATGCGATGGAGCAGAAGGGGCCAGTTCTGCATCAGGCCGAGCATGGTCGTTTCTCCCGGGCGTCATCTGTTTTGCCGGCAGGATAGCGACGGCTTCCGCGGAAAGTGAAGTGAGCCCTTCGGACGCCCGGTCCGGTGCAGCACCCAGGAGCGTGACCTCCACTTTGCGTAAGGTAAGACGCATGGCGATCTCGCCTGACCGGTCGAGATGGTTTAGGTCTGATCCGTCATTCGTCGGGGTATGCTTTTTTGTCAGCGACCAAGCCCGTGCCGCAAGCCTCGTCCGAGGCCGACCGCGTCTGGTTCCGCGTCATGCGGCTGCATCAGCGCATGCTGACGCAGATCACGGCGCGCATCCGCACCATCGGCCTTTCGATTCCGCAATTCGACCTGCTCTCGACGCTGACCGAACAGGAAGGCATCAGCCAGAGCGAGCTGGCCGAACGGCTCTACGTCACCAAGGGCAACGTCTCCGGATTGGTCGACCGGCTGGTGCAGGCCGGACTGGTCGAGCGCCGCGCCATCGCCGGCGATCGGCGCTCCTACGCCATGCACCTGACGCCGGAAGGCCGCCGCCTCGCCGAGAGGGGGATCGCCATCCAGCGCGATTTCGTCGCGAGAACGCTGGGCAAGCTCGCGCCGCAAGAACTCTCCGAGCTCGACCGCCTCATCGTGCTCTGGCGCGATCTCGCCCGCGCCGCGGATGCTTCCTGACGATACGCCCCGAGGATGCCGCGTGAGGTTGCTGCCGTGCCTGCCACCATCGACCTGACCGCATCCGCGACCGCGTTGCGCAAGGCGCTTCTGGCCCGGCGCTTCAGCGCCGCCGATTTGCTGGAGGCGTGCCTCGCCCGCATCGACGCGCTGAACCCGCGCCTCAATGCCGTGGTGGCTGAGGATCGCGAGGCGGCCCGCGCCATGGCCAAGGCTTCCGATGCCCGCATCGCCGCCGGCTCCGCGCGCCCGCTCGAGGGCTTGCCGATCACGATCAAGGACGCCTTCGACGTCGCCGGTCTGCCCTCCTCCGGCGGTCTGCCGGCCTATCGCGAGCGCGTCCCGACCGAGGATGCCGCGGCAGTCGCAAGGCTGCGCGCCGCCGGCGCCGTCATCATGGCCAAGACCAATGTCCCGGTCTTCTCCGGCGATTTCCAGAGCTACAATCCCGCCCATGGCGTGACGAACAACCCCTGGGACGAGGCCCGCTCTCCCGGCGGCTCCTCCGGCGGCGCGGCGGTCGCGGTCGCGACCGGCATGAGCGCCTTCGAGCTCGGCTCCGACCTCGGCAGTTCGATCCGCTGGCCGGCCCATGCTTGCGGCGTCTTCGGCCTGAAGACGAGCTGGGGGCTGGTCTCGACCTGGGGTGCGATCCCGCCACCGCCCGAACGGCGCACGGCACGCAATGTCGATCTGATGGTCGCAGGGCCGATCACGCGCGCGGCCGAGGACCTCGACCTCATCCTGCCGGTGATCGCCGGTCCGCGTAACGTCGCGCTTGCCTGCCCGCCCCTGCCGGAGCCGCGAGCCCGAAGCGCCAAGGGCCTGCGTGTCGCGCTCTGGGCCGAGGATTCCTTCGCGCCGGTCGACCGGGAGGTTTCCGAGGCCGTGCGCGAGGCCGCTCGCCGATTGGCAGAAGCCGGCGCCGTCATCGACGAGACGGCCCGGCCCTCGGTCAGCCTTGCCGACGCCTTCGAGGTCTACGCGCTGCTGAACCACGCGGTCGTCGCCTATGGCCTGCCGCCGAAGGTGCGCGCCCGCATCCAGGCGCAGGCCTCGCGCTTCAGCCCGGGCGACCTCTCGCATCAGGCGCTGCAGGCGCGCGGCGCCCGGATGACGCCCGGCCTCTACCACCAGCTCGCCCAGCGCCGTCTGGCCCAGAAGCGGCAATGGGCCCGCTTCTTCACGCGCTACGATGTCGTGCTCTGCCCGCCTGCCCCCGTCGCCGCGATCCCGCATGATCACGGCCCGGACATCCATGCCCGCCGCCTGATCGTGAACGGAGAGCCGCGCCCCTATCTCGATTTTCTGCTCTGGGCCGCACCCGCCACCGGCGCCGACCTGCCGGCGCTCTGCGCGCCGGTCATGCAATCGCGTGAGGGCCTGCCCCTCGGCGTCCAGATCATCGCGCCCTTCGGGGAAGACCGCACCGCGATCGCCGTCGGCGCCATGCTGGAAGAGGCCGGAAGTCGCTTCACCCCGCCGCCGCTCGCGCGCTGAGGCGCCGTTCACGCGCCGCGCCGCAGGCCTTTACGCCGCCGGGCGCATTGCAGCAGAGTCTGCGGTCCCCTGCGCCGAAATCGCTCAACATTTGCGGACATTCAGGCGTATGGTGGCAAGTATTCTCAACAGGGACCGGGAGCCCCATCATGTTGTCGAACGTCGCCGTCAGGGACATCGAGACCCTCGTCCATCCCTACACCAATCTCGCAACGCACCGCGAGAACGGCCCGCTGGTGCTGGAAAGCGGCAAGGGCATCTACGTCTACGATTCGACCGGCAAGGAATATATCGAGGGCATGGCGGGGCTTTGGTGCACCTCGCTCGGCTACTCCAACCAGGAGCTGATCGAGACCGCCTACGAGCAGATGAAGAAGCTGCCCTTCACGCACATCTTCGGCGGCCGCAGCCATGACCCGGCGATCGAGCTGGCCGAGAAGCTGAAGGAGATCGCCCCGGTTCCGATCTCCAAGGTGTTCTACGGCGCCTCCGGCTCGGATGCGAACGACACCCAGGTCAAGATCGTCTGGTATCTCAACAACGCGCTCGGCCGCCCGCAGAAGAAGAAGATCATCTCGCGGCTGAAGGGCTATCACGGCGTCACCGTCGCCTCGGCGTCGCTGACCGGCCTGCCGAACAACCATATCGATTTCGACCTGCCGCTGCCCGGCATCCTGCACACCTCCTGCCCGCACCATTATCGCTTCGCCGAGCCCGGCGAGAGCGAGCAGGACTTCTCCTCGCGCCTCGCCGCCGAGCTCGAGGAGATGATCCTGCGCGAAGGGCCGGACACGGTCGCCGCCTTCATCGCCGAGCCGGTGATGGGCGCCGGCGGCGCGATCATCCCGCCGGAGGGCTATTTCGAGAAGGTCAACGCCATCCTCGCCAAATACGACATCCTCTTCATCTCGGACGAGGTCATCACCGGCTTCGGCCGCACCGGCAAGATGTTCGGCACCGAGACCTACGGCATGGCGGCCGACTCGATCTCGCTCGCCAAGCAGATCACCTCGGCCTATTTCCCGCTCAGCGCCGTGATGATGAACGACAAGATCTATGACGTTCTCGTCGATCAGAGCCGCAAGATCGGCACCTTCGGCCACGGCAACACCTATGCCGGTCACCCGGTCGGCTGCGCCGTCGCGGTGAAGACGCTGGAAATCTACCAGCGCGAAAAGATCGTCGACCACGTCGCCAAGGTCGCTCCGACCTTCCTGCGCCGCCTCGACAAGCTCGCCGAGCACCCCCTCGTCGGCGAGGCGCGCGGCGTCGGCCTGATCGGCGGCGCCGAGCTGGTCAAGGACAAGCAGACCAAGGCCTCCTTCGAGGTCAAGAAGGGCGTCGGCGCCAAGGCTGTCTCCTTCGCGCTGCAGGAAGGCCTGATCACCCGCGCCATGGGTGACCGCCTCGCCTTCTGCCCGCCGCTTGTCATCTCCGAGGCGGAGATCAACGAGATGTTCGACCGCTGCGAGCGTGCCCTCGACAAGACCCTGGCCTGGGCCAAGGGCGAAGGGCTGCTGGCGGCCTGACGACTCGAGCACCGCGACAAACAGCAAAGGGCCGGGCGCCAGGCGCCCGGCCCTTTCCGATTCGTTCAGCAATATGGCCGAATGTGATGAGCCGGCACAAATTGCCTTGAATGGATCACGATCGCGCCCCGCCGCCGTCCCGATCCCGCATCAGGCTCCCTTGTGTCGGCAGGCGAAAGCCTTTCGACATCGGACAATCAGTGAAGTCAGGAGCCATGATTCACCTCGACGCGCGTTCCCAGACCCAATCTCGCAAGGGCTTTCACGACGCCTCCGCCCGTGAGACCTATGCATCGCGTTTCCGCCCGATCGCGATTCAGGCCGTTGCGGCCGGAACCCGGCAGAGCTCACCTGCGTTGAGGAAGTTGGATGATGAGCGCAGGGCAGAGTTGCCCGGCGTCCTTCGCCACGGTTTCGACGACTGAGACCTCCTGTTTCGAGACTCTCTTTTGACCCAATAAACTGACCGGCGCGGAGCCTCTCCCGCCGGTCTTTTTCTGTTCGGCAGGAGCTGAAAACAAAAATGGCGGGCGCCACAGGCACCCGCCATCGAAAATGCGATCGCGCGGAGCGTCAGATCACGACCACCTTGGCGCCGACCGGAACACGGTTGAACAAATCGATCACGTCGATATTGCGCATCCGGATGCAGCCGGAGGAGGCGGAACGGCCGATCGTCTCCGGCTCGTTGGTGCCGTGGATGCGATAGAGCGTGTCGTGGCCGTTCTGGTAGAGGTAGAGCGCGCGGGCGCCGAGCGGATTTTCCGGCCCGCCATTCATACCGCCCGCCACCGGCTTCAGATGCGGCCAGCGCTTGACCATTTCGGCCGGCGGCGTCCAGCGCGGCCACTCGGCCTTGCGCTGCACCACGGCCTCTCCGGTCCAGCCATAAGCCTCGTCGCCGGTGGCGACGCCGTAGCGGATCGCCTTCTTGTTCGGCAGCACGAGATAGAGGAACTTTTCCTTGGTATCGATGTAGATCGTGCCGGGCGGCTGGCCGGTCGGATCGCTGATCTCGTAGGGGAGATAGGGGAGATAGGTGTCGAACTTCGGAACCAGCGCGATATATTCGGCATCGCGGGCGGAGAGCTCCGGAGCGGCGACGCTCTTGTACTGGCAGGCACCCAGAAGGGCCGACAGCGCCAAGGCAACGAAAACGGTCTTCTTCATAGTCCCCACCCGAGCGACCCGCAGGCAGCCTTTATGATGAATCAAACGTTAACGCTTCGTATCGCCGATGCTTGGCCTGCAAGGCGCAGGGAGCGATGGTCGCGCGCAGAACTAGGCTCCAAACGGGCATGGCGCAATCTTGTTCCGGACATGGCGGCCGCAACAGCGATGAACGTGGCAAAGTGGTCACGGTTTTGCGCTTGAATGGCGCCGCCACCGGATAGAGACCTTTGACGACCCTCCTCATCACCCACCCCGCCAGCCTGCTCCATGCCATGCCCCCGGGCCACCCCGAACGGCCCGACCGGCTGCGGGCGATCGAGCGCGCCCTCGAAGCCGAGCGATTCGCGCCGCTGATTCGCCTCGAGGCGCCACTCGGCACGATCGATCAAGTGGCGCTCTGCCACCCGCCGGCCTATGTGCAGGCGATCCTCGACGCCTCCCCGCAGGAGGGCTTCGTCCAGCTCGACGCCGACACGACCATGTCGCCCGGCACGGTCGAGGCTGCCTTGCGCGGCGTCGGCGGCGCCGTCATGGCGGTAGACGAGGTGATGTCGGGCAAGGCGCGCAACGCCTTCAGCGCCATGCGCCCGCCCGGCCACCATGCCGAGCGCGAGCGCGCCATGGGCTTCTGCTTCTTCAACAGTGCGGCGATCGCGGCCCGGCACGCGCAGAAGGTCCATGGCGCCGAACGCGTCGCCATCGTCGACTGGGACGTTCATCACGGCAACGGCACGCAGGACATCTTCTGGGACGATGCCAGCGTGCTCTACGCCTCCTCGCACGAGATGCCGCTCTATCCCGGCACCGGTGCCCCATCCGAGCGCGGCAGCCACGGCACCATCGTCAATGCCGCGCTCGCGCCCGGCGACGGTTCGGATCAATTCCGCGAGGCCTTCGAGGTCGCGATCCTGCCGCGGATCGAGGCCTTCCGACCCGATATCGTCATCATCTCCGCCGGTTTCGACGCGCATTGGCGCGACCCGCTCGCCAACATCAACCTGCGCGAAGGTGATTTCGCCTGGGCGACGCAGAAGCTGATGGATTTCGCCGACAAGCACGCGAACGGCCGCCTCGTTTCCATCCTGGAAGGCGGCTACGACCTTGAGGGCCTGGCGACATCGACGGCCGCGCATGTCGGCGCGTTGATGGGAAGCTGACGAAGCTCCTCGCCCGGCGGCCTCCGGCCGTCATTCTCGGGCCGCGTGCGGCCCCGAGAATCTCTTTCCGGAAGTGTCTCCGGTACGGGGCCCATCTCGTCTGGAGATGCCCGGGTCAAGCCCGGGCATGACGGCCAAAATGGCTGCGCGCTTTCACTCCAGCGGCTGCGTATCCGCGATCTCGATACCGAAACCGCTCAGGCCCACGAAGGAGCGCGGCGAGGAGGCGAGGTTGACGATCGAGGCGACGCCGAGATCGCGCAGGATCTGCGCGCCGAGGCCCACCTCGCGCCATTGCTGGCTGCGCAGCGCGTCCGAGCCCTCCTCTTCGACGCTCTTGATCGGCACGCCGGCGGTGCCGTCGCGCAGATAGATCAGCACGCCCCGTCCGTCCTGCTGGAAGCGCCGCAATGCGCACTGGATCGAGCTCGCGCCCCCCAGCACATCGGCGACGACATCGGCGCGATGCAGCCGCGCCGGCACCTTCTCGCCATCGCCGAGCTTGCCCATCACGAAAGCGAAATGCTGCGTGTCGTCGAAAGGCGTGATGTAGACATGGCCGGTCATCTCGCCGAACGCGGTCTTGACCGGGAAGGAATGCACCCGCTCGACCAGCTTCTCGCGCAACTGCCGGTAGGCGATCAGATCGGCGACCGTGATCTGCTTGAGGCCGTGCTTCTGCGCGAAGGCGGCGATCTGCGCGCCCTTCATCACCGTGCCGTCGTCATTGGCGAGCTCGCAGATCACGCCGACCTGCGGCAGGTCGGCGAGCTTGCATAGGTCGACGGCGGCTTCGGTATGGCCCGAGCGCATCAGCACGCCGCCATCCTTGGCGATCAGCGGGAAGACATGGCCGGGCCGAACGAAATCGGCGGCGCCCATATTGCCGTTGGCGAGCGCACGCACCGTGTTGGTGCGCTGCTCGGCCGAGATGCCGGTGGTCAGCCCATGCTTGACATCGACCGTGATGGTGAAGGCGGTGCCGAGCGGCGCGTCGTTCGAGGAGACCATCGGATCGAGCCGCAAGCGCCGCGCCTCGCTCGCCGTCAGCGGCGCGCAGACGATGCCGCAGGTGTTGCGGATGATGAAGGCCATTTTCTCCGGCGTGCAGAGCGAGGCTGCGACGATGAGATCGCCCTCGTTCTCGCGATCGTCGTCATCGGTGACGATGACGATCTCGCCGCGGGCGAAGGCTTCGATGGTCTCGGTGACATTGTTGAACATGGCAGCCTCGCGCGGCCCGGACAGGCCGAGGAAATCATTGGGGGTAACGGAGCCGCCCGTGACGGCGGCGATACGCTCGGCGCTTTCCCGCGAGATCCAGGCAGCCGGATCGTTGCACAGCGCCGTCACGCTGGCCGGCGACAGGCCGACCTGCTTGGCAAAGGCGCTGCGCGCGATCTTGTTCTGCCGGAGCCAGGCGTCGAGCTTCATGCCGGCAAGCTAATACGCCGACGCTTCATCTGCAATGAATGAGTGCTGCATTTTCAGTATTGCTGAAATGCAAGTTCTCCGCCGCGTCATGCTCGGGCTTGCCCCGAGCATCTCATGACGAGGAAGGCTCTCGTACCAGAGCCCCCTTTCGGCCAGAGATTCTCGGGTCTACGCTTCGCTTCGCCCGAGAATGACGGCGATGTCATTCCTGAAACGGCCAGCGCGGCTCGACCACGCCGACCTGCGCGCGGTGGCGCAGATAGTGGTCCGCCAGCACGCAGGCGACCATCGCCTCGCCCACCGGCACGGCGCGGATGCCGACGCAGGGGTCGTGGCGCCCCTTGGTGAACATCTCGGCCTCGCCGCCGGTCCGCGTCACGGTCGCGCGCGTCGCCAGGATCGAGGAAGTCGGCTTCACGGCAAAACGCGCCACGATCGGCTGGCCGGTCGAGATGCCCCCGAGGATGCCGCCGGCATGGTTGGAGAGAAAGAGCGGGCGCCCGTCATTGCCGGCGCGCATCTCGTCGGCATTCTCCTCGCCGGAGAGTTCGGCGCCGCCGAAGCCTTCGCCGATCTCGACGCCCTTCACCGCGTTGATGCTCATCAGCGCGGCCGCGATCTCGGAATCGAGCTTGGCGTAGATCGGCGCGCCCAGCCCTGCCGGCACGCCTTCCGCCACGATCTCCAGCACGGCGCCGATCGAGGAGCCGGATTTGCGGATGCCGTCGAGATAGCTCTCGAAGAAGGCGGCGGCCTTTGCGTCCGGGCAGAAGAACGGGTTGCGGCCGACCTCCTCCCAATCCCAATTGGCGCGGTCGATCTTGTGCGGCCCCATCTGTACGAGGGCGCCGCGCACCACCATGCCCGGCACGACCTTGCGGGCGATGGCGCCGGCCGCGACGCGCATCGCCGTCTCGCGCGCCGAGGAGCGACCGCCGCCGCGATAGTCGCGGATGCCGTATTTGACGTCATAGGTGTAGTCGGCGTGACCGGGCCGGTACTTGTCCTTGATGTCGGAATAATCCTTCGAGCGCTGGTCGACATTGTCGATCATCAGCCCGATCGAGGTGCCCGTCGTCACCTGCGCGCCGTCGCTCTCACGCGCGAAGACGCCCGAGACAATGCGGACCTGGTCCGGCTCCTGGCGCTGCGTCGTGAAGCGCGACTGGCCGGGCCGGCGCCGGTCGAGATCACCCTGGATATCGGCTTCCGTCAGCGGAATCAGCGGCGGGCAGCCATCGACGACGCAGCCGATGGCAGGCCCATGGCTCTCGCCGAAGGTGGTGACACGGAAGAGATGGCCGAAGCTGTTATGCGACATGGGAGCCTGCGCGAAATCTGCGCAGGGTCTTAGTCCGTGCCGGGACCCATGGTCAAACGAAGCGAGCGGCTCAATGCCCCGCAGCCGCCTTCGCCGGCACCGCAGGCGCTCCCTCCCAGCGCGTATGCGCCGGCAGGTTCTCGCCCTTCATGATCACGGTGAGCAGGCCGATCTGGGCGTAGTCGCCAACATGGGTGTCGTAGAGCACGGTCGCGCCGGCGCCGACGCAGACGCCCTTGCCGAGCCTGACCCGGCCGACCTTCATCACCCGGTCCTCGTAGAGATGTGTCTGCAGCGCCGAATGAGCATTGACCGTGCAGAAGTCGCCGACCTTGATGCAGTCGAACTCGGTGATGTCGGTGGAGTCGAGCCAGACGCCCTTGCCGTATTTCGCGCCGAACAGCATCAGGAACCAGGGCAGGAACGGCGTGCCGCGCAGATAGTCGAACAGCACCTTGCCGCCGAGGCCCCAATACATCACCGCGACCGCCTCGGTGCGCATCGCCCACCAGGACCACATCGGCTTCATCACCGGCTTGTAGACGCCCATCATCAGCCATTTGACGCCTGCGCAGATCACTGCCTGCACCAGCGCGATGACGACGGCGACGCCCATGAAAGAGGTGACGAGGCCGAGCCAATCGCCCTCGTTGATCTTCTGCTGCAGTACCATGTCGACCGCGATGGTGCCGAAGGTGATGAACAGCATCGAGGGGAAGGAGGTGTGCAGCGCCTCGAAGACGCCGCGCCCGAACTGCTTGGCGAAGGAGGGCTTGTAGGTCCAGTCGGCCCCGAGATCGACCTTCTGGCGCGTCGGCAGCTTGATCGGCGGCGAACCGAACCAGGTATCGCCGGGCTGCATCCTGTCGTTCGCCGGCGGCTTCGACTTGATGCCGATCAGCACGCGGTCCGGAATGACGGCGCCCGGCGGCACGACGGCATCGTTGCCGACGAAAACCTGCTCGCCGGTGCGCGTCTCGTCGAGGCGCATATAGCCGCGCCGCATCTCCTCGTCGCCGAACACGACCTCGTCGGCGATGAAATTGCCGGCGCCGATGCCGGTCACGTCGTAGCGGCCGGAGAGGTTGGTCGAGATTTCCGCCCCGCTCCCGATCCGCGCGCCCATCAGCCGGTACCAGGCCCGCATATAGATGGTGGCGAAGAGCGACGACAGCGTCTCCAAGGTCACCTCGGTGGCCAGCGCCACCGTCCATTTGCGGGCGTAGAAGCCGGAATGGATCGAATAGGAGCCGCTCGTCACCCGCGGCAGGATCGCCCAGCGCAGCGCCGCGATCATCAGCACGGTGAAGGCGATGAGGCCGATCGCGGTCGGCCAGGTCAGGATCGGCAGGAACCAGAGATAGCTGATGTCGGTCCAGCCCGCGATCCAGTAGTCGATCTTGTCGAACAGCCAGAAGGCCGGGAAGATCGGCAGCAGGCTGACCGGCGGCAGCACGATCAGCATGAAAATGTAGAAGGCCGTCATCAGCGCCCGCCGCCCCCGCGAGGCCTGCGCCTGCGGCGGCAATGCGGCGACATCGACCATGCCGGTCTTGCGGCCGGGCGAACCGTCCCAGATCTCGGCCGCGCCGACATGGGTGCCGGGCGCGATGGCGGTGAGATCGGCGATCTCGGCATGGTCGCCGATCACCGCGCCATGGCCGAACACGACGGAGGCGCCGGCCGAGACGTCCTTGCCGATGGTGATGCGGCCGATCACCAGCTTGTCGCCGATCGCCTCGCCATTGGCGAAGGTGGTCTTGGTGCCGAAGGTCGAGCCCTCGCCGATCTCGATCAGGTCGATGGCGCCGGCCTCGTAATCGGAGAGGATGACGTCGCGCCCGACCTTGGCGCCGAGCAGGCGCCAGTAGAAGCGCATCACCGGCGAGCCCTGCAGCCATTTGATATGGACAAGCCCGGCGACGCGCGCCGCGAACCACCAGCGGAAATAATAGACACCCCATAGCGGATAGACGCCGGGCTTGGTGCGCCCGAGCACGATCCATTTCAGCGCGATGGCGATGAGCCCGGTCACGACGATGATCGCGACATAGATGCCGAGCAGCGCGCCGATCTGACCGAGCAGCGACAGATCCTCGCCCGACACGATCATGTAGGTGACGAAGACGCCGAGCCATTGCGCGGTGGAGAGCCCGATGATGACCGGCAGCACCGCCGCCTGCGCCAGCCCGCAGAGGAAGCGGCGCAGGAAGGGCGGCGGCGTGAAGGAGAGGTCTTCGCTCACCGCCGCGCCGCGCTCGTCGAGGAGCCCGGCCATCGCACGCAGCGTGCGGGCACCGTAGACATCCTGCAGCGTGATGCCGGCATAGGCCGGCGTCTCGCGCACGATCGAGATGAAGCGGGCGGCGAGCAGCGAATGCCCGCCGAGATCGACGAAGAAATCCGCCTCCAGCGGCAGGCTCGCTGCGCCGAGCACGCGCTTGGCCGCGTCCAGCAGCGCGGCTTCAGTGGCGTTGCGCGGCGGCTCCTGCTCGCCATCGGCGCTGGGCGCCGTGAGCGGCGCCGCCTTCAGCATCTTGCGGTCGACCTTGCCGGAAACCATGCGCGGCAGCGAGCCGACGGCCTCGAAATGCGCCGGCACCATATAGGGCGGCAGCTTCTCGCGCAGCGCGGCCCTGAGCGCCGGCCCATCGACCGCGATGCCCGGCTCCGGCACGACGAAGGCGACCAGCCGCTCGATGCCGTCATCCGTGCGCAGCACGACAGCCGCCTGCGCCACGCCGGGCTCGTCGGCGAGCTTGGATTCGATCTCGCCGAGTTCGACGCGGAAACCGCGGATCTTGATCTGATCGTCGATGCGGCCGTGGAAGACGATGTTGCCGTCGGCATCGAGGCTGACCGCGTCGCCCGAGCGATAGAGGATCGGATCGTCGGAGCCGGCGACTCCGGAGAACGGATTCGCGATGAACTTCTCGGCGGTGAGCTCCGGACGGCCGTGATAGCCCTTGGCCACGCCGGGGCCGCCGATCAGCAATTCGCCCTGCTCACCCGGCTGGACGAGGTGCAGGCCCTCGCTGACGACATAGGCCGTGTAGTTCGGGATCGGCCGGCCGATGGTGACCGTCTCGCCCGGCACGACCTCGGCGGCGGTGGCGACGACCGTGGCCTCAGTGGGGCCGTAGGTGTTGAGGATGCGCCGGCCTGGCCGCGACCATTTCTGCACGATCGCCGGCGGCAGCGCCTCGCCGCCGAGCAGGATGAGGCGCAGCGACGGCACGTCGGAGGGCAGGATGCCGAGCAGCGTCGGCACCGTGTCGATGACGGTGACGCCGGCCTGCTCCAGCAGCCCCGGCAGCTTCTCGGCATCGCCCATCATCTCCGGCGAGGCCACGAACAGCGTCGCGCCGACGAGATAGGGCGTCCAGATCTCCTCCATCGACAGGTCGAAGGCGACGGAGGCGCCCTGGAAGACCACATCGTCGGGGCCGATGCCGTAGAACGCGTTCCCCGAGCGCAGAAAATGGCAGATGTTGCGGTGACTGATGACGATCGCCTTCGGCGTGCCCGTCGAGCCCGAGGTGTAGATCAGATAGGCGGGGTGGTCCTTGGTCAGCCCGGCGGCGCGTGCCGGCGGCTCGACCCCGTCGGCGCCCGCGGCAAGCGCATCGGGCGTCCAGATCGTGCGGCCGGTGTCCTCGGCGCGGACGGCCCAGCCGCCGCAGGTGACGATGCCCTTGGCCTGCGCGTCGTTCAGGCAGGTCGCGATGCGTTCGACCGGCGCCTCGGCGTCGAACGGCACCCAGGCCGCGCCCGCGCGCGTGATCGCGATCTGCGCGATCAGCAGGTCGATGCCGCGCGGCATCCACAGGCCGACCATGTCGCCCGGCCCGACCCCTGCGAGGTGGAGCCCGCGCGCCTGCCGGCCGGCAGCCGCCCAGACCTCGGCATAGCTCAGCCGGCGAGCACCATCGACCAGGGCGGGATGCTCGGCGCGCGACGCGACCGTCGCCGCGAAGATCTCGGCGAGCACTTCATCGCGCAGCAGCTCCGGACGCTTCTCGCCGGCCAGCATCGCGAGTGGATTCGCCGCGGCATCCGTCGCCACCGACAGCTTGCTCAAATCGTTCATGGCGCCCCGCTGCGCTCAAAGCCCGGATGGAGGGCGGGAAGCGCGGCTCCCGCATCCTTCATTCGCACCTTGCCACGCACCTTTAAACAAACCCGGAATCGACGCTCTGATGACCGCGCTATCCGGTCGAGCCCCCCGGCCGGGCAAGCCGCCGCTCCGCGCGCCCTGCTAGCACATTCCTCGTGCCAGATCATCCGTGAACCGGTGATGAATGCCGGCGCGGTAAAGCCGGGGCTCAGAGCCACTCGGCCTTGCTGCCCTCGACGACGAGCAGCTTGCCCTGCCAGATCTCGACCATGGACGCCTTCAGCGGCGAGACCGCGCCGACGAGAGCCAGCACCGCACGCGCCACCCCGCCATGGCTGACGATCACCGTCTCGCGCTGCAACTCCTCCAACACAGGCCGCACCCGCTCCGCCAGCATCCGGTAGCTCTCCCCGCCCGGCGGCACGAAGCTCCATTTGTCGCGCTCGCGCAGATGCGCCTGCTCGCGCTCGGCCTTGCGGATATCGCGCCAGGTGAAACCTTCCCACGCCCCGAAGGTGAGTTCCTTCAATCGCGGATCGACGCGGTATTCTCCCGCCGGCAGGCCGAGATCGCGACGCAGGATGTCCATCGTCTCCCGTGCCCGCTCCATCGGCGAGCAGATATAGTCGAGCGTCGCGAAGCCCGGCTCCAGCGCCTTGAGCCGCCCGGCCGCCTCCGCCGCCTGCTCGCGCCCGAGCGCGTTGAGCGGGATGTCCTGCCCGCCCTGCAGCCGCCCCTCGCGATTCCAGTCGGTCTCGCCATGGCGGACGAGAATGAGCCGGTGCGGAAGCGAGAGCGGGATCATGCCCGGCTTCTGCACGCCTCGCCGGGGGAGGTCAAAAGCCTAATGCGCCCATCGGCCATGCGCAGGGCCGATCGCGACGATCCGTCGCTTTGGGTGGCCGATCGGCAACAGGCTGTGTATAGGCGGCAGGTGAGCCTCATGGCTCCGAATTCGCGGACCGCCATGCCTCCTGCCCTCACTCTCCCCGATGGCCGCCGCCTCGCGCTCGACGCGGGGCCCTTGCTGATGGGCATCGTCAACGTCACGCCGGATTCCTTCTCGGATGGCGGCTTGCTCGGCAGCGCCGAGGCGGGGGTGGCGCACGGTCTGCGGCTGGCCGAGGAAGGCGCGGCGATCGTCGATATCGGCGGCGAATCGACCAGGCCCGGCCACGAAACCGTCGATGCCGCGACGGAGCTTGCCCGCGTGCTCCCCGTCATCGCCGGGCTGAAGGCCCGCAGCGCCGTGCCGCTCTCGATCGACAGCTACAAGGCGGAGGTCGCCGAGGCCGCGCTCGCCGCCGGCGCCTCCATCGTCAACGATGTCTGGGGCTGCCGGCGCGATCCGCGCATCGCCGAGGTCGCGGCACGGGCCGGAGCCCCGATGGTGCTGATGCACAACCGCGACACGGTCGATGGTTCCCTCGATATCTTCGACGAGGTGATCGGCTTCCTCGAAGGCTCCATCGCCATCGCCACCGCCGCCGGCGTGCCGCGCAGCCAGATCGTCGTCGATCCCGGCATCGGCTTCGGCAAGACGCCGCGCCAGAACCTCGACCTGATCCGCGAGCTCGACCGGCTCAACGTGCTCGGCTGCCCGATTCTGCTCGGCGCCTCGCGCAAATCGACGCTGGGCCTCGTCACCGGCCGCAAGGTCCCGGCCGAGCGTCTGGCCGCCACGCTCTCCGCCCATCTCTACGGCGCCAGCCGCGGCGCCGCCATCCTGCGCGTCCATGACGTCGCGCCGCATGTCGACGCGCTCAAGGTCTGGGCCGCCATCGCGGACGAAACGAAGGTGATCCCGTGAGCGAGACCGGCCGCATCCTGATCGAGCAGCTCGATATCTACGCCTATCACGGCTTCTTCTCGGAAGAGGAGCGGCTCGGCCAGCGCTTCGTCCTCGACCTCGTGCTCGATGTCGACCTGCGCGCCGCCGCGCTGAGCGACCGCCTTGCCGATACGGTCGATTACGGCCGCGCCGTCGCCATCGTCAGCGAGGCCTTCACGGCCCGGCGCTATCATCTGCTGGAGGGCGCCGCGCGCGCCGTCGCGCTCGCCCTGTTCGAGGCCTTCGCCCCCGTCGCGGGCGTCGAGGTCACCCTGCGCAAGCCCGCCCCACCCATCCCGGCGACGCTGGGCGCGGTCGGCGTCAAGCTGAGCTTCCGGCGTGGCGACTGAAGCCGCACTCGCCTTTGGCGGCAATCTCGGCGATCCCGTCGCGGCCTTCGCCGCGGCGCTGATCGCCTTGCGCCGGCATCCGGCCGTCAGGCTCGGGCAGCTCTCTGCCGTCTATCGCACCCCGCCCTGGGGCAAGACCGACCAGCCGGAATTCCTCAACATGGCGGCGCGGATCGAGACGACGCTGACCGCCGACGACCTGCTCGCGCTGTGCCTCGAGCTGGAACGCGCTGGCGGCCGCGAGCGCCGCGAGCGCTGGGGGCCCCGCACGCTCGACATCGACATCCTGACCTATGGCGAGACGGCAATCGACCGGCCCGGCCTCCAGATCCCCCATCCGCGCATCGCCGAGCGCGCCTTCGTGCTGGCGCCGCTGGCGCAGATCCTGCCGGCCAAGCTGATCGGCGCGCGAACGGTCGCGGCTTTGCTGGAGGCGATCGCAGACGAAACGATCCGCCGCGACGATGCCGCGACGGATCGGTTGAAGAGATTGCTGGCGCAATAGAGGCCGGCGGCCTTCCGGTTCACTCGCCCTTGTCGAGCGAGATGTCCGGCGCGGTCGGCACCTTCATGCCGACGACATGATAGCCGGCGTCGACATGCATGATCTCACCGGTGATGCCGCGCGACATGTCCGAGACGAGGAACACCGCGGTCTCGCCGACCTCCTCGATGGTCACCGTGCGGCGCAGCGGGGAGTTGTATTCGTTCCAGCGCAGGATGTAGCGGAAATCGCCGATGCCCGAGGCGGCCAGCGTCTTGATCGGCCCGGCCGAGATCGCGTTGACGCGGATCTTCGAGGGGCCGAGATCGGCGGCGAGATACTGCACGCTCGATTCCAGCGCCGCCTTCGCGATGCCCATGACGTTGTAATGCGGCATCCACTTCTCGGCGCCGTAATAGGTCAGCGTCAGCAGCGAGCCGCCATCCGGCATCAGCTTCTCGGCGCGCTGGGTGATCGCCGTGAAGGAATAGCAGGAGATCAGCAGCGACTTGGAGAAATTCGCCTCGGTGGTCTCGACATAGCGGCCGGTGAGCTCGTCCTTGTCCGAGAAGGCGATGCAGTGGACGACGAAGTCGAGCTTGCCCCAGAGCTTCTCGACCTCGGCGAAGACCGCGTCGATCGTGGCGCCGTCGGTGACGTCGCAATGGCCGACGACATGGCCGCCGAGCTCCTTGGCGAGCGGCTCGACCCGCTTCTTCAGCGCATCGCCCTGATAGGTGAAGGCGAGTTCCGCGCCCGCATCCGCCGCTGCCTTGGCGATGCCCCAGGCGATGGACCGGTTGTTCGCGACGCCCATCACGAGGCCGCGCTTGCCCTTGAGGAGATTGGCGGTCGGCGAAACGGCGTTGGAATCAGGCATGGGGGACCCGCAGATGAACGAGGAGCAGGTCTCTTAGAACAGTCGCGGGGAAGTGGAAACCGCTTTTGAACGCTGTCCCCACGCCTGGATTGCAGCCCCGCGAGGCCGAACCGGGCCTCGCCCAGGCCCGTTTCTTCGGCTGGCGGCTCGTTACTCGGCGCGCGCCTTCATCAATGCGGAGAGCTCCGCATCGCTCGCCGGCATCTCGATGTCGATGGCGACGAAGAGGTCGCCGGCGGCACCTTTCTCGCCCTTCAGGCCCTTGCCGCGCAGCCGGAACTGCTTGGTCGTGCCGGTCATCGGCGGAATGGTCATTTCCACGGCGCCGGTCAGGGTCGGCACATGCAGCGGCCCGCCCAGAACCGCCTTGGCCAGCGGCACGGCGACGCGCGTGCGCAGATCCTGGCCGTCGATGGTGAAGCGCGGATCGGGCTTGACCTTGATGGTCATCAGTACGTCGCCGGTCTCGCCGGAATAGGGATCGGTCTGGCCGAGCCCGCGCAGGCGCATGACCTTGCCGTCGCTCACCCCTTCGGGAATGGTGATCTCGACCTCGCGCCCGCCCGGCAGCTTGACACGCCGCGTGGCGCCGCTGACCGCCTGAGCCAGCGTCACCTCGAGCGTGAAGCTTTGCTCCGGCGGCTTCTGCGGCTCGGCCTTGCCGCGCGCGCGCCGGCCGGCCTCGCCGAAGAGCGAGGAGAAGATGTCGGAGGCATCGAATCCGGCGTCGCCACCACGGCCGAAAGGCGCGCCCTGGCCGAAATTGAACTCGAAGCCGCCGGCCCGGCCGCCGCGGCCGGCGCCCATCCCCTCGAAGCCCTGGAATTTCGGCTTGCCCTCGCCGTCGATCTCGCCGCGGTCGAACTGCTTGCGCTTGGTCTCGTCGCCCAGCACCTCATAGGCCGTGTTCAGCTCGGCGAACCTGTCCTGCGCCTTCGGATCGTCCCGGTTCGCGTCAGGGTGCAGCTCCTTGGCGCGGCGACGGAAAGCCTTCTTGATCTCCGCATCGCTCGCGCCGCGGGCGACGCCCAGAACCTGATACGGATCGCGCATCCAAAAACCTCGTTTCCACGCAAGACTAGGACGGCCCCGTCTGCCGGCAAGCCGTCCGCTACGCCTTATCTGGGGATGGTGTGGCCCGTACGCAACATCGTGCGGGATACGCTTCCGCTCCCGCCTTACCGGCCGAGGCGAATGGCCCGGGCGGATGCTCTAGCCCAGCCCCTTCCAGGGCTCCATGTCCTTGACCGCCCAGTCTCCGCCCGAGGGGCGGCAGGCGGTGCCTTGCAGCTTGAGCGGCCGGGTCTGCGTCTGGACGCTGGCGATGAAGGCCCGGCAGATTTCGTCGGCGCGCAGGAACGGGCCGCCGACGGGCACGAAGGAGCCCTTGATGCCGGTTTGCGGATTGTCCCAGGAGACGGCGGCGCCATTGCCCTGCGGGTCGAGCGCGACCGACATGGCGCCATCCGCCCGGCGCAGATCCTCGGGGCCGAGCTCGCTGGCGAGGGTGCCCAGCCCGGCGGCCTTGTCCGGCCCCCGGCTCGGCAGGATGGCGGAGGTCGTCGCGACCTCGTCCTCGCTCTTGCTCGACAGGCCCAGGATCGGGAAGGACACCGAGCAGCCGGCGGCCAGCAGCCCCAACGCGACGGCGGCGACGCATGAGCGCATGGGCGCCACGCAGCGAGGAAGGCTTTGGAACGCCTCCGCCCCTGCCCTATATAAATCAGCCGCCCGAAACCGGATCACTTTGCGCTCGCCCAACGCCCACTTCCAATTGCTGAGGATTAGACTGTGCAACCGTTAACGAGCGGTGACTTCACCGAGGAAAACGAGCCTTTCGCGCTGTTTCAGAGCTGGTTGGACGAGGCGGTGAAGTCCGAGCCCAATGATCCGACCGGCATGGCGCTCTCCACCGTGGACGGCGATGGAATGCCCAACAGCCGCATGGTTCTGCTCAAGGGGCATGGGCCGGACGGCTTCGTGTTCTACACCAATACCGAGAGCCAGAAGGGCGAGGAACTGCTCGGCCAGCCCAAGGCCGCGGCTCTATTCCATTGGAAGAGCCTGCGCCGGCAGATCCGCATCCGCGGCACGGTCGCGCTCGTCACCGATGCCGAATCGGACGCCTATTTCCGGTCTCGCCCGCGCGACAGCCGAATCGGAGCCTGGGCCTCGCAGCAGTCGCGCCCGCTGGAGAGCCGCTTCGCACTGGAGAAGGCCGTCGCGAGCTATGCGCTCAAATTCGGCGTCGGCGAGATTCCGCGCCCGCCTTATTGGCGTGGCTTTCGCATCACCCCGGTCTATATCGAGTTCTGGCGCGACGGGGCCTTCCGCTTGCACGACCGCATCATCTTCCGCCGGGGCTCGCCATCCGAGCCCTGGACCAAGACGCGCTTCTACCCTTGATGCCGCGCTTCTACCCCTGAAGACACGCCTCTGCACTTGAGGACTCAAGACCCATGGCGATGCCGAAATTCGACTTTCCCAAGACTGAAGCCGGCAAGCGCCCGGTCATGCTGCTGACCGGCGCGAGCCGGGGCATCGGCCATGCCACCGTGATGCAGTTCGCCATGGCGGGCTGGCGCATCCTGTCCTGCTCGCGCCAGGCCTTTTCCGAGAAATGCCCCTGGCCGTCGGGGGCCGACGACCACATCCAGATCGATCTCGGCGATCCCGAGGACACGATGCGCGGCATCGCCGAGATCAAGAAGCGTCTCGCCGCCGAGGGCGGCAAGCTCAACGCGCTCGTCAACAATGCCGGCATCTCGCCGAAGGGGGCGAAGGGCGAGCGGCTGGGCGCCGCCACCACCTCCTTCAACGACTGGCACCAGGTCTTCCAGGTCAATTTCTTCGCGCCGATCATGCTGGCGCGCGGGCTCCTCGACGAACTGACCGCCGCGAAGGGGGCGATCGTGAACGTCACCTCGATCGCCGGATCGCGCGTCCACCCCTTCGCCGGCGCGGCCTACGCCACCTCCAAGGCCGCGCTCGCCAGCCTGACCCGCGAGATGGCCGCCGATTTCGGGCCGTTCGGCATCCGGGTGAACTCGATCTCGCCGGGCGAGATCGACACCGCCATCCTCTCGCCGGGCACGGAAAAGATCGTCGCGACCTTGCCGATGAAACGGCTCGGCAAGACAGAGGAGGTTGCCAAGGCGATCTACTTCCTCTGCACGGATGCATCGAGCTACGTCACCGGCTCGGAGTTGCACATCAATGGCGGGCAGCACGTTTGAGCCGGAGCCGCGCCCGATGACGGCGGGGGACGGCCAGGTCATCCGCTTCCCGGCGGTCGGCAAGGCGCCGGCGCGACCGGTTCTGGCCGCCTCCGTCGCGGTCTTCCGCGACGGCAAGGTGCTGCTGGCGACGCGCACCAAGCCTCCGGCCGACCGGCTCTGGTCCCTGCCCGGCGGCAAGGTCGAAGCTGGGGAGACGCTCGAGGAAGCTGCCTTGCGGGAGCTCGAGGAAGAGGTCGGCGTCACCGCCCGCATCCTCGGCTTCAACCGCCATGTCGAGATCTTCGGCCGCGATGCCAAGGGCGACGTGACACATCATTTCGTCGTCGCCTCCTTCATCGGCGAATGGCTCTCCGGCGAGCCGCGTCCGGGGCCGGAGGCCGGCGCGGTGATGTGGGCCGATCCGCTGAGCCTCGGCGGTCTCGCCACCACGCGCGAGCTTGGCGAGGTGCTGCGCCGCGCCCACAAGCTGTTCACCGGGGGAGCCTCGGTGTGAGGGCGCTCGCCGCCGCGCTCGCCATGGTGCTCGCCGTCGCGCCCGTGGCGGCTCTCGCCCAGCAGCGCCCCGCCGCTCCGGCAGCGAAACCCGCACAGGGCGCGAAACCGGCCGAGCCCGTGCCGCCGGAGCCGGATGGTCCGCCCTACGAGCCGCAGCTCCTCCAGCTTGCCGAGATCATGGGCTCGCTCGCCTATCTGCGCACGCTCTGCGGCGGCAAGGAGGCTCAGGACTGGCGCGATCGCATGGCGGCCCTGATCGACGCCGAAGGCCGCACGCCGCTGCGGCGGGACCGCTTGACGGCCGCCTTCAACCGCGGCTTCAAGGCCTATTCGCTAACGCACCGGACCTGCACCGACGCCAGCCAGGAGGCCTCTTCCCGCCTCGCCGACCAGGGCCAGCAGCTCTCGCGGATGCTCGCGGGGCGCTATGGCGGATAGGCAACAGATGTTGCACGAATGCGATGTTCGGTGGAATTCTTGCGGTCGCGTTAACCTTTCCTAAACACCACGCTGGCGTGCCGCTCTGGCACGGCCTATGACGGGAACGTCATCAAACGTCGCGATCCGGGGCAGAACCGCCGCGATTCGCTCCAGCCAGAGGCAGCAGAGTCCCGTCTCGATGTCGATCCTTTCAGACGACCCGATGCTCGACCCGAACCTCCCCGAGGACCATGGCGACGCTCGCCGTGTTGCCTACGGTTATGTCGAGGACGCCTTTGCCGAGGGCCAGCAGGATGGGCTGGATTCCGACGCCATGGCCCACGCCGCGCTCTTCGCGGCCCTGCGCACCCTGGTCGAGACCTATGGCGAGGAGGCAACCGCCGTCTTCACCGAGGCTCTGCCCGAGAAGGTCCGCTGCGGTGCCTTCACCAGCGGCACGCGGCACTAGCCGGCAGCCGCCCGCGCCTTCACGGCCCGCTCGGCCATCAGCGCCTGCTCCTTGACGTTACCAGTCAGCGCGACCGCCTGCTCGAAGGCCTCCGCCGCCTCCCGATGCCGGCCGAGCTTGGACAGAAGATCGCCGCGCACGCTCGGCAGCAGGTGATAGCGCTTGAGCGCGGGCTCCGCCGCCAGCGCCTCGACCAACTCCAGCCCCGCCGCCGGCCCCTCCGCCATGGCGACCGCGACAGCCCGGTTCAATTCCACGATCGGCGACGGCGCCACACGGGAGAGCACCGCATAGAGCGCCGCGATTCGCGCCCAGTCGGTCTCGTCGCCCGTCCGGGCGCGGGCATGGCAGGCGGCGAGCGCGGCCTGCAGCAGATAGGGGCCCGGCGAAGTCGCCGCGAGCCGCTGCGCCCGCTCCAGCGCGGCCAGGCCGCGCCCGATCAGCAGCCGGTCCCAGCGGGCGCGGTTCTGGTCGAGCAGCAGGATCGGCTCGCCGTTCGGGCCGGTCCGCGCCCGGAGCCGCGAGGCCTGCAGCTCCATCAGCGCCACCAGCCCGTGAACCTCCGGCTCCTGCGGCGCCCGCGCCGCGATGATGCGCCCGAGCCTGAGCGCTTCCTCGCACAATACCGGGCGCACCCAGTCGTCGCCGGACGTCGCGGCATAGCCCTCGTTGAAGATCAGGTAGACGACCTCCAGCACCGAGGCGAGGCGCTCGCCGAGCTCCGCCCCGGCCGGCACCTCATACGGCACTCTCGCATCGCTCAACGTCTTCTTGGCCCGCACGATGCGCTGCGCCATCGTCGGCTCCGGCACGAGGAAGGCGCGCGCGATCTCCTCGGTCGTCAGGCCGCCGATGAGCCGAAGCGTCAGCGCCACCCGCGACTCCTGCGACAGCACCGGATGGCAGGCGGTGAAAATCAGCCGGAGCAGATCGTCGCCGACCTCGTCATCCAGCGCCGCATCGAGATCGGGCATGGACGGGCCGCCGTCTTCGAGATCGCGGCCGAGCTCTTCCTGCTTGCGCCGCGCCATCGCCTCGCGACGGGCTGCATCGAGCGCGCGATGCTTGGCGACCTGCATCAGCCAGGCGGCGGGATTGCGGGGAACGCCCTCTTCCGGCCATTGCTTCAGCGCCGCGACCAGCGCGTCCTGCGCCAGCTCCTCGGCGCGGCCGATATCGCGCGTCAGCCGCACCAGGCCGGCAATCAGCTTCGGCGCCTCCATGCGCCAGACCGTCTCGACGGTGCGGTGTGTATCGCTTGCCGACATGGGAAGCGATACACACCATCAGCAGCCTGCGCTGGCAAGCGGCGCGCTTCGCGTGCCGTTCAGCCCTTGCCTTCCACTTCGCCCTTGAGGCGATCCCACTGCGCCGCGGTCTCCGGCGTGACGATCTCGCCGAAATCGGCCAGCTCGAACAAGGGCCGGATCTCGATCTCGGACGGGCCGGGCATCGGGTTGGGGCAGCGCTTGACCCAGGCGATCGCCTCGTCGAGCGAGGCGCATTCCCAGAGCCAGTAGCCGGCGACGAGCTCCTTGGTCTCGGCGAAGGGCCCGTCGACGACGGAGCGCTTGGCGCCGTCGAACTGGACGCGCGCGCCCTTCGAGCTGGGCTGCAGGCCGTCGCCGCCCTTCATGATGCCGGCTTTCACCAGCTCTTCATTGTAGGCCATCATCGCCTCGAGCAGCTCCTGGCTCGGCGGAGCGCCGGCTTCGCTGTCCTTCGTCGCCTTGACCATCACCATGAAACGCATCGGTTTTCTCCTTTGGAGGGACGGAGGCATCGCCTGCACCGCCCGTTGAGTTGGATGTGGGAAACCTAGCCGGGTCAGCCGGGGCGCTTCTCGAATTCGGCGCGCAGGTGTTCTTTCCGTTCGCGCCGTTCCGGCGTCACCAACTCGCCGAAATCCTCCATCTCGAAGACGGGCCTGAGCTCGATTTCGGTGCCACCGTCGAAGGGCGCGCGCTTCAGCCACTCGACGGCCTCGTCGAACGACTTCACCTGCCAGAGCCAGAAGCCGGCCAGCAGCTCCTTGGTCTCCGCGAAGGGGCCGTCGGTGATCGCCCGCTCGCTGCCCGAGAAGCGCATGCGCAGCCCCTTGGAGGTAGGCTGCAGGCCTTCCGCGGCGAGCAGGATGCCGGCCTTGATCAGTTCCTCGTTGTAGGCGCCCATCTTCGCGAAGACGTCCGGGTCCGGCATCACGCCGGCTTCGCTGTCCTTGCTGGCCTTGACCAGAACCATCACACGCATCGGTCTTCTCCTTGGGTTTGGGAGAACCGGGCGGCTTCGGCGAGAACCGCCGAAACCCGTTCTCTGACTGCACGTCGAACGGGCGCGGCTGGAATCGACAGCGCCGGGAATCTTTTTCCGTTTTTTTTGCGGAGCCGCCCGCGTGCTCGTGCAGAGCCGAACGCGGGCGACACCGATCCGTTTCAGGCTCCGCGCGGCAGCGCCTCCAGGAAGCGGGCCGGCTCGCCTTGCGACGGCGTCGTCAATTCGCCCTCCCACATCACTTTCAGGCCGCGCACATAGGTGCCGACGGGCCAGCCCGTGACGGTGACGCCGTCATAGGGCGTCCAACCGCATTTCGAGGCGATCCCGTCATTGGTGATGGTGTGCTTGCGCTTGAGGTCGACGATGGTGAAGTCGGCGTCGTAGCCGACCGCGATGCGGCCCTTGCCCTCCAGCCCGAAGATGCGCTGCGGCCCGGCGCTGCTGAGGTCGACGAAGCGCTCCAGCGAGAGCCTTCCGGCATTCACATGGTCGAGCATGATCGGCACCAGCGTCTGCACGCCCGGCATGCCGGAATGGCTCTCCGGATAGGGGTGGTGCTTTTCCTCATGCGTATGCGGCGCATGGTCCGAGCCGAGCACGTCGACGATGCCCTGCTCGACGCCCCACCAGATTCCCTGACGATGATAGTCGTCGCGGATCGGCGGGTTCATCTGGGCATAGTTGCCGAGCCGCTCGTAGCAGTCGGGCGCGACGAGGGTCAGGTGGTTCGGCAGCACCTCGACGGTCGCGACATCCTTGTGGTCCTTGAGGAAGACCATCTCCTCGGCCGTCGAGATGTGCAGGATATGGACCCGGGCGCCGGTCTCGCGCGCGATCCGCACCAATCGCGTCGTGCAGGTCAGCGCCACCTCGGGCGAGCGCCAGACCGGATGGCTCGACGGATCGCCTTGAACGCGCAGGCCCATGCGCTCGCGCAGCATCATCTCATCTTCGGAATGGAAGGCGGAACGACGGCGCGTGCGCTTCAGGATCTCGGCGACGCCCTGGTCGTCCTCGACCAGCAGGTCGCCGGTCGAGGAGCCCATGAACACCTTGATGCCGGCCGCGCCCGGCAGCCTTTCGAGATCGGGCACATCGGCCGCGTTCTCATGCGTGCCGCCAACCCAGAAGGCGAAGTCGCAATGCATGCGATGCCTGCCGCGCCTCACCTTGTCGGCCAGCGCCTCCGGCGTCGTCGTCTGGGGAATCGTGTTCGGCATCTCGAAGACACAGGTCACGCCGCCGAGCGCGGCCGCGCGCGAGCCGGCCTCGAGATCTTCCTTGTGCTCGAGCCCGGGCTCGCGGAAATGCACCTGGCTGTCGATCACGCCCGGCAGGATGTGCAGGCCGTAGCAGTTCACGACCTCGCCGGCCGAGGCCCGGCTGAGATCGCCCAGGGCCATGATCTTGCCGCCGGTGATGCCGATGTCGCGCGTCACGCGGCCATCCTGATTGACCACCGTGCCGCCCTTGAGGATGACGTCGTAGGTCTGGGGCATGGCGGGTCTCCGGGAGGTTGAGCAAAGACGGGATGCAGCCTACCTATCGGCCAACGCGCCGTCCCGGAAGCCCAAACAGTTTTCGGGTGGCGACATCATCCCCATTCGGCTGACGAACCTCGACCCGACATCAGAACTGGACCGGCTGCCCATGTCCGCCACAAGATTGATCGATCGCGGCGTCATCCGCGTCAGCGGCGAGGATGCCCGCGACTTCCTCCAGAACATCGTGACCAACGAGATGGACGAGGTGACGCCGGAGCGGGCCGGCTATGGCGCGCTGCTGACACCGCAGGGCAAGATCCTCTGCGATTTCTTCGTCGTCGCGCTGCCGGCGGAAGATGGCGGCGGCTTCCTGCTCGATACGCCCCTGCTCCAGACTGCCGATCTGATGAAACGCCTGAAGCTCTACAAGCTGCGCGCCAAGGTGGCGCTCGACGACCTGACCGAGTCCAGCGCCGTCCTCGCCTCCGCCGATGGTGCGCCGCTGCCGGCCGATGCCGGCTTCGTCTATGACGACCCGCGCCTGCCGGCGCTCGGCCAGCGCGCCATCGCGGATGCGGCCGGGATTGACAGCCTCGTCGATGCCGAGCCGGAGGCTTATCACGCCCGCCGCATCGCGCTCGGCGTGCCCGCAGGCGGCCGCGACTTCGCCTATGGCGAGACCTTCCCGCATGAAGCCCTGCTCGACCAGCTCGGCGGCGTCTCCTTCAAGAAGGGCTGCTATATCGGCCAGGAGGTCGTCTCCCGCATGCAGCATCGCGGCACCGCCCGCACCCGCGTCGTGCCCATCGTCTTCGACGACGGCATCGCCACCGAAACCGGCGCCGAGGCGACAGCCGGCGGCAAGACGCTCGGCACCATCGGCTCGGGCGCGAACGGCAAGGCGCTCGCCCTGCTCCGGCTCGACCGGCTGGCCGATGCGCTCGCAGCCGGGCAGACACCGCTCGGCGGCGGCCTCGCCTTCCATCTGGCGGAAAAGCCGGGCTTCGTCGGCTTCCCCTTCCCCGGCGAGCCGGGCTTCGGAGCCGCCGCAGGAGCCGTCCTATGAGCCAGACAGCTCTCCTGAGCGAGGCAAGTGTCTCCAGCGAGGAACGCATCGCGATCGAGGGGCCGGACGGCAAATTCCGCTGCCGCTGGCCGGGCACCGATCCGCTCTACCTCGCCTATCACGACACCGAATGGGGCGTGCCGGAGTATGATTCCCGCGCGCTCTGGGAGAAGCTGATCCTCGACGGCTTCCAGGCCGGGCTGTCCTGGATCACGATCCTCAGGAAGCGCGACGCCTTCCGCGCCGGTTTCGCCGGCTTCGAGCCCGAAGCGGTCGCCCGCTTCACCGAGGCCGATGTCCAGCGCCTGCTCGCCGACCCCGGCATCATCCGCCATCGCGGCAAGATCGAGGGCACGATCAAGAGCGCGCAGGCCTATCTGAAGCTCAGCGAGCGCGAGCCCTTCGCCGACTTTCTCTGGAAGCATCTCGACGGCCGCGTCCTGCAGAACAGCTTCCGCACCCAGAACGAGGTGCCGACGCAGACGAAACTCTCCGAGGCGATCTCCAAGGAGCTGAAGAAGGCCGGCTTCACCTTCTGCGGCCCGACCATCGTCTACGCCTTCATGGAGGCCTGCGGGCTGGTCAACGATCACCTGACCGGCTGCTTCCGCTGGAGCGAATGCGCGGCGCTCGCACGCGACAGCCGCCCTGCCGCCTGATGCCCCGGCCCCCCGAACAGCCGCGCGCCTGGCAGCGCATGCTCTCGGGCCGGAGGCTCGATCTGCTCGACCCCTCGCCGCTCGATGTCGAGATCGAGGACATCGCCCATGGCCTCGCCCGCGTCGCCCGCTGGAACGGCCAGACGCGCGGCGCCCATTCCTTCTCGGTCGCGCAGCATTGCCTGCTGGTCGAGGCCATCGCCGGCCATCTCAATCCCGACTGGAGCGACGCATGGCGAATGATGGCGCTGCTGCACGATGCGCCGGAATACGTCATCGGCGACATGATCTCGCCCTTCAAGGTGGTGATGGGCGATGCCTATAAGAGCGTGGAACTGCGCCTGCTGACGGCGATCCATCTGCGCTTCGGATTGCCCGCCGCGACGCCCGCTTTGCAGAAGCGCAGGACCAAGGAGGCCGATACCATCGCGGCCTTCTTCGAGGCGACGCAGCTCGCCGGCTTCGACCGGCAGGAGGCGCTGAAGTTCTTCGGCCGGCCGCAGGCGCTGCCGCCCGCGGTTCTCGCCTGGCTCGAGCCGCTCGACACCGAGACGGCGCAGGCGCGTTTCCTGGCGCGCTTCGACGAGCTTACTGCGTCAGCCGGACCTGGCTAATCTCGTTCGCGATCGCCTTGAAGATCGGGCTGAGCTGGGAGGCGGACGTAACCTCGTAATATTTGCTCTGATCCGATGCGCAGTTCTGCAGCAGCGTCGCGTTCCCGTCCATCACGCGGATGGTATAGACGGTGATGCCCGCGTTCTTGATACCCGTGCAGGCAAGCGCCGTCCGCGAGTCGATCGCCGACTGGGAGGTGGTGAACCTGTTTTGAGTATTGTCGCCGTCCGTGAGCAAGATCATGTATTTTTTCAGCCGCGGCGTTTCCGCAGGCTTCGCCTCCGTGAAAGGCACGTCCGTCGAAAGCGTCGCCCATCCCCATACCGCGCCGATCGTGACGTTGGTGTTGCCGACCGGTGTCATCGCGTTGATCTTGCTCGACAGCGAAGTCCAATCGGACGTCAGGCCCATCGCCTCGACGAGCGAGCTTTGGCCGCACCAGGTCGCCGGATAGGCTTGCGCATTGGAGGCCGTGGCGCCGCCATCGGTCACGTCATAGTTCTGATCCCGGTCGGCAATGCAGCCTTCGCTGTTCGCCCAGGTTGCCTTGGTCAGCGTCTGGAGCTGCGTGCAGGTCTGGTTCTTTTTCCCTTGCCCGGTCGGAACGCAGTTCGACACATCGCTGCCGATCTTGGTATTGGTGTTCGCAAACACGCAGTTCTGGCCCTTGGTGTCGCAAGTGACGCTCACGTTCACGTTACGGGTCATCCCGTAGCGGATCCACTGCTCGTCCTTGAGACTGCGGGAGATCCGGACCTGCGTATTGAAGGGGACGATCGAGATCCTGATCTGATCCGTCTCCTGGGTGGAGTCTTTCATGATCTGGATCAGATCTAGCGACGCCTGCTTCAGCGCTGTCATCTTGCCGCTCTGGGCCATCGAGCCGGTGTTGTCGAGCACGAGAGCAAGCTCGATGGTGTTCAACCCCCAGGTCGACTGGCTCGAGCTGGACACAGCGAGATTGTCGGAGCCGAGGACCCGCGCGATGGTCGTCGGCACCTGCGCGTTGGCCACGATTTTGACGGTGCGCGCCGTGCGGTCGATGCTGACCTGGGCACTGGTGAACTCGCTTTTCACGTCGGCCGGCAGGTTGTCCTTGAGCCAGGCATTGACCCGTGCGGTCAGCTGCACATCGGTGAGCTTCTGAGCATCGCGCGCCGCCATCAGGGCGGCGGAGTCGAGCGCGGCGTTCAGCGACTGCCGGGCGTTGCTGGCGCGCGAATAGTCGACGGCTACGCCGACAACCCCCATCAGCGGCACCAGGGAAAGCCCGAACAGCATCATGATGTTGCCGCTCTGGTCCTTGCGGAACCGGCCCATCATGTCACGCAGGGAACCGAACTTGCTCATTATCCACTCACCCCCGGCCGAATTGACACATTCGACGGGGCGAGCCTTGGGCGCCGGAACTTACAAATTACTAAAACCGATTTGAGGAAATCGAACCTATCTGCGCATTTTGAGGGAAAAGCCGATGCCCTTACGTCATATCGCGCTAGCTTAGCCGAGAAAACAACCTTTGCGCGCATAATTCCTCTCCCTCTCGGCATGAGAGATAATTTCCTTACAGGAAAAAGTGATCGTCATTTTTTCTGGATTTCGAAATGACCCGTTTCGAGCCAGCATCGACCCAATGTTTCAGGAGGAATGCTGATGTCCGACATCCCCTCGCTCGATCTGCCGGCCGGCGTCGTCGTCAAGGGTGCGCTCGCGCACCGCTTCGATGAAATTCTGACCCGCGATGCCCTCACCTTCGTCGCCGACCTCCACCGCCGCTTCAACGAGACGCGCAAGCGCCTGCTCGCGCTCCGGGCCGAGCGCCAGAAGCGCTTCGACGCTGGCGAAACGCCGGACTTCCTGGCCGAAACCAAGCATATCCGCGAAGGCGACTGGACCGTCGCGCCGATCCCGGCCGACCTCCTCGATCGCCGCGTCGAGATCACCGGCCCGGTCGATCGCAAGATGATTGTCAACGCGCTGAATTCCGGCGCCAAGGTCTTCATGGCCGATTTCGAGGATGCCTCCTCGCCGGTCTGGGCCAATATGATCGAAGGCCAGATCAATCTGCGGGACCGCTGGGCGAACAGGATCGACTTTACCGATCCGACGAACGGCAAGGACTACAAGCTCAAGGACAAGCCGGCCGTCCTGATCATCCGCCCGCGCGGCTGGCACCTGCCGGAGCGCCATATCGAGATCGATGGCGAGGAAGCCTCGGGCTCCCTGGTCGATTTCGGGCTCTATGTCTTCCACAACGCCAAGGCGGCACTCGCCGCCGGCTCCGGCCCCTATTTCTACCTGCCGAAGCTGGAGAGCCATCTCGAGGCCCGGCTCTGGAACGACGTCTTCGTCGCCGCCCAGTCGGCGCTCGGCCTGAAGAACGGCGCGATCAAGGCCACCGTCCTGATCGAGACCCTGCCCGCCGCCTTCGAGATGGACGAGATCCTCTACGAACTGCGCGAGCACATGGCCGGCCTCAATTGCGGCCGCTGGGACTACATCTTCTCCTTCATCAAGAAACTCGCCCGAAACAAGGCCTATGTCCTGCCGGATCGTTCGCAGGTCGTGATGTCCAAGGCCTTCCTGCGCGCCTATTCGCTGCTGCTGATCAAGACCTGCCACAGGCGCGGCGCCTTTGCGATGGGCGGCATGGCCGCCCAGATCCCGGTCAAGAACAACCCGGAGGCCAATGCCGCCGCCTTCGCCAAGGTCAAGGCCGACAAGGAGCGCGAGGCCGGCGACGGCCATGACGGCACCTGGGTCGCCCACCCCGATCTCGTCCCGGTCGCGATGGAGGTCTTCGACCGGCTGATGCCGCAGGCCAACCAGCTCGGCAAGAAGCGCGACGACGTCTCGATCGGCGCCAAGGACCTGCTGGAAGTCCACCAGGGCACGCGCACCGAGGAAGGCTTCCGCGAGAACATCCGCGTCGGCGTGCAATATATCGAGGCCTGGCTGCGCGGCCGCGGGGCGGTGCCGATCTACAACATGATGGAGGATGCCGCGACGGCCGAGATCAGCCGCGCCCAGATCTGGCAGTTCGTCCAGTACAGCGTCGAACTCGAAGGCGGGATCAAGGCCGATGCGGCGCTGTTCAAGCGCTGCCTGCCCGAGGAGATGGAACGCGTGAAGGGCGAGCTCGGGCCTGAGAACTACGCCAAGGGCCGCTTCCCCGAGGCGATTGCGCTGTTCGAGACGCTGTCGCTGGCGCCGAACTTCGAGGATTTCCTCACCGTGCCGGCCTACGCCAAGCTCGCCTGACGGGCGGACCCGGATGATCGCAAAGAGGGCGCCGTCTTCGGACGGCGCCCTTGTCGTTTGAGGACCTCAGCCATGGTGCAGGGACCAGAGGACGCGGATGCCGATGACCGCCGCCATCAGGGCGATCGAAACGCAAAGATGCAGCACATCGGCCTTCCAGCCTCCGGCGGAGACGCGCCTTGTGCTTTGATAGACCGCCTCGCGGCGGCGACGGTAACTGCCGATCACGGACATGAGAGCCTCCTTCGAGAGCGGGGAGCCGTTGGCGCGGTGTCAGCGCCGCCCGGCCGCCCCTGCGGCGGCGCGGCCGAGAGACTGCGCCGTCATGGTTTCCGGGAGCGGGCGCGGCAGATCCTCGATCGCCTCGCGGACGAGTGGAACCAGCTCCGGCCATGCGGGTGTCAACGGCACCCGGCAAGCGGCTTCGATGCCCTGATGGAGCAGCGAGAGCGCGAGCTTGACGAGGATCGGATCGGGTTCTTTCGCCAGCAGGTCGAGCAGCGGGATGAGCCGCCGTTGCAGGATCTGCGCCTGGCCGTAGAACTCGGAGCGCGCCGCGCTCTCCAGCCGCGCCAGCCAATGCGGGGCGAGATTGCCGATGCTGGTGATGGCGCCGCAGCCTCCGGCGAGCAGATAGGCCGGAAGGGTCTCGGCCGCGCCGGTCAGGCGCATGAAACGGCGGCCGCGGATCCTGGCGATCCGGTCGCAGCGAATAAGATCGCCACGCCGCTCCAGGATGCCGACGATGTTCGCCGCCCCTTCGAGCCGCTCCAGCGTCTCGAGCGCGATCTCGACGCCGCAGCGATCCGGATCGTTGTCGAGGATGATCTCGAGCCCGGTCGCCTGCGCGACGGCCAGTGCATGGGCGGCAAGCCCGGCCTGGGTCGGCCGGCTGTAATAGGGCATGCGCAGCAGCAGGGCCGAGGCCCCCGCCTTCTCCGCCGCCATGACGGCCGCGACCGTATCGGCCGTACCGTAAGTTCCGGCGGCCACGATGACGGGAAAGTGCCGGCCCGCGATGCTGCGCGCTGCGGCCAGCAGCGACTGTCGCTCGCGGTCGGTCAGCGCGGAGATTTCACCGGTCGCGGTGCCGACCACGATGCCGTCTGCGCCCTGGGCGATCTGCCAGGCGATCAGACGCTCCAGCGCGCCGTAATCGATCGCCCCGCCGTCGAACGGCGTGACCAGCGCCGTGAACATGCCGTGAAGCCAGTGGTTCATGGCATGCCTCAAAGCAGGCGCAGCTGTCTCGCCGTCATCCGGACGGCGCGCGGCCGATGGGCCGTCTCGGCCGCGGCATAGCGCAAGGCAGCGCTCCGGTCGGCGAAAATGCCGCCGCCGCGGCCATGCGTCTCGATGGCGAGCCAATGCCCTTCGGCATCGCGGCCGATGAGAAAGGCGGGAGGATCGGCGAAACGCCTGTGATGGATCTGGTTCATAATCCTGGTTTCCGAACGGCCTTTGGGACCGCACGGAAAAGGATAGGGTCGCAGCCATAGCCGTTCGAGACGGACTCCGGTCCCGGAACATCAAGATCGCATAGGATTTCGCCGGAGCGCCTCACAGGGCGCTCCGGCGGCCGTTCAGCCCGCCTTCTTCGCCTGGAGCAGCAGCACCTCGATCTTGAAACTGCCATCGGGCTCGGTGTCGAAATAGTCGGTGATCGCCGAGGAGACGGAGGTCTGCAGCGCCCGGATCGCCTCGACCTGCAGCTTCGGCGTGTTCATCCGCTCGACCCAGGACTTGAACTCCAGCCGCATCCGGAAGCGCGTGGCGACTTCGGCCTGGAAGCCGGCGCGGGCGACCGCCGCCTCCCATTCGGCGCGGGTGTAGTTGCGGCCATGCGAGCAGTCGCGCAGGATCTCGATCGCCTGGAAATAGCTGTCGGCGAGCGGGTTCGACGGCGCGACCGTGTCCGACATCACCAACTCGCCACCGCTCTTCAGGACGCGCGCCGCCTCGCGCAGGCCGGCATCGACATCGCGCCAGTGATGGGCGCTGAAACGGCTCACCACCATGTCGAAGGAGCCATCCGCGAAGGGCAGCTTTTCCGCCGGCCCCTGCTGCGTCACGACATTGCGCAAGCCCCGCTTGCCGGCGGCATCGGCCACCACCTGCAACATCTCGGACGACAGGTCATAGGCCACGACCTCGCCGACGAAGGGGGCGATGTTGAACGAGGCATGCCCCCCGCCGCAGCCGAGATCGAGCACGCGCGCGCCATCCCGCCCCTTCGCCAGCGCCGCCAGCGCATCCAGATCCGCGCTCTGCGCATGCACCGCGCTGTGCAGATAAGCCTCGGCGCGCGATCCGAACTGCGCGCCCACCAGGGCTTCGTGACTGCCTTCCGACATCGTGTGATCTCCGTTCGATCGATGATGGCGGCCGGCTTAGCACGTGCTTATAACTAGCTTCAGAGAGAAGTTTTAACTGGTATAAATTGCACCATGATAGCTGCGTCATGATATCCGGCCCCTCACCCGAGCAGCGCCGCGAGCTCGGCGATTTCGCGCGAACCCTGCGCGAGCGGCTGAAGCCGTCCGGCATCGGCCTGCCGGATGGCGGGCGGCGGCGCACCCCCGGCCTGCGCCGCGAGGAGGTGGCGCAGCTCTGCGGGCTGAGCGTGACCTGGTACACCTGGCTCGAACAGGGGCGGGAGATGGCGCTCTCGCCGCTGGCGTTGGCCCGTTTCGCCGGGGCGCTGCGTCTCGGCCGGGCCGAGCGGGCCTATCTCTTCGAGCTTGCCGGCCGGCGCGACCCCGAACAGGGCGACAGCGAAAGCCATGCCGTGCCGCCCGATGTCCTCGCCTGCGTCGGCCTGATCGCCGCCCCGGCCTATATCCTCGATCGCGGCTGGACGGCGCTTGCCTGGAACGAGCCGGCCAGCCGCCTCTTTCGTGGCTGGCTGGACGGCGACGCCGATCGGAATCTCCTCAACTTCATCTTCCTCACCCCGGCTGCGTCGGCCCTGATCTGCGACTTCGAGAATCGGGCGCGCCGCGTCGTCGCGGAGTTTCGCGCGGATGTCAGCGCCCATCTGAACGATCCGGCGATACGGAACCGTATCGACGCGTTGAGCGAGCGCAGCGAGGCCTTTGCGCGCTACTGGCGCGAACGCGTCGTGCTGGAACGCGAAGGCGGCGAACGCACCTTCAACCATCCGGCGCAGGGCCGGCTGGCCTATCATCAGGTCAGCTTCGCGGTCGCGAGCCAGCCGGAGCTGAAGCTGTCCATGCTCGTTCCGGCGGAAGGGACAACGGCCGACGCGCTTTGACATCGCCCCCCTCGGCGCGCTCAATCCCGCCCCCTGTTCGCCGGATTCGCCGCATGCGGTATCGCTTCTTGTCTCTCGCCACGGCTGCCTTGCTGGCTGCCTCATTCGCTCAGGCCGCGACGCTCGCACCAGAGCAGCGCTTCAAGGCCATCAGCGATTTTGCCGGGAAGAAGCCCGGAAAGGCCGCGCATGATGTCAGCGGCCTCGCCTGCATGCCTGTCGCCAACGGCGCCCAGCGCTGCCTGCTGATCAATGACGAAGGCGCCTTCGCCCAGTTCGCGGAGATCGCCGAGAACCGGATCACGCCGGGCGCCACCTTGCCGATTATCGGCGATGAAGCCTCGCCGGCCGTGCTGGGCACAGCCCCGCAGGGCATTTGCAAGAAGCCCGGCCGCTTCGGCGAGCTCGACGGCGAGGCCGTCGCCTATGCCGATGGCGCCTTCTACATCGCGGGCTCGCATGGCTGCTCGCGCAAGAGTGGCGAGTTCCGGCTCTCGGCCTTCCATCTCGCGCGTCTTCGCGTCGACGCAACCGGTGCGCCGGCCGGGCAGGTCGAGCTGACCTATCGCCTGAGCGATGTCCTGCGCCGCGCGGGCGAGGCCGGCGCCTTTTTCGGCAAGAGCCTGATGGACGATAACGGCCTCAATGTCGAAGGCATCGCGGCGCAGGGCGACACGCTCTGGGTCGGGCTTCGCGCACCCTCGCTCGGCGGGCGTGTCTTCCTGGTCGGAGCCTCGCTCAAGGAGCTGTTCGCGCCGGGCCATGCGCCGGCAACAGAGGCACCGCGCGTGGTTGCGCTGCCGGCCGGGCCGGATCGCGGCATCCGCGATCTCGCCCTCCTTGCCGGCGGGCGGCTGCTCGCGCTGATCGGGCCGGCGCAGGAGCAGCAACGGCCCTATGCCCTGCTGCTGGTCGACCCCGCCCGGCCCGATGCAGCCGCCGATCTCGGCGAGTTGCCGGAGCGGCGCAACGCGAAGGCCGAATCCCTGACGGTGCTCGCGCAGCAGGGCCGCAAGCTCGATGTCCTCATCGGCTATGACGGCCCGCGCAACGGCCATTTCGAATCCTACCACCTGCAACTGCCCTGAGAGATTGAAGCGAAGCCATGGATTTCATGCCCTGCCTGACCGAAGCCGTCGCACGCTATCGCAGCGAGGTCGCGGGCTCCCGCGAGCATCTCTCGCTGCTGCGCTGGCAGATCGAGCAAGGCCATGCCCTCGACCGGCGCGAGACCTTTCCCGGCCACGTCACCACCAGCGCCTTCGTGCTCTCTCCCGACCACGCCCGCATCCTGCTGATCGACCATGTCGTCATCGGCCGCTGGCTCCAGCCCGGCGGGCATTGGGAGGAGGCCGAGCACTTCCACCAATCGGCGGCGCGCGAGGCGGTCGAGGAGACCGGCGTGCAGGATTTGCAGCTCCACCCCTGGCATCGCGAGGCGGATGTCCCCTTCGCCATCGACAGCCATGACGTGCCGGGCAAGCCCGCTCGCGGCGAGCCGGACCATGTCCATCACGACCTGCAATATCTCTTCCTCGCCGACCCGGCCCGGCCGCTCGTCGCTCAGGTCGAGGAGGTGCATGCCGCCGCCTGGAAGCCGGTGGAGGAGCTGGCCGCGATCGCGCCGCGCGCGCTGGCCCGGATCGCGATGCTGGCCCTGCCTGGTTGATTGTTGCGGCGGCGCAACATGTAATATTATTACGAAAAGAGAGCCTCCCCTCTCTCGCTTCCCCGTCATCGGCGCGCCATAGTTTGGTCGGAAGCGATTATGCTATTGCAAATCAATCGCAATAGCATAAGGTCATTGCTCACCCCGCCGGAGCCGCCATGCCGACAGCCCTTCTTCTTCTGTTGCAACGCCGCAACAGCCGAACGGATTGCCGAAATACCTATGGCTCTTTTATCGCGGAAAGCGGGCCGCGAATGCATCATCACACCGATCCGAGTGACTGAGCACGCTTTGCACGCACGGTGCCCCGCCCCTCCTCAACTGGAATGTCCGCGATGAAGCTGGCCTCAGCCCTCCTCTCCTCCCGCCTCGCCTTCGCGCTCCTCGGGGCCTGCGTCGCCACCGCAGCCACTGCCGCCGACCTGCCCTCCCGCAAGGGCGCGCCCGCGGCACCTGCGCCGGTCGTCTCCCGCTGCACCGAGAGCGAGGGCATTCCGACCGACGCCTTCGGCTTCACCACCGGCTCCGACGTGGCCGATGTCGGCTCCTTCGGCCCCAGCCTGACCTATAATGGCGGCTTCGGCACCCGGGTCGGCACCTCCAACAGCCACGGCTTGACGCTGCAGGGCTCCTACGGCCTGTTCCCCTGCGCCGAGGTCGGCCCCTATGTCCTCGGCAATTTCACCGATGCCTCGGCTGGCGGTATCAGCGCCGATTCGCGCGGCTATGGCGCCGGCGTCGAGATGAAGTACCGCCTGCTCGGCCGCGACATGCACGGCATCGGCCTGACGCTGGTGATCGACCCGAGCGTCACCCGCACCGATCCGGACGGCATCGCCCGCAACTTCACCACCTACAACACCGGCATCCGCCTCTTCGCCGACAAGACGCTGATCCCGAACACGCTCTATGCGGCGGTGAACGTCTCGCAGGACCTGACCTGGACCGGCCCCTCGCCCTATGGCCGCTCCTCGACGCTGACGCTCGCCGGCTCGCTCGCCTGGCAGGTGCAGGACGGGCTTTATCTCAGCGGCGAGGTCCGCCACATGCGCAAGCATAACGAGCTCGGCTTCGACAAGGAGGCCGGTTACGCCACCTATGTCGGCCCCGGCGTGTTCTGGCAGGCGACGAAACAGCTCGCCCTTTCGGCAGCCTACAACATCCAGGTCGCCGGCAAGGCCAAGGGCCAGCCCGGCGATCTCGACCTGACCAACTTCAGCCAGCATCTCGTCAAGGTGAAGCTGGGCTACAGCTTCTGACGATCCAATCGAGGCCTCAGCCCTCATCCTGAGGAGCCGCGAATGCGGCGTCTCGAAGGATGAAGGCTGGGTCATGATTTTGCGCAAAGCGAAGAGCGGCAGCGGCAACGCTGCCGCTCTTTTCGTTTCGGCCCGCCTCGCGCGTTGACATACTCCCCCTCAGTACCATAGCGTCGCGGCAACCGGAGCCTCGGTGCCCATGCCTCACACGCCTGAAGAAAAGAAGCGCGCGGTCACGCGGCTGCGCCGGATCAGAGGGCAGACCGATGCCCTGATCGCGGCCGTCGAGCGCGGCGAGGAATGCGGTGCGCTGCTGCAGCAGCTCGCGGCGTTACGCGGCGCGGCAACCGGGCTGATGGCGGAGGTGCTCGAAAGCCATCTGCGCGAAACCATGCAAGCCGGCGCCGGCCCGGCCATCGGCTCCGCCGATGACGCGAACGAAGACGAGATCGCCGCCATCATGCGCGTGATCCGCCCCTATCTGAAATGAACAGCCTGAAAGAAGGAACCGCCCGATGAAGACCCGCGCCGCCGTTGCCTGGGAAGCCGGCAAGCCGCTCACCATCGAAACCATCGAGATCGGCGGCCCGAAGGCCGGCGAGGTGCTGATCGAGGTCATGGCGACCGGCATCTGCCACACCGACGCCTACACGCTTTCGGGCCTGGATTCGGAGGGCAAGTTCCCCGCGATTCTCGGCCATGAGGGCGCCGGCATCGTGCGCGAGGTCGGCGCGGGCGTCACCACGCTCAAGGTCGGCGATCACGTCATCCCGCTCTACACGCCGGAATGCCGCAACTGTAAATCCTGCCTGTCGCAGCGCACCAATCTCTGCACCTCGATCCGTTCCACCCAGGGGCAAGGCGTCATGCCGGACGGCACCTCGCGCTTCTCCTGCGATAGCGGCGAGATCTTCCACTATATGGGCTGCTCGACCTTCGCGAACTTCACGGTCCTGCCCGAGATCGCGCTCGCCAAGGTCCGGGAGGACGCCCCCTTCGACAAGATCTGCTATATCGGCTGCGGCGTGACGACCGGCATCGGTGCGGTAATCTACACGGCGAAGGTCTGGCCGGGCGCCAATGTCGTCGTCTTCGGGCTCGGCGGTATCGGCCTCAACGTCATCCAGGGCGCCCGCATGGTCGGCGCCGACAAGATCATCGGCGTCGACATCAATCCGGCCAAGCAGGAGATGGCGCGCAAGTTCGGCATGACCGACTTCATCAACCCGAAGGAGATCGGCAACGACAAGGTCGTGCAGGCGATCGTCGATCTCACCGGCGGCGGCGCCGATTTCTCCTTCGATGCCACCGGCAACACCAATGTGATGCGCCAGGCGCTGGAATGCTGCCATCGCGGCTGGGGCGAGTCGATCGTCATCGGCGTGGCCGAGGCCGGCAAGGAGATCGCGACGCGCCCCTTCCAGCTCGTCACCGGCCGCGTCTGGAAGGGCACGGCCTTCGGCGGCGCGCGCGGGCGCACCGATGTGCCGAAGATCGTCGACTGGTACATGGAGGGCAAGATCAACATCGACGACCTGATCACCCACAAGCTGAAGCTCGAGGAGATCAACCACGGCTTCGACCTGATGCATGAAGGCAAGTCGATCCGCAGCGTCGTGGTCTATTGAGGCGTCGTTTTGCCGCCTCATCTGTGAGGCAGTGAAGCATCCTAAGTCATTCCGGGGCAGCGCGAAGCGCTGAACCCGGAACCCGCGACGGGGCATGACGCTTGAACAAGCCGACTGGGCAAGGGCTCGCCCGGTCGTCGGTCCGGATTCGATCCTGACGGGTCGCCCCGGAACGACAAAAGCGCGCGCCGCAAGAAAGGACCCCGCATGGAACTCCTCTCCGCCTCCAAGGCCTTCGGCGGCTCGCAGCGCGTCTATCGGCATGAGAGCACGGCCTGCGCCTGCCCGATGACCTTCGCGATCTACCTGCCGCATCAGGCGGAGGAAGGGCCGGTGCCGGTGCTGTGGTATCTTTCCGGCCTGACCTGCACTCACCAGAACGTCATGGACAAGGGCGAATACCGCGCGGCGGCTGCCGCCAACGGCATCGCCATCATCTGCCCGGACACCAGCCCGCGCGGCGAGGACGTGCCGGACGAACCGGGCAACTGGCAGTTCGGCTCGGGCGCGGGCTTCTACCTCGACGCCACCCAGGCCCCCTATGCCGCGAACTACCGCATGGAGAGCTATATCCGCGACGAGCTGCCGGAGCTGGTCGCCCGGAACTTCCCGCTCGACATGTCCCGTCAGGGCATTTTCGGCCATTCCATGGGCGGCCATGGCGCGATCACGCTCGCCCTCAAGAACCCGGAGCGCTACCGTTCCGTCTCCGCCTTCGCGCCGATCTCGCAACCCTCGACCGCCGACTGGTCGCGCCCGGCCCTCGAGAAATATCTCGGCCCCGACGAGGCCGGCTGGCGCGCCTACGACTCGACCCTGCTGATCGCGGACGGGCATCGCCTCAAGGAACTGCTCGTCGATCAGGGCGGTGCCGACGGCTTCCTCGAGGAGGGCCTGCGCCCGCAATTGCTCGAGATCGCCTGCGCCACCGCCGGCATCCCGCTGCAGCTCACGCTGCGGGAGGGTTACGATCACTCCTACAACTTCGTCTCCACCTTCATGGCCCAGCACATCGCCTGGCACGCCGAGCGCCTCTTCGCCTGAACGGCCTGAGGGAACGGCCGTCCCGGCATCGCGTTGAAGCTGTCACAGCCTCAACACGGCTCGGGGGGCCATCATGGCAAAGAGATCCAAGCGCCGCCTGCCGCAGAGCGACCGCTCGTTCTTCACGCGCCTCTCTCAGCGCGTCGCCCACTGGTCCGGCAAGCCGCAGACGTTCTTCGGCGCGGCGATCGTCATCGTGATCTGGGCCCTGTCGGGGCCGTTCTTCGGCTACAACGACACCTGGCAGCTGGTCATCAACACCTCGACGACCATCGTCACCTTCCTGATGGTCTTCATCATCCAGAACAGCCAGAACCGCGACACCGCCGCCATGCAGATCAAGCTCGACGAGCTGATCCTGAAGCTGGAAGGCGCGCGCGAGGAGCTGCTCGATCTCGAAGAGCTCGACGAGGAGAAGATCGAACACTTCCGCTCGGAATTCGAGGCGATGGCGGCAAAGGCACGCCAGACCCTGCAAAAGGTCGCGACCGGGGAAGAAGCGCCCCCTTCAACCAAAAAGTAAGGTTAGCCGTTAGGGTTAAGTCTCGTTTAAGAAATCGCTGGCATGGTCCTGCGCAACGGTAACTGCGCGGGACTGCGTCCTTGTCCTTGCGCGCAACGCGAAGGATCCTGCCATGGGCAGCCTGAAATCCATTGCGCTTGGGGGCGCCCTGGCCCTCAGCGCCGCTGCGGCAGCCCATGCCGCCGACTTCCTGCCTCCCCCGCCCCCGATGGAGCCGCCGGTGCTCAAGGGCACGATCTCAAGCGGCATCTATCTGCGCGGCGATGTCGGCGTCGGCGTTCAGAGCGTCAGCAAGTACCATCAGGACGATGTCGCCGAGTTCGGCGGCAGCTTCTTCGGCAAGAGCGACAACTCCACCTTCTTCGCCGGCCTCGGCATCGGCTACCGCTTCAACAACTGGCTGCGCTTCGACGTCACCGGCGAGTATCGCGGCGCCGGCCAGATCGGGGTGAACGACATCGTCTTCAACCCCTTCAACAACGGCAACCAGACCAACACCTACAAGGGCAACCTGACCTCGCTGGTCACGCTGTTCAACGGCTACTTCGACCTCGGCACCTGGAATTGCCTGACACCCTATATCGGCGCCGGCATCGGCTTCACGCAGAACCGCATTGCGGGGCTGACCGATCAGGGCGCTCTGTTCGGCAACTTCGTCGGTCCGACGCTTGGCTATGCCAACACCGGCACCAAGACCAATGTCGCCTGGGCGCTCATGGCCGGCGTCGGCTACGAGGTGAACAAGAACCTCACCCTCGAACTGGGCTATCGCTACCTCAATCTCGGCGACGCCCAGTCGGGCCGCCTCATCAACGCCTTCACGGGCCAGATCCAGGGCCCGCTCAAGGCCAAGGACATCGACAGCCACGATTTCCGCATCGGCATGCGCTGGAACTTCGGCGACCCGAATTGCTGCGGCACACCCGAGCCCGCGCCGGTCGCCTACATGCCGCCGCCGACGGTGCGCAAATACTGAGGCTCACGGCCTTCCAACAAGCGAACGGCGCGGATTATCTCCGCGCCGTTTCGCTTTTTTCATCTCTTCGAAACATCTGCACGCAGGGTCGTCCTGCGCGACCGCATGGATCCCGGATCGGCGCCGCCCAAAGGCGGCTTGTCCGGGATGACGATTCCGCGCGGGCTGTACTGGAAAAACTCCCCGTCAGCGCAGCAGCGACTGCGCGGTCATCTCGGCCGGCTGGGCGAGCCCCATCAGCGCCAGCAGCGTCGGCGCGATATCGGCGAGCCGGCCCTCCGCCAATGCCCTGCCCTGCCCGCCGATCAGCATCAGCGGCACCGGATTGGTGGTGTGGGCGGTATGCGGCTTACCGGTGACCGGATCGACCATCAATTCGGCATTGCCGTGATCGGCGGTGACGAGCAGCGCCCCGCCCTGCCGCTGCACGGCCTCCGCGATGGCGCCGAGCCCCGCATCAACCGTCTCGGCCGCCCTGATCGCCGCGGCGAGCACGCCGGTATGGCCGACCATATCGGTATTGGCGAAGTTCAGGATGACGAGGTCGTAGCGGCCTGAATCGATCGCCTCGACCGCCTTGGCGGTCAGCTCCGGCGCCGACATTTCCGGCTGCAAATCATAGGTCGCGACCTTGGGCGACGGCACCATCACCCGATCCTCGCCGGGATAAGGCGTCTCTTCGCCGCCATTGAAGAAATAGGTGACGTGCGGATATTTCTCCGTCTCCGCCATGCGCACCTGCTTCAGCCCGGCCTTGGCGACCGTCTCGCCCAGCCCATTGGCGAGCGTCTGCGGCAGGAACAGCGCCGGCATCACCTTGTCGAGCTCGGCGCTGTAGGAGGTCATGCTGACCGCCTTGACCAGCTTCGGCACGCGCAGCCGGGCGAAGCCCGAGAAATCCGGCTCCAGCACCGCGTTCAGGATTTCGCGGATGCGATCGGAGCGGAAGTTGAAGCTGAGCAGCCCGTCGCCGTCCCGCATCCCCGCATAGCCGCCGATCACGGCCGGCACGATGAACTCGTCCGTGACCTTGCCGGCATAGGCGTCGGCGATGGCCGCCTGCGCATTGGGGAAGGCATTCCCCTGCCCCAGCACCATCGCGCTCCAGGCCTTCTCGACGCGCTCCCAGCGGTTGTCACGATCCATCGCGTAGTAGCGCCCGGATACGCTGGCGATGGTCGCGCCGGCCGGCAGCGCGGCCGCGAAGCTCTTCACATAATCGGCGGCCGATTGCGGCGGGGTATCGCGTCCATCGGTGAAGACATGCAGCTTCACCGGCACGCCCTGCGCCGCGACGATCTTCGCCAGCGCCACGGCGTGGTCCTGATGCGCATGGACGCCGCCCGGCGAGACGAGGCCAAGCAGGTGGCAGGCGCCGCCGCTCGCCTTCAGCGCAGCGACGAGCCCGCTCTCCCCCACGGCCTTCGCGATCGAGCCATCGGCGATCGCCTGGTTGATGCGCGGCAGATCCTGCATCACCACGCGCCCGGCACCGAGATTGAGATGGCCGACCTCGGAATTGCCCATCTGCCCGGGAGGGAGACCGACATCGAGCCCCGAGGTCCGCAGGAAGGTATGCGGACTGCTCGCCCAGAAGCGATCGAAATTCGGCGTCTTCGCCAGCTTGATCGCGTTGTTCTCGGCATCCTCGCGCCAGCCCCAGCCATCGAGGATCATCAACATCACGGGACGAGGCGGCATCGGCTTGACCTTCGGCATTCAGGAAAAGGTGCTGGTGCGGATACCATGTGCTGCGCCGCCGATGCGAGTGCTAAGAAGGCGAACGATCAGAGACCTAGCCCCGGACGGAGGATGTCCATGCCGATCAAGGCCCTGGTTTTCGACGCTTATGGAACGCTGTTCGACGTCCAGTCCGTCGCCGCCGTCACCGAGGCCGCTTTCCCCGGCCATGGCGCGACCATCACCCAGATCTGGCGATTGAAGCAGCTCGAATACACCTGGCTGCGCGCGCTGATGGGTCGCTACGAGGATTTCTGGACGGTCACGACCGAATCCCTCGACTTCACCTTGAAAACACTGGGCCTCACCGCGACGCCCGCATTCCTGGCGGAGATCGCCGGCGCCTATGACGGGCTTGCGCTCTATCCCGAGGCGCGTGCCGCGCTGCAAGGGCTCGCCTCCTACCGGCTCGCCATCTTCTCGAACGGCAGCCCGGCCATGCTGAAGCGGCTCGTCGCCCATGCCGGCATCGGCGAGTTCCTGGAGACCGTCATCAGCGTCGACGAGATCGGCGTCTACAAGCCCGATCCGCGCGGCTATGCCCATGTCGAGAAGCGGCTCGGCCTCTCGCGCGACGAGATCCTCTTCGTCTCCTCCAACGGCTTCGACATCGCCGGCGCCAAGGCCCATGGCTTCACGGTCGCGCGCATCGAACGCGTGCCGGCCGCGGCCTTGCGGGTCGAGATCGAGGCGACCGGCACGATCGACCCCAAGCTGATGTTCAAGGCGCTGCGCCTGCAGCCGGAACAGCTTGGCTTCCATGCGGATGTGACGATTGCCGCGCTGACCGATCTCGTCTCCTATGCCGCGATCCGTAACCTGCCCGGACCAAGCGGGAGCCTGCCATGATCAAGCTTTACTACCACCCCTCGCCGAACCCGGCGAAGATCGCGCTCTTCCTCGAGGAAGCCGGCCTGCCCTACGAGATGGTCCCGGTCGACACCCGCAAGGGCGACCAGTTCAAGCCGGACTTCCTCGCCATCAACCCCAACGCCAAGACGCCGGCGCTGACCGATGGCGACGTCACCGTCTTCGATTCCAACGCGATCCTGCTCTATCTCGCCGAGAAGACCGGAAAGTTCCTGCCGCAGGATACGCCGAAGGCGCGTGGCGAGATGCTGTCCTGGCTGATGTTCGTCGCCACCGGCATCGGGCCCTATTGCGGTCAGGCCGTGCATTTCAGCCGCTTCGCCCCCGAGAAGATCCCTTATGCGATCAACCGCTACGCCCGCGAGGCCGAGCGTCACTGGGGCATCATCGACGAGCGGCTGAAGACCCGGCGCTATATGCTCGGCGAGGACTACACGCTGATCGACATGTCGGTCTGGGGCTGGGCGACGCGGCTTTCCTTCGCCGTCGGGGAGGATTGGGCGACGATGTTCCCGAACGTGAAGCGCCACACCGACGAGATCTCGGCACGGCCGGCCGCCCAGCGCGCCATGGCGCTGAAGGACCAGTTCGCCTTCAAGACCGAGGTCGATGCGGACGCCCGCAAATTCCTCTTCCCGCAGAACGCGCGTCTGGCGGGGTGAGCTTGTTCGTCATGGTCGGGCTTGACCCGGCCCTCTCTAAAGCCAGCTAGCCAATCCCGAGTTTCTCGGGTCGGCGCACGGCGCCGCCCGAGAATGACGCAGGACACAGCGCCTCCGCTGTGCATCACCCTTTGAAAACGCTGGCAGCGCCCAGCATTTCCGGCCAGTGTCGCGACGCCCCGCCCCCGGGAGGCGCGCGGGCCAGCACAGTCTCCGAGAGGACGGATGCCCACCGATATCGAGATCGCGCGCGCCGCGACGCTTCAACCTGTTGGCGCCATTGCCGAGCAAGCCGGCATCCCCGCAGAAGCGCTCCACCCCTACGGCAAGTTCATCGCCAAGATCGACACCGGTGCGATTCCCGGCTTCCATGACAAGCCGGACGGCAAGCTGATCCTCGTCACCGCGATCAGCCCGACGCCGGCGGGAGAAGGCAAGACCACCACCACGGTCGGCCTCGGCGACGGGCTGACGCGCATCGGCAAGAAGACGATGATCGCGCTGCGCGAGCCCTCGCTGGGCCCGAGCTTCGGCATGAAGGGCGGCGCCGCCGGCGGCGGCTATGCCCAGGTCGTGCCGATGGAGCAGATCAACCTGCATTTCACCGGCGATTTCCACGCCATCACCAGCGCGCACAACCTGCTCGCCGCGATGGTCGACAACCATGTCTACTGGGGCAACGGGCTCGGCTTCGATACCCGCACGATCACCTGGCGCCGCGTGCTCGACATGAACGACCGCGCCCTGCGTTCGATCGTCTCTTCGCTCGGCGGCAATGGCAACGGCTTCCCGCGCGAGGACGGCTTCGACATCACCGTCGCCTCGGAGGTGATGGCGATCTTCTGTCTGGCCCGTGATTCCGCCGATCTGGAGGAGCGCCTCGGCCGCATCGTCGTGGGCCGCACCCGCGACAAGCGCCTGATCACCACCGCCGATCTCAAGGCGACCGGTGCGATGAGCGTGCTGCTCAAGGACGCGCTGATGCCGAACCTGGTACAGACGCTGGAGGGCACCCCGGCCTTCGTCCATGGCGGCCCCTTCGCCAACATCGCCCATGGCTGCAATTCGGTGATCGCGACCCGCGCGGCGTTGAAGCTGGGCGATTACGTCGTCACCGAGGCCGGCTTCGGCGCCGATCTCGGCGCGGAAAAATTCTTCGACATCAAATGCCGCGAGGCCGGGCTGAAACCGGCCGTCGCCGTCGTCGTCGCCACCGTCCGCGCCCTCAAGATGCATGGCGGCGTGGCGAAGGACGCGCTCGGGCAGGAGAACCTGAAGGCGCTCGAAGCCGGGCTCGCCAATCTCACCCGCCATGTCGGCAACATCCGCAAGTTCGGCGTGCCGCCGATCGTCGCGATCAACCACTTCGCGACCGATACCGCCGCCGAGCACGAACTCATCCGCAATTACTGCCGCAACCATCTCGGCGTTGAGGCGGTGATCTGCCGCCACTGGGCGCAAGGCGGCGCCGGCGCGGAAGAGCTCGCCCATAAGGTCGCCGCGCTCGCGGATGAGGGCGAAGCCGATTTCGCCCCGCTCTACCCGGGCGCCATGCCGCTTCGCGAGAAGCTGGAGACGGTGGCGCGCGAGATCTACGGCGCGGCCGGCATCAGCCTCGACGCCAAGCTCGCGGCGCGCTTCGCCGATCTCGAGGCCGCCGGCTTCGGCGAGCTGCCGATCTGCGTCGCCAAGACCCAGTATTCCTTCTCGGCCGACCCGACGCTCCGCGGCGCGCCCTCCGGCCACATCGTCCCCTTGCGGGAACTCAGGCTCTCGGCCGGCGCCGGCTTCGTCGTCGCGATCTGCGGGGACATCATGACCATGCCCGGCCTGCCGCGCGAACCCGCCGCCGAACGCATCCACATCGACGCGCAGGGGCATATCGAGGGGTTGTTCTAGGAGCGCTTCCAGCCGTCATGCTCGGGCTTGCCCCGAGCATCTCTCGCCGAAGAAGGCTCCGGCATTATCTCGTCCGGAGATTCTCGGGTCCGCTGAGACGGCCCGAGAATGACGAGCCAGCTGCAACTCAAGCGAAGTCGAGCTGCACCTTGATCGCCTTCGCCTTGTCGGCGGCGAGGTCGAAGGCCTCGACGGCGCGGTCGACAGGGATCGTCGCGGTCAGCAGCGGCGAGAGATCGATATTGCCCGAACCGATCATCGCCACCGCCCAGTCGAACTCCTCATGGAAGCGGAAGGAGCCGCGCAGGTCGAACTCCTTGGCGACGACGACGTTCATCGGCAGGGTGAACTGACCGCCGACGCCGATCTGCACGATGATGCCGCCCGAGCGCACCACGTCGAAGGCGCCGGTCAGCGCATGCTGGTTGCCCGACGCCTCGAACATCACGTCGAAAGCGCCCTTCTCCGCCCCGTATTCCTCCTTCAGCCGGTCCGGTTCGGCCATGACGTTGATCGCCGCGGTCGCGCCCATCTTGCGCGCCACCGGCAGCGGCCCGTCCACCACGTCGGTGGCAACGATCTCGGAAGCGCCCGCCGCCTTCGCCGCGACGATGGTGAGCGCGCCGATCGGCCCCGCCCCCGTCACCAGCACGCGCTTGCCGAGCAGCGGCCCGGCGCGCTTGGCGGCGTGGAGGCAGACCGAAAGCGGCTCGGCGAAAGCGGCCTGCGCCGCGGTGACGCCCGGCGCCACCTTCACCGCCTGCCGCTCCTCGACCACGAGCACGTCGCGAAAGCCGCCCTGCACATGCGGGAAGCGCATCGCCGAGCCATAGAACAGCATGTCGGTGCAGTGCTGCTGCAACCCCATCTGGCAATAGCGGCAATGGCCGCAGGCGCGGCTCGGATTGACCGCGACCCGGTCGCCCGGCTTCACCCGCGAGACCTCGCCGCCAACGGCCTCGACCCGGCCGGCGATCTCGTGGCCAAGGATCAGAGGCTCGCGCACCCGGATCGTGCCGAAGCCGCCATGCAGATAGTAATGCAGGTCCGAGCCGCAGATGCCGCCGGCTTCCATCCGCACGCGCACGTCGCGCGGCCCCAGCTCCGGCGCGGTCGTCTGCTCGACGCGCAGATCCTTCTCGGCATGGATGACGACGGCACGCATGGCGGCTTCTCCTCAAATGGCGCGAGACAAGCTTAGCCGCGCCGTCGTCTAATCGTTTGAAAACTGCTTACCCAACGACGCGCCACCGGCGCAAACGAAACCGACGCCGGGCTCCGGCAATTTGCGAGGATACGCCATGTCGCTGTCGCTGTTCAGCCTGGAAGGCAAGGTTGCGCTGGTCACCGGCTCGGGCCAGGGCATCGGGCTCGCCCTGGCGGAGGGCCTCTCGGAAGCCGGCGCCCATGTCGTGCTGAACGGACGCGACAAGACGAAGCTCGAGCGGGCGCAGCAGACGCTGACCGCGGCCGGCCGCAAGGCTTCCATCGCGCCCTTCGATGTCACCGACCAGAAGGCCGTCGAGGCCGGAATCGCCATGATCGAGGCCGAGATCGGCCCGATCGATATCCTCATCAACAATGCCGGCATGCAGAAGCGGGCGCCGATCACCGAATTCCCGGTCGAGGGCTGGCATGAGGTGATGAACACCAATCTGCATTCGGTGTTCTACGTCACGCAAGCCGTGGCGAAGCGGATGCAGCCCCGTAAACGCGGCAAGATCATCAGCATCGGTTCGGTGATGAGCGAGCTCGGCCGGGCTACCATCATCCCCTACACAGCCTCCAAGGGCGCGGTGAAGATGATGACGCGGGGGCTCGCCGCCGAGCTCGGCAAGCACAACATCCAGGCCAACGCCATCGGCCCCGGCTATTTCACAACCGAGATCAACCAGGCGCTGCTCGCAGACGAAGCCTTCACCAGCTGGGTCTGCAGCCGCACGCCGGCCGGGCGCTGGGGCGAGACGAAGGAGCTGGTCGGCGCCGCGATCTTCCTGTCCTCGGCGGCTTCCGACTACGTCAACGGCCATCTGCTGATGGTCGATGGCGGGCTGACCGCGGTGGTGTGAGGTCGACATTGCCTCCGCCGTCATTCTCGGGCGAAGCGCAGACCCGAGAATCTCGTGCCGGAATAGCCGTCGGAGCCTCCTTCGGCAGGAGATGCTCGGATCAAGCCCGAGCATGACGCGCGCTCTTCTCAGGCCGCGGCCTTCGTCACCGCATCGACGACATCGTCGACCGCGCGCTCGACCAGATCGCGGTCGTCGCCCTCGGCCATGACACGGATCACCGGCTCGGTGCCGGAGGGCCGGATCACCAGGCGGCCGCTTTCGCCAAGCAACTGCTTCGCCGCCTCGATGGCGCTCATCACCGCCTGCTGCTCCAGCGGCTTGCCGGTCTTGTAGCGCACGTTCTTGAGGATCTGCGGCAGCGGCTCGAAGCAGTGGCAGACCTCCGAGACCGGCTTGTCCATCCGCTTCACCACCGCGAGCAGTTGCAGCGCTGCGACCAGCCCGTCCCCGGTCGTGCCGAAATCCGAGAGGATGATATGGCCGGACTGCTCGCCGCCGAGGTTGAAGCCGTGATTGCGCATATGCTCCAGCACATAGCGGTCGCCGACCGCGGTACGCGCCAGCGACAGGCCCAAGCCCGCCAGATAGCGCTCCAGGCCGAGATTGGACATCACCGTCGCGACGATGCCCGGTGCCGAGAGCCGGCCATCCTCCAGCCAGGAGCGCGCGATCACCGCCATGAGCTGGTCGCCGTCGACGACCTGGCCATGCTCGTCCACCACCAGCACGCGGTCGGCGTCGCCGTCGAGCGCGATGCCGACATCGGCGCGCATCTCCTTGACCTTGCTGACCAGGGTGGACGGATGGGTCGAGCCGATCTCCCGGTTGATATTGAAGCCGTCGGGTTCGACGCCGATGGTGATGACCTCCGCACCCAGCTCCCAGAGCGCCTGCGGCGCCACCTTGTAGGCGGCGCCATTGGCGCAATCGAGCACGATGCGCAGGCCTTCCAGGCTCAGATTGCGCGGCAGCGTCCGCTTGGCGAATTCGACATAGCGCGCATCGGCGCTGTCGATGCGCTTGGCCCGGCCGAGCATCGGCGAAGTCGCCAGGCGCGGGCCGAGATCGGCGTCGATCAGCGCCTCGATCTCGCGTTCGACATCGTCGTTGAGCTTGTAGCCGTCGGGCCCGAACAGCTTGATGCCGTTATCCTCATAGGCGTTGTGCGAGGCCGAGATCATCACGCCGAGATCGGCACGCATCGAGCGCGTCAGCATGGCGACGGCCGGCGTCGGCATCGGGCCGAGCAGCATGACGTCCATGCCGACCGCGGTGAAGCCGGCCACCATGGCATATTCGATCATATAGCCCGACAGGCGGGTATCCTTGCCGATCACCACCCGGTGGCGGTGCTCGCCGCGGCGGAAGGCGAGGCCGGTGGCCTGCCCGACCCTCAGGGCGAGGTCGGGCGTGATGACGCCGTTCGCCCGCCCACGAATGCCGTCCGTTCCGAAATATTTGCGCGTCATTGCCAATCGCTTCCGAGAGGGCGCCAGCGCCCTGAATTTGCGTTCTTCTATAGCCAAAAAACCTTTCCGCCTTCTCACAAAATATGACGGAGCGTGACAGGGACGCGGCCCCGCATAGCCCCGCTCTCATCATTCAGGCCCTGCCCTCCCGGGCGCAGCGAAGCGGAGACCCGGGATCCGTGCCGGCATGTTTCCGAAATGCGCTCTGGCATGGATCCCGGATCGGCGCCGCCATGGGCGGCTTGTCCGGGATGACGGCGCGGAAGCGGAATGGAGGCGATCTCCCACCACACATGAAAAAGGCGGCCCGAAGGCCGCCTTTTTCATTTCAGTCGAACCGCCTCACGCCTGCGGTTGCGGCTCCAGCCCGGCATCGGGTTCGCCGCGCTTGCGGCCCTTGCCGGCGCTCGGCACGGCCGAGCCGCGCGGGGCGTGCGGCGTGTCGTCGGCGTCGCGCACCGGGCGCTTACCGGCGATCAGGTCGCGAATTTCCTCGCCCGTCAGCGTCTCGAATTCGAGCAGCGCCTCGGCCACCGAGACGAACTCGTCATGGTGCTCGGTGAGGATGGCCTTGGCGTCCTGGTAGCCGTTGTCGACGAGGCGCTTGACCTCGGCGTCGATCTTCTGGGCGGTCGCCTCGGAGACCGCCTGGCTGCGGCCCATCGACATGCCGAGGAAGACCTCTTCCTGATTGTCGCCATAGGCGACCATGCCGAGCTCGTCCGAATAGCCCATCTGCGTGACCATGGCCTTGGCCATCTTGGTCGCCTGCTGGATGTCGCCGGTGGCGCCCGAGGTGACGTTCTCGCGGCCGAAGGTCATCTCCTCCGCCACGCGCCCGCCCATGGCGACCGCGAGCTGCGAGGTGAACTCCTTGAACTTCATCGAGTAGCGATCACCCTCCGGCAGGAACTTGACCATGCCGAGCGCACGTCCGCGCGGGATGATCGTCGCCTTGTGCACGGGGATGCCAGCCGGGACGTAGAGGCCGACGATGGCATGGCCGGCCTCGTGATAGGCGGTCAGCTTCTTCTCCTCCTCGGACATGGCCATGGATTTGCGCTCGGCGCCCATCATGACCTTGTCCTTGGCATCCTCGAACTCGGCATGGGTGACCATGCGCTTGCCGCGACGGGCCGCCAGCAGCGCCGCCTCGTTGACGAGGTTCATCAGATCCGCGCCGGAGAAGCCGGGGGTGCCGCGGGCGAGGATCTTGAGGTCGACATCCGGCGCCATCGGCACCTTGCGGACATGGACGCGCAGGATTTTCTCGCGGCCGGCGACATCGGGGTTCGGCACGACGATCTGGCGGTCGAAACGGCCCGGACGCAGCAGGGCGGGATCGAGCACGTCGGGACGGTTGGTCGCGGCGATGATGATGACGCCTTCGTTCGGCTCGAAGCCGTCCATCTCGACAAGGAGCTGGTTCAGCGTCTGCTCGCGCTCGTCATTGCCGCCGCCGAGGCCGGCACCGCGATGGCGGCCGACCGCGTCGATTTCGTCGATGAAGATGATGCAGGGGGCGTTCTTCTTGGCCTGCTCGAACATGTCGCGCACGCGGCTCGCGCCGACGCCGACGAACATCTCGACGAAGTCGGAGCCCGAGATCGTGAAGAACGGCACATTGGCCTCGCCCGCGACGGCACGCGCCGTGAGCGTCTTACCCGTACCGGGAGGGCCGACGAGCAGCACGCCGCGCGGAATGCGCCCGCCCAGCCGCTGGAATTTCTGCGGATCGCGCAGGAACTCGACGATCTCCTGCAGGTCTTCCTTGGCCTCGTCGATACCCGCAACGTCCTCGAAGGTGACGCGGCCATGGGCCTCGGTCAGGAGCTTGGCCTTCGACTTGCCGAAGCCCATCGCCCGGCCGGCGCCGTTCTGCATCTGGCGGGACATGAAGATCCACAGGCCGATGAAGATGACGAAGGGCAGCGAGTTCACCAGCAGCGCCATGAACCAGGGCGTGCCCTCGGAAGGAGCGCGGGCCGAAACCGTCACGCCCTTCTGGGCCAGCGTCTTCAGCAGGTTCGGGTCGCCATAGGGCGCATAGGTCACGAAGTTGCGACCATCCGAGAAGGTGCCGGAGATTTCCTGGCCCGCGACCACGACGCTCGAGATGCGCCCGGAATCGGACTCGTTGATCAGTTGGCTGTAGGGAATCTCGTTGGTGTTCGAGCGTTGGCTCGGACTCTGGAACAGCGTCACCAACGCCAGGACCAGCAGGAAGATCACCACCCAGAGGGCGAAATTGCGAAAATTCGGATTCATCACCAGTCCGATCGGGCCTGCCGGGACCAACCGGATAAGGCCTGGTTTCACTTAACAGGCAATCTAGGTGCGACATGCGTCCTTGCCAAGGGAAACGCACGCAAAACGCACGACGCCACGTTACTATGATGTCGCAGGGTGAACACCGCGTCTGCGCGGCCCCTCCCGCCGCAAGCTCAGCACGCCGTTCCGGTCGAGCGACAGGATGCATCCGGAGAACGTCCGCTTTGTGGCGGACCCAGCACGCGATGCGGCGAGCAGCGCCGCTGCGCAGGCCTCCAGCCGCTCCAGCCGCCCATAGCTCTCGACGCCTTGCGTCATTTCCGCCAGCGCAAGCGCCAGCACGCGCAGGACGATCTCCTCCGGCTCTTCGGCAAGCTGCCGGAAGCCGAGCCGCCGCTCCTCCCCCACGGTGACCGGGAGCCGCCGCTGCGCCAGCACATCCGCCGCCCGGCGTGCCAGGGCGCCCTCCTGCCGGGCCATGCGCTCCGCAAGCAATCCGAGCCGCGCCGCATCGAGGCCGTGTTCCGCGAGCGACGGCGCCAATTCGCGCCAGCGCACCCGCTCGAAACGCGAATCGGCATTGCTGGGATCGCGGACGAAGGGCAGGCCCCGTGCCTCGGCGGTAGCGATCAACCGCGATTTCGCGAGGCCCAGCAGCGGCCGGACGATCGCGATCGCGCCTCGCAAGCTGCGCGGGCGCATGCCGACGAGCCCCGCCGGCCCCGAACCATGGGCGATCCGCATCAGCAGCGTCTCGGCCTGGTCGTCGAGCGTATGCGCCGTGACGATGGCCGCGTTGCCGCGCCGCAGCGCTTCCTCCGCGAGGAGGTCGTAGCGAGCCTGCCGCGCGGCGGCCTGCAGGCCGTTGGCGGGCTTCGGCCCGGCCCAGCGCAGGATTCTGTGTGCGACGCCCAGCCGCCCGCAGAGCGAGGCGACCGCCTCGGCCTCGGCCGCAGCCTCCGGCCGCAAGCCGTGATCGACCGTCGCGGCGTGGATCGAGGGACGCCCCGGCAGCTTCGCCCAGTCCGACAGCAGCGCCAGCACAGCGACGGAATCGGGCCCGCCCGAAACGGCGACGAGCAGCCCCGGCTCATCTGCCAGAGGCTCGAACAAGGCACTGGCCTCGGCAGCCGAAACCGGCGTCGCCGAAGGATCGAGAGGGGGAACCGCGCTCAAGCGCAGCCGGAACGGCGGCGCTCGCGCTCGACCGCCTGCCGCACGGCACTGGAAGCCTGCGGATAATCCACGCCGACCTTGGCATAGGTGGCGCAGGCCTGCTCCTTGGCGCCGAGCCCGTTCAGCGCCATGCCGAGCCTGAGCAGGCTGTCAGGCGCCTTGCCGGCGCGCGGCGATTCCTTGGAAATCTTTAGGAACTGCTCCGCCGCCTCGCGATAGCGCTGGCGCTGCATGTAGCTCTCGCCGAGCCAGAAGGTCGCGTCGGTGGCGAGCCGGTCACGCGGATAGCTCTGCAGGAACTGGCGAAAGCCCATCTCGGCCTGCTCGTATTCGCGGCGCTGGAACGCCGCATAGGCGCCGTCATAGGCCTCCTTGGCCGTGGCCGGACCGCTCGCTGCGGCGACGCTCTGGCCGCGCGGGACGCCCGGAGCCGCCCCGCCCTGCTGGACCGGGCGCCCGACGCCTTGCAGATCGAGCGGCTGGCCCGTCGCCGGGCCTCCGGAATACTCGTCCTCGATGATGCCGGCGATGCCACCGCCAAGCTGTTGGGGGGCCCCGGCCGCGCCCTGCTGGGTCGTCGGGTCGAAGGCATCGCCGCGGCGCTGGCGCTGCGGCGTCCCGCCGGCGGGAGGCGTGGCGGAGGGACGCGCACCGCCCTTTTCGTTCAGGCGGAAATCGACATCCTGCTGAAAGCGGCTGAGCTGGTCGCTCAGGCGCTTGTTCTCGAACTGGAGCTGCTCGATCTGTCCGGCCATCTGGCGGAGCTGGTTTTCGAGCCGGGTGGTGCGCACCAGCAGATCGGCGGCATCCTGCGCCGAAGCCGGCAGGGCCGCTCCGAAAAGCCCCGCAGCGAGCGCGAGCGCCGGCAATGCCGGACGGGCGAGGAGGCGGGCAAGGGAAAAGCCAGGCATCTGAAAAACCGGTTCCTTAACTGAAACTGTCGCGCATCTCTTATATCACTCACGCACCACGGCCAAAATATGAACAACTTCATGAGCCGCCTGCGAAATTCGGCTGGCGCCGGCAAAACGCCTCTGGCGCTTTGCCGGCGCGTTGCCTACATTGGTTGGGCGGGGCTGCCTGGTGCGTGCGAGACAGCATTCCCCGGGCCCATACGACTCCCTAGGGAGCTGTCCCTGACCGGGTCCCTGGATCCGGACACACGGCGCCCACCTACTTCTGTAGGTGTCCCGGGATTCAAAACTCCACGGCCGAGGTGGCTCCGCAGCCTTTATGACCAGCATGGCGTCCGAGACCCTTCCCCAGCCTTCCGCCGTCAAGGCGGCGCTACGCGCGTCGGCGCTCGCCCGGCGTGATGCGCTCGAGATCGACGACCGCCTCGAATGGGACCCCGACATCGCGGAACGGACGCTGGCTTTGCCGCTCTGGAATGCGGACGGCCCGGTTTCTGCCTATTGGCCGATGCGCTCGGAGGCCGATCCACGCCCGGTCCTGGAAGAGCTGCACCGGCGCGGCCTGCCGCTCTGCCTGCCCGCGATCGTCGCCGAGCGCATGATCTTCCGCCGATGGGCGCCCTATGAGCCGATCGTTCCGGGTGGTTTCGGCACACTCGTTCCGTCCCCGCAGCAGCCCGAGATCGCGCCGCGCATCCTGATCGTGCCGCTGGCCGCCTTCGACCGGCGCGGCTACCGCATCGGCTACGGCCGGGGCTATTACGATCGCGCGCTGGCCGAGCTCGGCCCGACCGTCAGCATCGGCATCGCCTATGCGGCGCAGGAGATCGAAGCCGTGCCCGACCAGCCGCATGACCGGCGCCTCGACTGGATCGTGACCGAGCGCGAAACCATCCGCTGCGGTTGATTCTGCCGGGCTTTCGGGCCACGGAGGAAGCATAACAGCCTGCGGACCGGTTTCATGCGTCTTCTCTTCCTCGGTGACATCGTCGGCCGCCCGGGCCGGATTGCGGTGCAGGAGCGCCTGCCTGCCCTGCGCGAAGCCTGGAAGCTCGACTGCGTCGTCATCAACGGCGAGAATTCCGCCGGCGGCTTCGGCATCACCGAGGCGATCTGCGACGAGATCCTCGCCGCCGGCGCCGATGTGATCACGCTGGGCAACCATTCCTGGGACCAGCGCGAGGCCCTCGTCTTCATCAACAGGCAGGACAGGCTGATCCGCCCGGCCAATTATCCGCCCGGCACGCCCGGCCGTGGCGCCACGGTCGTCGAAGCCCGCAACGGCGCCCGGGTGCTCGTCGTCAACGTCATGGGCCGGCTCTTCATGGACCCGCTGGACGACCCCTTCGCCGCCGTCGAGCGCGAGCTTGCCGCTTGCCCGCTCGGCGAGGTCGCGGATGCCGTCATCGTCGATGTTCATGCCGAGGCGACGAGCGAGAAACAGGCCATGGCCTATTTCCTCGATGGCCGCGCCAGCCTCGTGGTGGGTACCCATACCCACGCTCCGACCTCGGACACGCGCATCCTGCCGGCCGGAACCGCCTATCAATCCGATGCCGGCATGTGCGGCGACTATGATTCCGTGCTCGGCATGCAGAAGGACGAGCCGGTGCGCCGCTTCCTGCAGAAGGTGCCGGGCGCGCGACTGGAGCCGGCCACCGGCGAAGGCACGCTCTCGGGCATCGCCGTCGAGATCGACGACGCGACCGGGCTGGCCAAAGCCACTTGGGCGGTCCGCATCGGCCCGCATCTGAGCGAGGCCCTGCCCGGCTGGGCCGCCTGAGCCAAGGCTCGCTCGGTTAGATCTCCGCGCGTCCCAGCGGACCCATGAGCGGCGATCTATCTGCTTGTCATTGCAACCTATGATTCCGGAAAGCCGGCTCCGCTTTCCGGTCGGAAGCGACGGCGCGGGACTGCCGGATCAAGGTCTCGAAGGCCTCGCTCATGCCGGCCGCGTGCCGGGAGAGCGCGCCGGCGACACCCAGCACCTCGGAGACGGCATTGCCCGCCTCCTGCGCCCGCGTGCTCAGCTTGCCGATCGCATCGGCATTCGCCTCCGTGCCCACCGCGGCCTGATGCGCGCTGCGGGCGATCTCCTGCGTCGCAGCCCGCTGCTCGTCGATGCTGGCGGCGACGACCGACGCGATCCCGCTGACCTGGCTGACGAAAGCGACGATGCGTTCGAGCGCCGCGACCGCCTCGCGCGTCGCCGCCTGCATCGCCGGCACCTGCGCGGCGATCTCGCCTGTCGCCTGCGCCGTCCGGGCCGACAACTGCTTCACCTCCGTCGCGACGACGGCGAAGCCGCGCCCGGCCTCGCCGGCGCGCGCCGCCTCGATCGTGGCGTTGAGGGCGAGCAGATTGGTCTGGCTCGCGATCATCTGGATCAGCTCGACGACCGAGCCGATCGTGTTGGCCGAACGCGACAGGCTCTGGACGATCGCATCCGTCTGCTGCGCGGCCGCATCCGCCTCATGGGCCAGTTCCGAGGCGCGGACGACCTCCGCCGCGACGTGGTCGAGCGAGATCGACAGCTCGTTCGTGGCCGCCGCGACATTGCTGACATTGCTCGACGCGTCGTCCGCGGTCCGCACGGCCATGAAAGCCTGCGCGCTGGTCTCGCCGACGACGGCCTCCATGGTGGCGGCCAGGCTCTCGACCTTCACCGCGCCCGAGCCGACGGCGCCCACGACGTCGCGGACCGTGCCCTCGAAGGCTTCGATCTGCCGGCGCGTGGCGTCACGGCGGTCCTGCTCGACCAGCGCATAGGTCTCGAGGAGGAGCTCGAGGTCGAACTGGGCGGCCTTGGACAGGGCCGCACGCGTGGCGATCCCGGTATCGAGGCGCGTACGGCGCCAGCGCCCGCTCAGGCTCGTCAATCTGCGCTGGTCGAGTCCGAGTTCGGCGATCAGGGCGTTGACCACGATGCCGTGGCAGATGACGACCGCATAGATCGGGACGCCATGCTCGTGGAAAGCCGTCGCCAGGCTGCGGGCCGACTCCGTGAACCCTTCGCCGAAATCGCCCGAGGCCAACCGGATCCAGTGTGCCAGCCGTCGCTCGTGAACCTGCGGCTGGCTCAGCGCCTTGGCGATCTCGGGCCAGGGCGCGAACTGTTCGTGCAGTTGCGGCAGCAGCGAGGGCAGGCGTGCGCGCGCGAAACCCGCCAGCGCCGCCAGCAGCGCCAGGTCGCGCTCCGAGATCTGGAAGGCGCGAAAACGGTGCTCCTGCCCGGCGATCGTTTTGGTGGTCAAGGTGTCACTCGGGATGGCGGGAGCGGTAGCGGGGCGCGGGTCGGTACTGCCCTGAATGCTGCGCTTGCACGGTAAAGATTCATCTAATGGGAGGCTCGGACAGGGCCGCATCCCGCTTGCCTGCGGGCAAATCCGCCGCCTATAAGGCCGCTTTGCTGGATCGCTGGGCTGGAATGCCGCTCGGCCCAGGCGCGTTACGGATCAATCGCAGAAGGCAACGGAAGCCCATGGCCGGCCATTCACAGTTCAAGAACATCATGCACCGCAAGGGCAAGCAGGACGCGGTGCGTTCCAAGCTGTTCTCGAAACTGGCCCGCGAAATCACCGTCGCCGCCAAGATGGGCATGCCGGATCCCAACATGAACCCGCGCCTGCGCATGGCCGTGCTCGCCGCCCGGGCCGAGAACATGCCGAAGGACAATATCCAGCGCGCCATCAACAAGGCGGCCGGCGGCGAGGGCGATAACTATGACGAGGTCCGCTACGAGGGCTACGGCCCGGGCGGCGCAGCCGTCATCGTCGAGGCGCTGACCGACAACCGCAACCGCACGGCTTCCGCCGTGCGCTCCTACTTCACCAAGTCGGGCGGCGCGCTCGGCGAAAGCAACTCCGTCTCCTTCATGTTCAACCGCGTCGGCGAGATCAGCTATCCGCCGGAGGCCGGCGACGCCGACACCGTGATGGAAGCGGCGATCGAGGCCGGCGCCGACGACGTGATCTCCGACGAGAACGGCCACACCATCCTCTGCGCCTTCGACGCCCTGAACGAGGTCTCGAAGGCCCTCGAAGCCGCGCTCGGCGCGCCTGCCTCCGCGAAGCCCGTCTGGCGGCCGACGACCTCGGCCCCGCTCGACGAGGAGAAGGCCGCCTCGATGATGCGATTGATGGAAGCCCTCGACAACGACGACGACGTCCAGAACGTCTTCGCCAATTTCGAGATCGCCGACGACATCATGGCCAAGCTCAGCGCCTGAGGGGAGCCGGCTCGCTTCACGGCGTCATTCTCGGGCGAAGCGAAGCGCAGACCCGAGAATCCCGGGCCGAAGGAGGCTCTGGAGCCTCCCTGTCGATGAGATGCTCGGGGCGAGCCCGAGCATGACGCCCTTCAGCGCCCGATCATCGCATCCCAGAGCGGCAGGCTGACCAGGGCGCTGAGGAAGATCACCAGATAGGCGCCGCGCCGGAAGCTCGCCTCCGAGGCGAGGCGGAAGCCATGCACGCCGCCCCAGAAGCCGATCGCGTAGACGGCGAAAAGCGGCACCGCCGTCAGCAGCGCCTGCAGGGTGAGGATGCCCTTCCACCACAGCACCGCGCCGCTGATGAAGGTCGAGATCCCGAAAAAGGTCTGCAGGTTGGCACGCGTCTTGTGGCGGTCGTTGCGCTGCGCGCCGAGCCAGAACACGGCGAGCGGCATCCCGCCGATCGAGGCCATGCCGTTGCACAAGCCGGAGAGCGCGCCGACGCCGAGCGAGAGCGAGACGGTCGGCCGCCCGTGATAGCGCCAGCCCGAGGCCATCAGCCCGACGGCCGCCAGCACCAGCAGCGCCAGCACCCAGCGCATCGTTTCGCGATCGAGCCAGGTGAGCAGCCAGACGCCGGCCGGCAAGGCGAGCGTCGCGGTCACGAGCAGCGGCACGATCTCCCGCCATTCGGCCTGTTTCGCGCTCCGGGCAGCGACCGGCAGGGCCACGGGCAGGTCAATGAACCAGATCAGCCCCAGCGCCGCGACCGGCCCCAGCACCACCGAGGCGAGCGGCATGAACACCATCGCGAAGCCGAAGCCGGTGAAGCCGCGCACCAGCCCCCCCAGCAATGTGGCGGCGAGGAGAACGACGACGCCATCGCCGGCGAGAGCCGGAAAGAACAGGTTTTGTAGGCCGGACATCACGGGAGAAATGCGAGGAGGGAAACGAACTGCACCATGTCCTTGCCCGGCCGGAAAAGGAAATCGTCCTTTCTGATGTGTCCGATGAGGAGAATTCATCCATGCCGGCGCATCGCATGGGACAAATCCGAAACACCCGCTAGTTTGAGGCACCATGGCACCTCCGATTCGCATCCTCGGCATCGATCCCGGCCTCCGGAAGACCGGCTGGGGGATCGTCATCTCGGAGGGCAGCAAGCTCTCCTTCGTCGCCTGCGGCTGTATCGAGAGCGATGGCGCGCTGCCGCTTGGCGACCGGCTGCGGCAGCTTCACGAAGGCATCGGCAAGGTGATCGCCGCCCACAAGCCGCATGAGGCGGCGGTGGAGGAGACCTTCGTCAACCGCGACCCGCAATCGGCGCTGAAGCTCGGACAGGCCCGCGGCATCGCATTGGTGGTGCCATCGCTGGCAGGGCTGAGCGTGGCGGAATATGCCGCCAATCTCGTCAAGAAGACCGTGGTCGGCGTCGGCCATGCCGACAAGAAGCAAGTCCAGGCGATGATCCGCGTGCTGCTGCCCAAGGCCGAGACCAGCTCCGCCGACGCGGCGGATGCGCTGGCCGTCGCGATCTGCCATGCCCAGCATCGCGGCATGAGGGCCCTGGTCGCGCAGATGCGCGCGGCGGGCTGAATGACGGCCAGGGAATCCACACGATGATCGGCAAGCTCAAGGGCCTGATCGACTCCTATGGCGAGGATCACGTCATCATCGACGTGCAGGGCGTCGGCTATGTCGTGCAATGCTCCTCGCGCACGCTCCAGCGGCTTCCCAAGCCCGGCGAGGCGGCCGTGCTCTCGATCGAGACCCATGTCCGCGAAGATGCGATCCGCCTCTACGGCTTCATGTCCGATGTCGAGCGCGACTGGTTCCGGCTGATGCAAGTGGTGCAGGGGGTCGGCGCCAAGGTCGCGCTCGCCATCCTCTCGACGCTCGACCCCGGCGGCCTCGCCACCGCCATCGCCACCAATGACAAGGCGGCCATCGCCCGCGCGCCGGGCGTCGGCCCCAAGCTGGCGCAGCGCCTCTGCGCCGAGCTGAAGGACAAGGCGCCGGCCTTCGGCCATGTCGATCCGAGTCTCGCCCAGCTCTCCGGCGCACTCGAGGACAGGAAGCTGCCCCAGCCCGTGGCCGATGCCGTCTCGGCGCTGGCCAATCTCGGCTACCCGCAGGCCCAGGCCATCGCCGCGATCGCCGCGGCGGCGAAGGAGGCCGGGGACGGCGCCGGCACCGCCCAGCTCATCAAGCTCGGCTTGAAGGAGCTGGCGAAGTGAGCCCGGCCGGCGAGCCGGACGATCTCGAACTGCGCGTCGTCACCGACAAGGGCGAACTGCTCAAGATCATGATGGTGGCCTGGGGCTCGCACCGCATGATGATCGACCTCCACGTCTATGACGTGGCCGAGATCGACGCCCTCGGCCTCTACGAGCCGAACGGGCGCACCGCCGCGCTGGCGAGCTGGACGATCCGGGGCGAGACGGCCTATCTCTGCGCCCTGCATTCGCTGAGACCCGGCGAAGGCGTCGCCATCCGGATGCTCGATGCGGTGATCGCGGCCGCGAGAGCGGCGGGGGCGAAACGGCTCAAGGCCATGCTGACCAACGACAACATGCCGGGCCTCGTCTTCTATCAGCGGCGCGGCTTTCGGCTGTCCGGGCTTTATCTCGACGCGATCGACGCCTATCGCTCCGTCGTGCCGACCATCATCAAGACGGGATACAAGGACATTCCGATCCACGACGCCATCGAGCTGGAGATCGCACTGTGAGCGAACCCAAGCGCTCCGGGCTGATGACGGCCGAACGCCGCGAGGACGACAGCGAGACCTCGCTGCGGCCGCTTTCGCTGTCCGATTTCACCGGCCAGGCAGCGGCGCGCGCCAATCTCCAGGTCTTCATCAACGCCGCCCGCACGCGTGGCGACGCGCTCGACCATGTCCTCTTCGTCGGCCCGCCCGGCCTCGGCAAGACGACGCTGGCGCAGATCGTGGCGCGCGAGCTCGGCGTCAATTTCCGCTCGACCTCCGGCCCCGTCATCGCCAAGGCCGGCGATCTCGCGGCCCAGCTCACCAATCTCGAAGAGCGCGACGTGCTCTTCATCGACGAGATCCACCGCCTCAACCCGGCGGTCGAGGAAATCCTCTATCCGGCGATGGAGGACTATCAGCTCGACCTGATCATCGGCGAAGGCCCGGCCGCCCGCTCGGTCAAGATCGACCTGCCCAAATTCACGCTCGTCGGCGCCACCACCCGCGCCGGCCTGCTGACGACGCCTTTGCGCGACCGCTTCGGCATCCCGATCCGCCTGCAGTTCTACACCGTCGAGGAATTGCAGGGCATCGTCTCGCGCGGCGCCCGCGTGCTCGGCGTGCCGATGTCCGACGATGGCGCCAACGAGATCGCCAAGCGCTCCCGCGGCACGCCGCGCATCGCCGGGCGCCTGCTGCGCCGCGTGCGCGATTTCGCCATCGTCGACGGCGACCCGATCGTTACCCGCAAGGTCGCCGACAAGGCGCTCTCCCTGCTCGACGTCGACGCGATCGGCCTCGACCAGATGGACCGGCGCTATCTCACCACCGTCGCGATCAATTTCGGCGGCGGCCCGGTCGGCATCGAGACCATCGCCGCCTCGCTCTCCGAGCCGCGCGACGCGATCGAGGAGATCATCGAGCCCTTCCTGCTCCAGCAGGGCTTCATCCAGCGCACCCCGCGCGGGCGCCTGCTGACGCCGCACGCCTTCCGCCATCTCGGTATGCCCGAGCCCTCGCGCGAGACGGCGCAGTTCGGCTTGTTTGGAAACGACGAGGACGAGGCGTGAGGCAGATCCTTCGGAATGTCGCGCTGGCGCTCGCCCTGACCGGCCTGTTCGCCGTCCTGGCGGTTTCGGCTCGCGCCGGTGACGACGTGCCGCGCGGGCCGGTGGAAGAAGGCTACGCCATCACGATCAAGATGCTCGCCGCCAAGGGCAAGGCCCCGCCGCCGGCCTGGCGCCCGCCGCATCGCGACAAGCTGATGAGCAAGAGCCTGGCCGCGCTCTTCGCGCGCGACGACCTCTATCAGGAGGAAAGCGGCGATATGGGCCAGATCGGCGCCGACCCCTTCCTCAACGGCCAGGACGGCGAGATCAAGAAGCTGAACTTCGACACGATCCCGGTCGCGGCCGGAAAGGCAACGGTGCTGGCCAATTTCCGCAGCTTCGGCAAGCCCGTGACCGTCCAATTCCAGATGATCAGGGAGGACGGCGGCTGGCGCATCGACGACATCGTCAACCACTTCGAAGGCAAGGACTATTCGATCCGCGAGCAGCTCTCGCAGCCCTATGACTGCGGCTCCTTCATGAACAAGCCCTGCAAGCGCTGAGCGTCTGCAGGGCTCGATATGGCTGGAGCGTTCCGACCATTCTCGGAACTGCAGGTCATCCCGGGCTTGCCTCGGGATCCATCAAAGGGCTCCGGAGCATTACGACGGATCCCGAATCTGCGCTGCTACGCAGCTTGTCCGGGATGACGCCACGTCTCCGTCGGAAATCGGCACCCCGCTACGACTGACGCGCGATCTTCGAGCGCATCATCGCCGGGCGGGCGCCGGCATCGTTCAGCGCGCCGGACTTGACCGCCTTCGGGTTTTCGACCGGCCGCATGCCCTTGCCGGCCGTGCGGCTGGCGGGACGTTGCGCCGCGCTCTGGCGTTGTTTCAGTGCCAGCGCCTTGCGGGCGAGGCTGCGCTGGCTCGGAGCCTTTTCCTTCTCGGCCCGGCGCGTACGCTCGGCTCCGACGCGCTTCAGCGCCGCGGTCAGCGCGTCGGCCTTGGCCTTGGTGCCGCTGTTGTCGCTCGCCGGCTTCGCGCCTTTGGGCTCGGCCTTGCCGCGCATCTCGCGCTTCTGCCGGCGGGCACCGTCGCGCGCCTTGTCGCGGCGCTCGCGCAGCTTGGCGGCGAGATCGCGCAATTCATCGTCCGGAAGAGCACCGATCGCACCGCGCTGGGTGCGTGCGACGAGATCGAGCTCGGTCTTGTCGAGCAGCCGCGCGGTCGCCTTGCTGGATTGCGCCATCACTTGTCCTCCCATGGGTCACGCAACGGGTAACGCCGCTCCGGCTGAGCAGTTCCAGCCTTTCCGAAGCCGTATCGATTGGTCTATGGCAGCGGCAACCGTTCGATACCCCTCCGGAGCACCATGAGCAGGGTCCATCGCCTCGACATCCGCGTCTACTATGAGGACACCGACTTCTCCGGCGTGGTCTATCACGCGTCCTATCTGCGCTTCATGGAGCGTGGCCGCACCGAGCTCATCCGCGCGCTCGGCATCGAGCAGCGCGAGCTCTTCGACGGCGAGACGGCGCTGGGCTTCGCCGTCCGCAAGATGACGATCGACTTCCTGCGCCCCGCCGTGATGGACGACCTGGTGACGGTCGAGACGCACTGCACCGCCGCGCGCGGCGCCACCATGGATCTCGAGCAGCGCGTGCTGCGCGGCGAGGAGGTGCTGATCGGGGCGCAGGTCATGGTCGCCTGCATCGGCGGCGGCCGGGCACGGCGCATTCCCGACGGCTTGCGCAAGCGGCTGATGCTCGACGACTAACGCTGCCGCGCATGACCATCGACGTAAGGCCCACCCGCATGTTAGCGCTCTTAACATGAGCTGGAAGCGCGACAGACCCGAAACGCCCCGCGGCTATCACCACGGCAACCTCAAGGAGGAGCTGGTGCGGGCCGCGCTGGGGCTGATCGGGGAGAAAGGCCCGAACGGTTTCACCTTCGCCGAGGCCGCGCGCATGGCCGGCGTCAGCCCCGCCGCGCCCTATCGGCATTTCCGTGACCGCGACGAGTTGCTGGCCGATGTGGCCGCGCGCGGCTTCCAGGCCTTCGAGGCGTCGCTGTCGCGCGCCTGGGACCAGGGTCGCCCCGACCCCGAATCTGCCTTCCACCGGCTCGGCCGTGCCTATCTGGCTTTCGCCCATGACGAGCCGGCCTATTATTCCGCCATGTTCGAGGCCGGCGTGTCGCTCGATGCAAGCCCGGAATTGCGGGCCGCCGCCGACCGCGCCTTCGCCAATCTGCGGCAGGCGGCCGAGGCGCTGATCGCCCGGCTGCCGCAGAACAAGCGCCCGCCCGCGCTGATGATGGCGCTGCACATATGGGCGATGTCGCATGGCATCGCCGCCCTGTTCGGCCGCGCCGATGGCGGCCGGCGGCCGCTGCCCATGTCGGCCGCCGAGCTGCTCGAGGCGGGCATGCTGATCTATCTCCAGGGCCTGGGTATCGGCCCGGAAACCGCACCCCCACCCGCCGTCTGACGATTTTTCGCCGGCCATTCTTGACAAGCCGGACCCTCGCAAGCATCTATGTGAATGTGATTTACATTCACGTCGATGAGCGGAGGAGAAAGATGCCGATCGTCACGAAGCTTGACGAATACGGAAGAGGAGCCTGGATCGCCTTCGCGGTGCTCGGCTTCATCGTGTGGTGGCCGCTGGGTCTGGCGACCCTGGCCTTTCTGTTTGGGAGTGGACGCATGGGTTGCGGATATGCCGGAGACCGTTACGAACATCGGATGAGCCGCCTGCAAGGCAAGATGGACCGGATGCGCGAGCGCATGGCGGGCCGTGAGGGCCGCGGTTTCGGCGGCGGCTTCGGCGGCTGGGGCCGCGAGCCTTCGAGCGGCAACCGTGCCTTCGACGAGTACAAGGCCGAGACGCTGCGCCGGCTCGAGGACGAGCAGCGCGAGTTCCACGATTTCCTGGGCCGCCTGCGCATGGCTCGCGACAAGGCCGAGTTCGACCAGTTCATGAACGACCGCCGCAACAATCCGCCGGCCAATCCCCCGGCCCAGCCCGACGCGGCCTGATCAGCAGGCGTCATTGCTGAATGATCATCATGGCCCGCCCCGACATGTCGAGGCGGGCCTTTTATGGCTCGCTCGACATGGAAACAGCGTCGCGGCACGGCCCTCTCGCCTTAAGAAATCGTTAAGCGGCTATCCGCACAACTTGCGCGATGAAAGTCATCCCGCCTCACCTGCGCACGGATATCGTGAGCGAGCAGGCGCGCCTGGATGCGCTGGCTGATTACGAGGTGCTCGATACGCCGGCCGAGCAGAGCTTCGACAGGCTGACCCGCCTCGCGACCGATATCTTCGACGTGCCGATGTCGACCATCACCTTCATCGATGGCCATCGGCAATGGTTCAAGTCGCGGCAGGGCATGCAAGCCTGCGAAACCGAACGCGAGCCTGCCTTCTGCAACGTCACGATCCAGCATACCCGGCCGCTGGTCGTGCCGGATGCTGCGGCCGACGAGCGCTTTTCCGAGAATCCGTTCGTTCGGGGCGCCCCGCATATCCGCTTTTACGCCGGAATACCGTTACGTTCGCCTGCCGGCCAGGCGGTCGGCTCGATCTGCGCCATGGACAGGAAGCCCCGCGTTTTCAGCGAGCGCGACACGGCCGTGCTGGCGGAGCTCGCCGGCCTGGCCATCGACCTGCTCGAGATGCAGAAGCGATTGCGCAAAGCTGAATCCGGCGGGCGCGAAGCCCCGAAAAGCCGGGTTCTTCAGGCCGGCCGACTGCATTTCATGCGCAGCGCGATGGCTTGCACCATTCGCTCGCTGTCGAGCACCGAAGCATCCGTCGGCGTCATCGACGCGGCGGCCATCCCCGATCGGGTCGCCCTTGTCATCGACATGGAGGGCGTGTCGCGACTCTGCCGGGTAAGCGCGCGCAACCTAGGCAGCCTCGATCTGGCCTTCGAGAGCTGACGAGGCTTTTCGCGCGCATATTCGGTCGCCCGCGCTGATTCCCTCGTCGAACCGCCAGCCGCCTCGTCGGGGCCGATCATGGCAAAGGCCTTTCCGGCCCGCAGGGTCGCTTCCTGTCCTGCCGTATACCGGACATTAACCTTGCCGGGGGCTTAACTCGAACCGGAGCATGCGTTTCGTGGGAAACCCCGGTTCGGCCCATCTTTCGCCGGATTCGCGCGCGAAAGACAGGGTACGGCATTTCCCCGGATCGTGAAAAGGGCGGCGGCGTGGGTCTTCCGCGACGCGAACGGCGGGGTTTGGATCAGGACCGTGAGCCTCTAGGCCAAGCTTCTGGTCGCACCGCCTGGGTTGGAAGGATGACAGGATGAACCCCGCCGACGTCGCGCAGGCCGCGCCGCAGATCGACATGTCGTTCTGGACGCTGTTCTGGCACGCTCATATCGTCGTCAAGCTCGTCATGATGGGCCTGCTCGGCGCCTCGATCTGGTGCTGGTCGATCATCATCGACAAGACGCTGCTCTACCGGCGCACCCGCAAGGATATGGACGCCTTCGAGGAGGTGTTCTGGTCTGGCCGCTCGCTCGAGGAGCTCTATCGCGACCTCGCCAGCAAGCCCGTCGCCGACATGGCGGCCGTCTTCGTCGCGGCGATGCGGGAGTGGAAGCGCTCCTTCGAGAATGGCGGGCGCTCGGTCGCCAGCCTCCCCCAGCGCATCGACAAGGTGCTCGACGTCACCATCCAGCGCGAAACGGAGCGGCTGGAATCGGGGCTGCTCGTGCTTTCGACCATCGCCTCGGCCGCGCCCTTCATCGGCCTGTTCGGCACGGTCTGGGGCATCATGACCTCCTTCACCGCCATCGCCGTATCCAAGAACTCCTCGCTCGCCGTGGTGGCGCCCGGCATCGCGGAGGCGCTCTTCGCCACCGCCATCGGCCTCTTCGCCGCCATTCCCGCGCTGATGGCCTACAACAAGCTGCAATCCGAGGTCGCCAAGGCGCAAGGGCGCCTCGAAGCCTTCGCCGACGAGTTCTCCGCGATCCTGTCGCGGCAGATCGACGAGCGCATGGCGGCGTGAGGGGCTGAACGATGGGAATGTCCGCAGCCGGAGCGCAACAGGGCGGGGGCCGTCGGGGCCGCCGCTCGCGCCGCCACCGCGCCATCGCCGAGATCAACATGACGCCGTTCATCGACGTCATGCTGGTGTTGCTCATCATCTTCATGGTCGCGGCGCCGCTGATCGCCACCGGCGTGCCGCTCGACCTGCCGCAGACCGGGGCGAAGCCGATCAATGTCGACCAGAAGCCGGTCACGATCGCCATCGACGGCAAGGGCCAGATCTTCCTGCAGGACGAGGCGACGCTCGAGCCCGACCTCGTCACCAAATTGCAGGGCCTCGCCAAGCAGGGTTTCGACGAGCGCATCTATGTGCGCGCCGACAAGCTGGTCGATTACGGCCGCGTCGCTTCGGTCATGTCGACCATCACCGCCGCCGGCTTCAAGCGGGTCGCTCTGGTGACGGAACCGGCGAACCGCTGAGGACGATGGAAGTAAGGGTACTCAGGGCGTGAAGCTTTCGACCTCCGAACCTGGCATGCTGGTGTCGGCGCTTGGCCACACGACGGCGCTCGTCGTCGGGCTGCTGGCGTTCTCGTCGCCTGCGCCGCTGCCGGAGCATCAGGAGGCGATCGCCGTCGAGCTCGTCGATCCCAACGCGCTGAACCAGATCACCCGCGGCGAGCGCAACGCGCAGAAGGTCGAGGAAAAGCCGACCCCGCGCGCCGAGCGCCAGTCCGACGTGGTCGAGCGCAAGGAGGCCGGCGAGGCCAAGGCCGACAACCCCGCCCCGCCCACGCGCCCGCCCGAGCTGAAGACGGCCGACGAGAATGCCGCCGCGCCGCTGCCGCCGGCCCGCCCGGTCGAGCAGCCCAAGCCCGAGGCGAAGCCGCCCGAGCCCGTCAAGCCGCCGCAGAAATCGGAGGCCGCCGCCGCGCAGGAGGCCGAGCAGAAGCGCCAGGAGCTGGCCAAGCTCGCCGAAGACGCCGAAATCGCCTCCAAGGCCAAGCAGGCCGAGGAACAGGCCAAGGCCGCCGCCAAGGCGAAGGCCGAGGCTGACGCCCAGCAGGCGAAAGCCAAGGCAGACGCGAAGGCCAAGGCCGACGCGCTCGCCAAGGCCGAAGCCGACAAGGCCGCCAAGGAACAGGCCGAGGCCGCCGCGAAGGCCAAGGCGGAGGCGGCCGCGAAGGCCAAGCTCGCCGCCGAGGCGAAGGCCAAGCAGGAGGCCGAGGCCAAGGCGAAGAAAGAGGCGCAGATCGCCAAGAACTTCAACGCCACCGACATCGAGCGCCTGCTGCAGTCGAAGGAAAAGGCGCAGTCCACCGGCTCCTCGGCGCCGCAGGTCAACCGCACCGCCTCGCTTGGCACCCAGACCGGCTCCTCGCAGAAGCTCAGCCCCTCGCTCAAGGCGCAGCTCATCGGCATCATCCAGGATCAGTTGCTGAAGTGCTGGAACGTGCCGATCGCGCTTGCCAACGCGCATGGCAACGCCAATGTCGTGCCGACGGTGCGCATGAAACTGAACACCGACGGCTCGCTCGCCGCCGAGCCCGGGGTGATCAACCGGTCTGCCGATCCGCTCTTCCAGGTCGCGGCCAGCTCGGCATTGACCGCGACCCGCCGCTGCGCGCCTTTGCGCATTCCGGCTCAATTTGCCGCCTATTATGACGACTGGCGTGACGTCGTCGTCAATTTCGACGCAAGGGACGTACTGTGACCCTGATCGACCGCACTCCCCTCCCCTTCCTCGCTTCGGCCCCGACGCGCCGCGGCCTCCTCGCCATGGCCGGCGCGAGCCTGCTCGTGCCCGCGGCGGCGAGAGCCGAGCTCGTCATCGACCTGCGCGGCGGCACCTTCCAGCCGATGCCGATCGCGATCGCGGATTTCGCCGGCGAGGGCGGCGTTCTCGTCTCCAGCGTCATCACCAACAACCTGAAGCGCTGCGGCTATTTCCTGCCCGTCGACAAGGGCCGCTTCCCCGAGAAGAACCCGCCCTTCGACGCCGCCCCGCAATTCCAGGCCTGGCAGGCCGCCGGCGTGCAGGCGCTGGTCACCGGCCGCGTCGCCCGCGAGGCCGGCCGCATCCGCGCCGAATTCCGCCTCTGGGACGTCGGCACGGGCACCCAGACCGACGGCCAGCAGTATTTCACCGACCCGAGCAACAGCCGCCGCGTCGGTCACATCATCTCGGACGCGATCTTCTCGAAGATCACCGGGCTCGGCGGCTTCTTCGACACCCGCATCGTCTTCGTCGATGAATCCGGCACCAAGGAGAACCGTCGCAAGCGCCTCGCCATCATGGATCAGGACGGCGCCAATGTGCGCTACCTGACCAATGGCGACGTCTCGGTCGTGACCCCGCGCTATTCGCCGGTCGGGCAGGATGTGACCTTCATGTCGCAGCGCCATGGCGAGCAGCCGCGCGTGCAGGTGCTCAACATCGAGACCGGCCAGCGCCAGATCGTCGGCAACTTCCCCGACATGACCTCGAGCCCGCGCTTCGCGCCGAACGGCCAGCGCATCGCGCTCTCGCTGCAGCAGGGCGGCAACGCCAATCTCTACGCCATCGACATCGCCTCGCGCTCGACGACGCGGCTGACCTCGACGGCGGCGATCGACACCTCGCCCTCCTATGCGCCCGACGGTTCCAAGATCGTCTTCGAGAGCGACCGCGGCGGCTCGCAGCAGCTCTATGTGATGCCGGCCGGCGGCGGCGAGGGCCAGCGCATCTCCTTCGGCCAGGGCCGCTATTCGCAGCCCACCTGGTCGCCGCGCGGAGACCTCATCGCCTTCACCCGGCAGAGCCCTAACGGCTTCGCCATCGGCGTGATGCGGCCCGACGGCTCGGGCGAGCGCATCCTGACGGAAGGCTTCCACAACGAGGCGCCGAACTGGGCGCCGAACGGCCAGTACCTGATGTTTTTCCGCGACCCCGGCGGCGAGACCGGCGGCAAGCTCTACATGGTCGACATCACCGGCCGCGTCGAAGTGCCGGTACCGACTCCGGCCTATGCCTCCGACCCGACCTGGTCGCCGCTGCTGAGCGGCCCGGCGCGCTGAGACGAGCATCGGCGAAGACGAACGCGCCGCCCGGCCTGCGCCGGGCGGCTTTTGCTTGTGTGGAGTCGGTCGCTCAGTCGCGGTAGATCGGCTCCTCGGCATCGAGCTGCCGGCGGATCGAGGCCAGGTGCAGGCGCGCCGATTCCGGATCGCCCTCGCGCATCTGGCGATAGGCGGCCTCGGCGATCTCGGGCTTGACCGGCAGAACCTCGCGCCCCGTCGAGAGCGCCAGCGCCTGCACCTCGCAGGCGCGCTCCAGATAATAGAGATCGTCCCAGGCTTCGGCGATCGTCGGTCCGAGCACCATGACGCCGTGATGCTTCATGAAGACGATATCGGCGTCGCCAACTGCGGCGGCGATGCGATCGCCCTCGCTCTCGTCGAGGGCAAGGCCGTTATAATCCCGGTCGACCGCCGTGCGGCCGTAGAACTTGAGCGCCGTCTGACCGGCGAAGATCAGCGGCTCACCCTCCGTCATCGAGAGTGCCGTCGCATAGGGCATATGGGTGTGGAAGGCGACCTTGGCGCGCGGGAGGTTCTTATGGATCCGGGCATGGATGTAGAAGGCCGTCGCCTCCGGCTGGCCCTCGCCCGAGACGACGTTGCCGTGGAAGTCGCAGATCAGCAGCTTCGAGGCGGTCAGCTCCCGAAAGGCCCAGCCATAGGGGTTGACGATGAACAGGTCGTCATAGCCCGGCACCAGCGCCGAGAAATGGTTGCAGATGCCCTCCTCGAAGCCATAGCGCGCCGCCATCCGGAACGTCGCGGCGAGATCCCGGCGGGCCTCCCACACCACGTCCGAGTCGAGATCGGGTTGGTTGGGGCCCCGCGCAGGCGCCGTGCTCGAAACGCCGGGCTTGAGGGAATGGGCCATCGCAATCTCCAGTCAGGACAGGGCGCAAACCGAAGCAAGCCTCGGGCCGCGATCCCGTCAGGATAGAGCGGAGAGGGCGAAAGATGCGCTGCAATTACCCGCGCCGTTTGCGCATTTTTTTCATGCCGCCACGCAAAGCCGGTCCGGGCAGCTCCCGGAAAGGCTTCGGCCTACCCCTCGGCCCGCCCCCTGCCGCGCCATCTGACGGCATAGGGCAGGATGAACATGTAGAGCCCGCTGAACAGCAGCAGGAAAAGCGGGAGCAATGGCGAATAGACGATCCACGCCGGCGGCTCCCCGCGCGCCATGGCGACGAAGTTCGCAATGACCGTGACCGTGAAGATAATCGACAGCCAGCGATGGCCTTGCCGGATCGAAGTGCTCCAAGCCATGGAACCTCCTTTTCGAGCCATTGAAGTGAAGGCGGCGATTTTCAGCCCTCGCGCGCCATGACCTCTTCCAGCTTCGCGAAGAACTGCTGCCAGCCGGCCTTGGCGCCACCGAAGGCCTGCTTCTGCTCCGGCCGGAAGCCGACCTGCTCCATGCGCAGATGCGTGCCCTTCGGAGAAGGGGTGAGTGTGAAGGTCACGACGCTCTGCAGGGCATAGGCCGCGTCGTCATGCGCGAAGTTCCACGTATAGGATAATGACCGGTTCGGCTCGACCGCGAGCACCTCGCAATCCAGCACGCCGCCCCAGTCGCCGCTCAACTTGAAGCGGTGCCCGACGGCCGGCACGAAATCGTTCCTCATCAGCCATTCCCCGATCAGATGAGGCTGCGTCAGGGCACGCCAGAGCTTCTCCGGCGCATGGGGCATCTCTCGCTCGACGACGACGGAGCGGGTTTCGGTCATTGATCCATCCTCTTCAGCAAATCTTCGAGATCGTCGAACCGGCTTTCCCAATACCCGGCCATCCGGCTCGTCCAATCGACCAGGGGCGCAAGCGCGCCGAGCTGGGCGCTGTAATGCGTCTGGCGGCCTTCATGGCGGTCTCGCACCAACCCGACCTGCTTCAGCACCGCGAGATGTTTCGAGACAGCAGGCTGCGAGACACCGGCCTGGGCCGTCAGAGCCGCGACGGTCTGCTCCCCCTGGCGACAAAGGCGCTCGAAGATGCCCCGCCGGGTCGGGTCGGCAAGCGTTCTGAAGAGCGCATCAGGTGTGTCCGGCATCTGAAATCCATAACTGCCTGGCTATGAGTTATATCGATAACCACTGAGTTATGAATCTGTCAATCGAAAGCCGGATGCCCTCTTCTCGTTGCATTGCAGGTAGCCCGACCAGCGCGAGCGCGCCTCGCCTTCCTGTGTCCGCCACGCTACAGCCAAGCCCGCAAATGGCCCTTCGCCACATTTGGTTAACCATACGCCGCAATGCCGCCACTTCGCCTTGATCTGGCAAGGTCTCGTTTAGGTTGACGCTTCATTGATGGCAGCGAGGCAACGCTGTCCTGAAGCGCGCCGCCATATGATTTCGATCGCCCGGAGTTCAGCCATGTTGACCACCCTCCTCGCCGGCGGCCGCACCGTCCGCTTCGCCGCCGCCCTCGCAGCCACGCTCGCGCTCGGCGCCTGTGCCAACAACAACCAGAACGCGGATGCGTCGGGCTTCGGCGCCGGCGGCGCCGCGACGCCCGGCAGCGCGCAGGACTTCGTCGTCAATGTCGGCGACCGCGTCTTCTTCGAGACCGACTCCACCGACCTGACCTCGACTGCGACCGCAACCCTCGACAAGCAGGCTTCCTGGCTGCAGCGTTATCCGCGCTACAGCTTCGTCGTCGAGGGTCACGCCGACGAGCGCGGCACCCGCGAATACAACTACTCGCTCGGCGCCCGCCGCGCCCAGACCGTGCGCGACTACCTCGCCTCGCGCGGCATCCAGGCCAACCGCATCCGCACCATCTCCTACGGCAAGGAGCGCCCGGTCGCGGTCTGCAACGACATCTCCTGCTGGTCGCAGAACCGCCGCGCCGTGACGGTCCTGGACGGCGCCGGCGGCGCCCCCGGCGTCTGAGCGCCGCGACCCTCTGAAAACACGAAGCCCCGGACGGCAACGTCCGGGGCTTTTGCAAAGGATACGCTCTGGCCGTCATTCTCAGATCAAGCCCGAGCATGACGCTCTCGATCAGCGTCTCACCCCACCGGCGTCGGGATCAGGCTCCGTGCCACGCCCTCGATCCGTTCGGCCGCGCCGACAAGGGCTTCCGCGGCCCGGTCCTCGACCTCGCTGAGTCGCTGGTCTGCCGCGCCGGCATCGCCCTGCGTCGCCGCCAGATCGGATTCCAGCTTGGCGAGCCGCTGTCTCAGCTCGGACATCTCGTCGGCCACCATCAGCGCCGCCATGACATGCAGGCGCATGTCTCCGATCTCACCGAAGGCCTCCCGCATCTCGCCGATCTTGCCGTCATAGAAGCGCGCGAGCTCTTCCAGATGCGCTTCCTCGCCCTCCCCGCAGGCCATCCGATAGGCCTTGCCGGCGATCGTGACGTTGACTTGCGGCATCGCCTCTCCTTCCCGTGACCTCCCATGCGGGACAGATCACTCCGTCTCCTCGGCCTCGACCTCCGCCGGCTGCTGGGCCTGCACCCGCTCGATAACCGCGCCGATCACGTTCATCGCCCGCATCAGGCGCTGGTCGACGTCACCAGCCGCCGCCTCGACATGGCCGAGCCGGGCCATCGTCCCGTCGAGCTCGGCCGCCAGCCGCGCCCGGTCGTCCTGCATCAGCGCCAGCTCGGTCTCGAGATTGGCCCGGCCGCGCTCGGCCTCGACCCGTCGCCGTGCCGCCGCTTCCAACTGCCCCAGCGCCGCATCGAGGCGCGCCAGCGCATTGTCCAGCATCAGGCTCGCCACCATCGCTCTCCTTTCAGATCGAAGCCGGCTCACGCGATTCGTGCCTGAATTTACAGCAGAAGCGTGGGAAACGTGAATCCCGGCCGCAGGAAACCTGCAATTGCCAAGGGCTTGTCCACATGCGCTGAGGCAAAGCTTGCGGAAACGACCCTGCGCCGCGCCTTCCGAGGCACGAAACCGCCCGCCGCGAATTGACTCAAGGCGAGCGCCGGGCCTAATCCAGCCGTCCTTTCGAAGTCATCTGCGCTTGCCTTTGTCGGACCGTCCTGCCCGCCTCGCGCGGGGTCGGGCCGGACCGCCCCGCCCGCCAGACGGAGCCACGAGATCACCATGACCACCATCGACCGCGCCCAGCACGACAAGCTCGCCAATGCCATCCGCGGCTTGGCGATGGACGGCGTCGAGAAGGCCAAGTCCGGCCATCCCGGCCTGCCGATGGGCGCCGCCGACGTCGCGACCGTGTTGTTCACCCGCGTGATGAAATACGACGCCGCCGATCCGCGCTGGCCGGATCGTGACCGCTTCGTGCTCTCCGCCGGCCACGGCTCGATGCTGCTCTACGCCCTGCTCTATCTCACCGGCACGCCCGGCATGGAGCTCGCCGACCTCGAGAAGTTCCGCCAGCTCGGCTCCCGGACTCCCGGCCACCCCGAGAATTTCGAGACCGCCGGCGTCGAGACCACCACCGGCCCGCTCGGCCAGGGCCTCGCCACCGCCGTCGGCATGGCGATGGCCGAGCGCATGCTCGCCGCCGAGTTCGGCAAGAAGGTCGTCGACCACCACACCTATGTGCTGGCATCCGACGGCGACCTGATGGAAGGCATCAGCCAGGAGGCGATCGCGCTCGCTGGCCATCAGAAGCTCAACAAGCTGATCGTGTTCTGGGACGATAACGGCATCTCGATCGACGGCCCGCTGACCATCACCGACAATGTCGACCAGGTCGCGCGCTTCAAGGCCTGCGGCTGGCGCTCCGAGCGCGTCGACGGCCATGATCCCGACGCGATCGAGGCCGCGATCCGCCGCGCCCAGAAGTCGAACAAGCCGACCATGATCGCCTGCAAGACCGTGATCGGCTTCGGCGCGCCGAAGAAGGCGGGCACCTCCAAGGCCCATGGCGAGCCGCTCGGCGCCGAGGAGCTTGCCGCCGCCAAAAAGGCGCTCGGCATCACCGGCGGCCCCTTCGAGGTCCCGGCAGATGTGCTGAAGGCCTGGCGCGCCGCCGGCGCGGCCGGCGCGAATGCCCACGCCAGCTGGAGGAGCCGTTTCGGCCTGCTCTCCGAGCGCAAGCGCGCCGAGTTCGAGCGCCGTCTGGCGCATATCGTGCCGGCCAAGCTCGACAAGGCGATCCTCGCCCATAAGAAGGCGCTGATCGCCGCGCCGCAGGCTGTGGCCACCCGCAAGGCCTCGGAGCTGGCGCTCGAAGCCATCATCCCGGTGATGCCGGAGCTGGTGATGGGCTCGGCCGACCTGACGCCGTCGAACAACACCCGCACCAAGGCGGCGGAGGACTTCACCCCGAAGACCCCGAAGGGCCGCTACGTCCGCTACGGCATCCGCGAGCACGGCATGGCCGCCGCGATGAACGGCATCACCCTGCATGGCGGCTTCCGCACCGCTGGCGGCACCTTCCTGGTCTTTGCCGACTATGCCCGCCCCTCGATGCGGCTTGCCGCGCTGATGGGCGTTCCGGTGGTCTACGTCATGACGCATGACTCGATCGGGCTCGGCGAGGACGGCCCGACCCACCAGCCGGTCGAGCAGATCGCCTCGTTGCGCGCCATGCCGAACATGCGCGTCTTCCGCCCGGCCGATACGATCGAAACGGCGGAGGCCTGGCAGATCGCGCTGGAGCGCACGGATGGCCCGACGGTTCTGGCCCTCACGCGCCAGAACCTGCCGCAGCTGCGCACCGACGCCTCGGCGAAGAACCGCTCGGCGGCTGGCGCCTATGAATTGCTGGCGGCCGAGGGCGGCAAGGCCCAGGTCTCGCTCTTCGCCTCCGGCTCCGAGGTCGAGCTCGCGGTCGCCGCGCGCAAACTGCTGGCGGAAAAGGGCGTGCGCGCGCGCGTCGTCTCGGTGCCCTCGCTCGAACTGCTGCTGGCGCAGGACGAGGCGACCCAAGCCGCGATCATCGGCTCGGCGCCCGTCAAGGTCGCGGTCGAGGCCGGCGTCCGCTTCGGCTGGGATGCGGTGATCGGGCATGATGGCGGCTTCGTCGGCATGCACTCCTTCGGGGCGAGCGGCCCCTACAAGGACGTCTACAAGCATTTCGGCATCACGGCGGAAGCCGTCGCCGATGCCGCGATGAAGAAGCATAACGCCTGATTTTCAGGCCACCGGGCTGAGTTTCCCGAGACAAGTCTTGCATTCGGCCATGCTTTGGCCGAATTGCCCGCGTGGATAGCGACGGCTCACGCCGGACGCTCGGCGAAGGAGAGGAAGACATGACGGTGAAGGTAGCGATCAACGGCTTCGGCCGCATCGGGCGCAACGTTCTGCGCGCGATCATCGAGTCGAAGCGCAAGGACATCGAGGTCGTGGCGATCAACGATCTCGGCCCGGTCGAGACCAACGCCCATCTCTTCCGCTTCGACTCCGTCCATGGCCGCTTCCCCGGCACGGTGACCGTCTCCGGCGACACGATCGATGTCGGCCGCGGCCCGATCAAGGTCACCGCCATCCGCGACCCGAAGGAGCTGCCGCACAAGGCGCTCGGCGTCGACATCGCGCTGGAATGCACCGGCCTCTTCACCACCAAGGAGAAGGCCGCCGCCCATCTCGCCGCCGGCGCCAAGCGCGTCCTGGTCTCGGCTCCCTGCGACGGCGCCGACCTGACCGTCGTCTTCGGCGTCAACCAGCACGAGCTGACCAAGGACCACCTGATCGTCTCGAACGCCTCCTGCACGACGAACTGCCTCGCGCCGGTCGTGCGCGTGCTCCATGACGCCGTCGGCATCGACAAGGGCTTCATGACCACGATCCACGCCTATACCGGCGACCAGCCGACGCTGGACACGATGCACAAGGATCTCTACCGCGCCCGCGCCGCCGCCATGTCGATGATCCCGACCTCGACCGGTGCCGCCAAGGCGATCGGCCTCGTCATCCCCGAGCTCAAGGGTCGTCTCGACGGCACCTCGATCCGCGTTCCCACCCCGAACGTCTCGGTCGTCGACTTCAAGTTCATCTCGAAGCGCAAGACCACGGTCGAGAAGGTGAACGAGGCCATCATCAAGGCCTCGAAGCGCGGCCCGCTGAAGGGCATCCTCGGCGTCACCGACCAGCCGAACGTCTCGATCGACTTCAACCACGATCCGCATTCCTCGACCTTCGCCCTCGACCAGACCAAGGTCATGGACGACAAGTTCGTGCGCGTGCTGTCCTGGTACGACAACGAATGGGGCTTCTCGAACCGCATGAGCGACACCGCCGTCGCCATGGGCGCGCTGCTCTGATCGACCTCTGAAAGCGAGGCCGCGTTCCGGCGCGGCCTCGCCCGTTTCCTTCAAACTGCGGAGAGCCCATGGCCAAGATCGAGCCGACCGTCACGTCCCCGGCCCCTGTCGAGACGCCCGCCGTGACGCCGCCCCCCGCACCGAGCCCGGCCCCGGCCGCTCCTGCGCCGGCGACGCCTGCCCCGGCCGCGATCGTCGGCTCCGCGGTGCCGGCCTCCGCCGAACCCGCTTCCAGGCAGGAGCCGCGTGGCCTCGACCAGCTCTCCCGCATCGAGGAGAAGGCCGCCCGCATCGAGGAGAAGTTCGCCCGTTACGAGGCGGTGCTGACCCGCGCCGAGGCCTCGCTGGAGCGCAGTGCCCACAAGGTCGACGCTGCGGCCGGCACCATGGACTTCGCCGCGATCCGCGGCGAGATCTCCAATCTGCGCAGCCGCGTCGACGCGACGCCGCGCGCCGGCACCCTGTTCATGACCGCGATCGTCACCGCGGTGCTGACGGTCATCCTCACCATCCTCGTGCTGAAATTCGGCGTGCCCGGCCTGTTCGGGGGCCTGCTGTCGCGATGAGCGCCTTCCGCACCCTCGACGATGCCGATGTCGCCGGCAAGCGCGTCCTCGTCCGCGTCGATCTCAACGTCCCGATGGAGGACGGCGAGGTCAGCGACACCACCCGCATCGACCGCGTGCTGCCGACCATTCGCGAGATCGCCGACAAGGGCGGCAAGGTCATCCTCCTCGCCCATTTCGGCCGTCCCAAGGGCCGCGACGACAAGAACAGCCTGAAGCAGGTCGTGCCGGCGCTGGCGCATGCGCTCGGCCGGCCCGTCACCTTCGTCGAGGACTGCATCGGCGACGACGTCGCCAAGGCCGTGACGGCTGCAAAGAACGGCGACGTTCTGCTGCTGGAGAACACCCGCTTCCACGCAGGCGACGAGAAGAACGATCCGGACTTCGTGAGGGCGATCGCCGCCAATGGCGATCTCTATGTCAACGACGCCTTCTCGGCCGCACACCGGGCGCACGCCTCGACCGAGGGCCTCGCCCATGTCCTGCCGGCCTATGCCGGCCGCACCATGCAGGCCGAGCTGGAGGCGCTCTCCGCCGGTCTCGACAACCCCGCCCGCCCGGTGATGGCCATCGTCGGCGGCGCCAAGGTCTCGACCAAGCTCGACCTGCTCGGCAATCTCGTGAAGAAGGTCGACGTCCTCGTCATCGGCGGCGGCATGGCCAACACCTTCCTCGCCGCCCGCGGCGTCGATGTCGGCAAGTCGCTGTGCGAGCACGATCTCGCCGGCACCGCCCGCGAGATCGAGGAGAAGGCCAAGGCCGCCGGCTGCGAGATCCTGCTGCCGGTCGATGCGCTGGTGGCCCGCGAGTTCAAGGCCCATCCGGGCTATCGCGTCGTGCCGGTCGATGGGGTCGAGGCCGACGAGATGATCCTCGATGCCGGCCCGCTCTCGATCGCCGAGGTCGTGCTGCGGCTCGGCAAGGTGAAGACGCTGGTCTGGAACGGGCCCTTCGGCGCCTTCGAATTGCCGCCCTTCGATACCGCGACCGTCGCTGTCGCCAAGGCCGTCGCCAAGCGGGTCGCGGCCGGCGAGCTGGTTGCCGTTGCCGGCGGCGGCGACACCGTCTCGGCGATGAACCATGCCGGCGTCGCCGACGAGCTGACCTATGTCTCGACGGCGGGCGGCGCCTTCCTCGAATGGATGGAAGGCAAGCCCCTGCCGGGCGTCGAGGCGCTTCGGAAGGCCTGATTCCGGCTGTTTTTCAGGGGCCGCCCGGCAACGGGCGGCCCTTCGCATTTTCAGCACGTCGCCGCTTTGGCTTTGCGCGAGCGGCGCTTACGCACTAAATCCAACCATCATACCGATTTAGCTAAAGGGGAGTGCCATCGTGGCCCGTATCACGCTTCGCCAGTTGCTCGACCATGCCGCCGAGAACGACTACGGCGTGCCCGCCTTCAACATCAACAACATGGAGCAGGCGCTGGCGATCATGGCGGCAGCGGACGCCACCGACGCGCCGGTGATCATCCAGGCCTCACGCGGCGCCCGCAGCTACGCCAACGACATCATGCTCAAGCACATGATGGACGCCGTCACCGAGATCTATCCGCATATCCCGGTCTGCGTGCATCTCGACCACGGCAACGAGCCGGCGACCTGCATGACCGCGATCCAGGCCGGCTTCACCTCGGTGATGATGGACGGCTCGCTCAAGGCCGACGGCAAGACCCCGGGCGACTGGGACTACAATGTCGGCGTGACCAAGACCGTCACCGACATGGCCCATCTCGGCGGCATCTCCGTCGAGGGCGAGCTCGGCGTGCTCGGCTCGCTCGAATCCGGCGAAGGCGAGAAGGAGGACGGCCACGGCTTCGAGGGCAAGCTCAGCCACGACCAGCTCCTGACCAATCCCGACGAGGCGGTGAAGTTCGTCGCCGAGACCAAGGTCGATGCGCTCGCCATCGCCATGGGCACCTCGCACGGCGCCTACAAATTCACCCGCAAGCCCGACGGCGCGATCCTCGCGATGAACGTCATCGAGGAGATCCACAAGAAGCTGCCGAACATGCATCTCGTCATGCACGGCTCGTCCAGCGTTCCGCAGGACCTTCAGGACATCATCAACCAGTATGGCGGCAAGATGCCCCAGACCTGGGGCGTGCCGGTCGAGGAGATCCAGCGCGGCATCAAGCACGGCGTGCGCAAGATCAACATCGACACCGACAACCGCATGGCGATGACCGGCCAGATCCGCAAGATTCTGTCCGAGAACCCCGGCGAGTTCGATCCGCGCAAGTATCTGAAGCCCGCCATGGAGGCGATGACCGCGCTCTGCAAGAAGCGGCTCGAGGAGTTCAACACCGCCGGCCAGGCTTCCAAGATCAAGCGCGTGATCACGCTCGCCGAGATGGCCAAGCGCTACGCCAAGGGCGAGCTCGACCCGACCTTCGGCGCGAAGAAGGCGGCGTGAAAGACGATTTCGGGCGGGTGGAGCATCGCTTCACCCGCAAGGCCTCCATCCCATGAAGAAAGTTCTGTTCGTCTGCAGCCGGAATCGGTTGCGCAGCCCCACGGCCGAACAGATCTTCTCTGAGAGGCGTGACCTTGAGGTCGCGTCCGCCGGCACGAACCACGATGCGGACGTGCCGTTGACAAGCGATCTCGTTGCCTGGGCCGACCTGATCTTCGTGATGGAGCGCGAGCAGCGCGCCAAGCTGCAGCGGCGTTTCGGCAAATATCTGAAATCGGCGCGGGTGATCTGCCTCGACATTCCCGACAACTACGCGTTCATGGACCCAGCCCTCGTCCACCTGCTCGAAGCCAAGGTCGGGCGGTTTCTGCCCTGACGACCGCGCTCGTCGTACGTCGCGCTCGCTGCAGCCATGCCGGGAGCGCCCTTTCCGCGCGGTGCGATTTCTGATCCAAGGGCAGCGCTGTCCCTGCCCCGCTGGTCCCCGCAACCCCATGTCGATCGTCTTCTCCGCCCTCGTTGCGGTCTTCGTCGGCTTCGCCGCCTCGGTCGCGGTCATTCTTTCGGCCGCGCAGGCGCTCGGCGCCACGCCCGAGCAGACCGTTTCCATGGTCGCCGCCCTCGCCATCGGCACCGGCCTGCCCAGCATCTGGCTGTCCTGGCGCTACCGCATGCCGATGATCTGCGCCTGGTCGACGCCGGGTGCGGCGCTGATCGCCGCCGCCAGCGGCTTCGACATGGCCTCTGCCGTCGGCGCCTTCCTCGTCGCCGCCATGCTGATGATGCTGACCGCCGCCTTCCGCCCGCTAGGCCGGCTGATCGAGCGCATCCCGATGCCGATCGCCTCGGCGATGCTGGCGGGCGTGATCTTCCGTTTCGTCGTCGCCGTCTTCGACGAAATGCGGGTCTCGCCGCTGCTCGTGCTGCCCCTGCTCGCGATCTTCTTCGTCGCGCGGCTTCTCAACCCGTTCCTGGGCGTCGTCGCGGCGCTGGTCGCCGGCGTCGTCATCAGCTTCCTGGGCGGGCTCGCCCACTGGCCGGCAGGCGGGATCGCGCTCACCAGCCTCGAATTCGTCACGCCGCGCTTCGATATTGGCGCCATGCTCGGTATCGGCATCCCGCTCTATCTCGTCACCATGGCAGCCCAGAACCTGCCGGGCTTCGCCGTGCTGCGCGCCGCCGGCTACAATCCCCCGACGGCGCCGGCCCTGTTCGCCACCGGGCTCGTCTCGCTGCTGACCGCGCCCTTCGGCGCGCATATGTCCAACATGGCGGCAATATCAGCCTCGATCTGCACCGGCAGCGACACCCATCCCGATCCGAAGCAGCGCTGGAAGGCGGGCGTGATCTACGGCTTTTCCTATCTCGTCATCGCCGGCTGCACCGGCCTGCTGATCGCGCTTCTGCTGGCATTGCCGAAGGCGCTCATCGTCGCCGTGGCGGGCTTGGGCCTCGCCGGCTCCTTCACCGGCGCGCTTGCGCAATCGATGTCGTCGGACCGGGAGCGCTTCGCCGCGGCGATCGCATTCTGCGTCGCGGCGTCGAGTCTTTCGCTTTTCGGCATCGGCTCGGCCTTCTGGAGCCTCGTTGCCGGGCTTGCGGTCTTGACATTGGACTTCGCTGCGGGCCGTTTGCGCAGCCGATCATGACAACACATCCTTCCCCCACTCGCCTGATGCTCGTCACCCCGCCGGTCGAGGACGCCGACGCCATGGCCTTCCGCCTGATGCAGGCGATGGCCGGCGGCGATGTCGCGGCCATCCTGCTCCGGCTGACGCCCGGCGACGACCGCAGCCGCATCGAGCGCGTCAAGCGCCTCGCCGGCCCGGTGCAAGGCAACAGCGTCGCCCTCATCGTCGAGGACAATGCGCTGGTCGCCGCCCGGGGCGGCGCCGACGGCGTGCATATCACCGGCGGCCCGCAGGCGATCGCGGAGGCGCGCGCCAGCCTCAAGACCGAGCGCATCATCGGCGTCGGCGGCCTCAGGGCGCGCCATGACGCCATGGATGCCGGCGAGGCCGGCGTCGACTACGTCATGTTCGGCGAGCCGCGGCCGGACGGCAGCATGCCGCCCCTGCCGGCGGTGATCGAGCGCGCCGGCTGGTGGGCCGAGATCTTCGAGACGCCCTGCGTCGCCTATGCGCCGGATGCCGACTCGATCGAGCCGCTGATCGAAACCGGGGCCGAATTCGTGGCCCTCGGCGCCTGGGCCTTTGCCGAGGGGCAGGACATCCGCGCCCTGGTCGAGGCCGCCAATGCCGCCATGTCCGCCTGCGCGGCGCGGAAGGCCGCCCGATGAATCGAGCGGGCTGCGCGATTCTGCTGGCAGCCTCGCTCGGCGCCGCGGGCACGACGAGCGCCGCCGGCGCGCCGTTCGAGGACCTCGCCTATGGCGCCTATCAAGCCGGCCACTACCGGCGCGCCCAGACCGAGGCGCTGAAGCGCGTCGAGGCCGATCACAACGACGCCGCCGCGATGACGCTGCTGGGCGAGATCTACCGCCAGGGCCTCGGCGTGGCGCCCGACCAGAAGGCGGCCACCGAATGGTACCAGCAGGCGGATGCGCGCGGCGACATCAACGCCACCTTCGCGCTGGCGACCGAGTTGCTCGACCCGAACAGCGGCAAGCCCGATCCCGTCCGCGCCGGGCAATTGCTGGAGAAGGCCGCCGCCGCCGGCCACCCGCTGGCCAACTACAACCTCGCCCTCGCGCTGCTGGCGACGGGCCGGGAGGCTGACGACAAGCGCGCCATCGCCTGCCTTCAGGTCGCCGCGAAGGCCCAGATCGGCGATGCGATGCATGCGCTCGGCGTCCTTGCCAGGCAGGGTCGCGGCCTGCCGCAATCCGGGGAGGTCGCGGCCGGCTGGCTGAAGAAGGCCGCCGCCGCCGGCAATGTGCCGGGCGAGGTCGAATACGCCATCATGCTGTTCAACGGCACCGGCGTGCCGAAGGACGAAGCCGCCGCGGCGAAACTTTTCCTGCACGCCGCCTATCAGGGCAACGCCATCGCCCAGAACCGCCTCGCCAAACTCTATCAGTTCGGCCTCGGCATCGCGCCCGACACGATCGAGGCCGCCGCCTGGCATCTCGCCGCCCGCTCACAAGGGCTCGACGATGCGGCCCTGGACGAGCTGTTCGACCGTCTCAATCCCGAGCAGAAGGGCCGCGCCGCCGGCATGGCCGCCTCCCGCATCAGCAGCTTCGTCTTGACGGCGCCCTAAGAGCCGCGCAAGTGACGGCACGCTATTTTCGCCGCGCGCTACGCTGCCGCAGGCTCACCGTGCCGTGACGGCGCGCAAGAGGTTCAGATGATTCGTTCTCCGTTGATGACCGTGATGACCGACGCCGTGATGAAGGCGTCCCGTTCGCTGAAGCGCGATTTCGGCGAGGTCGAGAATCTGCAGGTGCTCGCCAAGGGACCGGGCGACTTCGTCTCCAAGGCGGATCACAAGGCCGAACAGATCCTGCGCGAGTCGCTGGAGAAGGCCCGTCCCGGCTACGGCTTCGTCATGGAGGAGAGCGGCGTCGTCCACGGCACGGACGAGAGCAACCGCTGGCATATCGACCCGCTCGACGGCACCCACAACTTCCTGCGCGGCATCCCGCACTGGAACATCTCGGTCGCGCTGGAGCGCGATAACCAGTTCATCGCCGGCATCGTCTATGACGCGGCCAAGGACGAGCTGTTCATGGCCGAGAAGGGCAAGGGCGCCTATGTCAACAACCGCCGCCTGCGCGTCTCCGGCCTCCGCGAGCCGACGGAGATGCTGGTCGGCACGGGCATTCCGCATATCGGCAAGGGCGGGCACGGCCAGTTCCTGCGTGAACTTGCGGCCGTGATGCCACGCTTCGCCAATGTCCGCCGCCTGGGCTCGGCCGCGCTCGACATTGCCTATGTCGCCGCAGGCCGCCTCGACGGCTACTGGGAGCGCGGGCTCAACACCTGGGATTTCGCGGCCGGCAGCGTGCTGATCCGCGAAGCCGGCGGCACCTTCGGCACGCTCGACGGCAAGCAGGTGACCAGCGCGAAGGACGTCATCTGCGGCAACGAAGCCTGTGAACAGGCGCTGCGCGCGGCCCTCAAGACGGCCGGCTGACATAGAACCTTGATCTTTCAGGCTTGATCCTGTCCGTAGGGGAGGCGACAGTTCCCTGCGAGCAGGATCCGACCGGGTTGAACCAGCCTGGTCGGGGAATCGCGCGCTCTGCGATCCGAGGCGAACGGAAGACGAAGCATGGCGAACGAGGATCTGGCGGCCGAAGAGATCACGGTCGCACCCCCGCGAGACGACACCCGCTTCTCCCGGCCTCTCCGCTATGTCGTCCGCGCGCTGGTCTTCCTCGCGCTGATCGGCTTCCTCGGCTACATCCTGCAAGCCGGGCTGGCCAAGGCCTTCATGACCAATCCGGGGCTGAACGGCCTCATCCTCGGCGCGCTGCTCGTCGGCGTGCTGGTCGCGCTGCGCGAGCTCTGGCGGCTGCACAGCGAGGCGCGCGCCGCCACCCGCCTCGCCGCCGCGCCGCGCCATGCCGAAATCCGCCGCGGCGAGGTCATCGCGCCGCTCGGCTCCGTGCTGCCGGCGCTGGACGAGGCCAGCCTCGCGCCGGCCCAGGCCGTCTCCATCGTCGAATCGGTCTCCGTCCGACTCGATGACGGGCGCGAGGTGCTGCGCTATCTCGCCGGCCTGCTCGTCTTCCTCGGCCTGCTCGGCACCTTCTGGGGCCTGCTCGAGACGGTCGGCTCGGTCGGCTCGGTCATCAACTCGCTGCGCACCGGGGCGGAAGCCGGCGTGCTCTTCGACGATCTCAAGGCCGGGCTCTCGGCGCCGCTGGCCGGCATGGGCCTGTCCTTCTCGTCCTCGCTCTTCGGCATCGCCGGCTCGCTGATTCTCGGCTTTCTCGACCTGCAGGTCGCGCAGGCGCAGCGCCGCTTCCGCAACGAGATCGAAAGCTGGCTCGGCACGCGCACCGCCTTGCCGGGCGTGACCCCGCTCCTGCCGACCGGCAACCCGCTGGCCGACCGCTTCGACAAGCTGAGCGCGGCGATGGCCGACGGCGCCGCCAACAACCGGGCGGCGACGCAGGCGCTCGCCAATCTCGCCGAAGGCATCCAGGGGCTCGTCCAGCACATGCGTTCCGAGCAGCAGATGATCCGCGACTGGGTCGAGGCGCAGGCCACCCGCGAGAAGGATATGAAGCGGCTCATCGAGCGCCTCACCGCGGACCACATCACGGAGCCATGATCCGCCCCGCAACCGCAGCAGGAAACTGACGATGGCCCTTTCCCGCGCCCACCGCCGCGAGGACGTGAATTTCTGGCCCGGCTTCGTCGACGCGCTCTCGACGATGCTGATCGGCATCGTCTTCCTGCTCACCGTCTTCGTGCTCGGCCAGTTCTTCCTCTCGCAGGAGCTGACCGGCAAGGACACGGCGCTGGAGCGGCTCAACAAGCAGATCTCGGAGCTCACCGACCTGCTCGCCCTGGAGCGTTCCTCCAACCGGCAGGCGCAGGAGAGCCTCCAGCTCATGCAGTCGACGCTCGCCCAGACGCAGGGCGAGCGCAGCCGCCTGCAGGGCCTGCTCGACACGCAGCAGAACGGCAATGCCGGCGCCCAGCTCGCCGAGACGCAGAAGGCGCTGGAGAGCGAGAAGCAGCTCTCAGCCCGTGCCCAGGCATCGGTCGACCTCGTCAACCAGCAGATCATCGCCATGCGCCGCCAGCTCGCGGCGCTGGAGGAGGCGCTCGCCGCCTCCGAGGCCAAGGACAGGGATTCGCAGACCCGCATCGCCGATCTCGGCTCGCGCCTCAACGTGGCGCTGGCCCAGCGCGTGCAGGAGCTGGCGCGCTACCGCTCCGATTTCTTCGGGCGGCTGCGGCAAGTGCTCGGCACGCGGCCGGACATCCGCACCGTCGGCGACCGCTTCGTCTTCCAGTCCGAGATCTTCTTCGATGCCGGCCAGGCGGTGCTGAAGCCGGAGGGCCAGGCCGAGCTCGACAAATTCGCCACGGTCCTGCTCGACCTCGCCCGCGAGATGCCACCGGACCTGCCCTGGATCCTGCGCGTAGACGGCCACACCGATAACCGCCCGATCAAGACGGCGCAGTTCCCGTCGAACTGGTATCTCTCCGCGGCCCGCGCCATCGCGGTGGTGGAGTATCTGATGTCGCGCGGCCTGCCCAATGACCGCGTCGCGGCGACCGGCTTCGGCGAATACCAGCCGCTCGACCTCGCCAACACCGACGAGGCCCATCGCCGCAACCGGCGCATCGAGTTCAAGATCACGGAGCGCTGAGGCCATGTCCCGCAGGCTTGCGGCCGCGCGGCCGCTGCTCGCCATCCTTGCGCTGCTGGGGGCCTATCCTGCATCGGCCGAGCCACGGACCTCGCCGGCCGAGGAATGCGCGCTCTGTCACGGTCTCGACGGCATCGCCCGCAGCGCCGACGTACCGCATCTCGCCGCCCAGAACGAACTCTACATGTACAACCAGATGCTGGCCTTCCGCTCCGGCAAGCGCCCGCACAAGGAGATGCGCTACATGGCCCGCTCGATCTCCCTGGCCGAGGCTCAGGCGCTTTCGGCCTATTACGCCTCGCTGCCGCGCTGAGGGCTGGCCTCAGGCCGCCTCCAGCCCGAACTGCAACGCTGCCAGCCTCGCATAGAGCCCGCCGCGCGCCTTGAGCTCGGCGTGGGTGCCTTGCTCGACGATGCGCCCTTCCTCCATCACCAGGATGCGGTCGGCCGAGAGGATGGTCGCGAGGCGATGCGCGACGACCAGCGTCGTGCGCCCCAGCATCAACCGGTCGAGCGCATCCTGCACAGCCCGCTCGCTTTCGGAATCGAGCGCGCTCGTCGCCTCGTCGAGCAGCAGGATCGGCGCGTCCTTCAGCACCGCCCGCGCAATCGCGAGCCGCTGGCGCTGCCCGCCCGAGAGCGTCACCCCGCGCTCGCCGACGATGGTGTCGTAGCCCTGCGGCAGGGCCCGGATGAAGCCGTCCGCCGCCGCGAGCCGCGCCGCCTCCTCGACCTCGGCCTGCGTGGCATCGGGGCGGCCATAGGCGATATTGTCCCGAACCGAGACACCGAAGACGGTCGGCTCCTGCGGCACCAGCGCGAAACGCTGCCGCCAGACCTCCGGATCGGCTTCGGGCCCGGCCACGCCATCGACGACGACGCGCCCGCCCTGCGGATCGTAGAAGCGCAGTGCCAGCTGCAGCACCGTGCTCTTGCCCGCGCCGGACGGGCCGACCAGCGCGATGCGCTCGCCCGGCCGGATCGAGAAGCTGAGATGATGGAGCGCCGAGGCGTCCCGCCCGGGATAGCTGAACGAAACATCCTCGAAGGCGAGCTCGCCGAGCGAGGCCTCGGGCATCGGCTTAGGCATCGGCGGCGCGGCGATGGCAGGCTTCATCGCCAGGATTTCGCCAAGCCGGCCGGAGGCGCCCGCCGCGGCGCTGATATCGCCATAGACCTCCGAGAGCTGGCCGAGCGAGCTCGCCGCCAGCACCGCATAGAGGATGAACTGCGACAGCCGTCCGCCGGTCATGCGCCCGTCGAACACCTCGGTCGCGCCGACCCACAGCACGCAGACGACGCTGGCCGAGACCAGGAAGATCGCCACGCCCGACAGCAGCGCCCGCGAGGCCGTCGCCTCCCGCGAGGCACCATAGGCCCCGTCCGAGGCCGCCTCGAAGCGGGCCGATGTCTGCGCCGCCGCGCCGAAGGATTGCATGGTGCGGATGGCGCCGACCGCCTCCGCCGCGAAGGCGGAAGCCTCGGCCAGCCGGTCCTGCGCCATCCGGGCGCGGCGCCTGACCGAGCGGCCCGACATCACCAGCGGAATCACGATCAGCGGGATCACGCCGATGACGATGGCCGAGAGCCGCGGGCTCGTCGCCACCATCAGCCCGAGCGCGCCCAGCGCCATGATGGCGTTGCGCAGAGCGATCGAGGCGGTCGAGGCAAAGGTGGACTTGATCTGCGTCGTGTCGGCGGTGAGCCGCGAGACGAGGTCGCCCGCCTTGCTCGAATCGAAGAAGGCGGGCTCCAGCCGTGTCAGATGCCGGAAGACGTCGGCGCGCAGCGAGGCGACGATGCGCTCGCCGACCGTCATCACCAGATAGAATCGCGCCGAGCTCGCCAGCGCCAGCACGGCGACGACGCCGATCAGCAGGATGAAATAGCTGTTGGCGAGCTGCTGCTCCCCGCCGGCAAAGCCGACATCGATGACGCGCCGGACCGCGACGGGCAGGATCAGCGTCGCCAGCGAGGCCACGATGAGCGCGACCAGAGCCGCGGCGATGCGCCGCTTCTGCGCCCGCGCATAGGGCCAGAAGGTCGCCAGCGAACGGAAATCCGGCCGCGCCTTGTCGTCTTTCCCGTCAGCTTCGGCCACGCGCCGGAACTCCTGCTGCAATCGCGCGCTTCGCGCGCCCTGGAACGATAGCAATCTTCAACACCGGACAAAGCCGATCGGGCAAGCCTTGGCAAATGTCGCAACGCCGCAGGCGTGGTTCGGCACCGTCAAACTTGCGCTGCGCCTGCGTCTGCGATATGTGCTCGCGACTTCACGACAGGCTCATCCGAATTCTTTCGACGGGCCGGGCAGGTCCGCCTGCTTGTCGACACGCCCGTTTTTGTAAGCTTCGAGGATTTCGTCATGGCCAAGGCCGGCATCCACCCCGACTACCACACCATCAAGGTCGTCATGACCGATGGCAGCGAGTATGCGACGCGCTCGACCTACGGCAAGGAAGGCGACACGCTGAACCTCGACATCGACCCGAAGACCCACCCGGCCTGGACAGGCGGCACGCAGCATATGCTGGACCGCGGCGGCCGTGTCTCGCGCTTCAACTCGCGCTTCGCTGGCCTCGGCACGATCGGCAAGAAGTAAGTCGAGGCGGTCGCAAGGCTGCTTCCTCCGAAAATGCAAAAACCCGGCCTCGCGGCCGGGTTTTTTGTTTCGGAAGCCTCGCCGTCATACTCGGACGCAGCGAAGCGAAGATCCGAGAATCTCGGGACGGAACGGACTGTTTTCCGTCATGCTCGGGTCAAGCCCGAGCATGACGGGGCAGGCCTCTAGCTCTCAGCTCCGCAGCTCAAGCCGCGCCTGCAGGCTGGCGAGCTGGTCCTGCACCGGGTTCGCGGTCTCCGGCAGCGGGGCATGGCCCGACATCTGCTCCTCGAGATGGCGGATGCGCGCCTGAAGGCGGACCGAATGGTCCATCAATTGGCGCAGCCGCTCGGGCAGCCGGGCGACGATATGCTCGGCCGGCGGGATCATCGGATCGCCGATCTTGACCTTGCTGTGCTCGGCCCGCGCCTGCTCGGCCGTCATCTCGCCCTCCGCGACGGCTCGCTGCACCAGCAGCCAGGAAGCGATCTGCATCAGCCGCGTGGTCAGGCGCATGCTCTCGGTGGCATAGGTCAGCGCGACCTCGCGCGGCAGCGCCGCCGATTCCTTGCGGCCCTCGCCATCGAGATAGGCCGCGGTCTGCTCGACCAGCCCCATGCCCTCGCGGAACAGGATCATGAAGGCGTCGGATCGAACGAAGCCGCGCGCGAAGGAGATCGTTCCTTCCCGGGGCAGTTCGAGCAACTGGGCGTCGTTCATACGGTGTCTCCCATCGGCACAATCGCGTGCGCCTCTGGAACGCAACGCGGATCATGCCCACGACACCGCAAGGATAGCGCCGTTAACGATGACCGGCCCCGGTAAGATGTCGTTAACCTTAATGGAGGTAGACATCCATGGCGGCAACAAGGCGGCCCGCCCCGGTACCCCGGATGCCCCCCGGATAAAAAAAGAGCCGCCAAAGGCGGCTCGTGAAGGTCAACAGGGAGGCGTCAAACAGAGTAGGCAGGAGCCACTCACATCCAGACAAACTGGATGATGCGATTCATACTTTGGAATCATTAATGATCCCTTAATGGCACCCTGCCCGCCCGATTTTCAGGCCGGCCGGCGGAAGAAGGCGTCCGCCGCCGCGCGCGACGCGCTCTTGCTCGCCCGCGCCTCGGTCAGCCGCTCGATTTCGGCCTTCAGCGCGGCAATCCGCTCCTCCAGCTCGCCCAGCGACAGGGTCGACAGATCCTGCCCGATCTCATGGACGCGCTTCGGCTTCGGGCGATCATCCTCCGGGAATAACGACATGGCGGCCTCGCATCTCACCAAACTCGAACGGGTAGGCTAAACAACTCTGACCCATGCCGCCAAGCTGCGCCGCAACATGCCGGGGGCAGCGGCCCGAAAACCAAATGCGGTTTTCGGGCAAAGCCGACGTAAAAACAAAGACCTATCGTCTCGGATCGAATACGCCGTTCAACCCGATGCCATAGCAGGAGAGCCTCATGAACACCGCTTCGAGCATCGTTCCCCGGACCATGATCGCGATCGGCATGGAGGCCCCCGGCGGCCCCGACGTGCTGAAACCGCAGACGCGCCCCGTCCCGCAGCCGGCTGCCGGCGAGATCCTCGTCGCGGTCGCGGCAGCCGGGGTCAACCGGCCCGACGTGCTACAGAGGCAGGGCGGCTACAACCCGCCGCCGGGCGCTTCCGACATCCCGGGCCTCGAGATCGCCGGCACGGTCGTCGCGCTCGGCGAGGGCGCGACGCGCTTCGCGCTCGGCGACCAGGTTTGCGGCCTCGTCGCCGGCGGCGGCTATGCGCAATACGCCGTCGCCCATGAGAGCAACGCCCTGCCCGTGCCGAAAGGGCTTTCGCTGATCGAGGCGGGCGCCGTTCCCGAGACCTATTTCACCGTCTGGACCAATGTCTTCCAGCGCGGGCGCCTGCAGGCGGGCGAGAGCTTCCTCGTCCATGGCGGCTCGTCGGGCATCGGCACCACGGCGATCCAGCTCGCCAAGGCCTTCGGCGCGACCGTGCTGGCGACCGCGGGTTCGGACGAGAAGTGCCAGGCCTGCCGCGAGCTCGGCGCCGACCACGCCATCAACTACCGCACGGAGGATTTCGTCGCGGCGACGAAGGCCGCGACCGCCGGGCGCGGCGTGAACCTGACCCTCGACATGGTCGGCGGGGACTATATCGACCGCAATTACGAGGCCGCCGCCGATCAGGGCCGCATCGTCCAGATCGCCTTCCTCAACGGGCCGAAAGCGACGGTCAATTTCAGCCGGCTGATGCTGAAGCGTCTGACCCACACCGGCTCGACGCTACGGCCCCGCACCGTCGCCGAGAAGGCCGCCATCGCAGCGGAATTGCAGGAGAAGGTCTGGCCGCTGCTGGACGCCGGACGCTGCAAGCCGCTGATCAGCGCGACCTTCCCGCTGGCGGAAGCGGCGCAGGCGCACCGTCTGATGGAATCGAGCGCCCATATCGGCAAGATCGTGCTGACGATATGAACGTCACTTTCCATGGACACCTGCCACGCGCTCGCCTATAAGGCGCGCCATCCTGCTCATCGTCGATGATTTGGATGGCCGGCCGAGGAGGCCGGTCGGCGCATGAGAGCTATTGTCCGCGACCCTGCCCTGCCGAGCCTGAGACGGCGCCAGGGCAATTCAGGAGACGCCCCCCGTGTCACAACCCCCGCTGATGCCCAAGGCCACTGCGGTCTGGCTGGTCGAGAACACCTCGCTGACCTTCGAGCAGATCGCCGAGTTCTGCAAGCTGCACCCGCTCGAAGTGCGCGGCATTGCCGATGGCGAAGTGGCGGCCGGCATCAAGGGTCTCGACCCGATCACCTCCGGCCAGCTCACCCGCGAGGAGCTCGAGCGCGCCGCCGCGAACCCGAACCACCATCTGCGCCTCGCCGAGCGCAAGGTGAAGGTGCCGGAGATCAAGCGCACCAAGGGCCCGCGCTACACCCCGGTCTCGAAGCGCCAGGACCGTCCGAACGCCATCCTCTGGCTGCTGCGCAACCACCCCGAGCTCAAGGACGCGCAGATCATCCGCCTGATCGGCACCACCAAGTCGACCATCGCGCAGATCCGCGACCGGACGCATTGGAACGCCCAGCAGCTCAATCCGATCGACCCGGTCAGCCTCGGCCTATGCTCGCAGATCGACCTGGACTTCGAGGTCGCCCGCGCCGCCAAGGACCGCCCGGCCGCGCTGGCCGAAGCCGGCTCGACCCTGCTCTCGGTCGAGGAAGCGACCGCTCCGGAGCCCGTGCGGACGGAGACCCAGCCCTTCGCCGACATGAGCCGGCCGAAGCGCGAGGAGGAAGCCGCGATCGACGTCGATTCCGTCTTCGCTAAGCTGAAGCAGATCAAGCGCCCGGCCGACGAGGACGACGAGGACTGAGGCTCGACCGATGCGTGACCGAGCCGCTCCCCCGGGACGGCTCGGTGACTATGCCACGCGCCGCTGGCGTTCACGCTCGAGAGTGGAGATCGCGGCACTCCGGAAGCGCTCCGTCTGCCGCGTCAACGTTTCCGCGGTCGCCACCATGCCATGCCCGGCAGCGCTGGTACGGGCAGCCGCGAGCGCGCCGTCCTGAGTCAGAGCGCCCATCTGCGCCAGCGTCTGCTCGATCGCGCCCACCGCCCGGGTCTGCTCCCGTGTGGAGTCGCTGATTTCCTCGAAGACCCGCGCCACCGTGGCCGCGTCGCCCGAGACGAGGTTCAGGCTTTGCCCAACCTCGCGCACCAATCTGACGCCTTCATCGACCTGCGTCTTGGTCTCGTCGATCAGCAGCCGGACATCCCGCGCCGCATCGGCCGATTGCTGAGCCAGCCGCCGGACCTCGGTGGCGACCACGGCGAAACCGCGCCCGCCCTCGCCGGCGCGTGCCGCCTCGACCGAGGCGTTGAGCGCAAGCAGATTGGTCTGGAAGGCAAGCCCGTCCATCACCTCGACGATATCGACGATCCGCCTTGCCTGATCGTCGATCCTGTCGATCGCCGCCACGGCGCTGCCGGCAACGGCCGCGCCTGCATCGGCGCTGTCGGCCGTGCTGCGGGCCTTGCTGGCGGCTGAGGAAACCTTCTCCGCCGTCGCCCGGATCGTCGCGGCAATCCCCTCGATCGCGGTGGACGTGTCTTCCAGAGCCGCGGCCTGACTTTCGCCGCGTTGCGACAGGTCGTCCGTCGCCGACAGGATCGCATCGGCGGCCTGACGCGTATCGGAAGCGCTCTGCGTGACATCAGCCAGCAGGCTGCCCAGCGCCTCGGCCGAGCGGTTGAAATTCACCGCCACCCCGGCCAGCCGCCCCTCGAACCCGGTCGCCATCCGCGCCGTCAGATCGCCCGCCGCCAGCGCCGCCAGCGCCCGGTCCGTCTCGTCGAGAAAGCCTTCGCAGACGCCGGCGAGTTCGTCGACGCCCTGCACGAGCGAGCTCAGCCGGCCGAGATCGGAGGCTTGCGTCGTCCGGACCGAGAAGTCGCCGCGCCGCGCCGCCTCGACCGTCGTTCCGACGGCGGCAAGCAGCCGCGCTTCCACGATGCCGCGCCGGTCGTCGGCAAGCCCGGCCTCGCGCCGCAGGTCATCTTCGCGCTGCTGGTTCGCAATGGCTGTATCCGTCGCCACATCGGCCGTAAACAATGCCTTTTCGAGCCGCAGCGCCAGCCAGACGAGCGCGCCGGCCTCGGCCAGCAGGATCACGGCATGGGTGACGACGCGCAGGAATTCCGCCCCGTCCGGAAACACCGCCAGCGGATAGATCAGGTTGAGGACGAGATGGTGGACTGCGACCACCGCCGTCGCAGCCAGGATCGCCCGCCAGCAGCACCACGCCGTCGTGACCGCGAGCGCAGCGAAAAAGGCCATGTGCATGTCGATCTGGTAGCGCGTGCCTTCGCAGGCCAGCACCAGCAGGGCGACCTGCCCGCACAGCGCGACCGTCGAGGTGATCCGCGTCGAGAGGCCGGTCCTGTCCTGCGCCCAGGCCAGCGCTCCGCCACCCGCGAGAAGCGCGGAGACCAGAGCGACCGCAACCATGGAATGCCCGTTGAACCAGGCGACGAGGGCGACGATCGGAACGAACCCCCATTGCCCGTACATCAGCGGCGTCGTGAAGGCCTGACGAATGTCATTGAGGCTGCGGCTCACCGGATCCACCCTTCCGTCACGAGTCATGAACGCCCTGTCGAGGCCAGGCAGCCGCCGCGACCGGCGCCGTCCAGGACGAGAAGGGCTCCTGCGAGATAGAGACGCGTCGCAAAGCCCGGGCTCTCGGCGCGGGCAACGAATCCGAACGAGCTGAAGCGCGCCAGCACCGTACCGCCGGCATGCGCGATCGCGGTCGCCGCTGCCCGCCCATCGGCTGCGAAGACAATCACCGACGCGTTATCGCGCGGCGCCAGCACCAGCGCGAACGGCGCCAGAGCGACGATCAATGGCAACAAGATCCGGCCAGCTTGCAAAGCAGCCATATTCAGCGCCTGCGGCTATCCCCACCACAGTCGATCTTGCCACCAAACCGTAAATTCAACGTGAAGTTGTATTGCCGTTGCGAAACCTCACGCAACGGCGATGTGCGTGGTCAGCCCAGCCCCCTGCCCTTCAGCACCGCGCCGATCTCGTCGAGCACCCCGACATCCTCGATCGTCGCCGGCACCGCATAATCCTCGCCATCGGCGATCTTCTTCATCGTCGCCCGCAGGATCTTGCCGGAGCGCGTCTTCGGCAGCCGGTTGACCGTCACCGCCAGCTTGAAGGCCGCCACCGGCCCGATCCGCTCGCGCACCAGCGCCACCAGCTCCTTCTCGACCTGCTCGGGCGACACCGTCGCGCCGGCCTTGAGCACCACGAAGCCGCAGGGCTGCTCGCCCTTGAGCGCGTCGCGGATGCCGACGACCGCGCATTCAGCCACGGCCGGATGGGCTGCCAGAACCTCCTCCATGCCGCCGGTCGAGAGCCGGTGGCCGGCGACATTGATGATGTCGTCGGTGCGGCCCATGATGAAGACATAGCCGTCTTCATCGATAAAACCGGCATCCGAAGTGTTGTAGTAGCCCGGATAAGTCGTGAGGTAGGCCTCCCGGAAGCGCGCATCGTCGTTCCACAGCGTCGGCAGCGCGCCCGGCGGCAGCGGCAGCTTCAGCACGATCGCGCCCATCTTGCCCGCCTCGACCGGCCGGCCGCCCTCGTCGAGGCACTGCACGTCCCAGCCCGGCAGCGGCACGGTCGGCGAGCCGTGCTTGATCGGCAGCAGGCCCAGGCCCATCGGGTCGCCGACGATCGGCGAGCCGCTTTCCGTCTGCCACCAATGGTCGATCACCGGCACCTTCAGCAGCGCCTCGGCCCATTTCAGTGTCTCGGGATCGGCCCGTTCGCCGGCGAGGAACAGCGCCCTGAAGCGCGAGAGATCGTGCCCGGCGAGGTGCTTGCCTTCGGGGTCCTCCTTGCGGATGGCGCGGAAGGCGGTCGGGGCCGTGAACAGCACCTTCACGCCATGCTCGGCGATCACCCGCCAGAAGGCGCCGGGATCGGGCGTGCCGACCGGCTTGCCTTCATAGAGCACGCTGGTCGCGCCCTGGATCAGCGGCGCATAGACGATATAGCCGTGCCCGACGACCCAGCCGACATCGGAGGCGCAGAACATCACCTCGCCCGGCCCGACATCGAAGAGCTGGTCCATCGTCGCCTTGAGCACGACCATGTGGCCGCCATTGTCGCGGACCACGCCCTTGGGCCGGCCGGTCGTGCCGGAGGTGTAGAGGATGTAGAGCGGGTCGGTCGCGGCGACCTCGACGCAATCGGCCTTGCGCCCGGTGGCCTTCGCGGCCGCGACCAGCATGCGCCAGTTCTTGTCGCGCGCCGCATGCATCGAGGCCTCGGCCTGCGGCCGCTGCAGAATCACGCAAGCCTGCGGCTTGTGCCGGGCCATTGCGATCGCGCCGTCGAGCAGCGGCTTGTACTCGACCACCCGCGTCGGCTCGATGCCGCAGGTTGCGCTCAGGATCACCTTGGGCTCGGCATCGTCGATGCGCGTCGCCAGTTCCTTGGCAGCGAAGCCGCCGAACACCACCGAATGCACGGCGCCGATCCGCGCGCAGGCGAGCATGGCGAAGGCCGCCTCCGGCACCATCGGCATGTAGATCAGGACGCGGTCGCCCTTGCCGACGCCAAGGTCCTGCAGCACGGCGGCGAGCGTCGCGACCTCGTCGAGCATCTCGGCATAGGTGTATTTCGCCTTCGTTCCGGTGACGGGACTGTCATGGATCAGCGCGACCTGCTCACCGCGCCCGTCGCGCACATGCCGGTCGAGCGCGTTGAAGCAGGTGTTGCAGGTCGCATCCGGGAACCAGCGGCCATAGATACCGGCAGCGGCGTCGAAGGCCTTTTGCGGCGGCTTGATCCAGTCGATCCCCTTGGCGATGTCGAGCCAATAGGCATCGGGGTCGGCCTGCCAGCTTGCATAGGTTTCGCGATAGCCTTGCGCCGGGCGGGCGGGCGCCGCATGGGAGCCATTCATGGGAAGCGTTCCTCTGCGCCGGGTTTCATCCTAAAGCCCCGTGGCGAGCCGGCGTTGGCGGGGCTGGTTTTGCGCGGAATCCTGCGCACTCCCCTCAGCCAGTGCAAGCGCGCTGCTTTAAGACTTTCGCCCACCCCATTCCGAACCTCTCGGCCCTGCGGCGCAGCATTCCTCCATGCCCTTCGATCTCGTCTTCTTCGCCGCCATGGTGCCGGCCGTCGTCCTGACCGGGCTGGCGAAAGGCGGCTTTTCCGGGATCGGCCTCTTGTCCCTGCCGCTGATGGCGCTGGTCGTCTCGCCGGTGACGGCGGCGGCGATCATGCTGCCGCTGCTGATCGCGCAGGATGTGGTCTCGGTCTGGTCCTACCGGCGCGAATTCGATCGCCGCAATCTGGCGACGCTGGCGCCCGGCGCGCTCCTGGGCATCCTCATGGGTTATCTGCTGGCGGCGAAGGTCTCGGACGCAGCCGTCGTCCTGGCGGTCGGGCTGATCTCGGTCGGCTTCGCGCTGCGCCGCATGCTGAGCGACGGCAAGAAGCCGACTGTCGCGACGCAGGCGAGCTGGGGCGCGGGCAGCTTCTGGGGTTTCTTCTGCGGGTTCACCAGCATGGTCGCCCATGCCGGCGGCCCGCCCTTCCAGATCTACGCCATGCCGCAGAAGCTGCCGCCCGCCGTCTTCGTCGGCACCGGCGCGATCTTCTTCGCCGCGATGAACTGGGTGAAGATCATTCCCTATATCGCGCTCGGGCAGTTCAGCGCCGCAAACCTCATCGCCTCCGCCGCGCTGCTGCCCTTCGCCATCGCCGCGACCTTCGCCGGGGTCTGGCTGGTCCGTCGCGTCCCGGCCGAGCGCTTCTACGGCATCATCTACTGGCTGCTGGTCGTGGTGGGGCTCAAGCTCGTCTTCGATGGGCTCGGCGGTCTGGGTCTGCGCTTGTGGGGGTGAGCGCCCGGCCCCGCGCCAGAAGGCGATCGAGCGCGACGAAGGCGAAACCGACCAGCAGGAACAGCAGCATCATGCCGAGCGCGTTCGCGGCCATCCGGCCATAGCCGAGCCTCGCCACGTCGATGAACGGATAGGGGTAGAAGCCCGAAGCCGCACCACGTGCCAGCACCCAGGCGAGATAGAGCCCGGGATAGGCGAGCCAGCCCAGCGGCATCGCCCAGCGCAGCCTGCCCTTGGCCGCGAAGGCCAGCCAGAAGGCGAGATAGAGCAGCGGCATGGCATAGTGCAACGCCACATCCACCCACCATTGCAGGCCGGTCGGCGCCCATGTGTGGCGCAGGATGACGACATAGATCAGGCCGACAACGGCGATATAGCCGGCTGTCGCCGCCTGCACTGCGGGCCGGCCGAGGATGCCGCGACCGGGAGCGAGCACGGCCTGCGTCAGGACGAGCGCGACCAGCATGTTGGTCAGGATCGTGAAGAAGCTGAAATAACGCAGCACCATCTCGCCGGCAGGCAGCCCCCGCGCGCTGCCGTTGACCGCGCTCAGGTAGAACTGGAGCGCCAGCGCCACCCAGCCGGTCATCCCCGCCAGGGCAGCAAAGACCCGCATCGTCTCTCTCCAGACCGGTTCCATGGCATCGTGGCGAGAAGCCTTCCGCACCGCAAGCCCGCCGCCATCGACGATTGCGCCGCATCGGCAAAAGGGATGGATTACGGTTGAGCCGGCGAGCGGCTAATCCTGCGGCGACACGACGGCGGAAGGCCCAAGATGAAGACCACGCCCTATGACACCGATCTCGACCGCAACCCGGCCAATCACCAGCCGCTGACGCCGCTCACCTTCCTCGAGCGCGCCGCCGCGATCTTCCCCAGCCACACCGCGATCGTCCACGGCCCGCTCGCCCGCTCCTATGCCGAGTTCTATGCTCGCTCCCGCCGCCTCGCCTCGGCGCTGGCGAAACACGGCATCGGCAAGAACGACACGGTCGCAGCGATGCTGCCGAACACGCCCGCCATGCTGGAATGCCATTACGGCGTGCCGATGGCCGGTGCCGTGCTCAACACGCTCAACACCAGGCTCGATGCCGCCATCATCGCCTTCTCGCTCGACCATGGCGAAGCGAAGGTGCTGATCACCGACCGCGAGTTCTCCGGCACGATCCGGGAGGCGCTGGCGCTCTGCAAGGCGAAGCCGCTCGTCATCGACTATGACGACCCGGTCTATGACGGGCCGGGCGAGCGCCTCGGCAGCGTCGACTACGAGGATTTCGTCGCCTCCGGCGATCCGGAATTCGCGTGGCGGATGCCGGACGATGAATGGGACGCGATCGCGCTGAACTACACCTCCGGCACCACCGGCGACCCCAAGGGCGTGGTCTATCACCATCGCGGCGCCAATCTGCTGGCCACCTCCAACGTCATCACCGGCAATCTCGGCCGCCATCCGGTCTATCTCTGGACGCTGCCGATGTTCCACTGCAACGGCTGGTGCTTCCCCTGGACGATCTCGATCGTCGCCGGCACCCATGTCTGCCTGCGCCAGGTCCGGGCCAAGGCGATGTATGACGCGCTCGCCGACCATGGCGTGACCCATCTCTGCGGCGCGCCGATCGTGATGTCGACGCTGCTCAACGCCCCGGAAGAGGAGCGCCGCGACTTCCCGCAGACCGTTTCCTTCTTCACCGCCGCCGCCCCGCCGCCCGAAGCGGTGCTCGCCGGCATGAAGCAGGCCGGCTTCGAGGTCACCCATCTCTACGGGCTGACCGAGTGCTATGGCCCGGCCGTGGTCAATGAGTGGAACGACGACTGGGACACGCTCCCGCCGGCCGAGCAGGCCGCGAAGAAAGCCCGCCAGGGCGTGCGTTATCCCGCATTGGAGGGGCTCGACGTGCTCGATCCCGACACGATGCAGCCCGTCCCGCGCGACGGCCAGACGCTCGGTGAGGTGATGATGCGCGGCAACGTCGTGATGAAGGGCTATTTGAAGAACCCGAGATCGACCGGCGCCGCCTTCGCCGGCGGCTGGTTCCACACCGGCGACCTCGGCGTGCGCTATCCCGACGGCTACATCCAGCTCAAGGACCGCTCCAAGGACATCATCATCTCCGGCGGCGAGAACATCTCCTCGATCGAGGTCGAGGATGCGCTCTACAAGCATCCGGCGGTGCAGGCCGCCGCGGTCGTCGCCCGGCCGGACGAGAAATGGGGCGAGACGCCCTGCGCCTTCATCGAGCTCAAGCCGGGCAAGCCTGCGACCGAGGCGGAGCTGATCGCCTGGTGCAAGCAACATCTGGCCTCGTTCAAATGCCCGAGGACCGTGATCTTCACCGAGATCCCCAAGACCTCGACCGGCAAGATCCAGAAATTCCGCCTGCGCGAAATGGCGCGGGCCCTCTAGCCCGCGCCACTGCCATGGCGATGTCTCTTACGTCCGGAGCGTTCAGCCCCTGGCGCTGCCGAGATTGCCGCCCGGCGTATAGCGATCGACCGCATCGGGCAGGACTTTCGAGAGCCGCGCCAGCAGGTCCTCGCGCGAGAGGCCGGTCTGCTTGGCGATGGCGTCGAGCACCTCCGGTCCCAGCGCCTGCTCGAGATCGCCCGGCGCGACATCCTGGTTGGGACCCGTCCCGACCCAGGAATTGGCCTTGTCGCCCTGCCCGGATTGGTTGAAGCGGTCGACCAGCTCGCCGAGGCCGCTGTTCAGGATCGCTCCGGCGCCGCCAGCGCCGAGCAAGCCGCCCAGGCTACCGAGAAGGCCACCGCCAGCCTGCTGCTGACCGGGCGCGGCACCCGCCTGCCCTGGGGCCGGCGGAGCGGCGCCCTGCCCGCCGCCCATCTTGTTGCTGATCCACTCCGAGATCTGGTCGCGATGCTGGTAGCCCGCGACGGCGAGCAGCCCAAGCAGGGCCGTCATCGACGGAAAACCGCTGCTGGTCCCGTTGTCATTGCTCATGGCAGGAACTCCTTTTCTGGACTCGATCAGGATCAGACAGAACCGCGGCGGCCATTGATCATCGCCCAAACCAACAGGACGATGACGGCGCCGATCACCGCGCCGACCAGCCCTGCCCCCTGCCCCGGCGCATACCAGCCGAGCGATTGACCGAGATAGGTCGCCACGAAGGCGCCGACGATGCCGAGAATTGTTGTCAGAATGAAGCCGGACGGCTCGTTCGAGCCCGGCGTGATGAACTTGGCGATGATCCCGGCGACAAAGCCGATGATGATGGTCCAGATAATGCCCATGCTATCCCTCCCATGTTGAAACGCCACGCTTCAACATGCGACATCCCGGGAAGGTTCCATAGCGCAAAAAAGAACCGGCCCTTTCGGGCCGGTTCAAGTCCGCATCCATGTAACGCCCCGCGGGCGAAGCGAAATTTCGTCTCAGTGCAGGGTTCGCCCCGGCATGGTCAGCCTTACGCGTTCGATCTCATCCTTCAGTTGCAACTTCTTCCGCTTGAGCTCGGCCACGCTGAGGTCGCTGGAGGAAGGGCTCGCCACGGCTCGGGCGATCGCGTCCTCGAGTTGGCGATGCTTGCGCTCGAGTTCGACAAGACGGGTCTGCAACGACATCTGGGATCCTCCTGATGAACAGTTGACGTACCAATCTGACAGAAAGCCGGCTTCACGTCTGCCCTGCACTGTCACACGGCATTCATGAGATTCTGTGATCGACTCCGGCTCCCTTCCCGGAAGCCGTGAATAGAAGGCTCCCGGAGGCTTGGGCAGCGACACGCGCTCTTGCGAGGCGCATCGCGGCGAAGGCATAGTCGCGGCCAAGTGCGGCGATGATGAGATGGCCATGGGATTCGAGCTCAGCCCGGAAGAGGTCGAGACCTTCACCGCGGAGCTGGCGCGGCTGCGCGAGGAGCACCGCGATCTCGACAGCGCCATCGACGCGCTGGAGCGGGTCGGCGCGATCAACCAGATCCAGGTGCAGCGGCTGAAGAAGCGCAAGCTCTACCTGAAGGACCGCATTTCGCAGATCGAGGATGCGTTGACGCCCGACATCATCGCCTGAGCACGGCGATTCGATGGGCGCCAGGCCCGATTCGCCCTTGCTTATCGGGCGCCGGGCGGTCTAGATCGCGCGCTTCCCAAGGCGAAGCCCGAGCGCATCCATGGCCAAGACCAGCCCACCCGTCGCCATCATCATGGGCAGCCAGTCCGACTGGGCGACGATGCGTCATGCTGCCGAAGCGCTCGACGCCCTCGCCATCCCCTATGACGCCCGCATCGTCTCGGCCCATCGCACGCCGGACCGGCTGTTTTCCTTCGCCAAGGGCGCCAAGGCCGAAGGCTTCAAGGTGGTGATCGCCGGTGCCGGCGGCGCCGCCCATCTGCCGGGGATGACCGCCTCGCTGACGCCGCTGCCGGTCTTCGGCGTCCCCGTCGAATCCAAGGCGCTCTCGGGGCAGGACAGCCTGCTCTCCATCGTGCAGATGCCCGCCGGCATCCCGGTCGGCACCCTCGCCATCGGCCGTGCCGGCGCGGTCAATGCCGCGCTCCTGGCGGCCGCCGTGCTCGCACTCTCGGACGAGGCCCTGGCGGAACGTCTCGAGGCCTATCGCGCCCGCCAGAGCGCCGGCATCGCCGAGCGCCCGAATCGGAACGAGGCATGAGCGCGCCTGTTCCGACCGGCCTCGCGCCGGGCGCCATGCTCGGCATCCTCGGCGGCGGCCAGCTCGCCCGGATGATGGCGCTCGCCGCCGCCGATCTCGGCATACGCTGCCATGTCTTCGCGCCGGAGGCGGACAGCCCGGCCTTCGACGTGGCCACCCGCCATACCGTCGCCGATTATGACGACGAGGCGGCCCTCGCCAACTTCGCCGACGCCGTCGACGTCGTGACCTATGAATTCGAGAACGTGCCGGCGGCGACCGCCGCGTTCCTCGCCGCGCGCACGCCGCTGCATCCCGGAGCCCGCGCGCTTGCCGTGACGCAGGACCGGCTGAGCGAGAAGAGCTTCGTCGCCGATCTCGGCCTTGCGGTCGCGCCGTTCCGCGCCGTCGATTCGCTGGCCGATCTCGAGGCCGCCGTCGCCGCGCTCGGCCGCCCCTCGATCCTGAAGACACGCCGCTTCGGCTATGACGGCAAGGGGCAGGTCAAGATCGCTCCCGGCACCGACCTCGCCGAGGCCTATGAGGCGATCGGCCGCTTTCCCGCGATCCTCGAAGGTTTCGTGCCCTTCGAGCGCGAGGTCTCGGTCGTCGCCGCTCGCGGGCTCGATGGCGCCTTTGCTGCCTTCGACGTCTGCGAGAACGAGCATCGCGACCATATCCTCGCCTTCACCCGCGTGCCGGCGAAGCTCGGCAGGACAGCCTCCGACGCCGCCATCGATGCGGCGCGTCGGATCGGCGAGGCGCTCGGCTATGTCGGCGTCTTCGCCGTCGAGATGTTCGTGCTGGAGGATGGCGGCACCGAGCGCGTCATCGTCAACGAAATCGCCCCGCGCGTGCATAATTCCGGGCATTGGACCAGCGAGGGCGCCGAGACCTCGCAGTTCCATCAGCATGTCCGCGCCGTCTGCGGCTTTCCGCTCGGCTCCGCCGCGCTGCGCGGCCGCGTCGAGATGGAGAACCTGATCGGCGACGCCGCTTTGCGCTGGCGCGAGATCCTCGCCGAGCCCGGCGCGCATCTGCATCTCTACGGCAAGCGCGACGCTCGTCCGGGCCGCAAGATGGGCCATGTCACCCGGGTTTTGTCCGAGCGCGGCTGAGCGCTCGCCCCGATCCGGCGAAAAAGCGTGCCACGGCTGCATTTTCGCGGCATCGCGCCGTGGACAGCCAAATCGAATTCTGTTATCCGCACGAACCTTCGAGCGATCCGCATGCGGCATCGCCGGCCCGTATTTTTGGATCAACCCGCTAAGGACGGACGTTTCACGTGCAGGTTCTCGTTCGCGACAACAATGTCGACCAGGCTCTCCGCGCCCTCAAGAAGAAGATGCAGCGCGAGGGCATTTTCCGCGAGATGAAGCTCCGCGGCCATTACGAGAAGCCTTCCGAGAAGAAGGCGCGCGAGAAGGCCGAGGCCGTCCGCCGCGCCCGCAAGCTGGTCCGCAAGAAGCTGCAGCGCGAAGGCCTCCTGCCCGCGCCGGTGAAGCCGAAGCGCCCCTGAGCCTGGCCAAGCCGCCTTGTGCGGCGCTGGGCGGGTCCGAGAATGACAGGCGCCTGGAGTCCGCTCCGGGCGCTCTTGTTTTTGCCGGAGTTAACCAAGTTTTGGCGGGTTTGGGGCGTCTTGTCTGACGAGGCGCTGTTCGGCTGGGGAGCGCGATCACGCCGCAAGGAGCCTGGGCTTGAGGCTTGGGACTCAGCGGCAGACGAAGCACGAGACCGATGAGGCCGAGATCGATGAGGCGAAGCATGATCCGAGGCAGTTATTGGCTGGCGGCCGCTGGCATGGCGGTGGCTCTGGCCGGATGCGACAGCGTATCCGGTCTCTCCTCCCAGCCAGCCGTGGCCGTGCTCGACACCAGCGACAACGCTGATGCCAGCGTCAATATCGGCTCGCTGAGCGAGGTCATCAGCCGCAACCAGAACGATCCCGGCGCCTACAACACCCGCGGCGCCGCCTATGCCCGCATCGGCCGCTTCTCGGACGCGATCGGCGATTTCACCAAGGCGGTCCAGCTCGATCCGAACCTCGCCTCGGCTTATACGAATCGCGGCCTGGCCCTGCGCCAGAGCGGTCGCAACGATGCGGCCATGGCCGATTTCAACAAGGCCACCACCGTCAACCCCAATTACGGTCCGGCCTATGTCGCCCGGGCCAATCTGCTGCGCCAGCAAGGCAACCTGCAGCAGGCGCTCAGCGACCTCAACACCGCGATCCGGCTGAACCCGGAATCGCCCGAAGCCTTCCATTCGCGCGGCCTCGTCTATCAGAAGGAAGGCCAGCACCAGCACGCCGTCACCGATTTCGACTCGGTGATCGACCGCAACCCCTACACCGCCCCGCCCTATGTCGCGCGCGGCCAGAGCCTGAACGCGCTGGGCAAATACGATGCCGCGCTGGAGGACTTCACCGCAGCCCTCAATGTCGACAACCGCAACGCCGATGCCTGGGCCGGCCGTGGCTTCGCCCAGGAGAAGCTCGGCCAGAGATCCGAAGCCCAGCAGGCTTATCAGCGCGCGCTCAGCCTAGACGGCAACAATGCCCAGGCCCGCGCCGGCCAGTCCCGCCTCGGCGGCGGTGGCGGCGGCGGTCTCTTCAGGAGCTGAGCGCGGGCGAAGCGCTGTGAAGATCGAGGCCGCCGGATCGGATCCGGCGGCCTTTGTCATGGTACGGTCCGGACCTGCGCTCCGCTGAACTGCCCCTGCGCGACATCCGCCAGAAAGCGCCGCACTTCCGGGATCGCGCCATGGTCCGGCAGGTCCGCATGCCGGCCCTCCGGGAAGCGCAGGAAGCGCTTGGGCGGCTTGGCGAGATCGTAGAGCGCCTGCCCCTGGGCGATGGGAATGACGCCGTCGCGCTCGCCATGCATGACCAGCAGCGGTGCGTTGATCTCCTCGATGACCGTGTCCGAGCGGAAAGGGTCTCGCATGAAGGGACCGAGCGGCAGATAGGGATAGCGCGCCTCGGCCACCGCCAGCGCCGAAAGATAGGGTGCCTCCAGCACCACCGCCTTGAGCGGCCTCTCGGCCGCGAGCTTCAGCACCACGCCGGTTCCCAGCGACTCGCCATAGCCTATCAGCCGGTCGGCCCCGTAGCGCTGCGCCGCCGCCGCATAGGCGGCCCGGGCATCCTGCTGCAGGCCTTCCTCGCTCGGGCTGCCGGTCGAGCCGCCATAGCCGCGATAGCTGATCGCGAAAAGACCGGTCCCGTCCGCGGTCAGCGCCCTCAGCCTCTCTGCACGGCCCCGCCCGCCGAGATTGCCGGCATTGCCCTGGAAATAGAGCAGCACCGGCTTGTCGCCCCGCGGCGCCACCGCCCAGGCGACGAGCCGCTCGCCATCGGCGGTCGTCACCGACACCTCCTCGGCCGCCGGAAGTCCCGCCGAGGCGATATCCGCCTTCGCCGGATTGAGCGGAAAGACCAGGTCGCGCTGGTAGGCATAAAGCAGGCCGAGCGTGGCGAGATAGGCCGCCAGCGCCAGCAGCAGCACAATCCTGGTCAGGCGCAGAAGCATCGGGCGGGGGATCCGGAAAGCAAAGGGGCCGGCGATCAAGCCGGCCCATTGCAGCATTCCGATGACGGCGCGCGGGTTTGGTCTCGAACAGCCCTCATCGCAAAAGCGGCGCCCGCTTTTGCGGGTCCTTCAGTGCGCCAGCGCCTTGACGATCTCGTCGGTGACCTTCTTGGCGTCGCCGAACAGCATCATGGTGTTGGGCTTGAAGAACAGCTCGTTCTCGACGCCCGCATAGCCGGAGCCCATGCCGCGCTTGATGAACAGCACCGTCTTGGCCTTCTCGACGTCGAGGATCGGCATGCCGTAGATCGGCGATTGCGGATCGGTCTTCGCCGCCGGGTTGGTGACGTCGTTGGCGCCGATGACGAAGGCGACGTCGGCTTGGCCGAATTCCGAGTTGATGTCCTCAAGCTCGAAGACCTCGTCATAGGGCACGTTGGCCTCGGCCAGCAGCACGTTCATATGGCCGGGCATGCGGCCCGCAACCGGATGGATCGCGTATTTGACCTCGACGCCTTCCTTCTTGAGCGTGTCCGCCATCTCGCGCAGAGCGTGTTGCGCCTGCGCCACCGCCATGCCGTAGCCCGGCACGATGATGACCTTGGCGGCGTTCTTCATGATGTAGGCGGCATCGTCCGGCGAGCCCTGCTTCACCGGCCGCGCCTCGACCGCCCCGGCCGCGCCGGCGGCAGCCGTCTCGCCGCCGAAGCCGCCGAGGATCACCGAGATGAAGGAGCGGTTCATGCCCTTGCACATGATGTAGGACAGGATCGCGCCGGAGGAGCCAACCAGTGCGCCGGTGATGATCAGCGCCATGTTGCCGAGCGTGAAGCCGATGCCGGCGGCGGCCCAGCCGGAATAGGAGTTCAGCATGGACACGACGACCGGCATGTCCGCGCCGCCGATCGGCACGATCAGCAGCACGCCGAGCACCAGCGAAACCAGCACGATCAGCCAGAAGACGCCGTGGCTCTCGGTCTTGATGAAGATCGCCAGTAGGACGACGAGCGCGATGGCGAGGCCGATATTGATGCCATGGCGCTGCGGCAGCATGATCGGCTTGCCGCTCATGCGCCCGTCGAGCTTGAGGAAGGCGATGATCGAGCCGGTGAAGGTGACCGCGCCGATCGCGACGCCGAGCGCCATCTCGAACAGGCTCGCGCCGTGGATCGAGCCGACATGGCCGATGCCGAAGGCCTCCGGCGCATAGAGCGCGGCCGCCGCCACCAGCACGGCTGCGAGGCCGACCAGCGAGTGGAAGAAGGCGACGAGCTGCGGCATCTGCGTCATCTGCACGCGCTTGGCCATGAAGGCGCCGATGCCGCCGCCGATGGCGATGCCGAGGATGACGAGCAGCCAGCCCGAGAAGCCCGACGGCGGGAAGAACACCACCGTCGTCAGGATGGCGAGCCCCATGCCGATCATGCCGTAGCGGTTGCCCTGGCGGGAGCTGGTCGGATGCGACAGGCCCCGCAGGGCCATGATGAACAGGACGCCGGAAACGACGTAGAGCAGGGCTGAGAGGTTGGCGGCCATGCGTCAGCCCTTCTTCTTGTACATCGCGAGCATGCGCTCGGTGACGAGGAAGCCGCCGAAGATGTTCACCGAGGCGAGCACGAGGGCGACGAAGCCGAAGATCTTGGCCCAGATCGGCCCGTCGCCGAGCGCCGGAAGAGCCTCGACGCCGACGGCGAGCAGCGCGCCGACGACGATGACCGAGGAGATCGCGTTGGTGACGGACATCAGCGGCGTGTGCAGCGCCGGCGTCACCGACCAGACGACGTAGTAGCCGACGAAGACGGCGAGCACGAAGATGGCGAGGCGGAAGATCGTCGGATCGACGCCGCCGGTGGCGATGCTGGCCGCCGCCGCCGCCTGGTCGGCATAGCGCTCGGCGAGCTCGGCCGCCTGCCTGGCCAGCGCCGCGGCGTTGCGGGCGCTTTCGATGGCCTGTTCGGGAGAGGGATTTGCCATGGTCGGAATTCCTTCGCTCAGGCCTTCGGCGCGAAATTCGGATGGATGACGGCGCCGTCCTTCGTCAGGGCGGTCGCCTTCACCAGCTCGTCGTCCCAGTTCACTGCGAGCTTCTTCTCGGCCTTGTCGATCAGCGTCTCGACGAAGGCGTAGAGGTTCTTGGCGTAGAGCGCCGAAGAGGTTGCGGCGAGCCGGCCCGGCACGTTGAGATGGCCGACGATCTTGACGCCGTTCGGCGTGACAACGACTTCGCCGGGCTTGGCCAGCTCGCAATTGCCGCCGCGCTCGACGGCGAGATCGACGATGACGGAGCCGGGCTTCATGCTCTCGACCATCGCCGCCGAGATCAGCTTCGGCGCCGGGCGGCCCGGGATCAGCGCGGTGGTGATGACGATGTCCTGCTTGGCGATGTGGCTGGCGGTCAGTTCCGCCTGCTTGGCCTGGTATTCCTTGGACATCTCCTTGGCGTAGCCGCCGGCCGTCTGCGCCTGCTTGAACTCCTCGTCCTCGACGGCGAGGAACTTGGCGCCGAGCGACTCGACCTGCTCCTTGGTCGCGGGGCGCACATCGGTCGCGGTCACGATGGCGCCAAGGCGCCGCGCCGTCGCGATCGCCTGCAGGCCGGCGACGCCGACGCCCATCACGAAGATCTTCGCGGCCGGCACGGTGCCCGCCGCCGTCATCATCATCGGCAGCGCCCGGCCGTATTCGGCAGCGCCGTCGATCACGGCGCGGTAGCCAGCGAGGTTGGCCTGCGACGACAGCACGTCCATCACCTGCGCGCGAGTGATGCGCGGCATGAACTCCATGGCGAAGGCGGCGACATTGGCCTTGGCCAGCGCCTCGACCTGTGCCTCGTTGCCGTAAGGGTCCATCGTCGCGATGACGAGCGCGCCCGCCGGCAGCCCGGCGATCTCGCTTTCGCCCGGACGACGCACCTTCAGCACGATATTCGCCCCGGCAAGCGCCTCCGCCGCCGTCTTCGCAATCGTCGCGCCCGCCGCCTCGTAATCGGCATCGAGGATGCCGGAGGCTTTGCCGGCGCCGGTCTCGACGACGATCTCGGCGCCGAGGCCCTTGAACTTGCGGACGGTTTCCGGCGTCGCGGCGACGCGGGTCTCCGCCCCTTGCGTTTCGGCTGGGACAGCAATGCGCATGGCGGGGCAGGCCTTTCCGGCGTTACGGGAAGCGGATCAGTAGAGGAGCAGCGCGAGCAGCATCAGCACGAGCGCCACGAGCGGCGCGCGCCAGGAGATCTTCTCCGACGCGATGCCGACGCCGGTTCCGATCACCGTGAGGAGCGTGCCAACAAGAGCGGTGCCCCAGGCGTGCTTGGTGCCGCCGACCGCGAGCACCGCGACGATGGCGAGGCAGGCCACCGTGCCGACTTCGGCCATGTGCACGAAGCCGCCATAAGTGCGCTCATGCTCGGGATAGTCCATCGCGGGAATGTCGGCGTGATGGGCGTGGTCGGCCATGGTCTCGATCCTGAAAAAGACACAGTCTCTCTAGCCTGTAGCGCACCCGCGACGGACGGGCAACGCGGCAGCGTCGCGCGCCGGTGAAATGAACAGCGCCCTCGCGGCCTTCTGTCCAGTTTCGGTGAAAATACGAAATTTAAATCGATTTAACAACGCCAACCATGCGCAATTTACAACCTGCGTGCGACCGCGATTAACGCCATTTCGGCGACGGCGAGGACGACTCCTCCGGATTCGGCTAAATTCTCGCAATCGAAGGGAGGCGCTTTTCGTGGACGACCCGCGCAAGGATACCGAAGGGGATGATCCCTTCGCGCTCGACCCTGCCCTGCGCGAGAGGGCCAGGCGCTGGTTCGCCGAGGCGCGCGAGCAGACCAAGCGCGACGAGGAGGACATCGCGGCCTGGCGCCGCACCTCCGGCGGCGGTGACGGAGGAAGCGGAGGCTTCGGCGACGACAGCGGCGGCGGCGATTGCGGCGGTGGTGGCGACTGAGCCGCGCGAGCCTAGGGTTTCAACCCGACCTCGACCAACGCCGCGTGCTGCCGCTGCGCGACGCCCTCCACCGTGAACCCCTCGATCTCCGCCTCGAACAGCTGGTGGAAATTCAATTCGGCATCGAGATGCAGGAAGACGCCGCCGAGCCCGATCGCGGCCCGGTCCATGAAGACGAATTCGCGCGGCACCGTCACCGGCCCGCGCTTCTTCAGCGCCTGGTGCACCTGGAAGGCCTGCTTGCGACCGTATTCGGCAGGGCTGACATCCTCCGCGATGCGCCTGACGCGGTCCTCCAGCAACGGCCCATAGATGAAGCGCGCCCAGATGTTGAGCGTGTCGACCAGCTCCTTGGTCAGCCCCTTGAAGCCCCAGGTCTCATAGGCATGGACGACGCGGGCATCGTCACCCTGCTGCAGGCCGCGATAGAGGTCGACCACGCCACCGACGAATGAAGGCGGGAAGATGCGGATGCAGCCATAGTCGAGCAGGTTGATGCCCTGCGGCTCGCCGCCCTCCGAGAACACCGTGTAGTTCCCGAGATGCGGGTCGCCATGGATGACGCCGTGATGGCTGAAGGGCCGCCACCAGGCCTTGAACATCGCGGTCGAGATGCGGTCGCGCACCGCCTGCCCGTCCTGCTTGTGCGAGAGGATCGGACTGCCGTCGAGCCAGTGCATGGTCAGCAGCCGCCGGGTCGAGAGCGCCGGCTCCAGAGCCGGCACGCGCACTTGCGGCGTCTCCGCCAGGATCGCCTGATAGAGCGCGACATGCCTGGCTTCGCGCTTGTAATCGAGCTCCTCGCGGACGCGGGCGCCGATCTCCTTGGCGATCTCGCTGGTGTCGATCACCGCGCCCATGCGCCGGTGCAGCGAGAACAGCACCTCGAGCTGGGCGATATCGGCCTCCACCGCCGATTCCATGTCGGGATATTGCAGCTTGCAGGCGAGCGGAGTGCCTTCCAGCGTCGTCGCGCGATGCACCTGCCCCAGTGAAGCGGCCGCCGCCGGCTTCAGGTCGAATTCGCCGAAGCGCTCGCGCCAATTGGCGCCGAGCTCGGCCATCATCCGGCGCTTGACGAAGGCTGCGCCCATCGGCGGCGCCTGCGACTGCAGCTTCTGCAGCTCGGCGGCATATTCCGGCGGCACCACGTCGGGAATGGTGGCGACGAGCTGCGCCACCTTCATGATCGGGCCCTTCAGCCCGCCCAGCGCCTTGGCCAGCGCCTCGGCATTGGAGGCGTCGCGCCCCTCGACGCCGAACAGCCTGGCGCCCGCGATCCGCGCCGCCACCCCGCCGACATTCGCGCCCACCCGGGCATAGCGTGCCGCGCGGGCGGAGAATCGGTTGGCTTCGCTATCGCGTTCGGACATCGGTCTCTCGGGTTCGCCTCGATCCACAACAGCCATCTAGGGATCGCCACCGCCGCGACCAAGCCCACCACGCCTTTTAACTTTTTGGAGACGGTTGCCACCGAAGCACGACGCTGATGCTCGCGCTTTGGTTGCTTGCGAGCGATTCGCACTGCATCTTGCGTGCAGGATCAGCAGATGTGAGGCGAGCATGCGGCGATGCTCTGGCACCGAACGGTCTGGACAAGTCCAGACGCGTGATGCGCGGCTGAGAAAGCGGCGTTTCCGGCTTCCGTTCTTGGAAAGCAGCCCCATCGCACTGGCGGCCGGCATGAGCAGCCTCCTCGCGGCGCTGCCTGTTCAGGCGCAATGCTTGCCGGACCCACCCGGCGCGGGCGCGACGGTCACCTGTTCGGGCACCGACCCTGACGGATTCGCGGCGCCTGCAGGCGTGCCGGTCATCGTTAACGTCAACCCCGGAGCGACGATCCAGCAGGCCCCGAGCGGCCAGGCGCTGACATTCGGGACCAACACGTTCGGGAACACGCTGAACAACAACGGCTCCATCGTCGCGACGGGCAATGGCGCGGGAGCTTTCACCGGCCTGAGCTTTTCGTCGGGGACCGGCGCGGGAAGCAATCTCTTCAATAATTGGGGCACGATATCCGCGACGAACACCGGAGCAGGTGCCGCGACCGGCATCGCGATCCTGCAGGGCAATGCGGCCTCGACGATCCGGATCGTCAACAATGCCGGCGCCACGATCGCCGGCACGGCGGCAGGCGGCGCTGGCGCGGGCATCAGCCAGACCTTCGCGGCGGGCGCCGCGGCGCGGGCGCTGGTGATCGACAACAGCGGCATCATCCAGGGAACGACCGACGGCATCGCAGCCGGCACAGGCGCCGCCGGCGCGGCACAGACCATCGCCATCACCAACGGCGTCGGCGGCAGCGCCGCCCAGATCAATGGCGGCACGGGAGCCGCGCTCAACTTCGCCGGGAACGGTGTCTACACCGTCACCAATCTGGCCAGCGGAACCATCAACGGCGCGATCCTCAGCTCTGGCAATGACAGGCTCACGATCGACAACGCCGGAACCATCAACGGCAATGTCAGCCAGGGCAACAATAACGACACCTTCATCATGCGCGGCGGCACCCTGAACGGGAATCTCGACCAGGGCAGCGGCCTTGGCGACGGCGTCGACACCTTCATCATGACCGGCGGCACGATCAACGGCTCGGTCGATCAGGGCGGCGAGCTCGACTTCGCGACGATTTCCGGCGGCGTCATCACGGGTGGCCTGAACGAGGGTGACTTCGTGACGATCACCGGCGGCCAGATCGGCTCGATCAACATGACGCTCGCCAACAACGTCGTGACCATGTCGGGCGGCACGGTCGTCGGCAACATCCTGGCCGCGCAGAACAACGACACGCTCAACCTCTCGGGCGGCTCGATCGGCGGCTTCGTCAATTTCGGCAATGGCGACAACGTCTTCAACGTCAGCGGCGGTACCGTCGCCGGCGCGCTCATCAGCGGCAACGGCAGGGACATCGTCAACTGGAACGGCGGCGGCGTGCTGTCCTCGGGCTTCCAGCTCGGCGCCGGCAACGACACCGCCATCTTCACCAACCTGACGGACGCCAATCTGGTGCCGACGGCCGTGATCGACGGCGGCACCGGGACCGACCGTCTGACCTGGGTGAACACAAGCGCCACAGGCGTCGCCCGCTTCATCAACTGGGAGCTGATCGAGCTGACGAACAACTCCCGCCTGACCTTCGCCAGCACGCTCACGCTCGGCGACGCGGGCACGGGAACCGGAACGCTGACGGTGGATGCGACCAGCACGGTCTTCGCCGGCAATGGCAGCCACGCCATCGTGCCGTTCACGGCCGGGCAGCTCGCGACCGTGACCAATGCCGGCCTGATCGATCTCACCAACGGGCCCGCAGCGGCGACGGACAGCCTCACCATCCTCGGCAACTATACGGGCCAGAACGGCAGGCTCAGCCTTCAGACCGTCCTTGGCGACAGCGCCTCCCCCTCCGACCGGCTGATCATCTCCAACGGCACGGCCAATGGGAGCACGGCCATTGGCGTCGTCAATCTGGGCGGCCCTGGCGCCCCGACGCTCGGCAACGGCATCGAGGTCGTCAGCGCCGTCAACGGCGCGACCACCGCAGGAGCCTTCACGCAAGCGGGGCCGATCGCCGCCGGCGCCTTCGAATATCTGCTGTATCATGGCGGCGTGACGCCGGGCAGCGAGCAGAACTGGTATCTGCGCTCGACTGCCCCTCCCGCGGCGCCTGCAACACCTACTCCTCCCGGGGTGCCTGAACCGCCTGTACCGCAGCAGGCGCCCGGCATGCCCGCCGTCGCGCCGGCCCCGGCAGGTGCGACGGTCCCGCTCTATCGGCCCGAGGTCGCCGCCAACACGCTGACGCCATCCACGGCCCGCATGGTCGCGCTGAGCACGCTCGGCACCTTCCACCAGCGCCGGGGCGACCAGTATCTGCTGAACCGCGGCGAGCAGAGCTCAGCCGCCTGGGGCCGCATCTTCGGCGAGCATCGCGAACAGAGCCAGTCCGGCACCGTCAGCCCGGAGTTCAAGGGCAATATCGTCGGGCTCCAGACCGGTCTCGATCTCTACGGCATCGACAGGCCGGACGGGCATCGCGACCGCTTCGGCCTGTTCTTCGGCTACGGCCGGGCCGAAGGCGACACCCGCGGCTTCGCGCTCGGGCAGCTCCGCGCGCGGGCCGGCAAGCTCTCGCTCAACAGCTACAGCCTCGGCGGCTACTGGACCCATATCGGCCCAAGCGGCTGGTATGTCGACGCGGTCGCGATGCATAGCTGGCTCGACGGCAATCCGCGCTCGGACCGCGGCCTGAAGGCGGATGCGACGGGCTCGGTCCTCACCGGGTCGATCGAGGGCGGCTATCCGATCGCGCTCGGCGCCGGCCTCGTGCTGGAGCCGCAGGCACAGCTCGTCTGGCAGCGGTCGATGCTCGACCGGGCGAACGACCTGTTCTCATCGATCGACCACCGCGATGCGAATGTCGTCTCCGGCCGCATCGGCGCGCGCCTGCAGGGCAGTTTCGCCTGGGGGGCGATTCCGGTGCGGCCCTATCTCACCGTCGATCTCTGGCATACCTTCGACGGCAACGACAAAACCCTGTTCGACGCCAATCTGATCACCACGCGCTACGGCGCGACGGCTGTCGAGATCGGCGGCGGCGTCGCCGCGGAGGTCGCAAGCAATGTCAGCCTCTTTGCCAAGGCGAGCTATCTGACGAACGCCTCCTCCGAGCGCAGCCGTGGCGTCTCGGGCAATGTCGGGCTCCAGGTGACCTGGTAATCCTTCGCGGCCCGGGGGCCGCCGCAGGGTCGACGATCCCTTACGCCCGACCTCCGTCTCATCGGATCGAAAAGGGGAATCCGCTTTTCGGTCCGATGCTCTAGGTGCCCCTCCCCGCCAGCAGGCAGATCCGCCGCGCCACCTCATAGGAGGCTTCGAAAGCCGGCACCGGCAGGCACTCGAAGCGCGAATGGAAATTGAGGCCGCCGGTGAAGAAGTTCGGCGTCGGCAACCCGCGTGCCGAAAGCGCCGCGCCATCGGTGCCGCCGCGCATCGGGATGAGCTTCGGCGCGATCTGGAGTTCCTTCAGCGCGGTCATCAGCAGCTCGACCGAGCGGCGGTCCTCGCCCAGGCTGTCGCTGATATTGCCGTAGGTGTCGCTCACCTTCCAGGTCACCTTGCCGGTCGGATAGCGGCCGGCGATATCCTCAGCGACCTCACCGATCCTGCGCTTGCGCGCCGCGAAGGAGTCGCGGTCGAAATCGCGGATATTGGCCTTGAGCACCGCCTGTGATGCATTCGCGTCGAGGCCGGTAAACCAGACATACCCCTCGCGCCCTTCGGTGTTCTCGGGCGTCTGCGCCCTGTCGAAGGCGGCGATGAAATCCTGCGCCATCAGCAGCGGGTTCACCAGCACGCCCTTGGCCGACATCGGATGGGCGGTGACGCCAGTGAAGACGATCTCGGCGCCGGCGGCATTGAAGTTCTCGTAGACGACTTCGCCGAGTTCGCAGCTATCGATCGTATAGGCGAAATCGCAGGGGAAGCGGGCGAGATCGAGCGCCTTGGCGCCGCGCAGCCCGATCTCCTCGTCGGGCACGAAGGCGACATGGATATCGCCATGCTCGTCCTCGGCCTTAAGCCGCGCGAGCAGCGTCATCACGATCGCGACCGCCGCCTTGTTGTCCGCTCCGAGCACGCTGGTGCCGTCGCTGAAGACGACGTCATGGCCCTTCCAGGGCAGGATCTCCGGATGCTCCGCCACGCGCAGCCAGATGTCCTGCGCCTCGTTCAGACGAAGATCCTCGCCCGCGAAGCGCAGCAATTGCGGCTTGACGACCGGCGACAAGCCCACATCGACCGTATCGACATGGGCGATGAAGCCGATGCGCGGGGCGTTCGGGCGCGTGCCACGCTTCACTGCGGTGACCGTCGCATGCGCGTCGATAACGACATCCTCAAGCCCGAGCGCGCGCAGTTCACCCGCGAGCAATTCCGCCAGCTCCTGCTGGCCCGGCGTGCTCGGCAGCGTCGTCGCCGCGCCATCGCTCTGGCTCTCGACCGCGACATAGCGGAAGAACCGCTCCAGCAACTCGTCTCGCAGGCTCATCGAACGCAATTCCCTGATTCTCAGCTTCCGCCCGCTCGGGCGAGGCTGCTTCGTACCTCGTCGACGTCAGCCGCGCGACCACCTGCCGCCTCGACCCGGCGGACCGTCTCCGCGATCAACTGCGCATTCGTTTTCGCGCAGCCGAAGGGCGCGTCCTCCAGCCCGCCGCGAACATGGACGCCGCGCGCCACCGCTGGCCCGATCAGCTCGGACAGATCCACGCCGAGCCCCGCGATCATCACCGGAGCGCCAGGAGCATCTTCGGCCAGCAGCTTCAGATGCGCTTCGAGCGCCCATTCGCGCGGCGGAAAGCCCCAGGCGAAGGCATCCGAGAACATCAGCCGGTAGATCGGCACGGGCAGGTCGGGATGGGCCCGCGCCAGGGCGGCACCGAGCCGCGTGAAACCGGGCTCGTAGATCGCATAGCTCGGATGCACCTTGTTGCGCCGCGCGACATCGATGCCCTCGCGGATATGCTCGCCGGGGTTCTGGTAGATGAAACCGGCCTCGCCCTGCGGAATACCGGCAAAACTCGTCCAGTTGCAGGAGCCGGGATCGAGCACGCCCCATTCGGCGAGGCCGCGCTTCGCCAGCTCTTCCAGATGGGTGTAGCGCCCGGAATTGATCATGTCGCCGGCATAGGAGGAACCGAGGATCGGGATCGTCGGGTAGACGATGGCGTCGACCTTGGCGCGGATGCCCTCGATCGCCCGCGCATAGAGCTCCCAATCGTCGCGCTGGCGCCCGGTTTCGACGTCATAGACATGCAGATGCACGATCGCCGCGCCCGCCTCGACCGCCGCGATGCCGTCCGCGATGATGTCGGGGATGCTGATCGGGATGCCGGGCTGGCGCTCCTTGCCCCAGGGGCCGTTGATCGCAGCCTCGATCCAGATCGGGGTGGTCATGCCGGCATATCCTTCGGCCAATTGTCGCGGATCCAGCGCGTCAGGCCTTCCTCATCGACCTCGCCGGCCGCGAGTGCGAGGATGGCGGCTGCGGCCATTGCTGGCTCGACGTCGAAATCGATGCCGTTGAGGCCCAGGAAAACGAACATGCAGGCGAAGGCTGCACGCTTGTTGCCATCAACGAACGGATGGTTCCGGGTGATACCGAAAGCGTAAGCTGCCGCCAGCGCTGCGAGGCTGGTTTCGCCATAGGAGAACCTGTTCGGGGCACGGGCCAAGGCCGATTCGAGCAGGCCGCGATCACGGACGCCTTCCGGCCCTCCGAAGATGGCGAGTTGCTCCGCATGGATATCGAGAGCGAGCTCGACACTCACCCAGAGCGGCTCGCTCACTTGGCGAGCTCGCGATAAGTGGCGGCATATTTCTTGAACGACTTGCGGGCGATCGCCATGCCACGGGCATGCAAATCCTCATGCCGCTGCAGCTTGAGCGCTCCCTCCGGCTGCCGAACGAGCTCGAGCTTGTCTCCCTCGCTGAAACCGAGTTGCGCCAACAGATCCTTGGGCAGGATCAGCCCGAGCGAATTGCCGATCTTGCGGATCTGCAGCACCGTCGCCTCGGTCTCCTCGACCTTTTTCAGTTCGCTCATGACCCCGCCCTCCTGTTATACAGAACGTATAACATAAAATGAGTATCGCCGCGACCCTTTCACGATTTCAGAGCAGGGTGCCCTTCTCCCAAAATCCGATGAGCCTGTCCGCAGCTTGCCAGTTCACCGCGTCGCACGCCTAATCGAGTCTCTGCCAGAACGCCGAGGCCCGACATGCTCGAACGCGGCACCACCTATGAAGACACGCTGCGCCGTTTCGCTTGGCGTGTGCCCGAGCGCTTCAACATCGGCACGGCCTGCTCGGACGCCCATGCCGACGGCACCGGCAAACCGGCACTGATCTTCGAGGAGGAAGGCGGAAAACTCGCGACGCTCTCCTTCGACGATCTCGCCCGCGCCTCGAACCGCTTCGCCAACCTGTTGAGCGCTCACGGCATCGGGCCGGGCGAACGCGTCGGCATCCTCCTGCCGCAATCGCCGCAGACCGCGATCGCCCATCTCGGCGCCTATAAGCTGGGCGCCATCGCGCTGCCGCTCTTCATCCTGTTCGGGCCCGAGGCGCTGGAGCATCGCCTCGGCCATAGCGGCGCCAGCGTGCTCGTCACCGACGCGGAGAATATCGGCAAGGTCGAGGCGATCCGCGACGCATTGCCGAATCTGCGCAAGATCTTCGTCGTCGGCGGCGCCGGCCATCTCGATTTCGAGGCGGAGATGGCGAAGGCCTCAGACCGCTTCACCCCAGCCGATACGCGCGCCGACGACCCGGCCGTGATCATCTACACCTCCGGCACGACGGGTAAGCCGAAGGGCGCGCTGCATGCCCATCGCGTCCTGCTCGGCCATCTGCCGGGCGTGCAATTGCCGCAGGAATTCTTCCCGCAGCCGGGCGACCTGTTCTGGACGCCAGCTGACTGGGCCTGGATCGGCGGCCTGCTCGACGTGCTCCTGCCGAGCCTCTATTGCGGCGTGCCGGTGCTGGCATCGCGTGCCCGCAAATTCGATCCCGAGGCCGCCTTCGCGCTGATGAACAGGCACAAGGTCCGCAACGCCTTCCTGCCGCCGACGGCGCTGAAGCTGATGCGGCAGGTCCGCGATCCCCGACGCTTCGGCTATGCCATGCGCTCGATCGGCACCGGTGGCGAGACGCTCGGCGCCGACATGCTCGACTGGAGCCGCGAGACCTTCGGCTTCCCGGTCAACGAATTCTACGGCCAGACCGAAGCGAACCTGCTCGTCGCCAACTGCGCGAGCCTCTACCCCGTGAAGCCTGGCTCGATGGGCCGCGCCGTGCCTGGCCATCGCGTCGCGGTGATATCGCCGGAAGGCCAGCAATTGCCTGATGGCGAGCAGGGGCTGATCGCGGTGGCACGACCCGATCCGGTGATGATGCTGGAATACTGGAACCAGCCCGAGGCCACGGCGGCGAAATTCATCGGCGACTGGCTTGTCACCGGCGATAGCGGTGCGCGCGACGAGGACGGCTATTTCTGGTTCCAGGGCCGCGACGACGACATCATCTCCTCGGGCTCCTATCGCATCGGTCCCGGCGATATCGAGGACTGCATCATCCGCCATCCCGCCGTGCTGATGGTCGCCGTCGTCGGCGTGCCCGATCCCGTCCGCACCGAGATCGTCAAGGCCTTCGTCCTGCCGAAGCCGGATGTGGCGCCGACGGCGGAACTGGCGACTGAAATCCAGGCCTTCGTGCGTGACCGGCTGGCCGCCTATCAATATCCGCGCGAGGTCGAGTTCGTAACGGAACTGCCGCTGACCGCGACGGGCAAGATCATGCGCAAGGATCTGCGGAATCGCGAAATCGAGAAGCAGCAGGGCGGTTGAAGGGCTGACAACGAGCCGGAAGAGCGCGGGAACCCCTCTCCTGTAAGGAGAGTGGCAGGGGTGAGGTGTAGGCCCCTGGAGCAGTGAACTGCGACCTCACCGCTACGCAGCGACCACCTCACGGCAAACACGGTGAGCGGCCTACCCCTCACCCTGCCCTCTCCCTCCGGGAGAGGCTTTCCCGCTGGTTCTGAAGAGCCGTCAGCGCGCCTCCAGCACCAGCTCGAAGGTCATCAGCACCGGGTTGTCGCCCCGAACCAACCGCCCGCTCGCCAGCGCGCCGCTATAGTCGACCAGCGCGACATCGATTGCTGCTTCGAAGCCCCCCACGCCCGGAGCGATCCGACCATCGGTGATGGCGACCTCCGTCGCGAAATTCTCGACCACCCCACCATCCGTCAACCGCGCGCCAATGGTCGAGCCGACCCCGCCATGGATCGCGGCCTCGCGAACCCCGCGCTCCGCACAGAACGTCTCCAGAGCTCCGCAGAAATCGACATTCGGCTTCACGCGCAACGCGAAGAAGCGTCCATCCCCGGCGCCACCTGCCGCAGCCGCCACCGGTCCGAACAGCTTGAAATGCGTCTCGCCATCCGGCTCAGCCGTGAAAGCCGCACCATCGAGTCCGACCGCCTGCAGCGTGATCGTCTCGGCCACGGTCGTCTCGTCCGGGAGGATATGCCCGCCGCTGCGCTTGCCGTCTCCTTCCACCCACAAGGCATGCGCATGGAAGAACGGCGCCCCGTCGCGCTGGCCGAAGGTCATCGCGCCGACCTCGATGCGCGCCCCGCCCTCCAGCCGGAAGGTCTCGCTATAGAAGGCGGCATGCTCCGGCGTCTTCGATAAAGCCGGCATCACATAGGCGAAGGGTGCAAGCTTCAGTCCGTCGAGCTTCACCACGCCCGAGGTGAAGCCCTCGGCCGCGAAACCGCTCCTCACCGCCTCCAGCAACGGCACGCCAGCCGGCAGCGTCAGCGAGAAGGCGCGCCCGCCGCATTCCACCCACTGGATGCGTTCGGGAGTTCCGGTGCCGGGCTGCTCGACCCGCCTCACGACGCCTTCCCCTTCAGAAAGTCGAGCTCCCCGCGCTTCTCCAGCTCGTCCTTGACGAGGCGCTTCGGCACCTTGCCATAGCCCGATTTCGGCAGGGCCTCCCAGAACAGGAAGCGCTTCGGCATCTTGTAGCGGGCGATCTTGGGCCCAAGGAAATCCGCGATCTCGCCTTCCGTCGCATTCTGGCCGGGGCGGTTGACGCAGACCGCGATGCCGATCTCGCCCCAGACCGGATCGGGCACGCCCAGCACGGCGACTTCGGCGATCGCCGGATGGGTCAGGATCTTCTCCTCGATCTCCCGCGGATAGATGTTCGAGCCGCCGGAGATGTACATGTCCGAGGCCCGGCCGGTGATGTAGACGAAGCCCTGTTCGTCCATATGGCCGAGGTCGCCGGTGCGGAACCAGCCATTGCGGAAGGATTTCGCATTGGCTTCCGGATTGTCGTAATAGCCGGCGAAGACGGCCGGGCCGATCACGCAGATCTCGCCCTGCACGCCGGCCTCGACCTCCCGGCCGTCCTCGTCCTGGATCTGCACCTGCATGCCCGTGCGCTCGAAGCCGCAGGTGCCGATGCGGGCATTCGGCCCGTCCTCGGCCTCATGCAGCGCCGGCGGCAGCACGGTGATGTTGCCGGTCACCTCGCCCAGCCCGAAATACTGCACGATCACCTTGCCGAGCTTCCTGAGCGCCGCCTTCTGGTCCTCGCGATACATCGGCGCGCCCGCATAGATGATGTAGCGCAGGCTGGAATGATCGTGCTGGTCCACGGCCGGATGCTCGACCAGCATCTTCAGGATCGTCGGCACGGTGAAGATGTTGCTGATCCGGTGCTTCGCGATCAGGCGGTAGGCCTCGTCGATATCGAAGCGTTCGGTCGGCAGCAGGATCGAGGTCGCGCCGCGCGCCGAGATCATCAGCTGGTGCACGCCCGCGCCATGCGAGAGCGGCGCCACCACCAGCGACGCGTCTTTTTCGGTCGAGCCCGGCACGAGGTCGCAGAGATGGTTGGTGATCACGAAGCCCATCTGGCCATGGGTCAGCACGGCGGCCTTGGAGCGCCCGGTCGTGCCGGAGGTGAAGAAGAACCAGCAGGGATCGTCATGCTCGACCGCGGCATTCTCGACGTTTTCGCCGCGATGGCGCGCGATCACCGCACCGACCTCGTCCTCGCCGAACGCGCCATCCCCGATCCGCCAGGTGAACTCCGGCGCCGGGCTCGCCGCCGCGACCGCCGCCGCATGATCCGGGAAATCGCCATGGCAGAGGAAGCCCTTCGCGCCGGAAGCCGTGGCGAGATAGGCGACCTCGTCCGGCAGCAGGCGGAAATTGGTGGGCACCCAGACGGCGCCGAGCCGGAAGGTCGCGAACATCGAGACGAACATCGCGTCGCAGTTCTTGGAATGGACGAGCAGACGGTCGCCCTTGCCGATGCCGCGCGCCCGCAAACCCGCAGCGAGCGCCGAAACCTGCGCATCGATCTCGGCCCAGTCGAGCACCTTCTCGCCCCAGATGAAGGCGGGATGTGCGGGCAGGCGCCGCGCGTTCTGCGTCGCGATATGGGCGAGGTTCATCACGCGCCGGGTCATCGGCACGACGCCCCCGGTCGGGGCGGCTGTTGCAGAGCTCATCTTGCGGCTCTCCCTGTCTCGATGGATCGCGGCACAGCGGCCGCCATGGGCCTGCCGGCCCGTTTGGATACGAACATCTCGGCCAGGAGCGCTTCCATGCGCTCGGCCTCGCGCGCCAGCGGCACGGCAAGCTCCGCCTGCCGGCCTGGCGCCATGCGGCTGTCGATCGCGGCGATGGAGAGGGCTCCCGCGACCCGCCCATCCGGATAGCGGAAGGCCCGGCCGATGCCCCATGAACTGGCGACGAGCCGGCCGGGATTGAGCGAGAAGCCGCGCGCGCGCGTTTCGGCGATATCGGCCCTCATCGCCTCCGGCGCGAAGCCCGGATAGCGCGCCAGCAGTACAGCTTCGTTCGCCGCGATCACACGGTCCACATCATCGTCGGGCAGCGCCGCCAGCATGGCGAGCGAGCCTGCGCCGACGCCGAGCGGATGCTGGTCGCCCGCCTGCAAGGCGTGGGTCCGCACCGGGTACGTCCCCTCCTCCCGATGCAGGCAGATCGCGTAGTTCTCGCGCCGGACGGTCAGGAAGCTCGTGTCCTGCGTTTCCGCCGACAACCGGCGCAGGCCGTCCATCGCGATTTCGAGCAGGCCGTGGCGCCGCGCCGCCAGCACGCCGAGCACGAAGGCCTCCTCGCCGAGGCAATAGCGCCGCGTCTGCGGCTCCTGCTCGACCAGGCCCGCGCGCATCAAAGCCAGCAGCAGGCGCCGGGTCGTCGGCTTGTTGAGTCCACTGCCGGAAACGATCTCGCCGAGCGGCAGGCCTTCGGCCGGCTCCCGCCCGATCAGCGAGAGCAGCCCGAGCGCCCGGTCGACGCTCTGCGAGCCGGACAGGCCGGCTTCGGGCGCGGAATTCTGCGGCAAGCGCTCCTCCAGATAGTCCATGATATGGACCTTATTCTTGTATCCCAACCCTAGATGGGCGCTTTGCGGATTGCAATGCCGCACCCCTCGTGTAATCTGCCCGCCGTCCCGCTGTCTGGCTATTCACAGTGTGGACCACAATCGACGCCGGCGACACACAAGATCGGCGCGAAGGGAGGAACGGAACGATGGCCCTTTGGGCATCCTGCATCACAGGCGGATTGCGCCTTGAGCATCGGACCGAAAAGCGGAACGCGCTTTTCGGGAGAATCCGATGCCAAAGCAAAAGGCTAGATCGTCACGTCGCGTCCGGTAGGACGCGCGACGATCTTACGACCGGCAGCTGAGGCCGGCTCATGAGCGACATCGCCGATACCCTGACGATTCCTGAGAACCTGAGCGAGAACGCGGATGCGCGCCCGGGCTCCGCCATCATGCGCCCGGTCGAGATGGTCGCGGCCGCGCTGGTCGCCTTCATCATCGGCGTGCTGCTGCTCGGCGTCGTCTCGCGCTATGTCTTCGCGCTGCCCTTCGTCTGGGTCGACGAGGTCGCCTCGATCGCCTTCATCTGGCTCGCCATGCTCGGCGCCGCCATCGCCGTCGACCGCAACGAGCATCTGCGCCTGACCCTCTTCGTCGGCATGATGCCGGCACGCCTGCGCGAATTCGTCGAGACGCTGGCGCTGACCGCCGTCGCCGCCTTCCTGGCCGCGATGGTCGATCCGGCCATCGAATATGCGGTGGAGGAAAGCTACGTCACCTCGGCCGCGCTCAACATCCCCGTGAGCTGGCGCGTCTCGGCCATCGCCGTCGGCATCGTGCTGATGGGGCTGTTGACCCTGCGCTATCTCTTCAAGACCGCGCGCCTCGTCGACATCGCCGCTGCGGCCGCAATCATCGGCGGCTTCGGCCTCGCCTTCTGGCTGCTCGGGCCGACGCTCAAGGGCCTCGGCTACTACAACATCCTGATCTTCCTGATCGGCGTCGTCGCCGCCTGCCTCGTCGCGGGCGTGCCGATCGCCTTCTGCTTCGGGCTGGGCACGCTCGCCTTCCTCGCCTTCTCGACCAACGTCCCGATGCTCGTGATGATCGGACGCATGGACGAGGGCATGTCGAGCCTCATTCTGCTCTCCGTGCCGATCTTCGTCCTGCTCGGCTGCATCCTCGACGCCACCGGCATGGGCAAGGCGATCGTCGATTTCCTGGCCTCGCTGCTCGGCCATGTCCGAGCCGGCATGTCCTATGTGCTGCTCGGCTCGCTCTATCTCGTCTCCGGCATCTCGGGCTCGAAGGTCTCGGACATGGCGACCGTCGCCCCGGCGCTGTTCCCCGAGATGAAGCGGCGCGGCTACAAGCCCAAAGACCTGATCGCACTGCTCTCCACCGGCGCAGCGATGGCCGATACCGTGCCGCCCTCGATCGTGCTGATCGTGCTCGGTTCGGTCGCCGGTGTCTCGATCGCCGGCCTGTTCAATGCCGGTTTCGTCATCGCCGGCGTGCTGCTGGTGGCGCTCGCCGGCCTCGCCCGCTGGAAAGCAGCGGCGGAGGACATGAAAGGCGTGCGCCGCGCCCCGCTCGCGGTGATCGGCAAGGTCGCGCTCGTCGCCGCTCCCGCGCTCGTCCTGCCCTTCATCATCCGCGCCGCAGTCGGCGGCGGCGTCGCCACCGCGACCGAAGTCTCGACCATCGCGGTGCTCTACGCGCTGGTCATCGGCATCGTGCTCTATGGCGGCATCGGCCCGCGCAAGTTCTACGCGATGCTGGTCGAGACGGCGGCGCTCTCCGGCGCCATCCTGATGATCCTCGGCACGGCGCTCGCCATGGCCTGGGCCCTGACCCAGACCGGCTTCGCCCGCGACCTCGCCAGCTTCATGGCGCATCTGCCCGGCGGCTGGCTCAGCTTCATGGCGGTGTCGATCGTCGTCTTCATGATCCTCGGCTGCGTGCTGGAGGGCCTGCCGGCGATCGTGCTGCTGGCGCCCCTGATGTTCCCGATCGCCAAGAGCCTTGGCATCAACGACGTGCACTATGCGATGGTCGTGGTCACTGCGATGAATATCGGCCTGATGGCGCCGCCGATCGGCATCGGCTTCTACATCGCCTGCAAGATCGGCAACGTCTCGCCGGACGAGGCGATGGGCGCGATCTGGCCCTATCTCATCGCGCTCCTCCTCGGCCTCGTCGTCATCGCCCTCGTCCCCGGCCTCTCGACCTGGGTGCTGTGAAGCTCACCGCCAACCACAAGAAACAAACAACAGACGCTCTCAAGGAGAAAACGCCCATGACCATCTCGCGCCGTACCCTGCTCCAGGCGACAGCCGCCGCCTCCGCCATCGGCACCTTCCATATCGGCCGCGCCAACGCCCAGGCCGCCGAGTTCACCTATAAATACGCCAACAACCTGCCCGTCGCGCACCCGATGAACATGCGCGCCAACGAGGCTGTGGCCAAGATCAAGGAAGAGACCAAGGGCCGCGTCGACATCCAGATCTTCCCGAACAACCAGCTCGGCTCCGATACGGACATGCTGAGCCAGGTGCGCTCGGGCGGCGTCGAGTTCTTCACGCTCTCGCCGCTGATCCTCTCGACACTGGTCGCCAACGCCTCGCTCTCCGGCATCGGCTTCGCCTTCCCGAACTACGACGCCGTCTGGAAGGCGATGGACGGCGAGCTCGGCGCCTATGTCCGCGGCCAGATCAACAAGGCCAATCTCGTCGTCATGGACAAGATCTGGGACAACGGCTTCCGCCAGATCACCTCGTCCAAGGGCCCGGTCGCCACGCCTGACGACCTCAAGGGCTTCAAGATCCGCGTGCCGGTCTCGCCGCTCTGGACCTCGATGTTCACCGCCTTCCAGTCGGCCCCGGCCTCGATCAACTTCGCCGAGGTCTACACCGCGCTGCAGACCAAGATCGTCGACGGCCAGGAGAACCCGCTCGCGATCATCTCGACCGCGAAGCTGTTCGAGGTGCAGAAGTACCTCTCGCTGACCAACCATATGTGGGACGGCTTCTGGTTCCTGGCGAACCGTCGCGCCTGGGAGAAGCTGCCGGAAGACCTGCGCGCCATCGTCGCCAAGAACATCAACGCCGCCGCGCTGCTCGAGCGCGACGACGTCGCCAAGCTCAATGCCAACGTGCAGGGCGAACTCGTCGCCAAGGGCATGGTCGCGAACGAGACAAAGGCCGATGCCTTCCGCGAGGCGCTGCGCAAGGCCGGCTTCTACGCCGAATGGAAGAAGAAATACGGCGACGAGGCCTGGGCGATCCTGGAGAAGGCCGTCGGCAGCTCGCTGAGCTGATCTCTGCCACCACCACACGCGGGTCATCCCGGGCGGAGCGAAGCGGAGACCCGGGATCCATGCCGGAACAGTTCAGGCATGGATCCCGGATCGGCGCGGCTTCGCCGCTTGTCCGGGATGACCCGCGGATATTTCTGACATCGAGAGACTGATCACCATGGCCGACCGGCTGAAGGGCAAGATCGCCATCGTCTTCGGCGCCGGTTCCTCCGGCCCCGGTTGGGGCAATGGCAAGGCCGCGGCGGTCGCCTATGCCCGCCAGGGCGCCGGCGTCGCCTGCATCGACCTCAATCGCGAGGCCGCCGAGGAAACCGCAGCGATCATCGCCGGCGAGGGCGGCAAAGCTCTGGCTCTCCCTGCCAATGTCACCGATCTCGCCTCGGTCGAGACCTGCGTCGCCGAGACCGTGAGCCATTTCGGCCGGCTCGACATCCTGCACAACAATGTCGGCGTCACCCATATGGGCGGCCCGGTCGAGCTTTCGGAGGATCAGTTCGAGGCCTCGCTCCAGCTCAATCTCGGCTCGGTCTATCGCTGCGCTAAGGCCGCGATCCCTGAGATGCTGAAGGGTGGCGGCGGCGCCATCGTCAACATCTCCTCGCTCGCCGCCATCCGTTGGACCGGCTATCCGTACTTCGCCTACTACGCGACCAAGGCGGCGGTGAACCAGGCGACGGTCGCGCTCGCGATGCAGTATGCCAGGCAGGGCATCCGGGCGAATTGCATCATGCCCGGGCTGATCGACACACCGCTGATCTACAAGCAGATCTCCTCGCAATACGCCTCGGTCGAGGAGATGGTCGCCGCCCGCAATGCGCTGGTGCCGCTCGGCCAGATGGGCACCGCCTGGGACATCGCCAACGCCGCGATCTTCCTGGCTTCGGACGAGGCGAAATTCATCACGGGCGTCTGCCTGCCGGTCGATGGCGGCCAGAGCTGCGCCACCGCTCCGCTGGGTTGAACAAGAGTATTCGCGTCATTCTCGGGCGAAGCGGAGCGGAGACTCGAGAATCTCTGGCAGGAAGAGACGCAGGAACCGCCCCTGTCAAGAGCTGCTCAGGTCAGGCCCGAGCATGACGTTCCCCCTCTCCCCATCGACTGTTCATTCCCCCATTGGAACGCTTGCTCCATTTCGTCATCGCTGCCAGAACTGTCGCGCATAGAGAATCCGCCGCGAGCACGAACGACGCATGAGCGATATGGCGACGACGGAACTGCCGCGTGATTTCGACGGCCTGCGCACACTGATCCTCGCCCAGCGTGAGAGTTTGCCCAAACGCATCGCGCAGATCGCCGCTTATGCGCTCGACAATCCCGACGAAATCGCTTTCGGCACCGCGGCCAGCATCGCCGTTTCCGCCGGTGTCCAGCCCTCGACGCTGATTCGCTTCGCCCAGCATCTCGGCTTCGACGGCTTCACCAGCCTGCAGGGCGTCTTCCGCGAGCGCCTGCGCGAGCGCAATTCCAGCTACGAGGAACGCCTCAGCACCTTGCGGAGCGGCGAAGGCCCGGCCGGCAACCATCACATTCTCGACGGTTTCCTCACCGCCTCGCGCAAATCGCTGGACGTGATGAGCCGCAGCCTCGACGAGGCCACGCTCGACCGGGCGATCGAATTGCTGGCCGGTGCCGAGACGATCTACATCCTCGCCCGCCGCCGTTCCTACCCCGTCGCGAGCTATCTCGCCTATGCGCTCGGCAAGCTCGGCGTGCGCTACCAGCTCGTCGAATCGGCGGCTGGGCTCGACCCCGAGATGATCGCCTTCGCCACGCCGAAAGACGCCGTGCTCGTCGTCAGCTTCTCGCCTTACGCGCCGGCCACCGTCGAGGATGCCCGCGGCCTTGCCGAGCGCGGCGTGCCGCTCGTCGCCATCACCGACAGCGCCTTCTCGCCGCTCGCGAGCTTCGCGCAGCTCTGGTTCGAGGTCGCGGAAGCCGATTTCGGCGGCTTCCGGACGCTGGCCTCGACCATGGCGCTGGCGATGGCGCTGACCGTCGGCATCGGCGAGGCGCGCCGCGACGGCCGCGGCAGGAGCCGCCGCCGCGGCCAGCCCGGAAAAGCCTAGGAATATCCATTCCGCATTGACGAAATAATGGAATTATTATTTCATGCCGGCAGCCAGGGCCGTTCGGCCTGAGAAGCATCGCAGCCGGGAGGAGCATATGACGGGACCGCTCAGCGGATCGGCGCAGGCGCTCGACGTCATCACCATCGGCCGCGCCTCGGTCGATCTCTACGGCCAGCAGATCGGCTCGCGGCTGGAGGATGTCACCTCCTTCGCCAAGTCGGTCGGCGGCTGCCCGGCCAACATCGCTATCGGCACGGCGCGGCTCGGCCTGCGCTCGGCCCTGCTCACCCGCGTCGGCAACGAGCAGTTCGGCCGCTTCCTGCGCGAGCAGCTTGCCCGTGAGGGTGTCAATCTCGACGGCCTCAAGACCGACCCAGAGCGGCTGACCGCGCTGGCCATCCTCTCGGTCGAGAGCGACAAATCCTTCCCGCTGCTGTTCTACCGCGACAACTGCGCCGACATCGCGCTGGAGGAAGGCGATATCGACCCGGCCTTCATCGCGCGCGCCCGCGCCGTCGTCGTCACCGGCACGCACTTCGCCCGGCCGAAGCCCGAGGCCGCCCAGCGCAAGGCGATGCGGCTGATGCGCGAGAACGGCGGCAAGGTCGTGCTCGACATCGACTACCGACCCAATCTCTGGGGCCTTGCCGGGCACGATGCCGGCGACAACCGCTATATCGCCTCGCAGGCCGTCTCCGAGCGGATGAAGACGGTCCTGCCCGGCTGCGACCTGATCGTCGGCACGGAGGAGGAGGTGCTGATCGCCTCCGGCGAGAGCGAGCTCCTTCAGGCGCTGAAGACGATCCGCTCGCTGACGCCCGCGACCATCGTGCTCAAGCGCGGCCCGATGGGCTGTATCGTCTATGAGGGGGCGATCTCGGAGGATCTGGAGGACGGCATCGTCGGCAAGGGTTTTCCGATCGAGGTCTACAATGTCCTCGGTGCCGGCGACGCCTTCATGTCCGGCTTCCTGCGCGGCTGGCTCGGCGGCGAAAGCCTCGCCACCGCCGCGACCTGGGCCAATGCCTGCGGCGCCTTCGCCGTTTCGCGCCTGCTCTGCGCGCCGGAGATTCCGACCTTCGAGGAGCTTCAATATTTTCTGAAGAACGGCAGCCCGCATCGCGCGCTCCGCAAGGATGAGGACATCAACCACATCCACTGGGCGACGACACGCCGGCGCGACATCCCCTCGCTGATGGCATTTGCCTGCGACCATCGCTCCCAACTGGAAGAGCTCGCCGACAAGCTCGGTGCCGACCCGGCCCGCATCCGCGACTTCAAGGTTCTGGCGGTCAAGGCCGCGGCCCGCGTCGCCGATGGCCGCCCCGGCTATGGCATGCTGCTCGACGAGAAGCATGGCCGCGAAGCGCTGTTCGAATTCGCCCGCCACCCCTTCTCCTGGCTCGGCCGCCCGGTCGAACTGCCGGGCTCGCGCCCGCTGCGCTTCGAGACGAGCCAGGATATCGGTTCGCTCCTGCCGGAATGGCCGGTCGATCACTGCATCAAATGCCTGTGCTTCTACCATCCCGACGATGCACCCGAGCTGAAGCGCGAGCAGCAGGAGAAGCTGCGCGGGCTGTTCGAGGCGGCGCGCAAGGTCGGCCGCGAATTGCTGGTCGAGATCATCGCCGGCAAGAACGGCCCGCTCGGATCCGACACCGTCGCCCGCGCGCTGGAAGAGCTCTACGCGCTGGGCATCAAGCCCGACTGGTGGAAGCTCGAGCCGCAATCCTCCCCCGCCGCCTGGACCGCGATCGAGAAGACGATTGCGAGGCACGATCCCTGGTGCCGCGGCGTGCTGCTGCTCGGACTCGATGCTCCCGCCGAGGAGCTGGAGGCCGGCTTCGCCGCCACGGCCGGCACTCCGATCGTCAAGGGCTTCGCCGTGGGCCGCACCATCTTCATGAATGCGGCGGAAGGCTGGCTTTCGGGCAAGCTCGACGACGAAGCGGCCATCGCGGACATGGCGGGGCGTTTCGAGGCGCTGACCGGCCTCTGGCTTGCCACGCGCGGCCGCAAGGCGGCCTAGCGCATCGGCCCGAAAAGTGGGAACCGGTTTTCGGACCAAGCCGATGCTAAAAAGACTCCCGACCGGAGACAGATCATGAGCACCGTCCGCCTCACCATGGCGCAGGCGCTGACGCGCTTCCTCGCTGCGCAGATGACCGAGATCGACGGAGAGCGCCTGCCGATCTTCGGCGGCGTCTGGGCGATCTTCGGACATGGTAATGTCGCGGGGCTCGGCGAAGCGCTCTGGCACGAGCGCGAACGCCTGCCGACCTTCCGCGCCCATAACGAGCAGGCCATGGCCCATGCGGCCATCGCCTATGCCAAGGCGCACATGCGCCGCCGCTTCATGGCTGCGACCACCTCGATCGGCCCCGGCGCGACCAACCTCGTCACGGCTGCGGCGCTCGCTCATGTCAACCGACTGCCGGTGCTGCTGCTGCCGGGCGACGTCTTCGCCAATCGCATTCCCGATCCCGTCCTGCAGCAGGTCGAAGCTTTCGGCGATGGTACGATCTCGGCGAATGACTGCTTCAAGCCCGTCTCGCGCTATTTCGACCGCATCACTCGGCCCGAGCAGATCATCCCGGCGCTGACCCGGGCCATGCAGGTGCTGACCGATCCGGCCGAATGCGGACCCGTCACCCTCGCGCTCTGCCAGGACGTGCAGGCCGAAGCTTACGATTACCCAGAGAGTTTCTTCGACGAGCGTCTCTGGACGCCGCGCCGTCCGCGCGCCGACCGTGACGAACTGAAAGCCGCTGCCGAGGCGTTGAAAGCCGCCAAGAAGCCCCTGATCGTCGCCGGCGGCGGCGTGCTCTATTCCGGCGCGAGTGACGAATTGGCCCGCTTCTCCGCCGCGACCGGCATTCCGGTCTGCGAGACGCAAGGGGGCAAGTCCTCCCTACCGGACAATCATCCATTGAACATGGCGGCCGTCGGCGTGACCGGCACCGCGGCCGCGAATCGTCTCGCGGCGGAAGCCGACTTGATCCTCGCGGTCGGTTCGCGCCTGCAGGACTTCACCACCGGCTCCTGGGCGCTGTTCGGCGCTCCCGGAAAGACGATCATCGGCCTCAACGTCCAGCCCTTCGATGCCGGCAAGCACTGTGCCTTGCCGCTGGTTGCCGACGCCCGCGAGGGCCTGGCCGAGCTGGCCGATGCCATCGGCAGCTGGAAAGCGCCGGAGAGCTGGACCAACAATGCCAAGTCCGGCAAGGCCGAGTGGCGGAAGGAAGCAGATCAGGCGACCGGCGCCAGCAACGCCGCCCTGCCCTCGGATGCCCAGGTCATCGGCGCGGTCCAGCGCACGCTGGGCTCCGACGTCATCCTGCTCCATGCAGCAGGCGGCCTGCCCGGCGAATTGCACAAGCTATGGCAGGCCGGCGCCCCCGGCTCCTACCATGCCGAATACGGCTTCTCCTGCATGGGCTACGAGATTGCAGGCGGGCTCGGCGCCAAGATGGCGCGGCCCGACGAAGAGGTCGTCGTCATGGTCGGCGACGGCTCCTACCTGATGCTCAATTCCGAGATCGCGACCTCGGTGATGCTGGGCCTCAAGCTCACCATCGTCCTGCTCGACAATCGGGGCTTCGGCTGCATCAACCGCCTGCAGAACGCGACCGGCGGCCAGAGTTTCAACAACCTGCTCAAGGACGCCCGGCACGAGACCCTGCCGGAGATCGACTTCGTCGCCCACGCCGCCAGCATGGGCGCGATCGCGGTGAAGGCGGCCTCCATCGCCGAGCTCGAAGCCGCGCTGGCGCAGGCCAAGGCCAACACCCGCACGACCGTCGTCGTCATCGACACCGACCCGCTGATCTCGACGGGGGCCGGCGGCGCCTGGTGGGATGTCGCGGTGCCTGAGGTCAGCGAGCGCGAGCAGGTCCGCGCGGCGCGGGCGAGTTATGAGAAGCTGCGCAAACACCAGAACATCGGCAATTGAAGCCGTTTCCCTAGGCGAGAAAGACCCCTGACATGATCCGCATCGGCGCGAACCCCATCGGCTGGTCGAATGACGACATGCTGGAGATCGGCGGCGACATTCCGCTCGAAACCTGCCTGAAGGAGGCGCGCGAAGCCGGCTTCACCGGCATGGAGCTCGGCAACAAGTTCCCGCGCGAGGCGGCCAAGCTGAAGCCCATCCTCGATGCTCACGGCCATGCGCTCGTCTCCGGCTGGTATTCGACCGAACTGCTCGTCCGCGACGTCGCCGCCGAGATGGCGGCCGTGAAGGCCCATGCGACGCTGCTGCGCGACATGGGCTGCGCGGTCCTGATCGCGGCCGAGACCTCGAACGCGATCCATTCCGACATCGCCAAGCCGCTCTCGGCCAGGCCCGTCCTGCCGAAGACGCGCTGGGACGAGTTCGGCGCGCGCTACACCAACTTCGCCGAGGCGGTGAAGGCGGAATACGGCCTCCAGCTCGTCTACCACCACCATATGGGCACGGTCGTGCAGACCGAGGCCGAGATCGACCGCTTCATGGGCGTCACCGGCCCGGTTGTCGGCCTCCTGCTCGACACCGGCCACGCGACCTGGGGCGGTGGCGATCCCGCCCGCATCGCCCGCCACTGGAAGGCGCGCATCCACCATGTTCACTGCAAGGACATCCGCGAAGCCGTGATGTGGCGCTCGAATCGCGAGGACTGGTCCTTCCTCGAATCCGTGCTCGCCGGCGTCTACACCGTGCCGGGTGACGGGCTGATCGACTATGTCCGCGTGCTCAGGGAACTGCAGGGCTATTCCGGCTGGATCGTGGTCGAGGCCGAGCAGGACCCGAAAAAGGCCGAGCCCGCGGCCTATGCCAAGCTGGGGCATGCCAATCTGGTGCGCTTCATCAAGGAAGCCGGGCTGGCCTGAACATCCTCCACGGTCATTCCGGACAAGCCGCGAAAGCGGCGCCGATCCGGAATCCACCGGAGGTCGATGCGCTTTACGATGGATTCCGGGCCTCCGCTGCGCTGCGCCCGGAATGACGCCCCTGATTGAATCTGACTGCTTGAGGAAGCACCGATGTCCCGTCTCAAGGTCAAGCCCAACGGCAGCCATGGCCGCGTCACCCATGTCACGCCGGAAAGCGCCGGCTGGACCTATGTCGGCTTCGACCTGCATCGCCTGAAGCCGGGCGAGACCGTTTCGGCGCAGACCGGCGACCGCGAGACCTGCCTCGTCTTCGTCACCGGCAAGGGCGAAGCCACGGCCGGCGGCCAGAGCCTCGGCGAACTCGGCCAGCGCATGAGCCCCTTCGAGGGCAAGCCCTGGTCGGTCTATCTCCCGGAAGGCTCCGCCTGGTCCGTCACCGCCACCACCGATCTGGAACTCGCCATCTGCACGGCACCGGGTCTCGGCGGCGGACTTCCCGTGCGCGTCATCCGCCCCGACGAGCTCGGTCAGGAGGTCCGTGGCAAGGGCTCCAACACCCGCCACGTCACCAATATCCTGCCAGAGACCGAACCGGCCGATTCGCTGCTCGTCGTCGAGGTCATCACCCCCGCCGGCAACACCTCGAGCTATCCGCCGCACAAGCACGACCAGGACGACCTGCCGCGCGAAACCTATCTGGAAGAGACCTACTACCACCGCCTCAACCCGCCGCAGGGCTTCGGCTTCCAGCGCGTCTATACCGACGACCGCAGCCTGGACGAGGCCATGGCGATCGAGGACGGCGACGTCGTGCTGGTGCCCAAGGGCTATCACCCCTGCGCGACCTGCCACGGCTACGACCTCTACTATCTCAACGTGATGGCCGGCCCGAAGCGGAGCTGGAAATTCCACAACGCGGCCGAGCACGAATGGCTGCTGAAGGGATGAGCCCGCCTCGCGGCGCGATTCTCCGCTCGCCGCACCGGTCCTTCGAATAAAGGACGGCTTCGTTCCGCTTTGCCGCTTTGATCCGGGCTGTCACCCAGCGATCGGCGGGAAGCGAGAGGAATGAAGCGTCAAAGCATCGTCGCCGTAGCAGCCGGAGGCGAAACCCTAGCCCGGATTGCACTTGTAGACGGTGCCGGTCGTCTTGCCGCCCGACCATTTGATGTCGGCGACGTCGGAGAAGACATGCGTGCCGCCCATATCGGCGCCGCGAATCTTCAGCCGGTTCAGCGTCAGCTCGCGCATCTTGTCGAGCGGCACGACCGAACCGAAACCCGAATCGCCGTCGATCTCGCCGAGCTTCTGGCAGTTCTCGATCACGCCCTGCGTGTTGGTGACCACCACGATGCTGGTGCGCGAGGTCTGGTAGGCGCAGGCGCCGAGCAGAAGCACGGGCAGAAGGATCAGGAAACGCGGCTTCATCGTCACGGCCGGATGGTCTCTCTCGGAGGTATCGAACGCATGATCCGCCGCTTTGACACAAAAGCAAGCCCGACGCCAATCGGGAAATGCTCCGGCGGCTGACGGTTGCAAGTCTCCAAAGCGGAAGACCTTCGCCACCTCCCGCCAAGAACCGGATACGACACTATTGTCACAAAACAGCCGTGCGAACTTAACTCAAACACGATGCCCATTCTTGACCTGCCAACGCGGCTGCTCTTAAGTCTCCAGCAGGCCAATGGGAGGCTGAAAAGGAATAAATAATGCGTAGCATTTTGATCGTTGGTGCGATGGCCGCTCTTCTCGCCGGTTGCCAGACCGCGCAGGAATCGATGGCCGACGCCGAAGTCACCTGCGAGTCCCAGGGCTTCCGCCCCGGCACCCGCGCCTACCAGCAGTGCCGTTCGGCGAACTATGTCGAGAATCGCCGGGCCTCGAACGAGACCGGCAATGCGGTTGCGGCCGGCGTGGCCGCCGGCGTCATCGGCGGCGCCCTCGTTGCCGCCGACAACCGCGCTTACTACGGCCGTGGTTATTACGGCCGCCGTGGCTACTGGTGGTGAGATAGCGAGGCGCCTTCTTTCGGAAGGCACCTCCTTCTTCCAGGATATCCAGGTCCTGCGGCGCTCGGCGTCGCAGGACTTTTTTGTGGCCTATCGGAAAACGTCAGCGCCGCGCGGCCCGCTTGCGCGCCGGAGCCGTGGCCGGTTCGCTGGCCGAGGCAGACGCCAACAGCGAACCGATCACATAAACGGCAAGCCCCAGGCCGATCAGCGCCGCCACCGGCTCGCGTTCGGCCCGCTTCGCCAGCATGCGCCCGCCGAGATCGGCATAGCCGCGTGCCCGCGCCGCATAGTCGCTGGCCTGGTCGGCATAGTCGTCGACCTGGCCCCGCTGGGAGCGCAGCCATTTGCCGCCGGCCCGCAACACCTGGTTCCCGGCATCGGCCGCTTCCGATCCCTGGTCTTGCAGCCAGCTACGCCAGCGTCCGTAATCCGGCTGGTAGCGTTCCCAGCGCGAAGCAGGCTCACGGCTGCGCAGGGCAGCCCAGGCGATCAGCCCGACGCTCAGCGCACCGAGCCCAAAAGCCGCCAGCGGGTGCCGCCCGACAGCGCCGGCCACGGCCTGCCCACCCTGGCGGGCCGTCTCCATCGGATCGGCCTCGCTGACGGCATCGGTCACGGCCTCTTTCGCGCGGGTGTAATGGTCCTTGACCACCTCGCCGGCCTTGTCGGCCATCTCGCTCGCCTTGCTGCGCAGGCTGCGCACGGTGGCACCCGCCTCCTCGCGCATCTCCTCCGCATCCTTCGGCACATCGGGCGGGAAGCTGTTGGTCATCGCCATCGGGAACACTCCGTTTCTGGACAGGGTTACGAGGTGAACCGGCGATCGGAAGATGGGTTCCGCCCGAGGCAGAAAAACGCACCGTCATCGATGCAGGATGTTTCGGCCATCACCGCGTCAAGATTGGATGCGATCTGAGCCTGCAACAGGGGCATCAAACGAGAAGGAGACGCTTATGCACGTTCAGCACCTCCAGATCGCGCATCCCTCCATCCTCTCGGATCCCGAATGGATCGCGCTCGAGAGCATCGAGGAAGAAACCCGGCATTTCATCTTCGATGAAACCATGCTTCACGCTCTGGAAGGCCGCGGCCTGGTCAAGTCCGACGGCTCGATCTGGCGTGTCACCGAAACAGGTCAGAAGCGGCTGAGCGAGCGGAGCTGATCCGCCTCTTTGGCCTCGGACGGGCTGGCGCGGATCTGAAGCGCGGGCCCGGAAACCTGCCGATCGCTGCACCGGCGCTGGACATCCTCCAGCGCCGTTGCCATGTGCAGGCAAGCCCCGTGAACCGAAACCTCTTCCGGAATGCCATGGCGAAGCCTGTCTCGATCACCATCTCGCATGATCTCGGCCGCGCAGCTGCGCTGGATCGCCTGCGGGGCGGCATCGACCGCATCCGTGACCGGCTCGGCATGGTCAAGATGCAGCTCGTCGAGGAGCGCTGGGAAGGCGACAGCCTGTATTTCGGCGTCGCGGCGCTCGGTCATACCGTCCATGGGCGGCTGGATGTCGAGGACGCCCTGGTGCGCGTCGAAGTGACGCTGCCCTGGATGCTCGCCGTCTTCGCCGAGAAGCTGAAGATCGGCGTCGAGAAGCAGGGACAGATCCTGCTGGAGAAGCCAAGGGCCTGAGCCAGGCCGGCCCCGCCGCCCGCCCGCATCGCGCCGGCCTCTCCCGCCGCGGCGAACGCTTTGACCCGCGCCCAAAAAAACTGCCGCCCACGCAAAAAGGTTCTACGTCTTTCGGTTGAAATCGCCGCCGCAAATCCCCATCCTCGAAATCATTCCACAGGCTTGATTTTTACGTTCGGATTTCGGGAGAGACATGCATCACGGCCCGCTGATCGCCATCATTGTCGCGGGCCTCGGCCTTGCTTTCGTCTTCGGGGCCATCGCCCAGAAACTGCGCATTTCCCCGCTGGTGGGATATCTGCTCGCCGGCGTCGCTGCCGGCCCGTTCACGCCGGGCTTCGTCGCCGACCAGAACCTGGCCAACGAACTGGCTGAGATCGGCGTGATCCTGCTGATGTTCGGCGTCGGCCTGCATTTCTCGCTGAAGGATCTGCTGTCGGTCAAAACCATCGCCGTTCCCGGCGCCATCGCCCAGATCGCGGTCGCGACCCTGCTCGGGCTTGGCCTCGGCCTGCTGCTCGGCTGGAACTGGGTTGCCGGCCTCGTCTTCGGCCTCGCGCTCTCGGTCGCCAGCACCGTGGTGCTGCTGCGCGCGCTGCAGGAGCGCCGGCTGGTGCAGACGGAAAAGGGCAGGATCGCCGTCGGCTGGCTGATCGTCGAGGATCTCGCGATGGTGCTGGCGCTGGTCGCGATCCCCGCCGTCGCCAGTGCGATCAACGGCGGACAGTCCGGCGGCCCCTCCCCGCTCTCGGCACAGTTCGATCTCGGCCTGTGGGGCGTACTCGGCGTCACCGTCGCCAAGGTCGCCGCCTTCATCGCCTTCATGCTCATCGTCGGGCGCAGGGTCATTCCCTGGGTGCTGCACTGGGTCGCCCATACCGGCTCCCGCGAGCTGTTCCGGCTCGCCGTGCTGGCGGTCGCGCTCGGCGTCGCCTTCCTGTCGGCGACGCTGTTCGGCGTCTCCTTCGCACTCGGCGCCTTCTTCGCCGGCATGATCCTCTCGGAATCGCCGCTCTCCCAGCGCGCCGCCGAGGAGACGCTGCCGCTGCGGGACGCCTTCGCGGTGCTGTTCTTCGTCTCGGTCGGCATGCTGTTCGACCCTGGCATCCTGCTGCGGGCGCCGTGGGCGCTGCTCGGAACGCTCGCCATCATCCTGATCGGCAAATCGGTCGCAGCCTGGCTGATCGTGCGCGCCTTTGGCCGCTCGAACGCGGTGGCGCTGACGATCTCGGCCTCGCTGGCGCAGATCGGCGAATTCTCCTTCATCCTCGCCGGCCTCGCCGCCAGCCTCGGCATCCTGCCGTCGCAGGGGCGCGACCTGATCCTCGCCGGCGCGATCCTGTCGATCCTGCTCAACCCGCTGATGTTCGCGCTGATCGACCGGCTTGGTGCCGACACCGGCGCCAAGCCCAAGCCCGCGGCCGACGCGCCCGAGGCCGATGCCGCGGCGCCCGCCGCCCAGCCTGCGCCGGCCGTGGAACCGGAGCGCGACGTCATCCCGACGAGCCTGTCGAACCATATCGTGGTGGTCGGCTATGGCCGCGTCGGCAGCCTGCTCGGCGCGGGGCTGCTGGCGCAAGGCGCCAAGCTCCTGGTGATCGAGGACAACCCGGACGCCATCGCGACGGCGAAGCGCGACGGCGCCGAGCTTCTCATCGGCAACGCGGCCGACCCCGAGGTGCTCGCGGCCGCCGCGGTCGGCCGTGCCACGCGGCTCTTCGTCGCCATCCCCGGCAGCTTCGAGGCCGGGCAGGTCTGCCAGCAGGCGCGCACGGAAAACACCACCCTGCCGATCGTCGCCCGCGCCCATTCGGACGCGGAGGTCGAGCATCTGACGAAATGCGGCGCGACGCTGACCATCATGGGCGAGGCCGAGATCGCACGCGCCATGCTCTCGCTGTGCGGCAATCTGAACGCCGCCACGGGCGCGCCCCGAAGCGGCGACGGCGAGGCTGCGGCGGACGCGCAGGCCCGACCCGATGTCGCCCCTCCGGCCGACGCTCCCGCCATGCGGGAGAAGCCGAACACCAGGGCGGAATTGCCACCGCCGGCGGATACCTCGACGGCGGCTTGAAGCGTCATCCCGGCCGCAGCGAAGCGGAGGGCCGGGATCCATGCCTGAACCCCGACCGGAAGCGCTCCGGCATGGATCCCGGGTCAAGCCCGGGATGACGGTGAGGCTCGACAGCGAGCCGGCGACCGCCGCCGCGATGGCGGCCTGACCGCCCTCAGCCGACGAGTTCGAAGCGGATGTCGTGTGCGCCTTCGTAGAGCGTCTTGCGGCCGAGCGCGTAGAGGTTCTCCAGCCCCTCGGTCAGGGTGATGAAGTGGTTGCCGGAGAGCTGGCCCGCCTTGCTGGCGAACTGCACGCCGCCATAGGCGAGCAGGATCTCGGTCTCGCTGACGCCGCCCGGATAGAGGATGATGTGCCCCGGCGCGGGATAGCTGGTGTTGTTCTCGTAGCCGACGCCGAAGTCGAGATCGCCGAGCGGCATCCACACGCCCTCGCCGCTCCAGCGGACATGGACGATCTTGCTGACGAAGGGCAGATGCCGCAGGAAGGCGGCGCAGGTCTTCGGGGCCGCCTCGAGCTCGAACTTTCCGCCGAAGGTGTACGGGCCGGCGGTGATGACCAGTTTCTGCATGGGATGATCGTCTCTCTGAAAGGGAGCCTGAGGTTCCGGTGAATGGCATTGCGGGCCAGTCTGGCGCAAGCGGTGGCGACGGAACAGGTGCGAGGCCGAAAAGCGAAGAATTCGCTGCGTGCGCCATCCGCGAATGCATCGAGCCCTCATCCTGAGGAGCCGCAAAGCGGCGTCTCGAAGGATGAGGACTGAAGGTCCGGGCAGCCGGAGCCTTCAGGTAATCGCCTCCTTCAGGTCGAGCGTGCCGACCTTGCCGATGGCGTCGTAGTTGCGTTTCAGCCAGCGCTTCGCCGCCGCCCGGCCCATATCCCTGAGCCGGAGCAGGAAGTCCCATTCCGCGTTCATGCGGGAGGAGGAGGTCAGCTCCGCCAGGGGCGGGCCGCCGTCGATGCGATGCATCAGCACGCGCTTGTATTCGTCGCGCGGCAGCTTGCCGTCGTCGATGAGGCGATTGACGAAATCGATCGCCCTCAGCTCGCGCAAAAGCGAAGCGTTGAAGGTGATCTCGTTCAGCCGGTCCTGGATTTCCCGTGCCTTGGTCGGCAATTCCCGCCGCTGGATCGGGTTGATCTGGACGAGCAGGATGTCGTCGCAATGCGCCTTGTAGAACAGCGGGAACAGGGCGGGATTGCCCATATAGCCGCCGTCCCAATAGGCTTCGCCGTCGATCTCGACCGCCTGGAACACCATCGGCAGGCAGGCCGAGGCCATTACATGGTCCGGCGTCAATTGCTCGCCGTCGAACACCGCGATCTTGCCGGTTCGCACATTGGTGGCGGCGATGAACAGCTTCACGGCGTCCTGCGCCCTGACCTTCTCAAAGTCGATCAGGTCGGCGACGACGCCCCGCAGCGGATTGATGTTGAGCGGATTGACGTCGTAGGGGCTCGCCACCTTCGAAAACATCTCGAAGAACAGCATGCCCGGCGGTGTTCCCGTGCTATTGCCCCAGGCGCCGAGCATGGTGTCGATCAGCGAGCGCTCCGAGCCGCCATATTTGCCGTCGACGCTGATTGCCCGCCAGAAGGCCTCCAGCTTGGCGCGCGCACCGTCCGCTCCGCCGTCGAGCCAGCCCTCGGCCAGCACGACGGCGTTCATCGCGCCGGCGCTCGTCCCGGTCAGCGCCTCGATGCCGAGGCGCCCATCTTCGAGGATGACGTCGAGCACGCCCCAGGTGAAGGCGCCATGCGCGCCACCACCCTGCAAGGCGAGCGAGACGGTCTTCTCCGCTTTCGGTCCCGCCAGGCCCTTGACCGGCTCCGAGCGGCGGTGCGGGCGCCCGCTCACGCGGCGGTCCAGCCGCCATCGATCGGCAAGGTCGCGCCCGTGATCGACTTCGCCGCATCGGTGCAGAGGAACAGGGCGAGCGCCGCCACCTGCTCGACCGTGACGAATTCCTTGGTCGGCTGGGCGTCGAGCAGCACGTCGTTGATGACCTGCTCCTTGGTCATGTTGCGCGCCTTCATCGTGTCGGGGATCTGCTTCTCGACCAGCGGGGTCCAGACATAGCCCGGCGCGATGGCGTTGACGGTGATGCCCTTGGTCGCGACCTCGAGCGCCACCGTCTTGGTCAGGCCGGCGATGCCGTGCTTGGCCGAGACATAGGCGCTCTTGAACGGCGAGGCGACGAAGGCATGTGCCGAAGCGGTGTTGATGATGCGGCCCCAGCCCTTTTCCTTCATCTTCGGCAGCGCGGCGCGGATCGTATGGAAGGCCGAGGACAGGTTGATCGCGATGATCTGATCCCATTTCTCCGGCGGGAACTCGTCGATCGGCGCGACATACTGGATGCCGGCATTGTTGATCAGGATGTCGATGGCGCCGAAGGCCTTCTCGCCCTCGGCGATGAAGCCGGCGATCTCGGCGGGCTTGGTCATGTCGGCGGGCGAGAACACCACCTTGATGCCGAATTCCTGCTCGAGATCGGTGCGCAGCTTCTCGGCATCGGCTGGGGGCATGATGCCGTTGATGACGAGATTGGCGCCTTCCTTGGCCAGTGCGCGGGCATAGGCGAGCCCGATGCCGGAGGTCGACCCGGTAATGGCGGCAGTACGGTCTTTGAGGAACATGAGCGTCAAGGCTCCTGACAATCGGGGAGAAAATGCTTAGGTTCGGGTTCGAACGAGGCAATGCACCGACACGATATCGCCGCACGTTGCCCGATGAGTCTTTGCAACGCAACATGACGAAAATGCAGTCGAACGCGCATCATCACGGCGAACATGACCATGCGTCGCATACGCATGGCGACGAAGCCTGCCGCCATGCGGTGGACCACCGCCAGCACGCGGCGGAGGCTCTGGCCCGCGCCGAAAGGATCTGCCGGGAACGCGGCCTGCGCCTCACCCCGATCCGGCGCAAGGCGCTGGAAGCGCTCCATGCCGACCACCGGCCGGTCGGCGCCTATGATCTGGCCGACCGCATCTCGCCGGAAGGCGGGCGCAGGCTGGCGCCGATCTCGATCTACCGGGCGCTGGACTTCCTCGTCGAGCAGGGCTTCGTCCACCGGCTCTCCTCGAAGAACGCCTATGTCGCCTGCCTGCACGGGCATGGTGCGAACGAGGTCGTCGCCTTCCTGATCTGCGAGGTCTGCGGCGGCGTCGATGAGGATTCTTCGCCCGCGATGAAGAAAGCGGTGGCGGCGATCGCGGAAACACGGCAATTCTCGCCCTCGCATCAGATGGTCGAGATCGTCGGCCGCTGCGAGCATTGCCGGAACGCCGGCCCGTGATAGAGCAGCCCGCATGAACGAGCGCGCCTTTTCCTATCTGACGCCGGAACACGCAGGCCCGCTGGCCCGCCAGCTCACCGTCCCGGTCAAGGTCGGCCACGTCACGGTCGGCGGCGGCGCGCCGATCGTCGTCCAGTCTATGACCAATACCGACACGGCCGATATCGCCGCCACCGTCGCGCAGGTCGCGGCGCTGGCCCGGCAGGGCTCGGAGCTCGTGCGCATCACGGTCGATCGCGACGAGGCCGCCGCCGCCGTGCCGAAGATCCGCGAAAGGCTCGACCGCATCGGCGTCGACGTGCCCCTCGTCGGCGACTTCCACTATATCGGCCACAAGCTGCTGGCCGACCATCCGGCCTGTGCCGAGGCGCTGGCGAAATACCGGATCAATCCGGGCAATGTCGGCTTCAAGGACAAGAAGGACAAGCAGTTCGGCCAGATCGTCGAGATGGCGATCAAGCACGGCAAGCCGGTCCGCATCGGCGCCAATTGGGGCTCGCTCGACCAGGAGCTGCTGACGGCGCTGATGGACGAGAACGCCCGTTCGCCCCGCCCGCTCGATGCCCGCGCCATCATGCGCGAGGCCATGGTCCAGTCGGCCCTGCTCTCGGCCGAGCGCGCCGAGGAGATCGGGCTCGGCCGCGAATACATCATCCTTTCGGCCAAGGTCTCCGGCGTGCAGGACCTGATCACGGTCTATCGCATGCTGGCGAGCCGGGCGAACTACGCCATCCATCTCGGCCTGACCGAGGCCGGCATGGGCTCGAAGGGCATCGTCGCCTCCTCGGCCGCGCTCGGCATCCTGCTGCAGGAAGGCATCGGCGACACCATCCGCTATTCGCTGACGCCGGAGCCGGGCGGCGACCGCACGCTCGAGGTCAAGACGGCGCAGGAGCTGCTCCAGACCATGGGCTTCCGGGCCTTCGTGCCGCTCGTCGCCGCCTGCCCCGGCTGTGGCCGCACGACCTCGACCGTGTTCCAGGAGCTCGCCCGCGACATCCAGAACTGGATCTCGAACTCCATGCCCGAATGGAAGACGCAATATCCCGGCGTCGAGAACCTCAACGTCGCGGTGATGGGCTGCATCGTCAACGGCCCCGGCGAGTCGAAGCATGCCGATATCGGCATCTCGCTGCCGGGCACCGGCGAGGCACCGACGGCCCCCGTCTTCGTCGACGGCAAGAAGGTTGCGACCCTCAGGGGCGCCGGCATCGCGGAGGAGTTCAAGGCCATGGTCGCAAGCTATATCGCCCACCGCTTCGGTACCGGGCTCGGCGCAGCCGGCTGACCGCTCCCTTTGCCAGCCGCCTGCGTTATGGTAGAGGCCCCGGCCTTCCGCTGCACTGCAGCACGAGCGGAGATCCCCAATGGGGCATGAACAAACGGGTCTTTCGACCGTCAGGCCGGAAGACTCCCGTTTCGGTCTGGACGATGGCCATGGTGCCGCCGGCGGCCCCGGCCACGGCCACGGCAAGCACGGCTATACCGCGCTGGCCCTCGGGGCGCTGGGGGTCGTCTATGGCGACATCGGCACGAGCCCGCTCTACGCGCTGCGCGAAACCCTGCTGGCGGCCACCGGCGGGCAGGAGAATGTCGTCATTCCGCCGACGGTCGTCATCGGCGTTCTGTCCCTGATCCTCTGGTCGCTCGTCATCGTCGTGACGCTGAAATATGTCGTCCTGCTGATGCGGGCCGACAACAACGGCGAAGGCGGCATCCTCACGCTCGTGGCGCTGGCGCAGCGCGCCTTGGGCCGCAACCGCAGCCGGGCCGCTCTGCTGCTCGGCATGATCGGCGCCGGCCTGTTCTATGGCGACACCGTCATCACCCCGGCGATTTCGGTGCTCTCGGCCGTCGAGGGCGTCAAGCTGGTCACGCCCGTGCTCGACGACTACATCCTGTGGATCGCCTCGGCGATCCTGATCGGCCTGTTCGTCGTGCAGAGTCACGGCACCCAGCGCGTGGCGACCTTCTTCGGCCCGATCATGCTGATCTGGTTCGTGACGCTGGCCGGCCTCGGCATCTACCACATCGCCGACGACCTCACGATTTTCCGCTCGATCAACCCCTATTACGCCCTGATGTTCTTCCACGACCATGCCGGCGTGGCTCTTGCGGTGCTCGGCTCGGTCTGCCTGGCGGTGACCGGGGCCGAGGCGCTCTATGGCGATATGGGTCATTTCGGGCGCGGGCCGATCCGTGGCGCCTGGCTCTATGTCGTCTTCCCGGCGCTCTGGCTCAACTATCTCGGCCAGGGAGCGCTGATCCTGTCCGACCCGAGCGCCATCGACAACCCGTTCTACCGGCTGGCGCCGGAGGGCTTCCTGCTGCCCTTCGTCGTGCTGGCGACGGTCGCGACCATCATCGCCAGCCAGTCGGTGATCACCGGCGCCTTCTCGCTGACCCGTCAGGCGATCCAGCTGGGGTTGCTGCCGCGCATGGAAATCCGCCACACCTCCGAGCAGACCTCGGGCCAGATCTACGTGCCGCGCGTCAACCTGATGCTGCTCATCGTCGTCCTGATCCTGGTCTGGTCGTTCCGGACCTCGTCGAGCCTGTCACACGCCTACGGCATCTCGGTCTTCGGCACGATGGTGGTTTCCTCCATGCTCGCGGCGATCGTCATCCGGCGCCACTGGGGCTGGAGCCTGCCGGCCACCGCGGCGATCATCCTGCCCTTCCTGCTGGTCGACCTCTCCTTCTTCTCGGCCAACATGCTGAAGCTGTTCCATGGCGGCTATGTGCCGGTGCTGCTCGCCATGGCGCTGACGGTGGTGATGTGGACCTGGATGCGCGGCACCAAGATCCTGTTCGACAAGACCCGCAAGACGGATGTGCCGCTGCTCGAACTCGTCGGCATGCTGTCGAAGAGCCCGCCCGCCCGCGTCAAGGGCATGGCGGTCTTCCTGACCAGCGATCCCGAGACGGCGCCGGCCTCGCTCCTGCACAACCTCAAGCACAACAAGGTGCTGCATGAGCGCAACGTCATCCTGACCGTGCGCTCGGTCGACACGCCCCGCGTCGCCGAGGAGGAGCGCGTGCGCCTCTCCCGCATCACCGACGATTTCTGGCGCGTCGATCTGGTCTACGGCTACATGGAGAGCCCGAACGTGCCCAAGGGGCTGGCCATGCTGCGCAAGCAGGGCTTCAAGTTCGACATCATGTCGACCTCGTTCTTCCTCTCACGCCGCTCGATCAAGCCCTCGCCGCAATCGGGCATGCCGGTCTGGCAGGACAATCTCTTCATCAGCCTGACCAAGAGCGCGACCGACGCGACGAGCTTCTTCCAGATCCCGACCGGCCGCGTCGTCGAGGTCGGCACGCAGGTCACGGTCTGAGCGGAAGTCCGGACGCGCCTCGTCATTCTCGGGCGGAGCGAAGCGCAGATCCGAGAATATCTCGCTCAGGAAATGCTCGGGTCAAGCCCGAGCATGACGACCCGCTGCGCTCGATCTAGCCGCACCGTGTCGCCTCTTCGCACGTGAGCACCGGACGCGCGGAAAACGCCGTCAGTCGGCCACCGCAGCAGGGTTGCCGGGAGCCTCTCAGTCCAGCCGCGCCGAACTCGCCTCTTCGGGCACATGCCGCACCCGCTCGCGATAGAGCAGGTAGAGGCCCGAGGCGATGACGATGCCGCCGCCGATGAAGGTCCAGCGATCGGGCAATTGCCCGAAGACGAGCCAGCCCATCAGCACCATCCAGACGAGCTGCGAATAGATGAAGGGCGCCAGCACCGTCGCCGGCGCCAGCCGATGCGCCAGGATCAGCATCCAGTGCCCGACGGCGCCGAAGAAGCCGGTCGCGAACAGCGCCGCCCAGGCGAGAGGTTCCTGCGGCGTCGTCCAGACGAAAGGCAGGACCGGCAGCAGCGCCAGCGTGCCGGCGAGCCCGGAATAGACCATCGTGGTCTCCGAGGAGTCGGAGGCCGCCAGCACCCGTGTCGACAGCGCATAGAAGGCGTAGCAGAAGCAGCCGGCGACCGAGAGCAGCGCCGCCGGATGCATCCCGCCCACGCCCGGGCGCGTCACCACCAGCACGCCGAGGAAACCGATGCCGATGGCCATGAGCCGGCGCGGTCCGGGCCATTCGCCGAGCAGCGGCCCCGACGCCAGCGCGACCAGGAAGGGCGCCGCGAACATGATCGAGATCGTCTCAGCAAGCTGCAGATAGCGCAGCGCGAAGAAGTTCAGCACCGTCGAGGCAAGCAGCATCAGCGAGCGGAAGAATTGCAGCCAGGGCCGCTTTGCCCTGAGTACGCCGGGATGGCTCCACGGATTGATCACGAAGGAGACCAGCGTGACGCTGACGCCGTAACGCGCGAAGGCGACGAGCAGCGGGTCCATGCCGTGGAGGCCGAGCCATTTCGCGTTGGTGTCGAGCAGAGCGAAGCAGATGACGGCAGCGCACATCAGGCCAATGGCCGTCAGGCGCGCGCGGCGCGCCTCGTCGACAGTCTGGGAAGGCGCAGGCAAGCCCGCCTCGCTATGATCTGAGCGAATGAGGAGATCAGGCTTAAACGATTTGAGGCGGCCTGCCAGCACCGGAACGCATGCGCTCCATGCATCAATCAGGCGTCGCTATCGGCCTCTTCACCATCGATCTCGGGATCGTCATGGTCGGCGCCGGCCTTGGAGAGGCCCTTGGCCGCCTTGCGCAGCAGCTTGCGCAATTGCTTGCGCTCCTTGCCGTCGAGCTTGTCGAGCAGCTCCTCCTCGACATCGTTCCAGACCGCGTCGAGCTCGGCCGCCGTCTTCTGCCCGGCTTCCGTCAGGGCGACCTGCACCAGCCTGCCGTCCCGATTGCCGCCCTCGCGCGTCACCAGACCCTGCAGCGAGAGCCGGCCGATCGTCTTCGAGACGGTCGGCGGCTTGACCCTGAGCAGCGAGGCGAGCTCGCCCATCGTCATCGGTGCCGGCTGCAGCGCCTTCAGCGCCTGCTCCTGCCCGGGGAAGAGGCCGAGCCCGTTCAGCTTTTCGCCCATCCGCGAGCGATGCAGCCGCGCCGTCACGAGCAGGGCGCGACCGACGCTTTTCTCGAGAGCCTTGGTCATGGAGCCATCCTTCGGCGGATCCTTGCGCGGATAAGGAAGACGCTTCGCCGGCTGCGTATTCGCCCGCCAACATGACAGACAGATGACAATCCCATGTCGGTCTTAAAAGACCGCGACTTTCGCCGCGACTTTTTGCAGGAAAGCGGCGCGGCTTTCGGGCGTGGCGCGATTCATGCCGTAATGCGCCAGATAAACGGGGCGCACCGTCGGATGGCAGACGGCCCGCAACGCCCGGCAAACCAGCCTGCGCGGCGGATTTCCCATCAGAAAAGCCGTCCAGCGCGTGGCTCCATAGCTCGTCACTGCGACGAGTTTGCGAATGTTGCCGAGCGCCGGCTCGACCTTGCCGCCGACGAGCTCGAAGGAGACGCCCGGCAGGAAGACCCGGTCGAAGAACCCCTTCAGGATCGCCGGATAGCCGAAATTCCAGACCGGAAAGCACAGCACCAGCGCGTCGGCCGCCTGCAATCGCGCGACATAGCCGGCAACGTTCGATCTGTTGCTGGCTGTGTCGTGATAGGAGCGGCGCTCGTCGGGGCTCAGAACCGGATCGAACCCCTCGGCATAGAGGTCGCAGTCATCGACCTCGTGCCCGGCCTGCCTGAGCCCCTCGACCACCGTCCGGTGCAGGGCGGCGCCATAGCTCTCCGGGTCGGGATGGGCGAAGAGGACGAGCACGCGCATCGTCAGCCGGCCCCGGCTTCGGACAGGCTGCGGAACAGGAAGGTCTTGCCCGAGCGGTAGTCGTAATCCGGGTCCTCCCAGGCGATCATCTTGCCGGGGTTGAGCAGCCCCTGCGGATCGGCCTCGCGCTTGAAGGCGAGCTGCGTCTCGTCGGTCTGCTTCATGCCGCCCTCCTCCAGCGTGTAGCGATGCGGATTGAAGATCGGCGCACCCATCTCCTCATGGATGGCGATGATCTCGTCCAGCCGCTCCTCCGTCGTGAACCGCAATAGCGGCAGGCCGAAACAGGTGATCTTGCCATCGAAGCGCACGAATTCGAGATGCGCGATGAGCTCCTCGCCGAAGCGCCGATGGATGGCCTCGACCAGCTCGACCTGATCCGGGAAGGGATAGAGCACCTGGAGATAGGTGATCGCCGGATCGACCCGCAGCGCGCGCAGCGTCGTGTGGTTCCAACCGAGCTCATAGGCCGGCGGCAGGCCCTTGGCATCCTCCGGTGAGAGCGTGTCCGAGCGCAGCAGAAGCTCCGCGCCCCGGAAGCGCCGCGCATAGGCCGTGAGCGCATCGACGGCGAAATCGGCGGCCATGACAACGACGAGATGGCTGTCGCGCGGCAGGAACTTGCGATGGCGCAGGAAATAATCATGCGGCGCCGGCGCGGCGAAGACGCTGAGGTTCTTGAGCGCGAGCCCGTCCTGCTCGCCGACCGCATTGGCGAATTCGGTCGCAACGCGCAGGTTTTCGAAGCCGACGATGACATCGACCCAATCATAGGCCGGACCGAGCGGCATCTCGACCTCGGTGATGATGCCGTTGGTGCCATAGGCATGGGCGACCTTGTGCAGGTCCTCGCCCGCGAATTCGAGCAGGCGCGGGCTTGCCTCCATCGTCGCGACCTTGAGCCGGATGATGTTGCCCCAGTCGCGCAGCCCGCCCCATTTGATCGAGCCGACGCCGCCCGACCCGCCGGCGATGAAGCCGCCGATCGAGGCAGTCTGATAGGTCGAGGGGTGCAGCCTGAGTTCCTGCCGCGAATGCGCCCGTGTCTCGTCGTCGATGCGGGCCATGATCGCGCCGGGCTCGGCGACATAGCGGCCGGCGCCGATCTCCTTGACCTTGTTGAAGCCGGAGAGATCGAGCAGCACGCCGCCCGAAAGCGGCATCGCCTGCCCGTAATTGCCGGTGCCGGTGCCGCGCGGCGTCACGGGAATGCCGAGCGCGTGGCAGGCGGCGAGCGTCTGAACGACCTCCGCCTCGCTCGTTGGAGAAACCACGATATCGGCCACGACCTGATCGAGCTGGCGCTTCAGCACCGGCGAGTACCAGAAGAAGTCGCGGCTCTTCTGTTTCACCAGCGCCGGGTTCTCCTCGGTGCGGACGCCACTGATGCGGGCTTTTAGCCCCGCGATGTCGTAGCGGCTCGTCATGATGCTCTACCCATCAGATGATCCAGCTCGCGGTAATCCGGGAGGGTCCGGTCGATCGCCCTGCCCGCGACCAGGACGCTGCGGTCCCCCTGCGGCCGGGCGAAGAACTCGGTCCAGCTCCGCGCCCGCGTCAAGATGAGATCGGCTGGCCCGCCCGCCGCCAGCACGCCGACACCGTCAAGCCCCATCACGGCCGCCGGCGTCCGTGCCACGGCGCAAGGCCAGTCCGAACCGGAATGATCGAGCTGAAGGATGCGCGTCGCCTCGCGCAGCACCTCCACGAGGTCGAGATCGCCATAGGCGTAGAACGGATCACGCGTGTTGTCGGAGGCGACCATCACCGGCACGCCGGCCGCCTTCAGCTCGTGCAGCGCCGTAACGCCGCGCCAGCGCGGCGTGCGGCCCGCCTGCCGGTCCTGCAGATACAGGTTGCAGAGCGGCAGCGAAACCACCCCGATGCCGGCCTCCTTCACCTTGCCGATGATCCGCGCCTCGTCCTCCGGTGCCTGCAAGCTGAGCGAGCAACAATGCCCGCACAGGATCTTACCGGTGAAGCGGTGCCGCAGCGCCGCATCGGCGATGTGCTCGAGCGAGCGGGCTGCCGGGTCGTTGCTCTCATCGACATGGAAATCGAGATCGAAGCCGTTCTCGCTCGCCGCCCGGAACAGGATGTCGAGCGCCCGGTCGAGCTCCGGGATCATGTAGGTGACGCAGCCGAGAAGCCCGTCGCCATGCATCTTCACCGCCGCGATCACCGCCGCCATATGCGCCGGATCGAGCGCCTGCTCGACGCCGAACAGCGGCGAGGCCTGCAAGGCGATGTGCCCGGCCCAGCGTTCCCGCATCTCCGCATAGACCGGCCAGGAAATACCGATCTGTTTGCCGAGCGAATCGAGATGCGTCCGGATCGCAGCGGTGCCATGGGCAAAGGCCGTGCGCAGCGAGAAATCCATGCGCGTCCGGACATCCAGCGCCGACCAGTTGGCCTCGCGGTCATTGGCGACGGCAGTGAGCGCGCCCGGAAACGTCCCGTCCGGATTGGGACTGCGCGGCCAGATATGACCCTTGTCGAGATGGGTGTGGCAGTCGACCAGACGCGGCAGCACGATGCCGCCCTCGAGGTCGAGCGCCGGCCGATCGTCCCTCAGCGTCTCGGTTCCCGCCGGCAGCAGCGATTCGATCCGACCATCGGCAATCGCAAGGTCGATCCGGGCAAACCCGTCACGATCCGCGGCGAAGGAGCCGCCATCGATCAGGCAAAGCGGCGCGCTCATATTGAGCAGGCGGAAGGCGGATGCATCCGGAAGCGTGGCGAAACCCAACGTCACTTCCGCACCTCCCGCATCGGCCCTCCGCTACTGGATATCGGCCCGCCCTGTGCCCCGCAAGCGCGACCGCCGCAGGGCCCATGGCGCAGAAGGCCACGCAGCCGTCGCATCCGGGCTTGTCCGTGCGGGCGGGATCGCGCATGAGAGCGGCTTCCGGCAGGAGGACGCATCATGACGCAACAGGCACGCATCATCGACGGCAAAGCCGTAGCAGCGGAATTGCGCGCCGGCATCGCCCGCGAGGTCGCCGCACTCAAGGCAGCGCGCGGCATCGTCCCCGGCCTCCATGTCGTCCTCGTCGGCGAGGACCCGGCGAGCAAGGTCTATGTCGCCTCCAAGGAGAAGCTCGCCGTCGAGGTCGGCATGAACTCGGTCGCCCATCGCCTGCCGGCCGAGACGACCGAGGCACAGCTCCTCGCCAAGCTCGCCGAACTCAACGCCGATGACAGCGTCGACGGCATCCTCGTCCAGTTGCCCCTGCCGAAGCATATCGACACCGGCCGCATCATCGACGCCATCGACCCGGCCAAGGATGTCGACGGCCTGCACCCGATCAATGCCGGCCTGCTCGCCGGCGGCAAGAACGGCCTCGTACCCTGCACGCCGCTCGGCAGCATGCTGCTGCTGAAGCAGGCGCTTCCGTCGCTTTCGGGTCTCGATGCCGTGGTGATCGGCCGCTCGGAACTGGTCGGCCGCCCGGTCGCGCAGCTCCTGTTGCAGGCCGACTGCACGGTTACCATCGCCCATTCGCGCACGCGTGATCTGCCCGCGGTGGTGAAGCGCGCCGATATCGTCATCGCCGCAGTCGGCCGCCCGCGCATGGTCAAGGGCGACTGGATCAAGCCCGGCGCAACCGTGATCGATGTCGGCATCAACCGCCTGCCCGACGGCAAGTTGACGGGCGATGTCGATTTCGCCGAGGCGGTAGAGGTCGCGGGCGCGATCACGCCCGTCCCCGGCGGCGTCGGCCCGATGACCATCGCCTGCCTGCTCAAGAACACGCTGACGGCCTTCCACGCCCGACGAGGTTGAGCGCAGCAATCAGCGAGACCGCCACGGGCGGCCCGGCCCTTCCTCGGTTAGCCCCTAAAAAAAGGAGCTGCAATCCTGCAGCTCCTTTTTTCGTTCCTGCAGCAGGGCCGCGCCAGAGGCACGGCCCGCCAACCCGATCACATATGGATCTGGCGCTTCTCCACCGCCATCGCGGCTTCCTTCACAGCCTCGGCCAGCGTCGGATGGGCGTGGCAGGTACGGGCGAGATCCTCGGACGAGCCGCCGAACTCCATCAGCACGGTCACTTCCGCGATCAGGTCGCCGGCATGCGGGCCGATGATGTGGCAGCCGAGCACGCGGTCGGTCGCGGCATCGGCCAGGACCTTCACGAAGCCCTCGGTGTGGCGGATGGCGCGGGCGCGGCCATTGGCCGTGAACGGGAACTTGCCGATCTTGTAGGCGACGCCGGCCGCCTTCAGCTCCTCCTCGGTCTTGCCGATCGCAGCCACTTCCGGCGCGGTGTAGACGATGCCGGGGATGGCGTCGTAGTTCACATGGCCATGCTTGCCGGCGATGATCTCGGCGACCGCGACGCCCTCATCCTCCGCCTTGTGCGCCAGCATCGGCCCGCGCACCACGTCGCCGATCGCGTAGATGCCGGCGACATTGGTCTTGAAATGGTCGTCGATGACGACGCGGCCGCGCTCGGTGGCGACACCCGCCTTGTCGAGGCCGAGACCATCGGTGTTGGGACGGCGGCCGATCGCGACCAGCACGATATCGGCGTTGAGCGTCCTGGCCTCTCCGCCTGCGGCAGGCTCGACGGTGACGGTCGCACCGCCCTTCTTGGCCACGTCGACCTTGGTGACCTTGGAGCCGAGCTGGAAGGTGAAGCCCTGCTTCTCCAGGATGCGCTGGAACTGCTTGGCGACCTCGCCATCCATGCCGGGCAGGATGCGGTCGAGGAACTCGACGACGGTGACCTTGGCGCCGAGCCGGGCCCAGACCGAGCCGATCTCGAGCCCGATCACGCCGGCGCCGACCACGACGAGCTCCTTCGGCACGGAGCCGATTTCGAGCGCGCCGGTCGAGGTGACGACGGTCTTCTCGTCGATGGCCACGCCCGGCAGCGGCGCGGATTCCGAACCCGTCGCGATGACGATGTTCCTGGTCTCGATCTCCTGCGCCTTGCCGTCCTCGGCGGTGACGACGACCTTTCCGGCGGCGGGGATCGAGGCCGTGCCGCGGAAGGCGTCGATCTTGTTCTTCTTCAGCAGGAAGCCGACGCCATTGACGTTCGCGTCGATGGTCTCCTGCTTGTGCGCCATCATCGCCTTGAGGTCGAGCTTCGGCTTGCCGACGACGATGCCGAGCTTCTCGAAGGTGTGGCCGGCCTCCTCGAACATCTCGGAAGCGTGCAGCAGCGCCTTGGAGGGAATGCAGCCGACATTCAGGCAGGTGCCGCCATGGGTGGCGCGCTTCTCGACCACCGCGACCTTGAGGCCGAGCTGGGCGGCGCGGATGGCGCAGACATAGCCCCCGGGGCCGGTTCCGATGACGACGAGATCGTAGGACATCTCTATAGCCTCGCAGTGCCCGTCATGGTCGGGCTTGTCCCGACCATCCACGTCTCGGGAGGCCGGGAGAAAAGTCGTGGGTGCCCGGGACGAGCCCGGGCATGACGTCGAAGTGAACGTCGCGAAACGCGATCAGAGGTCGAGCACGAGGCGCGCCGGATCCTCCAGGCCTTCCTTGATGCGGACGAGGAAGGTCACGGCCTCCTTGCCGTCGATGATGCGGTGGTCGTAGCTGACCGCGAGATACATCATCGGCCGGGCCTCGATCTTGCCGTTCACCACCATCGGGCGCTCCTGGATCTTGTGCATGCCCAGGATCGCCGATTGCGGCGCGTTCAGGATCGGGGTCGACATCAGCGAGCCGTAGACGCCGCCATTCGAGATGGTGAAGGTGCCGCCCTGCATCTCCTCGATCGAGAGCTTGCCGTCGCGGGCCTTGCGGCCGAACTCGCCGATCTTCTTCTCGACGCCGGCGATGGAGAGCTGGTCGGCATCGCGCACCACCGGAACCACCAGGCCCTTCTCGGTGCCGACGGCGACGCCGATATGGTAGTAGTTCTTGTAGACGATGTCGGTGCCGTCGATCTCGGCGTTGACGGCCGGGATCTCCTTCAGCGCCTGCACGCAGGCCTTCACGAAGAAGCCCATGAAGCCGAGCTTGACGCCGTGCTTCTTCTCGAAGGCATCCTTGTACTGGTTGCGCAGCGCCATGACGTTGGTCATGTCGACCTCGTTGAAGGTCGTCAGCATCGCGGCGGTGGACTGGGCCTCCTTGAGGCGGCGCGCGATGGTCTGGCGCAGCTTCGTCATCTTGACGCGCTCTTCGCGCGAGGCGTCGTCCGGCGCCGACGGGGCGCGGACCTGCACCGGAGCGGCAGGCGCCGCCGGGGCGGCACTGGCGCCGGTCGCGATCGCAGCGAGCATGTCGCCCTTGGTGACGCGGCCATCCTTGCCCGAGGCCTGGACCGACGAGGCGTCGATGCCGCTCTCGGCGGCCAGCCGCGCCACGGCCGGGCCGGAATCGGCGGCCTTGGTAGCGGCAGCCTTCGGAGCCTCAGTGGCCGGAGCCGGCGCGGCGGCGGGCTTCTCTTCCTTCTTCGGAGCGGGCGCGGCAGCAGCCGCACCGCCTTCAGCGATCATGCCGAGCAGCGCGCTGACGCCGACCGTATCACCTTCCTTGGCGACGATCTCGCCGAGCACGCCGGCGGCCGGGGCGTTGACCTCCAGCGTCACCTTGTCGGTCTCGAGCTCGACCAAAGGCTCGTCGGCCTTCACAGCCTCGCCCGGCTTCTTGAACCACTTGCCGATGGTCGCCTCGGAAACGGATTCGCCGAGGGTGGGTACGCGGATTTCGGTCGCCATGTCAGGCCTCTGTTGTCTCGTTCTCTGGCGGTCGGATCGGCACCGGCGGAAACGCCGATGCGGCAGGGAAATCCGGCAGTGCGCAAAGCATCGCCGGGAGGGTCGTCAGGCCGCGAAGGCCTCGTCGAGGAAGGCGTTGAGCTGGGCGAGATGCTTGGACATCAGGCCGGTCGCCGTCGCGGCCGAGGCCGGGCGGCCGACATAGCGCGGCCGCTTCGACTTCGAGCCGGCATGGCCCAGCACCCATTCCAGATAGGGCTCGACGAAGGTCCAGGAGCCCATGTTCTTCGGCTCCTCCTGGCACCAGACCACATCGGCGCCCTTGAAGCGCGCCAGCTCCTGCGCCAGCGTCTTCAGCGGGAACGGGTAGAGCTGCTCGACGCGCATCAGATAGACATCGTCGATGCCGCGCTTCTCGCGCTCCTCCAGCAAGTCGTAATAGACCTTGCCCGAGCAGAGCACGACGCGGCGGATCTTCGAATCCTTGACCAGCTTGGTGGTCGACTTGCCGCGCTCGGCATCATCCGCCAGCACGCGGTGGAAGGTCGAGCCCTCGGCGAGGTCGGCGAGGTCGGAGACGGCGCGCTTGTGGCGCAGCAGCGACTTCGGCGTCATCAGGATCAGCGGCTTGCGGAAGTCGCGCTTCAGCTGGCGGCGCAGGATGTGGAAGTAGCTCGCCGGCGTCGAGCAGTTCGCCACCTGCATGTTGTCCTCGGCGCACATCTGCAGGAAGCGCTCGAGGCGGGCGGAGGAGTGCTCCGGACCCTGGCCCTCATAGCCATGCGGCAGCAGGCAGACGAGGCCGGACATGCGCAGCCATTTGCGTTCGCCGGACGAGATGAACTGGTCGAACACCACCTGCGCGCCATTGGCGAAGTCGCCGAACTGCGCCTCCCACATCGTCAGCGCGTTCGGCTCCGACAGGGTGTAGCCGTATTCGAAGCCGAGCACCGCCTCTTCCGAGAGCATCGAGTTGATGACCTCGTAGCGGGCCTGGTCCTCGCGGATATGGTTGAGCGAGGTGTGGCGGGCTTCGGTCTCCTGGTCGATCAGCACCGAATGGCGCTGCGAGAAGGTGCCGCGCTCGCAATCCTGGCCGGAGAGCCGCACCGGATTGCCGTCGAGCAGCAGCGAACCGAAGGCCAGCGCTTCGGCCGTCGCCCAGTCGATGCCCTCGCCGCTCTCGACCGCCTTCTTGCGGTTGTCGAGGAAGCGCTGGATCGTCTTGTGGACGTTGAAGCCGGCCGGAACGGCCGTGATCTTCTCGGTGATCTCCTTCAGCGTCTCCGCCGGCACGCCGGTGGCGCCGCGGCGCGGATCGTCCTCGTCGGCGCGGATCGCCTTCATGCCGGCCCAGCGGCCGTCGAGCCAGTCGGCCTTGTTCGGCTTGAAGGCCTGGCCGGCGTCGAACTCGACCTCCAGCTTCGCCTTCCAGGCGGCGCGCATCTCGTCGAGCTCGCCGGCTTGAACCACGCCCTCGGCCTCGAGCTTGGCGCCGTAAAGCTCCAGCGTCGTCTTGTGGCCGCGGATCTTGCGGTACATCAGCGGCTGGGTGAAGCCCGGCTCGTCGCCCTCGTTATGGCCGAAGCGGCGATAGCAGAACATGTCGACCACGACCGGCTTGTGGAACTTCTGCCGGAACTCGATCGCGATCTTGGCGGCGAAGACCACCGCCTCCGGATCGTCGCCATTCACATGGAAGACCGGCGCCTCGACCATCTTCGCCACGTCGGACGGATAGGGCGAGGAGCGCGAATAGCGCGGATAGGTGGTGAAGCCGATCTGGTTGTTGATGATGAAGTGCAGCGAGCCGCCGGTGCGGTGGCCCTTCAGCCCGGAGAGGCCGAGGCACTCCGCCACCACGCCCTGGCCGGCGAAGGCCGCGTCGCCATGGATCAGCAGCGGCAGCACCTTGGAACGCTCGACGACGTCGCCGAACTGATCCTGCTTGGCGCGCACCTTGCCGAGCACGACGGGATCGACGATCTCGAGATGCGACGGGTTGGCGGTCAGCGAGATATGGACGTTGTTGCCGTCGAACTCGCGGTCGCTGGAGGCACCAAGATGGTACTTCACGTCGCCCGAGCCCTCGACGTCGTCGGGCGCGAAGGAGCCGCCCTTGAACTCGTGGAACAGCGCGCGATGCGGCTTGCCCAGCACCTGCGTCAGCACGTTGAGGCGGCCGCGATGGGCCATGCCGAAGACGATGTCGCGCACGCCGAGCGCGCCGCCGCGCTTGATGATCTGCTCCAGCGCCGGAACCAGCGCCTCGCCGCCGTCCAGGCCGAAGCGCTTGGTGCCGGTGAACTTCAGGTCGAGGAACTTCTCGAAGCCCTCGGTCTCGACCAGCTTGTTGAGGATCGCCTTCTTGCCTTCCTTGGTGAAGGCGATCTCCTTGTCCGGCCCCTCGATGCGCTCCTGCAGCCAGGCCTTCTGCTCGGGGTCGGAGATGTGCATGAACTCGATGCCGACCGTGCCGCAATAGGTGCGCTGCAGGATCGAGACCATCTCGCGGATGGTGGCGAACTCCATGCCGAGCACGTTGTCGATGAAGATCTTGCGGTCGAGATCGGCCTCGCCGAAGCCGAAGGCGGCCGGCGACAATTCCTCGGGGTCGTTGCGGCTCTCGATGCCGAGCGGGTCGAGCTTGGCATGGAGATGGCCGCGCATGCGATAGGCGCGGATCAGCATGATCGCGCGCACGGAATCGCGCGTCGCCTGCTGGACGTCGGCGGGGGAGAGCGTCGTGCCGGCAGCCTTGGCCTTGGCGCCGAGCTTGTCGGAGATCACCTTCTCGACCACGGCCCAGTTGCCGTCGAGCGCCGAGATCAGCTCGCCATTGGCGACGACCGGCCAGTTCGGCTTCTTCCAGGAGGCGCCCTTGGCGTTGTCCAGCACCGACTGCTTGTCGTCCTGCAGCGCGCCGAAGAAGCTCTGCCACTGCTCGTCGACCGATTTGGGATCGGCCTCGTAGCGGGCGTAGAGATCCTCGATATAGGCCGCGTTGCCGCCGTAGAGGAACCCGGTCTGTGCGAGAGCCTCGTTGATGTCCTGGCGAGCCATGATGCTCCTGCCTTCCTTCACCGCTTGCGACATGTCCGAACCCTTGCCCGGACATCCTTCAACTTGCCGTCATGCTCGGGTCTGCGCCCTGAGCATTTGGTCTTCCGTCATGGCCGGCCTTGAGCCGACCATCTCATGCCGTTTTGCCGTCGCTTCCTCGGGGACGTCATGTTCGGGTCAAGCCCGACCATGACGCGCCCCGGAAAGGCACCAGGGCCTCAGCCCTTCAACACTTCGACCAAGGTCTTTCCAAGGCGCGCCGGCGAGGGCGAAACCCGGATGCCGGCCGCTTCCATCGCGGCGATCTTGTCCTCGGCGCCGCCCTTGCCGCCCGAGATGATCGCGCCGGCATGGCCCATGCGGCGGCCCGGAGGCGCCGTGCGGCCGGCGATGAAGCCGACCATCGGCTTCTTGCGGCCGCGCTTGGCTTCGTCCTTGATGAACTGCGCCGCGTCCTCTTCGGCCGAGCCGCCGATCTCGCCGATCATCACGATCGACTCGGTCTTGTCGTCCGCGAGGAACATCTCGAGCATGTCGATGAACTCGGTGCCCTTGACCGGGTCGCCGCCGATGCCGACGGCCGTGGTCTGGCCGAGGCCTTCGCGCGTGGTCTGGAACACCGCCTCATAGGTCAGCGTGCCCGAGCGCGAGACGATGCCCACCGAGCCCGGCTTGAAGATGTTGGCCGGCATGATGCCGATCTTCGACTGGCCGGCGGTGACGACGCCGGGGCAGTTCGGGCCGATCAGGCGCGACTTCGAGCCCGAGAGCGAGCGCTTGACGCGCACCATGTCGAGCACCGGAATGCCCTCGGTGATGCAGATGATCAGCGGGATCTCGGCGTCGATCGCCTCGCAGATCGCATCGGCCGCGCCCGGCGGCGGAACATAGACGACCGAAGCGGTGGCGCCGGTCTTCTCCTTCGCCTCGGCGACGGTGTCGAAGACGGGCAGACCCAGATGGATCGCGCCGCCCTTGCCCGGCGAGGTGCCGCCGACCATCTGCGTGCCATAGGCGATCGCCTGCTCGGAATGGAAGGTCCCGTTCTTGCCGGTGAAGCCCTGGGTGATGACCTTGGTGTTCTTGTCGATCAGGATGGACATATCTGCTCCTCAGGCCTTCTTGACCGCGGCGACGATCTTCTGCGCGGCGTCGTCGAGGTCATCGGCGGGGATGACGTTGAGGCCGGACTCGCGGATGATCTGCTTGCCTTCCTCGACATTGGTGCCTTCGAGGCGCACCACCAGCGGAACCTGAAGGCCGACCGCCTTCACCGCCGCGATGACGCCGCGCGCGATGACGTCGCACTTCATGATGCCGCCGAAGATGTTGACGAGGATGCCCTTCACCTTCGGGTCGGCGGTGATGATCTTGAACGCCGCCGTCACCTTCTCTTCGCTGGCGCCGCCGCCGACATCGAGGAAGTTCGCCGGGCTTTCACCGTAGAGCTGGATGATGTCGAGCGTCGCCATGGCGAGGCCGGCGCCGTTGACCATGCAGCCGATCGTGCCGTCGAGCGCGATGTAGGCGAGGTCGTATTTGGAGGCCTCGATCTCCTTCTCGTCCTCTTCCGTCGTATCGCGCAGCGCGACGATCTCGGGATGGCGATAGAGCGCGTTGGAGTCGAACGAGATCTTGGCGTCCAGGCACTTGATCTGGCCCTGGGTGGTCACGATCAGCGGGTTGATCTCCAACATGTCCATGTCCTTGGCCACGAACGCGTTGTAGATCTGGCCGAGCACGGTGCCGGCCTGCTTGGCGAGGTCGCCGGAGAGCCCGAGGATGCGCGCCATGGCGCGGCCGTGATGCGGCATGATGCCGGTCGCGGGATCGACCGAGAAGGTCTCGATCTTCTCGGGCGTGTCATGGGCGACGGCCTCGATGTCCATGCCGCCTTCGGTCGAGACGACGAAGGCGATGCGCGAGGTCTCGCGGTCGACCAGCGCCGAGAGGTAGAACTCCTTCTCGATATCCGAGCCGTCCTCGATATAGAGGCGGTTGACCTGCTTGCCGGTTTCGCCGGTCTGCACGGTGACCAGCGTGTTGCCGAGCATTTCCTTGGCGTGGGCCTCGACTTCCTCGACCGACTTGGCCAGGCGCACGCCGCCCTTCGCGTCGGGGCTGAGTTCCTTGAACTTGCCCTTGCCGCGGCCACCGGCGTGGATCTGCGACTTCACGACATAGAGCGGACCCGGCAGCTTCCTGGCGGCCTCGACCGCTTCAGCCACCGTCAACGCCGGGAAGCCGGCGGAGACGGGCGCGCCATACTCTTTCAGAATGGCCTTGCCCTGGTATTCGTGGATGTTCATCCGGTAGCTCCTGACTGGGCTTTGAAGAAAAAGGGGCCGGCACCGGGTGCGGCGCCCCATGCGATCGAAGATGGCGAAACCCCGGCGCGGCGGAGCATCGCCTGCGATTGCGCGCGTCCGAATTCCGGTGATAAAAATCCACAATCAGATGAAACATCTGACGGGAGGACAGTGAAATGGCGACGTCGTATTCCTGTATCAACCTCGATTCCGTCCGCGCGGCGCGAACTGAACGAGAACCCTACAACTATCTCATCGCCAGCGATGTCATCCTGCCCGGTGCGGTGGACGGCCTGCGCAACGACTTCCCCGACATCCGCGAGTCCGGCTACCACCCCGAAGAGGACGTCAACCGGCACGGCACCTTCGCGAAACTCCTGGAGGAGATGAAGAGCCGCGAGATGGCCGAAATCGTCTCCGAAAAGCTCGACATCGACCTCGTCGACAAGCCGAAGATGATCACGATCCGCAAGCTCTCCGCCGCTAAGGATGGACGCATCCACACCGACAGCGAGTCGAAGATCGCGACCTTGCTCGTCTATCTCAACGACGCCTGGCAGGATTCGCCGGCCGGACGCTTGCGGGTGCTCTACAACGGCACCGATTTCGAGAACATGAAGGAAGAGATCAGCCCGATCACCGGCTCGCTCTTCGCGTTCCGTCGCGCCGACAACTCCTGGCACGGACACACATCCTTCGTCGGCGAGCGGCGCGTCGTCCAGATGACCTGGCTCAGAAGCCAGGCCGACGTCGAACGCAAGAAGAGCCGCGGCTCCTTCACCCATCTGGTCAAGAAGGTGCTGCGGTTCGGGTGACGGGCTGAGCCGTCCCCCGAACACCTGCCGGATATGTGCCTGCGCCGGGCGCATGCCTCAGCCGGCCAGCGACGGATCGACGCTCTTGCAGGCGTCGATCAGGCTCTGCACCGAAGCCACCGACTTCGCCAGCATCTCCTTCTCGGCGCCGTTGAGGCGGATCTTCACGACGCGCTCGACGCCCTTGGCACCGATCACCACCGGCACGCCGACGAACATGTCCTTGACGCCGTACTGGCCCTTCAGCGCGGCGGCCGCCGGCAGCACGCGCTTCTGGTCCTTGAGATAGCTCTCGGCCATCGCGATGGCGGAAGCGGCAGGCGCATAGAAAGCCGAGCCGGTCTTGAGCAGGTTGACGATCTCGCCGCCGCCCTTGCGGGTACGCTCGACGATGGCGTCCAGCTTCTCCTGCGTCGTCCACTTCATCTTGACGAGGTCGGGCAGCGGGATGCCGGCGACGCCGGAGTAACGGACCAGCGGCACCATGTCGTCGCCATGGCCGCCGAGCACGAAGGCCGAGACGTCCTTGACCGAGACGTTGAACTCTTCGGCGAGGAAGTAGCGGAAGCGGGCGCTATCGAGCACGCCGGCCATGCCGCAGATCATGTTCGGCTTGACGCCCGAGAACTTCTGCAGCGCCCAGACCATCGCATCGAGCGGGTTGGTGATGCAGATCACGAAGGCCTTGGGGGCGTACTGCTTGATGCCTTCGCCGACTGCCTTCATCACCTTGAGGTTGATGCCGATCAGGTCGTCGCGGCTCATGCCGGGCTTGCGGGGCACGCCGGCGGTGACGATGATCACGTCGGCGCCCTTGATGTCCTCGTAGGAGTTCGTGCCCTTGTAGCCGGCGTCGAAGCCGTCGACCGGCGCGGATTCGGCGATGTCGAGGCCCTTGCCCTGCGGGATGCCCTCGGCGATGTCGAAGAGGACGACGTCCCCCAGTTCCTTCAGGCCGGCGAGGTGGGCGAGCGTGCCGCCGATCTGGCCTGAACCGATGAGGGCAATCTTCTTGCGGGCCATAGCCTAGTCCTTCTCTTCTGGCGCTTCGATCGAAACCGGCTGCGGCCGACTTTCGACATCCGGAATGCCTTGGCCAAAATACCTTGGCGCTACGATGGCCGGCGGGCCGGCCAAACCGTGGCTTCCTTTGGCCCAAACCGCCCTTTTGCCGCAACCCTCGCAGAAAACACGGCTTTTGCGGGGCGAGGCGCTCCCATTCGCGCGGCGAAACAGGCGGCCTCTTTTTTTTCAATGACTTGCAAGAGGCTCCATGTCGACTTTCAGTCGTTTGAGGCAAAAATCGGGCAATTACAATTTACAGAAATTGTAATTGGTCACCAAATTTTTTCACACGATGCCGCTACCAAGCACCCGCAGGATGACGCGGATCAGCGTCGAGAGGCGGGTATCGACCGAAGCCAGCGGCACGTCGGCTTCCAGCGCCAGCGAGGCCGGATGGATGAAGCGATGCGTCGCATCGATGACGAAGGCGATGGCCCGGTCGCGATCGCGCGGCTCGAACACGCCGGTGGCGATTCCCTCGTCGACGACGCGCTCGAACAGCGCTCTGACCCGCGTCCGGTTGCGCCGGCTGATGGCATGGCGCTTGGCGACGGCGAGCGACAGTGCCGCGAAGAGATGCGGATCCTCGCTCAGCAGGTCACGATTGGCCTTGGCAAGCGCCAGGATCAGCCGCTCGAGCTTGTCGTCGGCCGGATCGGGACCATCGGCGATGTCGGCGAGCCGCCGCTCCGTCGCCTTGAGCCAGAGATCGACTACCGCATCGATCAGCGCCCCCTTGGACGGAAAATAGCGATAGACATTGGCATGGGTCATGCCCGCCTCTTCCGCCACGGCGACGACGGTGAAGCGCTTCAGCCCGAACGTCCGCAGGTGCTCGCTGGCGACCGTGAGGATGCGTGTCTCGCTCGGCTCGCGCTGCGGCATGGTTCAGCGGCGCTCCGATTTAGGGTTCGCACGCAACCACGCCGTCATCCCGGGCTTGACCCGGGATCCATGCCAGAGCGTTTCCGACGAAGGTTCAGGCATGGATCCCGGGTCGGCGCTGCTGCGCAGCTTGCCCGGGATGACCACCCATCCATTGTCGGCGGTGAAACTCACGTCTCGACCAGCCCGGTGGTGTCGCCACTCGCAGCCGAATCCGGCCGGCCATGCGGCATCGCGAGATACTCTTCGGAGCGCATCTCGATCAGGCGCGAGACGGTGCGGTCGAACTCGAAGGCCTCGCGCCCCTTGTTCGCGCGATAGAGCTCATGCGGCTCGGCCGCCGCCGAGGCGACGAGCTTCACATGGTGCTCGTAGAGCGTGTCGATCAGGATGATGAAGCGCTTGGCCTCGTTGCGTCGGTCGAAATCGAGGATCGGGATATCGTCGAGCACCAGCGTGTGGAAGCGCTGCGCCAGCGCGATATAGTCCGAGGCGCCATAGGCCTGGGCGCAGAGATCGACGAAGTTTGCCCGCGCTACGCCGCCGGCCGCCTGCGGCAGCACGAGTTCGTGCCCCTGGACGTTGAGCACGGTCCGCGGCCCCTGCGCCACGCCGGAGAGCCCCTTGAAGGCAGCATCGAGCGCAGCTTTCGCCTTCGCATCGGCCGGCACGTGATAGACCGGCGCGCCACCGAGCTTCTCCAGCCGGAAATCGGTGCGCGCATCGAGCTTGAGCACCTCGACCTTGGTCTGAAGCAAATCGATGAAGGGCAGGAACAGCGCCCGGTTGAGCCCGCCCTCATAGAGCCGCGACGGTTCGACATTCGAGGTCGCGACCACGACGACGCCGGCGGCGAAGAGCGCCGTGAACAAGCGCCCGAGGATCATCGCATCGGCGATGTCGGTCACCGTGAACTCGTCGAAGCAGAGCAGATAGGCTTCCTCAGCCAGTTCCGCCGCGACCGGCGCGATCGGATCGCCGTCCTTGACCTCGCCCGTCTTGATCTTCTGGCGATGGGCGTTGATGCGGCCATGCACCGCGGCCAGGAACTCGTGGAAATGCACCCGCAGCTTGCGCTTCACCGGCGCGGACTCGAAGAACATGTCCATCAGCATGGTCTTGCCGCGGCCGACCGAGCCCCAGATGTAGAGCCCCTTCGGCGCCTCGGCGGTGTCGGGCTTCTTGCCGAAGAGCCAGCCGAGCGCGCTGCCCTTGCGGGCGAGGCGGCGGGCGGCGAGCGCCGCATTCAGCGCCTCCAGCTTCCTGACGACGGCGACCTGGGCCGGATCGCGCTCGATGGCGCCCGCCTCGACCAGGGCGGCATAGCGGTCGGTGATCGAGGCTGGCATGGCGGCTGGGAACGACGGGTCGCGGAAAGAGGCTTCCGGGTTACGGCAGCCCGGCCGCCATCGCAAGCCCGGCGAGATCGCGCCCGCCATCTCCGCGGCCCGCACCCGGCTTCACCGGTCCGAAAACACGTCATCCCGGCACGGACGGACCGGCCGGGATGACGGTAGCGAAGCGAACCTCGGCTTGCGGCTTCGAGGCCGCCGCGCATTCGCGAGGGAACTACTGGCCCTTGTTGATCGAGACCGGCTTCAACGGGTTGTCGAGGAGGCCGTATTTCTGGATCAGCGCGTCATAGGTGCCGTTGGCCTGGAGCTTCTCCAGCGCGGCCTTCACGGCGTCGCGCAGCTGCGTGCCCTCGGCCGTCTTCGCGAAGGGAATGCCCATCAGCGTCGTCGTGAACGGCTTGCCGAGCGGGATGTAGGTGTTGGGCTCGAGCTTCTGGAAATGGCTCATCGTCTCGCTGCCCTGGACGCCGCCCTGCAGGCGCTGCGTCTTGAGCTGGGTGCGGGCATCGACCGAGCCCTCGGTGCCGACGACGTTGATCGCGGGCTTGCCCTTGGCGACGCAATTGGCCTGGCTCCAATCGCCGATCTGCTGCGGCCAGTTGGTCGAGCGGCTGGCGCCGACGCTCTTGCCGCAGAGGTCGTCGGGGCTCTTCACCGTGTCCTTGAACGGGGTGACCGTGTAGAACTGCGCGCCGGATTCGAGATAATCGACGAAGTCGACCTGCTCGCGCCGGGCCGGCAGATCGCTCATGCCGGCCAGCGCCATGTCGACGCGGCCGGTCTGGATCGAGGGCAACATCTGGGCGAAGGCCGTTTCCTGCCATTCGACCTTGAGGCCGAGTTCCTTGGCGATGGCCTCGCCCAGCTCGATGTCGAAGCCGATGAGCTGGTTGGTCGCCGGGTCCTTCGAGGTGATCGGCGGATAGTTCGGCTGGGTCCCGATCACGAGCTTGCCGGCGGTCTTGATCCGGTCCGGCACGGTCTGCGCCTGAGCGGCCAGCGTGGTCGCGGCGAGCAGCGCCGCCGTCAGTGTCAAACGAAGCATGTGGTCTCTCCCTCTTATGAACTCAAAGCATTGCGCGAAGAAGCGGGAACCGGTTTTTCGCTGAAGCCATGCGCAAAACGACAAGAATCCCGCCGGTCGTCATTTCAGGACGGCTGCGATGAAATCCCGGGTGCGGGCCTGGGTCGGTGCGACCAGGACCGTGTCGGGCGTGCCGCGCTCGACGATCTCGCCCTTGTCCATGAAGACGACGTCGTTCGCCACCTCGCGCGCGAAGCCGAGCTCATGGGTGACGACGATCATCGTCATGCCGCTGGCGGCGAGGTCGCGCATCACGTTCAGCACCTCGCCGACGAGCTCGGGATCGAGCGCCGAGGTCGGCTCGTCGAACAGCATCAGCTTGGGCTTCATCGCCAGCGCCCTGGCGATGGCGATGCGCTGCTGCTGCCCGCCCGAGAGCTCGCTCGGATAGGCGTCGCGCTTCTCGGCGAGGCCGACACGCTCCAGCAGCGCCATGGCATCCGCGACGATCTCCTTGCGCGGCCGCTTCAGCACGGTCAGCGGCCCCTCGATGATGTTCTGCAGCGCCGTCATGTGGTTGAACAGGTTGAAGCGCTGGAACACCATGCCGGTGACGAGGCGCTGGCGCGCGATCTCCGGGTCGGTCAGCTCGTGCAGCTCGTCGCCGACGCGGCGATAGCCGATCAGTTCGCCATCGACGCGGATCGCGCCCTGGTCGATCTTCTCGAGCTGGTTGATGCAGCGCAGCAGCGTGGACTTGCCCGAGCCAGACGGCCCGATGATGCACTGGACCATGCCGGGCTCGACCGAGAGCGAGACGTCGTTCAGCGCCTTCAGATCGCCGAAGAACTTGCTGACATTGGCGACGGTGACGATGGCGGTATCCGCATCCGCCTGGTTCTGCGCCGCGCTCATGCCGGCTCCTCCTCGATCTTGACGGTGCGTTTCGCCCGCCTCTCGCCGCGTCCCTTCGAGAAATGGCGCTCGAGGAAATACTGCCCGATCTGCAGCAGCGTCACCACGAGCAGATACCAGCCGGCGGCGACGATCAGCAATTCGATGACGCGGGCATTGGCGAAATAGATCGTCTGGGCGTTGCGCAGGATCTCGGCATACTGGATCACGCTCGCCACCGAGGTCAGCTTCACCATGCTGATCACCTCGTTGCCGACCGGCGGAATGATGACGCGCATCGCCTGCGGCAGCACGATGCGACGCAGCGCCGTCAGCCGCGTCATGCCGATCGCCTTGGCGGCTTCGGTCTGCCCGGTATCGACGGAGAGGATGCCGCCGCGCACCACCTCGGCGGTATAGGCGCCCTGGTTCATGCCGAGCCCGAGCAGCGTCGCCATGAACGGACCGATGATGTCGATGGTGCGCCAGGAGAACAGCCCGGGAATGCCGATGGTCGGGAAGACCAGCGCCAGGTTGAACCAGATCAGGAGCTGCAGCAGCAGCGGCGTGCCGCGGAAGAACCAGATGTAGAACAGCGCGACGCTGCGCAGCACCGGGTTCGGCGACATATACATGATCGCGAAGACGACCCCGAGCACGATGCCCAGCGTCATTGCGCAGACCGTCATGATCAGCGTGTTGCCGAGACCGGAGAGGATCGCGGGCGCGGTGAAGAACTGCCCGACCACCGGCCAGGCGATGTCGCCCTTGACGAAGGCGGCGACGATCCAGGCGAGGACAGCGATGATGAGCGCCGCCGCGACCCAACGCCCATAGAAACGACGCGGCACGATCCTGAGTCGCGCGATCGCGGCCAGATCGCGGCTGGCGACCGGCGAGGTGACGGCATGGCTCATCGACGGCGCTCCCGGACAGGCTTGCCGGCGGCTCTCGAAAGCGCCATCGACCGCGATGCCGTTGGTCCGCGGAAACCACCGCAGCACGGGCAGATTGTCAAATTCATGCGAGCCCCTCCTCCCCAAGCGTAAGAATGACCTCTTGACCCGGCAGCCAGCAAACGAAACGATCTCCGGTAGCCTAGTCCAAAACGGAATACCCATGGCCTTGCGGCCCCCGCCCTCCTCCACCGCCATGCGCGCCTTCGTCACCGTCGCGCGACTGGGCTCGACCGCCCGCGCCGCAGGCGTCGTCAACCTGACGCAGAGCGCGGTCTCCAAGCAGATCCTGTCGCTCGAGCACCATCTCGGCACCGTGCTGTTCGAGCGCAATCCGGTCGGCCTCAAGCTCACCGAGGCCGGCGCAATCTACCTGCCCTATGCCGAGGCCGCCCTGGAGCAGATGGAACGCGGTGCGATGCGCCTGGCCGAGCGCGTCGCCATCGCCCGGCCGATCCGGTTGCACATGGTCGCCATCGCCGGCGAGCGCTGGCTGATGGAGCGCTTCCCCGTCTTCGCCGAGGCCCATCCCGGCGTCGATGTCCAGTTCACCAACTATGTCAGCGAAAACGAGACGGAAGAGCCCGACATCGAGATCAACCACGGCACCCCGCCCTGGCCCGGCAAGGAGGCGCATTATCTGTTCGGCCGCGATGTCGCCCTCGTCGCCGCGCCCGAATTGCTGGAGCGCATGGGCGGTTTCCGCCGCGCCGCCGACATCCAGAAGATGACGCTGCTGCAGCATTACCAGATGCCGGCCTTCTGGGCCGAGTTCACCGAGGCGCATGGCCTGCGCGGCGCGGTGCCGGCCCATACCGTCCGATACGGCTATTACTCCGTCATCATCCGCGCCGCGGTCGCGGGGCTCGGCGTCGCGCTGGCGCCACGCTGCTATGTCGCCGAGGAACTGGCTTCGGGCGCATTGGTCAACCCGCTCGATATCGGCTTCACCAGCGTCACCGGCTGCTGGCTGACCCGCCGCCTGGACCAGCCCTCGCGCCCCGGCCTCGACGCCTTCATCGCCTGGCTGAGGACGGAGGCCGCGGCTTTCGACGCGGCGACGCGAGCAGCCTGAGCGCCCGCAACCTCCCGGCCGGCCATGCGTTGACATCGGCACAGGAGGAGGCCGCCATGATCACCATTCTTCCGGCTCCCGACCATGTTCTCGCCATCGCGTTCAGCGGCACCATCGAGCCGGCCGATATCGAGCGCGTCGCCGCCGATGTCGAAGACCGGCTGAGCCGGCACGAGAAGGTCGCGATCCTCGCCGATATCACCGCCTTCGACGACATGACCTTCGCCGCCGCCTGGAAGGACGCGCGCTACAGCTTCGGCAAGCTCTGGGAACTCAGGCGCTTCCCCAAGGAGGCGATCATCGTCGAGAAGGGCTGGCTCGATCGCGTCGCGCGGCTCTTCGCCCCGGTGGTCCCCTTCGTCGAGATCCGCACCTTCCCGCCGGCCGAGCGCGAAGCCGCGCTGGCCTGGGCCGCCGATATCGAGGGCGGCCCCGACACCTGAAGCACGGGCGCTGCGAGCCGGGGCTCGGCTCGCGTGTCAGCTCCGGCGGCGGTCAGCTTCTGGCGAACGTCTCGTCGAAGGCATAGCCCGCGCCGCGCACGGTCCGGAGCGGGTCCTTGGCGTCGGCAGGCGTGATCGCCTTGCGCAGGCGGCCGACATGCACGTCGACGGTGCGCTCGTCGATATAGACGTCCCGGCCCCAGACGGCGTCGAGGAGCTGGGCGCGGGAATAGACGCGGCCCGGTGCCTGCATCAGGAACTCGAGCAGGCGGAACTCGGTCGGCCCCAGATGCAGCTCGCTGCCGGCGCGGCGGACGCGCCGGGTGGTGCGGTCGAGCTCAAGGTCGCCCGCCTGCAGAAGACCGGCGACATGGCCGGGCTTCGCCCGGCGCAGCAGCGCCTGGATGCGCGCCGTCAGCTCCGGCAGGGAGAACGGCTTCACGACATAGTCGTCGGCGCCGGTCGCGAGCCCGCGCACCCGCTCGGTCTCCTCGCCGCGCGCCGTCAACATGATGATCGGCACCCGCTCGGTGTCGCGCCGCGAGCGCAGCCGGCGGCAGAGCTCGATGCCGGAAAGGCCCGGCAGCATCCAGTCCAGCAGCACCAGATCGGGCGTGTGGTCGCGCAGATGCAGTTCGGCGTCGTCCCCCCGCGCCACGCTGTCGACCTCGAAGCCCTCGGCTTCGAGGTTGTAGCGCAGCAGCAGGGTGAGAGGCTCTTCGTCCTCGACGATCAGGATGCGTGCCGCCATGATTCCTTAGCCTCAGCTACCCGTGATCGCCTCGACCTCGATATTGGTCGTGTCGAGCTTCGGCCGGTTCGCGTCGAGCGAGTCACCGGTGATGAGATAGTGGATCGTCTCGGCGATGTTGGTGGTGTGGTCGCCGATGCGCTCGATGTTCTTGGCGCAGAACAGGAGATGCGTGCAGAAGGTGATGTTGCGCGGATCTTCCATCATATAGGTCAGGAGCTCGCGGAACAGCGAGGTGTAGAGCGCGTCGATCTCGTCGTCGCGGCGCCAGACCTCGAGCGCCTTCTGCTCGTTGCCGGCGGCATAGGCGTCGAGCACGTCCTTGAGCTGCGCCTGAACGAGGCGGCTGATGTGCTCCAGCCCGACCACGGCGCGGTGCGGCGGCTGGAACTGCCCGGAGATGGCGACGGCGCGCTTGGCGATGTTCTTGGCGAGATCGCCGACACGCTCGACATCCGCCGCGATGCGGATGGCGGAGATCAGCTCGCGCAGATCGTTGGCCAGCGGCTGGCGCCGGGCGATGGTCAGCACCGCCTTCTCCTCGACCTCGCGCTGGAGATTGTCGAGGCGCTGATCGGCGGAGATGATCTTCTGGGCCAGCGTGGTGTCGCGGCGCACCAGCGCCACGGTCGCATCGCCGAGCATGCGCTCGGCCATCCCGCCCATTTCGGCGAGGCTGCGGCGAAGGCCTTCGAGATCGGCGTCGTAGGAGCGGACGATATGGTCGGTCATGGGGTTCCTCCTCCGTCGCCGCTCAGCCGAACCGGCCGGTGACGTAATCCTGCGTCTGCTTCTTCGCCGGGTTCATGAAGATCGTGTTGGTCGGCGCGAACTCGATGACCTCGCCGAGATACATGAAGGCCGTGTACTGCGAGATGCGCGCCGCCTGCTGCATGTTGTGCGTCACGATGGCGATGGTGAAGTCGCTCTTGAGCTGCTCCAGCAGGTCCTCGATCTTGCCGGTCGAGATCGGGTCGAGCGCCGAGGTCGGCTCGTCGAACAGGATCACTTCCGGCTTCTGCGCGATGGTGCGCGCGATGCACAGGCGCTGCTGCTGGCCGCCGGAGAGGCCCATGCCGGAGCTCTTCAGCTTGTCCTTGACCTCGTCCCAGAGCGCGGCGCGGCGCAGTGCGCCCTCGACGCGGTCGTCGAGCTCCGACTTCGGCGGCTTCTCGTAGAGGCGGATGCCGAAGGCGACGTTGTCGTAGATCGACATCGGGAACGGCGTCGGCTTCTGGAACACCATGCCGACGCGCGAGCGCAGCTCGTTCACATCGACGTCGTTGGAGATGATGTTGCGTCCGTCGAGCATGATCTCGCCGGTCGCCTTCTGCTCCGGATAGAGCGAGTAGATCCGGTTGAAGATGCGCAGCAGGGTCGACTTGCCGCAGCCCGAAGGCCCGATCAGCGCCGTGACATGGCGGTCACGGAAGTCGAGATTGATGTTCTTCAGCGCCTTGTGCTCGCCGTAGTAGAAATCGAGGTTTTTCACCGCGATCCGGACGGGAGCCTCGGCATCGAGCGACTGCGGGGAGAGTTCAAGGGTCGAAAGCATCGACATGGTCCTCAAGGTCGGGCGCGACCGGGCTGGATTCAAGTCTTATTTGCCGCCGGCGACGACGCGCCGGGCGATGATCGAGAGCAGCAGGATCGAGATCGTGATGATCAGCGAACCAGCCCAGGCGAGTTGCTGCCAGTTCTCGTAAGGGGCGGAGGCGAACTGGTAGATCGTGACCGGCAGGTTGGAAACGCCGCCGACGAGATTGGGCGAGAACCAGAAATTGTTGTTCAGCGCGGTGAAGATCAGCGGCGCCGTCTCGCCGGCGATGCGGGCGAGTGCCAGCAGGATGCCAGTGACCATGCCGGCCTTCGCCGCGCGCCAGGTCACGCTGGTGATGACGACGGAAGGCGGCGCGCCGAGCGCCGAGCCTGCCTCGCGCAGCGGGCCGGGCACGAGGCTGAGCATGTCCTCGGTGGTGCGCACGATGACCGGGATCGCGATGATGCCGAGCGCGACGCCGCCGGCCCAGCCGGAATAGCCGCGGAAGGGCTCGACCAGGATGACGTAGACGAACAGGCCGATCAGGATCGACGGCGCCGAAAGCAGGATGTCGTTGATGAAGCGGATGATGTTGGCGAGCTTGGAGCCGCGGCCGTATTCCGCCAGCCAGGTGCCGGCGAGCACGCCGATCGGCGTCGCCACCGCAATGCCCAGGAAGGTCAGCACGATCGAGCCGACGATGGCGTTGGCGAGGCCGCCGCCCTCGGAGCCCGGCCCGGGCGTGACATGGGTGAAGGTCGCGAGCGAGAGCCCGCCGATGCCCTTCACCAGCAGCATGCCGAGAATCCAGAACAGCACGAAGATGGCGCAGAAGGTGAAGCCGGTGGCGATGACCTTCATCGCGCGGTCGGCGGTGCGGCGCGACTGGCGCACGCGCCCCCAGGCGATGTGCGATGCGGCCGGTGCGGAAGAGGTGGACATGCTCATCTGACCCAGACCTCAGAATTTCTTGACCCGGGCGACCAGCAGCCGCGCGATGACGAGGACGACGAAGGTGACGAAGAACAGGATGCAGCCCAGCGCGATCAGCGAATTGAGCTGCAGGCCCATCGCCTCGTTGAACTCGTTGGCGATGCGCGAGGCTATGGTCGAGCCGGGGTCGAGGATCGAGGCCGAGAGCCGGTTGGCGTTGCCGACCACGAAGGTCACCGCCATCGTCTCGCCGAGCGCACGGCCGAGCCCGAGCATGATCGCGCCGATGATCGAGACGCCGGCCTGCGGCACCAGCACATGGCGCACGACTTCCCAGGTGGTCGCCCCAATTCCATAGGCGCTCTCGCGCAGCACCGAGGGGATCTGCTCCAGCATGTCGCGGGTGATCGAGGCGATGAAGGGCACGATCATGAAGGCGAGGATGATGCCCGCGGTGAAGATGCCGAGGCCCGAGGGCGAGCGCGAATAGAGCACCGTGCCGACGATCGGGATGCCCTCGACGATATTCGAGAGCGGGATCTGGACATAGGCCGCGAAGAGCGGCGCGAAGACGAACAGCCCCCACATGCCGTAGATGATCGAGGGTACGGCGGCGAGCAGCTCGATCGCGGTCGCGACCGGCCGCTTGAACCAGGGCGGGGCGAGCTGCGTCAGGAACACGGCGATGCCGAGCGAGAGCGGCACGCCGATGACGAGCGCGATCAGCGCCGTCGAGAGCGTGCCGACGATCGCCGGCCAGGCGCCGTACTGCTCGTTCTGCGTATCCCAGACGCTGGAGGTGATGAAGCCGAGGCCGAATTCGCGGAAGGCGGGCCAGCCGCCGACGATCATCGAGAGCATGATGCCCGCGAGCAGCACCAGCACCAGCAGCGCCGCGAGGAAGCTCGCATTGCGGAAGACGAGGTCGAAGGTCGCCTTCGGCGTCTTCCGGATCACCGGTGCCGGGGGAATGCTTTTCATGTCGGTTACGGCGGTCATTCCGCGAGGCTCCGATAATGTCGCCGAGGCTGCTCGAGCCGGTCCGGTTCGATCGGCCTCAGCCCTCATCCTGAAGAGCCTCCGGTGCCGCGACCGGCGGCTCCTCAGGATGAAGGCTGAGCGTGGTCGGGCAAGGCGGGATAACCCGCCTCGCCCTGTCGGTCAGGCTGCGATCAGAAGATCGGCTTGCCGGAGTTGTCGGTCACGCCCTTCCAGGCGGCGCGGACCTCGTCCTTGACGTTGGCCGGGAGCGGCACGTAGTCGAGATCGCTCGCCAGCTTGTCGCCGCTCTTGTAGGCCCAGTCGAAGAACTTCAGCGCGGCCTGCACGTCGGCCGGGCTTTCCGGCTTGGCATGGACCAGGATGAAGGTCGCCGAGGTGATCGGCCAGGCATCCTTGCCCTTCTGGTTGTTGAGCGAGATGCCGAAGCCCGGCTGCTCTTTCCAGTCGGCATTGGCGGCCGCGGCCTGGAAGGCCTCGATCGTCGGCATCGGGAAGTTGCCGTCGGCATTCTTCACCAGGGCGTAGGAGAGCTTGTTCTGCTTGGCATAGGCGTACTCGACATAGCCAATCGAGTTCGCGACCTGCTTCACCGAAGCGGAAACGCCCTCATTGCCCTTGCCGCCGATACCGACCGGCCACTGCACGGCGGTGTTGTTGCCGATCTTGGTCTTCCACTCGGCCGAAACCTTGGAGAGGTAGTCGGTGAAGACGAAGGTCGTGCCCGAGCCGTCCGAACGGTAGACCGGGTTGATGTTGGCGTCGGGGAGCTTCAGATCGCCGTTGAGCGCGACGATCTTCGGGTCGTTCCACTTCTTGATCTCGCCGAGATAGATCCCGGCGACGATTTCGCCCGAGAGCTTGAGCTTGCCCGGCTCGATGCCGGCGATGTTCACGGCCGGAACGACGCCGCCCATCACGGTCGGGAACTGGATCAGGCCGTCCTTGGAGAGCTCCTCGCCCTTGAGCGGGGCGTCGGTCGCACCGAAGGCGACGGTCTTCGCCTTGATCTGGCGGATGCCGCCACCCGAGCCGATCGACTGATAGTTCAGGCCGACGCCGGCTTCCTTCTGATAGGCCTCGGCCCATTTCGAATAGATCGGGAAGGGGAAGGTCGCGCCGGCGCCGGTGATGTCGGCAGCCTGGGCGGAACCGGCGATCCCGGCGGCAACGGCCGCGAGAACGAGAATCTTGCGCATTGAGATGTCCTCTCTGGGTCGCTGTTTGCAGCGACCTCGTCAGAACACCCTCAGTATGACAGCCACATGACATTCCGTCATGAAAACTGTCACAAAGGCTCGGGCCGTTCCGGATTGTCAGGGCTCAGGCCGCGCTGCGGCCCGTTCCGTAGCGGGGCAGGATCGCCTTGAAGGCAGCGCCCTGCCCCGGCTTGCTCTCGATGGTGAGCCGGCCGCGATGGCGCAGCACGATGTGCTTGACGATGGCGAGCCCCAGTCCCGTGCCGCCGGCCTCGCGGCTGGCCGCCGTATCGACACGGTAGAAGCGCTCGGTCAGGCGCGGAAGATGCTCAGGCGCGATGCCCGGCCCGTCGTCGCGGACGCAGACGCTGGCCTCCCCGTCATGAATCTCGACCGCGATTGCGACCTCGCCGCCGCGCTTGCCGTATTTGATCGCGTTCTCGACCAGGTTCTCCATCAGCCGCAGCAACTCGTCCCGGTCCCCCGGCACCTGCAGCGGTTCGGACGGCGCCTTCAGCTTGAGGGTCACCTCGCGCTCGCGCGCCAGCAGCGCGAGGGAATCGACGATCTCGCGCGCGATGCCGGCGAGATCCACCGGCGCGTCGGGCGCGACATGGGCGCGCTGCTCGATCCGCGACAGCGAGAGCAGGTCGTCGACGAGCCGCGCCATGCGCAGCCCCTGCTCGCGCATGATCCCGAGAAAGCGCTCGCGGGCCTTCTCGTCGTTGCGCGCCGGCCCCTGCAGCGTCTCGACGAAGCCGAGCAGCGAGGCCAGCGGCGTGCGCAATTCATGGCTGGCATTGGCGACGAAATCGACGCGCATGCGCTCGATGACGCGCTGCTCGCTCAGATCCTCGAAGGTCAGGAGCGTCGGACGGCGCTCGGCCCGCCCGGCAAGCGCGGCGATGTGGATGCGGAAGGTCCGCTCCACCGGAACGCGCTCGACGAGCTCGATCGTCTTGCGCCCACCATCCAGCGCCACCGCCTCGATCGCCTCGATCAGGTCGGGGTCGCGCAGCACCAGCGCCAGGAGCTTGCCGGTCTCGAGCCCCGGGATCAGCGCGCGCATCGCCGGGCTCAGCGCCTGCGCGACGCCGAGCTCGTCGAGCAGCACGACGGCGGTGCCGAGCGCCTCGACGAAGCCGCGCGCAGCGGCGATGGGGAAAACGGCGGTGTCGATCATGGAACGTCCGAAGCTGCCGGCCGTTGCCGGCTCGGCTCTTCCTGCGCGGAACGGCAGAGGGCGTCAATTCCCTTCGGCGCGGTAGCCGGCTAGGCTCCGCCGGGGAAGAAACGGGCTCGTCCCGGCGAGGAGACAGAAACGATGGCGAAGAAATTCTCAGGCGCCGAGATCGAAAACCTGATCCAGCTGCCGGCGACGCAATCGACCCCGAAGGAGAAGCGGCCGCCCAAGCCGGACAAGTCCAAGAGCACCGGCAAGGCCCAAAAGGCCGGCAAGGCCAAGGGCTTCGACATCGAGGCCGATACCTTGCCGGAAGCGATCGTCGACGCCGCCTATCACAGCGGCGACTACCCCTATGGCAAGCGGATGAAGCGCAAGCGCTACAACCGCGAATTGGAGCCGCTGCAGATCGAATTGCAGAAGCTGACGCGCTGGGCCCAGAAGCATGGCGAGCGCATCGTCGTCGTCTTCGAGGGCCGCGACGGCGCCGGCAAGGGCGGCACCATCGCCCGCTTCACCCAGCATCTCAATCCGCGCCAGGCCCGTATCGTCGCCCTGCCCAAGCCCTCGGACACCGAGAAGGGGCAGTGGTACTTCCAGCGCTACGCCGCCGAGATGCCGACGGCCGGCGAGATCGTCTTCTTCGACCGCTCCTGGTACAACCGCGCCGGGGTCGAGCGCGTCATGGGCTTCTGCACGCCGGAGCAGACCGAGAGCTTCCTGCGCGAGGCCCCCGTCTTCGAGGGCATGCTGACGCGCGGCGGCATCCGCATCGTCAAGCTCTTCCTGACCATCGGCCGCGAGATGCAGATGATGCGCCTGCATGCCCGCTGGCACGATCCGCTCAAGCGCTGGAAGCTCTCGCCGATCGACTTCGAGGCGATCCCGCGCTTCGACGATTATTCCCGCGCCTTCGACGAGATGCTCGGCCGCACCTCGACGAAAGACGCGCCCTGGGTCATCGTGCGCAGCAACGACAAGCTGCGGGCGCGGCTCAACGCCATCCGCCATGTCCTGCGGGCGATCCCCTACAAGGACAAGGACGAGGCGGCGATCGGCCCGCTCGACGACAAGGTCGTCGTCTCGGTCGAGCGCTATCTCGCCAAGGGCGGCGAGCCGGAAACCGCCTGAGGCTCCCGCATCCGCTCGGCGAGAAAATCGACGAAGGCGCGGATGCGCCCCGCCATATGCTCGTGGCCGGCGAAGACGGCGTGGATCAGCTCGCGGTCATCCGCGTCATAGGCCTCCAGCACCGGCACGAGCCGGCCCGCCGCGAGATCCGGCTCGACATGGAACCGGCCCAGCCGCGCCAGCCCCATGCCGCGCAGGCAGAGATTGCGCAGCGTGGCGCCGCTATTGGCCAGGAAATTCCCGGCGACCGTGCGGCTGAAGCGCTCGCCGCTCGCCGGATCGCGGAACAGCCATTCGTCGAAGCTCGAGCGGAAATTGAAGCGCAGGCAGTTGAACCGCTCGAGATCGTCCGGGGTCCGGGGCGTGCCGTGCCGTTCGAGATAGGCGGGCGAGGCGATGACGATGCGGCGCGTCTCCAGCAGCTTGCGCGCCTTGAGCCGGGAATCCCGCAGGATGCCGGCGCGGATCGCGATGTCCGCGCGCTCCTCGACCAGGTCGATCACCTCGTCGTTCAGCGAAATGTCCAGCTCGATCTCGGGATAGAGCGTCAGGAATTCCTGCACCCGCGGCAGGACATACATCACCCCGAAGCCGACGGAGACGCTGACCCTGAGCCGGCCGCGCGGCACCGCCCGCGCCCCGCTGGAGAGCGCGCTCTCGGTCTCCTCGATCTCGGCGAGGATGCGCCGCGCCCGCGCCAGATAGACCTCGCCTTCCGGCGTGAGCTGCAGGGCGCGCGTCGTGCGCACCAGCAGCCGCGTGCCGAGCCGGTCCTCGACGCGGCTGATCAGCTTGCTGACGGCCGAGGGCGAGAGGTTGAGCTTGCGCCCGGCCGCCGAGAAGCTGCCGGCATCCGCCGCCGTGACGAAGACATCCATCTCACCCGCGCGATTATCCATCCGCCACCGCCCCCAAGAGATCGCGTCTCACGCCCGTCGCGCCTCAAGCCCGCGCCTCACGCTCCCTTGGCGATGGCCTGCTTCAACCGCGCGACCGCCTCCGTCGCGCCGGACCGGACCGTGATCTCCAGCGACGGCGCCTCGCGTTCGATCATCTCGATCAGCGTTTCCGGCGTGATCTCGGCCCGCGCCGCGGTGAGCTTCAGCACGGCATTGGCGATGATGTTGGGCCAATACGCCGCCCCGCCCTTGGCCAGCCCCTTGGCCTTGCGGCCCTCGAATTCCTGGGCGAGCTGTTCGGGGGTCTTTTTGGCCATGGGGAGGGTTCCGTGAATCGCTTTGAGCGGTGAGCTTACCCTAATCGGGCCCGAAAAGGCGCGATGAACCCGTTTCCCGTGTGGAGAAGGGCGGGCCTGCCGTCACCGGGAAAGGTGCGGCCGCCCTGTCGCCAGCTCGCTCGTCGGCAGCGCTCTCCCGCCCCGCCCTTCCCGCCGATCGCGGGCTTGTCCGGGACCGGCCCGCGAAGCGTCAAACGCGGCGACGGCCGGCTTCGCTGCGGCAGCGGGTTGCCCGCGCTTCACCGCGAAAGGGCGCGCATCATCGCCGCCCGCGCCGCCGGGCGTGGGCGTTGAGAGATGAGGGGCAGCGGAGCGCCGCGAGGCGCGGTTGGGTATCGGGCCGCTTCCATTGAGCCAGGATGCGGCGCGGAGGGATTGAGCCACCCTCCGCACGCCCCGTGGCGCTCCGCTTGCCGGCGTTCTTAAGTCTCCGGGCCGCGCTTATCGGGCCTGCGGCCATCCTTCGCCGCGAGCCCTTTCGACGCCAGTTCGGCTCATCGCCTTGTCGCGTCTACTCGGGCATGGGACGAAGGCGTGAGGCCATCGGCCGTTCCCAGCGAGCTCCTCGCACAGGGATCGTAGTGTCCCCAGGGCGGTGCCCCGAAGCCTCCCGGGAGTGGATCGTGACTCCACCCGCAGGCGCCGCCCTCATCCCCACCAACGGCACACCTCCGGATGGCTGCCCCTCGGGGATGAGGTGGGCCGAGGATAGGCGGGCGTTGGAAGGCGGGGATAAGTTTCTGGGCGGCAGCGGTTAAGCGCGGGAACCCCTCTCCCGGATGGGAGAGGCGCAGGGGTGAGGGCCCGCCATTGATCGCAAGGGTGCACGCGTCCAACATCCGCCCCCGATGACAACCGAACAGCGGCAATTTGCCCGAAAGCTTCGCGGACATTCTACCGAACCGGAGGACATCCTCTGGTCGCTCCTGCGCAACCGCCAGCTCGACGGGCTGAAGTTCCGGCGACAAGTTCCCCTGCTCGGTTACACCGTCGATTTCATCTGCATCGATCGAAAGCTGATCGTCGAGATCGACGGCCGCCAGCATCGCTGGGAGGCGGATTACGACGCCGCGCGGACGGAGGAAATCGAACGGCACGGCTTCAAGGTCGTGCGTTTCAGCAATGCCGAAGTCCTGAATGACAGGGATGTCGTCATCGCCGCCATCCGCAGGGCGATTGGCGGATAGGGCGAGCCTCCCCTGCCCACCTCTCGCCGACAACTTATCTCAACCGCCCGAAAAGGCGCGGGGAACCCTTCTCCCGTGTGGGAGAAGGGCAGGGATGAGGGCCTGCCCTATCCGCAAAGAGTCGCAACGGGCTCCGCCGCGTTCCAATGATCAGCGGCGGTCCCTCACCCCTGCCCCTCTCCCATCCGGGAGAGGAGTTCCCCGCGGGTAATCCGGTTAGGGCGGTGCCCCGAAGCCTCCCGGCAGTGGGTCGTAACCCCACCCGCAGGCGCCGCCCCCGCCCCGCCAACGGCATACCTCCGGATGGCTGCCCTCGGGGACAAGGTGGGATGAGGATAGGCGCGCGGTATGGGGGCGGGGACATATTTCTCCAACAACATAGTTACGCGCGAGACGCTTCCGGGGGCCTTCTGAGAGCGAAGCGGACGAATTCAACAGAGGAAAATGTGGAGAGGCACCTTTGCCCAGGAGAATACGTCACAAATTTTCGATCCAGGCCCCAGAATAAACTTGAAAAAATCTAAGCTGTATTTTAATGTACGATCTAAACTATCTACTCTTGTAGCCTACAATTTCATAAATAGCTTAATCGAAAAACTTGAGGAGCGCTAGATTGCTGAAGAAGAAATGGGACGCTTTCATCAGCCACGCGAGTGAAGATAAGAACGATATAGCCCGCCCCTTGGCTAATAACCTCACAAGATTGGGCTTAAGGGTATGGTTTGATGAATTCGAGCTAAAAATCGGAGATAGTTTATCTAAAAATATTGATCTTGGATTATCCAAATCAGAATTTGGGATAGTCATCCTATCAAATAGTTTTTTTAAAAAAGACTGGACCGATTACGAATTCAGAGGCCTTGTCGCAAAAAGCATCGGAGCAAACCGTACAATATTACCAGTATGGCATAATATAGAACGTTCAGATGTCATAAATTTCAGCCCAAGCCTTGCCGACATAATGGCGGCAAACACAAATCAATCACTGGACAAACTCTCCATTGATATCGTAAGCGTAATTAACCCTTCCTTGCACGCTGCAATAATTAGGAAAATTATAAATCAAAAAGCAAGCATCAACAGCCAGTCAGAAAAGATCCCCCTAAATTTAATTGAAATGGCCCCCATTCGCCATGAAAGACTTCCGATAGAGCTAATTCGAAGAATTTCTATTATTCGCAACGTGTTAAGCGACGTTCACCCCCTATCTATGGCGGAATGGGTCGACGGGTTCCAGCGCGACACCCATCCTTCAAAAGAAATCAGGGTGTGGGAGTTTATTGCCTCGCGCTACCTTCAAATTCGAGAGGCCGTTCAACTCTCGGCTCAACAGAAAAAAACATCCTGTTAAGCCTCTTAGCTGTCACTACCGACGACCAAGAGGCTATCCTCAAGAATCTACGAAACTTCTCACCGGAACAGGCACAGAAAATAATAAGCGCGCTAGCTTCTGAAAATGAACTTATATTCACAAAAAGATCGGAGCGTGATCAAGATTTTCCAAACAATGACTACGAAACATTCTCCGGCACAGAGTCAAACATAGACGATATTTATATAAACGAGCTCGCAAAAATCGCCGACAAGGCAAGAAAGTGAGATCGGAAAGCATTGACTTCGACCCTTGACTCCCCACCCCCAGCGGCTCTACCCCCATCGACGGGACACGCCCCCCCAACGGGGCGCGCCCATCTGTAAGGATGGAGACATCGATGGCGAATACCGCACCGACCACGCGTCCGCGCGTGCCTAACTTCTCGTCCGGCCCCTGCGCCAAGCGCCCCGGCTGGGCCCTCAAGAACCTCTCCGACGCCCCGCTCGGCCGCTCGCACCGCGCCAAGATCGGCAAGGACAAGCTCAAAGCCGCGATCGACCTCACCCGCGAGGTGCTGCAGGTCCCGGCCGATTACCGCATCGGCATCGTGCCCGCCTCCGATACCGGCGCCGTCGAGATGGCGCTCTGGAGCCTGCTCGGCGCCCGCGGCGTCGATATGGTGAGCTGGGAGAGCTTCGGCGCCGGCTGGGTCACCGATGTCGTCAAGCAGCTCAAGCTCGCCGATGTCCGCACCTTCGAGGCGCCCTATGGCGAATTGCCGAACCTCAGGAAGGTCGACACCAAGAACCGCGACGTCGTCTTCACCTGGAACGGCACCACGTCGGGCGTGCGCGTCGTCGATGCCGACTGGATCGCGGAGGACCGCGAGGGGCTGACCATCTGCGACGCCACCTCCGCCGCCTTCGCCCAGCGCCTCGACTGGCCCAAGCTCGATGTCGTCACCTTCTCCTGGCAGAAGGTGCTCGGCGGCGAGGCCGCGCATGGCATGATCGTGCTCTCGCCCCGCGCGGTCGAGCGGCTCCTGACCTACAAGCCGGCCTGGCCGCTGCCGAAGATCTTCCGCATGACCTCGGGCGGCAAGCTGATCGAGGGCATCTTCTCCGGCGAGACCATCAACACCCCCTCCATGCTCGCGGTCGAGGATTATCTCGATGCGCTGAACTGGGCGAAGAAGGTCGGCGGGCTCGACGGGCTGGTGAAGCGCGCCGATGCCAATGCCCGCGTGATCGCCAAATTCGTGCGCGAGAACGACTGGATCGACTTCCTCGCCGTGAAGCCGAAGACGCGCTCCAACACGAGCGTGTGCCTGAAGTTCACCGACCCGGCGGTCACCGCCCTGCCGGCGGACGCGCAGGCGGCCTTCGCCAAGCAGGTCGTCTCGATCATCGAGAAGGCCGGCGCCGGCTACGATCTCGGCCATTACCGCGACGCCCCTCCCGGCCTGCGCATCTGGTGCGGCGCGACCGTGCAGTCGCGCGACGTCAAGGCGCTGCTGCCCTGGATCGCCTATGCCTTCGCCGAGGCCAAGGCGGCGTTGGGCAAGAAGGCGGCGTAACAAGCTGCCGCCATGGTCGGGCTTGACCCGACCATCTCTCTCAAGAAGAGGCGCTGCCCTTCGCCTCCGCGTCCCCAGATGGCCGGGTCAAGCCCGGCCATGACGCTCTCCTCCTCTTTACGCGCCGAACGCTCCCCGTGTAGCGCGGCGCCAGCCGGAGCCTCCCATGCCCGCACCAAAGGTCCTGATTTCCGACGCCCTCTCCCCCGCCGCCGTCCAGATCTTCAAGGATCGCGGCATCGACGTGACCTTCGATCCCGGCCTCGGCAAGGACAAGGACAAGCTCGCCGCGATCATCGGCGACTATGACGGGCTCGCCATCCGCTCGGCCACCAAGGCGACCGCCAAGCTGCTGGAGGCCGCGACGAAGCTGAAGGTCATCGGCCGCGCCGGCATCGGCGTCGACAATGTCGAGATCCCCGCCGCGACCGCCCGCGGCATCATCGTGATGAACACGCCCTTCGGCAATTCGATTACCACCGCCGAGCACGCCATCGCGATGATGTTCGCGCTCGCCCGCCAGATCCCCTCGGCCGACGTCTCCACCCAGGCCGGAAAGTGGGAGAAGAACCGCTTCATGGGCGTCGAGATCACGGCCAAGACGCTCGGCCTGATCGGCGCCGGCAATATCGGCTCGATCGTCGCCGAGCGGGCCATCGGGCTCAAGATGCGCGTCATCGCCTATGACCCCTATCTCTCGCCTGAGCGCGCCGTGGCGTTGGGCGTCGAGAAGGTCGAGTTGGAAGACCTGCTGAAGCGCGCGGACTTCATCACGCTGCACGTCCCGATGACGCAGATGACCAAGAACATCCTCTCGGCCGAAAACCTCGCCAAGACGAAAAAGGGCGTGCGGATCATCAACTGCGCCCGCGGCGGTCTCGTCGACGAGCAGGCGCTGGCGGACCTGATCAAGTCCGGCCATGTCGCCGGTGCCGCCTTCGACGTGTTCTCGCAGGAGCCGGCTGAATCGAACCCGCTCTTCGGACTGGAAAACGTCGTCTGCACGCCGCATCTCGGCGCCTCCACCAACGAGGCGCAGGAGAATGTCGCCCTGCAGGTCGCCGAGCAGATGAGCGACTACCTGCTCAAGGGCGCCATCACCAACGCGGTCAACTTCCCCTCGATCTCGGCGGAAGAAGCCCCGCGCATCAAGCCCTTCGTCGATCTCGCCGAGAAGCTCGGCTCCTTCCTCGGCCAGCTCACCGAGGCACCGGTCAAGGGCATCCGCATCGAGTATGAGGGCGCGGTCGCGAGCCTCAACCTCAAGGCGATCTCGGCCGCCGCGATCACCGGCGTGCTCAGGCCCTTCCTGCCCGAGATCAACATGGTCAACGCCGCGCTGATCGCCAAGGAGAAGGGCATCGTCGTCGAGGAGCTGACCCGCGACGTCGCCGGCAACCTCGAAAGCGTCATCCGCATCGTCGTCGATGCCGAGGACATGCCGCGCCATGCCTCCGGCACCGTCTTCCATGACGGCAAGCCGCGCATCGTCGAGATCCGCGACATCGCCGTCGACGCCGAGTTCGCGCCGCATATGCTCTATGTCCGCAACGCCGACAAGCCCGGCTTCATCGGCGCCTTCGGCTCGCTGCTCGGCGGCGCCGGCGTCAATGTCGCGACCTTCGCGCTCGGCCGCGACAAGCCGGGCGGCGACGCGATCTGCTATGTCGCGGTGGACGAGCCCATCTCGGATGAGCTACTGGCCAAGATCCACGAGATCCCCATGGTCAAGCGCGCCAGGCGCCTGAGGTTTTAACATCTTGATCAATCCGCTGAAGGCTCTCGTCGCCGCGCCCGCCGGGGCGATGGAGCCGATCCGCTTCGAGGTCCGCCGCGACGAGGCGGCGGGCCTCTGGTACGCCATGGATGTGGGCGAGCTCGGCATCGTCACCGAGGCCGACACGCTCGACGCCCTGCGCGAGCGGGTGAAGCAGCTCCTGCCGGAATGTTTCGGCATCGAGAACTGCCCTGTGGAGCTCGAACTCTGCGACAGCGAGAATAACGGACCGGCCTGACGCACCGCCGTAACCCCGCCGTAATGTCCATTCTCTCTGATGCGGACATCACGAGGAAACGTCCATGCCTGCCCGCCTTCGCCTTGCCGCCGCCCTCGCTTTCGTCGGCCTGGCCATTCCACCCGCCTTCGCCGATTGGGATCGGCCCAGCCTCGACAAGGGCATTGCCAAGCTCGAGCGCCGCACTGAGGGCCGGCTCGGCGTCGCACTGATCGACCTGAAGGACCACAAGCTCTGGTCCTGGCGCGGAGCCGAGACCTTCCCGATGCAGAGCGTCTTCAAGCTGCCGCTGGCGGTCGCGGTGTTGCAGCAGGTCGAGGCGGGGAAGTTCAAGCTCGACCAGCCGATCACCATCACCCGCAAGGACCTGTCGCTCTTCAACAGCCCGATCGCCCGGCAATTCAAGGGCGAGAGCGCGACCTACCCGGTGCGGGACTTGATCCGCCTCGCCGCCGGCCAGAGCGACAACACGGCGGCCGACCGGTTGATGCGCGAAATCGGCGGCCCGCAGGTGGTGACGAAGATGCTGCGCGACGGTGGCATCGAGAACATGTCGATCGACCGCTACGAACGCCAGTTCCAGCCGGAGATCTACGGTCTCAAGGGCTTCGGCTGGAACGAGGTCGTCGACGAGCAGCGCTTCCGCGCCGATCTGCGCGCCCTGAACCCCGAATTGCGCATCGCGGCGCTGGCCGCCGCGCTGACGGACAAGCGCGACGCGGCGACGCCGGAGGCAAGCGCGCGCTTCCTCGAAGGCTTCGCCGAAGGCAACTGGCTGCGCAACCCCGCGCATACCGCCTTCCTGACCAAGGTCATCAGCGAATCGAAGATCGGCACCGGCCGCATCAAGGCCGGGCTGCCGCCGGGCTCCGTCCTCGCTCATCGCACCGGGCTCGGCCTGACCACGGACGGCATCAACCACGCCACCAACGACATCGGCATCGCGACGCTGCCGGACGGGCGGCGCTTCGTCATCGTCACCTATCTTGCCGGCTCGCGCGCCGATGCCCCGAAGCGGGAAGCCGCACTCGCCGAGGCGGCGCGGCTGGCGGTTTCAGCCTTGCGTTGAGAACCGCTGTTTTTGGCGAGCCCGCGCTTGTATCGCCGGAGATTCTCTCTCATTCTCAATAACGAGGGAGAGGCTGACATGTCTGACGCAGTCTTCAAGGGCGGCAGGTCGGAGTTTATGTCGTTTCCGGGCAGTGCCTGCCTCAACGACAATACAATACTCGGCATGTGGTACTGGGATGTAAAACAGGATCGGCTCTACGCCGATGCACGATTCGCCGCGCTGTTTTCTGTCGATCCCGAGGAAGCGATCCGCGGCGCGCCGGTCGATGCCTATGTCAACGGCATCCATTCCGGGGATCGCGAGCGGGTCGCGCGGGAAGTCGCGCACTGCACGAGGGCCGGCATCGATTTCAGCAGCCAATACCGCGTCTCGACGGCCGAGGGCGAGCGGCTCATTGCGGCGTTCGCACGCTGCCACCGCATGGCGGATGGCAGCGCCACGCATTATGTCGGGATCGCGCTCGACATCACGGAGACGGTCGGCACGGAGACGCCGACCGCAAACGTCGCCGACCATGTCATGCAGGCTTACCGCGTCGCGAAGGACGCTGGCGACGAGGAACTCAAAAGCGAGCTGAAGAACCTGCTGGTGCGGATCGGTAGGCGCCTGTCGCGGGAAGCCAGCCCCATGGACGCCCGATGAAAGGCCACGCGGCGGCTTGAGCCTTGTCGAGCGAGGTGGACACCGGCTCGCGTGAAGAAAATCCGATAAAACCAGGAGATGGAGCGTTTTCGCAGAAAGGCGGAAATGCTCTATCGCCCCAGCCGCTCGGCGATGAAGATGCCGCCGAGCACCAGCGCGAGCGCGACCGCATGGTAGAGGCCGAAAGGCTCGCCGATGATCGCCACGGCGAGAATCGGCGCGAAGACCGGCACGAGATTGACGAAGACGCCGGCCCGGCCCGGCCCGATCAGTTCGACCGCCCGCAGGAAGGCGAGCTGCGACAGGAGCGAGGGGCCGATCACGACGAAAGCGAGGATGAGCCAGCCCTTCGGCGTCGGCGCGTAGTACTGGCCGAGCGCGATCTCGGCCGCGAGCAGCGGCAGCGAGATCACGCAGGCGAAGCAGGCGACCGCGGTGAAGAAGACCAGCCCCGGCATCGGAGGCCGATTGCGCACGGCGACCGTGTAGCCCGCGTAGAACACACAGGCGAGGATCATGAACAGGTCTCCTGCCGCGAAGCGCAGGCCGGTCAGGACATGGAAATCGCCCCGGCTCGCCGTGACCGCGACACCGATCAGCGTCACCGCGACGCCGAGCGCCTGCATCAGGCCGATCCGCGTGCGATAGGCCAGGAAGGCGCCGATCAGCACGAAGATCGGGATCGAGCCCTGAAGAATGCCGATATTGATCGCCGAGGTCGAATAGGCAGCGAGATACATCAGCATGTTGAACATGGTGAAACCGCCCATGCCGAGCAGGGCGATGAACCACCAGCGCGCCCGCAGCGCCGGCCAATGGATGCGGAGCTGGTCGCGCAGCAGCCAGGGCAAGACCGCGCAGACCGCGATCCACCGGAACGAGGTCAGCGCCATGGGCGAGATGTTGCCGACGGCGAGCCGGCTCGCCACGGCGTTGCCGGCCCACATCAGCGTCGTCAGGATCATCAGAAGATAGGCATTCGCCCAGGCCCGATGCAGCCATGTCTGGGAGGTGTACACGTTTCGGCCCTGTCGCGAGGAAGGAGCTTTGCATAACCTTGCGCAACCCGCCCCTCCTATGAGATTGCGCGCACACCTGCCCGTCGCCCGATGCATCCCTCGGAACCCTGCCCATGATCCAGACCGGCCACCGTCCCCTCCGCCTGCTCTTCGTCGAAGGCAATACGCGAGAGCATCGCGAGGAGCATGTCGCCGGCTATGGCGCGACCCCGGCCGAGGCCTATGCGGCCGAAATCGCCGCGATCGCCCCCGGCATCGTCTCGGATATCTGCCTGCCGGCGGATGAGGGCGCCAATCTGCCGGATGCCGCAGGGCTGGAATCCTATGACGGCATTTTCCTCACCGGCTCGGCCCTGCACATCTACAAGATCGAGCCGGCCGTGACCCGGCAGATCGAACTGATGCGCGCGATCTATGCCAGCGGCACGCCCAGCTTCGGCTCCTGCTGGGGCATCCAGATGGGCGCGGTCGCGGCCGGCGGCACCGTCACCGCCAATCCGAACGGGCGCGAGGTCGGCTTCGCCCGGCGCATCGCGCCGACCGAGATCGGCCGCGGCCACGCGCTGCTGGCCGGCCGCCCCGCCGCCTTCGACGCCCCGGCGATCCATCTCGACAGCGTCGCCCTGCCGCCGCATGGCACGACGATCCTCGCCTCGAACGCCATCAGCCAGGTCCAGGCCGCCGAGATCAAGCATAATGGCGGCACCTTCTGGGGCGTGCAGTATCACCCCGAATTCCCGCTGAAACAGGTCGCCTCCATCCTCGGCCGCATGGTGCCGCTGCTGATCGAGGAAGGCTTCCGCAAGGACGAGGCCACCGCGAAGGATTGGCTCGCGGACCTCGAGACGCTCGACGCCGACCCCGCCCGCCAGGACCTCGCCTGGGCCCATGGCCTCGACCGCGAGGTGCTGGACGCCGAGCGCCGCGTCACGGAGCTGCGCAATTTCCTCGACCGTCGCGTCAAGCCGCATGCGAGCGAACGCGGCCGGGCGTGAGGCCGGTTAGCGGAACCGCTGGAAAGCCCAGAAGCCGAGAGCGGCCAAGCCCAGCAACCAGATCAGGACGATGATCGCAGCCCCGACGGCGCTGCGCGGTCGGCCCGCGCGCTCATCGGCCTGCCCTCGAAACTCGCTCATGAGCTCGGCCGGGATGAGGCGGACCGCCAGAGCGATCCCGGCGGGCACGATGAGCAGATCGTCCAGATAGCCCAGGACCGGAATGAAATCCGGGATGAGGTCGATCGGACTGAGGGCGTAAGCGGCGACCGCGGCAGCGACGGCTTTCGCGATCAACGGCGTCCGCGGATCGCGCGCGGCAATCCAAAGAGCGACGGCGTCACGCTTGACCCGTCCTGCCCATTGCGTGATCCGTTTCAGCATGGGCGCGGCTTCTCATGAACCGGAGGCGTCCGCAACGGGCGGGAAGCCGAAACCGGTGTTATTGGAAGCGGCGATGCCACACCCGGAGAAGCACCTGCCTGCAACGATCGGCGTTGAGCTGGTTGGTCGCCTGATCAAGGCCCAGTTTCCGCAATACGCGACGCTGGCACTGGAAGCCGTCCAGCCGGGAGGCTGGGACAATCGAACCTTTCGCCTTGGCCAGGAGCTGTCCATTCGCTTGCCGAGCGCAGAACGCTATGTCCCGCAGGTCGAAAAGGAGCACCGCTGGCTGCCGAGGCTGGCTCCGAACTTGCCCCTTCCGATCCCGGTTCCGTTGGCGATGGGCGCGCCAGGCGAAGGTTACCCTTGGCCCTGGTCGATCTATCGATGGCTTCAAGGCGAGCCTGCAACGACCGGCGATATTGCCGACCTGCCTGCTTTGGCCCGATCATTGGGCTCCTTCCTGGCTGCATTGCACCGGATCGATGCCACCGGCGGACCTGCCGCCGGGAACCACAATTTTCATCGTGGCGGGCGCCTTGCCGTCTACGACTCGGAAACGCGGTCCGCTTTGACGGCCCTCACCGGACGGATTGACGCCGCCTCCGCCGCCGAAGTGTGGGAAACGGCGCTCTCGTCGGAATGGAGCGGCCAGCCGCTATGGGTTCACGGCGACATCGCCTCGGGCAATCTGCTCGTCAAGGACGGAGCCCTTTGTGCGGTCATTGATTTCGGAAGCTCGGCTGTAGGCGACCCCGCCTGCGATCTGGTGATGGCCTGGACAGAGTTTTCCGGAGACAGCCGCGCTGCGTTCCGCGCCGAACTCGCGCTTGACGACAACACCTGGAGTCGTGCTCGCGGATGGGCCTTGTGGAAGGCCCTCATCACCCTCGCAAGCGCCGGTCAGGATGCTCGCTCGATTGAAAAAGCCGGGAGGATCGTCACCGAGGTCATCGCGGACCACCGCCGGTCGTCCGGGACGTAGTGCTGATTTCGGACCGAGCGCCGACCTGCCTTGGCACTCCCGCACATCCGCAAACCCTTGCAGAAAACCCCCGCCGTCCGGCACAGTTCGCCGGAACCGTTCCGCACGAAGCACCGTTGCTCTGCTGCCCATGCTGGCGAAACCGGGGACACACGCGCGAGACCACGATGAGACTTTCAGGCGGCTGCAATTGCGGACAGGTCCGCTACGAACTCGACGGCGAGCCGATCCGCGTCGGCATCTGCCATTGCGAAACCTGCCGGAAGGGCTCGGGCGCGGCCTTCTCCTTCTTCGGAATCTGGCCCCGGGCCGGCGCGACGCTCTCCGGCGAGCTCGGCTGCTGGCAAAGCCGCGCGGGCGGCGAGCGCTTCTGCCCGCGATGCGGCTCGCCGCTGTTCTGCTGGGCGGAAGGCTCGGACGAGATCGAGATCAAGCTCGGCACCCTGGACAGCCCGCCGAGCGCGCTCGTGCCCGCCTATGAGCTCTGGACCATCCGCCGGGAGCCATGGCTGGCGCCTCAGCAGGGCACCGAGCAGCACCGGCGCGACCGCGGGGATGCCGGCGCCTGAACCCTTAAAGCAATCGGGCACGCATCCGCTGCGAGAGCAATCGTCGCGTGGCGGGCCCTGACAGGGCGAGCACGGTCGTCCCGGCCTCATGTCATGCCCTTCCCGGTGGGCTGACGCCTTGCCTCCACCGCCGGAAAGCGCTTCGCGCCCGGCCGACGCTCCTGCGAATGGAGGACGAGGCCATGGCCCAGCGGGCCTATCCGCAGTTAGGCTCGATTTCGCCTTGGGCGCGCCGGATTCGGCACCGTCTATCACGGCCTCGTGACTTTGATTTGGAGGGGGAAACTTCATGAAATACGGCCTCGCCGCCGCCCTCGTGATCGCGCCTGGCCTCGCCAGCGCCGCCGAGACCGAGCTTTCGAGCCGCATCGACCGCGTCACGGTCTATCCCGACGGCGCCATCGTCACCCGCCTGGGCAAGGCCGACCTGCTGCAGGGTGCCTCGCAGATCGTGCTGCGTGGCCTGCCGGCGACGATCGACCCGGCCTCCATCCGCATCGAGGGGAAAGGCGACGGCTCGTTCTCGGTCGGCGCCATCGATGTCCGCGTCACCCCGGGCGAGGCGAAGCCGGTCCTCGACAAGACCGTCGAGGACAAGCTCAAGGCGCTGCGCGACGAGAAGGGCGCGCATGAGGGCCGCATCGCCGCGATCGAAGCCCAGCGTACCACCATCGAACGCTTCGCCCAGACCGGCCCCGACAAGCTCGGCCCGGACGGCAAGGCCCTGCCCGTCGCCGACTGGCCGACAGTGTTCGAGGCGATCGGCACCGCTTTGGTCAAGGTCCAGAACGATCTGCGCGGCGAGCGCGGCAAGCTCGCGGATGTCGAGGCCGAGATCGCCGCGCTCGAAAGCGCCCGCCCGCAAGGCAGCCGCCCCGGCGCGCCGAAGCGCGACGTCGCCATCGCGGTCGAGGCCCCGCAGCCGGTCGCGGCCGAGTTCACGGTCAGCTATCGCGTCAGCGGCGCGCAATGGGTGCCCGCCTACGAGGCGCGATTGACGACCACGACGGCGAAGCCGGAACTGGCGCTGACCCGCCGCGCCGAGATCCGCCAGCGCACCGGCGAGGACTGGGGCGACGTCGCGCTGACCCTGTCGACGACGCGCTCGGCCGGCGGCACCGGCGCGCCCGATCTCCAGCCGATGCAGATCGCGTTCTTCGAGCCGCCGGCGATCTATGAAAGCCGTTTGCGCAAGGTTGCGCCTGCGCCGATGGCCGCCGCCCGCGCCAAGGCGGAGGCCGAGGCTCTGGCCGAGCAGGCAGAGGCAAAGGCCGCGTCGCAACGCGCCGCAGCGCCGCCCAGGCCGGCGGAAGTCCAGACCGCCCGGATCGAAGCCGGCCCTTATCAGGCGAGCTTCCAGGTGCCCGGCCGCGCCACCATTCCGCAGGACGGCACGGTGAAGACGGTCGTGCTCACGCAGCGCAAGGCCGAGCCGACGCTGTCGGCCCGCAGCGTGCCGGAGCTGGAACAGAAGGCCTTCCTCGAAGCTGCCTTCAATCATGACGAGGAAGCCCCGCTCCTGCCGGGCAAGGTCGCGCTGCATCGCGACGGCACTTATGTCGGCACGGGCCGGATCGGGCTCGTCGCGCCGGGGGACGAGGTCGCGCTCGGCTTCGGCGCCGACGACCGGATCAAGGTCAGTTTCGCCCCGGTGAAGCGCCGCGAGAATGAGCCGCGCTGGCTCAACCAGACCCGCACCGACCAGCGCGAGTTCCGCACGGTGGTGAAGAGCCTGCATGCTCAAGCCGTCAAGGTCACGGTGCTGCAGCGCACCCCCTATTCCGAGAACAGCGCGATCACGGTCGAGACGATCGCGGCCCAGAGCACGCCACCGACCGAGAAGCAGGTCGGCGACAAGCGCGGCGTCTCCTCCTGGACCTTCGATCTCGCACCGGGCGGCGAGAAGGAACTCCGGCTCGCCTACCGCATCAAATCGCCGGGCGACCGCGAGCTCTCCTATGACGAGCAGCCGCTGCCGCAGGCGACGGATTGAGGCCAGAGGCCTGCGCCACCGGCCCCGGAGCGCCTCGCTCCGGGGCGTGAAGGCACCTTGCATCGGCAACCGGAGGCCGATCGCGCAAATGATCTGAAATAAAAGAATGCCCGAATCAGGAACCCATGGCGAGAGGCGGCGTTGTCTCTATCACCTGGGGAATTCATGGTTTGGAGTTTACTTTCATGCGCAATGTCGCCATCGCCATCATTTCTGCAACTGTTCTTTCGACCAGCGCCTATGCGCAAACGGCTACCAGCACGACGGCGGTGAAGGAAGTCTATATCGCCGCCAAGCCGACCGACGTACTGAGCAGCAACCTGATCGGCCTCAATGTCCAGAACTCCGCCAAGGACAAGATCGGCGAGATCAAGGACATCGTCATGTCGAATGGCCAGGTCGCCGGCTACATCGTTTCCGCGGGCGGCTTCCTCGGCATGGGCGAGCACTATGTGATCGTCTCGCCGGCCGCCGTGAAGGTGAACTATTCCGAGAACGACAAGAAGTGGTCGGCCACGATGGAGACCACGAAGGACGCTCTCAAGGCCGCGCCGCAGTTCAAATATGAAGGCCGCTGGGCAAAGTAAGTCCTTGCCGTAAGTCGACGACGGCCCTGCTTCGGCGGGGCCGTTTTCATGTTAGCGGCCCTCTCGGGTCGATAGGCCCGGACGCGCCGCCTCGTCGGCGAGCTAAACCGCCATTTCCAGCTCGCGCTTGCGGCCGAGATCGTTCATCCAGGTCCAGAATTTCGGCTGCGCCGCGATCTGATGCGCATAATGCCGGCCCAGCGCCTCGGTCAGTCGGCCATGGCGGCCGAGTTGCTCGTCGGCGAAACCGACCATCACCGAATTCGGCCAGGCCTGCGGCCGGATCTCGCGCAGACGAGCGAACAGCGCGTCCTCGCCCTCATGCGGATCGGCCTGCGCCATCAAGGTCAGCATCGCCGCCGTCGAGCGCGAGATGCCCATATGGCAATGCACCAGCAGATGGCCGGCCTTCCGGCCCACCGCCGAGGCGCGCAAGCCCTCGCCGAAGCCGAGGATCTCCGCGACATGCCCCGGCGCCGGCATGATCCTGTCCGGGGCCGGTTCGATGATGTCGTGGAAGCGCAGCGTCACCCGCTCATGCATGCCATAGGCGCCGAAGGCCTCGATTTCGGCCCGGTCGGGATCGAGCACCGAGAGCACATGCGTGACCTCGCGGGCGCTGTTGCCCGGCAGTTCCTCGATGCCGCAGATGGTCAGGGTCGAGATGGCGAGGGTTTTCATGGCATCATTCCGCATACCGTCATGGTCGGGCTCGTCCCGACCATCCACGTCTTTAGCCCGCATCGCTCACCAAGGGGAGCCAAAGACGTGGATGCCCGCCACAAGGACGGGCATGACAGTTCCCGTGCAGGCGCTCCGTTACTCCGCCGCGACGGCCCGCAGGCCCTGGCCGAGCTCCTGATCGACGAGGCCGACCCAGTAGCGCACGCCGGCCGGGATGATCGCGTCGTTGAAGTCGTAGAGCGGCGTGTGCAGGCCGACGAAGGAACCGTCCGGATTGACGCCGTTGCCGATGCGCATGAAGGCACCGGGCCGCACCAGCATCATCTCGGCGAAGTCCTCGCCGCCCGTGCCGGGGCGGAGCTGGCCGTTGACATGCTCAGCGCCGGCGGCCTGCGTCGCCGCGGCGACCGCAACGCGAACCTGCTCGGCCTCGTTCACCAGCGGGCTGGTGCCGCGGTGATAATACGGCTCCGCCTGGCAGCCCCAGGCCTGCGCCGTGGCCAGAGCAAGCTCGGCGATGCGCCGCTCCACCGTATCGCGCACCTCCTGCGAATAGGTGCGGGCCGTGCCGCCGATGACGAGCTCGGAGGGGATCACGTTCGAGGCGTTGACGTCGCCGCCATGGATGTAACCGACGCTGATCACGGCGGTGTCCAGCGGGGCGACGTTGCGGCCGACGATGCCCTGCAGGCCGAGCACGAAATGCGCCTGCGCATAGGTGATGTCGGTCGAGCGATGCGGCTGCGAGCCGCCATGGCCGCCGAGGCCGCGGAAGGTCACCTTCCAGCTATCCGCCGCCGCCAGGAACGGGCCGACGGTGGTGCCGAAGCTGCCGGTCGGCATGCCCGGCGTGTTGTGCAGCCCGTAGATCGCGTCGCAGGGGAAGCGGTCGAAGAGACCGTCGGCCAGCATGGCGTTGGCGCCGCCGCGGCCTTCCTCGGCCGGCTGGAAGATCAGGTTGACGGTGCCGGCGAAATCCCGGTTCTCGGCGAGATAGCGCGCGGCCGCGAGCAGCATGGTGGTGTGGCCGTCATGGCCGCAGGCATGCATCCGGCCGGGATTCTTCGAGGAATAGGGAAGGTTCGTCGTCTCCTCCAGCGCCAAGCAATCCATATCGGCGCGCAGGCCGATGGCGCGCTCGCCCGGCTGCTTGCCTCGGATGACCCCGACGACGCCGGTCTGGCCGACCTTCTCGGTGACCTCGATGCCCCATTCGCGCAAGCTGTCGGCGACGAGCTTGGCGGTGCGCTGCTCTTCCAGGCCGAGTTCGGGATGGGCGTGGATGTCGCGGCGGATCGCCGTGAACGCGGCATGGTGCTGGCCGAGCCAGTCGTCGAGCTTGGTCATATTGCTGTTCTTCCCCTTCTGCGGCCCGCGCCGGCAAGCACGATTCCTGCCACGCGCCGACGATGCCCCTTAGCCCTTACGCGCGATTGCGGCAGCATTACTGCGCAGATCCTGCAGATCCGCCATGCTCCGGCTGTTTACCCATGGATCCGCCTCCCATTTTGCACCTGTCCGGGCCGCTCAAGCCCTCATCCTGAGGGGCGGCGTCAACGGCGTCTCGAAGGAGGCTCCAGATCGCTCCGGAGCCTCCCGGACCATCCTTCGAGACGCCATTCCCATGGCAATGGCTCCTCAGGATGAGGGCTGGGGGGCCTCAAACAGACCTACGCAAAACTTGACCTTCGCGCCGCATTGGCCCATGAGGGCTTGCAAGGACCTGCCCCGAAACCCCGGCCTTGCGCCGGGGTTTTGCATTTGCGCGGGCCGCTTGCGTGAGGCAACGCGGAACAAGCAGGGACACCTCGCTCATGGCGAATGTTGTGGTGGTCGGCGCCCAGTGGGGCGACGAGGGCAAGGGCAAGATCGTCGACTGGCTCTCCAGCCAGGCCGATGTCGTCGTCAGGTTCCAGGGCGGCCATAATGCCGGCCATACGCTCGTCATCGACGGCGTCGTCTACAAGCTCTCGCTTCTGCCTTCGGGCATCGTGCGCCCCGGCAAGCTCTCGGTCATCGGCAACGGCGTCGTCGTCGATCCCTGGCACCTCGTCGAGGAGATCGGCAAGCTGCGCGCGCAAGGCGTCGCGATCACGCCGGACAATCTCCGCATCGCCGACAACGCCACGCTGATCCTGCCGCTGCATCGCGAGCTCGACCATTTCCGCGAGACCTCGAATGCCGGCATGAAGATCGGCACGACCAAGCGCGGCATCGGCCCGGCCTATGAGGACAAGGTCGGCCGCCGCGCCATCCGCGTCATCGATCTCAAGGACGAGGCCCTGCTCGAAGCCAAGATCGAGCGCCTGCTCGCCCATCACAACGCGCTGCGCCGCGGTCTCGGCATCGCCGAGGTCGACGGCCGCGAACTGCTCGGCCAGCTCAAGGCGATCGCGCCAGAAATCCTGCCCTATGCCGACACCGTCTGGGCGCTGCTCGATGCGCAGCGCCGCGCCGGCAAGCGCATCCTGTTCGAGGGCGCGCAGGGCGCGCTGCTCGACGTCGACCACGGCACCTACCCCTTCGTCACCTCCTCGAACATCGTCGCCGGCCAGGCCGCGACCGGCTCGGGGATGGGCCCCTCCGCCGTCGGCTATGTGCTGGGCATCGCCAAGGCCTACACCACCCGCGTCGGCGAAGGCCCCTTCCCGACCGAGCTCTTCGACGAGATCGGCGAATTGATCGGCCAGAAGGGCAAGGAATTCGGCGTCGTCACCGGCCGCAAACGCCGCTGCGGCTGGTTCGACGCCTGCCTCGTGCGCCAGACGGTCAAGACCTCCGGCATCGACGGTATCGCGCTGACCAAGCTCGACATCCTCGACGGCTTCAAGGAGATCAAGGTCTGCGTCGGCTACAAGCTCGACGGCCAGATCATCGAGCATCTGCCCGCCGGCCAGAGCGACCAGGCCCGCGTCGAGCCGGTCTATGAGACGATCGAAGGCTGGGAAGGCTCGACCGCCAACGCCCGCTCCTGGGCCGATCTGCCGGCCCAGGCGATCAAATATGTCCGCCGCATCGAGGAACTGATCGGCGCCACCGTCGCCGTGCTGTCGACCAGCCCGGAACGCGACGACACCATCCTCGTTCATAATCCGTTCGAGGGTTGACGCGGCTCGTCATCAGCGACAAGTGAGGCCAATGGCCGATTTCTACCCGATCCTGGCACGCGCCGTCGCCGGGCTGCCCGACAACTCACCCGAGGCGCGCCGCGCCATCTTCGACCGGGCGCGGGCAGCCCTCGTCGCGCAGTTGCGCGGTCTCGATCCGCCGCTGAGCGAGGCCGAGATCATGCGCGAGCGCCTGACGCTCGACGAGGCCGTCGCCCGGATCGAGGCCGAATACAGCGAGGCGCCGCTGCCGCCCGCTCGCGGCCCGGTGATTCGCCCCCAGGAGCCGGCGGCGAAGCCTCCGCGCCCGCCCGAGCCGAAGCAGCAGCCCGAATTCGCCCCCCTGCCGCCCGCCGAGGGCCAGGAATTCGGCGAGCCCCTGCCCGAGCCGGCCGAGAGCCAGCCGGCCCGCCCGCGCATCATGCCGCCGCGCGAGTCCCGGGTGAAGCCCGGCCACATCCGCACCGGCGTGGTCGGCGTGGTCGTCGCCGTCGCGGTGGCCGCCATCGCCGGCACCGCGATCTATGTCCACAAGCTCAAGCCGCAGGACGCGACGCATCCCGGCGCGGAAACCGCGGCCCGGCAGCAGCCGGCCCAGCCGGAAAATGCCGGCAAGATCGGCGACCGCGTCGGCGACGCCAATGCGCCGGCGCAGGGCCGCCCCAACAATGCGGGCGGCAACAACGCGGCCGGCACGCCGGTGCAGCAGCCGGGCGGCGAGATCGCCGTCGCCCAGCGCGCCATCCTCTATGTCGAGAACCCGGACAACCCCCAGCAGCCGCGCACCGTCAATGGCCGCGTCTTCTGGCGGCTCGACAGCGAGAGCGCTGGCCAGGGCCGGCCCGTCGAAACCATCGTGCGCGCCACCATCGAAATCCCGGAAGCGGGCGTCAATCTCGATTTCACCATCCGGCGCAACACCGATTCGGCCTTCCCCGCCTCGCACATCGTCGGCATGCGCTTCACCGCCACCGGCGACCCGGCGACGCAGGGGATCAAGGAAGTCGGCGTACCGCAGTTCAAGACCGCGGAAGGCGAGCGCGGCGCGCCGCTCTCGGCGATCAACTCGGCGCTCGGCGACAATCTCTTCGTCGCGGCCCTGTCCAATGTTCCGGTCGAGGTCGAACGCAACACCGATCTCATCCTGAACCGGAGCTGGATCGACCTGCCCGTGCTGTTCACCTCCGGTCGCCGCGGCATCATCACTTTCGAGAAGGGCGTCTCGGGCGCCCAGACGCTGGGCGACGCCTTCGGCCGCTGGCAGTAGCCCCTTCCTTCCGGCTCCGGAGACGCCCGGTCTCCACAAGGAGAGAGGCACCCGCGCCTCTATTTCCGGGACGGCCGCCCGGCCCCGCTCGCCACCAGCGCGCCGATGACGATGAGCGCGCAGGAGGCCGCCAGCAGCCAGCTCGCCTGCGCATAGCCGAACAGCACCAGCACCAGCGTCGAGAGCACCGGGGCGGCGTAGGAGGCGACGCCGAGCAGCGCGACATCGCCCTGCTTCATGCCGATGTCCCAGACGACGAAGGCGAGCCCGATCGAGCCGAGCCCGAGGCCGAGAACACCGGCCCACTCCACCCCCGTGAGCGACCACAGCGTCGTCTCGAAGGCGGAATGGCAGAGGAGAGCCGGCACGGCGCAACCCAGCATGGTGACGCAGAGGCTTTCCGACGGCACGTCGGCGAAGCGGCGCGAGACCACCGAATAGCTCGCCCAGACGAAGGCGCCGAGCGCGGCCAGCACATGGCCGAAAGCGAGCCCGCCGCCGCTGCCGAGGCCGCCGGAAACGAGGAGCCCGGTCGCGACGAGCCCGATGAAGGCGCCGACGAGATGGCGAGTCTTCAGCCCGCCGCCGGGCAGGAGCGCGGCGAAGAGCACGATCAGCAGCGGCCAGAGATAATGGATCAGGTTCGCTTCCGCCGGCGGCGCCGTCTTCACCGCGGCATAGTAGAGCGCGCTGTCGCCGAACGGACCGTAGAGGCCCAGTGCGAAGGAGGCCGGCGTCGGCCTGATCCGGCTGAGCTCGCCGCGCAGCGCCGTGATGGCGAGGATCAGCAGGCCGCCGATGACGAAGGTCATGGCGACGAGCTGGAACGGAGGCACCCGCCCCGACATCGCGGTGAACAGCGCGAGCGTCGACCAGAGCAGGATGGCGCAGAAGCCGATGAGAGTGGCGGTGCGGGAGGTCATGACGAAAAGCCGGGCTCGAAACAGGGCGGCGATAGCAGGTTTCGCCGGGCTTGCCGATGGGCCGGCGCCAGTTTGTCCGGCAGCCCCCGGCATCATGCTGCATTGCACCTCAGCACGGCAGCCATGGGCGCCATGTTCCGGAAACCGTTGACCGCGACGCCGGCTCGCATCATGCCTCATTCATGACCACGATCCCGATAGAAGGCGTCGTCCGCCGCCCGTTGATGCCGGTTCTGGCGGCGCTCAGCGTCGCCCATCTGCTGAACGACCTTGTCCAGTCGATGATCCCGGCGCTGTATCCTCTGATCAAGGATGCCTATCGGCTCGACTTCATGCAGATCGGCTTCATCACGCTCGCCTTCCAGGTGACGTCGTCGCTGCTGCAGCCGCTGCTCGGCTATGTCACCGACCGCAGGCCCTGGCCCTATGCGATGGTCGCCGGAATGTGCTCGACGCTGACCGGGCTGCTGCTGCTCTCCTTCGCCCACAGCTATGCCGTCGTGCTGCTGGCGGCCGGGCTGATCGGCCTCGGCTCGGCGGTGTTCCACCCGGAAGCGACGCGCATGGCGCGTCACGCCGCCGCGGGGCGGCAGGGGCTGGCGCAGGGCGTGTTCCAGGTCGGCGGCCATGTCGGTTACGCCATCGGCCCGCTGCTGGCGGCGATGGTGGTGGTGCCGCGCGGGCAGGAGAGCCTGTCCTGGTTCTCGCTGGTCGTGCTGCTGGCGATGGGGCTGATGGGCTGGATCGGCGCGCGCTATGCGGCGATGCGGCGCGAGCAGACATCGTCCAAGGAGCATGTCGAGGAGACCGCGAGCCACGGCCTGCCGCGCGGGCGCATCATCCTGGCCATGACCGTACTGGTCGTGCTGCTGATCTCGAAGAACGGCTACACGGCCGCCTTCACCTCCTACTACACCTTCTACCTGATCACGCGCTTCGGCGTGGAGGTGCAGCTCTCGCAGATCATGCTGTTCCTCTATCTCGTGGTCGGCGCCATCGGCGTCATCCTCGGCGGCATGATCGGCGACCGGATCGGCCGCGACCGGGTGATCTGGCTGTCGATCCTGGGTTCGCTGCCCTTCGCGCTCGCGCTGCCCTACGCGGATTTGTTCTGGACGGGCGTGCTCAGCATCGTCGTCAGCTTCATCATGGCGAGCGCCTTCTCGGCGATCCTGATCTACGCCATCGATCTGGTACCGCACCGCATCGGCCTCGTCGGCGGTCTGTTCTACGGCCTGTCCTTCGGGCTCGGCGGCGTCGCCGCGGCGGCGCTCGGCGCGCTCGCCGACCAGGTCGGCATCATCCAGGTCTTCAAGCTCTGCGCCTGGCTGCCGGCACTGGGGCTCCTGACCTTCCTGCTGCCGAGGGGAGCGCGGAAGGCCTGAACGTCCATCGGAAGCGCTCCGGCATGGATTCCCGGTCAGGCCCGGGATGACTGCGTGGCTCCATCGTACTCTAGATCGCCGCCAAGCGGACGACCTCGCCGTCTTCCTTTGTGAACGAGTCGGGGCGGCGTTCCAGAAGCTCGAGCACGACTTCGGAAGGGCGCGCCAGCTTCACGCCCTTCGGCGTAACGACGATCGGGCGGTTCACCAGGATGGGCAGGGCGACCATCGCGTCCAGAATCCGATCCTCGGAGATTCCCGGATCGAGCAGGCCGAGCTCGGCAGCCGGCGTGCCTTTCTCGCGCAGGATGTCGCGCGGCGGTGCCGCCATCGCGTCGAGCAATTGCCGGAGCTGCGCCAGAGTCCAACCCGTGTCGAGATAATGGACAACCGTCGGTTCGTAGCCGGCGGCGCGGATCATCGCGAGCGCATTGCGCGAGGTGCCGCAGGCGGGATTGTGGAAGATGGTGATCGGAAAGCCGGCAGTCATGGCGCCGCATTCTCCTGAAGAAGCCAGTGGAAGACCATCGAGGCTGCCGCGGCACCCGCCAGCTGCACCGCAAGGAAAACCGGCACGGAGCCAGGAGCGATCCCCGCGAAGCTGTCGGACAGGCTGCGCGCCAGCGTGACGGCGGGGTTGGCGAAAGAGGTCGAGGCCGTGAACCAGTAAGCCGACACGATGTAGAAGCCGACGATCGACGGCACGGCCTGCGGCCTCAAGCGCGCTGCCCCGCAAATGGCGGCGATGAGGCCGAAAGTGGCCACGAATTCCGACAAGGCCTGGCCCGGACCGTCGCGCAGCTTGCCCGAAACCTGCAGAAGCGGCTCGGCAAACATGGCATGGGCGAGCCAGACGCCGAGAACGGCGCCGATGAGCTGCGTTGCGACATAGGCGCAAGCCACCCTCCGGGGCAGTTCGCGCCGAAGCGTCGCGACCAGGGTGACGGCCGGGTTGAAATGCGCGCCCGACACCGGGCCGAAGATGGTGATGAGCACGACCAGCCCTGCCCCGGTCGCCAGCGTATTGCCCATAAGCGCGATCGCGATGTTTCCGCCGGCCAGCCTTTCGCCCATGATGCCGGAGCCAATGACGATGGCGAGCAGGGCCATCGTTCCCAGCCCCTCCGCTGCCAGGCGGCGCGCCAGCGTCGCCTCCGCAAGGGGTCTGACCGCCGCGTGCATGGCGAAGTTACGCTGAGGCGGTGTCATGGGCGCAGCAAGCCGCTTGCGCGAATTTCTCGGCGAGCGGCCGGCAGATCTCGGGGGATCCGCCGCAGCAATCGTCGAGGAGATAACCGAGCAGCCGCGTCATCTCGTCATACCCGGCGGTATAGACGATCGAGCGGCCCTCCCGCCGCGCCGCGATCAGGCCGGCATGGCTGAGCACGGTCAGATTGGCTGAAAGGCTGCTGGGAGGTACGCCGAGGCGGCGCGCGATCTCGCCCGCGGCAATGCCGTCGGGGCCTGTCTGGACGAGCATGCGGAAGACCGCCAGGCGACCTTCATGAGCGAGCGCGGAAAGGCGCGTGACGGCATCTGTAATTTCCATAATTCCACGATATAGGAAATATGGAAATATACAAGTACGGAAGCGCAGCTTCTGCGGGCGGCCTCAGGCCTGGGAGCGCCCCGGGCATCTCTTGGCGGAAGAGCTCCCCCTCCGGTGCGAGATTCTCGGGTCACCGCCTTGCGGCGCCCGAGAACGACGGCGGATTGCCGGGCGGCTCACGCCATGTACTGGCCGCCATTGGCCGAGAGGGTCGAGCCGGTGATGAAGCCCGCATCCGGGCCGGCGAGGAACACGACCGCCCGGGCGATCTCCTCGGGCTCGCCGAGTCGCCCGACCGGGATATGCGGCAGGATCGACTTCTCAATCACGGCGGGATCGATCGCCTTGACCATTTCGGTGGCGATGTAGCCGGGGCAGATCGCGTTCACGGTGATGCCGGCGCGTGCGCCCTCCTGCGCCAGCGCCTTGACGAAGCCGATATCGCCGGCCTTGGCGGCGGAGTAGTTCACCTGACCCATCTGGCCCTTCTGGCCGTTGATGGAGGAGATGCAGATGACGCGACCGAATTTGCGGGCGCGCATGCCTTCCCAGACCGGGCGGGTCATGTTGAAGAGCGAGTTTAGGTTGGTGTTGATCACCGCGTCCCACTGATCCCTGGTCATCTTGTGGAACATGCCGTCGCGGGTGATGCCGGCATTGTTGACGAGGACGTCGACAGGCCCGAGCTCAGCCTCGACCTTGGCGATGCCGGCGACGCAGGACTCATAGTCGCCGACGTCCCATTTATAGACGGAAACGCCGGTCTCGGCCTTGAACTTGGCGGCCGCCTCGTCATTGCCGGCATAGCTGGCCGCGACCTTGTATCCGGCCTCTTTCAAGGCCTTGCAGATCGCCGCGCCGATCCCGCGCGTGCCCCCCGTCACCAGCGCCACCTTCGTCATAGCCATTCTCCCTCTTGTGAAGTCTTGCGCGGCTTGCCGCCGCTATTGTTCGGATAGCTTCAACGCGGGCGTGTAGGGCACGTCCACGTCCTTGGTGATGGCCTGTCCGCAGATGACGCGGCCTTGCGCGGCGTCGAAGGTGAGCGTCGGCTGGCCGTAGAGCGACCAGCCCTGGCTCAAGGCTTCGGTGACCCGATGACAGAACGCAGCGTCATCGGGCCCGGTGAGATAGCGGTAGAGCGTCGTGCGCTTCGCCATGAGCAGAGGCGCTTGTCTCAGCGCTCCACGGCCAAGGCGACGCCCATGCCGCCGCCGATGCAGAGCGTGGCGAGGCCCTTCTTGGCGTCGCGCTTGGCCATCTCGTGCAACAGCGTCACCAGCACGCGGGCGCCCGACGCGCCGATCGGGTGGCCGATCGCGATGGCGCCGCCATTGACGTTGACGATGTCAGGGTTCCAGCCGAGATCCTTGTTGACCGCGAGCGCCTGCGCGGCGAAGGCCTCGTTGGCCTCGACGAGATCGAGATCGGCGACCTTCCAGCCGGCCTTTTCCAGCGCCTTGCGGGTCGAGGGGATCGGGCCCGTGCCCATGATCGCCGGATCGACGCCGGCCGTCGCCCAGGAGGCGATGCGGGCGAGCGGGGTGAGGCCGCGGCGGGCCGCTTCCTTGGCCGTCATGATGACGAGGGCGGCGGCGCCGTCATTGAGGCCCGAGGCGTTGCCGGCGGTCACCGTGCCGTCCTTGGAGAAGGCGGGCTTGAGCTTGGCCATGGCTTCCAGCGTCGCGCCGTGGCGGGGATACTCGTCGCTGTCGACGACCACGTCGCCCTTGCGGGTCGAGATGGTGAAGGGAACGATCTCGTCCTTGAACCGGCCAGCCTTCTGGGCAGCCTCGGCCTTGTTCTGCGAACCCACGGCGAAGCGGTCCTGCTCCTCGCGGCTGATCTGGTACTTGGTCGCGACGTTCTCGGCCGTGGTGCCCATATGGTAGCCGTGGAAGGCGTCCCAGAGCCCGTCCTTGATCATGGTGTCGATGAATTTGGTGTCGCCCATCTTGGTGCCCGCGCGCAGATGCGAGGCATGCGGCGCCAGCGACATCGATTCCATGCCGCCGGCAACGATGATGTCGGCATCGCCATTGGCGATCTGCTGCAGGCCGATGGCGACCGTGCGCAGGCCCGAGCCGCAGAGCTGGTTGAGGCCCCAGGCGGTCTTCTCCTGCGGGATGCCGGCGGCCATCGCGGCCTGGCGGGCGGGGTTCTGGCCCTGGCCGGCGGCGAGCACCTGGCCCAGCACGACCTCGTCGACCTCGGCCGCCTCGACCTTGGCGCGCTTCAGCGCTTCCTTGATCGCGGCGGCGCCAAGATCATGGGCGGGAGTGTTGGCAAAAGCGCCGTTGAAGGCGCCTACCGCCGTGCGCGCTGCGCCGACGATCACGATGTCCGTATCTGCCATGGGGGAATTCCTTGCTGCTATTCTGATGTTGACCTGCCGCGCCGCTCCCGCCGGCGCAACCTTCGCCCACCTTCGAAGGCCGCCGTGACGCCGTCAAGTCAGCCCTACTGCCATATCCGGCGTTTGGCAGGGCCTCCCGGCTGTGGAGCGCGCGGTCGCGGCGGAGACATCGCCTCAATTCCGACCGGTTTTTGCGCCGCACGCTCAAAAAGCTTGCGGCGCAGCACCGAGAGGCTATCGTCACCGCAGGGAGAACGTTCCGCCAAACGGCGCCGGCACCGCCGGCACGGGGCGGATCAACGTCTAGCAGGACATGATGGCCAGCGAAAAAGAACCGACCGTCATCAAGAAATACGCCAATCGGCGCCTCTACCATACGGGTACGAGTTCCTACGTCACCTTGGAGGATCTGGCCGGGCTGGTGCGCGGCGGCGAGGATTTCGTCGTCTACGATGCCAAGTCGGGAGAGGACATCACCCGCTCGGTGCTGGCGCAGATCATCTTCGACGAGGAAGCCAAGGACGGTCAGAACCTGCTGCCGATCGCGTTCCTGCGTCAACTGATCCGCTTCTACGGCGACAGCATGCAGGCGCTGGTGCCGCGCTATCTCGAATTCTCGATGGAGAATTTCGCCCAGGAGCAGAGCAAATTCCGCGAGCAGATGAGCAAGGCTTTCGGCAGCCCGGCCTTCGGCGGCACCGCCTTCGGAGCGCCCGCGCTCGACGCCATCCAGGCGCAGACCCGCGCGAACATGCAGATCTTCACCGAGGCCTTCCGGATGTTCAATCCCTTCACCGCCGCGGCGGCCGCGAAGGCGAAGCAGGACGCCGCGTCGGAGCCGGCCAAGGCCGACGATCTCGGCGATCTCAAGCGCGAGCTCACCGAAATGCGCGAGCGGCTGGACAAGCTTTCCCGCAGCAAGTGAGCCGAAGGCGGCGGGCGTTGCCCGCCGCTGCCCCGGCCTGCATCAGCCGACGGCGCGGCGGCGCTCCGGCTGGACTTCCGTCACGAGCTCGGCGCGACCGACGAGATGGCCCTGCAGATAGGTCACGCCCCAGTCGCGCAACATCGTCGCCTGCAACTCGTCATCGACCCATTCGGCGACGGTCTCGACCTCGAGATGGCGCGCGAGATCGATCAGCGTGCGGACATAGAAGCGGTCGTCGGTCGAGCGGCGCAGATTCTGCGTGAAGGCCCCGTCGATCTTCAGGATGTCGATCGGGAAGGCGCGCAGATGCTTGAGCGAGGTATGCCCCGCGCCGAAATCGTCGAGGGCGATGCGGCAGCCATGCTGCTTGATCCGGGCGAGCAGCTTCGCGATCCGGACCGGGTCCTGGATGGTCGCCGTCTCGGTGATCTCGACGATCAGCCGTGAGGCGAGGCCGCGCGACGAGCCGGCCAGCGTCAGGAAGGCGTCGAGCCATTCGGGATCGCCGAGCGAGACCGGCGAGACGTTGATCGACAGCGTGAGCGCCGGGTCCCCGGCCAGCATCGCGAGTGCCAACTCGAACACACGATGGTCGAACAGCCGCACGAGGCCGCGCCGCTCGAGCAGCGGCACCAGCTCGGCCGAAGCGAAGAACAGGCCGGCCTCGGGCTGCCCGACGCGCAGCAGCGCTTCGTGGAAGGCGACCTCGCGGGTGCGGGCCGAGACGACAGGCTGCAGGGCCAGCCGCACCCGCCGCTCGTTCAGCGCGGTGACGGCCTGGACGTCGAGCCCGCCATGGTCGGCCCTGTCCTGGCGCCGGCGCTGCGGGCGGGCGATGACGGCATCCTCGGAGGCGCCGGCCCGCGCCGCCGCCAGCGCGCCCTCGGCCGCTGCCAGCAATTCGCCGGCATGGCTGCCGAGCTCGGGCGCATGGGCCGCGCCGACGCGCAGCCGCACCAGCGCGATGCCATGGCTGGTCTCGATGGCGGATTCCGCGACCACCTTGATGAAGCGGCGGGCCGCCGAATCGATCTGGTCGCGCGGGCAGCCGGACAGGATGATCGCGAAGCTGTTGCCGGCATAGCGAACGAGATGGTCGCGCTGGCGCGTCACCGAGCGCAGCCGCTCATGCGCCGTGATGACGATCTCGTCGGTCGCCTCATGGCCGAAATCGTCGTTGAGGCGCGCAAGCTCGTCGATCGCCGCGACGAGGACGACCACCGGCCGGTCCTGCGGCAGATGCTCCTGCAGGCTGAGGCCGATCTGCTCGACCAGGGCCGGGCGATCGCAGAGATCGCTGCCGGAAGAGCCGAATTCCTCGCTGCGCACCGCACGGTCGAGCCGCAGCACGCCGCGGGCGCAGGCCGGGCGGCCGTCGCTGCCGGCGAACCAGCGGCCGGTATCCTCGGCCCACATCTTCCGGCCACCGAGATCGATGGCGTAGCGGGTGCGGTAGAGCACGCCCTCGCCCTGGTCCTGCTCGCTCGAGCCGAAGATCGCGTCGTAGCGGCTCGGGCCGCTGCCGGGCTCGACGAGTGCGGCGAAGCCGATGCCCCGCGTCATCGCCCGTTCCGGGAGCGTGCCGAAAACATCCGTGGCATTCGGGCCCAGGCTCAGCGCGTCGCTCTGGATGTCCCAGCTATAGACCACCTCGCCGATCGACGAGAGCAATCCCCTCGGATCAGCCGCATTGTCCTTGCGGAAGCTGAAAAGCGCGGGGGAAGGCATCGCGGGCGGCCTCATCGGACTGTTCGCGCCGCATCGTCCTGGTGCGGCCCCGCCATGTCCGGCTGGTTGGGGAAGTGTTTCGAAATGATGAAGGGTTTTTGCTTAACGCCCCGTTAAGCGTGGCGACCGTCTTGCAACTTCCGCCCCGTCACAGAGTGCCCGTGCCGGAGTGAGACATATGCGTAACGGAGAGAGGCCAGCGCCTGAGGGGTTGAACCTCAGCGCGTCCGCGCTCGTGCTGCTGCAGGCCGCGGCCTTCAAAGCGCGGATCGGGCCCTTCGCGCTCAAGGGCCTGGCGACGTCGCAATCGGCCGTGCTGCTTTATCGCGCCGCGGCGCGGCTGGCGGCGTTGTCGTCGGCGAGGCGCTGAAGGGCTTACAGCCCCGCCCCCGGCATATGCGGATAGGGCAGCCGTTTCGGCGCCGTCATGCTCACAGGTTCCGAGCGCGACTCTCGGCCCGGCAAGACAAAGAAAAAACCGGCCTTTCGGCCGGTTTCATCAGATTCGAGCGAAGGCCGGAGGCGATCCGGCCATTCCGGCTCAGGCGTCGGCCTTGACCTTGAGAACCTGGCGGCCGCGATACATGCCGCTCTTCAGATCGACATGGTGCGGGCGGCGCAGTTCGCCGGAGTTCTTGTCCTCGATATAGGTGGGCTGCTTCAGCGCGTCGGCCGAGCGGCGCATGCCGCGCTTCGACGGCGACGTCTTCTTCTTCGGAACGGCCATTGTACTCTCCATCGTGCCGCCGCTCGGAGCGCCGCTCGCCAAAGCTGCGCCACCGCCACGACGACGGATCAATCTCGTGAGGCGTTGCCCATACACGCTCAGGCGCGCGCTGGCTAGAGCCTCATGTGAAAAAGTGGCTGACTGACCTTTGCCCACAACGATGTCGGGCGCCGGAGCAGGCTTCGTCTTCGCGGAGGAGTTAGCCGGGCAAGGCGCAATTGCCAAGGGAGCCGAGCTGGCCCATGCGGCGCAGAACGCGCCCGGAGGCCGATTGCAGCGCGCGACTCGGCTTGCCCGGATTGCGCAGGATCGGATTCGGCAGGGCCCCGGCAAGACGCGCCGCCTCCACCGGCGTGAGCCGGGCCGCGGATTTGCGGAAATAGTGCTGCGCCGCGGCCTCGGCCCCGAACAGGCCCTCGCCCCATTCCGCGACGTTGAGATAGACCTCGATGACGCGCGGCTTGCCCCAGGCGAGGTCGCTCACCATCGCGAGCGGGATTTCCAGCCCCTTGCGGATGTAGGAGCGCCCCGGCCAGAGGAAGACGTTCTTGGCCGTCTGCATGGTCAGCGTCGATGCGCCGCGGCTCGGCCCGTCCTCGTCTTCCATCACTGCATTGAGCTCGACCCAGTCGACCCCGCGATGGCTGCAGAAGCGCTGGTCCTCGGAGGCGATGACGGCACGGATCAGATTGGGCGAAATCCGCTCCAGCGGCACCCATTCGCGCTCGACCGGCCGCAGCGTCAGCCAGCGGCCGAGCATCAGCGTCGAGGGCACGGGCACGAATCGATAGAGCACCAGAGCAACGACGAGGGCGAGGACGAGCCAGAAGGTCAGCCTCAGGCACCATCCGAAAACCCAAGCCAGGAGACCGCTCCCTGTTTCCCGCCGCTCCACCGACGCGTCCGCCATGGCCCCGCACCTTGACGATGCGGCAAACGTCCGGCAAGGCCCCCGTCCCGGCAGCGAACGCGAGACCCACGCATGAGTTCCGTCCCGTCACAGGCCAGCCACGCCGATCTCGATGCCCGGCTGGCGCAGAATGCCGCGGCGGTCGAGACGCTGCTCGAGAGCCTCCTGTCCGAGACGCCGGCGGCCGGCGAAATCCTGCGTCCACCGCGTCTGGTCGCCGCGATGCGCCACGGCGCGCTCGCGGGCGGCAAGCGGCTGCGGCCGTTCCTGACGGTGGAGACTGCCCGGCTTCTCGGCGTTCCCTCGGCACAGGCGCTGCGGGCCGGCGCCGCGGTCGAACTGCTGCATTGCTATTCGCTTGTTCATGACGACCTGCCGGCGATGGACGACGACGATCTGCGCCGGGGGCGCCCCACCGTCCACAAGGCCTATGACGAGGCAACCGCGATCCTGGCGGGCGATGCCCTGCTGACGCTCGCCTTCGACGTGCTGGCCGATCCGGAGACGCATGAAGCGGGTGAGATCAGGGTGGCGCTGGTGCGCTGCCTCGCCCGCGCCTCCGGGCTTGGCGGCATGGTCGGCGGCCAGATGCTCGACCTCGCCGCGGAGGGCCGCTTCGAGGCCCAGAAGCATGCCTTGACCGAGGCGGAGATCCGGCGCCTGCAGGCGATGAAGACCGGGGCGCTGCTGGCGGCCAGCGTCGAGATCGGCGCGCGGCTGGGCGGCGCCGATGCGGCGGCGCTGACGGCGCTCGACGCCTATGGCCGGGCGCTGGGCGCGACCTTCCAGATCGCCGACGACATTCTCGACGTCGAGGCCGATGCGGCCCAGATGGGCAAGGCGACGGCGAAGGACGAGGACAAGGGCAAGGCGACGCTGATCGGCGTGCTCGGGCTCGACGGCGCCAAGCGCGAGCGCGACCGGCTGAGCGAAGCGGCGGTGAAGGCACTCGACGGCTTCGGCAGCGCGGCTGACGCGCTCAGGGCCGCGGCGCGCTTCGCCGCGCAGCGGAAGAGCTGAGAGGCGCGGGGAGCGGTCCGCTCAGTTCCGCCGGAGCAGCCGCTCCAGATAATCCAGCTCCTCCTGCGGCCGCAGCGGATCGCCGAGGCGCTTGCGCAGCTCCTCCAGGATGCGCCGCGCCCGCTGCGTCGCGCTCTCGTCGGCGCCGGGAACCTTGACCCGGCCATCGGCCCAGTCGCGCTGGCGCTGCGGCCGGCCGAGCGGATCCTCGCTGCCGCGCTGCTGGGCCGAGGGGCGGCCCTGCTGGCGCCCGTCCGGCTCCCCATAGGCCTGGCCCTCGCCGTCGCCCTCGCCGGGCTGGCCCTGCATCTGCTGGGCGAGGTTCTGGCCGCCGCGGCGCAGCGCGTCGAGCGCGCGGCCCTGCGCGTCCAGCGCCCCTTCCCCGTCGCCTTGCCCGAGCTGCCGCTCGGCCTCGCGCATCGCCTCCTCGGCCTCGCCGAGCTCGCCATTCTGCGGCGCGCCCATGCCGCGCATGCGCCGCTGCAGATCCTGCAGCCGCTCGCGCAGGGCCTGCTGGCGCTGGGACAGGCCACCCTGCCCCTGGCCGTTCTGGCCCTGCATGCCCTCGCCGCCTTCGCCGTCCTCGCCCTGGTCGCCCGGTTGCTGGCCGGGCTGCTGACCGCGCTGGCCCTGCTGGCCGCGTTGCCCTTGCTGGCCCTGCTGGCCGCGCTGGCCGGGACGTGCCTGCTGCTGGCCGGGGCGCTGGCCGCGCTGGGTCTGCCCCTGCCCGCGCTGCTGGTTCTGATAGGTCTCGTCGCGCAGGTTCTGCTGATCGCGCGTCATCCGGTCGAGATCGCCCAGCGCCTGGTTCATCTGGTTCTGGCGCGGATCGCCCTGGCCGGGCCGCGCCATCTGCAGATTGTTGAGCATCCGGTTGAGCTCTTCCATCAGCCGCTGCGCCTCGGCCATGTCGCCGCGCCGCGACAATTCCTCGATGCGATCGAGCATGTTCTGCAGGTCGCGCGGCGTCACCGTCCGGAAATTCTCAGGCAGCTGCGCCTGGTTCTGCTGGCCGTTCTGCTGCTGGCGCATCATCTGCTCGGCGAGCTGGCGCATATAGTTGTCCATCGCCCGCCGCATCTCCTCGGTGAGCTTCTTGATCTCCTCCTCGGAGGCGCCACGCTCCAGCGCCTGCTGCAGATTCTCCTGCGCCTGCCGCAGAGCCCGCTCGGCATCGGACATGCCGCCGTCCTCGAGCTGGAGCGCCATCGCCCACATCAGCTCTGAGACCTCGCGCAACTCGTCGTCGCTGCCGGATTTGCGCAGCCGCTCCGTCAGCATGCGCATGCCGAGATAGGTCCCCATCTCCTTCATGAAGAGCCCGGGCTCGATCATCAGCGCATCCATGGCGAGCTGCACTCTGGAGCGGTCATCGACATTCATCACGAGCTTGCGCCGCTGCTCGACCAGCGCCTTGGCCAGCGGATTGGTGAAGGTGCGCTGCGGCAGCACGACCTCGACCGGCTGGCTGCGCCCCTCCTGCCCGGCCTCGTCCTTGGCGATCAGCACCATCCGGACCTTGGCGCCAGCCCAGGGATGCGCCGAGAAATCGACGGTGCCCTTGAGCTCCTCCTCGCCAGTGGCGGAGGAGGGCACGGCGAGGTTCTGCTTCGGCGGGTCGACCAGCGAACGGCCGCCGGCGGCGGCGTCGGGGCGCGAGACATCGACCTCGATCGAGGCGATACCGTAATCGTCCTTGGCCTTGTAGGTGATGCTCAAGCCGCCAGACTGGGCACCGACGACCGGCTTCGGCGTGTCGACGAAGGCGATGGTCGGCGGCAAATCGGGAATGGCGGTGATGCTGAGCGTGGTGCCGGGCGCGCCGCTGCCGGTCAATCTCAGCGTGCCGTTGCCGGCGAGCACATAGCGCTTCTCCAGCACCGCCTGCTGCGGATCGCTGCCTTGCGTCTGCCGGGCCGGCTGGGCGCCCGCCTCGCCGTCTTGGGTCTTGCCGTCTTGGGCCTCGGCCGGCTTGGTCTCGAGCTTTCCGGTGGTGACGACGTCCATATTGGTCTTGCCGGCGATGCGCACGACGATCGTCGACTTCTCCGGCGCGCTGAGACGCGGGCTCGCGAGCTTGGCGAAGTCGATCAGGATCGGCGGCAGGCGGGTATAGGCCGGCGGGTCGATCCAGGCGTCGATGCGGGTCGAGGGCGAGGCGCCCGGCGGCCCCTGCCAGTCGAAGGCGGCGGAGAGGCGCTGCGTCGTCTCGGGCCCGGCGACGAAGAAGGCCGCGATGGCGGCGAGCAGCGGCACCGCGCGCAGCGCCCGCTGGTCGCGAGCCGCCATCAACGGACGCGGCGCCTCGATCCTGAGCGCCGCGACCTGCCGGCTCTGGCGCTCGACATGCAGCTTCCAGAGAGCTTGCGAAACCGGATCGCTGGAGCCGACGGCGAGGCTGTCCTCCAGCGCCGAAGCGGGCCGATGCCCGCCGGCGAAGGAGCGATCGAGCCGGGTCAGCGCGTCGCGATGCGTCGGCAGCACGATGCGGGCGACGTGCCAGAGGCTGGCGAGGAAGGCCCCTGCAAAGGCCAGGACGCCCGCGATCCGCCCATACCAGGGCAGATGGGTCCACAGCCCGAACCAGGACAAGGCGAGAAAGGCGAGGACGACGCCGAGCGGCAACCACAGCCGCGGCCACAGCCGTTCCCAGCCGAGCGAAACCCGCGAGGCCAGCGTGAGGCGGCGCAACCGTTGCCGGATGCCGTCCATCGTGTCGGGCGCCTTGCGGCGCTCTGCCTCGCTCATGCCATCGCTCCGGGCAGCCCCCATTTCCGTCGGTTCATCGCCTTACTGAAGCAGGCTAACACGGGAATGTGGCATTGCCAGTCCCCGGACCGGCCTTTGCACCGCGCTCGACGTTTCGTGAACGGGCACACAGGCCGTCATGCCCGGGCTTGACCCGAGCATCGCTGAAACCAGAGCCAACTGGTCATGAGATTCTCGGGTCAAGCCCGAGAATGATGCGTGAATTTACGCGAACCACCCCGGCAACCTGTCCGCCCCGATCAGCTCCTCATAGCTCTGACGCGGACGGGTCACGGCATATTGGTCGCCCTTGACCATCACCTCGGCCACGAGCAGGCGCTGATTGTAGGTCGAGGACATCGAGGCGCCATAGGCGCCGGCGGTCATGAAGGCGATGAGATCGCCCTGCTTCAGCGCCGACAGCACCCGCCCGGTGGTGAAGGTGTCGCCCGATTCGCAGATCGGCCCGACCACGTCATAAGCGACGTCCGGCGCCCCGATCGCCGGCTCGGCCACCGGCCAGATCTCGTGATAGGCCTCGTACATCGCCGGCCGGACGAGGTCGTTCATCGCCGCGTCGACGATGAGGAACTGCTTGGTCGGGCGCGGATTGAGATGCAGCACCCGCGTCAGCAGGATGCCGGCATTGCCGACGATGAGACGTCCCGGCTCGAAGCCGAGCTCGACATCGAGCCCCTTCGTCACCCGTCCCACCATCTCGGCATAGGCCTCGATCAGCCCCGGGCCGTAATCGAAGCTCTTCGGGATGTCGTAGGGAATGCCCAACCCGCCGCCGAGATCGAGCCGCTCGACGCGGTGCCCCTCCCCCTTCAGCGCGCCGACCAGCGCCACCATCTTGGAATAGGCCGCCTCGAAGGCGTCGATCTCGCGAATCTGGCTGCCGATATGCACGGCAAGCCCCATGATCCGCACGCCCGGCATGTTGGCCGCCCGCCCATAGAGCCGGCCGACCTCCTCGAAGGAGACGCCGAACTTGTTTTCGGAGGAGCCCGTCGTGATCTTGGCATGGCCGCCGGCGCCGATATCGGGATTGACCCGGAACACCGCCTCCTGCCGCTTGCCGAGCGAGGCCGAAACCTTCGAGAGCAGGTCGAGCTCGCTCTCGCTCTCGATATTGACCTGGTAGATCCCGGCCTCGACGGCGAAACGCAATTCCTGCTCGCTCTTGCCGACGCCGGAAAACACGATCTTCTCGGGTGGGATGCCGGCCGCCAGCGCCTTGCGCACCTCGCCCTCGGAGACGGTATCGACGCCCGCGCCGAGCGCGCCCAGCGTCTTCAGCACGCCGAGATTGCCATTCGCCTTCATGGCGTAGAAGACATGCGCCTTGCCCGCCGGCACGGCCTTCTTCAGTGCCTGCTCGAAGAGCGTGTAGTGCCGCTCGATCGTCGCGCTCGAATAGACATAGACCGGCGTGCCGATTTCGGCCGCGATCCGGTTGAGGTCGACGCCCTCGGCATGGAGCGAGCCGTCGCGATAGGCGAAATGATGCATGGGCGGAACCCCGGAACGAGATCTGTTGAACCGTCGCCGTCATCCCGGGCGACCGAATGGAGACCCGGAATCCCTGCCGGAGCGCTTCCGGTCGAGGCTCAGGCATGGATCCCGGCTCTGCGCTACGCTTGGCCGGGATGACTTCGCGGCAAGCTGATGAGGGCGCCGCCGCTCACATCAGCGGATCGAGCAGGAACGGTTTTTCCGGCACGGTGATCGCCCGGTTCGCCTTGGCCGGCTTGGCCAGCACCGAGGCCGAACCGTAATCCGACACGTCGTTCGACTGCGCGCCGATCTGGTTGTCCGGCAGGTCGACGGCGCCGGAGACGTTCGGCGGCGCTTCGAGCGGCCCCTTGCGCCCGCAGGCGGCGAGCGCCACGCCAAGGAGGCCGACGACCAGGAGGGTGCGGCCGAATTTCAGGCGGGCAAGATTCAGACGGGATGGAAGCACGAAGACGAACCCTCGAACGAAACGTGGCGGGACAGTAGCGGAGGATGCGGCGAAGCGCGAGCGGTTGCGACAATCCTTCGCCGCCATTCCGGACGCCGCGAAGCGGAGATCCGGAATCCATCGTAGAGCACCAACGCCCGTCGATGGATCCCGGGTCAAGCCCGGGATGACGTGGCGTTTCGCCGTCCGACTAGCCTTTCGCGAGCTGCTTCAGCCAGCGCCTGGCCTGCTTGCGGACATTGGCCGGGGCCGTGCCGCCATAGCTGACGCGGCTCCTCACCGACTGGTCGACGCCGAGCACGGCGAAGACGGCCTCGGTGATCTGCGGCTCGACCGCCTGCATCTCGGCGAGCGTCAGCTTCTCCAGCCCGACCTTCTTCTCCGAGGCGATGCCGACGAGCCGGCCGGTGACGTGATGAGCGTCGCGGAACGGCATCTTCAGCACGCGCACCAGCCAGTCGGCGAGGTCGGTCGCCGTGGCATAGCCGGCGCCCGCCGCCTTCTTCATCGCCTTGAGGTCGGGCTGCATGTCCCGGACCATGCCGGCCATGGCGGCGAGGCACAGCGAGAGCGTCTGGAGGGCGTCGAACGTGCCTTCCTTGTCCTCCTGCATGTCCTTGGAATAGCTCAGCGGCAGGCCCTTCATCATTGTCAGCAGCGCCTGCAGCGCGCCGAAGACGCGCCCCGCCTTGCCGCGCACCAGCTCGGCCGCGTCGGGGTTGCGCTTCTGCGGCATGATCGAGGAGCCCGTCGAGAAGGCGTCGGAGAGCCTGACGAAGCCGAATTGCGGCGTCGCCCAGAGCACAATCTCCTCGGCCAGACGCGAGAGATGCATGGCGCAGATCGAGGCCGTCGACAGCGTCTCCAGCGCGAAATCGCGATCCGAGACCGAATCGAGCGAGTTCGCCGTCGGCCGGTCGAAGCCGAGCGCCTTCGCCGTCATGTGCCGGTCGATCGGGAAAGAGGTGCCGGCGAGCGCGGCCGCGCCCAGCGGGCATTCGTTGAGGCGGGCACGCGCATCGCGCACCCGGCCGCGATCGCGGCCGAGCATCTCGACATAGGCGAGCAGATGATGACCGAAGGTGACCGGCTGCGCCGATTGCAGATGGGTGAAGCCCGGCATCACCGCGCCGGCATAGGTATCGGCCTTTTCGGCCAGCGCGCGCTGGAGGTCGGCCATCTGCCCGTCGAGCTCGTCGAGCGTGTCGCGCACCCACAGCCGCATGTCGGTCGCGACCTGGTCGTTGCGCGAGCGGGCGGTGTGCAGCCGGCCGGCGGCCAGGCCGATCTTGTCCTTGAGGTTCGACTCGACGTTCATGTGGACGTCTTCGAGCGCACGCGAAAACGTGAAGGCGCCGCTCTCGATCTCGCCTTCGACCTGCTTGAGGCCGGCGGTGATCGTCGCGACGTCTTCCTTGGTCAGGATGCCGGTTTCGGCCAGCATGGCGGCATGCGCCAGCGAACCGCGGATGTCCTGGCGCCAGAGCCTCTTGTCGAAATCGATGGAGGCGTTGATCTCCTCCATGATGGCGTCGGGACCTGTGGCGAAACGCCCACCCCACATGCGGTTGCTCACGGCGGTCTTTCCTGCTTTTGAGGACGCACGATGACGTCAGGAACGAAGATCGGACTGGCCCTCGGGGTCGTGGCGGCGCTCGGCCTCGCTGGCGTGGCAGCCTTCTACTCCGGGCTGGGCGATGCCGGCAACGGATCATGCAGCGCGGCCGCCAAGACCGCAGCGCGCATGGCGCCGCTGGCGAAGGGCGAGGTCGCGGCGGTCGAGATCCGCCCCCGGCCCGAGCCGGCGCCCGAGCTCGCCTTCAGCGGGCCGGACGGCAAGCCGCTGACGCTCGCCGACTTCAAGGGCAAGACCGTGCTGGTCAATCTCTGGGCGACCTGGTGCGCGCCCTGCCTGAAGGAAATGCCGGCGCTCGACGTGCTGGAGCGCGAGATGGGCGGCCCCGATTTCGCGGTCGTCGCCATCAATATCGACACGCGCAACCTCGACAAGCCGAAGGCCTGGCTGGCCGAGAACAAGGTCACCACCCTGCCCTTCTACGGCGACCCGCAGGCTTCGACCTTCCAGGCGCTGCGCAAGGCGCATAAGGTCGAGGGCATGCCGGTCAGCATCATCGTCGACAAGACGGGCTGCGAGCTCGGCATCATCCAGGGCCCGGCCGATTGGGCGAGCGCCGATTCGAAGGCGCTGATGGCTGCGGCCACCGGCCGTCCCTGACCGAATTCCACCTGACCAAAGACCGGATGGACCGCATAGCCGGCGGCATGACGAACTCTTGTCGCATTGCGGCGTTCTGTTGCGGACGACATCGAAGACCGGAAGGACGAGCCATGACCCATCCACGCAGCGGCGCGAGCCGATTCGGCAGCTCCGGATCCGGCAAGTCCCGGCTTGGCAAGTCCCGGCTCGGCAAGTCCGGTGCCGTCGCGCTCGCCTGCATCGCCTGGCTGGCGCTGGCGCCGGCCGTCGCGCAGGAGCGCAAGCCGATCCCCGGCACCAGCGTCTCGCTCGCCGCACCGAAGGGCTTCGAGCCGGCCACCGGCTTCTCCGGTCTGGTGAACAAGGCGAACCAGGCGAGCGTGCTGATCGTCGAGCTGCCGCCCGAGGCCCATGCGCAGCTCTCCACCTTGTTCGGCAATGCCGATGTGGCCAAGGCGAACTTCGCCCGCCAGAACATCACGATCAAATCGGTGGAACAGATCGCTGTCGGCGGCGACAAGGTGCCCTTGCTGACGGGCTCGCAGATCGCACCGACCGGCGACACCTTCGACAAATGGATCGTCCTGCTCAAGGGCGAGAAGACCGTGATGCTGACGGTGCAGGCACCGCAGAAGGCCAAGCTCGCCCCGGCGCAGATCAAGGCGATGATCGCCTCGGTCTCGCTCGGCAAGGAGCCGTCGCTCGACGAGAAGCTCGCCGCCCTGCCCTTCGCCATCAAGGCGGCCGCGCCCTTCCGCGTGATCGACAGCATCGGCGGCTCCGGCCTGCTGATGACGGTCGGCGACAAGAACACCGATCCTTCCGGCACGCAGCCATTGCTGGTCGTCGCCTACCAGCCCACCGGGCCGGTCAAGCCCGGCCAGGAGGACGCCCTTTCCGAAAGCCTGCTCAAGGGCACGCATAATCTGGAAAACGCCACGGTCGCCGAGCGCAAGCGCGTGCCCTTCGCCGGCCAGGACGGCATGCTGCTCACGGGCTCGTTCAAGCACCCGAATGGCGCCAACAAGGGCTTTGCCCAGTATCTGGCGATCGGACCGGATAGCCGCTTCGTGCGGCTGATCGTCATGGCCGACGAAAGCGAGATGCCGCAGCTCCAGCCCGCCATCGACCAGACGGCGGCGAGCATCGCCTTCAAGGATAAATAGCAACCCTCCCCCGCGCGCAGCGGCGGCCCGTGCCATTCGGATTGGCGCGGCGCCCCGGCACGGGTAAAGGCATGTCCATGCGCTACACGATCGGCCTCGCCACCACCTTCCACGACCCCGCCCTCGCGATCATCGGCCCGGATGGCGAGGTTCTCTTCGCCGAGGCGACCGAGCGCTATCTGCAATACAAGCGCGCGCCGAACTGCGAGCCGGATTCGGCCCCGCGCATGGAAGGGCTGCTGAAGCGCTACATCCCGGACGGCGCCGAGGTCGCGATCGCCACGAGCTGGGGCGAGGACTTCACCGGCTTCCTCGACCAGATGGCGCGCGCCGGCTCCCTCAGCCTCGAGGCGCTGCTCAAACTCTCGCCCGAGCTCAACCGCTCGCTCGTGCCGGAACGCACCGAGCGCGCGCTCATCGCCTCGCTCCACCACGCCCAACAGCGCGCCGGCATGGGCGTGCTGCTCGGCCTCGACCGCGCCTATGGCAAGGCCAATGTCACTGGCTTGAAGCGCTACGGCCACCATCTCAGCCACGCAGCCTATGCCTGCTGGTCCTCGCCCTTCGACAACGCCGCCTGCCTCGTCGTCGACGGCATGGGCGAGACCGGCGCCTCGGCCATCTTCGCACTGGAGAACGGCAAGCTGCGCGAGGTGAAGCGCCATCGCGGCCGGGAATCGATCGGCTTCTATTTCGGCCTCGTCACCGACCTCGCCGGCTTCGACCAGGCCAAGGGCGAGGAATGGAAGATCATGGGGCTCGCCCCCTATGGCAAGACCGATCCGGAATTGATGGCGCTATTGCGCAGGCTCTATGCGATCGAGGGCCACAAGCTCTCCTTCGCCAAGGCGGATATCGTGCAGGCGGTTGCCGCCGAAATCCTCGCCCGCCGCCCGGCCGACGCGCTCGACAAGGGCTGGGCCGACCTCGCCCGCTGCGGGCAGGATGTCTTCGCCGAGATGATGGAGGCGCTGCTCGCCGAGACCGCCGCTCTGGTCCCAAGCGAAAACCTCGTCATGGCCGGCGGCTGCGCGCTGAACTCCTCCTTCAACGGCAAGATCGTTGGCCGGCATGGCTTCCGGACGGTCTTCGTTCCCTCGGCGCCCGCCGATGACGGCAATGCGATCGGCGCGGCGTGGCTCAGCCACGCAGAGGCGAACCCGGATTGGCGCGCGCCGAAGGGGCCGCTTTCGCCCTATCTCGGTTCGACGGTCTCGACCGAGCCCTTCAAACGCATGCAGGCTTGGGAGCCGCGCCTGCGCAAGCTCAGCGCCGACGAGATCGCGCCGGTCACCGCCAAACTGCTCACCGAGGGCAAATTGATCGGCTGGGTGCAGGGCCGCGCCGAGTTCGGCCCGCGCGCGCTGGGCAACCGCTCGATTATCGCCGATCCGCGCCCGGCCGACGCCAAGGACATCCTCAACGCCAAGGTGAAGTACCGCGAGGCCTTCCGCCCCTTCGCCCCCTCGATCCTGGCCGAGCACGCCGCCGACTGGTTCGAGAACTACCAGGACGCACCCTATATGGAGCGCACCCTCACCTGGAAGGAGACGGTGCGTGACCGCGTCCCGGCCGTGGTCCATGAGGACGCGACGGGCCGCCTCCAGAGCGTCAAGGCCGAGCGCAACCCGCGCTATCACGCGCTGATCTCGGCCTTCCATGAACTGACGGGCGTGCCGGTGATCCTCAACACCTCCTTCAACATCATGGGCAAGCCGATCCTGCACACGGCGGAGGACGCCATCCTGATGTTCTATACGAGCGGGCTCGACGCGCTGGTGATCGACGACTGGCTGCTGGTGAAATAGCCGGCGCAGTCAGGCATTCCCAAAAACACGCCGTCATCCCGGGTCTCCCTGCGGTCGCCCGGGATGACAGTGCAAAATTCCAAGGTCGAGAAAAATCGATCCGCGCCATTGATCGGTCGGATCACGCGAAGTCGCTGGCGTCGTCCCGGTTTGCGGTCATTCTTCCGCCACCCGCAAAAGGAGACGACGCCATGCTGCAACTGCGCCCGAACTGCGAATGCTGCGACCGGGACCTGCCGCCCCAGTCGCGCGACGCCCTGATCTGCACCTATGAATGCACCTTTTGCACCGATTGCGCCGAGACGCGCTTCGCCGGCATCTGCCCGAACTGCGGCGGCGACTTCACGCGCCGGCCGATCAGGCCGGAGCGCATGCTGGCGAAACACCCGGCATCGACAGAACGCGTCCGCAAGCCGCACCCGCAATGCGCGGCGGCCTGAGAAGCACCGTCAGGTCAGAAAGCTGATTGGGAAACCGGCGAGCCCTCAGCTCGCCTGCTTCACCGAAATGCCCTTCTCCTCGAAGAGCGCCTGCAATTCGCCGGCCTGGAACATCTCACGGGTGATGTCGCAGCCGCCGACGAACTCGCCCTTGACGTAGAGCTGCGGGATCGTCGGCCAGTTCGAATAGGCCTTGATGCCCTCGCGGATCTCCTGATCCTCCAGCACGTTCACGCCTTTGAACGGCACGCCGATATAGCCGAGGATCTGCACGACCTGGCCGGAGAAGCCGCACATCGGGAATTGCGGCGTGCCCTTCATGAACAGCACGACGTCGTTGCTCTTCACTTCGGCATCGATACGGGCATTGATGTCGGACATGGGATAACGGCCTTTCTGCCGGACGATCTGATGGCGCTCGCTGGTGCGGTCCGCCTTATATCGGGGCGAGCGTTAGCAGATTCCAGAGCACCTCGCACCAGCCCCGGCCGCTCATCGGCCCTCAGGGCGCGGCATACCCCTCGGGGAAGGCGCGCGACGCCTCGTTCTCGAAGCGGAAATTGGTCATCGCCCAGCCCTCTTTGATCTTCTTGTAGGTGAACTGGAAGTACATGAACGGATAGCGGTTATCGTCGTACTGTGCGTAGAACACCATCACCCGGATCAGGTCGTTGAAGTTCCGGTCATAGGCGAGGCCGAGGACGTCGGGCTTCTTCTTGCTGAACGGCCTGAGATTGGTGGAGAGCTCGGTGTTCTCGCCCTTCTTCCTCAGAAGCCGCATCACCTCGGCGACGAAAGGCTCGCCGCCGTCACTCTGGAGCTTGTCGAGCAAGGCACGCGAATTCGCGGCCGGATCCTCCACCGGCGGCATGATCTGGGCCATGACCGGACTAGCGCCCAGCGCGATGCAGAACCCAGCGGCAGCCAGGCCGGCGCGCCACGGCGCGAGGCGCAGCCCCCCCGGCGCCGGCCGGCTCATTCCGCCACCGCCGTCGTCAGCGCAAGGGCGTGCAGCACGCCGCCCATATTCCCCTGCAGCGCGGCATAGACCATCTGGTGCTGCTGCACCCGGGTCTTGCCCTTGAAGGCCGCCGAGGTGACGGTCGCGGCATAGTGGTCGCCGTCCCCAGCCAGATCCTTGATCTCGACCGCCGCATCCGGCAGCGCCGCCTTGATCATGCGCTCGATCTCGTGCGCGTCCATCGCCATGGTCTTGCCTCCTCAGGCCGCTTTGCCGGCCATGTAGGACGGCAGCCAGTCTTCATGGATCTTGCGCAGATCGGCGACAGCCAGGGCCGGCTCGCCCGGAAGGCTGAGCGCCGTGCCGCCCGTCTTGCCGATGGTAAGCGCCGGCACGCCAGCCGCCTTCGCCGCCGCGATCACCGCATCGGCCTCGGCAGCCGGGACCGTCAGGACATAGCGCGCCTGATCCTCGCCGAAGAGTGCGGCGTGGGCCGAGCCGGCCGGCAGCGTCTCGATGGTCGCGCCGACGCCCTTGGCCATCGCCATCTCGGCAAGCGCAACCGCAAGCCCGCCATCCGACACATCATGGCAGGTCGAGACCGTGCCCGACGCGATCAGCCCGCGCACGAAATCGCCGTTGCGGCGCTCGATCGCGAGATCGACAGGCGGCGGGGCGCCTTCCTCCCGGCCGCAGATGGTCGCGAGATAAGAGCTCTGGCCGAGCCAGCCCGCGGTCTCGCCGATCAGGATGATGGCCTCGCGCTCGCCCTTGAAGGCAATGGTGGCGTGCTTCGTGACATCGGCCATGACGCCGACGCCGCCAATGGTCGGGGTCGGCAGGATCGAGACGCCGTTGGTCTCGTTGTAGAGCGAGACATTGCCCGAGACGACCGGGAAATCGAGCGCCTTGCAGGCCTCGCCGATGCCGCGGACGCAACCGACGAACTGGCCCATGACCTCCGGCTTCTCGGGATTGCCGAAGTTGAGGTTGTCGGTGATGGCGAGCGGCGTCGCGCCCACCGCGGTGAGATTGCGCCAGGCTTCCGCCACCGCCTGCTTGCCACCCTCGAAGGGATCGGCCTCGCAATAGCGCGGCGTGACATCAGCCGTCATGGCGAGGCCCCGCGGCCCCTCCTCGATGCGGATGACGCCGGAATCACCGCCGGGCCGCACCACCGAATTACCGAGGATCAGCGTGTCGTACTGCTCCCAGATCCAGCGCTTCGACGACAGGTCCGGCGAGCCGATCAGCCTCTTCAGCGCCTCGGCGTTGCCGCAGGGCGGCGTCACGCTTTCCGGCGCGATGCGCTGCTGCGGCGGGGTCTCGATCCAGGGCCGGTCATATTCGGGGGCCTCGTCGCCAAGCTCCTTGATCGGCAGGTCGGCCATGACCTCGCCCTGATGCTTCACGACGAAACGCAGCGTGTCGGTGGTGTGGCCGATGACGGCGAAGTCGAGCCCCCATTTGGTGAAGATCGCCTCGGCGGCCTCCTCATGGCCCGGCTTGATCACCATGAGCATGCGCTCCTGGCTCTCCGAGAGCATCATCTCATAGGCGCTCATGCCCTCCTCGCGGCAGGGCACCTTGTCGAGGTCGAGCTCGACGCCGAGATCGCCCTTGGCGCCCATCTCGACGGCCGAGCAGGTCAGGCCGGCAGCGCCCATGTCCTGGATCGCGTCGACATGGCCGGCGGCCATGATCTCGAGGCAGGCTTCGAGCAGCAGCTTCTCGGCGAAGGGGTCGCCGACCTGCACGGTCGGGCGCTTCTCCTCCGACTTGTCGTCGAATTCGGCCGAGGCCATGGTCGCGCCATGGATGCCGTCACGGCCGGTCTTGGATCCCAGATAGACGATCGCCTTACCGACGCCGGAGGCCTTGGCGTAGAAGATCTCGTCGGCCTTGGCGATGCCGACCGCCATGGCGTTGACGAGGATGTTGCCGTCATAGCGCGTGTGGAAGCCGGTGGCGCCGCCGACATTCGGCACGCCGAAGGAATTGCCGTAGCCGCCGATGCCGGCAACGACGCCGGAGACGAGGTGGCGGGTCTTCGGATGCGCCGGATCGCCGAAGCGCAGCGCGTCGAGGACGGCGATCGGGCGCGCGCCCATGGTGAAGACGTCGCGCAGGATGCCGCCGACGCCCGTCGTCGCGCCCTGATAGGGCTCGATGAAGGACGGGTGGTTGTGGCTCTCCATCTTGAAGACGATGGCCGTGCCCTCGCCGATATCGATGACGCCGGCATTCTCGCCGGGACCCTGGATCACCCAGGGCGCCTTGGTCGGCAGCGTCTTCAGATGGATCTTCGAGGATTTGTAGGAGCAGTGCTCGTTCCACATCGCCGAGACGATGCCGAGCTCGGTGATCGTCGGCTCGCGGCCGATCAGATGCAGGAAGCGCTGGTACTCGTCCGGCTTCAGGCCGTGCTCGGCGACGAGTTGCGGGGTGATCTTGATGTCGTTCGGAATCACGGGCTCAGGCTTCCTGGCGGTCCGGCAAGGGGTTGGCAGGGGCATAGCCTGCCTTAACGTGCGAGACAACGCATTCGCGGCTGAGACGCCGTTTTCAGCTCTGGATGGCAGTCAACGCGGCCCTGAGCGGCGCCGGAATCGGCACCGGCTTCTGGCTCGCCCGCGCGACATAGACATGGGTGAAGCGTCCTTGCGCCGCCGCCTGCTCGCTCCCCTGCCTGAAGATTCCGATGCGATAGGTCACGGAGCTGGTGCCGAGCCGTTCCACCGCGATGCCCGCTTCGACGGTTTCGGGAAAGGCGACGCTCTCGAAATAGCTGCAGCCGGTCTCGACCACGAGCCCGACGATCTCGCTCGTCGCCGGATCGAGGAAGCCGTTCTCGATCAGCCAGCCATTCACCGCCGTGTCGAACCAGCCGTAATAGACGACGTTGTTGACGTGGCCATAGACGTCATTGTCGTGCCAGCGCGTCGGAATGGCGCGGAAGATGCGGAAATCGCCGCGAGTCAGGCGGGATGCACGCTCGGCCATCAGCCTTCGCCTCCCGGCTTCTCGCCGGTCTTGATCTCCGGCACGCCGAGCGCATCGGCCAGCCGCACCTTGGCCGAACCCGGCCGCAAGGGCTTCTGCTGGCTCTCATGCGGCGCCCAGCCGGAGAGCCACACGAACTCGAAGGTCGCCGGCAGGCGTCCATCGGCATCGGCGAAGCGCTCGGCATAGAGCGACGCCGCCCGCAGCAAGGTCTCCCGCTTCAGCGGTGCCTTGCGGCGCGCGACGAGGGTGTTGGCCCAGCCCATCGCCCTGAGATCGCGGAAGAGACCGAAGGCGTCGCGATAGCGCACGGTCACGGTCTCGCTGTCGATGACGGGCAGGGCGAAACCGGCTCGCTGGAGGAGCCCGCCGAGGTCGCGCAGATCGGCGAAGGGCGCGACGCGCGGGCTGACCCCGCCAGTCGTCTCGCTCTCGGCTTCGAGCAGCGTCTGCCGGAGCTCCTGCAGGGAGCGCCCGCCGAGCAGGCAGGCCATGAACAGCCCGTCGGGCTTGAGCGCCCGCTTGATCTGGATGAGCGCGCCGGGCAGGTCGTTGACGCCGTGCAGCGCCAGCAGCGAGACGGCCAGATCGAGCGAGCCGGCCGCGAAGGGCAGCCGTTCGAGATCGCCGACCAGATCGGCCGACGCACCGTCCGCCTCCGCCATGCGCCACACCCGACCCGCCTTGCCGGCAAGGACCGGCGCGACGACCGGCAGCGGCGTGCCGAGATCGACCGCCACCCCGAATTCGCGCAGCACCGCGCCGAGCCGCTCCTCCAGATCGCCGGCCGCGCGTTGCAGCAGGAAATCCGGGTAGTCACCGGCAAGCGCGCGCTTCAGCCGCGACCGGCCGAGCGCACGATCGAACACGAGGCTCTGGTCACTCAACGGGGCATCTCCTGCATGGCCCCTCATCCGGCATTTTCCAGGGAATGGCCACCCGGCAAATCGACTGCGGGAGGCGGTTTCCCATGCCTATCAAACGCGGGGCGTCCCGGACGGAGCGAAGCGGAGATCCGGAATCCCCGCCTGAACCGGTCCGACATGGCTCCCGGGTCGACCTGTGGTCGCCCGGGATGACCCACGCTCTTCCTGTCCGCTTCAGCGATCGAGCAGCTTCTCGATTTCCGCGCGCAGTTGCGGGCCGAGATCGCCGCGGTCGAGCGCATAGGCCACATTCGCCGTCAGGAAGCCGATCTTCGAGCCGGTGTCGTAGATCTCGCCATCGAAGCGCACCGCGAAGAACGGCTCCTGATGCGACAGCGCGATCATCGAATCGGTGAGCTGGATCTCGCCGCCCGCACCCTTCTCCTGGTTGGCGAGCAGGTTGAAGATCGTCGGCTGCAGGATGTAGCGGCCAGTGATGTGCAGGTTGGACGGAGCGGTGCCCTTCGGCGGCTTCTCGACCATGCCGGTGATCTTCGAGACTTTGGCCCTGGCGTCCTCGACGCCGACGATGCCGTATTGATGCGTCTGATCGTCCGGCACCGGCGCGACGGCGATGTGGTTGCCGCCATGCTGGTCATAGGCCTCGATCATCTCGGCGAGGCAGCCCTTGCCCGCGCTGTAGTGCAGCATGTCCGGCAGCAGCAGCGCGAAAGGCTCGTCGCCGACGATCTCGCGCGCGCACCAGACCGCGTGGCCGAGGCCGAGCGGCGCCTGCTGGCGGGTGAAGCTGGTCGCGCCCGCTGCCGGCAGATCGTGCTTCAGCGCCTCCAATTCCCTGGTCTTGTTGCGCTTGGCGAGGGTATCGTCCAGCTCGTAGGCCATGTCGAAATGATCCTCGATCACCGCCTTGTTGCGGCCGGTGACGAAGATGAAATGCTCGATGCCGGCGGCGCGCGCCTCATCGACGACATGCTGCACGACCGGACGGTCGACGATGGTCAGCATCTCCTTCGGGATCGCCTTGGTGGCGGGCAGGAAGCGGGTGCCGAGACCAGCGACAGGGAGAACGGCCTTGCGGATGCGTTTCGTCATGAAGGGTCCTTGACGCGAGTGCCTTTGCCGAAGCGAGGCTTTGATGGGGTGGGCCGCACAACTGTCACTGTCGTCGGCCATCAGGAGCGTATTAGCTGACAGGCCTTGAGAACCCGTCAACCGGTTTCGGATAGGCAGAGTTCCAGACGAAGATGAGGCAAGAGTGACAATGGCGGTATTGGTCTCAGGCGGCGCCGGCTACATCGGCAGTCATATGGTGCTGGAATTGCTCGATCGCGGCGAAAAGGTCGTGGTTCTCGACAATCTCTCGACCGGTTTCTGGTGGGCCGTTCCGCCCGAAGCGACCTTCATTCAAGGGGATGTCGGCGATCAGGAGCTGGTCGAGAAGCTGATCGCCGAGCATGGCGTAACGGCGCTGGCGCATTTCGCGGCGCGAATCGTTGTTCCTGAATCGGTGAGTGATCCGCTTGGTTATTATTTCAATAATACTGTCAAAACCCGAGCATTGATTGAAAGCGCCGTGCGCGGCGGCGTCAAGCACGTGATCTTCTCCTCGACGGCGGCGGTCTATGGCGAGCCCGCCGTCTCGCCCGTGCCCGAGGAGATCGCGCTCAACCCGATCAACCCCTATGGCCGCTCCAAGCTGATGAGCGAATGGATGCTGCAGGACGCCGCGAAGGCCCATGGCTTCTCCTACATCGCCCTGCGCTATTTCAACGTCGCCGGCGCCGACCCGAAGGGGCGTTCCGGCCAGTCCTCGCCCAACGCCACCCATCTGATCAAGGTCGCGAGCCAGGCCGCGCTCGGCCAGCGCGACGGGCTCACCATCTTCGGCACGGATTACGCGACGCCCGACGGCACCTGCGTGCGCGACTACATCCATGTCACCGATCTCGCCCGCGCCCATCTCGCCGCGCTCGACCATCTGCGCGACGGCGGCACGAGCCTGACGCTGAACTGCGGCTATGGCCGCGGCTATTCGGTGAAGGAGGTCACCGAGGTGGTGAAGAAGGTCTCCGGCATCGACTTCCCGGTGACGCTCGCCGCGCGCCGGCCCGGTGACCCGGCCTCGCTCATCGCCCGCGCCGACCGCATCCAGGCCGAACTCGGCTGGCGGCCGCAGCATGACGATCTGGAGGAGATCGTCGGCCAGGCCCTCGCCTGGGAGGAGAAGCTCAGGATGAAGAACGCCTCGGCCTGAACTTCACATCACGCCGTCTTCCGAAAACCCACCGTCATTGCGGACAAGCCGCGTCAGCGGCGCCGATCCGGAATCCATCGAGAAGCACCGCGCTCTGTGATGGATTCCGGGCCTTCGCCCGGAATGACGGTGCGTGTCCGGGAAGGCAGCACGCATCCGACCTCAGGCCGCCGCCGTTTCCCCGACAGGCTGGCCGACCGCCACGACGGTCAGGCGCTTCACATCGCCGGAGCGCGTCGTCCAGTCGATCGAGCGGCCGGAAGCCATGCCGATCAGCGCGACGCCGATCGGCGTCATCACCGAGATCCGGTTCTTCTCGATATCCGCATGCTCAGGCCAGACCAGCGTGACCTTGGTCTCCCGCCCGGTGCTCTCGTCGCGATAGGTGACTTCGCTGCCGATATGCACATGCTCGGCCGAGACCCGGCCTTCCGGCAGGATGCGGGCGCGGTCGAGCTCATGCGTCAGCTCGGCGGCGAGTTCCGGCATGGTGTTGGCGGCCCCCGCCGCGATGCGGCTGAGCATCGCATGGTCGGCGGCGGTCACGGTGATGGCAGGGCGCGCGGGCGCCTTCCTGGTCTTGTCGGTCATGTCTGTCTCTCGGAGAAATCAGCGCAGGCGGCCAGGCGCGAAACAGGCCCGGACGAACGCCGTCGCTGGAAGATGGGGATCAAGTGGAGGCGCCCCCGGACCGGAGGCGCCAAGCGCGACAGGCCCGGGGCTATAAGCCCGCGATGACGTTACCCGACCGATGCCGGCCGCGAGCGAAGGAAAAGGCGCTGTGCATCCGATCAGGGTCGGACAATCGCCGCGGCTTGTCAAATTGCGCGCAATTTGCCGCAGTATTCCCCGATTTAACGCTTGGTTAATCTTGTTCGGGCGCTCTGGAGGTGTTTTCATCCCTCAGCCGTCGGGAGCCCCCATGCGCCTGTCCGTCCTCGCTGCTTCGGCCTTGCTGAGCCTGGCGCCGGCGCTCGCGCAGACCACGGGCTCGATCAACGTGTCGCGCGCGCCGGCCGGCAGCGCGCAGGCAAGCCCCGCCAGCGCCTCCTTCGACATCTTCCTGCAACGGCTCTGGCCACAGGCGCAGGCGCGCGGCATCTCGCGCACGACCTTCGATCTCGCCTTCCGCGGCGTGACGCCCGACGCCTCGATTGTCGCGCTGACCAAGAAGCAGTCCGAGTTCAGCGCGCCGATCTGGAGCTATCTCAACAACGCCGTCGGCGGCGGCCGCGTCCAGCGCGGCCAGGCGGTGGCGGCGGAGAACGCGGCCGTGCTGGCCCAGGTCGAGGCCCGCTACGGCGTGCCGAAGGAGGTCGTGCTCGGCGTCTGGGGCATGGAAACCAATTTCGGCTCCTTCAAGGGCAGCAAGGACGTCATCCGCTCGCTGGCGACGCTCGCCGCGATCCGCTACCGCGGCGACTTCTTCCGCGACGAATTGCTGACCGCGCTCGAGCTGATCCAGAAGGGCTATGTCGAGCGCGACGAATTGCGCGGCTCCTGGGCCGGCGCCATGGGCCACACCCAGTTCATGCCGTCGAGCTACATGAAATACGCCGTCGACTGGACCGGCAACGGCCATGCCGACATCTGGAACTCGTCCAGCGACGCCATCGCCTCCACCGCCAACTACCTGAAGAGCTATGGCTGGGTCCCCGGCCTGCCCTGGGGCATGGAGGTTTCGCTGCCGGACGGCTTCGACCATCGCCTGGACAAGGCGAGTTTCGCCGCCTTCCGCTCCGCCGGCGTGCGCCGGGCCGATGGCCGCGCCCTGCCCTCCTCCGGCGAGGGCCGCCTGTTCTACCCCGCCGGCCATACCGGCCCGGTGCTGCTGCTGACCGCGAATTTCGACGTCATCAAGAAATACAATTCCTCCGACGCCTATGCGCTGGCCGTCGGCCATCTCGGCGACCGCATCATGGGCCGGGCGGCGATCCAGGCCGATTGGCCGCTCAAGGCCGCCCGCCTCGACATGGCCGGCACCAAGGACGTGCAGCGCCGCCTGAAGGCGCTGGGACTCTACGACCACGACGCGGACGGGCGCATCGGCACCGGCACGCGCGAGGCGGTGCGGCGCTACCAGATCAGCGTCGGCGAGATCGCGGACGGCTATCCGACGCCGGCCCTGCTCACCCGGATGCGCGGCTCCCGCTGACTTTTGGCCCATCCGGCCCTATATTGAACCTGTCCCGAGCCGCTGGATCGGATGGCTGATGCGCCTGCGCTCGCTCGTCATGGTTCTCTGCTCCGCCTGCCTGCTCCTCCTGACCGGCGGCCCCGTTTCGCTTGCCCAGCAGCCGCCGCAACAGCAGCGCAGCCTGTTCCAGCTCTTCTGGCAATTGCCCGCCAGACCGGCCGTGCAGCCGCAGCAGCCGCGCCTGCGCCCCAGCCCGGCCCCGGTCGTTCGGCGCAGCAGGGCGGCGGCCCCCGTCGTCGTTCGCGACGATCCCGTCATCCCGAAGGTCGATGTCACCAACCACATCGTGGTGATGGGCGATTCCCTCGCCAACCTGCTCGCCGACGGCCTCGACGAGGCGCTGAACGACCGCCCCGATGTCGAGGTCACCCACCGGACGAAGCCGGATTCAGGCCTCGTCCGCACCGATTTCTACGATTGGCAGAAGGCCGTCACGGATCTGCTCGCCAGCGACCAGAAGATCACCATCGCGGTCATGATGGTCGGGCTCAACGACCGGCAGCCGATCCGCGAAGGCGACATCGTGCAGGAGCCGCTGAGCCCGCGCTGGCTGGAGCTCTATCGCGACCGCGTCGACGCGCTCGCCACCGCCTTCGCGGCCAAGCGCATCCCGCTGATCTGGGTCGGCGTCCCGCCCGTGCAGAACGCCCGCCTCTCGGCCGATCTCGTCACGCTGAACGAGCTTTACCGCGAACGGGCCGAGAAGGCCGGCGGCCAATATGTCGACCTCTGGGGCGGCTTCGTCGATTCCGAGAACCGCTATACCGCGACCGGCCCGGACGTCTCCGGCCAGCCGACGCGCCTGCGACTCGGCGACGGCGTGCACTTCACCAAGGCCGGCGCCCGCAAGGCCGCGCATTTCGTTGACCTCGTCATCCGCCGGATCATCGAGCAGGCGCCGCAGAGCAATGTGATCGCCCTGCCCGTCGCGCCCGACACCGGCGCCCCGACCGCGCCCGAGCTGCAGCCCGGCGGTGTCGAGCGCCTGATCGACCAGATGGCCGCCGGCTTGCCGGCGATCGGCTTGCCGCAGGCCCTGCAGGCCCGCCCCCTGGCCGGGCCGATTCAGCCGCTAACCGGACAGGCGGCGCCCTCGGCACAGCCGCTGCTCGCCTCGATCACGGAAGCGCGCGGTCGCGGCGATGCGGCCGACCAGCTCGAGCGCGTCTTCGGACAGGGCATCGCGCCCGAGCCCGTGCCGGGCCGCATCGACGACTATCGCTGGCCGCGGTGAGGACCGGACCGCTGCCCCGGCATGCTGCCCGGCATCAGGCCGCGCCGCGCCACTCCGTCGCGAGCAGCGCATAGAGCAGATCGTCCCGCCAGACCTCCCCCACGCGCAGATTGTCGCGCAGCAGGCCCTCGCGGCGGAACCCGAGCTTCTCGATCAGCCGGATCGAGGCGCGGTTGTCCGGATGGATGAAGGCCTGGAGGCGATGCAGACCGAGCTCCGAGAAGCAGAAATCGAGCATCGCCGTGACCGCCTCCGTCGCGATGCCCTGCCGGTGGAGAGCGGGATCGATCATGTAGCCGATGCTCGCCCGCCTGCTGCGGATATGCCCGTCGTGATAATTGACGAGCCCCAGGCAGCGATCGGTCCCGGCATCGGCAACCGCCCAGAACCGGTAATAGGACGGCGTGCAATCGACGAAGCTGCGCACGGAGCGCTCGGTTTCGATGCGCTTCGTGTAGGTCGGCTGGTTCCAGAACCGCATCGCCTCGGGGTCGGCGAAGCAGGCATGCATCGCATCCACGTCATCGGCGCGGAACTGGCGCAGGCGCAGGCGGGGCGTCGCAAGGACCGGATGCGGGATCGCTTGCTTCGGCATGCGGCGGCCTCAGGCGAAGGGCTATCCTGATGCTCGACCGCCGGGATGGCCGGCCGCGGCGCCGGAGCCCGACACTCCATCTTTGACTGGCGTTTTTGCAAAGTTCAACATGCGAGGCAGCGGAGCGCCCCCGAGGTCTCATGAGCAAACGCCTATATATGGCCGCGATGGCCGCGATGATTCTTGCCGCCGTTTCCGGCTCCGCGGTCGCCGCGCCGAAAGCCGAGATCGTCGATTTCGGGGTCACGGTGGGTCGCCGCATGATGGCGGCCCCGACGCCCGGCGGAACCGGTCTCGAACCGGCTCGCGAAATGAAGAACATCCGCTACCTCGAGCGCGCGGACCGCATCGAGGCGCGGCTATGCCGGAATTTCGGCCTCACGCTCAAGCTGAGCGACGCCATTCCCCAGATCCTGCCGCGCCAGGTCTCCGTCCGCGTCCTGCACCCCCAGTTCACCAGCCCCGATGGCAAGACCAGCACGCAGGACCGCTTCCCGAGCGCGGTGATCGAGGGCGTCACCCATATCGGCTTCACCTTCGATCACGAATGGGAAATGGAGCCGGGCAGCTGGACCTTCATCGTCTCGGCCGGCGGGCAGGAGATCGCGCGGAAGGACTTCACCGTCACCGCTTCCCCGCCCGGCGCCCCCAACTCCGATTGCGGCGTCGGCTGATCGCATATCCTGTTGCGGACACTAAGCGGTAAGTGTGCGCCGGCGGATCGTCCGCCGTCCCGGAGACACCGCCGGGATTCCGATCATCGTGGCAAGCGGGCTGTACTCGGATCGTGCCTCGCGGCGGCGCTCATCGTGATCTTCAGCCTGCCGTTCCCTGCTCCATCGCACGATCGCGGAGGATCGCGTTCTTCAGGCCAGCTTGCCGGCTGCTCGGATTACGCCACGCGGGTCCGAGGGCGGCTGGTCCCGGCATTTGGTGCTTGAGCACTCTACGATGGATTCCGGGTCAAGCCCGGAATGACGGCGTGTTTCTACCGAAAATCGGCAAGCTCCCGCAATGGAGGGCGCCCCCGTCACATCGGCAGGATGGTCTCGCCCATCAGATGCTTGTCGATGGCATGCGCCGCCTGGCGGCCCTCGCGGATCGCCCAGACGACCAGGGACTGGCCGCGGCGCATGTCGCCGGCGACGAAGACCTTGTCGACGCTGGTGGCGTAGTCGCGGTCGTTGGCGACGACATTGGCGCGCTTGTCCACGGCCGCGCCCGACTGCGCGATCATGCCCTCGATCACCGAGCCGGCGAAGCCGATGGCGAGGAAGCAGAGATCGGCCTGGAGCACGAATTCCGTGCCGGGGATGGGCTTGCGCTTCTCATCGACGCGCGCGCATTTCACACCGGTCAGCCGCCCGTTGCGGCCCTCCAGCCCGAGCGTCGCCGCCTGGAACTCGCGCTCCGCGCCCTCGGCCTGCGAGGAGGAGGTGCGGAACTTCGTCGGCCAATAGGGCCAGACCGTGAGCTTGTCCTCGATCTCCGGCGCCATCGGCCGGATGTCGAGCTGCGTCACCGAGAGCGCCCCCTGCCGGAAGGCGGTGCCGACGCAGTCCGAAGCCGTATCGCCGCCGCCGACCACGACGACATGCTTGCCCGCAGCCAGGATCGGCGCCTCGCCGGAGACGTCCTCGCCGCCGACGCGCTTGTTCTGCTGGGTGAGGTAGGGCATCGCGTAATGCACGCCGGCGAGGTTGGTGTCCGGCAGGCCGGGATCGCGCGGCGCTTCCGCCCCGCCCGTCATCAGCACCGCGTCGTGCTCGGCAAGGAGCGTCGCGAAGGGCAGCGTCACGCCGACATTGGCGTTGTAGTGGAAGGTGACGCCCTCCGCCTCCATCTGCTTCACCCGGCGGTCGATATGCTTCTTCTCCATCTTGAAGTCGGGAATGCCGTAGCGCAGCAGACCGCCGGCCTTGGCTTCGCGCTCATAGAGATGGACGTCGTGGCCGACGCGGGCGAGCTGCTGCGCGGCCGCCATGCCGGCAGGCCCCGAGCCCACGATGGCGATGCGCTTGCCGGTGCGCCTGGCCGGGATCTCGGGCGCGATCCAGCCTTCTTGCCAGCCCTTGTCGGCAATCGCCTGCTCGATCGTCTTGATCGTCACCGGCATATTCTCGAGGTTCAGCGTGCAGGCTTCCTCGCAAGGCGCGGGGCAGATGCGGCCGGTGAACTCCGGGAAGTTGTTGGTGGAGTGGAGGTTACGCAGCGCATCCTCCCAGCCGCCGGAATAGACCAGCTCGTTCCAGTCCGGGATCTGGTTGTGCACCGGGCAGCCGGTCGGGCCGTGGCAGAAGGGGATGCCGCAATCCATGCAGCGCGCCGCCTGCTTCTTGATATCGCGCTCCTCCTGCGGGAGCGTGAACTCTCGGAAGTGGCGAATGCGATCGCCGGCGAGCTGATACTTCTGCTCCTGCCGGTCGTATTCGAGAAAGCCCGTGACCTTGCCCATGCCGTTTCTCTCGCCCTGTGCCCGGGTCGCCCCGCGCGCATGCCTTAACCTGTTCCGGGTGCCGGGACCGTGACGGCCCCGGCAGGTGGCGTTTCGCTTATTCCGCGGCCTGCAAGGTGCGGGCCTGCTCCATTTCGCGTAGCGCGCGGCGGTACTCGACCGGCATCACCTTGACGAACTTGGTGCGGTAATCCGCCCAGTTGTCGAGGATCGTGCGGGCACGCTCCGAACCGGTGTAGTTCGCGTGGTTCGTCAGCATCTGCATCAGGCGCTCCTCGTCATGGCCCGACATGTTGGTCATGTCGATGCGGCCCTTATGCTCGAGGTCGCCACCGTGATGGTGCAGCCGTTCCATCAGCTCCTCTTCCTCCTCGACCGGTTCGAGATCGACCATCGAGAGGTTGCAGCGCGACTTGAAGGTGCCGTCCTCGTCCAGCACATAGGCGATGCCGCCCGACATGCCCGCGGCGAAGTTGCGCCCGGTCTGGCCGATGACGGCGACGACGCCGCCGGTCATGTATTCGCAGCCATGGTCGCCCGTGCCCTCGACCACCGCGATGGCGCCGGAGTTGCGCACCGCGAAGCGCTCGCCCGCGACGCCGCGGAAATAGGCCTCGCCCGAGATCGCGCCGTAGAGCACGGTGTTGCCGACGATAATCGAGCGTTCGGCCACGGCCCGGGTCGCGGGATCGGGCCGGACGATCAGCTTGCCGCCGGAGAGCCCCTTGCCGACATAGTCATTGGCCTGGCCGGTGAGCTCGACCGTAACGCCAGCCGCCAGGAAGGCCGCGAAGCTCTGGCCCGAGGTACCCTTCAGCTTCACCGTGATGGTGTCGTCCGGCAGGCCGGCATGGCCGTATTTCTTGGCGACGACGCCCGAGAGCATCGCGCCGGTCGAGCGGTCGACATTGCAGATGCTTTCCTCGATCACGACCGGCGTGCCGGTCTCGACCGCGCCCTGCGCCGCCTTGATCAGCTTGCGGTCGAGCACATCGTCGATCGGGTGCTTCTGCAACTCGACATGGCGGATCGCCACGCCCGGCAGGTCGACCTTGTGGAACAGCCTGCTGAAGTCGAGCCCCTTCGCCTTCCAGTGCTCGATCGCCTCGCGCTTGTCGAGCAGGTCCGAGCGGCCGACGATCTCGTCGAGGCTGGTGAAGCCCATCTCCGCCATGATCTTGCGGACATCCTCGGCGACGAAGAAGAAGTAGTTCACCACATGCTCGGGCAGGCCCTTGAAGCGCTTGCGCAGCACCGGGTCCTGCGTCGCGACGCCGACCGGGCAGGTGTTGAGGTGGCACTTGCGCATCATGATGCAGCCCGCCGCGATCAGCGGCGCGGTCGAGAAGCCGAACTCGTCGGCCCCGAGCAGAGCGCCGATCACCACGTCGCGGCCGGTGCGCAGGCCGCCATCGACCTGCAGCGCGATGCGCCCGCGCAGATGGTTCAGCACCAGGGTCTGCTGCGTCTCGGCGAGGCCGATCTCCCAGGGCGAACCGGCATGCTTCAGCGAGGTCAGCGGGCTCGCGCCGGTGCCGCCCTCGAAGCCGGAGATGGTGATGTGGTCGGCGCGCGACTTGGCGACGCCGGCCGCCACCGTGCCGACGCCGATCTCGGAGACGAGCTTGACCGAGACATCGGCCGCCGGGTTGACGTTCTTCAGGTCGAAGATCAGCTGGGCGAGATCCTCGATCGAATAGATGTCGTGATGCGGCGGCGGCGAGATCAGGCCGACGCCCGGCGTCGAATGCCGGGTCCGGGCGATCTTGGCGTCGACCTTGTGGCCGGGAAGCTGCCCCCCCTCGCCAGGCTTGGCACCCTGCGCCACCTTGATCTGCATCACGTCCGCATTGACGAGATACTCGGCCGTGACGCCGAAGCGGCCCGACGCAATCTGCTTGATCGCCGAGCGCTTCGAGCGCCCGTCCGGCATCGGCTTGAACCGGATCGCTTCCTCGCCGCCCTCGCCGGTGTTCGACTTGCCGCCGATCTGGTTCATCGCGAGCGCCATCGTCTCATGCGCCTCGCGCGAGATCGAGCCGAAGGACATCGCGCCGGTGGCAAAACGCTTCACGATCTCGGACGCAGGCTCGACGCTCTCCAGCGGCACGGGCGCCCGGCCCTCATCGGCCGCCATCTTGAGCTTGAACAGGCCGCGGATGGTGCTGAGCCGTTGCTCGTCGTCATTCACCTGCCGGGCGAACTCCTCGTAGCGGTCCTGCGCGTTGAGACGCACGGCGTGCTGGAGCGAGGCGACGACATCCGGCTTCCAGACATGGTCCTCGCCGCGGACGCGGTACATGTACTCGCCGCCGATATCGAGGCTGTCACGGTAGAGCGGCGAGTCGCCGAAGGCGTCGCGGTGACGGCGCAGGCTCTCCTCGGCGATCTCGTCGAGGCCGACGCCCTCGATCGCCGTGCCCGTGCCGAAGAAGAACTTGTCGACGAAGGCGCTCTTCAGGCCGACGGCGTCGAAGATCTGCGCGCCGCAATAGGACTGATAGGTCGAGATGCCCATCTTGGACATCACCTTCAGCACGCCCTTGCCGACCGACTTGATGTAGCGCTTCACCACCTCGTCGGCATCGACCTCCTCGGGGAAGGCGCCCTGCGCATGCTGGTCGAGCAGGGTGTCGAAGGCGAGATAGGGGTTGATCGCCTCGGCGCCATAGCCGGCGAGGCAGCAGAAATGATGGATCTCGCGCGGCTCGCCGGATTCGACGACGAGGCCGACCGAGGTGCGCAGGCCCTTGCGGATCAGGTGATGATGCACCGCCGCCGTCGCCAGGAGCGCCGGGATCGGGATGCGGTCGGCGCCGACCTGCCGGTCGGACAGGATGATGATGTTGTAGCCGCCATGGACCGCCGCCTCGGCGCGCTCGCAGAGCCGCTCCAGCGCGCCATCCATGCCGGCCGCGCCCTCGCGCGCCGGATAGGTGAAGTCGATGGTCTTGGTGTCGAAGCGATCCTCGTAATGACCGATGCAGCGGATCTTCTCGAGATCGTCATTGGTCAGGATCGGGGTGCGCACTTCCAGGCGCTTGCGGCGCGAGGTGCCTTCCAGATCGAGGATGTTCGGCCGCGGCCCGATGAAGGAGAGCAGGCTCATCACCAGCTCCTCGCGGATCGGATCGATCGGCGGGTTCGTGACCTGCGCGAAGTTCTGCTTGAAATAGGTGTAGAGCAGCTTCGACTTGAACGAGAGCGCCGAGATCGGCGTGTCCGTGCCCATAGAGCCGACCGCTTCCTGCCCGGTCACCGCCATCGGCGCCATCAGCAGGCGGACATCCTCGGTGGTGTAGCCGAAGGCCTGCTGGCGATCGAGCAGCGGCACGTCGGTGCGCGAGGCCCGCGCCTCGACCGGCGGCAGATCCTCCAGCACGATCTGGGTGCGCTTCAGCCAGTCCTTGTAGGGGTTGGCGAGGCAAAGGCTCGTCTTGATCTCGTCATCGCCGATGATGCGGCCCTGCTCGAGGTCGATCAGCAGCATCTTGCCGGGCTGGAGGCGCCACTTCTCGACGATCTTCTCCTCCGGGATCGGCAGCACGCCGAACTCGGAAGCCAGCACCACGAGCCCGTCATCGGTGACGAGATAGCGCGCGGGGCGCAGGCCGTTGCGGTCGAGCGTCGCGCCGATCTGGCGCCCGTCGGTGAAGGCGATCGCGGCTGGCCCGTCCCAGGGCTCCATCAGCGCGGCGTGATACTCGTAGAAGGCGCGCCGCTCCTCATCCATCAGCGGGTTGCCGTTCCACGCCTCCGGCACGAGCATCATCATGGCGTGGGTGAGCGAATAGCCGCCCTGCACCAGGAATTCGAGCGCGTTGTCGAAGCAGGCGGTGTCCGACTGGCCCTCATAGGAGATCGGCCAGAGCTTCGAGATATCCGAGCCGAACAGGTCGGAATCGACGCTCGCCTGCCGCGCCGCCATCCAGTTGACGTTGCCGCGCAGCGTGTTGATCTCGCCGTTATGCGCCACCATCCGGTAGGGGTGCGCGAGGCGCCAGGACGGGAAGGTGTTGGTCGCGAAGCGCTGATGCACCAGGGCGAGCGCGCTGTCGAAGCGCTCATCCTGCAGATCCTTGAAGTAGGAGCCGAGCTGGTTCACCAGCACCATGCCCTTGTAGACGATGGTGCGGCAGGACATCGAGACGGGGTAGTACTCCGCCGTCTTGCGCTCCTGATGCCGGTAGACCTTGTTCGAGACGGACTTTCTGAGGACATAGATCTGCCGCTCGAACTCGTCCTCGTCCGTGATGTCGTCCGGGCGGCCGACGAAGAGCTGGCGATGCACCGGCTCGGTCTCCAGTACCGCCTTGCCGAGATCGGCATTGTCGACCGGCACATCGCGCCAGCCGAGGAAATTCAGGCCCTCCTCCTCGACGGCCTGGGAGATGATCTCCTCGCAGAGCGCGCGGATCGCCGGATCGCGCGGCATGAAGAACTGACCGATGGCGTAGAAGCCGGGCTCGGGCAGATCGATGCCGAGCTTCGCGGTCTCTTCCTTGAAGAAGCGATGCGGGATCTGGGTAAGGATGCCGCAGCCGTCACCGAGCTTCGGATCGGCGCCGACAGCGCCGCGATGGTCGAGATTGTGCAGGATCTGCAGGCCCTGCTGCACGATGGCGTGGCTCTTGCGGTTCTTCATGTCGGCGATGAAGCCGACGCCGCAGGAATCTTTCTCATTGGCCGGGTTGTAGAGGCCCTGATGCGTCGGCAGCGCCGGGTCGCGCACGGCCGGGAAGCGCCCGATATCCTCGTTCGATTGGCTGGTCGCGCTCATCGTCAAACCCCGCTCGCCGGAACCCACCGGCGCGATGCCGGCAGGCAGGCGTATCAAGCCCACACCATCCCTTTCCGCGCCGGTCTTTCCGAGCCGGCCGGAAGCCGGCAGCAAGGAAAGGGCCAGAACGGATCGGCCTTGTCTTTTGTCAGAGGCTTGCTTGCGCTTTGTTTCCACCGCGCCCGCGTCCTCCGCAGGCGCTTCGGGCGGCTATCGCCCGGTCGCGCCTGTCTTAGGCCGTCGTTTTACGGACGGCGCGCGTACGGTCGGCTTTGGCATTAGCAGCCCGGCCCCTCGTCATGCTCGCCTCCGTTGCGACGGCGCGACCTCAGCCTGGGACGGCTTTTGGTCGGCGCGATGAAAAATGGGACAGCAACACTGTCCTATCGAGACGAATTTGCCAGAATTCCAATCTGCGCACAAGCACCGATTTGAGGCAGAAACGAAATTTTATTGCGATACCCGATTCCCACGAGACATTTCCGGTATGAAAGCCCGACTCCGGCGATACGCTTCTTGTTCTGAGCCTGTCCCGACCGGCACGGCGTGCAAGCCCCCTCCCCGCCTTCGTCGCTTGGCAGAAGCTGGGTCGCCCCATAACCCTTTCCTCCATGAACTTCATCAGCGACAACACCGCCGGCGCCAGCCCCCGCGTCATGGCCGCCCTCGCCGCCGCCAATGGCGGCCCCGCAGCGGGGTATGGCGCGGATGACTGGACGAAGCGCGTCGAGGAGCGCCTCTCAGCGCTGTTCGAGCGGGAGGTCGCCGCCTTCCTGGTCACCACGGGTACCGCGGCCAATGCCCTGGCGCTCGCCAGCGTGGTCAGGCCCTGGGGGGCCGTCATCACCCATGAGGAAAGCCACATCGTCGAGGACGAATGCGGCGCGCCGGAATTCTTCAGCGACGGCGCCAAGCTGGTCGATCTCCCCGGCATCGGCGGGAAGCTGACGCCAGAGGCGGTGACGCGGGCTCTGGGCAACCTGAACGAGGGCAGCTTCCACAATGTCCAGGCCCAGGCCCTCTCCGTCACCCAGGCGACGGAATGCGGCACGATCTACACCCCGGCCGAAATCCGCACGCTGAAAGAAGCCGTCACGGCCCGCAATCTGACGGTCCATATGGACGGAGCGCGCTTCGCCAATGCGCTGGTCACGCTGGGCTGCACGCCGGCCGAGATCACCTGGAAGGCCGGTGTCGACGTGCTCTCCTTCGGCGGCACCAAGAACGGCGCCTGGGCGGTCGAGGCAGTGGTCTTCTTCGACCCCGGCCGCGCGGAGGAGATGAAATGGCGCCGCAAGCGCGCCGGCCAGACCCTGTCGAAGGGCCGCTTCCTCGGCGCGCAGTTCGAGGCCCTGCTGGCCGACGACCATTGGCTCGATCTCGCCCGCCACGCCAATGCGCAGGCGAAGCGTCTTGCGGATGCGGTCGGCAACGGTGGCGAGGCGCGCCTCGCTTGGCCCTGCCAGGCCAACGAGGTTTTCCTGATCCTGCCTCCCGCCACGCAGGAACGGCTGACCGCGGCTGAGGTGCGCTACCATTCCTGGCCCGGCCGCTCGCTCGCCCCCGACAATGCCTTGCAGGACGGTGAGATCGTCGGCCGCTTCGTCATGTCCTTTGCGACCGATCCCGGCGAGGTCGGCCGGCTGATCGCGGCGATCTCCGACTGACACAGGGATTTTTCGGCCCGGTCCGGCCCCATGCCTGCCGCAATCGCTAAGGAAGACTGAAAGGCGCGACACCTCGTTAAGGAAGATGGCATGGCACAACGTTCGACCGCGTCGAGGCACATCGGCCTGATGGGTCTGGCCGTGGCCGGTGCACTCGCCGGCTCGGCGGGAGGCGCCGCCGCCCAGTTTTATTATTACGAAGAGCCGGCGCCCTATCCGCCAGCCTATGTCTATGGCTACGGATATGGCTACCGTTCCGCGCCCCGCATCGCCGAGCCGGTGACGGCCTACGACATCCGCCGCATCGCCGCCGAGAATTACGGCTTCGTCCGGATCGACCGCCTCTATCGGAGCGAGGACGCCTATGTCGTCGACGGCATGCGGGCGAACGGCCAGCGGCAGCGGCTGATCCTCGATGCCTTCGCCGGCAACCTGATCCGCCGCGTGCCGCTGCGCAACGGCCAGGCCGACCTGGGGCCGAATATCGCCCGCGTCGACCCACGCGAGGAGCGCGAGCCGCCGCGACCGCGACTCGTGCCGAAGCCGCCGCAGCGCCCGGCCGAATTGAGGCCCCCGGCCGAGGCGAGCGCCCCCGCGACCATCGTTCCACCCGCGCCGGCCGCCCCGCCCGCGCCGGAGCAGGCGCCGACCCCACCCGCACCGCAGCCCCCGGTCGAGGCCAGCGCGCCGGCGACGCAGACGCCGCCCCCGGCCGCCGCCCCCGCCGAGCCTTCGCCCGGCCCGGTCAACCCGGACAACGGCACCGAAAAACCCAAGCTGGTGAATCCGCAGGATGTGCGCGGCACCGACACGGCCGAACGCCAGCCGCCGCTCTCAGCGCCACCGCCGGCCTCCGCCGAGGCCGCCGTACCGCTGGCTCCGGTGCAGGGGCAGGATACCGGCACGGCCAACCCCAAGCCTGAAACGCCGATCGCGCCGGTCACGCCGCTGCAGTGACTTTTGGGGGCTCACGAAGTCCCCAGCCGGTCAACGGGACACCGGCTCCACCCTCGTCATGCTCGCGCTTGTGGCGAGCACCCATGTCTTGGACACCGCCCTCGATCAGGGAAGACGGGGATGGCCGGCACAAGGCCGACCATGACGGCTGTGTTTCCGCAGCCAAACGAAAAGGGCCCCCGTCACCGGGAGCCCTCGCTCTTCAAACCGTCGGGGCGTGAGGAACTACGCCGCCTTGGCGGTCCCGACCCTGGCCTCGATGACCTTGGCCGAACCGGCGCCGATCGGAATCTGACGCGGCTTCTTGGCCTCGGGGATTTCGCGCACGAGGTCGATATGGAGCAGGCCGTTCTCGAGGCTGGCGCCCGTCACCTGCACATAATCGGCAAGCTGGAAGCGACGCTCGAAGGCGCGTGCGGCGATGCCCTGATGCAGGACTTCGCGCTTCTCGGCCGTGTCGGAGGCCTGCTTCTCGCCCTTGACGGTCAGCGCGTTTTCCTTGCTCTCGATCGAGAGGTCGGCCTCGCCGAAGCCCGCGACCGCGATGGTGATGCGGTAGGCGTTCTCGGCGGTACGCTCGATATTGTAGGGCGGATAGCTCGGGGCCGAATCATTGCTGGTCGCCTGGTCGAGAATCGAGAACAGGCGGTCGAAGCCGACGGTCGAGCGGTAGAGGGGGGAGAGATCGAAATGACGCATGATGTGTCCTCCGGAAAGCGACATGCATTGCGGCCCGCCTCGCCTGAGCGCGGGCCCTGTTGGGTTTCACGCAGCCGGTTCCGGCCTGCGCAGAAGTGATCTGGGGAAGCGTTTTCGGCTTTTCAAGAGCCTCGCGCCAAGGGCATAAACGGGGCCTGACAAAGCCCGATACGAGTTCGCGTGGCCGGCAGGCGGCGTGAGCTCAGGTTGCCTTGCGCCCCACCGGACGTGATGACGGCGATCGATCTAATCGCGATGGCATCGGATTTTTTCGAAGGGTGATGTCCACTTTTCGGTCCGGCGTCATTGCCCGGAGCAGCAATGGCCGAGGCCGCCTTTTTCGCCGATCCCGACTATCCCGTCCCGGGCCATGGCAAGGTCTGGCTGGCGACGACGCGCGACGGCGCCGCCTTGCGCCTCGCGAGCTGGCACCCGACCGTGAAACCGGTGCGCGGCACGATCGTCCTCGTCCAGGGCCGGGCCGAATTCATCGAGCGCTACAGCGAGACGATCGCCGAATTGCGCCGGCGCGGCTTCCATGTCCTCGCCTTCGACTGGCGCGGCCAGGGCGGCTCGCAGCGCTTCGTCCGCCGCGAGCGCAAGGGCCATGTCGGCCGGCTGAAGCATTACGAGGCCGATCTCGCCCTGGCGATGGCGGAGATGCAGGCGAAGTTCCCGCCGCCCTATTTCGTTCTGGCCCATTCGATGGGCGCCGCGCTCTGTCTCGATGCCGCGCGTCACGGCGCCCTGCCGGTCTCGCGCATGGTCGCGCTCGCCCCCATGCTCGGCCTCACCATGGTGAAGAACCCTGCAGGGGCGAGCCGGCTCGCCAGCATCCTGTACTGGCTCGGCTTCGGCCGCGCCTTCGTCCCCGGCGGCGGCGACACCGCCATCGCGACGAAACCCTTCGCGGGCAACCGGTTGACCAGCGATCCGGTTCGCTATGCGCGCAACAGCAAGCTGTCGGCGCAGGCGCGCCATCTCAGCATCGGCGACCCGACCATCGCCTGGGTCCGCAACGCCTTCCGGCTGATGGCCCGGCTCAACGCCCCCTCCGCTGCGCTCGACGTCAAGGTGCCGACCCTGATCATCGCCGCCGGACAGGACCCCGTCGTCTCGACACCGGCGATCGAACGCTTCGCGGCCCGCCTCAAGACCGGTTCGGCGCTGGTCTTCCCCGAGGCGCGCCACGAGATCCTGATGGAGAGCGATGCGATCCGCGCCCGGTTCTGGGCCGCCTTCGACGCCTTCATCCCCGGCGAGGACCAGGCAGAGGCCGCCTCAGCCGGCGAGAAGATCGAGCGCGGCCTCATGCAGCGCCTCGCTGGCGGCGGCGACGATGCGGCCTCCCCCGGCAGCGCTCCCGCCATCCCATGAGGTGACGACGCCGCCGGCGCCCTCGATGACCGGGATCAGCGCGACGATGTCATAGGGCTTCAGGCCGCTCTCGATCACCAGATCGACATGGCCGGCGGCGAGCATGCAATAGGCGTAGCAGTCGCAGCCATAGCGCGAGAGCCGCACCGCGCGCTCGACGCGCTGGAAGGCTTGCGCCTCCTCACCCTGGAACAGCGCGGGCGAGGTCGTCATCAGCGTCGCCGCCGCAAGGTCCGGCACCTGCCGCGTCCTGAGCCGCCGCGGCCCGCCGGGACCCTCATAGCGTGCCTCGCGCCCGTCGCCGGAGTAGCGCTCGCCCGTGAAGGGCTGGTGCATCATGCCATAGACCGGCACGCCCTTGCGCGTCAGCCCGATCAGCGTGCCCCAAACCGGAATGCCTGAGATGAAGGCCCGCGTGCCGTCGATCGGGTCGAGCACCCAGACATAGTCCGCATCGGTGTTCTCGCTGCCGAACTCCTCGCCGAGCAGGCCATGCTCCGGGAAATGCTGGCCGATGAGGCGGCGCATGACCGTCTCGCCGGCGCGGTCGGCCTCGGTGACCGGGTCGAACACGCCCCCGCCCGACTTGTCCTCGGCCGTATGATGCGCCCGGAAGAACGGCAGGATCGCCTGGCCTGACTGCGTCGCCAGATCCGCCACGAAGGCACCGAAATCGACCGCACTCATCGGGACGTCCCTTGCTGGATTATTGTGCTCTGCAACATAACCTTGCCCATAGTCCGATCCCGGCGAGATCGCAGCCCTCTGCCAAATGTCATAGATCGTTTTGTTTGCAACGATTTTCGGGGTCAACCATGCAACCAACGCATGGCTGCTTTGATATCCGACAAATCCGCTTGCGTTTTTGCGCCGCACAGTCTTATTGTGCATCTGCGAAGGGGAGATCGCTTCAAACCTTCGCTTGCCCTCCTTGGGCGTTTCCTCCCTAGACTTGGGCCGCCACGCAAGTGTGCGGCCCTTTTTTCTTGGCTGGCCGATGCCGCGTCGCGGCCACGGGGCGCGGCTACTCGGCCGCCTCGCGCCATTCGTCGAGCCAGCCGCTCCAGCGGGCGAAGCAATCGGCAAGCGCGCGGGATATGGCGTCGCGCAAGGTCTCGAAGCCGTCATGCGGCTCGAGCGTCGCCTCGTTCATGTAGAGCGCACGGTTGACCTCGATCTGCAGCGCATGCACGCCGGCAGCGGGGGCGCCGTAATGCTCCGTGATGAAGCCGCCAGCATAGGGCCGGTTGCGCGTGACGCTCAGGCCCAGCCGGGCGAAAGCCTCCTCGGCGATGTCGATGATGTAGCCGGCCGCGCTGGTGCCGAATCGGTCGCCCAGGATGATGTCCGATTTCGCGGATCCCTCGCGATCGAGCCCGGCCGAAGGCATCGAATGGGCATCGACCAGGATGCAGGTGCCGAACGCCCCTTGCGTCCGCTGCACGAGCCCGCGCAGCCCGGCGTGATAGGGGCGATAGAGCGCGTCGATCCGGCCAAGGCCCTCCGCGATCGGGATGCGCCCGAAATAGATCTCCTGCGCATCGCCGACGATTCGCGGAATCGTGCCGAGCCCGCCGGCGACCCGCATCGAGCGCGTATTGGCGAAGGGTGGCACCCGCCCGTCGAACATCCGCGGATCGAGCTCGTAGGGCTCGCGGTTCACGTCGAGATAGGCGCGGGGAAATTCCGCGACGAGCAGCGGAGCGCCCAGCGCGACGCTCTGCGCGAACAGCCGGTCGACGAAAGCGTCCTCGGAGCGCCTGAGCCCCTTGAGCGGCAAGCGCGCCTGCTCGACGAAGCCCGGCGGATAACGCCTCCCGGCATGGGGCACATCGACGACCACCGGCACCACCTGCAGCGCCGGCTGGTACAGGCTGTAGGGACGGTCGATCTCGCCGACGACATCGTCGGGCGCGGGCGGAAACGGGGCAGAGGAAAAGCTCATTTCACCTGACTGAAGCACACAAACCGAACGGGTTGAAGCGGCGCCGAAAGAGTGGCTGTCGTGCAACAGTGGATTCACGCGTTGTTTACCACGATCTGGCCTTATAAGAGGGCATGGTTCCAACGAAGCGGCGGGGTCGCTACCCAGCCGCATCGGCCCCGACGGCGGCGCGGGCGCCAGACGCATTGAAACGGACGCGGCATCGCCCGGGCAGCGCCGGGAGAGACCGGCCTCGGGGACGGACAGAACAGGCCCATGACGAAGATTTTGCTCGCGGAAGACGACAACGATATGCGTCGCTTCCTGGTCAAGGCCCTGCAGAATGCAGGCTATGACGTCGCCTCCTTCGATAACGGCCTGTCGGCCTATAATCGTCTGCGCGAGGAACCCTTCGAGCTCCTGCTGACGGACATCGTCATGCCGGAGATGGACGGCATCGAGCTGGCGCGCCGCGCCACCGAGCTCGATCCCGACATCAAGGTGATGTTCATCACCGGCTTCGCCGCCGTGGCGCTCAACCCCGATTCGCAGACACCGAAGGATGCGAAGGTGCTCTCCAAGCCCTTCCACCTGCGCGAGCTCGTCAACGAAGTCGAGAAATTGCTGGCCGCCTGAAGCCTGTTCGGCACCCTGCAACGGGGTGTCGGATGGCCTGTGAGAATTTATGCGGCAAACGCCTTGCAAGCCGCGAGGCGAGCCGCTATAGCCCCCTCACCTCGCAGCGTGACTGCGGCCGCAAGGCCCGGACACGCTTCCGAAAGTCGCCAAGGGCGGCTGACGGGCGCGTAGCTCAGCGGGAGAGCACTACGTTGACATCGTAGGGGTCACAGGTTCGATCCCTGTCGCGCCCACCATTTTCGAACCCTGCAAGACCCTGGTCTTGCAGGGTTTTTTCTTGCCTCGACGCGATGGCGATCGCACCGCCGGACGAGGACTCGACCTCATCTGCGAACACCATGGGGACTGCCCCGCCGCCCCGGAAACGCGGCCAGCCTGGGCACCGTCTCCCCACTGACAGGAGCTGGCAGGAACGCGCGGCCGCAAGGTTGACATCGGCGCGATCATTACGTTGATATCAACGAAGAAGAAACCGCCGACCGGCTAGGGCAACCGTTCTCCGCGCCCGCCTGGAAGGAATCGGACCGTGTCCACGATGCTGCACGTCCTGATGTTCCGGGGCGGCCACGCCCAAGACGCGACGCCCCTTTGCGCCTCGCTCTTCGACGACGGTGCGGATCGTCGAGGTGACGCGCCGGCCGACAGGCGAGCCCGGTGCGGAAGGCCCCATCGATCTCGCCTGACGCGCGCCGAAGCCCGATCACAAAGGAGACGACCATGAAGATCGTGACCAGCCTGAGCTTCCGCGGTCAGTGCCGCGAGGCGTTCGAATTCTACGCCAAGGTCTTGGGCGGCAAGATCACCGCCGCCATCCCCTATGCCGACGCGCCTCCCGGCATGCCGATCACCGACGAGAAGTACAAGAGCTGGCTGATGCATTGCTGGCTGGAGGTCGGCGACCAGGCCCTGATGGGCGCCGACATGGATGTCGGCTGGGCCTCCAACATCGACAAGCCCAAGAACGGCTTCGACGTCACCTTGCACGGCACCGACAAGGCGCAGAGCCAGCGCTGGTTCGAGCAGCTCTCGGAAGGCGGCAAGGTGGGCATGCCGTTCGCCGAGACCTTCTGGTCGCCCGGCTTCGGCTCGCTCGTCGACAAGTTCGGCATCCCCTGGATGGTCAACACCCTGCCCTCGGCCGATTGGCGGCCGCCGCAGAGCTGATCCGCCCCGAAACACCGGTTGAAGGATATGGATGCCGGCGCCGGCGCATCCCGGAGAATGTCATGAACCATCCCTATCGCTGGGTGATCGTCGCTGCGGGTGCCCTGCTGGGCTGCGCCGCGGTCGGCGCCATGTTCTCGCTGCCCGTCTTCCTGAGGCCGATGTCGCAGGACACCGGCTGGTCGGTGACCGGCATCTCCACGGCGATGACGATCGGCTTCCTCGCCATGGCGGGCGCCAGCATGGTCTGGGGCAACCTCTCCGACCGGTTCGGGCCGCGCCCGGTGGTGCTGACGGGATCGATCGTGCTGACATCGAGCCTCGCGCTCGCCAGCCGGGCACAGTCGCTGGTCGAGTTCCAGCTCCTGTTCGGTCTCCTGGTCGGCGGCGCGACGGCCGCTGTCTTCGCGCCGATGATGGCCTGCGTCACCGGCTGGTTCGAGACGCAGCGCGCGCTTGCCGTCTCGCTCGTCTCCGCCGGCATGGGCATGGCGCCGATGACCATGGCGCCGCTCGCGGCCTGGCTGGTGACCATTCATGACTGGCGCGGCGCCATGCTGATCATCGCCGGCATTGCGGCGGCGCTGATGATCCCGGCCGCGCTCCTCGTGCGCCGGCCGCCCGCGCTCGATCACGCCGAGGCCGGGGCGATGACGGAGGGCCCGCAAGAAGGGATGACGGTCAGGCAGGCCGTGCGCTCGCCGCAGTTCATCACGCTGATGCTGGCGAATTTCTTCTGCTGCGCCACCCATTCCGGCCCGATCTTCCACACGTTGAGCTACGCCGTGACCTGCGGCATCCCGATGATCGCGGCGGTCTCGATCTACAGCGTCGAGGGGCTGGCCGGCATGTTCGGCCGCATCGGCTTTGGTGTCGCGGGCGACCGCTTCGGCGCCCAGCGCGTTCTCGTCATCGGATTGCTGGCGCAGGCCTTCGGCGTGCTCGCCTATGCCTTCGTCGGGGAGCTCGCCGGCTTCTATGCCGTCGCGGTGGTGGTCGGCTTCATCTATGCCGGCACGATGCCGCTCTACGCCGTGATCATCCGCGAGAACTTCCCGCTCAGGATGATGGGCACGATCATCGGCGGCACGGCGATGGCCGGCAGCCTTGGCATGTCCATCGGCCCCCTCTTCGGCGGCATGATCTATGACCATTTCGCCAGCTATGTGCCGATGTATGCCGCCTCCTGGGCCCTGGGGCTGGCGGCGATGCTGGTCCTGATGACCTTCCGGCCGTTCGCCGGCAGGCAGCGGGACATGGCACCGGCATGACAGCGCGCCCAGCCGATCCGGCGCCTCCCCGCGCGGGGTCGGTGCCCGGCGCGGGATCATCGCTTCGAGGGCAGATGCCCCCGGCTCGCAGCACTACTGCTGCCCAATCCGCAGGAGATTGAGATAACGCTCCCTGTCGCCGGGCGACATGCTGGCCGGCAGCGGCGGAAGCTGGAAGCTCCAGGTCTCGGTAAGCGTGCGCCCATCCGCCTCCAGCGCGGCCCGCAGCTCGGACACCTTGGTGGAGTCCTTGACCTTGATCCGGTAGGTCAGGCGCCAGCCCTGGATGGCCGGGTTGGGCTGGAGCAGCGTGCCCACGACCTCGACATTGTCGTTGGCGCTGACGAGCGCCGTAACCGGCGCACCCTGAGGCAGGTCGCGCAGCCGCTCCCCCTTGAAATCGACGAGGAAGGCGAGCGTGCCGTCGCCGGCGCGGATCAGGTTGGACTGATAGATTTCGCCCGTGGCACGCAGCGTCTGCAGCACATGGGCCGGGCCGTCCTTCATGATGGCCGGCTCATCCATGGTCCAGTGCATGCGGTAGTCGAACTGCATCGGCTGGCCGGGGGGCGGAAGCGTGTCCGGCGCCCAGAAGGCGACGATGTTGTCGTTGGTCTCGTCCGCGGTCGGAATCTCGACGAGGCGGACCGAGCCCTTGCCCCAGTCGTTCATCGGCTCGATCCAGGCGCTCGGGCGCAAATCGTAACGGTCCTTCAGATCTTCGTAGCGCGAGAACGAGCGGCCGCGCTGGAGCAGGCCGAAACCTTTCGGATTCTCGGCCGCGAAGCTGCTGAGCGCGACCATCGGCGGGTTGTTGAGCGGGCGCCAGATCCATTCGCCATTGCCGGCATGAATCGCGAGCCCGTTGGAATCATGGATCGCGGGGCGGAAATTATAGACCGGCGACGGCTGGTTGGGGCCGTACAGGAACATGCTGGTGAGCGGTGCGACGCCGAACAGGGCCGGCTTCCCGCCCGGGCGCTGGAAGACGCGCGCCTTGACGGCGAGCACCGCGTCGGAACCGGGCGTCAGGGTGAATTCATAGGCGCCGGTCGCACGCGGGGAATCGAGCAGGGCATAGAAGGTCAGCGACGTGTCCAGCGCCGCCGGGCGGCGGATCCAGAATTCGCGGAAGGCAGGGAACTCCTCCGGAATCGACAGGCCGGTGTCGATGCCGAGCCCGCGCCCGGACAGCCCATAGATCTGGCCCTTGCCGATGACGCGGAAATAGCTCGCGCCCAGCACGCTCATGATCTCGTCGTTCTTGCCGGGCTCGTTGACCGGAAACAACACCCGGAACCCGGCCCAGCCGAGCTTGCTGGTCTGCTCGCGGTCGAAATGCAGGTCGCCGAAATCGAAGCGGCCGGGATCGTAGGGGATCTCCTTCACAGCGCCGTCGACGATCTCGTTGATCCTGACCGGCGTGTTGAACTGCATGCCCTGGTGGTAGAAGGACAGCTTGAACGGCGTGTCCAGCTCGGACCAGGCGAAGCGATCGCGCCGGGGCTGCATCTTCTGGTAGTCGAAGAACTGCATCTTGCTGAAGACGTCGGGCAGGTTGCTGACCGGCGCGGCATAGGGGGCCGCCGCCAGCGCCTTCGCCCGCGCCACCACCTCGCCCAGCCCGAAGGCCGGGCGTTCCTGCGCCATCGCCGAGGCGCAGAAGGCGAGCGTGCCGGCCACCAGCCAGCCCAGAGCCACCTGCAGCCTTGCAAGGCCGGGCCTCCGCCGGGAAGGCTTGAATCCGAACGAAGCCTGGGTGGACCGGATCGAGAAACGTCGGGTCGGATCGCAGGGTGCGGCCGCGGGACGGGTCGACAAGTTCACAGAAGCTCCCTTACATAACGAATGGCAGGATATGCGCCGGTCCTGCACTGGCAGAGGCGCGTCCGAGCACACATGCCCATCGTGGGGACAAGGGTCAAGGAATGAGCGCCGACCAATTCGACCCGCGCCCGCGCCTCCCCCGCCAACCTCGATCGAAGTGAACGAACACAGCATGGACAATCAGAACAGCGTGCCAGTCGCCGACCGGCGAGGGGATGGTTCCCGCATGGAGGAGAGCAGGAACGGCCTGTCCCGGCGGCAGGCGCTCGGGGCCATCTCATGGGCCGCGCTGGCGGTGGGAATGACCGCGAATCCCGCACTGGCAACGCCGAAACGGGCCGGAAAGCCCTCTGACGCCGCCAAGAAGGCGTTCGTCGACGACCTCATCAAACGCATGACCGTCGACGAGAAGATCGGCCAGCTCCGCCTGATCAGCATCGGCCCCGAAATGCCGCATGCCAAGCTGATGGACGAGGTCGCGGCCGGGCGCATCGCAGGCTCCTTCAACACCGTCATCCGGCGCGACAATCGGCCGCTGCAGGAGGCCGCCGTCAAGCGCAGCCGCCTCAAGATTCCGCTATTCTTCGCCTATGACGTGGTCCACGGCCACCGCACCACCTTCCCCATCCCGCTCGGGCTGGCGTCGAGCTTCGACATGGCCGTGATCGAGCGGATGGCCCGCGTCTCGGCCGTCGAGGCCTGCAATGACGGCGTCGACATGACCTTCGCGCCGATGGTCGATATCAGCCACGACCCGCGCTGGGGCCGCACCTCCGAAGGCTTCGGCGAGGACCCCTATCTCGTCTCCGAATGCGCCCGCGCCAGCGTGCGCGGCTTCCAGGGCACCTCGCCCGACAAGCCCGACACCATCATGGCGGCGGTCAAGCATTTCGCGCTTTACGGCGCGGTCGAGGGCGGGCGCGACTACAACACGGTCGATATGAGCCCGCTGCGGATGCGCCAGACCTATCTGCCGCCTTACAAGGCCGCGATCGATGCCGGCGCCGGCGGCGTCATGGTCGCGCTCAACTCCATCAACGGCGTGCCCGCGACCTCGAATACCTGGCTGCTGCAGGATCTCCTGCGCAAGGAATGGGGCTTCAAGGGCGTCACCGTCAGCGATCACGGCGCGATCACCGAGCTGACGCGGCACGGCGTCGCGCGCGACAATCGCGAGGCGGCCAAGCTCTCCGTCAAGGCCGGCATCGACCTCAGCATGGCCGATCAGGTCTATCTCGCCGAATTGCCGGGGCTGATCGCCTCGGGCGAGATCAAGATGGCCGAGATCGACGCCTGCGTCCGCGAGGTGCTGGGCGCGAAATACGATATGGGCCTGTTCGCCGACCCGTTCCTGCGCATGGGCAAGCCCGAGGACGATCCCGTCGACGTCAAGGCCGACAGCCGCCTCAACCGCCAGCCGGCCCGCGAGATCGCCCGCGAGACCATCGTGCTGCTGGAGAACCGCAACCAGACCCTGCCGCTGAAGAAGCAAGGCACCATCGCGCTGATCGGCCCGCTGGCCGATTCCGGGCTCGACATCCTCGGAAGCTGGTCGGCCCAGGGTGTGCCCGAGCAGGCGGTGACGCTGCGCGCCGGCCTCGAGGCGGCGATCGAGGGCAAGGCGCGCCTCGTCACCGCCCGCGGCTCCAACGTCATCGACGACCAGAAGGTCGTCGAGTACCTCAACTTCCTGAACTGGGACAAACCCGAGGTCGTCCAGGACCCGCGCAGCATCGAGGCGATGATAGAGGAAGCCGTCTCGGTCGCCAGCCAGGCCGATGTGGTGATCGCCGCCGTCGGCGAGTTGCGCGGGATGTCGCATGAATCCTCAAGCCGCGTCAGCATCGACATGCCCGGCTCGCAGCGCCGGCTGCTGCAGGCGCTCAAGGCGACCGGCAAGCCGCTCGTCGTCGTGCTGATGAACGGCCGGCCGCTCGCGATCGGCTGGGAGAAGGACAATGCCGACGCGCTGCTGGAGACCTGGTACACCGGCACCGAAGGCGGCAACGCCATCGCCGACGTGCTGTTCGGCGATCACAACCCCTCCGCCAAGCTGCCGATCAGCTTCCCGCGCTCGGTCGGTCAGATCCCGACCTATTACAACGCCCTGCGCATCGGCCGGCCCTATACCGAGGGCAAGCCGGGCAACTACACCTCGCAATATTTCGAGGAGGCGCAAGGCCCGCTCTATCCCTTCGGCTTCGGCCTGAGCTACAGCCGCTTCACGCTGAAGGATCTGAAGCTCTCGGCCACGCGCCTCAAGCGCGGCGAGAAGCTGAGCGCCGAGGCGACGCTGACCAATGAGGGCAGCTATGAGGGCGCTAATGTCGTGCAGCTCTACATCGCCGACCCCTACGCCTCGATCGCGCGGCCGGTGAAGGAGCTGAAGGGCTTCCAGAAGGTCACGCTCAAGCCGGGGGAGAGCCGCGTCGTGCGTTTCGAGATCGGCGAGGATGAGCTCAAATTCATCAATGGCGAGCTCAAGGAAGTGGTCGAGAACGGGCGCTTCGACGTGCAGCTCGGCCTCGATTCGCACGACGTCCTGGTGCAGAGCTTCGAGCTCGTCTGACGCGTTCCCGAAGCTCGGCAGGCTCTATGCCCTGCCCCGCCGCCCCGTGGAACTCTCGGCCGGTAGCAGCCGGCCGGCGCCGGAGAGGATGCTGGCGGCGAGCGCCCGCGCCGCTTCCTCATGCGACTGCCCGCCGACCACGACGAACTCGATCGAGCCCAGCCGCGGCAATGCCTCGCGCGGCTCGGCCTCGGCCAGCCCGGGCGGGATCAAGCGCGCCGAATGCGCGGTGACGCCGAGCCCCGCCACTGTGGCGGCACGCAGGCCCGCAAGGCTTCCGCTGGTGCAGGCGACGCGCCAGGCCCGGCCGGCCTGTTCCAGCGTCTCGATCGCATGGATGCGCGTGATGCTCGGCGGCGGATAGAGCACCAGCGGCACCACCGGTTGCTCGGCCAGCCGCGAGCCCGGCCGCCCGACCCAGACCAGCCGCTCCTCCCAGGCGACGACGCCGCGCGCGTCGCCATTGCGGCGCTTGACGAAGATGAGGTCGAGATCGCCCGCATCGTATTGCTCGTAGAGCCGGCCGCTTAAGCCCACCGTCAGCTCCAGATCGACGGCGTGATGCTGCATCGCGAATTCCGCGAGGATGTCCGGCAGCGCCGTGAAGGCGAAATCCTCGGAGACGCCGAGCCGCAGGCGCCCCCGTAGCGTCGAGCCCTTGAGATAGTGCTCGATGCGGCTGCCGGCCTCGAGCACCTGCCGGGCGAAGGGCTGGATCGCATCGCCATCCGGCGTCGGGCGGACCTCATGCGTATCCCGCGCTAGCAGCTTGCGCCCCACCCGCTTCTCCAGCCGCGCCACATGCTGGCTGACCGAGGATTGCCGTAAGCCGAGCTGCCGCGCCGCTTCGGTGAAGCTCAGCGTCTCGCAGACCTTGAGGAAGCTGCGCAGCAGCACGGGATCGAGCGGTTTCGGATCGGATGTCACCTCATCATGATTCATGATGAGCAATATCATGTCCAGTCCGGATCAAAATGAGCCGGCGATCTGTTACAGCATCGGCCCGAAAGTGGCAGGCGATTTTCGGAACAGGCCGATGCCGCAGAAGCCGCTCATTCAGGAGGGCATCAGATGCTCCGCCGCACCCTCGCCCGTTTCGGCATCGACCCCTATCTGCTTGCGCTCCTCGCCACCGTCGCGATCGCGATCATCCTGCCGGCCACCGGCCGGGGCGCCGTGGTCGCCAATGACGCGGTCTCCGTGGCGGTCGCGCTGCTGTTCTTCCTCTATGGCGCACGGCTCTCGCCGAAGGCGGTCTGGGACGGTCTGCTGCACTGGCGGCTGCAATCCCTCGTCTTCGCCAGCACCTATGTGCTGTTCCCGCTGCTCGGGCTCGGCCTGACCAAGGCGTTCGGAAACTTTCTCTCCCCCACTCTGATTCTCGGGCTGATGTTCGTCTGCGTGCTGCCCTCGACGGTGCAATCCTCCATCGCCTTCACCTCGATCGCGCGCGGCAATGTCGCCGCCGCTCTGTGCAGCGCCTCGGTCTCGAACCTGTTCGGCATGGTGGTGACGCCGCTGCTCGTCATGCTGCTGCTCAACGCGAACGGCGGGGGCTTCAGCACCGCGGCGGTGGAGAGCATCGCGCTCCAGCTCCTGGCGCCCTTCGCGGTCGGCCAGATCCTGCGCCCCTGGATCGGCACATTCCTGCAGCGGCACAAGGCGGTGATCTCGCTGGTCGATCGCGGCTCGATCCTGCTCGTCGTCTACGCTGCCTTCAGCGAAGGCATGGCGGCCGGCATCTGGTCGCAGGTCACGGCGGGCGACCTCGTCGCCGTCGTGCTGCTCGACATGGTCCTGCTCGCGGCCGTTCTGGTGATCACGACGGTCGTCAGCCGCCGCTTCGGCTTCTCCAAGGAGGACGAGATCGCCATCGTCTTCTGCGGCTCGAAGAAAAGCCTGGCGAGCGGCATTCCGATGGCCAACATCCTCTTCCCCGGCCAGGCGCTCGGCCTCATCGTCCTGCCGCTGATGCTGTTCCACCAGATCCAGCTCTTCGCCTGCGCCACATTGGCGCAGCGTTACGCCAAGCGTCCCGTCGAGACCCATCCCGAGCCGGAATCCCAGCCCATGCTCGGCCCGGCAAAGGCCTGAACGAAGCCGGGCGCGCGATCTGCGCGCTTACGTCTCACCTCGCTCCACCGGAACAAGCCGGGCTTCAGCCTTGTTGATCCCCTGCCTGCCCCCACATGAAAGGACGTCGCTCTCCCGGAAGCGAGCGCCTTCATGGAAGGGCGCCGTGGAGACAGGGCGAGGCCCAACGCGATCCGGGCTGGCCTCGCCGGATGTCACCGCTGAAAAGCCGCAACGGCCGCTGCTGCGGCCCGCCTTGAAGCGGCATCATGGCGGCTGGTCGCCATAGGGTGAAGCCCGGCCGTCGCTCACGATGGAGGATTGCATGAGCAAGGACGAGAAGGCACAGCGCGAGATCAGGAAGATCGCCTACGGCATCTGGATGCAGGAAGGCCAGCCGGAAGGCCGTGACCGCGAGCATTGGGAGGCCGCCAAGGAAATCTGGGCCTTCCGCAGCCACAACCATGTCCTCACCGACGAGAACGAGGACTCGTTCGGCGCAGCCCGGCCGATGCCGCCCGATCTGACCGACCGGCACGAACACCGCCGCCCGCCGCGCGGCCGTGCGATGTAAGGCTGCGCGCCCGCAGGCCGGTGGGGATGCACCGGCAAGGGTTCAGGCCAGCAAAAGCCTGTTGTCAGGGGCAGATATAGCCGCTGGGCGTCGCCGCGCAGCGTGCGCCGGTCGGCAGGATGAGCGCGCCGCCGCGATCGCGCCGGACATAGTCGCCGTTCGGCAGCTGAAAGCCTCCGGTGGGATCGGGCGTGACCCGCGTCCCGTCGGGAAGGACGAGCTGGCCGCCATCGCGAAGGATCTGCTTCGCCGTGCCGCCCTGCGGGACAGGTGCAGGTTCCGGGCGATTTGAAACGCAGCCCGCAACGAGGACCGCCAGAGCTCCAAGGGTTACCGATGTCCTGATCATGACCTCACCTGTGCCGCGTCGACGAGGAAACCGAAAGGGCGATGGCGCCTCCGCCATCGCCCGATACTCACGCGGCGAAAGATAGCTCGAAAGCCATTTCCGCCGAAACGGTCAAAACGCTCAGTAGACCCAGCGGCAAACGCGGACCGGACGGCCGAAGCGGTTGCGGTGCACCGTGCAGACCTGACGCCGCGGACGCGGGCGATGGTAGGGAGGACGCGGGCGGTGGCCGGGGTGAGGACGGTGAGAATACTGCACCTGCTCGATCGGGGTGCCGTCAGGCAGCGTCGCGGCCTTCTCGGAGGGCATGGCGCCGAGCGCCTGGCCGGCAGCGCCGAGCCCAGCCGCATCAGCCTTGCCAGCGACAGCGACGGTGGCGGCGCCAGCGGAAAGGGCAAACAGCCCGAGCAGGAAAGAACGTCGTTCCATAAGCGTTTCTCCAAATCGCATGAACAAAGCCCAGTCGAATCAAACGAGACAAGGCTATTGCCCAAAACGGGTGATGAGCAAGAATGTTTCGTTAACGGCGCTCGACCGAAATCGATGGCACCGCTTTCGAGAACACGATGCAGTTTAGAATCGCGATTCTGAACGGAACCCGACAGCGATCTGGACCATCGACATTTTCTTGTCGTCGCCGCAGCCCGATCATTGGCCGACGATCCGACCAAGTCGAAGCAGGACTTCCGGCGGAAGCTATGCAGATGCCGCCATAACGGCATCCCAGACATCTCTCCCTGAGACAGAGCCTGTGGCGCGCGCTACGCCGCCGGCGGCGTACCATGCGTGTGGAAGCTCTCGATCGTCTTGAGCCCCCAGGCCTGGCCCTTCTTCCGCTCTGTCTCGGTCCAGGTCACGGTCTGCCAGTCCGGGTCCAGGATCAGGCGCGCGCCGGCATTGGCGATCTCGACGCGGTTGCCGGCCGGCTCATAGACATAGAGGAAGAAGGTCTGCTGCACCGCATGCTTGTGCGGGCCGGTCTCGATGAAGACGCCGTTCTCCAGGAAGAGATCGGCCGCCTCCAGGATGTGCTCGCGCTGGTCCACTGCATAGGTGACATGGTGGAAGCGCCCCTGCGCCGGCGTGTGGTCGCGCGTATAGGCGATGTCGTAGCTCTTGTTGTTGACGGTGAACCAGCAGCCGCCGACCTCGCCGGAATCCAGCACGATCTGCTCGGTGACGCGGCTGCCCAGCGCCTTCGGCATGAAGTCGCGGATCGCGGCGACGTCCTGCGCCAGCAGGTTGACGTGATCGATCCGGCGCACGGCGCAGCCCCGGCCATGGTTGCGCTGCGCCTGGTTCTTCAGCGCCGGCCGCTCGCCTTCGGGCGCCACATATTTGTTCGTGTCGAAATAGATCTCGAAGACATGGTTGTCGGGGTCGCGGAAGCGATAGGCGCGGCCATGGCCGAGGTCGCCCTCGACCCAACCGATGCCCGCGCCCATCTCCTCGATTCCCGCGACGCGGCGCAGGAGCGCCGCCTCGCTCGCAGCGCGATAGCCGATATGGCCGACGCCGGTCGTATTCGAGGCCGTCAGCTTCAGCGTGTGGAACTCGTAATCGTCCCAGGCGCGCAGATAAACGGAGTCGCCCGCGCGCCCGCTCTCCGTCAGTCCGAAGATGTTGACGAAGAAGTCGAGGCTCTCCTGCGGCTTGTTGGTGAAGAGCTCGACATGGCCGAGATGGGCGATGTCGAAGCAGGGCTCGGCGCTCATGTCTGGTGTCCTCTGGAGCAAGCTGATTTTGCACGGAGCCACGCGGTCATCCCGGGCTTGACCCGGGATCCATGCCGGAGCGTTTCCGATCAATGTTCAGGCATGGATCCCGGATCTTCGCTTCGCTCCGTCCGGGATGACCAGATTTCCCCCAAAGGCGCTTTCAGCCCCAGACTTCCTTCGCCACTTCGAGAATGCGCGAGAGCTTGGCCCATTGCTCGTCCTCGGCCAGCACATTGCCTTCTTCCGTCGAGGCGAAGCCGCATTGCGGCGACAGGCAGAGCTGCTCGAGCGGCGCGAATTTCGCGGCCTCCTCGATCCGGCGCTTGAGATTGTCCTTGCTCTCGACCGTGCCAAACTTCGAGGTGACGAGGCCAAGCACGACCTGCTTGTCGCCCTTGGGCAGGAAGCGCAGCGGCTCGAAGCCGCCCGAGCGGTCGTCGTCCCACTCCATGAAATAGCCGTCGACATCGATCTGGTTGAAGACGAGATCGGCCACCGGCTCGTAGCCGCCGGACGCGATGAAGGTCGATTTGAAGTTGCCGCGGCAGGTATGGGTGGTGATCTGCATGTCGGCGGGCTTCGCCTTCAACGCCGCGTTGAGCACGTCGCGATAGACGAAGATCAGCTTGTCCGGATCGTCGCCGCGCTCGGCCAGCATCTTGCGCTGCTCGGGATCACAGAAATAGGACAGGCTGGTATCGTCGAGCTGCAGATAGCGGCAGCCGGCATCGTAGAAGGCCTTGATCGCCTTGGCGTAAGCCTTGCCGAGATCGTCGTAGTAATCCTCCATCTTGAGATAGGCGCTCGGATCGATCGCCTTCCGCCCGCCGCGGTAATGCAGCATGGACGGGCTCGGGATGGTCATCTTCGGCACACGGCTGGTCACCGAGGCCAGGAACTTGAAATGGGCCAGATGCGGGTGGTCGGCCGGGAAGTCGAGCTTACCGGTGACACGGATGCCATGCCCCTTCGTGGCGACGCCCTTGAACTGGATGCCGGCATCGGTCTCGTAGGTCGTGACGCCGGTCAAGCCGTCGAGGAAGTCGAAATGCCAGAAGGCGCGGCGGTATTCGCCGTCGGTCACCGCCTGCAAGCCGATCTCCTCCTGCTTGCGGACGAGCTTTTTGATCTCCTCGTCCTCGATCTTCGTCAGCTCGGCCTGCGCCATCTCGCCCGCAGCGACCTTGGCGCGGGCTTCCTTGACGGGCGCGCTGCGCAGCAGGCTTCCCACCATGTCGCCCCGGAACGGTGGCTTCTTCCTCTGGGTCATCGCGTTTCCTCCGGTTCTTGACGGTCAGGCTGCGGCGGCGAGGCCGAGATGGTGTTCGAGCCGTTCGGGCTCGGCGATGAGCGTAGCACTGCGCTCGGCGAGGACCACGCGGCCGCGTTCGAGCACGATCGTCTCGTCCGTCAGCTCGAGGATCTTGCGCGCATGCTGCTCGATCACGATGGCGGAAAGCCCCTCCTCGCGGAACAGGGCCTTCAGCGCCTTGAGCAGTTCCTCGACGATAATCGGCGCCAGCCCCTCGGTCGGCTCGTCGAGCAGCAAGAGCTTCGGGTTGAGCATCAAGGCCCGGCCGATCGCCAGCATCTGCTGCTCGCCGCCGGAAAGCTGGTTGCCGAGATTGGTCTTCCGCTCCGCCAATCGCGGGAACATGCCGAAGACGCGGGCGGCATCCCAGGGCCCTGGCCGGGCCACCGCCGTCAGGTTCTCCAGCACGGTCAGCGACTTGAAGATGTTGCGCTCCTGCGGAACCCAGCCGATGCCGGCATGCGCCCTCTGCTCCGGCGAGGCGGCGGTGAGATCACGCCCGGCCAGCACGATCCGCCCGCCGCGCCGCCGGGTGACGCCAATGATGCTGTTGACCAAAGTCGTCTTGCCGACGCCGTTACGGCCGAGCAGCGCCAGCGACTGCCCCTGTGCAAGCGTGAGGTCGATGTCGAACAGCACCTGCGCCTCGCCATAGCCGGCGCTCAGCTTCTCGATCTTGAGCAGCTCAGGCAGCGATGCGTCAGGCATGGGCGCCCTCGCCGAGATAGGCCGCGCGCACGCTGCTGTCGCGCGCCATCTCCTCCGGCGTCCCCTCCGCCAGCACGCGGCCATTGACCAGCACCGTGATGCGCGTGGCGAAACGGAAGACGAGATCCATGTCGTGCTCGATCAGCAGCACGGAGACGTCGTCCGGGAGTGCGGCAACGGTCTGCATCAATTCGCGCCGCTCGGCCTCCGGCACGCCGGCCGCCGGCTCGTCGAGCAGCAGCACGCTCGGCCTTGCGGCGAAGGCGGCGGCGATCTCGATCTGGCGCTGCTTGCCATAGGGCAGCGTCGCGATGCGCCGGTCCATGATGTCGTCGAGCCGGAAGCGCGTCAGAATCTCGGCAGTCTGACCCACCAGCTCCAGATCGCGGTCGAGCGCGCGAAACGGATGGCTCCCCCGGCCGAGCCGCTCGGAGGTGACGAGCGCGATCATCTCGAGCGGCGTCATCGTCCCGAAAAGCTGGTTGATCTGGAAGGTGCGGGCGAGCCCGCGCTTCACCCGCGCCTCGCGCGGCAACGCGGTAATGTCCTCGCCCATCAGTTCGATGCGGCCGGAGCTCGGCCGGAGCACGCCGGTGAGCTGATTGACGAAGGTGGTCTTGCCGGCGCCGTTCGGGCCGATCAGCGCATGGCGCGCGCCCTTCGCGAGCGTGAAATCGACATGATCGGTCGCGGTGATGCCGCCGAAGCTCTTGGACAGGTCGAAGGTTTGCAGCACCGCGCTCATCGGGCCGCTCCCTTGCCGAGCCGGGCGAAGCGTGCCGCAACGGCCTTGACCGCGCCATGGATCATCTCGCGTCCACCGAGCACGAAGAGCACGAGGAAGAGCCCGATCCAGAACATCCAGTATTGCGGCGTGAAGCTCGCGATCAGGTCCTGCAGCAGCTTGAAAGCGATCGCCCCGATCAGCCCGCCATAGAGATAGCCGGCGCCGCCAATGATCAGCACGAGCATCAGATCGGCCGAGCGGTGGAAATCGAGCACGTCGAGCGAGACGAATTGCGTCGTCTGGGCAAGCAGCGCGCCCGCCGCCCCGGCATAGGCCGCCGCGAGCGTGTAGACGGCGGCAAGACGCCGATCATTCGGAACTCCCGAGGCCGCGGCCCGCAGCGGATTGTCGCGGATCGCGCGCAGGCTCAGGCCGAAGGGCGAATGCACGACCCGCCTTGCGATCAGGAACAGCAGGAAGAGGACCGAGAGCGAATAGAAATAGGCGGTGCGGCCGAAAATATCGAAATCGAACAGGCCGAGCACAGGCGCCATCATGATGCCCTGCAAACCGTCGGCGCCGCCGGTCAGCGTGCTGAACGAATTCGCCAGCTCGTAGAGGATCAGCGCCACGCCGAGCGTGATCATCAGCCGGGTGAGATCGGTGCCGCGCAAGACGAGCGGGCTGGTGACGAGGCCGAGCAGCCCGGCCGCTCCCATGCCGGCCAACAGCCCGGCGAACGGATCGGCCGAGACATGTTTGGCGAGCAACCCGGCCGCATAGGCGCCCATGCCGAGGAAGGCGGCGTGTCCCAGCGAGACGATGCCGGCATAGCCGAGGATCAGGTCGAGCGAGAGCGCGAAGAGGGCGAGGATCGCAATCTCGTTGAGCAGCAGCAGGTTGCGCGGGAACAGCAGGAAGGCCGCGAAGGCGAGACACCAGAAAACGATTTCGGCCGGATGCCAGCGCCGCGAGGCGAACAGCGCCTGCCGGACGCGTGTCTCGAACACGGGCATCGTCATGCCCGCGCCCTCGCGAACAGCCCATGCGGCCGGGTGATCAGCAGCACGACCATCAGCGCGTAGATGATGAAGGCGCCGACCTGCGGCACGAAATACTTGCCGACGACATCGGCGACGCCGAGCAGCATCGCGGCGAAGAACGGCCCGGTGATGCTGGACGTGCCGCCGACCGTGACGACGATCAGGAAGTAGATCATGAATTTCAGCGGGAAGGTCGGGTCTAGGCCCATGAGCTCGATGCCGAGCGCGCCGCCCAATCCGGCCAGCCCCGATCCGAGCGCGAAGGTCAGCGCGAACAGGCGGTTGACGGGGATGCCGAGGCCACGCGCCACCCGCGCATCGTCGACCGCCGCGCGCAGCCGGCTGCCGAAGCGGGTGCGTGTGAAGCCCCATTGCAGCGAGACGGCGAGCAGGCCGCAGACGACAATGACGAAGAGCCGGTAGCGGCCGATGCCGATGCCAGCGACCTCGAAGCGCCCCTGCAGCCAGTCCGGCAGGCGGATGAATTGCTGGGTCGAGCCCATCAGCCAGTCCGTGCCGGCCACCGCCATGAAGACCAGCCCGATCGAGAACATCACCTGGTCGAGATGGCTTTTCGTGTACATCGGCCGGTAGATCAGCTGCTCCAGCACGACGCCGACCAGCGCCGCCGCGAGGAAGGCGAGCGGCAGGCTCGCCAGGAACGGCAGGCCGAGCCGCTGCATCGCCAGCACGGCGACATAGCCGCCGAGCATCGCGAAGGCGCCGTGGGCGAGGTTGACGAAATTCATCAACCCCATGGTCACGGAGAGCCCGCAGCCGAGAACGAACAGCACCATCCCATAGGCGATGCCGTCGAACAGGATGGTCAGCATGCGCGTCGATCCGCTGCCGTCGGAAAGCCCGTCACTTGCGGGCCTTCACCGGGTCCTTGACGTCCTTGATCGTCTCGAACTCGACATTGTGCAGCTCGGAGCCGAGCTTCTGCGTCTTGCGGACATAGATGTTCTGGATGATGTCGCGGGTGTCGGGGTCGATCTTCACAGGCCCGCGCACGCTCTCCCAGGAGGCGCCTTTCATCGCCGCGATCAGCTTGTCGCCGCTGGCGTCGCCTTTGGTCGCGTCGAGCGCCTTGGCGATCAGCTTCATCCCGTCATAGCCGCCGACCGCCATGAAGTTCGGGCGCATGCCGGGATTGGCCTTCTGGAAGGCTTCGACGAAGGCCTTGTTCGCCGGGCTGTCATGTGCGGCCGAATAGTGGTGCGTGGTGATGGCGCCGAGCGCGACATCGCCCATGCCTTCGAGGATGTCGTCATCGACCACGTCGCCGGTGCCGATCAGCTTGACGCCGGCCTTGTCGAGGCCGCGCTCGATGAACTGCTTCATGAACTGCGCGCCGACGCCCGACGGCACGAAGACGAAGAGCGCGTCGGGCTTGGCCTCCGAGACGCGCTGGAGGAAGGGCGCGAAATCCGGATTGCGCAGCGGGATGCGCACGCTCTCGACGGTTCCACCGGCCTCCTTGAACGTGTTGGCGAAGGAGGTTTCGGCATCGATGCCCGGCCCGTAATCGGTGACGACGGTGAAGACCTTCTTGATGCCGTTCTTGGCGGCCCAGTTGGCCATCGGCTCGGAAGCCTGCGGCAAGGTGAAGGAGGTCCGCACGATATAGGGCGAGGCCTCGGTGATCGAGGCGGTCGCCGCCGCCATCACGATCTCCGGCACCTTGGCCTGCGTCGCGATTTGTGCGGTCGCCATGGCAAGCGGCGTCAGCCCGAAGCCGGCAAGCACCGAGACCTTTTCGTTAACGACCAGCTCCTGGGCGAGGCGCCGCGTCGCATCGGCGTTGCCGGCATCGTCCTTGAGGATCACTTCGAGCTTGCGACCGCCATGGGTGGCGCCTTCCCTGGCGAGGAACAGCTTCACCGCGGCATCGATCTGCTTGCCGGTCGAGGCGAAAGGCCCCGTCATCGGCAGGATCAGGCCGATCTTCACCGCCTCCTGCGCCAGCGCAAACCCGCTCGTCGAGGCGGCCAGCGCCAGCCCGAGCATGCCACCGAGTAACGTCCTGCGAACCGTCATGTCCGTTCCCTTCCCCTGAATTGGCTCTCTGCGAAGCCGTTCTTCGTCCCCATCGCCGTCGCGATGGACGCGGCCCGCTTTGGCAGGGCCTTTGTGCATAGCCTACATGTCCCGTCCGCCTTCGCCAGCCGCCAATCGTCTAGGCTTTTCGTCTTCGTTGGACTGGCGGGCGCGGATGCCCACGGGGTCACGCCAGCGCCTCCAGCGCTTCCGGGAAGAGCCGCTGATAGGCCTCGCCATAGGTCATCGCCTTGCCGGAGTTGCGGCCGCCCTGCATGCCGCGATTGAGCGCGACGCGGGTGTAATATTCCCAGAGATGCTTCTGCGCGGCGAGGATCTCGAAGGCCCGGCGCTTCACCTCCCAAACCTCGTCGATGTTGAGGATGACATTCGGCTTGAAGTCGCATTGCTCGGGCTGGTGCGGCTCGAACAGGAAGACCGGCGGGGCGGCATAGGCACGCTCCGGATCGGGCTTGTGGCCGGCCGCCTGCGCGATGATGCGGGCTTCCTGGGCGAAGCGCGCCGCCTCGGGATGGTCGACATTGTAGGGGTCTTCGAGCGCATGGGTCAGCACGAAGCTCGGCCCCAATTCGTGGAAGATGTCGATGGCGCGGTCGAGCATCTCCGGCGTGGTGCGCAGCGGATAGTCGCCTGCGTCCATGAACTCGATCTCGGCGCCGAGCAGTTCGGCCGCGGCCTCGGCCTCCTCCCGGCGCTGGGCCTTGACCTCCTCCATCCTGACGCCAGCCTTCTTCCAGGCGAACTGGCTCTCACCGCGCTCGCCATAGGACAGGCAGAGGATCTTCACCCGCATCCCGCGCTTCGCATGCAGCGCGATGGCGCCGCCCGCGCGCCAGACGAAATCACCCGGATGGGCGGTGATCACGAGACCCGTCTTCTGCGCGTTCGCCATCGAAGCCTCAACCCTCTCTCAACTCATTCGGCGGCATGGCGGGCGCTGTCCGCATGTGCGGCCAGGGCGCTCGCCGGCACGAAGGAGCGGCCCTCCATCAGGATGCGTGCGGTGCGCAGGAGCCCGGCCCGCTCGACCACAGGTCGCTCGGCCGTGCCGCCGACCGTGAGTGTCACGGTGAACTCCCCCGTGGGATGCTCGACTGAGAGCGAGCGCTCGCGGCCCTCGGGCATCGCCGCGACGGACGCCGCCGGCGAACCCGGCAGCACGGCCGCGGTCGCGACCGTCACTGCCGCGAAAACACCGATCGAGGCGTGGCATTCATGCGGGATGAAGCTGCGCGTGCAGATCGCGCCACCGGCCTGCGGCGGCGCGACGAGCGCGATCTTCGGCACGACCTTCCCGGAAACATCGCCCAGATTCATCAGCGGCCCGGCTGCGAGCCTGATACGCTCGATCCGCTGCTTCAGCTCCCTATCCTTGTCGAGCTCTTCGCGCGACTCGTAGCCGCTGCGTCCGATATCGGCCGCGCGCATCACGATCACCGGCATGCCATTGTCGATCAGCGTGCACGGCACGCTCTCGATCACATCGACGACATGGCCGGTCGGCAGCAGCGCGCCGCAGACCGAGCCCTCGGCATCGAGAAAGCCGATATCGATCGGCGCCGAGGTCCCCGGCACGCCATCGATGCGCGCGCTGCCCTCGGTGCTCGCCTCGCCATCGGGCGTATCCATGGTCAGATCGGCGATGGTGCCGGTGTTGATGGTGCGGACCCGGACGGTCGTGCGCGCGCCCTGCGCCTTGACCAAACCGCGCGCCAGGGCAAAGGGCCCGATGCCGGCGAGGATGTTGCCGCAATTCGGTGTCGTATCGACTTGCGCCGTCTCGATGCCGACCTGCGCGAACAGGAAATCGATGTCGCAGCCCGGCTCGCTGGACGGCGAGATGATCGCGACCTTGCTCGTCAGCGGATGCGCGCCGCCGAGCCCGTCGACCTGCCGCTTGTCGGGCGAGCCCATCACCGCAAGCAGGAATGCGTCCCGCGCCGCATTGTCGGCCGGCAGGTCGCCGCGCAGGAAATAGGCTCCCTTCGAGGTGCCGCCGCGGATCAGCATGCAGGGAATGGCGATCTGGGCCATGGCCTCAGGCTCCTGCCGCCGGCTTGGCGCGCGCCCCGCGCTGCTGGGCGTCCGCGATGGCGCTGGCGAGGCCGGGTTCGAGGCCGGCGGCGGCGAGCATCTCGGCGGCCTCGCGCATCTCCGCCGCCCGCCGGATGCCGTGGGTCGCGACGCGCTCGCGCATATCGGCGGCGAGCGCATGGAAATCGATGGAGGGAAAGGTCTCGTGCAGGCTGGCGAAGACGGGATCCTTGACGTCCCAGGCCTCGCAGGCGGCGGCGCAATCCACCATCAGCGCCTCCAGTCCCTTGATGACGATGCTGCGGCAGAGCTTCATCGCCGATGCCCGTCCGAAGATTTCGGAGACCGGTGTCAGGTTCATACCGAGTCGGTTGAGCACCTCGGCCGCGTCCACCGCCTTCGGGCCGCCGGCAAGGATCGGGACGCGCAGGCCGGGCTTCAGCACCGGAGCCATCACCGCCGCCTCGACATAATCGGCGCCGCTTGCCGCAATCGCCTGCGCCGCCCGCTGCTTGGTCGTGGGCGCGGCCGAATTGACATCGACGAAGATCTGGCCGGGCTTCAGCCAGCTTGCAGCCTCGGCGGCCACGGCCTCGGTGCGGTCCGCCGTGACGGCCGAGAAGATGAACACAGCATCGGCACAGGCCCGTTCGGCTGTGTCGGCGCAGGTCACGCCGATCCGGCGCGCCGCTTCCTCGAGCCGGCTGCCCGGCCCGCTGCCGAAAAGCAGGTCATAGGCGTGAATCCCGGCCACGCCATGGGTCAGGAATCCGCGCGAGAACGTCTGGCCGACCTCGCCATAGCCGATGAATGCGATCCTGGCCGAACCAGCCATCGCCGCCACTCCCTTGTGCGTTTTCTCCCGCAGCAAAGGTGGAGCAGCCTCATTCCCTCATCAAATGATAAGAATGCAGCGATTGATTAATTTCATTCATCTCGGCGCGGCGTGACGCTGCGCTTCAGGGCCTGGCTCAGCAACGAGAGAAGATCGCGCGCCACGGGCCGCAGCGGCACGGTCTTGCGCGTGACGATGCCCAGCGTGCGCGTGACGGTCGGCGAACGCAGCGGCACCGCCACCAGCCCGCCGGCCTCGACCGCGTCGAGCGCGAGCTGAGGGACGATCGCGTAGCCGATGCCGGAGCGCACCAGGCTGACCGCGGTGACCACCCGCTGGACCTCGTAGCGCCAGGTCAGGCTCTCGCGCCGTGCGCCCAGCGCATCGTCGATGAGGATGCGGTTGCCGGTTTCGGCGCTGATCCGCACCAGCGGCTCGCCTTGCAACTGCGCCCATGTCAGCGAAGCGGCCTGGGCCAGCGGCATGTCGCGATGGCTGACCAGAACGAAGGGCTCCTTCACGACCGGCTTCAGCTCCAGATCCCAGCGATTGGCGGCAACGATGGTGACGCCGAACTCAACCTCGCCGGACTGGACCTTGCCGGCGATCTCGGACGCCGAATTGTCATGGACCCTCACCCCGACGCCGGGATGGCGCCTGGCGAAGGCGGCGATGACCGACGGCATGCAATGCACCGCGACGGTCGGCAGGCAGCCGACCGAGACCTGCTCGTCCCCTTCCTGCAGATCGATCCGGACTTCGTCGAGTGCGGAACCCAGATCCTCGAAGATGCGCCGCGCCCGCGGCAGCAGCGTCGTGCCGGCGGCGGTCAGGGAGACCTGCCGGGTCGTACGCAGAAAAAGCGGCGTGCCGAGCATCTCCTCCAGCTTGCGGATGCGATGGCTGAGCGCGGTCTGGGAGAGATTGAGATGGGAGGCGGCAGCGCGGAAGCTGCCGCGCTCGGCTATGGCGACGAAAGCCTGAAGTCCCAGGACGTCAACGCGCATGAAAACAGCCCGTGCACAGCAACCCCATGGCAACTGCGCGCAATGCGGAAGAGGCGGAGAGGGATGGATGTGGCTTTCCGCGCCTCTTACCGAGTAAGATCAATAGCTTAATGCCTATCGACCGTGTGTAGCACTCCGGCAGCTCACCGTCGAGCCACCCCGAGCCTGGACTTTACAGGCTCATCTCCCGCTTCAGCAGCCGGATCCGATTGCATGAATGCGCGCCTGCAGCCGAGGGTGCCGTGACGACGTTTGCGGCCGCGCGAGGCGAGGACTAAAGGTGGCAACGGAAGGCAGCTCTTCATCTCCCGGCACGCCGCTTGCCCGGATCAACCGGCCTGCTGGAGCCATAACGACACAAGCGCCAGCGGGGCTGACGGATTGAAGGACACCCTCGCAAACCACGGCGCCCTCGCGTTTCTCAATGAATGGATTGCGCCCGTTCTGTCCTTTATTCAGGCTCACGAAGCCTGGGCGGCGCCGATTGCGTTTCTTCTGGCTTTCCTCAAATCCCTTGCCTTCGTCTCCCTGATCATTCCCGGCACAGCTTTATTGCTGGCGATCGGCGGCCTGATAGGCGCCAGCGGCATCGCCTTTCTGCCCATCTGGATCGCGATCTCCATAGGGGCTGCGCTGGGAGACTGGGTCTCCTACTGGCTCGGAAGGCGGTACGAGACAACGATGCGGCGCTCGCGCTTCGCATTGCGCCATCCTGCATTGATGGGCCGCGCAGAAGCATTCTTTCGGCAATGGGGTTGGCTCGGTATCGTCGGCTGCCGCTTTTTCGGGCCGTTGCGCGCGACGGTCCCGCTCGTCGCGGGTCTGTCGGCTATGCCACCCCTCGCCTTCCATCTCTCGAACTGGGCGTCCGCATTTCTCTGGGCTGGAGCCCTGCTCTTGCCCGGCGCCACCACAGCAAAGATGCTTTCGCCATGACGAGCTGGACCGCGGCCATCCTCACAGCCCTGCAGATCACGCTTGCCGCTGCTCCAGGAGAAGCTCCCGCGACGCGCGGCGACGTTCCGCGCCTCACTCAGGAAGCACTGAACCGGCGACTGGGGCCGGCAGCCAGGATGTCCGATCTGAGAATTCGCCCGAGCAGGCGGATGCCGGGGTTCGCCGTATGCGGCCGGGTCGCCGCGTCGGGAAAATCGGCTCAACGGTTTTTCGTCGTGATCCCCGGTACTTTCGCCGTCCTGGACGACGATGACAGAGAGCTCGTGAGCAAATACTGGAGCCTCAACGACTGCTGACCCGCGACGAGGCCGCGGATGTCGCGGGAGCAAGCTCGTCGGCCTCGATCGAAAGCCAGACATTGTGGTTCGCGGCGGACTGCCGCTTCACAAAGCGGTAGCCGACCTTGTTCCAGACCAGAATCTTCTCGCGGACATTGTCGAGGATGAGGTCGCCCCGGTCCGTCCGGACTGTCAGAACCAGATGCCCTTCACCCTCGGGGGTAACGACGACCGTCATGAGCAGCGCGGATTTCGGCCACCCGGCCTCGATGAGGAGCCGTCGCTTGAGCAGCACATAGTCATTGCAATTACCCGATCCGTCATCGGGGTAAGTCCACCAATTGGGGACCCCCATTTTTGAGATCCCGTAATGGTCGTCGTCGCCGATCGGCTTGATCTGCTTGTTGGCCAAGGCGTTGATGGCGTTGAGCTCCGCCCATGAGCCCGGCGTCAGGATCACCGCCACCGGAGCGAGCCGCGTTTCGCTGCACTCGAGCGGCTGCGCCTGGCAAAACAGGGTCCAGCCGATCATCGGCTTCGCTTGCCCGCCGATCCGGGCGAATGCGGCGGGCTCTGCGACTGGCAGGCCCTCGGCTTGGGTCGCACCGGCAGCGGCCGAGGAGATCGGCATCGAAAAATGCGCAAGCAGAGCAACAATCGAAAGGATCAACCTGGCTCTGATACGCATGCCGGGGCCGCCGTATGGTTAACAACTCCTTAACAAAATAGCGCGGCTTTCGGGCTTTCGAAAAGTTAAAACCCCGTTAATGGTTAATGCGTCACAGCAACTGCCGGCGCTCGGATCTGGTGTTGCCTGCCAATATCGGTCCGGCCCCGGTTCGTTTCCGGCTGCTTTGGAGCCCGTTTGTCCGAGATCTGGCGCCGGCTCCGCGCCAGCGTGTAAAACGCCCGGCCGAGACTTAGCGGGCACCGCGCGGTCATGCCACATTGGGAAGCAGGATCGTCCAATGGCCCGCGCTGTCGCGTGTTGTCAGCTCTCAGGCAACCCGGCGGCGATCATAAGGCTCACGACTCGTTCGGAGGCCTTGAGATACACCGGGCTCGTATTGCGGGTGGGCGGCGGCGCATTGCGTGCCGTCGAACCTGGTCTCAGTTCGAGGGCCTTGGCGATGGCTGCCCTGGCGTCGTCGGTTCGGCCCAATTGCTGATAGGCGGCGGCCAGCAGCAAATGCGTGCGTCCGCTGGCCGACGTGATGGCTATCGATCGCTGCAGCCAGGGCAATGCTTCTTCGGCGCGCCCCATGAGCAGGCAGGCCAAGCCCGCTCCGATCGCCCATGTCCAGCGAGCGACCTGTGGCGTATCGAACCGATCCGCTTGCTTGAATGTTGCGAGCGCGTCGTCGAAACGGCCCAAGAAGATCTGGGAAAGTCCGGTAAGGTACAAAGCGCTTCCGTCCCACGGATTGAGGGCGAGCACCTTACCGCATGCCACCAGGCTTTCGACGAAGCGGTTAGTCGTCGACAGAAACCGGCAATGCGTTTGGAGCACCGGGATGTAATTGGGCTGCGCGCGCAACGCGCGTTCCATGACCACGCCGACGCGGTTCTCGACCGACACGCGCTCCGCAGCAGGGAACCAGGCCATCTGAATCCCGCGCAGTTGAAATGCCGCGAGCGCAACTTGCAGGTCGACATTGCCGGCGTCGTCGGCGAGGGCTTGTTCCAGCATCGCCTGCGCGACACGAAAGCGCTCCAGCGTCGTTTGGTTGATCGAGGCCGTTGCTTGTTCTATGGCGACTTTGGTGCTGCCCGCCGGCAAGCCGTCGGCCGAGCGTTCTCCTGAATTCAGAAGCACGTTGATGCGCAGCGCCAGCGCGTGGCCCATGCCGGCCGTGAGGCGGGTCTGCTGGAGTTGCACGTCGGTGTCGGTCAGGCCGACCGACACCGATGTGGTCCACTTGACCGCGCCGGTCGTCGGCTCGGTCATGCGCACACGCAAATTCCACGCTGCTTCGGTCTTCTCCAGTTCACTGCTCACGACGAGATCGGTGGCTGGTACGGCGCCGCCGGGCGGGATCACCACCTGGATCGTCTCGATTTTCGCCAGGCCGTCGGTCAGGTCGCGGGTGACGCCGGCCGCCATCCGGGCGGCCAGGGGGTCATTGCTCGCGGTTGTCACGGGGATCACGGCGACGGTCGGGCGCGCGCCTGCGAAGAGATGGGGAAGCCGCGTCGCGGCCGCCGCCAAAGCCGACACGCCGAGCCCCGCCATGGTCAAGAGTGCGGCGCGGCGCCGCATCTTGAGATCGAGCCAGCTTCCGGCCAGTTCGCTTTCCGTTTCGGGGCCAACAGTCGAGGCGGCGTCTTCCCGCGCGCTCGTATCCGTTGTGTCCGATACCTCAGCCTCTAACAGATAGCCCCGACCGGAGACGGCTCGGATCAACTGGCGCCTGTCATCGCCCAGCGCGGTCCGAAGCTCTCGGATACACTGAAACAGGCTGTCGTCGCTGACATGGACGTCCGGCCAGACCGCCTCCATTAGCTCGTTCTTGCTGATGATTCGCCTGGGGTTGGCGGCGAACAGCCACAGCAGATCGAAAGCCTTCGGCCGCAGCTTGATCGTCCCGCCATCGGGGCCCCGCAGCTCGGAACGCCGCTGATCGACTTCAAATCCTGCGAATCTGAGCACCTGCCCCCCTTCTCCAGCGTTGCCACAGAACCGCGGTATCCTGCCAAAAGCACGCAGATTCCTCAAAAGCCACCCCGATTCCCTCAGGAAAAGAAAATTTCAGCGAAATTTCAGAATTCCCCCGCCGCCCTTTCAGGACCCTTCCGGCCCGCGCTGACATAAGGCGCTGGAGCACAACGAACGCGCTCGCGGGGCTCGATCACGGGAAGCGCGGAAAAGGCATGACGCCTGGATGCGCTGCGGGAACACAAGTCCCGATTCCAGGCTGGGGGAACGATGTCTTCAGGGGTGCATTCGGCTTCGGCCCGCGGCGTCATGGGCAACCTGTTGCGCGCCGCGTTGCTGGCCTCCACGGCGCTGACGGTGACCGGCATCCGGCTCCGACGCGGTGCTACCTGGGTACCTTCTCCCGGCAGCGGCGATACCGGCACCAAAGCACGCGGGGCATCGCGGTGAGGGCAGTCAGAATTTCCGAGGTGCGCGCCAGCCGCTCCGCACTGCGTGTGCCCGCATCGGGTGTCGTCGTCGCCTCTTTGGCTGCGGCGCTTGCGAACTCCGTCGCGCCGTTGGCGCTGATCCTCGCGGCGGGACCTGCGCTGGCGGACAGCATCGGCCAGAACGGCGGGACCGGCGGCAATGCGCCGAACTCTTCGACTGCAGGCAGCGGCGCGTCGGCGGGCCTCGGAGGGGACGGCTCGACGACCGGGTCGAACGGCGGCGGCGGCTCGACCGGCGGCTCGGGCAACCGTGGCGGCTCGGGAGGAGGATCGGACAGCGGCGGCGGCGGTGGCGGAGGCTACGGCCTGGGCGCCGGCGGCGGCGGCGGCGGCGCGGGTGGGGCGGGCCTCACGCTGACGACGGACCTTACCAACAACGCTACGATCAAGGGTGGCAATGGCGGCAATGGCGGGTCCGGCTCCGCGAACTATGCGCAGTCGTGGAACTATGCGGGCGGCGGCGGTGGCGGCGGCGGTGGGTCCGGCATCATCGTTACGACCGGAACCAGCCTCGCCAATTCAGGCGTGATAGCGGGCGGCAAGGGCGGCGGCGGCGCGGCCGTTATCGGGCCGGGCATCGCCAATCCCTTCGCCGACTTCTCGGGCAACGGCGCGGGCGGCAATGGCGGCAACGGCGTCACCGCCACCGCCTCCAGCGGACTGACGATCACCAATTCCGGTACGATCCAAGGCGGCGGCGGTGGAACGGACTTCCTAAACTCCCAGCCCTATCGCCCGCAGGCCGGCGGCTACGGCATCATTGGCCAGAACCTGACGATCATCAACAGCGGGAGCATTCAGGGCGGCGCGCGCGGCGGCGCCGGCGGTCTGTCGGGAAACCCCTCCTCCGCGATCGTCATCACCGGCGGCACGAACAGCATCACGGCGCTGACCGGCAGCAATATCGGCGTGATCGAACTGCTCGGCGGCACCACGGAGATTTCCGGCACTTACAACAATGTTCTCAATGCAAATGCAGGTGTCACGCTCGCCTTGGGTGCTGCCGGAAATGCCACCGGCTTTACCAGCCTCAACAATGCGGGCGGCACGATCAACATCGGTGACGGCAACATGCTGTCCGCCGGAACCATCTGGAATGCCGGGGGAGGGATAATCAACCTGGGGACCGGTGCCACACTTTTCGGCACCGGCAACACGCTGAATAACGATGCCACCATCAATGTCGGTACCGACGGCGTCGTGATGGACAATGGCGACATCAACAACAACGCTGGCGGCATCATCAACTTCAATGGCCCCGGCGGCACGGCGATACTTTCCCCTGGGGCTGGTTACAACGTCAACAACAGCGGCCAGATCAAGGTTCTCGGCGGCGATGTTGATGTCCAGACAAGCAACATCAACAACCAGGGCAACGGTTCGGTGTCGCTCACTGGCCGCGACATGTTTGGCGTCTCCACATTCACAAATTCAGGCGCGGCGATCCTCAATATCGGCGCAGGCCGCAAGCTCAGCCTGCAAATCCTCGCTTTCAATGGCGGCAGCATAAGCGGCACTGGCACAATCGAAGCCGCGAACGCGTTCAACCTCTGGGGCGACGGCACGGTTGGCGCAACACTCTCCGGCGCAGCGCAGCTGACCAGAGGCGGTCCCGGGACGACAATTCTCACCGGCAGCCACAGCTACACCGGCGGCACCACGATCAACGCCGGCATATTGCAACTTGGCACCGCTGGCACCGCCGGCTCGATCCAGGGCCAGGTCAATGTGAACGGCGCTGGTACATTCACCGTCACCAATGCCACCACCACGGGCATCACCGGCATCACGAATACCGGCACAACCAACTTCCAGAATGGAACCAGTGCCGGCAACGCCACCATAACCAACAGCGGCGAACTCTATTTCTACAATACCAGCAGCGCCGGCAGTGCTGTCGGGACCAACAACAATGTCCTCGAATTTCACGATACGAGCTCGGCCGGCGGCAGCAACATCACCAACAACAGCAATCTGTTATTCTACAACGACAGCCTTGCCGGCACCGCCACGATTGCCAACAACAGCGGTTTGCTGAACTTCCACAATGCAAGCTCCGCAGCCAATGCCATCATCACAAATGGCGCCACGCTGTCCTTCTACGACACGAGTACGGCCGGCGGCGCCAGCATCACCAACAATAGCGATCTCACATTCTACGACGCGAGCGGCGCCGGCAGCTCGGCGATCACCAACAACGGCAGCCTGACGTTCCGCTCCACCAGCGCGGCCGGCAACGCCAGGATGATCAACAACTCCAGCCTTGTGTTTCTCCACAACAGCAACGCCGGTGGCGCCGAGATCATCAATGGCTCGGCTGGCACTGTCGATTTCTCGGGCTCGACGGGTGCCGCCGGTGACAAAAAACTCACCGCCGGCTCGATCGCAGGTGGCGGCTCCTATCTGCTTGGCGCCAACGAACTGACTGTCGGCTCGAACAATCTCTCGACAGAGGTGGGCGGCGTGATCTCCGGCACAGGCGGCTCGCTGGTCAAAACTGGCACCGGCACGCTGACGCTGTCGGGGATCAATACTTATACCGGCGGCACCACGATCAACGGCGGCACCTTGCAGCTCGGCAATGGCGGCATGAGTGGCTCTATTCTGGGCGATGTCGTCAACAATGGCGTGCTCGCTTTCAACCGCTCGGACGCGGTGACTTTCTCCGGCGCCATCTCCGGCAGCGGCGCCGTGCGCCAGGTCGGTTCGGGCACGATAACCCTGACCGGAACCAACAGCTACGCGGGCGGCACGACGATCAGCGGCGGGATGCTGCAACTCGGCAGTGGCGGCACGAGCGGCTCGATCGTCGGCGATGTCGTCAACAATGGCACGCTCGCCTTCAACCGCAGCGATGCGGTGACCTTCTCCGGCGCCATCTCCGGCAGCGGCGCGGTGCAGCAGATCGGTACGGGCACGACGACCCTGACCGGAACCAACAGCTACACGGGCGGCACGACGATCAGCGGCGGCATGCTGCAGCTCGGCAATGGCGGCACCAGCGGCTCGATCGTCGGTGATGTCGTCAACAACGGTATGCTCGCCTTCAACCGCAGCGATGCGGTGACCTTCTCCGGCGGCATCTCCGGCAGCGGCGCCGTGCAGCAGATCGGCACGGGCACGACAACCCTGACCGGAACCAACAGCTACACGGGTGGCACGACGATCAGCGGCGGCATGCTGCAGCTCGGCAGTGGTGGCGCGGGCGGCTCGATCGTCGGTGATGTCCTCAACAACGGCACACTCGCCTTCAACCGCAGCGATGCGATGATTTTCTCCGGCGATATTTCCGGCAGCGGCATGGTGCGCCAGACCGGTGCGGGCACCACGATCCTGACAGGCACGAACACCTATGCCGGCGACACCCTCGTTTCCGGCGGCCGGTTGCAGTTCGGCGACGGCAGCGCGGGCAGCAGCAACAATCTCGGCGGCAACCTGACCGTGACCGGCGGCATGCTGGCGATCCAGACGCCGGCGACCGTGAGCGTCGCTCAGGTTGCGACCTTTGGCGACAACACCACGCTGTCGATCGGCGCCACTGCCGGCGTTCCCTCGCTTACCGCCGATAGCCTCATGCTTGGAACGGGCGTCGCCTTCAATCTCAGCGGCGTCAGCGATGCAAGTCAGCTCGACAAGGTGCTGATCGACACGCGCAACGGCTTCGACGGCGATTTCGGCACGGTGACAGTGGGCGGGTTCAGCGGGACGGTGGACTATCTCACCCTCTCGACCCACTTATCGGCAGATCATCTGCAATATCTCGCCAGTTTCGGCCTGAGCTGGACGGCCAACAACAATCTGGCGCATGGCACCTTCACGCTGACCAATCCCTCCGACACCTTCACGATGGGGGTGGCGCTCACCGATCAGGCCGCCAATCCTGCAACCGGCTGGGATGGCAGATCGCTGACCAAGGCCGGTTCGGGCACGCTGATCCTCTCGACGGACAATTCCTATACAGGCGGCACGGCCATCTCTGGAGGCACGCTGCAACTCGGCAATGGCGGCACCAACGGCTCGATCGTCGGTGATGTCCTCAACAACGGCACGTTCGCCTTTAACCGCAGCGATGCGATGACCTTCTCCGGCGATATTTCCGGCAGCGGCATGGTGCAGCAGATTGGCTCAGGCACGACGCTCCTGACCGGAACCAACAGCTACGCGGGCGGCACGACGATCAGCGGCGGCACTTTGCAGCTCGGCAATGGCGGCACGAGCGGCTCGATCGTCGGTGATGTCCTCAACAACGGCACGCTCGCCTTCAACCGCTCCGACGCGGTGACTTTCTCCGGCGCCATCTCCGGCAGCGGCGCCGTGCGCCAGGTCGGTTCGGGCACGACGCTCCTGACCGGAAACAGCGGTTACACGGGCGGCACGACGATCAGCGACGGCACTTTGCAGCTCGGCAATGGCGGCACGAGCGGTTCGATCGCCGGCGATGTCGCCAACAACGGCACGCTCGCCTTCAACCGCTCGGACGCGGTGACTTTCTCCGGCGGCATTTCCGGCAGCGGTGCGGTGCGGCAGATCGGTTCGGGCACGACAACCCTGACCGGAACCAACAGCTACACGGGCGGCACGACGATCAGCGGCGGCATGCTGCAGCTCGGCAATGGCGGCACCAGCGGCTCGATCGTCGGTGATGTCCTCAACAACGGCACGCTCGCCTTCAACCGCTCGGACGCGGTGACTTTCTCCGGCGCGATCTCCGGCAGCGGCGCCCTGCAGCAGATCGGCTCCGGCACGACGATCCTGACCGGGAGCAACAGCTACATCGGCGACACCACCGTCTCCGGCGGCCGGTTGCAGTTCGGCGACGGCAGCGCGGGCAGCAGCAACAATCTCGGCGGCAACCTGACCGTGACCGGCGGCATGCTGGCGATACAGACACCGGCGACCGTGAACCTTGAACGAGCCGCAACCTTTGCCGACGGCACCGGGCTGTCCATCGCCGCCGGCCCGGCCAGCCCGACGCTGTCGGCCCGTAGCGTCACGATCGGCAACGGCGTTACCTTCAACCTCACCGGCATCAGCGATGCGAGCCAGCTCGACAAAGTGCTGATCGACACCCCCCTGGGGATCGTGGGCGACTTCGCTAATGTCAGCGTGGGCGGCTTTAGCGGCACGGTGGATTATCTCACCCTATCCACCCGCAAATCGGACGATGGCCTGCAATATCTCGCGAGCTATGGCCTGAGCTGGACCGCCGGCAACAATCTCGCCAACGGCACCTTCACCCTGACCAGTGCGACCGACTCCTTCACGGTCGGAGCGGTGCTCGCCGACCGGGCGGCAAACCTGGCGACGGGCTGGAACGGCACCTCGCTCACCAAGGCCGGCGCCGGCACACTCACCCTGACCGGCGACAACACCTATACCGGTGGCACGACGATCGCGGGCGGTGTGCTGTCGGTGTCGCGCGACGCCAATCTCGGCGCAGCGGCAGGGGGTCTGTCCTTCACCGGTGGCGCCCTCGCGACCACGGGGAGCTTCGATACCGCCCGGTCGATCGCGCTGACGCAGACAGGGCGCTTCGACATCGCCGCCGGAACCAGCCTCGGCCTGACCGGCACGGTGTCGGGGAGTGGCGATCTGATCAAGCAGGGCGCCGGCATACTGCGGCTCGACAATGTTGCCAACGCCTTCGGCAACACCCTCGTGACGGAGGGGACGCTGATCGGCACCGCCGGTTCGATCTCGGGCAATGTCGGCAACGCCGGCACGGTCGTCTTCAATCAGACGACCGACGCCGTCTTTGCCGGCGACATAGCGGCGCTCAATGGCTCGGGCGGCATGATGGTCAAGCGCGGCGCGGGTGTTCTCAGCCTGACCGGCATGTCGTCGCTCGACTGGACGGTCGAAGCCGGCAGGCTGGTCACCTCAGCCACGCACTTCGGCGGCAATGTCGCGATTGCCTCGGGCGCCTCGCTGACCTTCGACCAGAGCGTCGATGCCACCTATGCCGGCGTGCTGACGGGCGATGGCCGCTTCAACAAGACCGGCGCGGGTTTTCTCATCCTGAACGGCAATTCCTCAGCCTTCTCCGGGACGACCACGGCCGAGAACGGCACGCTGGCAGTCAACGGCTCACTCGGCGGCACCGTCGACGTGCTGGCCGGCGGCCGCCTGCAAGGCAGCGGCGTGGTGAGCAATGTGAACGTTTTGGGCACGATTGCGCCAGGCAATTCGATCGGCACGCTGAACATCGCCGGAAACGTCATCTTTGCGGCGGGCTCGATCTACGAGGTCGAGGTGAACGCGGCGAGGCAGTCGGACAAGATCGTCGCCAGCGGCACGGCGACCATCGCCGGCAGCTCGGTCAGAGTGCTGGCGGACATGGGCAACTATGCGCCGCAGACCCAGTACACGATCCTCACCGCCAATGGCGGCCGGAGCGGCACCTTCAGCAGCGTGACCTCGAACCTCGCCTTCCTCGATCCCTCGCTCAGTTACGACGCCAACAACGTCTATCTGACGCTGACGCGGAATGTCGTCAGCTTCCAGAACGTCGGCCTGACCCCGAACCAGATCGCCACCGGCGGCGGCGTCGAGAGCCTTGGGGGAGGCAACCCGGTCTACAATGCGGTGCTGAACCTGTCGGCTCCGCAGGCGCAGTACGCCTTCGACCAGCTCTCGGGCGAGATCCACGCTTCGGCGAAGTCGGCGCTGGTCGAGGATAGCCGCTTCATTCGCAACGCCATCAACGACCGCATCCGTGCGGCCTTCGAGAGTGCCGGCGCCGCGAAGGGCATGGTCACGACCTATGTCGACGGCAAGCCGGTTGCGGTCGGCGCGACGACGGATCGTCTGGCGGTCTGGGGCCAGGGCTTCGGCTCCTGGGGGCACACCAATGGCGACAGCAATGCCGCGCGCCTCAACCGCTCGACCGGTGGATTCTTCATCGGCGCGGATGCGCCGGTGCTCGACAGCTGGCGCTTCGGCGCGGTCGCGGGCTACAGCCGCGTCAGCTTCGACGTGAAGGACCGTCACTCGTCCGGCTCGAGCGACAATTACCATGTCGGCTTTTATGGCGGCACGAACTGGGGTGATCTCACCTTCCGGACCGGCGCCGCCTACACTTGGCATGACGTCTCGACCTCACGGAACGTGATGTTCCCGGGCTTTGGCAATGGCCTGAAGGGCGACTACAACGCCAGCACGGCGCAGGTCTTCGGCGAGCTCGGCTACGGCTTCACCATGGGCGCGACCCGGTTCGAGCCCTTCGCCAACCTCACTCATGTGAGTGTCCATACCGATGGCTTCACCGAGCGGGGCGGGGCGGCTGCGCTGACCAGCCAGGGGGCCACCACGGATGCGACCTTCACGACATTGGGCCTTCGCGCCTCGACCAGCTTCGACCTCAACGGCGCGGCTGTGACGGTCAAGGGTATGGCAGGCTGGCGTCACGCCTTCGGCGATGCGACGCCGCTCTCGACGATGCGCTTTGCCGGTGGCGGCGACGCCTTCTCGACCGGCGGGGTTCCGATCGCGCGCAATGCAGCGGTGGTTGAAGCCGGCCTCGACTACGCTCTCTCGCCAAACGCGACGCTCGGCGTCACCTATGGCGGCCAGTTCGGCTCAGGTCTCTCGGACCAGTCCGCTCGCTTGAACCTCGACGTCAAGTTCTGAAAGTGGAAACTGAGTTGACTGTGAGCAAAGACACGCAAGCAGGGACAGGGACGTCGGCGCTTCCAATCTTCTACAGAGCCCCCGTGCTCCTGCGCTTTGAAGACCATAGCGATGTGGGTCTCGAACCGTCCACCAATTTCGGGTTTGCAAGCGAGGCCGTCGCCGTTCCCCTTTGCATCGGCGCGTTTGCCCTCGCCATACGCCACTATCCGATCGTCTTCGCGACCGATGGCGTGCGCAGCTATGTTCCGGCCTATGTGCGCCGCTCCCCCTTCATCGGGACCGAGACACCCGACAAGGCGCAGCTACTGGCCATCGACCGGAAGTCAGACCGTTTTGTTGCTTGGATATCGATGCGATCGGACGCGGAAGCGCCGGTTCGACGGAGAAGGCAAGCCAACTTCGACGGCGCAGGCGGCCATGGCCTTCTGCCGCGCCTACCATGTCGATGTCGTCAACACGCTCGCGTTCGTCAGAGCGCTTGGCGAGGCGAAGCTGCCCACGCCGAACCAGTCCAGATACAGTTTCCCGATGGTGCCCAACAGATGCTGAACGGCTTCTGGGCGGTGGATGAGAAGGCATTCCGGGCGTTGCCCGCTAGAACCGACACCGACTGGTACGCGAAGGGCTGGCTCGATCTCGCCACGCTCCACCTTGCTTCGCTTCAGAGCTTTCAGGGTCTGCTCGATCTCAATGTGCAGCGCGCAAACGAACGAAAGGCGCTCGCATGATGACCAGCAAAGTCCGCTTTTTTGGAACCGGCTCGGTGGCCGCACTGACGATCGCTGCGGGCGTGACAGTGCATATGGTGGCGGGCGTCGCCGTCTCCACGCCAAGCCAGGCGGATTCGATCACCGACAGCCACGACAATCCTACCCCACAACGCTTCGAGCTCGCACAGGCCCAATCCAGTGGTCAACCGGCTGGCGGGAACACTGCGTCCGGTCTTCCCGGTGGGGCATCCTCGCTGAACGAGACCTACAAGGACTGGCGTGCCACCTGTGCGCAGCAGGGCAATCAGAAGCGTTGTGTGCTGTCGCAGGTTCAGGCGCAGCAGAACGGTCAGCGGGTGCTCGCCATCGAGCTCAACGCGCCGAACGGCAACACCATGTCAGGGACGCTGGTCCTGCCGTTCGGCCTTGCGCTCGATTCCGGCGTGACCTTCCAGATCGATGACAAGCCTGCGATGCAGCCGCTGCGCTTCCGCACTTGCGTGCCGGCTGGTTGCCTCGTTTCAGTGACCTTCGAGGCCCCAACGCTGGTCGCGCTGCGCGCGGGCACGGCGCTGAAGGTGAGAGCTGTCGCCGATGGTGGTGGCGCCACGCCATTTTCGATCTCGTTGCAAGGCTTCGCTACCGCCCTCGACCGCATGGCGGTGCTGTCGCACTGAATTCGGAGCTGATTGATCCGCCCGTACCGGTGAACAGCGCAGGCAATTCGCCGGCGGATTGAGGGGACGCTACGCTGTACGACATCCACCATGGTCGGGCGGGTTCCGGAAACGAAGCAGATGTCGCACGGAGCCGTGAATGGGGCGTGGGAAGCGTCGTTCTGACGCTAGGCCCCTGAGAGTGGGCTGTGGCGGATAGGCTCAGGACAACTGCTCATTGACGCGGCTGTTGGGATGCCTGTTGACGAAAGGATTGAGCAGCAGCCGGCCAAACATAGTGAGGGGGCTAGCTGCCCACTTACCGACGCTCAATCCTCCGAAACGTGTTGGATGTCCGGTTCTGGGCATACACTCAATGTCTGGTCATGGCGCTTCTCGGCGGAACGAATCCCGCTTGCATTAAGCGGCAATCTTCTGCGTTTAGCGGTCAGCAGTGGCGGCCAGCGGCTTTTCGGACATCTCGGTCGTGATCGCCTCATCGATCGGCGTCTCATAGGTCATCAGCATGTAGCCGAGCACCGAATAGAAGCCGACCGTCGCGAGCAGGTCGAACACCGCCTCGCGCCCGATCGCCGCGGCGAGCTCCGCTTCGAGCGATAGCGACAGGCGCTTGTCGTCGAAGAGCGCATCGACCGCGCGTACGATCAGCCCGTCCTCGCCTTCCGGCTGGCCCCGCAGCGCCGCGATGCGGGCATCGCTCATGCCGAGCGCCCGCGCCCTGCTGACATGATGCGCCCATTCATAGGGCGAGCCCATGCGATGCGCCGCGCGCAGGATCACCACCTCCGAACGCACCGGCCCGAGCGCGCTGTCCTTGACGATATGCTGGCGCAAGGGCGCCCAGGCCTTCAGCAAGGCCGGATGATGCGCCATCGTCCGGTAAACATTGAGCGCGCCGGCAAAGCCGGTCTTCATCTCGGCGATGGCTTCGGGCCAGTCGGCATCGCTGATCGGCGGACAGGGAGAGGTCGTCATCGGAGGTCTCGCGAGGCTCAGGGCGTGAGGTACTTGGCGTAGAGGGCCGGCACGCGATCAGCCCAGATGCCGGTGAAGCTGCGATAGCGCGCGACCTCGGCGAGGTCGATCTCGACCCGCAGCACGTCCTCGCGATCATGATCGAGCGTGCCGAGCACGCGGCCATCCGGCGCCACCGCGCAGGAGCGGCCGAAGAAGCGCTGCCCGCCGCGGCTGCCGCTGCGGTTGCAGCTCAGGAAGAAGACGCCGTTCTCGGTCGCCCGCGTATAGGCGCGGTGGATGAAGAGCCCCTCGTCGGTCACCGGCGCATTCTCCGCCCCGAACGAAGCCCAGACCGAGGTCACGATGCTCGCGCCCTGAAGCGCGAGGATGCGGGTGATCTCGGGGAAGCGGATATCGTAGCAGACCTGCATGCCGAGCCGCGTGCCGAAGACCGGGTAGGTGTCGATGCTGTCGCCGCCGCTGAAGAACAGCTTCTCGTTCTGCCACTGGTGAATCTTGGTGTAGTCGCCGAGCACGCCCTCCGGGCCGATCAAGAGCGAGGCATTGCGCATCACGCCGGCGCGCAGGCGATCGCGCAGGCCGAGGCCGATGACGATATGTACGCGGTGCCGCGCGGCGAGTGCGACGAGCGCCCTCACCTCCTCGCCATCCGGCGCGGCGCAGGCCTCGTAGAGCGCCGCTCCGAAATGAGGGACGTCGCTGACGAGCGCCCCGCCCGGCACCAGTGGCTCGACATAGCCGGTGTTGGCGAGTTCGGGGAACAGGATGAGCTGGGCGCCTTTCGCCGCCTCGGCCGCGACGAAGTCGTGGATGCGGCGGAAGTTCTCGGCCGGCGCCAGAGACTGGACGTCGAGCTGGACGAGGCTGGCGGAAATCATGCGTCGGCTCCGGCGATGCGGCGCCCGGTGGCGAAATCCCAGTCTCGCCCCGGCGCCGCGTTGATCAAGGCCCGTGTATACTCATGGCGCGGCCGCGCCAGCACTTCGGCGGCCGGCCCGTCCTCGACGACGCGGCCGCGCTGCATCACCATCACCTCGTCGCAGATCTGGGCGGCGACGCGCAGGTCATGGGTGATGAACAGCACGGCGAGATTGCGCCGCTCCTGGATCTCCGCCAGCAGCGCGAGCACCTGCGCCTGCACGGAGACGTCGAGGGCAGAGACGGCCTCGTCCGCGACGATCACCTCGGGCTCCATCATCAGGGCGCGCGCGATGGCGATGCGCTGGCGTTGGCCGCCGGAGAACTGATGGGGAAAGCGTTCGAGGCTTGTGCCAGGCAGGCCGACCACCTCGAGCAATTCGCCCGCGCGCTTCAGCGCAGAGCCCCGCTCCTCGCCGAGATTGAGCGGCCCCTCGATCAGGCTCTCACCGATGCGCAGGCGCGGATTGAGCGAGCGATTGGGGTCCTGGAACACCATCTGCACGCGCCGACGCGCCGGGGCCAGCGCCTTCTGGCCCTGGAGCGGGGCGATGTCCTGGCCGTTGACCCGGATCTCGCCGCCGGTCGGATGTTCCAGGCGCATCAGGCAGCGCGCGACCGTCGACTTGCCCGAGCCGCTTTCGCCGACGATGCCGAGCGTGCGCCCACGCTCCAGCCTGAAGCTGACATCGTTCACGGCGCGGACAGTGCGGATATCCCGCCCCATCAGCTTCCCAAGCAGAGAACCGAAGCTGAAGGTCTTTTCGAGATTGCGGATCTCGACCACGGCCTCGGCCTGCTTCGCCGCAGCACGAGGAGCGCGAGGCACCAGCGATGGCACGGCCTGCAGCAGGTCGCGCGTGTAATCCTCGCGCGGCCGGCTGAGCACCTGCTCGACCGGGCCGGTCTCGACGATCTCGCCGCGGCGCATGACACAGACCCGGTCGGCGATGTCGACGACCACGCCCATGTCATGGGTGATGAACAGGACGGCGGTGTTCTGCTTGTCCTGCAACTCGCGGATCAGGCTGAGAATCTGCTTCTGCGTGGTGACGTCGAGCGCGGTGGTCGGCTCGTCGGCGATCAGGAGCTTCGGCTTCAAGGCGAGCGCCATCGCGATCATCACGCGCTGGCGCTGTCCGCCCGAGAGCTGGTGCGGATAGCTGTCATAGATCCGCGCCGGATCGGGCAGATGCACGGCCTCGAAGGCGGCGAGCGCAGCTTCCTTGCGTTCCTTAAGACGCATTGCCGTGTGCGCCCAGTAGACCTCGTCCATCTGGAGGCCGATGGTCAGCACCGGGTTCAGCGCGGTCATCGGCTCCTGGAAGATCATCGCCATCTCGGCGCCGCGCAGCGCCTTGGTGCGGGACGGCGTCACTGTGAGGATGTCCTCGCCGTTGAGGCGCACCGTGCCGCCCGTCGCCCGCAATTCGTCGCGCGGCAGCAGGTCCATCGTCACCAGCGAGGTCACCGATTTGCCGGAGCCGGATTCGCCGACGAGGCAGAGCGTCTCGCCCGGCATGATGTCGAAGCTGATGCCCTTCAGAATCTCGCTGGGCTCGCGGCCGCGCGTCGCGACCTTGAGGTCGCGGATCGAGAGCACCGGCTGGCTGGAGGATGTCGTCGTCACGGGGCTCTCCCCTGCATCTTCGGGTCGAGCCGGTCGCGCAGCGCGTCGCCCAGCAGGTTGATCGACAGGATGCAGGCCGACAGCACGATCGCCGGCCAGAACACCAGCCAGTGGTTGATCGCGAAATAGAGCCGCCCCTCGGCCATGATGTTGCCCCAGCTCGGGATCTCCGTGCCGATGCCGACGCCGAGGAAGGACAAAGCCGCCTCCGTCAGGATGGCGGAGGCATACATATAGGTCCCCTGCACGATCAGCGGGGCGATCGTCGTCGGCAGCAGATGCTTCCAGATCAGCTTGGCAGGCGGCGTGCCGAGCAGCATCGCCGCATCGACATAGGTCTCCTCGCGGGCGGCGATGACGCGCGCGCGGACCAGCCGGACGACCTGAGGAATCGCCGGGATCATGATCGCGATGATGACGGTGGTGAGCCCGCCACGGACCAGCGCGACGATGGCGATGGCGAGCAGGATGCCGGGGATCGCCATCAGCCCGTCCATCATCCGCATCAGCACGCCGTCGACGCTGCGGTACCAGCCAGCGATCAGACCGAGCGGAAGGCCGATCACGATGGCGCCGATGGCGACGCCGGCCCCCACCAGCAGCGAGACCCGCGCGCCATAGACCACGCGCGAAAAGAGGTCGCGGCCGAAGCTGTCGGTGCCCAGCCAATAGAGGTTCGAGGAAGGCTTGAGCCGCATCGCCGCGTTGAGCTTGGTCGGCTCGAAATTCGCGATGAACGGCGCGAAGACAGCCATCGCAACGACGATGATGAGGACGAGAATGGCGAGCACCGTCGTCCAGTGCGGCGGGTTTCTGAGCAGGCGGCGGCGCGGGAGGCCGCCTTGCGCGGGGTTCGATGCGGCGCTCATTGGTAGCGGATCCTCGGGTCGCTCAGCGCGTAGGAGAGATCGATCAGCAGGTTGATCAGCACATAGGTTCCGGCCGTCAGCAGGATGATCGCCTGGATCAGCGGGTAGTCGCGGGCGAGCACGCCGTCGACGACCAGCCGTCCGAGACCGGGGATGTTGAAGACCGTCTCGGTGACGACGACGCCGGAGACCATCATGGCGAAGCCGGTTCCGACCACGGTGAGGATCGGGATTGCGGCGTTGCGCAGGGCGTGGCGGAACAGGACGATGCGCTCGCCCAACCCTTTCGCCCGCGCCGTGCGGACATAATCCTCGCGCAGCACTTCCAGCATCGAGGCTCGCGTCATCCGCGAGACCAGCGCGATGTAGAAGAAGGAAAGTGCCAGCCCCGGCAGCAGGATGCGGTGGAGGAACTGGCCGAAGCCCTCGGCGAGCGGCTTGTAGCCCTGCACCGGGAACCATTTCAGGTCCACCGCGAAGACCGCGATCAGCACATAGCCGATCACGAAGATCGGGACGGAGAAGCCGACGACCGAGAGCGCCATGACGAAGCGGTCGACCATGCCGCCATGGCGCCAGGCGGCGAGCACGCCGAGCGGCAGCGAGATGACGACCGTGAAGATCATCGCCATGACCGCGAGCGCCAGCGTCGGGCCGATGCGCTGGCCGATCATCTCCAGAACCGGGCGCTGCGAGATCAGCGAGTGCCCGAAATCGCCCTGCGCCATGCCGCCAAGCCAGGTGGCGAACTGGCCGGCGAGCGGCTTGTCGAGGCCGAGATTCTCACGGATCGCGACCAGCTGGGCCGGCGTCGCCTGATCGCCGGCAATGGCCTGGGCCGGGTCGCCCGGGGTCAGCCGCAGCAGCAGGAAGACGAACAGCGCCACGAAGAACATGACGGGGATCGCCATCGCCAGCCTGCGCAGGAAGTAGGAAGCCATGTGGTGCTCCGCGCCTGGGCGCTGGCCGGACAGCCAGCGCTCGGTCAAGCCAGCCGGGCGGCGATGCCGCCCGGTTCGCGAGGTTACTTGCTCACGCCCCAGAACAGGGTGAGCGGGCCGGGCTGTAGGTTCTTCAGCTTGGCGCTCCAGGCGGCGACGGACTGGAACTCGCCGGCATTGAAATAGAAGCCCTCGTCATAGGCGATCTGCTGGATCTCGCGGGCGATTGTCTTCTGTTCGTCGAGCGTCGGCGCGGTGAGGAAGGCAGCGCGCAGTTCCTCGACGCGGGCGCTTTTCGGCCAGCCCGACCACGCCGTCTCCGCGCCCGAGCCGTCGAGCAGGGCATGCACGGTCGGGTTCCAGATGCCGGAGACGCCCCAATAGGTGAACAACATGTTCCAGCCGCCCTGTGCCACGGGTTGCGTGCTGTTCTTGCGCGACTGCAGCGTCGCCCAATCCATCGCGGCGACATCGACCTTGAAGCCGGCCTCGCGCAGGCGCTCGGCCGCGACGATGGGCTGGGTCGACAGGATCGTCAGGTCCGTCGGCTGCATCATCAGCACCGGCGTGCCGTCATAGCCGGAGGCCTTCAGCAGCTCCTTCGCCTTGGCCATGCGCTCCTTGGCGCTGCCTTTGAGATATTCCGAGCCGGCATCCGAGGCGAGCGGCACGTCGCAGCCATAGACCGAGGCGCAGAGCTTGTAATACTGGCTGTCGCCGATCGCGGTCTGCATCAGCTGCTCTTGGTCGAGCGCATACATCGCCGCCTGGCGGACCTTGGGATTGTCGAAGGGCGGCAGGCGATGATTGAAGCGGCCGGTGACCTGGCTGCCGAGCGCGTTGATGGCGCCCGTCTTGATCTCGTCATTGGCCTTGAGCAGCGGCAGCAGGTCGATCGTCACCTGCTCGATCAGGTCGACATCGCCGGACTGCAATGCATTGATCGAGGTCTGCATGTCCGGCATCGCCTTCCACACGACCTTGTCGACATTCACGGTCTTGCCGCCGGCGGTCCAGCTCATCGGCTCGGCGCGCGGCTTGTAGTCGGTGTTCTTGACATAGACGGCCTGATCGCCGGGACGATACTGGGCCGCGACGAACTTGAACGGGCCGGAGCCGACCATCTCCGTCACCTGCTGGCCGGCAGGCGTCTCGGCGAGACGCTTCGGCATCATGAAGGGCGGCACCGGCGAGGGCTTCGCCAGCAGTTCCAGCACCTGGCCGAAAGGCTTCGCCAGCTTGATGACGAGCACCTTGTCAGAGGTCGCCTCGATCGACGCGACCGAGCCCATCATCGTGCGCCCGGCGCCGTCATTCGCGGCCCAGCGCTTCAGCGAGGCGACGCAATCGGCCGCGGTCACCGGCGTGCCGTCATGCCATTTCAAGCCGTCGCGCAAGGTGAAGGTATAGGTCATCTTATCGGCTGAGACGGCGTAGTCGGCCATCTGCGGCTGCGGGTTGTACTTGGCATCCATGCCGAGCAGCGTGTCGAACACCATGAAGCCATGGGTGCGCACGATCTGGGCGGTGCTCAGGATCGGATCGAGCGACCTGAGCGGCGCCTGCATGACGACATTGAGCGTCGTCTCGGCAAAAGCCGGCAATGCGTGCAGGGAGCCGGCGAGCAGCGCCGCAGCCCCGAAAGTCCTGAACCGAAACGTCATTGTTATCCCCTCGTTTTTGGTTGCTTGGATTGGCGCGTGTCGTCAGGCGGGAGCGTCGCTCCACGGATAGGCGCGTGCCGTGTCGAGCTGGCGGTACGGGATCAGCCTGACATTGGCAGGGCCCAGATCGGGCGTGTCGACCACCAGGATGCGGTCGGCCAGCGGCTCGTAGTAGTCGCGGAAATGCGTCTTCGAGCGCAGCAGGATGACGTCGTAATCTTCTGGTCGCTCGCCGAAGATGAAGAATGGGTCGCCATCGACGGCGAAGGCGAAATGCGAGACCACGGAGATCCGGACCGCGCCGATCTGGAGGAGTGCCGTCAGCCCGAGATCGACGAAGGAACCGCGCTGGTAGCGGCCGGAGACGTTGAAGGATTTCGGCCCCGACCAGAGGACGCGTGCCACTGCCTCGACCGGCCCACCAGTCTCCGGCGCCGTCTTGCCGGCGAGCGCGACCGTGATCTCGGCGCCCTCGCCCGCTGCATTGGCCTGCGCGGCCGTCGCGGGGTCGAGCAGGAAAGGCACGTTGACCCTCCCGACATCGCGGCCGAGCAAAGCCCGCAGCAGATGGGTGGAATCGTTCATCCGGTCGGCATGCTCGAGCAGCACGATCGGCCGGCCCGTCGCGGGACTGCGCTCGATATCGGCCAGGGCGTCCTCGACGCTCAGGATCGGGATAGCGTTGGCGATGGCCTTGCGCGCCGCGCGCAACCGGCCTGAGAAGGCCTGCGCCTTGGCCTCGGCCGCCTCCTGCCCGTCCCAGTCCAGGCAGATCACCGACATGCCGGTATTGGCGCTGTCGGCATAGGAGAAGCCGGCCATGATCGAGATGTCGCAATCGCCGTCCTGCTCGGCGGCCCGCGCCTCGGCGATGATCGAGGCCAGCGGTGCCAGCGCCGTCGCCGACATGATCGAGGGGATGACGACATCCGGCCGCGCCACCGCGAGACCCGGCCGACGGCCCTCGCGCAGGAATCTGAGCAGCGCGCGGGTCGCCCGCTCGCCGGTCTCGCCCATGTCGATATGCGGGGAATGGCGATAGGCGACGGCGATATCGGCGCCGCGCAGCGTCTCGCGGTCGATATTGCCGTGATAGTCGAGCGCGACGGCGATCGGCAGCGCCGGAAAGGCCGCGCGCACCGCGTCGATGACGTGCCGCTCGACATCGGCATAGCCGGGCGCCCAGCAGGCACCGTGCAGGAACAGGATGGCGCCGTCGCGCGGGCCATTCTTGCGGAGGCCCTCGACGATCTCGCCGGTGTAGTGCGCAACCGCCTCATCCGCAGTCGGCCCGAGCGCGCCGAGCAGCGTGTGGAACAGCGGCACGAACTCCGCGCCTTCCGCCTCGCAGATCTTCAGGCAGCCGCCGGGTACAGTGTTGGTACCGCGGAACCGTTCCGTCAGCTCAGCCCCGCGCACGCAGACGCGCTCGAACTCCGCCAGCTCCACGATCTGCGGAACGGCCGTGACCGATTCGAGATTGAAGCCGGCGAAGGCGATGCGGAACGCCATGGCAGCGGTCAGACCCTGACCGCCGCGTCGATCGCGCCGCCGATCCGCTCGACGATCAGATCGATTTCCTCGGGCGTGATGATATAGGGCGGCGCCAGCAGGACATGATCGCCGATCCGCCCGTCGATTGTGCCGCCCATCGGGTAGCTCATCAGGCCGCGCGCCATCGCCTCCTTCTTGATCCGGGCATGCACCTTCAGCGCCGGGGCGAAGGGCGTCTTGGTCTCCTTGTCAGCAACGATCTCGATGCCTCGGAACAGGCCGCGGCCGCGAATATCGCCGACATGGGGAGACTGGCCGAGGCGAGCGTCGAGCCCGGCCTGAAGGCGCTTGCCCATCAGGCGGACGTTTTCCAGCATCTCCGGCTGCGAGATCAGCTCGACGACCTTGTTGGCCGCCGCCGCCGCCATCGGATGGCAGATATAGGTGTGGCCGTGCTGGAACAGGCCGGAGCCTTCGGCGAAGGCGCGGTAGATCCTGTCCGAGAGCAGCACCGCGCCGATCGGCTGGTAGCCGCCCCCCAGCCCCTTGGCGATGGTGACGAGATCGGGCGAGATGCCCTCCTGCTCGCAGGCGAACATCGTGCCGGTGCGGCCCATGCCGCACATCACCTCGTCGAGGATCAGCAGCACCCCATATTTGTCGCAGATGCGGCGGATACGGGCGAAATAGTCCGCGACCGGCCCGACGGCGCCGAGCGTCGCGCCAACCACCGGCTCGGCGATGAAGGCGATGACCTCTTCCGCTCCGAGCTCGAGGATCTTGGCTTCCAGCTCGTCGGCGAGGCGAGCGGCATAGGCCTCGGGCGTCTCGCCGGCCTTCTGGCCACGATAGGCGTAGCAGGGCGAGACATGGTGTGTCTGCGGCAGGATCGGCTGGAACTGCGCCCGCCGCCAGGCATTGCCGCCGGCGGCAAGCGCGCCCAGCGTATTGCCGTGATAGCTCTGCCGGCGCGCGATGAAATGGCGGCGCTGTGGCTGGCCGATCTCGACGAAATACTGCCGCGCCATCTTCATGGCGGCCTCGACGGCCTCGGAGCCGCCGGAGACGAGATAGACGTAATCGAGCCCCTCCGGCGCCAGCCCGACCAGGCGCTCGGCCAGCTCCTCGGCGACATCGGTGGTGAAGAAGGAAGTATGGGCGTAGGCGATGCGGTCCATCTGCGCGCGCATCGCCGCCATGACCTCGGGATGGCCGTGGCCAAGACAGGAGACGGCGGCGCCGCCCGATCCGTCGATATAGCTGCGGCCATCCGCGTCGGTGATCGTGACGCCCTGCCCCGCAACCGCTTGCGGCAACCGGCCGCCGATCGAGCGATGGAGAATCCTGGTCATCTCAAGCTTCCCGGATTGGCGCGGACAGGCCGCCGCGACGCGCAGCCTCATGACACGCCTCATCGAGTGATGCAACATTTGTTTTATATGATACAAATCGGAAACGATTGACGCTAAAACTGTCGCGACGGAACAGTCCGGCGCAACGCCCTCAAAGGCTGAGGGAAAGCCGAGAAACCGTTTGAAATCCGACCGGCGCGCGGGAATGGTCGCGACGGGGCAAAGAGGGTGCGATTCAAATGTTGCAGGCGGATCCCTTGCGCGAGCGCATCGTCAGCCTCTTCGACGGCATGTCCCCGCAATTGCAGCAGGCGGCGCGTTACATCATCGAGCATCCGCAGGAGGTGGCGCTGGTCTCGATGCGCGAGCTGGCGCGCAATGCCGGTGTGCAGCCCTCGACGATGACGCGGCTCGCGAAGTTCCTGGGCCTCGCCGGCTATGACGATATCCGCGCCCATCATGCCGAGGCGATCCGCTTCCGCGTCGACGGCTTCGCGGCGCGCGCGATGAAGACCGACGAGAGCGAGCAGGACATGGCCGCAGCGCAATTGTCGCGGCGCATGCTGCAGGGGCTCGCCGCCCAGATCGCGCGCCTGTCGGAACCGGCCTCGCTGGAACGTCTCTCGGCGGCGGCCGACCGGCTGGCGCAGGCGCGTCGGATCTATGTGCTGGGCCTGCGCTCCTGCCATTCGGTCGCCTGGCATTTCCACTATGTGATGGCGCTGCTCGGGGAGAAGACGATCCATCTCGACGGGCCGGCCGACACGGTGGGCGACGGGTTGATCCGCGCCGGCGCCGAGGACGTGCTGCTCGCCATCTCGATCAATCCTTACGCGCGCCACAGCCTGGAGCTCGCCGAGCTCGCTCGCGAAAAGGGGCTCGGCATCATCGCGATCACCGACAGCGAGGTTTCGCCGCTGGTCGGCATCGCCGATCAGGCCATCCTCTGCTCCACCGAGAGCCAGAGCTTCTTCCACACGCTGGCGCCGGCGCTGGCGATCTCCGAGGTGCTCTGCGGATTACTGGCCAACAAGGATCGCAATGCGGCGCTCGCTGCGCTCCATCGCGCCGACCGCCACCTGCTCTCGCTGAACACCTATGCGACCGCCATTCCTCGCAGAAAAATCTAGTTTTTTGGGGCGAGCGCGCCGCTAAATCTTGAAACGATCTGGCAAGATCGGTTCGAGAGCTGGAAAGAGGACCTCTGCCACGAACCTTCCCAGGGCAGCGCGGCTCATCCTCAAGCCTTCATTGTTACCGATTGGTGATGTCCGCTTCCAGGCAAAAGCCCAATGTCTGCAATTGGCGCTGCGCGGAAGCGGGGATCTCTTTCGAGAAAGCACTTGAGGCAACTGTCGGTGGTTTCAGGCCCGGCAACCAAATTTACATAATTGTGCAAACCCCGTTTCCCCACGAGACGGGGCTTTCGTTTGTTGGGAACACCGCGCCAGAATCCGCGCCAATCACCGCGAAGCTCCAGCGATAGGCCCTCCGCTGGCATAGGAAGCGGGCCCTGGGGTCTCATAGCCCCAGTCTCTCAGAAGTTGGCACCTCCGGCGAACCCAGGGCGGCTCAATTCCGGCCTCGGCTTCTTCCAATGGACCGGCGGAAAGAAAAACCGACTCCGCACATCCTCTCTGCGGCCGGTGGCGATTCGCCGGCATCTGCTGGCCTATCCAACTCCTCGCCGATCACGCACTGCGCTTCTTGCGGTCATCCTTGCGCTTCTCTGGCTCGGCCGCTGCCTTCGTCGACCGGACGAGGGTCGCGATCGCCAAGGGCGGCTTGCCCGACTTCTCGGAGATGATCTGGTCCTGCTCCAGGATTGCCGCCTTGGCCGGCTCATCGCCATCGAGCCCCCCGAGCAGCGCTGTCGGAACGCGTCGGTTGGAGGTTCTCGACCCATCCTCATAGATGACATCGAACATCGTGAACTCGGTATCGAGAGCTTTGGATTTCGTACGCTTGGCCATTCCCGCTTCCTAAATGTTGTCCCATTTGGCGCCGAAGCGCATTCCGCGCCGGCCTGAGGAGAGCTGCTGCATGCGTCGTTCGGCGTGCTGAAAAAGAACGAGGACGCGGTCGGCGCGCACGCATGATGATTGCGTCAACCTTTGCGGGCTTTCGCCCACTTTCCCAGCGCAAGCCGGGAACGGATCAGGTCAGGCGCGGTGATATCGATGGTCTCAATCCCTTGGCGGGATGATGGCGGACAGGGAGGGATTTGAACCCCCGATACCCTTGCAGGTATGCCGCATTTCGAGTGCGGTGCATTCAACCACTCTGCCACCTGTCCGCGGTCGCTATCGGTCGAAGCGAGGCGCTTACTACACAAGCCACGCCCGAGGGGCAAGCCTCCCGGGCGGGAGAAATCGACCGTCCCCCGCCGCTTTCGCTTGACCTTCGCGGAGAGCCCGACTATCGAGCACCGTCCGGCGTGGGGAAACCCGCGCCCGATCTCTTTTGGCATGTGCGCTGCGTCGCATGCCGGCAAGAGCAAACCAGACCACGCAATCGACTGCCAAAAAGCCGTCCCGCATGCGCTTCCAGTCCGGAGGCCGTGACAGGGCGGGGCCGAACATGGAGGACAAAATGTTCGCAGTCATCAAGACCGGCGGGAAGCAGTTCCGCGTCGCCGCCAACGACAAGATCACCGCTGCCAAGATCGAGGGCAACCCGGGCGACACCGTCGCTTTCGGCTCCGTGCTGATGCTCACCGAAGGTGAGAAGACCACGCTCGACGCCAAGGCCCTCTCCGAGATCACCGTCGTCGGTGAGATCGTCGAGCAGGCCCGTGGCGAGAAGGTCATCGCCTTCAAGAAGCGCCGCCGCCAGAACTCGAAGCGCAAGCGCGGCTTCCGCGCCGAGCTGACCGTCATCCGCATCACCGACATCCTCACCGGCGGCAAGCAGCCGGAGATGAAGAAGGGCGATGCCGCCGCCGCTGCTCCGGTCGCCGCCAAGGCGAAGGCTGCTCCGAAGGCCGCCAAGGCCGAGGCCGGCGAGGATGCCGAGAAGCCGAAGAAGGCCGCGGCCAAGAAGGCCCCTGCCAAGAAGGCCAAGGACGAGGCGTCCGAGGCCTGAGACCGGGTTTCCCGGCGTCGATATCCACGCCGGATCGCCATCGCCGAAGGCTTACGTCCTCGGCCTGTCGCTCCTGACAGAATGGTGCTCCGGCATTTCGTATCCGAACCGGGTGGCTTTCGCCGCCGATTCGGGTTAGAGAGACACGAGAAGTTTTGAGGTAGGGCGTTATGGCTCACAAAAAGGCAGGCGGCTCGTCGCGTAACGGCCGCGATTCCGAAAGCAAGCGACTCGGCGTGAAGCGCTTCGGCGATCAGGCCGTCGTTGCCGGCAACATCATTATTCGTCAGCGCGGCACCAAGTGGCATGCCGGCGCGAACGTTGGCATGGGCAAAGACCATACCCTCTTTGCGACGACGAATGGCCGCGTCCGATTCACGACGAAACTCGGCCGAGCTTTCGTGAACGTAGTCCCGGCCCAAGAGGCCGCAGAGTAAAAGGCGGATAGGGAATTCTCTCGATCCGCCGGTTCCATCGAACCGAACGGATCAAGGGTTGAAGGCCCGAAATGGGTCTCCCGAAGGTCAGCGAAGGGGAGATGGGACCGAAGTCCCAGCTCCCTTTTTTCGTTTGCGCCGACGGAGAGACGAGAATGTTCCCCGAACTGACCCGCGACGACGTCTTCCGGCTCGAGACCCGCCGTCTCTGGCTGCGCTGGCCGCGTATGGCGGACGCCGCCGCCATCCTGCGCCAGGCCGGTGAGAAGGCCGTGGCGGAGATGACGGCCAATATCCCGCATCCCTACCCGCCCGAGGCGGTCGAGCCCTTCATCTTCGCGATGCGCAAGGGCAATGCGCTGGGCGAGCACCTCGTGCTGGCGGTCACCCCGCGCGCGAAGCCCAACGAATTGATCGGCATGATCGGCGCGCACCGGCAGGCCTCGGGCACGCCCTTCATCGGCTACTGGCTCGGCACCCAGCATTGGGGCAAGGGCTACGCGACGGAGGCGGTGCAGGGGCTGATCGACACCTTGTTCTCGCTGGTCGACGTGCCGGCGATCGAGGCCGATACCCGCGTCATCAATCCGGCTTCGCGGCGGGTGCTGGAGAAGTCCGGCTTCCGGCCGGAGGGCTCCTTCCTCAAGTCGCTGCCGGCGCGGGGCGGGCTGTTCCCTTGCGAGCAGTTCCGGCTCGACCGCTCGACCTGGGCGGCGCTGAAGAGCTGGGGCGCCACCGGCTGGGCCCATGCGCCCGAGCTCGAGGCCAGGACATCCGCCGATACGGAGCCGGAGCTTCCGGCACGGCTCCAGCAGTCGCAGAGCGAGACCTGTGCGGCCTGAGCGCGCCGGAGCCTGAAAAAGAACACGCCCGGCTCAAGGCCGGGCGTGCCGCAGATGGAAGCGTGATGCTAACGGCCCTGAGGCCGGCAAAGTCACTTCACGAAGGTCCCGTGCAGTTCGTCCTCGATATGCACGCGGATGATCTCCTCGAAATTCGACTCCGCCTTGAAGCCGAGCGCCAGCGCGCGCTGGGGGTCGAAATTGCGCGGCCAGCCGGCGACGATCCCATCGATCACCGGATCAGGCACCCGCTTGATCCGCTTCACGACGTTCTCGCCCGCAACCTTGCGCAGCGTCTCGATCTGCTCGGCAACGGTGCAGGAATAGCCCGGCATGGTCAGCGCCCGGCGCGGGCCGATTGCCGTGGTGTCCATCGTCGCGGCATGGACGAGGAAGCCGACGGCCGAACGGGGCGAGGCGTGCCAGTGCCGCACCTGGTCGGAGACCGGCAGCACGGCCTCCTCGCCGTTCAGGGGCTCGCGGATGATGTTGGAAAAGAAGCCCGAGGCCGCCTTGTTCGGCTTGCCCGGCCTCACGCAGATCGTCGGCAGGCGGATGCCGATGCCGTCGAAGAAGCCGCGCCGCGAATAGTCGCAGAGCAGAAGCTCGCCGATCGCCTTCTGCGTGCCGTAGCTGGTCAGCGGCGTGGTGAAGAACTCATCCTCGATCTTGTCGTGGAAGGGCGCACCGAACACCGCGACGGAGGAGGTGAAGACGAGGCGCGGCGTATAGCCCTCGATTCGACGGATCGCCTCGAACAGGTAGCGCGTGCCGTCGAGATTGATCCGATAACCCTTGTCGAAATCGGCCTCCGCCTCGCCGGAGACGATCGCCGCAAGATGGACGATCAATTCGGGCCGCGTCGCGATCAGCGTCTCGGCCGCGCCCTCGACCGACAGATCGGAGACCACCGCCTCGAAATCGAAGGGCGCAGCCGGCGGCGGTGAGGCCGGCACGACGTCCTGCGCCGTCACGCGGGTGACCGGCTTGCCGCCCAGCCCGCCATCGCGCGCCAGCCGCTCGATGAATTTGCGCCCGACCATGCCGGCGCCGCCGAGAACGAGGATATGCACCCTGACCTCCCTTGAGTTTTTGTGTGCGCGTCAGAGCGCGAAGCCGCCATCGGCGAGGTGGATCTGGCCGGTGGTGTAGCTCGCTTCGTCGGAGGCGAGATAGACCGCGAGCCAGGCGATCTCCTCGGCCGTGCCGAGCCGGCCCATCGGCTGGCGATCGATGAAGGCCTGCCGCGCCGCAGCCTCGGTGACGTTGGTCGCCGCTGCCAGATCCTTGATGCGCTGGTCGAGCGAGGGCGACTGGATCGTCCCCGGGCAGATCGCATTCGAGCGGATGCCCTTCTTGATGAAGTCGGCCGCGACGGCCTTGGTCAGCCCGATCACGGCCGCCTTGGTCGCGCCATAGGCATAGCGGTTCGGGATGCCGCGCACCGAGCCGGCGCCGGAGGCGATGTTGACGATCGAGCCTGCGCCCTTGGCCAGCATGCCCGGGAGGAAAGCCTGGATCGTGCGGTGCATCGCCTTGACGTTGAGGTCGAAGGAGAAGTCCCAGGCCTTGTCGTCGGTGTCGAGCACCGTGCCATGATGGACGAAGCCGGCAGCGTTGACGAGGATGTCGATCGGCCCGACCTTCTCGGCGAAGGCGTTGACGGCCTTGGTCGAAAGCACGTCGAGCTTGCGCTTCTTCGCCTTCGGAATGCCTTCGAGCAGGGTGACGTCCTTGTCCGTCGCCCAGACCGTGGCGCCTTCCGCCACGAAGGCCTCGGCGATCGCACGGCCAATGCCCTGCCCCGCAGCGGTGACCACCGCGACCTTGCCCTTCAAACGACCCGCCATGCCTTCGTCCTCTTTTTAGCCGGCTTTGGAAAATGTCTTGCGCATATGGGTGAGGCGCCGGTCGGCCATGTCCTCATGATGCGTGATGGTGAAACCGAGACGCTCATACCAACCGATGCGCTGGCTGAGCTTCGCGTGCGTATAGAGATGGATCGAGGCGTAGCCGAGCACCTTCGCCCGCTCCTCGGCAAAGTTCATCAGCGCCGCGCCGAGCTTGCGGCCCGCGGCCTGCGGCGAAACCGCAATGCTCCAGATCGTGAAATCCTCCGGCTCGATCTCCAGCACCAGCGCGGCATCGAGCCCCGCTTCGCCATCGAGCAGCCAGACCTCGTGCTTGGCCAGCACCTCGTGATAGTCCGCGAGGCGCGGCAGCGAGGGCACGCCGATGATCGCCTCGTTCGGCAGATAGGCTGCCTCCGTCAGCGCGACGATCGCCGGAATATCGGCAGGCGCGGCGCGGCGCGGCGTCATCGTCAGGCCTGGACCTTGGCGAGATCGGTGAGCGACGCCTTCTGCTGGCCCTGCGCATCGAAATTGTCGGGCGCGAGCCAGGCCTGGAAAGCGCGCGCACGCGCCGGCCACTCGGAATCGATGATGGAGAACCAGGCCGTATCCCGGTTCGCGCCCTTCACCACCATGTGCTGGCGGAACAGCCCCTCATACTGGAAGCCGAAGCGCAAAGCCGCGCGCTTCGAGGGCTCGTTCAGATTGTTGCACTTCCATTCATAGCGGCGATAGCCGAGCGAGAAGCCGTAATCGCCGACGAGATAGATCGCTTCCGTCGCCACCCGCGTACGCTGCAGCGCCGGCGAATAGGTGATCCAGCCGACTTCGAAGACGCCTTGCTCGGGGCGGATCTCCATGATCCAGAGATGGCCCTTGGCCTTGCCATCGGCCTTGTCGATCACCGCGAGCGGCACGATGCCGGCTTTCGCTACCATCGATTCGAGCAAAGCGCGGTATTCGTCCTTGCTCTTCGGCGGCGCGGCCGGCAGCCAGTCCCAGATCTGATCGTGGCCGGTCGTCGCGGCCCAGATGTCGTCGAGATGCCTGCCGACGTCGAGCGGCTCCAGCCGGCAATAGCGCCCTTCCAGCACCTTCGCCGGCGGGAACGGCACGGGCTTCCAGTTCTGCAACGAGGTCATGACTTTCCCTTTTCCCGCCAGCCGGTCAAATCCTGCCGGATGTCCCAGCCCGCGCCCAGCTCGCGTGCGATCGCATCCGCGATGGCGTGCCCTTCGGCCTCCCAGGCCAACCGCTCGACCTCGCTTGGGAAATCGGAGGCCGCCTCGTCGTCTTCGTCATAGATCGCGTCGAAGGAATCCATCCAGGCTTCGAGCCGGTCGGCAAGCTTCTCCGACAATCCAATATCCTCGGCATCGACAGCCTTGCGCTTGCCCTTGGCGTCGATCTGCCAGAGCCCGCTATGGCCAAGCCACTCCGGCGCGATCAGCAGCACGCCGCTCACGAACGCGCCTCGAGATCCCCACGGAAGAAGGGATTGAGCGGCGCCGAGGGGCCATTATTGGCGAAGCCCTTGAAGCTGCCCTCCTCGGCGATCAGCCGCGTCGCCTCGATGAAGGCGGCCCAGGCCGCCCGCGCCAGCGCGCCGCCGATCGAGATACGCCGCGCACCGGCCGCCGCGATATCGGAGACGGTTAGCCCGAAATCGCCATAGACCAGCGCATTGACCGGCTTGCCGCCGGCCGCATCGACGATCGTGCGGATGTCGTCGGTCGTCTTCGGGCCCGGCGCGTAGAGCACGTCGGCGCCCGCCGCCGCATAGGCCTCGATGCGGCGCACCGCTTCCTTCAGCGGCTCGGGATGGCCGGTCAGGAAGCATTCGGCGCGCGCCGTCAGCAGCACGCCCGAGCCGGTCTCGTCGATCGCCTTGCGCGCCGCCTTCACCCGCGCGACCGCAAGCTCGAACGGATAGAGCGGCTCTGCCTCGCGGCCCGTGGCATCCTCGATCGAGAGCCCGGCGACGCCGGTCGCGACGCAGAGCTTGACGTTGGCCCCGACGCCATCGGGCGTATCGGCATAGCCGTTCTCGAAATCGGCATTGACCGGCAGGTCCGGCACCGCCTTCACCAATTCGGCGAGATGGGCGAGCATCATGTCGCGCGGCACATCCTGATCGGCCCGCGCTTGCGTGAAGGCGAAGCCCGCGCTGGTCGAAGCCAGCGCCTTGAATCCCTGCCCGCGCAGCCAGCGCGCCGAGCCGAGATCCCAGGGGTTGGGCATCACGAAGCAGCCGCTCTCATGCAGCTTGCGGAAAGTTTCGACCTGCGGGGAATAGCTCATTTTAAATCGTTTCAGATCAGCGGGAGCTGCGGGCTGGCATAGTGTCGAGCGCCGGCCCGTTTGTCAGCCCCATCCGCGCGCATTGGCAGGCGGGGGCCGTTGCGCGCGGCGAATGCCACCTGGTCCGTCATTCTCGGGCGATGCGAAGCAGCGACCCGAGAAACTCTGACCGGAGCAGGCACTGGAGCCTCTTCGTCGAGAGATGCTCGGGTCTTCGCCCGAGCATGACGGCGCCTGTGGCGCCTCGCTCAATGATTGTCGCGCGGAATACCGAATTTCTTGTTGATCTTCTGGTACTTGACCGCCGGTTTCAGCACCATGCCCTCGGAGAGCTCATCGACGATCTTGCGCTGGATCTCCTGCCAGGGCGTCTGGCTCTTCGGATATTTGTAGCCGCCCGCCGCCTTGAACGCGGCCTTGCGCTCGGCCAGTTCCGCCTCGGAGATGAGGATGTCGGCCGTCCGCTTCTTCAGGTCGATGCGGACCTTGTCCCCCATCTTGAGGAGCGCGAGCCCGCCGCCCGTCGCCGCTTCCGGCGAGGCGTTGAGGATCGAGGGCGAGCCCGAGGTGCCGGACTGGCGCCCGTCGCCGACGCAGGCGAGCGCGGTGACGCCCTTCTTGATGAGATAATCCGGCGGCCGCATGTTCACGACCTCCGCCGCGCCGGGGTAACCGATCGGCCCCACGCCGCGGATGAACAGGATGCAGTGCTCGTCGATGGCGAGCGCCGGATCGTCGATGCGGTGGTGGTAGTCCTCCGGCCCGTCGAAGACGATGGCGCGGCCCTCGAAGGCCATCGGGTCCTTCGGGTTCTCCAGATAGCGCTTGCGGAATTCCGGCGTGATCACGCTGGTCTTCATGATCGCCGAGTCGAACAGGTTGCCGGAGAGGTTGAGGAAGCCAGCCTCCTTCTTCATCGGCGCGTCATAGGTCTTGATGACCTCGCGATCGCCCGAGAAGGCCCCGGCGCAGTTCTCCTCATGGGTGCGGCCATTCGCGGTGATGGCGGGCTTGAGCTTGCCCTTGGCGAGCAGCTCCGCGATCACTGCCGGCAGGCCGCCGGCGCGGTAATAATCCTCGCCGAGATATTCGCCGGCCGGCTGCATGTTGACCAGCAGCGGCGTGTCGTAGCCGATCTTCGTCCAGTCCTCGTTGTCGAGCTTGACGCCGATATGCTTGGCGATGGCGTTGACGTGGATCGGCGCATTGGTCGAGCCACCGATCGCCGAGTTGATGACGATGGTGTTCTCGAAGGCCTCGCGGGTCAGGATGTCCGAAGGCTTCAGATCCTCCCAGACCATCTCGACGATGCGCTTGCCGGTGAGATAGGCCATCTCGTAGCGGTCGCGGTAGGGCGCGGGGATCGCGGCAGCGCCGGGCAGCGTCATGCCCATCGCCTCGGCCAGCGCGTTCATCGTCGAGGCCGTGCCCATGGTGTTGCAGTGGCCGGCCGACGGTGCCGACGACGCGACCAGGTCGACGAAGCCCTTATAGTCGATCTCGCCGGCGGCCATCATCTGGCGCGCCTTCCAGACGATGGTGCCCGAGCCGGTGCGCTCACCGCGGAAGGAGCCGTTCAGCATCGGCCCGCCCGGCAGCGCGATCGCAGGGATGTCGACCGTCGCGGCAGCCATGATCTGCGCCGGTGTGGTCTTGTCGCAGCCGGTGGTCAGCACCACGGCATCGAGCGGATAGCCGTAGAGGATCTCGACGAGCGAGAGATATTGCAGGTTGCGGTCGAGCGAGGCGGTCGGGCGCTTGCAGGTTTCCTGGATCGGATGGATCGGGAACTCGAAGGGAACGCCGCCCATCTCGCGAATGCCGTCGCGGATGCGCGGGGCGAGCTCGAGATGATGCCGGTTGCACGGGGCGATGTCGGAGCCGGTCTGGGCGATGCCGATGATCGGCCGGCCGGACTGCAACTCCTCGCGCGACAGGCCGAAATTCATGGTGCGCTCGATATAGAGCGCGGTCATGTCGGCATTGGCGGGGTTATCGAACCAGGCTTTCGAGCGGAGCTGTTCCGGTTTGATGCGCCGCTTTGCCTTGCGCTTCGCAACCGCCACCGGGCGGTCCTGCCGCGGCACATTGCTCTCCGGGGTCTTTGCCATCGAACGCTCCTCTCCCGCGCTGCCGTCAAGGCCTTGCGGCAGCGCCTTTTCTTAGAATGATTTGACGATTATCCGGTCCGGCCCCTTCGCCCGCAAGAGGGCCCGTCACGATAAATCATACTATTTTTCATGCGCGCCTTGCATGGTCGGGGCGCGACCGACCGCGCGGGCTTGCATCGCAGCGCCCTTTCCGGCGAAGACTGTGGCCTAAGGCCGCTGGCAAGCAGGCCGCCGGAAACGATCACGCCCGAGGCCATCATGACCCTCCATGTCGCCCCCGCCTTCGCCCGAATCGGCGAGGAGAACGCCTTCGCCGTGCTGGCACGGGCGACGGAACTGCAGCGGCAGGGCAAGGACATCATCAATCTCGGCATCGGCCAGCCCGATTTCGCGACGCCGGAGCATATCGTCGAGGCGGCGGTGAAGGCGCTGCGCGACGGCCATCACGGCTACACCCCGGCGAATGGCATCCTGCCGCTGCGCGAGGCCGTCGCTGCCGATCTGCACAAGCGCTTTTCCGTGGAGGTCTCGCCGGAGAACGTGATGATCGTGCCCGGCGGCAAGGTCACCATGTTCATGGCGATCCTGATGTTCGGCGAGCCCGGCGCGGAAATTCTGTATCCCGACCCCGGCTTCCCGATCTACCGCTCGATGATCGAATACACTGGCGCGACGCCGATCCCGGTGCCGGTCCGCGAGGAGAACGGCTTCGCCTTCTCCGCCGAGGAGACGCTCTCGCTGATCACGCCGAGGACGCGCCTGCTCATCGTCAATTCGCCGGCCAACCCGACCGGCGGCGTCACGCCCAAGAGCGAGGTCGACAAGCTCGTCGCAGGCCTGGCGAAGTTTCCCGACGTCGCGGTCATGTCGGACGAGATCTACGACCAGATGGTCTATGACGGCGAAAGCCACGTCTGCCTGCTCAGCTATCCCGAGATCCGCGACCGGCTGATCCTGCTCAACGGCTGGTCGAAGACCTACGCCATGACCGGCTGGCGGCTGGGCTACTCGGTCTGGCCGAAGCCGCTCTACGACAACGCCCGCAAGCTCGCGGTCAACTCGCATTCCTGCGTCAACGCCCCCGCGCAATGGGCGGGGCTGGCGGCGCTGACCGGCCCGCAGGATGCCGTCCACGCCATGGTGGCCGAGTTCGACAGGCGCCGGAAGGCGGTGGTGAAGGGGCTGAACGGCCTGCCCGGCGTCTCCTGCGCCGTACCGAAGGGCGCCTTCTACGCCTTCCCGAACGTCTCCAGGACCGGCTGGAAAGCGAAGAAGCTCGCCTCCGCCCTGCTGGAGGATGCCGGCGTCGCCACCATCGGCGGCCCGGATTTTGGCGTCCATGGCGAGGGCTATATCCGCCTCTCCTATGCCAACTCGCTGGAGAACATCGAGAAGGCGCTGGAACGGATGCGCGCTTTCCTCGAAAGCCGGCAGGTGGCCTGAGCATGATAACCTGCCATCTGCGCTATATCGTCGATCCCTATCAGCTTCCGGCCTTCGAGGCCTATGGCAAGCTCTGGATCCGGCTCGTCGAGAAGTTCGGCGGCGTGCATCACGGCTATTTCATGCCGTCGGAAGGAACCTCCAACGTCGCGCTGGCGATGTTCAGTTTCCCGTCGCTCGCAGCCTATGAAGAGTATCGCGAGCGCGCAGCCACGGACCCGGAATGTCAGGCCGCCTTCGCGATGAACGAAAAGGACCGCTTCATCGTCAGCTATGAGCGCTCCTTCTTCCGGCCGGTTTTCGAGGATGACCGCGGCGCGTCCCGCGCTCCCTCGGAACGCCGGACGAACGCCGTGACCGCATGAGCTATCTCTACCTGGCCATCGCCATCGTCAGCGAGGTGATCGGCACCTCGGCGCTGAAGGCCTCGAACGAGTTCACGCGGCTGGTGCCGTCTCTGATCACCGTCGCGGCCTTCTTCTGCGCGTTTTATTTCCTGTCGCTGTGCCTGCGGACGATCCCCGTCGGCATCGCCTATGCGATCTGGTCGGGCGTCGGGATCGTGCTGATCAGCCTGATCGCGCTGGTGCTTTTCGACCAGAAGCTCGACCTGCCCGCGCTCGGCGGCATGGCGCTGATCGTCGCCGGTGTCATGGTGATCAACCTGTTCTCGAAGTCGGCGGCGCATTGAAGGCTTGCTGCCGGGCGTCATTCTCGGGCGAAGCACGGCTTCGACCCGAGAATCTCATGACGGGAAGGCTCTTGTTTCAGAGATGCTCGGGTCAAGCCCGAGCACGACGGCAGATCCCGTCAGTTCCGAGCCGCGCTCGCCGTCACGCCCGGGTCGACCTTGAAGCTCGACGCCTCGATCACCGCCGTGCCAATCATCGTCTTCACCGAGATGCGCACCGGCACCATCACATCGGTGCCCGCCACGGGCGCGAGCCAGGTGGTGATATCCTTGTTCTCGGCCATGAACTTGGTGCTGGGCCGGAGCGCCCGGTGGCCGGCGATGGGGACATAGCGCGCCTGGCAGATCGAGACCGGCCCGCTATAGCCGTCGAGCTTGACGTGGCGGGTGCCCGCGCTCGAGAGCTTGATGTCGTAGCGCGCCGCGCCGTCGAAGATCGGCAGGGTGCGGTTGCAGGCGTCCTTACCCTTGCCGTTGACCGGCATGATGAAAGCGCTGAGCGGGTCGACGATGTTGCGCTTGTTGCCATCGGTCAGCGGCACGCGATCCGGCTTCTCGTCGATCGGCGGCTCGATGTCGATGCCGGCGACGCTGTTGTCGGCGAGCGCCATCCGCACGGTGCGGCTCTCGCTGGAGTTGGCCGCGCTCACAGCGAAGGTCTTGGGCGAGAGCTTGCCGCCGACGAGCGCCCCCGTCGCGGCGCCCGAGCCGCGGCCGCCGGTCACCCCGCCGACCACGCCGGTCAGCTTGGCGACGAGGTCGAGCTTGTAGTTGGCGCCGTCGATGCTGCCGCTCAGGCCGGCCTTGCCGAAGGTGATGCCGAGCAGCGAGACATCGTATCTGGCGTCGAGCGACGCCGCCTCCACCGCCGCGGTGGCGAAAGAGATCGAGAGGATCAGACCTGCCAGGGACGATGCGACGGCGGGCTTCATCCAGTTCCTCCGGAGCGGCGCGATCATGCCGCGACATGCATTGTGAATCGGTCCGAATCGTGACCGCAGCGCCGCCCTCGGGCAGCTTTCCGATGAAAGCATCCGGCCCGGCGCTTTACGATCCCTTAACGCTGATGGATTGCCATCGCGGTGCTTGGAGTTTTTCTTGACGTGGCTCACAGCCTTGGCTATGGAACCGCCAACTCAATTTGACTTCCGGTGCTCGATGGCCGGCACGTCGCGTGTCGGCATTTTTATTTGAGCGAACCGGGGATGCAAGGAACGATTGCCATGGCCCGCCGTTGCGAACTGACCGGGAAAGCCACCCAGAGCGGCCACCTCGTCAGCCACTCGAACCGCAAGACGAAGACCGTCTTCCGCCCGAACCTCGTCAATGTGACGCTGCAGTCGGACGCGCTCGGTCGTTCGGTGCGCCTGCGCATCTCGGCCAACGCCCTGCGTTCGGTCGAGCATCGCGGCGGCCTCGACGCCTTCCTGCTCAAGGCTGCGGCCGACGACCTCTCGGTCGGCGCTCTCGGCCTGAAGCGCGACCTCGAGAAGAAGCTCGCTGCCAACTGAGCGGGTTTTCATCTCGGGTTTGAACGAAGCGGCCGCAAGGCCGCTTTTTTCGTTGGCGAATGAGGCGTCATTCTCGGGCGAAGCGTAGTGCAGACCCGAGAATCTCGGGACGAGAAGGCATCGGAACTTCATTCGGCAAGAGATGGTCGGGTCAAGCCCGACCATGACGCCCACTATGCGACCAGCTCGAATTCCAGCAGCAGCGTGCGCTGCAGGATCGAGAAATTATCGTCCGAGATCAGGGTGAGAATCGTCCGCCCCTGATCCAGATGGACAGAGAGCCCTTCCATATTGTCGATCTCAAAACCGAGATCGGCCTCGATCAGGTAGGGCCCGTCGAGCAGCGCGCCGGGCTTGAGGTCGCGCCCGGCGATTCGCCGGATCCGCATGCCGACGCCACGCCACGGCCTGTACCAGCGCTCCAGCACCAGCATGTCGCCGGAGGGCAGGAAGGCGAGATCGGTGATGTCGTAGCCGTCATGGCGCACGACCTTGAACAGCCCCGGCCGGCCGGGGCTCAGGATCACCCCCAGCGTCGGCTCGTTCTCGCGGCCGGAGCGCTCGGCGATCGCGACCACGGTGCCGGCAAGCGGCCCCGCCGGCACCACGCCGACCGCCTCCAGGCTGCGGTTGCTCGGCAGGCGCTTGACCTCGGGCGGCACCGGCAGCGAGCGCGCCCGCGCCTCGACGCCCTCCCCGGCCCAGTCGAAGCGCAGCACCTCATGCGTGCGCTCGACGCCGACATAGGCGACGCCACCGGCAATCGCGAGGCTCTCCGTGTCGAAGGAGCGCGTGCGCGCCAGCGGCCGCCCCGAGGCGCCGAGGATGGGTGCCATCTCGGCGCTCCCCAGCCCGACCGGCCGCCCAGCGTCCGAGGCGACCTTCGCCGTCAGCCAATAGCCGCGATCACTGACCGAAACGAGTTCGCGCCCATCGACGGAACGCCACAGCCCGGAGAACCCGCCGAAGCGCGGATGGCTGCAGGACAGCACGAGCCCGCCGCGAAACTGCAAGGCGCCGAAGCGCCGCTTCTCCGGGCTGCGCGGCTCGAAGGCGGCGATGCGCCGCGCGCCGATCTCGACGGAAAAGCGATTCTGCTCGATCGCTTGCGCCGCCGGTGGCAGCGCGAGCGAACCCAGCCCTGCCAGCAGGCCACGACGGCTAAGGCGCATCAGTGCAGGCGGCGCGAGCCGGAAGCGGATCCGGAAGCCGGGCCATCTTCCTCGAACAGCTCTGCGAGCTTCTCGGTCATGACACCGCCGAGCTCCTCGGCATCGACGATGGTGACGGCGCGGCGGTAATAGCGCGTGACGTCATGGCCGATGCCGATGGCGATCAGCTCGACCGGCGAGCGCGTCTCGATCTCGGCGATGACATGGCGCAGATGCCGCTCCAGATAGTTGCCGGCATTGACCGACAGCGTGGAATCATCGACCGGCGCGCCGTCCGAGATCACCATCAGGATCTTGCGCTGCTCGGGCCGGCCGAGCAGGCGCTTATGTGCCCAGTCCAGCGCCTCGCCGTCGATATTCTCCTTGAGCAGCCCCTCGCGCATCATCAGCCCGAGGTTCTTGCGGGCACGGCGCCAGGGCGCATCGGCGGCCTTGTAGATGATGTGCCTGAGATCGTTCAGGCGGCCCGGATTGGCCGGCTTGCCCGATTGCAGCCAGGCCTCGCGCGACAACCCGCCCTTCCAGGCGCGCGTGGTGAAGCCGAGCAATTCGACCTTGACGCCGCAGCGCTCCAGCGTCCGCGCCAGGATGTCGGCGCAGGTCGCCGCGACCGTGATCGGCCGGCCGCGCATCGAGCCGGAATTGTCGATCAGCAGCGTGACGACCGTGTCGCGGAAATTCACATCCGATTCCTGCCGGAAGGAGAGCGGCTGGAACGGGTCGATGATGATGCGCGGCAGCCTAGCCGGGTCGAGCGCACCCTCCTCCAGGTCGAACTGCCAAGAACGGTTCTGCTGCGCCATCAGGCGGCGCTGCAGCCGGTTTGCAAGCCTCGCGACGACGCCCTGCAAATGCGCGAGCTGCTTGTCGAGATAGGCGCGCAGGCGGGTCAGCTCCTCGGCGTCGCAGAGCTCCTCGGCCGTGACGATCTCGTCGAACTTGACCGTATAGGCCTTGTAGTCCGTCGCCAGGCGGCCGTCATTCTTGCCTTCGCGCGGGCGTGGCGCCTCGCCGGCCTCCTCGGATTCGGAGTTCTCGTCCTCCTCCTCCCAGTCGCCCGCCGGCGCGTCGGATGATTCGGAGGCGCCCTCCTGCAATTCCTCGGTCGCATCCTCGCTGACCTCGACCTCGGAGCGGTCGGAGCCGCTCTCCTGGTCGGACTCGCCTTCCTGCTGCTGCTGATCCTCGGAGGACTGATCCTGATTGTCCTCGTCCTCCTCGGATTCGTCGCCCTGCGCGCTCTGGTCGGCCATGTCGAGCGCCGCCAACATGTCGCGCACCGTGCGGGCGAAGCCGCGCTGGTCCTCGATGGTCTTCGACAGCCGGTCGAGATCGTCCCCGGCCTTGGCCTCGATCTGCTCGCGCCAGAGCTCGACGATCTTTTCGGCCGCCTTGGGCGGCTTCAGCCCCGTCAGCCGCTCGCGCACCATGAGCGCCACCGCATCCTCGAGCGGCGCATCGGCCCGGTCGGTGATCTCCTCATAGCGCCCGCCGCGGTGATAGCGGTCCTCCAGCATCGCGGAGATGTTGCCGGCCATGCCGGACATGCGCCGCGCGCCGATGCACTCGACCCGCGCCTGCTCGACCGCGTCGAAGACGGCGCGCGCCGCATCGCCCTCCGGCGCGGCGCGGCGGTGGATCGCAGCATCATGGCAGGCGAGGCGCAACGCCATCGAATCGGCGTGCCCGCGCAACACCGCGACATCGCCGGCCGTCAGCTTGCGCGGCGGCTCGGGCAGGCGTGCCCGCTCGCCGACCAGAGAAGGCTTGTCGGCGGCGAAGACGATTTCCATCTCCGGCTTGCGCGCGATGGCCTTCATCGCACCGGAAATCGCCCGCTTCAGCGGCTCGGCCGGGGCTTCCTTCGGCGTTCCGGGCTTGCGGTTCGAGATGCTCATAGCGCCTTCGTGAAATGATGCAGCGTTTGACCGGCCACCGGATAGTTCTCCATCCGACCGCACTCGCGATAGCCCAGCTTGGGGTAGAAATCAGGAGCCTGGATGCTCATCGTCGAGAGATAGACGCCATGTGCGCCATAATCCCTCGCCCGCTGCTCGGCCTCGGCCATGATGGCCGCGCCCTGTCCCGCACCGCGCTGGCTTTCGTCGATCCAGAACAGGTCGACATGGAGCCATTCCCACTTCAGCTCGCCGACCAGCCCACCGAGGATCGCGCCATCCGCATCGCGCAGGCTAATCGTCAGCGGCTTGCCGTTGCGCGGGCCGACCCTCGACTGGTTATGGGCGCTCAGGCCGCGCAACACCGCGGCACGCGTCTCGTCCTGCTCGGGCTCGACCGTGATCGCGACCATCGCTCCCCCTAGCGCGAGCGCCCGTCATAGGCCGTCGGCGACAATTCGGTCGGCTCGACGCCGACGAGGCAGCGCACATTCACCGCGACCATCGGCGTGCCGTCGGGCCCATTCGCCTTGGCAAAGGATTCGATGCCGCAGCTCTCGCAGAACAGATGCTGGATCTTCTGCGTATGGAAGCGGTACTCGGTCAGCGCATCCTCGCCCTTGGTCAGGGCAAATGAGCTCGCGGGCGAGAACGCGAGAATCGAGCCACGGCGCTGGCAGTAGGAGCAGTTGCAGGTGAGCGTCTGCCCGAGATCGGCCTCGACCTCGTAGGCGACCCGCCCGCAGTGGCAGCTTCCCTGATACTGCGCCATGGCGCGCGTCCTCTCGTTAGCTCAGCACCACGTTCGCGGCGCTCTCGGGCAGTTCCTTGCCGAAGGAGCGCTGGAAGAACTCGGCCACCAGCGTGCGCTCCATCTCGTCGCACTTGTTCAGGAAGGTGACGCGGAAGGCGAAGCCGATATCGCCGAAGATCGCCGCGTTCTCGGCCCAGGTGATGACGGTACGCGGGCTCATCACGGTCGAGAGATCGCCGTTCATGAAGGCGTTGCGGGTGAGATCGGCGACGCGGACCATCTTGTTGACGATGTCCTTGCCCTCCGGGCTCTTCTGGTAGTGCTTCGACTTCGCCAGAACGATCGCGACCTCGTTGTCATGCGGCAGGTAGTTCAGCGTGGTCACGATCGACCAGCGGTCCATCTGGCCCTGGTTGATCTGCTGCGTGCCGTGATAGAGGCCGGACGTGTCGCCGAGGCCGACCGTGTTGGCGGTGGCGAACAGCCGGAAGGCCCCATGCGGGCGGATGACGCGCTTCTGATCGAGCAGGGTGAGCTTGCCGGACTGCTCCAGCACGCGCTGGATCACGAACATCACGTCCGGGCGGCCGGCATCGTATTCGTCGAAGACCAGCGCGATGTTGTTCTGCAGCGCCCAGGGCAGGATGCCGTCCTGGAACTCGGTGATCTGCTTGCCTTCCTTCAGCACGATCGCGTCCTTGCCGACGAGGTCGAGGCGCGAGACATGGCTGTCGAGGTTGACGCGCACGCAGGGCCAGTTCAGCCGGGCGGCGACCTGCTCGATATGGGTCGACTTGCCGGTGCCGTGATAGCCCGAGATCATGACGCGGCGGTTATGCGCGAAGCCGGCGAGGATCGCGATCGTGGTGTCGCGATCAAAACGGTAATCCGGGTCGAAATCCGGCACATGCGGATCGGCTACCGAAAAGGCCGGCACCTCGAGGTCTGTGTCGATCCCGAAGGTCTGGCGCACCGACAGCTTCATGTCGGGCAATCCGGGCGCGGTCGTCGTCGTCATCATCGTGTCTCCGGGCGCAGGGCCTTGACCGGAAGTTGCCGGTTACCCAGTGCCGACCGAGGAGGGAGGCGGATCATCCCTCATTAGAGCGAAAGACCGGAAGCGGCAATTCGCAAAGCTGCACCCCAGCCCACGCAAAGGGCATGCCGGCTCAGTGTCCCGGACATCTCAACGCCGCTCCCGCAGCAGCCGTTTCACCGCCGCGACGGCGCGTCCTCCATCATCGGGCCGAAACCCGCCGGCCGGAACGGGCCGCCCGATCTGCGTCTCGACGGCGCGAGCCAGCCCCTCGGCCGTCAATGGCTCGGCGCCCGACAGCCGCAGGCACAGGGCAAGCCCGGCCCGTTCCAGCGCCTCGGCCCGGACAGCCTGCTCCGTCTCCGCCCCCGCATCGAAAGGCACGACGATGGCCGGCCTCCGCGCCGCGATCAGATCGAGCACAGTGTTGTAGCCGGCCTGGCTGATCGACAGCGCGCAGCCGGCGAGCAAAGCGGGGAAATCGGGCCGCGCGCGTTCGACGATGGCATGGTCCGGCGCCCCGGCCATCAGGCGCCCGAACGCCTCCTCCGACACGCCGCGCCCGACGAGAATGCGCCAACGCCGCGTCGCCGGCCCCAAACGCGCGGCGGCGAGAGCAAGCTCGAACAGCGGCATGGCCGCAGCCGAACCGCCGCCGGAGACGACGATTTCGCCCCTCCCCTCCAGGCCTTCATCCTGAGGAGCCATTTCGCCGGAGATGGCGTCTCGAAGGACGCTTGGAGCAGGCTTCGGCCTGTCCGCGAGATAGCCCGTATAGCGCAGCTTGGCCCTGAGCCCGGCATCGACCGGCCAGGATCGATCCAGCGGCAGGAAATCGTCCTCGCCATGGACCAGCACGGCATCGAACAGCCCTGCGATACGCTCATGCGCCTCGGCGATGCGCTTGGGCTTAGGCGTCACCAGCACGTCCCGCACCGAGGCCAGCACCAGAGCAGCCGGGTTCGCCGCCTTCGCGGCCGCAATCGCAGCCAGGAATTCCTCAGCCAGTTGCCGGCGGCCGAAGGGGAAATGCTCGGTGACGACGACGTCCGGCCGCAAACGCGCCGCCAGCGCTTCCAGCATGGCGATGCGCGCGGCCATCCGCCCGGCCTCGACTGGCCGCCCCGCCCCATCGAGCAAGCTGCGGAAATCGACGCCCTCGGTCCTGACCGGCGGCAATTGCACGAAAGCGAAGGGCTCCCCCTCCATCGACCGCAGCGTCATGCCGCCGCTGGCGAGCGTCACCGCGAAGCCGCCGCGCACCAGTGCCCGGGCCAGATGCGCCGCCCGCACCAGATGCCCGCTGCCAAGCAGATGCGTGACGACGATCAGGACCGTGCCGCTCATGCGCCCTCGCCCGACGAGGCCCGCAGCATGCCGGCGATCCGGTCCAGCCCGGCGGCGGCCGAGAAGGATGTCGTCAATCGCAGGAAAGCGGCCTCCCCCAGCACCGCGCGCTTCTCCGGCGAGCCGGCGAGTTCAGCCAGCGCCATCGCCAATCCATCGACATCGCCGGGCGGCACGAGCAGCCCTTCGACGCCCGGCCGCACGAATTCGGGGATGCCGGCGAAATCGGTCGCGACGATCGGCAGCTTCTGGCTCGCCGCCTCCATCACGACATTGGGCAGGCCGTCGCGGTCGCCATCCCCCGCCTGTTTGGAAGGCAGCACGAAGATATCGGCCTCCTGCAAGGCGGCGATCACCTCGCCCTGCGCCTTCGGCCCCGCCCAGATGATCCGGTCCACGAGGCCCAGCGCCTGCGCCTGTTGCTTGAGCGCCTTCAGCATCTCGCCGCCGCCGATATGGGTCAGCCGCCACTGCAGCACGCTGGGCAGCCGTGCCAGCGCGTTCAGCAGATCGTCGAAGCCTTTCTTGGCGACGGCGCGCCCGACCGTGACAAAACGCACCGGATCGGCCGCATCCGATCCATCACGCAGCGAACGGGCGACGGGCGCCGGAAAGCGCGTGAGCTCGAGCCCGTGATAGACCAATGCGACCTTGCCGGGCGGATCGGAGAGCCTCTCCAGCTCGCCATGCCCATCCTGCGTGCAGGTGACGCCCCAGGCGGCATCAGCGATCTTCTCGCGCTTCTCCCAGTCGGGCGTCGTCCAGATATCCTTGGCGTGAGCGGAGAAGGACCAGCTCAGGCCGCGCAGCAGCGCCGCATAGCGGATGACCGAGGCCGGCGTGTGCAGATAATGCACATGCAGATGCCGGATATCGGCGGGCAATTCCCGCGCCATGACGCAGGCTTGGCCAAAGCGGCGCCAGCGGTTGCGCGTGCGGTCGCGGGCGAGATCGCGCAGGAAGACCGGCAGCAGCCGCACCAACCCCCGCCGCAGCAGCGCGGCAAGGATGCCGCGCATCACGCGCGCCCATTCGTCATGCAGATATTCCGGCAGATAGCGCAGCGGCGCCGTGATCTGCTTGTGCATCAGATGCCGGTCAGCATCGGTCGGGTGGCGCAGCGACCAGATCTCGAAGGGGACGTCGCGCTGCTGCAATCCCAGCAGTTCCTGCGCGATGAAGGTTTCCGACAGGCGCGGATAACCTTTCATCGCGATCGCGATGCGCGGCGGAGCAGAACGGCTCATCGCCGGCCGATCAGCATGAAGCGGGTGTAGTTCTTCGTCGGCCGCGCTCCGGCGAAGCAGATCTCCGCCAATCCCGCCTGCTCGCGAAAGGCTTCGAGCGAAGGCACGCAGCTGCGATGATCGGGCTCCCGATAATAGTCGTTCGACTGCAGTAGCAGCGGCAGCCCGGCCGGCAAGCTCGCAAGCCAGCCCGGCACGTCGTCGAGATGCTCGCAGCTCGTGTTGACGACGAGTCCCGGTGCCGGCGAAAGCGCGGCGAAATCCAGCTCCGTCATGTCGGCGGTCACGGCCCGGAAGCGGCCGGTGGCGACATGGCGATGGTTCAGCGTCTCGGCCACCGGCGCGCAGGTGGGATCAATGTCGAGGCTGACGACCTGCCCGATATCGAGCCGGTCGTCGTCGAGCAGCAGCGCGCCGAGCACGCCATACCAGGCGCCAAGCACCCAGACCGGGCCATCGGGCCGCGGCAAGGTCTCGGCCAGTGCCTCGACCAGCCACTGCTTCGAGGCGATCTGCTTATGGTTGCAGGCGATCGAGAGGTCGGGCGGCGCGTCCTTGCCGTAGAGCCGGGCGATGTCGCCGACGATACGGTTGCCCGACAGGGCCGCCATGCCCTTCAGCAGGTCGTGGAAAGCCTCGACGGGCGGTTCTGGCGTCATGGTTCGTTCGGATAGGATGAGGGCGGGCGGACCATAGAGGCGGTCATGACCCATGGATAGGGGGCGCGAAAGCCCGAGCCGGCAGGCTCAGGGCGCGGGCGGCTTCGGGCGCGCAGCGTCGGAAGCCCCCTCCGGTCCTGCCTCTGCGACCGCAGCCACCTCGCCGCCGGCCGTGGCGCCCGACGGGGCCGCCGCAACGGCCGCGCTCTCCCGCTTGCGCTTGGCGATCTCGGGCGCGCTGGCGAAGCCATAGGCGATGAGGGGCTTCTCGCGCCCCTTGATCGCGATCTTGAGAGCGGTCGTGCCGGCATAGCTGCGCCCGCTCGCCCGGATGGCGTCCTCCGAGACGACGACATCGGAGAGCACCCGGCGCGTCGCCGATTCGAGCTGGCTCGCGATCATCACCGTCTCGCCGACCGTGATCTCGCGCCGGCCGAGATTGTCGTTCCCGACCGCACCGGTGATGGCGTTGCCGGTGTGGATGCCGATGCCGATCCTGAGCGGCAAAGGCAGCGCGGCGCCGAACTCGCGGTTGAGCGCCTCGACGGCGCGCACGATGTCGGCCGCGGCCGCGATCGCCGCCTGCGCCGCCCTGGCCTGTGAGCCCTCCAGACCGAACACCGCCATGAAGCCGTCGCCATAGAAGGCGTCGATGCGTCCCTCATGGGCGGTGATCGCCTGGCCCATCTCGTCGAAGAAGCGATTCAGCAGGCCGATGAGCTCCTGCGGCAATTGCCGTTCCGACAGGGCGGAGAAGGCCCTGAGATCCGCCACCACCACGGTCAGATCGCGCTTGCCCATGGTCGCGTCCGGCTCGAGGCCGCGCCCCGGCGCGGCGTTGAGGCGCGAGGCGAGCAGGATCTGGACCTGGAGATCGTCGCGCGGCCGGATCTGGCATGCCAACCTGACGCGATCGGGCGCCGAGATTCGCCGCAGCAGCTTGGCCTCGTTGGCCGTCGGCGGCGGCAGGGTGTCCGCGCCGTCGATCACCAGGACGCGGCAGGTGGCGCAGCGCGCCCTGCCGCCGCAGAGCGCCGCATGGGGAATGCCGAAACGGCGGAACATCTCCAGCACGGTCGGGCCCGGAGCCAATCGCCGCGTGCCGTGCCCGACGAAGCGCATCGTGATCTGCCGCGTGGTCCGCACCCTGATCTCGCGCGCGCCGACGAACAGCACGAAAGAGCCGACGAGGCCGTAGAACAGCCCCTTCGCCCAGGTCACGTTGAAGTCGAACATCGACTCCTGCGCCTGGCTGATCCGCTCGGGCGGCAGCGCCATCTGCAACGCCTCGCGCGCACCGACCGCGAAGCCGATCAGCGCCAGCAGCGGCACCAGGATCGCCGCCAGCAGGAAGACGTCGCGCCAGTGCCGGTAACTGTCCCGCGAGCGCAGCAGGAAATGGATGCCGATCATCCCATGCGTCCAGACCAGCAGAAGCAGGAGGGACTGCGACAGGGCCAGGCGCGGCCACAGCCGCCGCAGCATCGAATGATAGCTCTCGTCGACCTGAAAATAGGCCCCCATCACCCGCGTGCTGATGATGTGATCGACGAGCAGCAGCGGGATCGCGAGGCCGAGCGCGATCTGGAGCATCTCCCGGACCGGCATCTTGAAGGTGCGGCGCTGCGCGACCCGCACCAGTGCGAAGAGCGGATGGACGATGAAGGAACCGTAGAGCGCCACCGTGCCGGGCCAAGTGTGCCAGAACCAGTAGCGCCAGTTCTGCACCGCCTCCATGGCCTGCAGCCCGAAGATGCCGACGGCGTGATTGATGAAATGCGTGGTCGCGAAAGCCAGCAGGATCAGCCCGGAAACCAGGCGGATGTCGCGGCTCCAGGACGATACTTGCTGCATGCCGGCGTCCATGGCTGCCCGCCTGGCGCCGGCGATCTGTGGCAAACTCATACGCTGGCCTGCTTCATAAAACCGGTTCGTCCTCGTGCAGCAGGACGTTTGCCAGGCGCGCCACGCGGTCGGCCAGATCCCGGCAGATGGCAAGGCTGAACTCCGGCACGGTCTGCAGCAGCTCGAAGAACAGATCCTTCGGGATCCGCAGGGCCAGCACGTCGGAGCCGGCCGTGACCTTGCCGAGGAAGCGCTTGCCGCTCAGCAGCGAGACGTCGCCGATGATGCTGCCCGCCTCCTTCTGGAAGCGGCGGCCGCCGCCGTCCTCGCGCTTCTGCGAGAACTCGACTTCACCCCGGAGGATGACATAGACCCCGTCGGGCCGGTCCTGGTCGCGGACGAGCAGCGTTCCGGCGGGAAAGCTCAGCCGCTCGCCCATCAGCGCCACGAGCTTGAGGCGGGACGGCGGCAGCTCGCGGAACAGCGGCAGTTCACGCAGGCAGGCGATATCGGTTTCGAGCGTCATGACCGTACCTCCATCCGCTGGACGTCCTCGAAGCGAGGCGGCTGCCGGCCGGCATCGTTCGCCGCCTCCGGCAAGGCTCCAGCCTCGACCGAGCCGGTCGAGCCGTGGAAGACCACCCGCAACGGAACGTCCTCGACCAGATTAGCATCTCCCACAAGAAGAAACAGCGTCATGCCGCTGCAATAGCCGCGCAGGCGGGCGACGATGCCGGCGGGATCGTCCGATATCGCCAAAAGCCCGGTGACGTCGAGCACCGCGATCTGCGGCGCCTTGATCAGGGCCTGCATCAGCGGGATCGCCTGGCGCAGCCGCGCCGGCAGGTAACGCCCCCGGATGCCGCTTTCCGTGTCCAGCCCCAGGCGATAGAGCGCGCCCTCGAGCCCGGCGCGCGACAGCGCCCGATGAACCACATCGGCGACCTTGCGCTCGGCATCGACCACCCCGTAGCCGATACGGCCGAACAGCAGGTTGTCGCGCACGCTGGCGCCGAACATCACCTTGTCGGGGTCGTAGAAATCGACATCGTCCACCGCATTGGCCGGCAGATGCTTGCGGAAGCTGGCGCGGGCCCGCAGAATCCGCCTTTGCAGGCGCTGGTCGATCAGGTTCAGCCTGTGCTTGGGCTCGATATAGCCGAGTGCAAGCGCGACGAGATCGCGCTCGCTCTCCTGATCGAGCGGCGAGCGCATGTCCTGCTTCGCCAGGATATCCGAAAGCTCGCCCAGCCGCTCCAGCTCGAAATTGGCCCCGAAGGAATAGCGCTCGAACAGCGCATGGCCCTGCGGCAGCCCTGCGAAGATTTCGACCACGGTCGCGACGATCCGCGCCCCGATCTCCGCCAGCGGCTCGATCAAGGCCTCCGCCTTCAGGATCGCATGGGCGTAGGGCTCGAACAGCAAGGTCGCATTGTCGAAGCGCGGCGTCGTCCGCGTCCCGAAGATCAGGTTTTCCGCCACGCTCGCATTGGCGTTGTAGCGATCGGCGACGAAGGGCTCGATCAGCTCGCCGAGATCGGTGCGCGCGAGCTCGTGGGCGACCGCGCGACGCGCCTCGATCAGGCGCTGCGTCCCCTCCTCGCTGAGCGGCGGCATCACCTTGCCGCCGAGGCCGAGGCTGTAGACGTCCTCGGTGCAGCCCAGCACGTCGAGGAGCTCGCGCACCCGCTTGGCGAGCGCGCCCCGGTCGCCCAGGCCCGCGCCGTCGTAATCGGTCCAGTCCGCCTCGAAGGGAAAGGGTGAATTGCCCGAGCGTATCGCCTCGACGAAGTGGCGATGCTCGGCCGGCGTGACCGCCCCCGCCGGCTTCAGGGTCGGGCGGTGCCGCTGCAGCGGCAGCAGGATGTTGTCGCGCATCGACCCCGCGATGATCTCGGCCTCGTCGCCGGCATAGCCGATGATGTGGCTCGCTCGCTCGACCGACATGGTCGCGAGCGGCTCCCCGTCGATCAGGACGCGGCCGGTATAGTTGGTGGCCTGGCGGCCGAGGATGCGCCCGAGCACATCCTTGCCGCCGCCATGGGGCCCGACGACCGCGACGATGCCGGGGCGTGGCACGCCGAAGGAGAGCGGCGTCAGCAGGGGCTGGCCGCGATTGTCGAGCAATTGCAGCGCCTCGACCTGGACCTCGCCAGTCGCCGGCAGCGGCGCCACCGCCTTCTCCTCGTCGAGCACCAGCGTGTCGTCGCTGTTGAACTGCGAGATGACCTGATCGTATTTGATGGTGACGTCGTTGCGCTGCTGATCCCAGTCGATCAGTTCCTTGATCGGCGGCGGCAGGTCGCGATAGGCGGCGATCACGGCGACGAGCTGGCCGATGTCGAGCCGCCCCTGCAACGCGAAATAGCCGCCGATCGCGTAGAAGAAGAACGGCGTGACCTGAGCCAGCAGGTTGTTCAGGAACTTGACCGCGAATTTGCGCTTGTAGAGCGCGTAGCGGATGTCGAAGAGACGCCCGAGCCGCCCGGCGATGTCGGACTGGACATAGGCCGTCGCGCCATGCGCCTGGATCATCGGACCGGCATCGACGATCTCGCCGATGCGCCCGGCGAGCTGGCGCGAGACGATCTGCCGCTGGCGCCCGAGCCGAAGCTGCTCGCGCCGCAGGATCGGGATGATGATCGCCTGCGCCAGAACGATCAGCAGCGCGATCGAGCCCAGCCAGAAGCTCTGCGCCATGATGAAGACGAGCGCCGTCAGCGCCTGGCTGAGCAGGAAGACCGGCTGGATGAAGGCGTCGCCGACGAAGCTGCCGACCGGCTCGACCTCGTCCTTGATCATGCTCGCGATCTCGGCCGGCTTGACCGCCCGGATATCCTCCGGCCGGAAGCGCATGAGCTGGCTGAAGAGGTCGTAGCGCATGCGCCGCAGCATGCGCTCGCCGAGGATGCCCTTGCGCACGTTGATGACGTATTTGAAGGCGCCGTTGATCAGGACGAGCAGCAGGAAATAGCTGGAAAGCCCGATCAGCAGGCCGAGCTGCCCGACCTGGAAGCCCTCGAACAGCTTGACGCTGGCGCCGCCCAGCCAGGACGGCAGGCGTAGCGTGAGGTCCATCAGGGTCGCGGTGGTGTGGCCGCCCTTGAAGGCGCCGCCCTGGATCGCGTCGTTGACGATGCGCTTGGGAACGTCGAACGAAGCCCAGTTGAACGGGATCGACACGAGGATAATCGCCAGGACGACGATCTGCTCGCCGCGACTCTTCTGCCAGATGTAGCGGAAAAGGTTGGGCTCCAAAGGAGACGATCCTGTTCGGCGCGGACACGCGCCCGATTGTATTATGCCCCGCAGACCGCACCCCGCGGGTGTCCATATATGGTTAGTACGCGGTGCTGTACAATGTGCGTCGGTTAGCGGCGAAAGCGTGGATCGGCGACGGGGCCGGTCGCATGCGGGGGGATATATGGGCGATCTTGCCGTCAGGCATCGGCTCGGGCGCGCGGCGTTGCTGTCGCTGCTCCTGCTCTCGGCGGCACAGCCCGCTGCGACGACACCCCCGACCGATCCGGCCGACTTCGTCCTGACCGATGGCTTCGAGCAGCGCGGTTTCGCGCCCGAAGGCGGCCTTTTCTACAAGGACAACCCCGAACAGCGTGGCGGGCAGGTTGTTTTCGGCACGCGCTCGCCCTTGCGCGGGCGGGGCGAGCTGACCCTGACGGCGATGCCGTCCTGCGATCCGCGCGCCAGGGCCTGCAGCGAGCGCGCCGAAGTCTGGGAGCGCCCGGAGGTTCTCGCCTCCTACTCGCGGACCGTCTGGTACGGCTTCGCCATGCGGCTGAACGATCCGCTGCCGCAGGATGATCGCAGATATGTGATGGCGCAGTGGAAGCGCGAGATCCTGCGCGACGCGCGAGGCGACTTCTCGCCCTTCCTGGCCCTGCGGCTCTACCGGGGCCGTCTCGGCTTCACCGTCGAGACCGACCTGGTCGAATCCTATCCGATCGGCGGCCCGCAGCGCCCGCAAGGCTGCCTGCCCGGAGAGGCGCGCGTGCTCAGCCGACCGCAGGTCCACCAGACACGGGCGCTGGTCGCCATCGAGAGCGGCTCGGTGCCGGAGGAATATCCCTCCTATTTCGGCGCCTGCGCCCCCGGAATCCGGGTGACGCGCCATGCCGACCTGCCTGCGGCCCAGAAAGGCTGGATCGATTTCGTGGTCCGCTCGCAGCCCGGCCCGTCCGGCGACGGCCATATCGAGATTCTGGCCGACGGCATCCCGATCGTCACGGTCAAAGGTCACATCGGGCACGCGGCACCGGGCCTCGACCGTAATCAATATTTCAAATTCGGTCCCTATCGCGCCCCGAACGTACAGCCCTGGAGCATCAGCTACGACGATTTCCGCCGCGGCCCGCGTTGCAGCGATGTCATCCGCGCCGGCCAATGTCCGTCCGAGTGATCCGGCCTGCCGAAAGCCATTGGCAAGACGGAACTTTCGACGTCTAGTGACGTCAGGTGAGGGTAAGGACCTCCCGAGGGGAAGTACAAGTTCGGTTCATGGACATTCTTCGCGTTAGCGATCTGCGTATCGGTTTCACGGTCCACGGCCTCGCCCGCGACGTGGTGAAGGGCGTCGGCCTGCGTGTTCCCGCCGGCAAGACGGTCGCGCTGGTCGGCGAATCCGGCTCGGGCAAATCGGTGATCTCGCAGGCGATCATGGGGCTGCTGCCGCGCGCGGGCTCCGTCACCGGCGGCGAGATCCTGTTCCGCGACCCGCTCGCGCCCGACGCCGTGATCGACATCGCCGCCCTGCCAAGGGAAGGCCCGGGCATCCGCGCGCTGCGCGGCGGCCGCATCGGCATGATCTTTCAGGAGCCGATGTCCTCGCTCTCGCCGGTCCACACCATCGGCAACCAGATCGAGGAAGCCCTGCTCCTGCACCGCCCGATGCCGAAGGCGCAGGCACGCGAGCTGATCGAGGCGATGCTCAAGCGCGTCGGCTTCAAGAACCCGCATCGCGCCTCCGGACTCTACCCCTTCGAATTGTCCGGCGGCCTGCGCCAGCGTGCCATGCTGGCGATGGCGCTGATCTGCCAGCCGGCGCTGCTCATCGCCGACGAGCCGACCACCGCCCTCGACGTCACCATCCAGGCCCAGGTCCTCGACCTGATGCGCGATCTCCAGGCCGAGATGGGCATGGCGATCCTGCTGATCACCCACGATCTCGGCGTCGTCGCCAACATGGCCGACGAGGTCGTCGTCATCTTCCACGGCGAGATCATGGAGCGCGGCCAGGTCGAGGACATCTTCAGGCGCCCGCGCCACCCCTATCTGAAGGCGCTGCTGAAAGCCTCGCCGCATTTCGACATGCAGGAGGGCGAGCGGCTCGTGGCCCTGCGCGAGGCACGGGCCCGCCCGCCCGCCGCGGCGAAGCCAGCGCCCGCGCCGGCCGCCGATGCGGCTCCGCTCCTGCGCGTGCGCAACCTGCACAAGACCTATGTCACCGGCTCGCGCGGCTTCTTCGGCAAGGGCAGCCTTTCCGTCGTCAAGGCGGTCAACGATGTCGGCTTCGATATCCGCCGTGGCGAATGCCTCGGCCTCGTCGGCGAGAGCGGCTGCGGCAAGACCACCGTCAGCAAGATCGTCATGCGCGCCGTCACCGCCGATTCCGGCGAGGTGATCTTCGATGACGGCCATCGGCGGACCGATGTGCTGGCGCTCGAGGGCGAGGCGCTGCGCGCTTTCCGCCCGCGCGTCCAGATGATCTTCCAGGACCCGGTCTCGTCGCTCTCGCCGCGCATGACCGTGAAGAGCATCCTGCGCGAGCCGCTGGTCATCCACGAGCGCGGCGAGGCGCCCGGACAGGCCGAGCGGGTCAAGGCGCTGATGCAGGATGTCGGCCTCGATACCCGCTTCCTCAACCGCTATCCGCATTCCTTCTCCGGCGGACAGCGCCAGCGCATCGGCATCGCCCGCGCGCTCGCGCTCGATCCCGACCTCATCATCTGCGACGAGCCGGTCTCGGCGCTCGACGTCTCAGTCCAGGCGCAGATCCTCAACCTGCTGAAGGACCTGCAGGCCGAGCGCGGCCTGACCTTCCTGTTCATCTCGCACAACCTCGCGGTCGTGAACTACATGGCCGACCGCATCGCGGTGATGGCCAACGGCCGCATCGTCGAGCTCGCGCCGCGCCACACGCTGTTCACCCGGCCCGTCCATCCCTACACCAAGGCGCTGCTGCGCTCGGTGCCCTTCGCCGATCTCGACCGCAAGCTCGACTTCAAGCTGGCCGCGCCCGGCGGCGCCTCGGACGATAGCGGCTGGGGCAGCGCCTTCAAGCACGGGGCGGACGACCGCGAGCTCACGCACCTGGCCCTCGGCGACGGCCATTATGTGCTGGCGCGGCCGAATGCCGATGTGAAGGAGCTGGTGTCGTGACGAAGCGCCGCCTTCCTCCGACGCGCCGCTCGGCGCTGCTTCTGGGAACGGCCACCGCCGCCGGCCTCGGCCTGCCGCGCGCCTTGCGCGCCGCGCCCGAGCAGCCTCCCGTCCAGCCTTCCTCTGCCCAGGCTCCCGCCGCCCAGACCCCTGCCGCGATCGACAGCCCGTTCTTCGCCGACCGCGTGGCGGCCGGCGCGCTGCCCCCGGTCGGCGACCGGATTCCGGACGTTCCGCGCGTCATCGACATGGCGAGCCTCGGGCGCAGGGCCGGCCGGCACCGTGGCAATATCCGCCTGCTGATGGGCGACCAGCGCGACCTGCGCATGATGACGCTCTATGGCTATACGCGCCTGGTCGTCTACGACGACAAGCTCGAGCTCGTCCCCGACGTGCTGGAGAGCTTCAACGTCGATGAGGGGCGCATCTTCACGCTGCGCCTGCGGCCCGGGCATTGCTGGTCGGACGGATCACCGCTGACGAGCGAGGATTTCCGCTACTGGTGGGAGGATGTCGCCAACAACAAGCGCCTGTCGCCGGGCGGGCCGCCTCAGGCGCTGTTCTCGGCGGGCGAACCGCCGGTCTTCGAGATCGTGAGCGAGACCGAGGTCCGCTATAGCTGGAAGGCGCCCAACCCGATCTTCCTGCCGGCTCTGGCCGCCGCCCAGCCGACCTATATCTTCATGCCCTCGCAATATCTGCGGCAATTCCACGAGCGCCACGCGCTGAAGCAGGAGCTCGCCGCGAAGATCAAGGAGAACCGGGTTCGCGACTGGGGCGCCCTGCACGAGCGCAACTCCCGCATGTACCGGCCCGAGAACCCCAAGCTTCCGACCCTCGAGCCCTGGCGCAACACCACGCCCCTGCCCGCCGAGCAGTTCGTTTTCGAGCGCAACGCCTATTTCCACCGCATCGACGAGAACGGCCGGCAATTGCCCTATGCCGACGAGGTGACGATGACGATCGGGACGAGCGCGCTCATCCCGGCCAAGGCCGCGGCCGGCGAGGCCGACCTGCAGGTGCGCTACATCCGCTTCGACAACTACACCTTCCTCAAGGAAGCCTCGAAGCGGATGAATTTCGAGGTCAAGCTCTGGAAACGGGCCGAGGGCGCCTATTTCGCGCTGCTGCCCAATCTCAACGCCATCGACCCCGTCTGGCGCGACCTCAACCGCGACGTCCGCTACCGGCGGGCGATCTCGGTCGCGATCAGCCGGACCGACGTCAACAAGGTGATCTTCTTCGGCCTCGCCCGCGAAAGCGGCAACACGGCCTTGCCGGAAAGCCCGCTCTACGACCCGGCCCTCGCCTCGCTCTGGATCCAGCACGATCCCGGCCTCGCCAACCAGCTCCTCGACGAGATCGGCCTGACCAAGCGGGACGATGACGGCGTGCGCCTCCTGCCCGACGGGAGACGGCTCGAATTCACCATCGAGACCGCAGGCGAGAACACCGAGGAGACCGACATCCTCGACCTGCTGAAGCAGAACTTTCTCGATGTCGGCATCAAGATCTATCCGCGCTCGAGCCAGCGTGACGTCTTCCGGCGTCGCATCGTCGCCGGGCAGACGATCATGTCGGCCTGGGCCGGCATGGACAACGCGCTGGTCACGCCGGAGATGGAGCCGGACGCGCTCGCCCCGACCTCCACTGCCCAGTTCCAGTGGCCGCGCTGGGGCCAGTTCATCGAGACCAATGGCCGCGAAGGCGAGCGCCCGTCGCTCCCCGAGGCGAACGAGCTCGTCAGGCTCTACAACGAATGGCGGATGAGCGTGACGACGGCGCAGCGCCGCGAAATCTGGCAGAAGATGCTGCGGATCAACGCCGAGCAGCTCTTCACCATCGGCGTCATCAACAGCACGCTGCAGCCCATCGTGGTGTCGCGCGACCTCAACAACGTTCCCGATCACGGGCTTTACAGCTTCGAGCCCGGGGCCTTCCTCGGCCGCTACATGCCAGACACCTTCTGGTTTCGTAGAAAGAAAGACGGCGAGGGCTGAGCGGTGCTCTTTCGCTACATCTTCAAGCGCATCCTGATCATGATCCCGACGCTGCTGGTCACCAGCGCGCTGATCTTCACCGTGATCAACCTGCCCGAAGGCGATTATTTCGAGACCCTCGCCGCCGAGATGCAGGCGCAGGGCGAGAAGGCCGATATGAGCCGCATCGAGTTCCTGAAGAAGGAGTACGGCTTCGACAGGCCCCCGGTGGAGCGCTATGCCTGGTGGGTCGCGGGCCTGCTCCACGGCGATATGGGCTATTCCTTCGAATACCAGCGCCCGGTGCGGGAGATCGTCGGCGACCGGCTCCTGCTGACGATGATCGTCTCCTTCGCCACGATCCTGTTCACCTGGATCGTGGCCTTCCCGATCGGGATCTATTCCGCGACGCATCAATATAGCTGGGGCGATTACGGCCTGACCTTCCTCGGCCTGATCGGGCTTGCCGTGCCGCACTTCCTGCTGGCGCTCGTCTTCATGTACTTCGCCAATCTCTGGTTCGGCCTCTCGATCGGCGGTCTCGTCGATCCGCAATATCTCAACCAGCCGATGAGCTGGGCGAAGCTCAGATCGGTGCTGGAGCATCTCTGGATCCCGGTCATCATCATCGGTGCCGGCGGCACCGCGGGCATGATCCGGGCGCTGCGCGCCAACCTGCTCGACGAATTGCAGAAGCAGTACTACACCACCGCCCGCGCCAAGGGCCTGCCGCCGGGCAAGGCGCTGCGCAAATACCCGTTGCGCATGTCGCTCAATTTCTTCATCTCCGATATCGGCGACATCCTGCCCTCGATCGTCTCGGGCGCGGAGGTCGTGGCGATCGTGCTGTCGCTGCAGACGACGGGCCCGCTGTTGATCCGCGCCCTGCAGAGCCAGGACATGTATCTCGCCGGCTCCTTCCTGATGTTCCTCTCCTTCCTCACCGTGATTGGCGTGCTGATCTCGGACATCGCGCTGGCCATCCTCGATCCGCGCATTCGCTTGCAGGGGGCTGCAACGAAGTGACCGCGAACTCGCTCAAGGATCTGCCGCCCGAGGGCGCGCCGCTGCCGCATGCGGTCTCGACGGCCCCGTTCGAGCCCTATGCCACCGAGGAGATGACCGCCGAGCAGGAGCGGGTCTATCTCGCCTCGCAATGGCAGTTGATGTGGTGGAAGTTCCGCAAGCACAGGCTCGCGGTGATCTCGGCCGTCCTCATCTTCGTGATCTATGCGATGGCGGCCTTCGCCGAGTTCCTTGCGCCCTATCACTACAGCACGCGCAACACGGATTTCATCCGCGCGCCCGGCCAGCAGGTCCGCCTCTTCCACGAGGGCGCGTTCGTCGGCCCCTTCGTCTATCCCTTCAAGCTCCATCTCAACATGGAGAACCTGAAGCGCGAATATGCCGAGGATCGCGAACGGCCGGAGAAGCTGCGCTTCTTCTGCCGCGGCGACAGCTACAGCTTCTGGGGGCTCGTGCCGGGCAATCTGCACCTCGTCTGCCCGCCGGAGGGCGGCACCTTCTTCTGGCTCGGCTCGGACCGGCTCGGCCGCGACATGCTCTCCCGCATCCTCTATGGCGGACGCATCTCGCTCTCGATCGGCCTGATCGGCGTCAGCATCTCCTTCGTGCTCGGCGTCATCATCGGCGGCATCGCCGGCTACTATGGCGGCCGGGTCGACCTCGTTGTCCAGCGCATCATCGAGATCGTGCAGTCGCTGCCGCATATCCCGCTCTGGCTGGCGCTGGCCTCGATCATGCCGCCGTCCTGGAGCCCGGTGGTGGTCTATTTCGGCATCACCGTGATCCTCGGCCTGATGGACTGGACGGGGCTCGCCCGCTCGGTGCGCTCCAAGCTGCTCTCTCTGCGCGAGGAGGATTATGTCGTTGCCGCCCAGCTCATGGGCGCGCGGCCGCGGCGCATCATCGCGCTGCATCTGGTGCCGGGCTTCATGAGCCATCTCATCGCCTCGGCGACGATCACCATCCCCCGCACCATCCTCGGCGAAACGGCGCTCTCCTTCCTCGGCCTGGGCTTGCGGCCCCCGATCACGAGCTGGGGCGTGATGCTGAACGAGGCCCAGAACATCAATGTGGTGGCGCTCTATCCCTGGCTGCTCTATCCGGTCATCCCGGTGATCGTGATCATCCTTGCCTTCAACTTCCTCGGCGACGGCCTGCGCGACGCGGCCGATCCTTATCGCTGAGACATCGCCACGCCGCCTGCGAACCGACTTTGCGCATCGCTTTCCACACTCCGCTCAACCTGTACGACGATGACGGCGTCTCCGGCGACCGCCGCATGGCGCGCCAGCTCGTCGCGGCCCTGCGCTCGCTCGGCCATGTCGTCGAGCCGGTGAAGGCGGGACGGGGCTATCTGGCCGGTTCAGACGCGACCGCCCTCGCCCGGCTCGAAGCCGACGCCGCCGGATTGCGCGAGCGCCTGCTCACCTCCTGGCGGGACGGGGCGGCCGAGCCCCCCGATCTCTGGTTCACCTACCACAACTACTATCGCGCCCCGGACCTGCTCGGCCCGGAGATCGCGGCCGCGCTCGGCATCCCCTATGTCACGGCCGAAGCAAGCGACGCCGCGCAGCGCGCCCAAGGCGAATGGGCACGCCACACGGCGCTCGTGCGCCATGGGCTCGAGGCCGCCGACACGCATTTCTTCTTCACCGACCGCGACCGGCAAGGGCTCGAGCCCTGGCGCCAGGAAGGGACCGCGCTCCTGCCGCTGCCGCCCTTCGTCGCCTTCGACCGCGAGCCGCCCCGGCACATCGCCCGCAGCGGCGCGCCGCGCCTCGTGACCATCGCGATGATGCGCGAGGGCACCAAGCTGAACAGCTATCTCGCGCTGGCCCGCATTCTCGAACGCATCCGCGACGAGGACTGGAGCCTCAGCGTCATCGGCGACGGGCGCAAGCGCGGCGAGATCGAACGGGCTTTCGCCGGCTTGCCCGCCGGGCGCATCGCCTGGCTCGGCTTGCTGGACCGCGAACGGGCGCTGGCCGAGCTCGCGGCTCATGACGTCTTCGTCTGGCCGGGCATGCGCGAGGCTTACGGGCTGGTCTATCTCGAAGCGCAGGCGACAGGACTGCCGGTCGTCGCCTTCGACAGCGGCGGCGTCTCGACCACCGTCGAGGCCGAGAAAACCGCCCTGCTGGTGCCGGAAGGCGACGAGGCCGCCTTCGCCGCCACGCTCTCGGCCCTGTTGCGCGACGGCGCCAGGCGCGCTGCCATGGGGGCGCAGGCGCGTCGCTTCGTGCTGACCGAGCGCACCACGGAGCGGGCCGCCGAAAGGCTGGCGGCGGGCCTCGCCATCGCCTGCCGCAACCGCAGCCTGAAGCGCCGCGCCGCGACCGAAAGGGAGGCTCCATGAGCGCCGCCCTCTGGTCTCCCCTCATCGAGGAACTTGACCACTGGCACGCCGCCGGCCGGCAACTCCGGCTCTGGCTGCGCGATGACGACGCCGTCGGTCCCAGCGCCGCGCTCGACCGGCTCGCAACCTGTGCCGAGCGCTTCCATGTGCCGGTCCTGCTCGCCGTCATCCCCATGCTGGCGGAAACCGCCCTTGCCGGGAGCCTGCGCGACAGCCCGGCGCTCCTGCCCTGCCAGCACGGCTGCTGGCATCGCAACCATGCCCCCGCCGGGGCGAAGAAATCCGAATTCGGGCCGGATCGCGCGCCAGAGGCTGTCGATACCGAGATCGTGAAAGCCTCGTTGCGCCTGCGCGACGTGCTGGGCGAGGCCATCCTGCCGGTCTTCGTGCCACCCTGGAACCGCATCGATCCGGGCCATGCTGCCCGCCTGCCGGAGCTCGGCTTCACGGCGCTGTCCTGCTTCCGCGATCATCGCAACGGCCCCGATGGCGGGCCTCAACTCCTCAACACCCATATCGACGTGATGGACTGGCATGGCGGGCGCATCGGCCGGAATCCCGCCGGATTGATCGCCGAAATCGTGGATCTGCTGATGGAATGGCGCGGGCGGCCGCAAGGGCCCGACACGCTCGGCCTCCTCCTGCACCATCGCGATCACGACGAAACCGCCTGGGCTTTTCTCAGCGACCTGCTTGCGCTGGCGGACAGCCACTCTGCCGTCGCGCTCGCCGATCCGCGCAGCCTGATAGGCCGGGGCGGCACGGCATGAAAAAAGCGGCATCTCCCTCGGTCAGGCAGGCTTGGATCGCCCTCGGCGCCACGCTATAGGTGGGTACAACCATGCTGCAGCATGGCTGTCTGGTGTGCTCGGCCCCGCCAGGAAGTCGTCTGACCCGTTGTGGAGGCCGGCGTTCCCATGTCGTCCAATGTCATTGATCTGGTGGGCCCCGAACGGAGCCCGCGCAGTTCCCACGCCCCGCGTGTGCTGATCTACAGCCACGACACCTTCGGGCTGGGCCATATCCGGCGTTGCCGCGCCATCGCCAACGCGCTGGTCGCGAGCTTTCCGCACATCTCGGTCATCATCGTCTCGGGTTCCTCGGTGATCTCGAGCTTCCAGTTCGGCGACGGCGTCGACTATGTCCGCATCCCCGGCGTCGAGAAGCAGAGCGACGGCCATTACGGCCCGCATCACCTCAATCTCGAGCTCGACGACACGATCCGCCTGCGCACCGACATCATCAAGCAGACGGTGCTCTCCTTCGATCCGGACGTCGTGATCGTCGACAAGGAGCCCGTCGGCCTGCGCGGCGAGCTCAAGCCCGCGCTCGACATCCTGCGCCGGCGCGGCGCCCGTATCGTGCTCGGCCTGCGCGACGTGCTCGACGAGCCAGGCAAGCTGCTCGAGGAATGGCGCCACAGCGGTGCGCTGGAAGCGCTCGACACCATCTATGACGACGTCTTCGTCTATGGGCTGGAGAGCGTCTACGAGCCGCTCGCCGGCCTGCCGGATCAACAGCGCTTCTCGGCCAAGACCCGCTATCTCGGCTATCTCAAGCGCGCGGTGCCCTCGCCCATGCCGCCCAACCGCTATCCGCGCATCACCAAGCAGCCCTTCATCCTCGTCACGCCCGGCGGCGGCGGCGACGGTGCCGGTGTCATCGACTGGGTGATCTCGGCCTATGAGGCGGACCCGACGATCGCGCTGCCGGCGCTGATCGTCTTCGGTCCGTTCATGTCCCGCGAGAAGCGCAAGGATTTCGCCGAGCGCATCGCGCGCAATCCCAAGCTCGAAGGGCTCGGCTTCGAGCCGCGCCTCGAACTGCTGATGAACCGCGCCCACTGCGTCGTCGCCATGGGCGGCTACAACACCTTTTGCGAGATCCTGTCCTTCGACAAGCCGGCGCTCGTCGTGCCGCGAGTCCGGCCGCGGCTGGAACAGGCGATCCGCGCCCATCGCGCCGAGGAGCTGGGGCTGATCGACGTCCTGGCCGACCCCGCCCAGGACGGCGACGGTGTACGCGACCCCATGGTCATGGCGGCAGCGCTCCACGCCCTGCCGAAGCGGCTGCCGCCGTCACAGGCCTTCGTGCCCGATCTGCTCGACGGCCTGCCCGCGATCTGTCGCGCGCTCGCCGAGAACCTCTCCTCGCCGGTGCGGACGCGTGCCCTGGCGCCGAGCGTGGCCTTGAGCTGAGCTGCGACATCTTGCAACCACCGCGGCAGCCATCTCGATGCTGGCAAAGTGCCGGTCGGCGGATTAAGCCTCAGTCATGACGCTCTCGAATTCGCTCGTCCCCATCGCCGTCGGTGCCGTTGCGGTGGTGCTGCTGCTCGGCCTGATCAACATGATGCGCGGCGGCAGCGCCAACACCTCGCAGAAGCTGATGCAACTGCGCGTCCAGCTTCAGTTCCTTGCCATCGTCATCGTCGTCTTCGTGCTCTGGTGGCGCAGCGGGCCGTGATTGGCCACGATGTTGCAAACATTTGAATCAATTTGACTTTCCGAATCGAAGGCGCTGTGGATCGAGGCCTTCAGGAAGGGCTTTGCCACAATCCGAACACGAGTGTGTGCGCTTCACTAACGCCAGTTTCCCTTCTCCGCCGGTGATCATGGTTCGCGTCGCGTTGCTTCTTGTTGCCGGTTGCCTGCTCAGCTCGCCGGGCTGGGCACAATCGAGATCACTGTCGCCGGCCGTGTCGAGCTACGCGCCCGCCGCGGAACCGCCCGCTCCCGCCTGGGAGGCGCGCATCGGCGGAGGCCTCGCGAATCCGGGCGGCCGCGAGGGCGGATTGGCCAATATCGCCGGCGAGGTCCTGTCGCCGCGCCTCGTCCCGCTCAGCGACCGCATCGCCGCCGCCTTCATCCCGCGCTTCAACATCGGCTCCAGCGTGAACCTCAACGGCACCCGCTACGCCTATGCCGGCGCGGCCTGGACCTTTGACATCAGCAAGGACATCTTCGTCGAAGCGAGCCTCGCGGCGGCGGTCCATGACGGCAAGACCGGAGCGATCATCCCGGAAAATCGCCTGAGCCTCGGCTGCAACGCCGGCACGCGCGAGGCGGCGGCGCTCGGCTTCCGCCTGTCCGATCGCTGGAACCTCGTCACGACGCTCGAGCATTTCAGCACGGCGGGCTGCTCAAGCCAGCCCGGCACGGCGTCGCCGCGCGGCCCGGCCAATATCGGCGCCAAGCTCGGCTACACCTTCTGACATCAGGATGAGGACGGGGCGGCGAAGAGCCTGCTTCCGTCGAACCCGCGCCGCGCTATAAGCGGTGCATGGTCAAGCTCAACCGCATCTACACCCGCACCGGCGACGACGGCACCACCGGCCTGACATCCGGCCCGCGCCGCCCGAAATTCGACCTGCGGGTCGCGGCCTACGGCACCGTCGACGAGACCAATGCCTGCATCGGCCTGGCGCGGCTTCATGCCGCAGCCGAGGATGCCGAGGTCGACGCGATGCTCGGCCGCATCAGCAACGACCTCTTCGATCTCGGCGCGGATCTCTCGACGCCGGAGACCGACAAGCCCCTCACCTTCGAGCCGCTGCGCATCGTGCAGTCCCAGGTCGACCGGCTCGAAAACGAGATCGACCAGCTTAACGGGACGTTGGCGCCGCTGCGTTCCTTCGTGCTGCCGGGCGGCACGCCTGCGGCAACGCATCTGCATCTCGCCCGCACCGTCAGCCGCCGGGCCGAACGCCTGATGGCGGAGCTCGCCGCCATCGAGGGCGAGGCGGTCTCGGGCCCGGCCCTTAAATACATCAACCGGCTCTCGGATTTCCTGTTCGTTGCATCCCGCTTCCTCAATGCGAAGGCCGGTGGCGACGTTCTCTGGATTCCCGGACAGAACCGCTAGAGCCGGCCATGTTCGTCCCGATCTATGATGGCGTGCCGCTGCGCTTCACCCGCTCAGCCTTCATCACCTACGGGCTGGTCGCGGCCTGCACGGTGATCCAGATCGCGCTCCGGTACTGGCCGCATCAGGAGAGCGACATCGCCATGATGGCCGGCTTCGGGATGATCCCCTCGGTGCTGTTCGGCACGGCCGTACTGCCGGAAGGGCTGGTTCACGCGCCGGCCTGGCTGACCCCCTTCAGCAACATCCTGCTCCATGCCAGCTTCGCACATCTCATCGGCAACATGCTGTTCCTCTGGGTCTTCGGCGACAATGTCGAGGACGCGATGGGCCATGCCCGCTTCCTCGCCTTCTTCTTCCTCTGCGGGCTCGGCGGCTCGCTCGCGCACGCGCTGGTCTATCCGGATTCGGAGCAGCCGCTGGTCGGCGCATCCGGCGCGATCTCGGGCGTCATCGCCGCCTATCTGATGCTTTATCCGCGCGTTCGGATCTGGGGTCTCGCCTTCAAATGGATCCCGGTCCACGTCCCGGCCGTCTATACGCTCGGTGGCTGGATCGTCTTCCAAGCCGCCTCGGCCTGGTTCGATCCGCAAGGCAATATCGGCTGGTGGGCCCATCTCGGCGGGCTCGCCACCGGAGCGGCGCTGACGCCCCTGTTCATCCGCCGCGGCGTCACCCTGTTCGGGCGTCGGGCCGCGCAGCCATGACACTGCCCGTCCCGGCTTCGATTCCGCCCGGATTGCGCCGGCTGACGGCGTTGACAAGCGCAAATGCCCATCGCTACGGTCCGACCGCATTCCAGCCGAAGGCCGCGATGCCGCCATCCCGCTCTCTCCGGCGGCGCGGCGCAAGGCGCATTTCTTCTGAACGGTGATCTGACGATGAAGATCTTGGTGCCCGTGAAGCGGGTTGTTGATTACAACGTGAAGATCCGCGTGAAGGCGGATGAGTCTGGCGTCGAGCTTGCGAACGTCAAGATGTCGATGAACCCGTTCGACGAGATCGCCGTCGAAGAGGCGCTGCGCCTGAAGGAAGCCGGCAAGGCGACCGAGGTGATCGTGGTTTCGATCGGCCCGGCTCAAGCCGCCGAGACGATCCGCACGGGCCTGGCCATGGGCGCCGACCGCGGCATCCTCGTGAAGGTCGATGGGCTGGTCGAGCCGCTGGCGGTGGCCAAGCTCCTGAAGAAAGTGGTCGAGCAGGAGGCCCCCGGCCTCGTCATCCTCGGCAAGCAGGCGATCGACGATGACGCCAACCAGACCGGCCAGATGCTCGCCGCGCTGCTCGGCTGGCCGCAGGGCACCTTCGCCTCGAAGGTCGTGGTCGGCGACGGCTCGGTCGACGTCACCCGCGAGGTCGATGGCGGCCTGCAGACGGTCCAGCTCAAGCTGCCGGCGATCGTCACCACGGATCTGCGCCTGAACGAGCCGCGTTACGCCTCGCTGCCCAACATCATGAAGGCGAAGAAGAAGCCGCTCGACGAGACCTCGGCCGAGACGCTTGGCGTCGATGTTTCGCCGCGCCTGAAGGTGCTGAAGACCGAGGAGCCGGCCGGCCGCTCCGCCGGCATCAAGGTGGCCAATGCCGCCGAACTCGTCTCCAAACTCAAGACCGCCGGGGTGATCTGATGACCACGCTGCTGATCGCCGAACACGACAACGTTTCCGTCAAGGACGCCACCGCCAAGGCGCTGACCGCCGCCGCCCAGCTCGGCGCACCCGTCCATATCCTCGTCGCCGGTGAGGGCGCCAAGGCCGCGGCCGATGCGGCTGCGAAGCTCGCGGGCGTCGAGAAGGTGCTGCTCGCCGACGACGCGGCCTACGGCCGCGCGCTGGCCGAGCCGCTGGCCGCGCTGATCGTCAAGCTGGCAGGCGCCTACGACGCCATCGTCGCCCCCTCCACCACCACCGGCAAGAACGTGCTGCCGCGCGTCGCCGCCCTGCTCGACGTGATGCAGGTCTCGGACGTCACCAAGGTCGTCTCGCCCGACACCTTCGAGCGCCCGGTCTATGCCGGCAACGCCATCCAGACAGTACAATCCGCCGACGCGAAGAAGCTGCTCACGATCCGCACCGCCTCCTTCCAGGCGGCCGGAGAAGGCGGCTCGGCTGCCGTCGAGAGCGTCTCGGCCGCCGAGAACCCCGGCAACTCGTCCTTCAAGGGCGAGGAGGTCGCCAAGTCCGACCGTCCGGAGCTGGCCTCGGCCAAGATCATCATCTCGGGCGGGCGGGCGCTGGCTTCGGCCGAGAATTTCACCAAGGTGATCGAGCCCGTCGCCGACAAGCTCGGCGCCGCGATGGGCGCCTCGCGCGCCGCGGTCGATGCCGGCTACGCCCCCAACGACTGGCAGGTCGGCCAGACCGGCAAGGTGGTCGCGCCCGAGCTCTACATCGCGGTCGGCATTTCCGGCGCGATCCAGCATCTCGCCGGCATGAAGGATAGCAAGGTCATCGTCGCCATCAACAAGGACGAGGAGGCGCCGATCTTCCAGATCGCCGATTACGGCCTCGTCGGCGACCTCTTCACCGTCCTGCCGGAGCTCGACGCCGAACTCGGCAAGGCCGGCAAGTAAGACTTGGACTGAACGTGCCGGGCCGCCCCCATGGGCGGCCCGTTCGCTCCCGCGGGGAGCGGGAAAGATATCGGGATCGGATCATGTCGGACCAGGCGATCAGGAAGATCGGCATCATCGGGGCGGGCCAGATGGGCAACGGCATCGCCCATGTGGCGGCGGTGGCCGGGTTCGACGTGAAGCTGCACGACCTCGCCGAGGAGCGCATCAATGCGGCGCTGGCGACGATCGACGGCAACATGGCGCGTCAGGTGATGAAAGGCGCGCTTGCCGAGGACGAGCGCCGCGCGGCCATCGGCCGGATCGAGGCGGCCCCGGGGCTGGAGAATCTCGGCGAGTGCGACCTCGTCATCGAGGCCGCGACCGAGAACGAGGAGGTCAAGCGCAAGATCTTCACCGCCGTCTGTCCGCATTTGCGGCCGAAGGCGATCCTGGCCTCCAACACCTCCTCGATCTCGATCACCCGGCTCGCGGCCGCGACCGACCGGCCCGAGCACTTCATCGGCATTCATTTCATGAACCCGGTGCCGCTGATGCAGCTCGTCGAGCTGATTCGCGGCATCGCCACCGATGACGGCACTTTCGAGCTCGCCAAGGACTTCGTCGGCAAGCTGCACAAGACGGCTTCGGTGTCGGAGGATTTCCCGGCCTTCATCGTCAACCGCATCCTGCTGCCGATGATCAACGAAGCCGTCTACACGCTCTATGAGGGCGTCGGCTCGGTCGAGGCGATCGACGTCGCCATGCGGCTCGGCGCCAACCATCCGATGGGGCCGCTCCAGCTCGCCGACTTTATCGGCCTCGACACCTGTCTGTCGGTGATGCAGGTGCTGCATGACGGTCTCGCCGACTCGAAATATCGCCCCTGCCCGCTGTTGGTGAAATATGTCGAGGCCGGCTGGCTCGGCCGCAAGACCAAGCGCGGATTCTACGATTATCGCGGCGAGAAACCCGTCCCGACCCGCTGAGCGAGCCTTGCGGCACCTCCTGCGCCGCGAAGATGGCGGGTTTCCCTGCCCGCCATGGCGAGGGGAAATGCCTCTCGGTCACGCGCAGGCATGTCGCACCCGCAACAAGTTCCTTCACATTCCTGTCGTCTCGCGCTTACATTGATCGTCAGGCGGGATTCGTCCCGCTGACGAAGCGGAGGTGCGACGGGTTTGACGGCGCATGTGATGCATCCGATGGCGTCGCCGGACGGCTGTCCGGCTCTCGTCCTCAATGCCGATTTTCGGCCACTGAGCTACTATCCGCTATCTCTCTGGAGCTGGCAGGACGCGATCAAGGCGGTCTTCATGGACCGCGTCAACATCGTCTCGGAATACGATACGGTGGTCCGCAGTCCGAGCTTCGACATGCGGCTGCCCTCGGTCGTCTCGCTGAAGAGCTACATCAAGCCATCGCGGACACCGGCCTTCACCCGCTTCAACGTCTTCCTGCGTGACCGCTTCGCCTGCCAATATTGCGGCACGCGCGACGAGCTGACCTTCGACCATGTCGTGCCGCGCTCGAAGGGCGGGCTCACCACCTGGGAGAACGTCGTCGCGGCCTGCTCGCCCTGCAACCTGCGCAAGGGCGACAAGATGCCGGCCTATGTCGAGATGTTCCCGGCCCAGAAGCCCTATGCGCCGACGGTCAACGACCTCCATCGCAACGGCAAGCTCTTCCCGCCGAACTACCTGCATGAGAGCTGGCTCGACTATCTCTACTGGGATTCCGAGCTGGAGCCGTAAGCCGCATCCTTCATCGCGCCCCTCCACCATCGCCCGGCTGCTGCAGGAATTGCCTCAGCAAATCCATCGGCAGGGGGAACACCACTGTCGAGGTGCGCTCGCCGGCGATGTCGTGCAGGGCTTCGAAATAGCGCAGTTGCATGGCTTGCGGCTCGGCCGCCAGCATGCGTCCCGCCTCGACCAGCTTTGCCGCCGCCTGCTGCTCGCCATCGGCGTTGATCACCTTGGCCCGCCGCAGCCGCTCCGCCTCGGCCTGTTTGGCGATGGCGCGGACCATGCTCTCGTTGAGGTCGACATGCTTGATCTCGACATTGGAGACCTTGATTCCCCAGGCATCGGTGCGCTGGTCGAGAATCTCCTGGATGTCGCTGTTGAGCCTGTCGCGCTCAGCCAGCATCTCGTCGAGCTCATGCTTGCCGAGCACCGAGCGCAAAGTCGTCTGCGCCAGCTGGTTGGTGGCCGTCATGAAATCCTCGACCTGGATGATCGCGCGCTCGGCATCGACGATGCGGAAATAGAGCACCGCATTGACCTTCACCGAGACGTTGTCGCGCGAGATAACATCCTGCGGCGGCACGTCCTGCACCACGACGCGCAGGTCCACGCGCACCATCTGCTGGACGAACGGGACGAGGATGATGAGGCCCGGCCCCTTGACCCCGGTGAAGCGGCCGAGCGTGAAGACCACGCCGCGCTCATATTCCCTCAGGATGCGGATCGCAGCCGACAGGAACAGCGCTGCCAGCAGCGCTATGATCAGATAGGCCACATAACTGACGATCATCGCTTTGCTCCGTCATTTGCCGCATCGCGCCGCCGCACTGTCAGCACGAGGCCGCTGACGGCGGTCACCTCCGCGCTGCCCCCCGGTGCGATGGGCTCGTCGGCCTTCGCCCGCCAGCGTTCGCCGAGCGCCAGCACATGGCCCTCGCCGCCGTTCCAGTCGAGGACGTCCACGGCAAGGCCGCGCATGGCCTCGCCGCCAATGCGCGGCGGATTGCGACGCGCCGTCCAGAAATAGGTTCCGGCAAGCAGGGCGAGTGCCAGGCTGAGCACAGCGGCGGGGCCGATGACCGCCCAGGACACGCCGAAGCCCGGCCCCTCGGTCTGAAGCAGCATGGTGGAGCCGAGCAGGAAGGCGGCTGCGCCGCCGAGCCCCAGCACGACCGTCGGATTGAAGGTCTCGATGATGAGGAAGGCCACGCCGAGCAGCATCAGGGCAAGCCCGGTATAGTTGATCGGCAGCTGATCGAGCGCGTAGAGGCCGAGCACGAGGCAGATGGCTCCGACGACACCGGGCGCCACCGCGCCGGGGCTGACGAATTCGAAGACGAGGCCATAGAAGCCGACCAGCATGAGGATGACGGCGGTGTTCGGATTGGTGATGACGGCGAGAAGCCGGATGAACCAGCCGGGCTCCAGCGTCTCAACGGCCAGGCCCTTCGTGGCCAGAACCTCCTTCTTGCCGGCCACCTCGACGGTGCGGCCATCGGCCAGTTGCAGGAGTTCGGCCGTGTCGCGGGCGACGAAGTCGATGACACGCTGATCGAGCGCTGCGCTGGCCGAGAGACTCGCCCCCTCGCGCACGGCCTTTTCGCCCCAGTCGCCATTGCGCCCGCGCAATTCGGCAAGCGAGCGGATCAGCGCGACCGCGTCATTGGTGACCTTGGTCGTCATGGCATCGACGGGCGCCCGCGCGCCGGTGTCCTTCCCGATGCCGCCCGGGCCGTTATCCTTCTCGCCGCCGGGGAGCGAGGGCAGCCCACCGATCTGCACCGGGGTGGCGGCCCCGAGATTGGTGCCGGGTGCCATCGCCGCGACATGGGTGGCGTAGAGGATGTAGGTGCCGGCGCTCGCCGCATGGCCCCCCGCCGGAGCGACATAGCCGATGACGGGAACAGGAGAGGCCAGGATGTCGGCGATCATCTCGCGCATCGAGGTGACCAGCCCGCCCGGCGTGTTCAACTGCAGGATGAGGACCGCGGCCTTCCGCTCGGCAGCGACGTTCAGCGCCTGCTTGAGCTGGCGGGAGCTTGCCGGACCGATGGCGCCGTCGATCGCGACACTCAAAGCGACCCTGCCCGCCACCGTTTGCGCGGGAGAGAAGGAGGAGAGGATCGCCGCGGCCGCGACAGCCGCCGCGAAAAGGGCCACCCGCGCGAGTCTCACGCTCAGAACTCCGTGGAATCCATATGGGGTGGATTCCTGCGAAATCCATGAGGCCGGCAACGGCGGCGGAACGGCCGATGCCTCGCTGGCGTCCGTCTGCGCGGGCTCAGTTGACGAGCTTCTCCGTCCGCTTGTCGAAGACCCGCAGGCTGTTCGCCTCGGCCCCGAAGGCGACCGCATCGCCGGGCTTGAACGAGACCGTCGAGGGCGCGCGGGCAACCAGCTGGCCGGCCGGCAAGTCGAGCAGGACGAAGGTTTCGGAGCCATGCGGCTCGGCCACCCGGACCCTGCCCTCGATTCGGATCGGGAAATCGCCACGCCCGCCGGCGAGCAGATGCAGTTCCTGCGGCCTCACGCCGAGAACGATGGGCTGGCCGGCCTCGACACCCCGCGGCAAGCCGCCGAGGCCGGAAAGATCGACGGCAGCGGCATTGGCCTCCAGCTCCACGTGGCCGTCGGCGACAATCCCGTCGATCATGTTCATCTCCGGCGTGCCGATGAAGCGCGCGGTGAAGATGTCCGCCGGCCGGTTGTAGAGATCCATCGGCGCGCCGACCTGCAGGATGCGGCCGTCGCGCATCACGACGATCCGGTCGGCAAGCGACATCGCCTCGACCTGATCATGCGTGACGAAGACGATGGTGCTGCCGAGCCGCTGGTGGAGCTGCTTGATCTCCAGCCGCATCTGGCCGCGCAGCTGGGCGTCGAGATTGGAGAGCGGCTCGTCGAAGAGGAAGGCGACGGGATCGCGCACCATCGCCCGGCCGATCGCCACGCGCTGCCGCTGCCCGCCGGAAAGCGCGGCGGGGCGCCGTTCGAGATAGGGTTCCAGGCTCAGGGTCTTCGCCGTCTCGCGGATCCGGGCCTGCTTCTCGGCCTTGGAGAGCTTGGAGGTGTAGAGCCCGAAGCCTATATTCTGCGCCACGGTCAGATGCGGGTAGATCGCGTAGTTCTGGAAGACCATCGCGATGTTGCGGTGCTTGGGTTCGCGGTCATTGACCACCTGGCCGCCGATGCGCAGCGTCCCGCCCGAAATTGCCTCCAGCCCGGCGATCATGCGCAAAGTCGTCGATTTGCCGCAGCCCGAGGGGCCGACGAGCACGACGAACTCGCCGTCATCGATCGTCAGGTCGATGCCGTGGACCGTGGTGATGCTGCCATAGCGCTTGACGATCTGCTCCAGCTCGATGCGTGCCATCATCCACCCTTTGCGATCTCGTGAACGCGGCGTTCGAGCTCGGCGGCCGCGGCGCTTTGCCGTTGGGCGATGTCCGTCGCGTGCCGATCGAATCCATCGAGCGCCTCGCGATAGCCGGCAAAGGCGGCATCGAGCGCTGCCGGCGCCGGGCCGCCGAAACGGTCGCGAACCGCGACGAAATGCTCCGGCGAGACCATCCGGGCGAATTCGGCCGCATCCGCCGCCGGCTTGCGCCCGACATGGTGCTCGAAAGCCGTGGTGAAGGCCGGATAGCCGTCGGTCGGCAAATCGCCGGCCATGGCCACGACGGCCCGGGCGACATCGGCGGCGATCTCGTGGCCGAGCCGGAAGGACAGCCCCTCGCTGCGCACCAGCCAGTCGGCAAGCTCGGTGATCGTGGCGCAGGAGCGGCTGAGATTGACCGCGACCCGGTCCGGGTCGATTTGCCCGGCGCGGATCGTCGCGGTCAGCAGGTCGAGGACGCGAAGCCCGACATCGATCGCCTGATAACCCATCTCATGGGTCTCGGACTCGCTGTCGGTCATGTCCGTGAAGGGGGTGTTGTGCATCACGTCGACCACGGCACGGGCACGCCCGACCGCCTGGCCCGAGAGATGGCGCAGATGCTCGAACGGCACCGGATTGCGCTTCTGCGGCATGATCGAGGAGATCTGCACGAAGGCGTTCGGCAGATAGAGCTGCCCGACCTCGAAGCTCGACCAGAACTGGAAATCCTGGACCGGCCGGCCGAGATGCAGGAACAGCAGCGAGACCGCGCTGTAGATCGAGGTCAGGTAGTCGGTCGCGGCGATGCAGGAATAGGAGTTCTGCAGTGGCGCGGCAAAGCCGAGAAGGTCGGCCACGCGCTGCCGGTCGATCGGAAAACCCGAAGTGGTGATCGCGGCCGCGCCGAGCGGGCAGAGATCGACGATGCCGCGCGCGGCCTCGATCCGCTCGATGTCGCGGATCAGGATCTCGATGATCGCCGCGAGATAATGCCCATAGGTCGTCGGCTGGGCCGGCTGGCCATGGGTATAGGCGACGATCAGCACGTCGCGGTCGCGCGTGGCGGTCTCGATCAGCGCCGCCAGCAATTGTCGGCAGGCCGCGAGCAGCCGGTCGATGCGCGGCAGCAGGTCGAGCTTGAGGAAGGTGTGGTCGATGTCGTTGCGCGAGCGCGCCGTGTGCAGCCGCCCGCCGATATCGGTCCCGGCGCGCGCCTTCAGCTCACGCTCCATGTAGAAGAAGTAGTCCTCGACATCCCCGCCATAGGCGAGCGCGGCCGGGTCGATCTCGTGCTCCATCGCCAGCAGCGCCCGGGCGATCGCCGCGCCCTGGCCGGCATCGAGAATGCCGGTCTCGACCAGCATGACGAGATGGGCGCGGTCGATGCGGCGCAGCGCGCTGGCATGGTGGTGGCGGGCGCCGTCGAAGAGCGGCCTCAGCACGGTCTCGCGATAGACCGGATCGGGAAAGCGCGATCGGTCGTTGGTCTGTAAGGAACCCATAGCCTAGCCTTTGACCCCGGCGAGCATGACGCCGCGTACGATGTAGCGTTGGAAGAACAGGAAGATCGCCAGCGTCGGAATGGTGGCGAGCGCCGCCCCCGTCATGATCAGCTCCCACTGGATCGACTGCTCGACGGCGAAACTCGAAAGGCCGACCGGCAGCGTGTAGAGCGACGGGTCGGTGGTGACGATCAGCGGCCAGAAGAAGGCCGTCCAGTTGCCGAGGAAGGTGAAGATCGCCAGTGCCGAGAGCGCGGGCGTGACCAGCGGCAGCGCCACCTTCCACCAGATCGCGAACTCGTTGAGGCCGTCGACGCGGGCCGCCTCGAGGAAATCGTTCGGCACCGTCTCGAAGAATTGCCGCATCAGGAAGACGCCGAAGGCGGTGACCAGCCCCGGAAACATGATGCCCCAATAGGTGTCGATCCAGCCGAGCTTGCTCGCCATCAGATACCAGGGAATGACCAGCATCTCGGTCGGGATCATCAGCGTCGACAGGATCGCCAGGAAAACCAGGCGGCGGCCGGGAAAGTCGAATTTCGCCAGCGTGTAGGCGACGAGGCTGTCGAAGAACAGACAGGACAGCGTGACGATCGTCGCGATCAGCGTCGAGTTCAGGAACCAGCGGACGAAGCGGCCGTCGGACAGAACCTTGACGTAGTTGGCGAGCGTCGGCTGCTCGGGGATCAGCCGCAGATCGTAGACATGGCCGGCCGTCTTGAGCGATGTCGAGAACATGAAGAGCAGCGGCGTCATCATGACGATGCCGCCGAGGAAGAGGATCGTCCAGGCGACGATCCGGCCGGGGCGAATGGTGCTGCCATAGGCGTAGGAGGGCTTTGCGCTCTCGCTCATCTCAGCGGCTCCTCAGGATCCAGAGCTGCGCCATCGAGATCGAGAACAGGATCACGAAGAGCACGACGGTCTGGGCCGCGGCATAGCCCATCTGGTAGGAGGAAAAGGCCGTCTGGTAGATCATCAGCACCAGCGGCTTGGTCGAGTTGAGCGGCCCGCCGGGGTCATTGCTGGTCATGTTGTAGACCTGGTCGAAAATCCGCAGGAAGCCGATCGACGAGAACACGACGAGGAAGACGGTGGTCGGCTTCAGCAGCGGGATGGTGATGCGCGTCAGGATCGCCCCCTCCCCCAACCCGTCGATGCGCGCCGCCTCGTAATAGCTCGTCGGAATGGCGCGCAGGCCCGCCATGAAGATGATGATCTGGAAGCCGAGATGCGCCCAGATCGCGGTCAGCATGATCGCCGGCAGTGCCTGATCGATCGAGCGCAGGAAGGGCTGGGCCGGGATGCCGACGGAGCCGAGGATGCTGTTGATCACACCGATCGGCGGCGGCTGGTAGAACCAGCGCCAGACCCAGGCCATCGCCGCCGCCGTCGTGAGATAGGGCAGGAAGTAGAGCGCCCGGATCAGCCCGTGCAGGAAGGTCACCCGGTCGAGATAATAGGCGATGGCGAAGGAGAGCAGGATCGCGATCGGCGTGCCGAAGACGAGATAGGCGAAGGTGTTGCGGAAAACCTGCCAGAACACCGGATCGGCGAAGAGCTTGCGATAATTGTCGAGGCCGACGAAGCGCGCCTCGTTCAGCAAATCCCAGTCGGTCGTCGACAGGTAGAAGCCTTCCAGCGTCGGGTAGAAGCGGACGATGGCGAAGAACAGCACCGGCAGGGCGAGGAAGGTCCAGGCCCAGACGATCTGCTTCGTCGAAATCGACAGCCGCCCCCAGACCCCGCTGGCGCCGGCGCTCCGGGGCGATAATGTCACGGACATGCGCGGGCCTCTTATTTGGCCTTGAACTTGTCGAGGATGGCCTGCTCACGCGTGGCCGCCGCATTCAGCGCGTCCTTGATCGGCGTGTCCTTCAGCAGCACGGCGTTGATCATGTCGATCGAGACCTGGCGCTGGGCCGCCTCGTCGACCATCGGCGGCGTCGCCGCATAGTCGAGCCCGCGGATGAAGGGGCCGTAGATCGGGTCCTTGATATTGGCCTCCGTCAGCGCGACGGCGCGCCGGGCCGGCAATTCGCCGACCTTCTCCAGCCAGATGTTCATCGCCTTCTCGGAGGAGATGAAGGCCATGAACTTCTCGGCCGCCGCGAGCTTCTCGCCCGTCGCCGAAGCGCCGATGGCGTTGGCGAAATAGCTGCCGAAATTGGCCTTCTTGCCGTCGTGGGTCGGCAGCTCGACCACGCCCCATTTGAAGCTCTGGATCGTCTTGTAGGAGGCGACGCGGAAGGTGCCGTCCACCACCATGCCGGCGAGGCCCGCACGGAAGGCCGCCTGGCCCTCGTCCATGAAGCTCTCCTGGCCGACACGGTGCACCTTCTGCAGGCCGGTGTAGAAGGCGAGCGCCTTTTCTCCGGCCTCGGTGTTGTAGGCGACCTTGCTGCCATCGGCGGAATAGGATTCGCCGCCATACTGACGCACCAGGATCTCGCGCCACCAGTTATGGTCCTGCCGGGCGATGTCGAGCGCGATGCCGACCTGCTGGAAATTCCCGGCCGCATCGCGCTTGGCGATCGCCTTGGCGGCCGCGACGAACTCGTCCAGCGTCTGCGGCGGCTTCTCCGGGTCGAGCCCGGCCTTCTGGAACAGGTCCTTGTTGTAGAACAGGGCCATGGAGCGAACCGCGGTCGGCAGGCCGTAATATTGCTCGCCACGCTTCATCGCCGAGACGATCGGGAAGAAATCGCGCTCGATCTCGGCATTCTTGAATGTGGTCTGCGGCAAGGGCTGGACCAGCTTGCCGGCGATGAAGGTGTCGAGCCAGCCATAGAAGAGCTGCATCACCTCCGGGCCGCGCCCGGCCGCCTTGGCCGCGATCAGGCGCGTCTGGTAGTCGGCATAGGGGAAGGTGACCTGCTTGACGGTGATGCCGGGGTTCTCGGCCTCGAACTGCTTGATCAGCTCGGTCATCGCCTGGACGCGGGTGTCGAAGACGTATTGCCAGTACTGGATCTCGACGGCCTGCGCGCGGCCGGAGCCGGCGGCGAAGACGCCGAGCGCCAGCGCAGAGGCCAGAAACGATCGGCGGGCGACCTTCATGAAATTCATCTGGGGCATCCTCCCGGGAGCATCACTGTTTTCCAGCGTATTATGCAAGCGCTTGCATGCTACGGAGATGCGTGAATTTGTCAACAGGCCCTGATATGGGTTATTTCTGGCAAGTACCCGGCAAGCGACTAACGCCTTGCCGCATGATGAAAGCAAGCGCTTGCACAAGAATGCCGCCGATCTGAAGACGCTCGCCCTGCAGCTCGGTCTGTCGCAATCCACCGTGAGCCGCGCCTTGCGGGCCCATCCTGGCATTCCCGAGACGACCCGCCTGCGCGTCGTCTCGGCGGCCGAGGCGGCCGGCTATCGGCCGAATGCGCGTGCCCGCAGCCTCGCGCTCGGCCGGGCCGAGACGATCGGGCTGTCCTTTCCGCTCGAGCGCCTGCAACTGCCCGAGACCAATTTCGTCGATGTGCTGGCGGGCATCTCGACCGCCATCACCAGCCGCAACTACAATCTGCTGCTGTCTCCCTTTCAGGGCGACGAGGCTGCCGTCCTGCGCCGGCTCGCCTCGTCGAAGGCGGTCGACGGCATCATCATCACGCGCCCCCTTGTCGACGATCCCCGCATCGCCTTGCTGAACGAGCTTCGCCTGCCCTTCGTCGTGCATGGGCGCAGCGAGGTGGAGGAGCCCTATTCCTTCGTCGACACGGACAATGACAACGCCTTCGAGCGCCTGACGACCCTGCTCCTCGATTACGGGCATCGGCACATCGTCGCGATCAACGGCCTCGCGCAGTTCCGCTATGTCGCGGCGCGCGCGGCGAGCTTCCGGCGTGCCTTCGCCGCGCGCGGGCTGACCCCGCCGCCGGATGCGATCGAGTTCGTCTCGATGACCGAAGCGACGGGCTACGAGACCGCGATGCGTCGGCTTTCCGATGCGAAACGGCCGACCGCCTTCCTGTGCGGTTCGGTTTTCCAGGCGCGCGGCGTCTATCGCGCCCTGGGCGAGCACGGGCTGAAGGTCGGCATCGACGTATCGGTGGTGTGCCACGACGACGGCGTCAGGGGCTTCAGCGCTGCCGATTTCGTGCCGTCGCTGACGGCGACAGCGACCTCGATCCGCAGCGCAGGCGAGGAGCTTGCGCTGATCCTGATCGACCTGATCGAGGGGAAGGTCCCCGGACCCATCCGCAAGATCATGCCCTTCGAGCTCGTCCTGCGCGATTCCGTCGCGTTGGCGAGACCAGAGCCGTAGAGGCCGGCATCGCCCGGCCTTCGCGACGGCCGGGCGCCGGGGCGACCGGCTCTACCGACCCGGAGGTTCAGGCCACCGCGCCCTGGGGCTTCAGTTCTTCGACTTCCGGTATCCGGCCTTCGAACCAGTAGGCCGCGGCCGCGCGCGACATCGCAGCCCCGTCATGGCCGACACCTGCGACCGTGATGAGACTCCAGTTGCAGGCGGTGCCGAGCCGCGCGGCTTCGGCCCGTGCGAAGTCCAGCATGAAATGGGCGCGGCCGTAGCGATGCGGTCCCTGCGCCAGCGCCTCGGGCTGCGCCGGCAGGTTGGGGTCGTCGGTGACGATGTCCTGGTCGCCGGCGAAGAGGATCATCGGATAGGCGAGCCAGCGTGCCAGCGCCTCCCGGTCGAGCCCGAGCCCGCCGAGCCCTTCCGGGAAGCGGCGTTCCAGCGTAGGCAAAGTGTACCAACCCGGATTGGAGGCCATCGCCGCCTCGAACAGCGCCCCGCCTTCGGTCGCCAACATGCGATGCACGAACTGGCCGCCGGCCGAGTGGCCGAAGATGCGGATGACGGGGCTGTCGATCACGCCGCCGGCACGCAACGCGTCGAGTACGCGTTCCGGCACGGTGTAGAGCCACTGCCCGCGCGGAGCGATAGTCCCGTCATCCGAAACGACAAGACCGTTATTGTAGCTCTCGGCCTTGGGGAACGCCTCGTCGGGAAAGGTCGGCGCGACGATCAGCAGGTTGTGCTTCTCGGCCGCATCGATCCAGAAATCGCGGTAATCGTCGCCGTTGCGCAGCATGCCGTGCTGCACGACGATGACCGGATCGTTCGGCCGGTGACCCGCCGGCCGATAGAAGTTCACCACGAGTGGCCGGCCGGGATGGAAGCCATCGACGAAGGGCAGCTCGCCCCGGCCGACCGCCGGGTTGAGGGTGGTGGTGATCATGCGGCCTCCGGAGCCTTGTGCAGATGGCAGGCGGCGCTGCGGCCGGGCGCGATCTCGATGAGCTTCGGCCGGACTTCGCGGCAGACGGGCATGGCCTGCTCGCAGCGCGGATGGAACGGACAGCCGGGCGGCGGCGCCAGAGGCGAGGGCAATTCGCCCTTGAGCGGCTGGAAAGCGCGTTTACGCCGCGCCGCTGACGGGATCGCCGCGATCAGCGCTGCGCTATAGGGATGCGCCGGCTCGGCGAAGATCTCAGCCGCCGTGCCGACCTCGACGATGCGGCCGAGATACATGATCGCGACGCGGTCGCTGATATGGCGCACGAGGCCGAGATCATGGCTGACGAAGAGATAGGTCAGGCCATGGCGTTCGCGCACATCCATGAACAGGTTGATGACCTGCGCCTGGATCGAGACGTCGAGCGCCGAGACCGGCTCGTCGCAGACCAGGAAATCCGGCTTCACGGCGAGTGCCCGCGCGATGCCGATGCGCTGGCGCTGCCCCCCGGAGAACTGATGCGGATAGCGCTCGCGATAGGCGAGATCGAGCCCGACCTCGCTCAACGCCTGGTCGACCGCCCCATCGATCTCCGCCTTCGGCAGGAGCTTGTGGACGCTCAGCGCCTCACCGACGATGCGACTGATTTTCATGCGCGGGTCGAGCGAAGCGTAAGGATCCTGGAAGATCATCTGGACCTTCAGCAGGAAATCGAGCCGCTCCTTGCCCTTCAGGCCCCCCACGGGCTGCTGCTCGTAGACCACCTCGCCGGTTGTCGGCTTGAGGATGCCGGTGACGACGCGGGCCAGCGTGGACTTGCCGCAGCCGGATTCGCCGACGAGGCCGAGCACCTCGCCGCGCTTCACGCTGAGATCGATGCCGTCGACGGCGCGCAGCACCGGCGGCGCCTTGCCGCGCCCGGTCGCCATCAGGATGCGTTCCGCCAGCGTCGGCTTGCGGCGGAAATGCTTGGTGATGCCCTTGAGCTCGATGATCGGGGCGCTGGTCGAAGCACTCATGCCGCTTCTCCCACCGGCACCGGATTGTGGCAGCGGAAGCGATGTGCGCCCTCGCCTGTCGTCTCAGGATCACTGATGGCACAGACCGGCTGAACGCGCGGGCAGCGCGGGCGGAACGGGCAGCCGCTCGGCCGGGCGTCGATGCGCGGCGCGACGCCGTCGATCTGGTTCAGGCGCTCGCCAGGCAGAACGTTGGCGGCCGAGGAATGGAGCAGGCCGAGCGTATAGGGATGGCGCGGTGCATCGAGCACTTCGTCGACCGGCCCAATCTCAACGACGCGGCCGGCATACATCACCGCCACCCGGTCAGCGAGCTCGGCCACCACGGCGAGGTCATGCGTGATCCAGAGCACCGCCGTCCCGGTCTCGCGGGCGAGCTTCTGCACCTCGAACAGGATTTGGCTCTGGATGGTGACGTCGAGCGCCGTCGTCGGCTCGTCGGCGATGATCAGGTCGGGCGCATTGAGCAAAGCGGTCGCGATCGCGACGCGCTGGCGCATGCCGCCGGAGAATTCGTGCGGGAATTGCTTGAGCCGCGCTTCCGGCGAGGAGATGCCGACGCGGGCGAGCGCCTTGGCGGCTTCACTGAGCGCTTCCTCGCGGCTGCAATCGCGATGCTCCAGAATCGCCTCGCTCATCTGCTCGCCGATGCTGAGCACCGGGTTCAGCGTCATCAGCGGGTCCTGGAAGATCATGGCGATGCGGTCGCCGCGGAGGCTCCGCAGACGCTCCTCGGAAGCCGCACGCAGATCCTCGCCGCCGAAGCTCACCGTGCCGGCGACGATCTCGCCCGGCGGATCGATCAGGCGCACCAGCGAGAAGCCGGTCACGGACTTGCCGGAGCCGGATTCGCCGACCAAGCCTAGCACCTCGCCGCGCGAGACGCTGAGATCGACGCCGTCGACGGCGGGCCAGGCGCCGTCGAGCGCGTGGAAGACGGCCCGCAAGCCGCGGACATCGAGCAAGGGTTCACTCATGAGCGCACGTTGAAGCTGCGGCGCAGCCGGTCGCCGACGAGGTTGAGCGAGCCGATCAGCAGCACCAGCGCGATACCGGGGAAGACCGCGATCCAGTATTCGCCGGAGAGCAGGAACTCGAAGCCATTGGCGATGAGCAGGCCGAGCGAAGGCTGCGTCACCGGCACGCCGACGCCGAGGAAGGAGAGCGTCGCCTCCAGCGTGATCGCCCCAGCGATGCTGATCGAGGCGACGACCAGCACCGAGCCGACCGAGTTCGGCAGCAGATGCGCGATCATGATGTGCCGGGTCGGCAGGCCGAAATTGAGCGCGGCCTCGATATATTCCTTGCGCCGCTCGACCAAGGCGGAGGCGCGCATCAGCCGGGCATATTGCGCCCATTGCACCAGGACGATGGCGAGGATGACCTTGTCGACCCCGCGCCCGATCGAGGCGAGCAGCACGAGCGCGATCAGAATCGAGGGGAAGCCGAGCATGAAATCGACGACGCGCATGATCACGGCATCGACCACACCGCCGAACTGCGCCGCCACGAGCCCGGCCGAGATACCGATGAAGAGCGCGCCCAGCGTCGCGATGAGTCCGACCATCAGGCTGGTGCGTAGTCCGTAGAGGATCGCGCTCAGCATGTCGCGGCCCTGCGAATCCGTGCCGAGCCAATAGGTCATGCCGTTCATGCCGGCATCCCCCGGCGGCAGGCGGTTGTCCATCACGCTGAGCGAGGCGAGGTCATGCGGGTTCTGCGGCGCGATGACCGGGGCGAGCAGGGCCAGCGCAACCATGATGCCGAGCAGGATCGCGGCGCCGCGCGTCGTCGGCCGGCTGCGGATGCGGCGCAGCACCTTCTCGCGCAGCGGCGTGTCGGCATAGGCCGGGACGGCGGGAGCTTTCGCTGGGGCGCTCATGCCATCTCTCCGGTCAGCTTCACACGCGGATCGAGCGCGGCATAGAGGATGTCGACGAGGAAGTTCACGGTGACGAAGAGCAGCGTCGCCAAGAGCACATAGGCGACGACCACCGGCCGATCGAGCTGGTAGACCGAGTCGATCAGGAGCTTGCCCATGCCGGGCCAGGCGAAGACCGTCTCGGTGATGGTCGAGAAGGCGACGAGACTGCCGAACTCGATGCCGACGACGGTGACGACCGGGATCAGGATGTTGCGCAGCACGTGCCGCCCGACGACGCGGCGCGGTCTGACGCCCTTGGCGCGGGCATATTTGACGTAGTCCTGCGTCATCGCCTCGCTCGTGCCGGCCGCGACGAGGCGGGTCATCAGCGCGATCTGGGGAATGGCGAGGTTGATCGCGGGCAAGGCGAGATGGACGAGCCCGTCCCAGGTCACGAGGCTGGTCCGGATGCCCAGGACCGAGACCGTCTCGCCGCGCCCGGCCGTCGGCAGCCAGTGAAGGACCACCGCGAAGAGCAGGATCAGCATCATGCCCTTCCAGAAGCTCGGCAGCGAGAAGCCGAGGACGGTGGCGCCCATGATGATGCGCGAGGGCCGGCTGTCCTGGTCGAGCCCGGCATAGAGCCCGAGCGGCACGCCGGTGACGATGGCCAGCGTCATAGAGAGCAGGACGAGTTCGAAGGTCGCCGGCAGGCGCCCGAGAATGAGCTCGATCGCCGGCACGCCATGCACGAAAGAACGGCCGAGATCGCCCTTGAGCGCATTGCCCATGAAGACGAAATATTGCTGCCAGACCGGCAGGTCGAGGCCAAGGCGCCGGACCAGCGCCTCGCGCTCGGCCGCGCTGGCCGATGGCGAGACGAGCAGTTCGACGGGGTCGCCGATACCGTAGACGGCGAAGAACACCACGACCGAGACCGCGAGCAGCACGAGCACGCTCTGGATCAGTCGCTGCAGGACATAGGCGGTCATGATGCTCGACCGGCTCCGCTCAATGGTTCGCGGGCCGCCCTGAAAGAGGCGGCCCGGCTTGTCGATGGCCTGTCGGCCGGCGGCTTACTTGGCCTTCGGCTTGACCGACATCGCCAGCATGTACTGGTCGGCGCGGCCCGTGACGTCGAGCTCGGACTTGAAGGCCCAGATGCCGCTCTCGAAATGGATCGGGATGAAGGCGTAGTCGGCGAGGACGAGCTTGCCGGCTTCCTGCAGGAGCTGGTCGCGCTTGGCGTCGTCGAGCGTGGTGACGGCCTCGCGGATGACCTTGTCGAACTGGTCGTTCTTGTAGCCGCCATAATTCGAGCCGCCGAGCGTCTTGGCCTCGTTCGGGGTCGGCGGCCACTGCCGCAGGAAGGAGGCCGCCTCGCCGGTGCCGGAGCCCCAGCCGCCGATCGCGACCGAGAATTCCTTCTTGGCGCGGCGCGGGAAGTAGATCGCCCGCGTCATCGCATCGACCTCGGCCTTGATCCCGACCTGGGTCAGGTACTGCGCGACGGCCTGGGTGATCTGGCTGTCGTTGATGTAGCGGTCGTTGGTGGTCGAGAGCGTGAGCTGGAAGCCCTTGGCATAGCCGGCTTCGGCCAGCAGCTTCTTCGCTTGCGCCGGGTCATAGGCCAGCTTCTCCGGCTTGGCCTGCGTGCCGAACATGCCGGTCGGCAGGTACTGGTAGGCCGGCTCGGCCGCGCCGTCCATGATGCGCTTGACGATGGCGTCGCGGTCGATGGCCAGCGACATCGCCTTGCGGACGCGCAGGTCCTTGAGCGGGTTCTTGCCGTCCTCCGACTTGACGAAGGGGCTCTGGTCGCGGGCGACGTCGAGCTGGAAATAGACGACGCGCGTCGAGGGCGTGATGACATGGCCGAAGCGCTTGTCGTCCTTGATCCGGCCGAGGTCGCGCGCCGCCGGGTTCTCGATCACGTCATAGTCGCCAGCGAGCAGCCCGGCGAGACGCGGGCCGGCATTGGTCACCGGCAGCAGGCGGACCGTCGCCCAGGGCTCGGCCTTGCCCCAATAGCTCGGGTTGCGCTCGAGCTCGATCGCCGATCCCCGCACATAGGACTTGAGCTTGTAGGGGCCGGTCCCGATGGCGAGCGTGCCGTCATTGAAGCCGCTGACCGTCGGCCAAGCACCGGTGACGCCGCAGTTCTTGGCGACGTCGTAGCTGATCGGGCCGTGCTCGACGATGGAGGCCGAGAGGATGGGGAGCGCCGAAAGCAGGTTCGGCAGCAGCGGCTCGGGATTGGTGGTGGTGATCACCAGCGTCTGCGGATCGGGCGCCTCGACGGCCGCGAAATTGCCGGTGACGTCTGCGAAGGAATCCGAGACCTTGGTCTCGTTCTTCAGCGTGCGGCAGAAGGTGAAGACCACATCCTCGGACGTGAAGGGCTTGCCGTTGGAGAATTTCACGCCGTCGCGCAGCTTGAAGGTCCAGCGGTTCTTGCCGTCGTTCTCCCACGAAGCCGCGAGGCTCGGATGCAGCTTCTGCTGCGCGTCCTGGCTGACGAGCGAATCGAAGATATGCTGCGCCAGCGCATTGTTCGGCGTGAGGTCGTGATAATGCGGATCGACAGCCGTCGGCTCGGAGGCCAGCGCAATGCGCAGGGTTTGCGCGGAGACCGCCGTGGTGGACAGGCACGCAACCGCAAGGGCCGCGCGGAACAAGGATGTGCGCATGACGATAACCGCTCCCGCTTGTCGTTTTGACAGGTTTATTTTCGTCGAGTAGCAAACATGAAAATTTTTGAACGTCAACCGGTCGGAGGCACATGTCCCAGGGCTTGAAGCCGTCGACGGATCTCTCGAACCGGATCGCGCAGATCTACCCGTCGCTCAGCAGCGGCCATCGCCGTGCGGCCGATTTCGTGCTGCAGCATCCGCTCGACGTCGCCACCATGACCATCGAGGGGCTGGCGGAAGGCAGCGGCACCTCCAACGCCACGGTGACGCGCTTCGTCCGGGCGCTCGGCTATGGCGGCTATGGCGAGTTTCGCGGCGCGCTCTCGGCGGCGCTGAAATTCGCCCATGCCCCGGTCGACAGCTTCGCCGGCGCCCGCGCCGAGGCCGGCTCGAGCTTCGCCACCTTCGCGACCGCGCTTGCCGATCAGGCCGGAAACCTCCAGGCAGCGCGCGACGGGCTCTCGGAAGACGCCGTGACGCGGGCGGTGGAACTGCTGCTGAAGGCGCCGCGCGTCTTCATCGCGGCGTCCGGCGCGAGCCACCATGTCGCGTCCTTCCTCGAGGACGGGCTGGCGCTCTATCTCGACGCCAATGTCATCTTCGCCTCATCCCGCACCGGGCCTGAGCGCGCCATCCGGCACATGATGTCGGCGGGCCCCGACGATCTCGTCGTGGCGATCTCGGTGCCGCGCTACTCCCGCGCGACCCTGGATCTCGCGAGCTTCGCCAAGAAGCGCGGCGCCCGGGTGCTCGCGCTCACCGACAGCCCGACCTCGCCATTGACGCCGATCGCCGACGTCACGCTCTTCGCCCCCGCCCGCAGCCATCTCCTGCCCAATTCGCCGACCGCGGTCTTTGCCCTGGCGGATGCGCTGATCGCGGCCGTCGCGCGCGAACGGCCGGACGCGGTCGAGGCGCTCAAGGAACTGAGCGAGAGCCTGCTCTGGACCTTCTTTCGCTAGAGCATTTTCGAGCGAAGTGGATGCCGGTTCGCGTGAAGAAAATGCAGAAAAACAAGGAGCTAGAGCATTTCCGCGTTTCAGAGAAACGCGGAAATGCTCTAGAGCCCGGCCCGAAAAGCGGAAAGTGGTTTTCGGAAAAGAGGCTACCGCGCCGGACCCGCGATCTGGGCGCGTCGCGTCAGCCCGAAGACCGCGAGCAGGAAGAGCCCGGCCGAAACCACGGCGTTCCAGCCAGCAAGCGACAGGCCGAGAAAGCGCCACGCCGCCTCGCCGCAGGAGACCACGCGCACGCTCTGCAACTGCTTCATGAAGTCCTGGACGCCGGCCGCAGCGGAAGAGCCGCCACCGCAATCGCTCGGCCCCAGGAACCAGCCCCATTCCACGCCGGAATGATAGACGCCGAGCCCGGCGCTCCAGGCCATCAGCACCGCCAGCGCCAGCAGCGCCAGCCATTGCAGCCGCGCTGAGCGGGCCAGCAACAGCGCCGCGAGCGCGAGGCCGATGGCGGCGTAATGCGGCACGCGCTGTTCAAGGCAGAGCTTGCACGGCACCAGCCCGAGCACGAGCTGGAAATACCAGGCACCGGCGATCAGCGCGGCGCTGATGAGGCCGATCGCGCCGATGAGCCGCAGCGGCGTCAGCATCCGGCTCCGGTCGGGGACGGTCTCGAAAGTGGAACTGGTCATGGGCGTCGGCTCAGCAGGACAGAAGCTGTCCCGACCCTGCGACCAGCTTGAGGCCGAAATAAAGCAGAATCAGCACGGCGGCCGCGACGACGGCGATCACTTTCAGGCGACGTTCGATGAAGTGGCGGATCGTGTCGCCATAGCGCCTAAGCAGGAAGGCGAGCGCAAAGAAGCGCGCCCCGCGGGCAAGGATGCAGGAGACGACGAAGAAGGTCAGCCCGATATGGACCGCGCCGGCCAGGATCGTCACCACCTTGATCGGCGGCAGATGGGCCAGCCCCGAGGTCGTCAGCAGGATCAGCGTCGTGTCGGGGCCGGCGCAGGCGCGCAGAGTGTCGAAGGCATCGAGCTTGCCGTAGAAGGCGAGCACCGGCTTCGCCAGCGCCTCGAAGGCATAATAGCCGATGGCGTAGCCCATGATGCCGCCCAGCACCGAGAACAGCGTCGCGATGAAGGCCAGCCGATAGGCCCGCATCGGCCGCGCCAGCGCCATCGGCACGAACAGCACATCGGCCGGGATCAGGAAGAACGAGCTTTCGACGAAAGCGACGACCGCGAGCCACAGCTCGGCCCGGGGGCGGGCGGCGAGCGACATGGTCCATTCGTAGAGGCGCTTCAGCATGGCGGCTCTGGAGCAGGATGCGAAAAAGCGGGAACCGGTTTTTTCGCGATAATCCTGCTCTAACTCCCTGGTGAGAGACGGATTCAGATTTCGGATGGGATCGCCTTGTGGTGCCCTCTGAAATCATCCGGCTCTAGAGCATGCGTCGGCCGGTGACGCAACGGCTTCGGCAGGCCGAAACATCGCCATCTTGCGCCGGGACCGAAAAACCTCTCGGCTGCGTCGCCGCGGCGATTGACCGGTATCGATCGATCGCTATAGTCCGCCGGCCCGTCGGGGCCCCTGTGGCGGAATTGGTAGACGCGCTCGACTCAAAATCGAGTTCCGCAAGGAGTGCTGGTTCGATCCCGGCCAGGGGCACCATCGGTTATCGCAGAGCATCGCTGGATGTCGCAAACTGCCTCGAAAGGCCCGCTTTAGCGGGATTTTTTGTCGGCCAGCGTCGCTCCCTGTCGCTGGCCAGCAGAGAAAATTGTTGGAATGGTCGTTGGAAGAGGGCAGCGTGTTGGAACGATCTTCCAACAGATCGGCCGCTGAGACCTCCGCATGCCGCTCACCGACGTCAAAATCCGTTCCGCCAAGCCCTCCGACAGGACACTCAAGCTGTCTGATGGCGAAGGGCTTCAACTCTGGATCAGCCCAGCGGGAGCCAGGACGTGGCGGCTCGCTTACCGGTCGGCAGGCAAGCAACGTGCGATCGGGATTGGACCTTATCCTGCCGTCTCTCTTTCTGCGGCGCGTCGGGCTCGCGATGCCGCCAAGCGACTGCTCGCGACCGGGAACGACCCGGCTGCCCACGGCACAGTCATAACGGTCGCGCTGGACGAGGCCCGGCGCATCGAGGCAGGAGCCAGCCCGCGCGAGGCAACGGCCGCCGCCGCTGAGGCGGCGAAGCAGCGCGAAGCGGTTCTGCCTGGCGAAAGCTTCCGCGAGGTTGCGAAGGAATGGCTGGCGAAAACGTCGATGGATGGCCGCGCAGAGGTCACCGTCGAGAAGGTTTCTTGGCTGCTCGGCTTCGCGCTCGACGAACTCGGCGAGAAAAGCGTGAGGTCGATTTCCTCACGTGAAGTCCTCGGCATTCTTCGTAAGGTCGAGGCTCGCGGCAGGATTGAGAGCGCAAACAGGCTCCGATCGGTGATCGGGCGCGTCTTTCGTTATGCGATTGCGACAGACAAGGCAGAGAATGATCCAACCATTGCTCTACGCGGCGCCATCGCGACGCCCGTGGTCCGCCACAGGCCCGCGATTGTGGAGGAGAAGCCCTTCGGCGCCCTCCTCCGGGCGGTTTGGGGGTTCGAGGGACTGGCGACCATCCGGTATGCTCTGAAGCTTATGGCCTATCTCGCTCCACGGCCGGGCGAGTTGCGGCTCGCGGAGTGGAGCGAATTCGATCTCGACGGCGCGGCATGGAACATTCCAGCCGGCCGGATGAAAATGCGCCGGCCGCATCGTAAGCCGCTGCCGCTGCAAGCTCTCGCCCTGCTTCGAGAGCTGCACGATATCACCGGCGAAGGCCGCCTTGTCCTTCCGGGCCAGCGCGTCTGGACGCGCCCGCTGTCGGAGAACACGCTGAACGCCTGCCTACGCCGCCTCGGCTATTCAGCCGACGAGGTCACCGCCCATGGCTTTCGAGCGAGCTTCTCCACGATCGCAAACCAGTCCGGAAAGTGGTCGGCGGACGCGATCGAGAAAGAGCTGGGACACCTCGACGAAGACGAAGCTCGCCGCGCCTACGCACGCGGTATGTTCTGGACCGAGCGGATCGACATGATGCAATGGTGGGCGGATCGTTGCGATGAGCTACGACAGGGTAACGCCACGACATCTTCGGCTTCGACATAACGCCAAAATGTAGCTGCTTGACGCTGAGTGTCGCTCATCGCATATCGCGAATAGAGCCAGGGCTGATTTGATTTGCCCTACGCTGATCGGGCGCCCCGATTGCTTCGAGGACGCGGCGATTTTGCCGCGCAACATTTGGTCGATCCAAGACCTTCGTCGAAGCAGGGGTTTTCCCGTGAACGCTACAGCTTTGCCCGTCGAGGCAGGCGCTATGCGCATCTCGTCTCCAAGCGTCATTCCACCGGAAGCAGAGTTGCTTTCCATTGCCGAAGTGGGTCGCGTTCTCAACTGCGGGCGCGACACCGTCTATCGGCTGGTGAGCGGCGGTCATCTTCCGAGCGTTCTGCTACTCAGCGTCCGGCGCATCCGCAGGTCTGACCTCGACACATTCATCGCATCGATGCCGATAGCAGCGAGGGACGTCTGATGCCTCTCGATCCCATCACTGACGCCAAGGGCATCGAGAAACTGATGCCGAAGGCGAACTATCGCCCGGAGGCGGTGGCGCGGCTGCTCGATATCAGCGTCCATTCGGTCCGTCGTATGGCAAAACGAGGCGAGCTTGAGAGCGCGAAGGTCTGTGGCGGCCTGCGCATCCTCCGCGCGTCGCTGTGGGCTTACCTGCTTCGAACTGGTCTCGACGTGAACTTCGCCGACCTGTCGGAGGGCGCCCGATGACCGACATCGCAGAGATCAGGCAGAGCGTCGCCGAAGCTCAGACCCGCCTCGATGACCTCGCCGCCGCCGCCGAGCTGGCCGCCGATCGCGGCGGGCGTGGGCCGTCGCCGAAGGAGATCGCCGATGCGGAATGGCTGCTCGCACATCACCAGCGCCGGCTCGACTTGGCACGCAGTACGGTCTCGACGCCGTTAACGGCTGTGATCGAGAGGGGGCGATGAGCGCGAAAATGATCGCCTTCCCCCTCGCGGCGCGCCAGGGCGATATCCAGAACCTCGCCCGCCGCGTGATCGCCAGCAACGTCACCCGCGGTGAAATGGAAATCCTCGATGCGATGAAGCGCATCCGCGACAGGATGCTTAAGCAGGGCTTCACCACCGAGCAGATTAGGGAGCAGCTCGCCGCGTTCGAAGGCCGCGTTCGGGCTGAATTGTGGCGCCATGACTTTTGCGGGCGGGACGGATCGTCATGAGCGAGCCCGGCGTCAATGTTGCACGCGAGCAAAAGCGCTCGTTCGCAGATCAGGTTGCGGCAAGTCGTGCCGTTGCCGTGACCGCTTCTCACGTCGATGCAAAGCCGCTCGACGAATTAGAGAGCTATACCTGCCGGCAATCCGAAAAATTTGCGCTTCGGGAGCGTTGGAGCAAGGCCGTCTTGAGAGGTCGCGTCCGCAACGGGACCCGGCTGGTTGCGGGCGACAAAATCACTGCCATTTGCATCGCCGGCCATCTCAACATGAAGAGTGGGCGATGTGACCCATCGATCCCTACGTTGGAGGCGGAGACAGATCAGTCCAACGGCACAGTGAAGAACGCTATCAAGAATTTGAAACAGGCCGGCGCGCTGCGTCGCGGTGGCAGCGACGACCGGTCCGCGCGGATGTTCTCGCTCGTAGATCCAGTCCTCTGGGCTTGTCCAGAACAAGAACTCAATCGGGCAACCCACTGCCCTGTTGAGCGCAGGGGAAAGCGGGCAGTGGACCGCCCGGCTGATCGGCTCAATCAGGCAATCTCGATCTCCGAACCGGGCAACCCATTGCCCGCTAACATAGGAACAACGGGGGGGATCGCCTTGGGGCGATCCCTGAACAATGAATTGCTAAACCATGGTACGCGGGAACACGCACCCAAGGTGCGCGTCCCGCTCCGGCCGGAAGAGCAACCTCCGGCCTACGGCCCCCTCCCGACCGACGCTGAAATGGAAGCGACGTTCCACTATCTCGCAGAGCGAGAGGAGTGTTTCGATTACGTGGACGAGTGCGGCGTCGATGAGGAAGACGGCATCTGGTGATGGGTGCTTTGCCCCTCTTCGCGGCGCTAGAAGTCCCAACTGTCGCGCCTCCAAACGGACACGCGCGGCGGCATCGCTCGCGGAGATACCCGTCAGCGGCCTTCCCTGCCTCACGGCAGGGCCGTCCAAGGGCAAGGGGTCGATGCGAAAAAGGTACTTCCGGAGGGGGGCGATCGAGCGCGGGTCGCTGCCCCGGACTTTGAGCATATTTCGGGTTTCGATTTTTCGACTTTGATTGCATTTGGCCGTTTGCGTCGGAAAAGGCCCTAAATCCCCAAAATCACGGGCTTTTCGATGCAGAAACAGGCCGAAAACGAAGCGATCGGACTTGAGAGGTTGGCGACGCTCCTGATGCTCTCCAAGGAGCGCGTCCGCCAGCTTGTGCGCGACGGCCATATCCCGAAGAGCCAGCGCAACACCTATCCCATCATCAAGGCGGTTCAGGACTACATCGCCTTCCTCAAGGACGAGGAGCGCCGCACGAGCAAGGCGCAGGCCGAGAGCGGCCTCAAGAACTCGCGGCAGACCGAAATCGACATGCGGATCGCCGAGCGGCGCCGCGAACTGATCGAGCTGAAAGAGGCGGAGCTAGCGCTCGCCCGGATCGTCGGCGTGGTCAACGCCGAGATTGCGGGCTTGCCGGTACGCGTCACGCGCGACGTCCCCCAACGGCGCGAGATCGAGAAACGGCTCAATGAAAGTTTCGAGCGTATCGACAAGGCTCTTGCCAGAGGGCGACGAGCGCTTGAGACAGGTCAGTCAGGGTGTCACTCAAGAGGACGCCGAGGATTGACCCCCATATTTGGGGTTCCGAAAACCGAGAATACCCGCCTCACGCCGGCCGGCCTGGCAAGCGCGACCCGGATCGGCCCGCAGGGCTATTTCAATGCTATGTTTGCCGCGATAACATGCCGGCAGCGCAGGAACTGCACAGGCCCCGGCTATTCAGCAAACAGCCCTCGGGTTTATGGGGAAAGCGGTTCCTGCGCGCCTAGGACGTTGCGACGCCGACGCGGTTCGTAGACGGTATGAAATCGATAGCTCTTTTCAGGTTCTATTTCTTTCAAAACAACCTTCACGATCGCCGTCTGCCTGAACGTGAACGACACTGCGGCGCGTGCAACAATCAGTTTCTCACTGGACCTACCTTTGGGGCGGTAGTCCTGAAAATCATCACGGGGAGTAGCCTGTAATATTTTCCGTACGCATCCGAGTAATATAAAGGATTGATAGCGGGTGAGCTCGGGTCTTTCACGGCGTGTAATATGCCTCCAGCCGTGCCTATCAAAAATGACAGAAGGTCCACTTCCGCCAATGCAAATATTGTCGTTGCGTAAGCTAAGGTACAGCTTTCTTGATGCGGGCTGAATGTGTTCCCTACTGCGTACGTGCTCAAAATCGATTGCTTCGGTGCGAATTTTTCGCGCGAGAACGTCGCGATGCAGATTTCCACAAAGTTGAGAAATAAGTTCCTTCGCGCTCCTGTCAAAGATTTGAGTTTCTGGTACAAAAATCTGAGTAGAAGTGCCGCCGTTTAGTCGTAAATCAGTCCAAAAAGCCTGCAAGGTGTCAGGGTCAACCAGTATCAATATAACTGCTCCGACGACCCGATGCCAAATTTCCATATTTCTTTTCAATTGTTTAGCATTCAACGATATTTTGCGGTCGCCGTTCTTTTTTAATTTTCGCTTTATGCATTTTACTTGCGCAAAGACGACTTGGCCCGTCATCTCTCCTCCGCGCTCGATAAAAATAAGTCCATCTACGGCGTCATCATTGTGAGCATCAAGGGCCTGCCACCGGCAGCCCCACTCTTTGAGAACAATACGTTCAACGACGTTTACACCGATTTGGCCTTGCTTCTGCGTTTTTAGGCTCACAGCTTCGCCTCTCGGTCGCCTGTTTGGAATGATCGAGCCATTTACGAGAAAATCGGATGGCGCGCGACGAGGCAACGAAAGTGCACGCTCCGTCCAGTCCTACTCGCGGGATTGGCGGATAGAGGCGGCGAGTGCCGGGAATGCCTCGCCAAAGGGCTCGGCCGGCGCGAGCTGCTCGTCGGTCGCCTCGGCGTCGTCCGGGTCGGCTGCGATCTGCCGTTGGACTTCGGCTGCCTCAGCATAGGTCAGCTTCTTGATGTCAGCCACGTGACACCTTCGCTACTCGTTTCCAAGCATAGCATGGCACAGTACGACTAAGAGTACAGCGCCTCTGCACAAGATGACGCTAGTGTCGCCGCTGCAAAACAATCGTCCGAACAGGTGCGGTTTTACTTAGGAAAGTAGCCAGTTTCGGCGGACAAGAATGGCGGCATGACAGCCATTTCGGGTCCAACAAGGTCGGCGGCGCATTATCGCCGCCGGCCGAACCACCGGAGCTTTTGGTGATCTCGCTTCTCAAGAACGTATTCCGCTCTGCCGGGGCTTCGGTCCCCTCCTCCGACGTTGAGCAAGCGATCGGCGAGATCGACCAGCGTATCGCCGAGAAGACCCAGCAGCACGAAACGCTCTCAGCTCGCCGCCTCGACGTCCTCATTGAGGACGAGGTCGCCGCTGCAAAGCTGCGCCGGCAGATCGCCGATCTCGGCGATGAGATCGCCGACCTTGCCGCAGCTCGCGAACGGGTGGTTCGCCAGCTCGATCAAGCGCGATCCGCCGAGGCCGCCACGGAAGCGCGGCGGCGTTACGCCGCTGCGGCAGAGCGGCGCGACACGACGGTCAAGGCTCTGCGCCAGCGGCTCCCGAAGCACCTCAAGGAACATCTCGCCCTCTTGCGACTGATCGAGGAGACCCGAGCTGTAGTCGCGGCCGCTAACGCGGAGCTTCCGGTCGACGCCGCCTACATCGAGGATGCAGAGGGCCTAGTGCGAGACCGGGCGCCTCTGCCAGAAGAAGTGCTCGACGAGAAACCCGAGATCATTTGGCGGCGCAGCCTCTATCCGCATGAGAAGGTCGAGCCCGCGAAAGTTGAGCGGTTCAAGGACCTCGGCGGCGGTAAGGGTGAGTTTTACGAAAGTACCAAGTCGGTGCGCGGAGAAAATTATCCGGTTCATACTGAGCAGCGGGTCGAGTGCACGGGCTACATCGAGGTGACACGCACAATCCGAGCTGCCCAGCCGGGCGAGAGTGGTGCTCGGCTTCGGCGCCTCGCAATGCCAGGGTTTCGCTGGTGCGACCCCGGCTATGAGTTGCCGTCCTGGCATCACAATCCGTCGCCGGAAGACGTGCTTTCGTTCGTTGCCAAGGCCGAGGCCGTCTCCGCCGAGCCGCAGGCCGAGCCGCGCAAGGTTCGCACTGAGCAGACCCGCGAGGACTTAACCTGATGCGGTTCCACCAGATCGCGTGCCGCCTCTATGGCCGGCCGCTGCTGATCCTGCCAAGCACAGCGCAGACGATCGAGAGCTTCGTTCGAACCCGGATGCGGGAGAACGACGTCGAAGCCGGCCGAGGCGCCGGCTCTTCGACGGAGAGCGGGGCGCAGAGCTTCGAGGTGTTCCAACAGACGCCGAGGGCAAACGGAACGGTTGAAGTTCACGGCGCTCGTGCGTCGCGCTTCGCGGGTCAGACCTCGCTCGACGCCTCCGGCCGGCCGCTGCCGTTCCGCCGCACGACGGACGGGACCGCGATCATCACGATCGTCGGCGAGCTTGTGAACCGAGGCGCATGGATCGGCGCCTCGTCTGGCCTTGTGTCCTACGAAGGCATCACGCATCAGCTCGCGGCGGCCACGGCCGACCCGATGACGCGCGTGATCCTGCTCGACTGCGAGAGCCCCGGAGGTGAAGCGGTCGGCGCGTTCGAATGCGCCGCTGCGGTTCGCAAGGCCGCCGCCGTCAAGCCGGTCATCGCGATCGTCAACGGCATGGCGTGCTCTGCGATGTACGCAATCGCCTCCGGCGCAACTCGGATCGTGACGACGCCGACCGGGCTCTCCGGATCGATCGGTGTGGTGATGATGCACCTCGACTATTCCGAGTTGCTCGCCGATGCGGGTGTCAAGCCGACCTTCATCTTCGCTGGCGACCACAAGGTGGACGGCAATCCCTACGAGCCGCTGCCCAACGACGTGAAGGCCGAGTTCAAACGCGAGATCGACGCGTTCTACGGCCTTTTCTTGCAGACGGTCGCCGCCGGTCGCGGTGCTCGCCTGACGGAAGCGGGGGCGCGAGCCACTCAGGCCCGCGTTCTGATGGGAGAGGCGGCAGTCGCCGCCGGGCTGGCCGATCAGGTCATGACCTTCGACGAGGCTCTCGCCGCTGTGGCGGACCCCGCTTTCACCCGGCGCGGGGCTCCACCCGCGCCTCCGACTGCTCAGAACCAAGGAAAATCGATGAGCACCGAACCGACGAACGTCCCGGCGGCGACTGCTTCAACCTCAATCGCGGCGACCGCTGATGCCGCTGCCCGTGCCTCGGCAGCGGCGGCACGACTTGGCTTCAACACGACGGTCTCCGCTCCGACGTCTGTGGCGAATTTGAAGGCTGAGGCTCTTCGGAGCGCGGCCCTCTCCTTGGCAAAGCGCAGAGGAGCGCAGCCGGCCAGCGTAGAGACAGCGAGCCCGCCAGCCGAAAGCCCCATCGTCGCGGCAGCGCGGGCGGAGCGGGAACGGTTGCTTGCCCGCAGGCGGAGGCGTTGATGACCGACGATCCAAACCGAACCGCCTCAATGGCGCAGCTTGTGGAAATCTGCGGGGTCGTAGGCTTAGATTTCGATCTCGGCACGGCGCTCGCATCAGGTGTCTCGACAGGCGAAGCGGCCTTTTTGGCCTTACGCCGCGCGCCATCGCGCGAGGAGCGTGATCTGATCCGCTCCGGCGCGATGCCGAGGCCCCGATTGAACCTGGCGGAGCGCCACCTCGATGCGTGAAGCGCTCCCAAAAAGGGTCGCAGAGCCGGCATCACGATCCAGCGCGAGAAAGCCCGCACGCCGCAATCGGACATATGCGACACCCGAAAAAATCCGTGCGGCCTATCTCGCCGGCCAGGGCAAAAACGCGACAGAGATCGCCACGGAGCTTGGCAACACCACGGAGAGAAAAATCCGGGACATGTTGCGCGATGCGGGCGTTCGGATGGAACGGCCTTTTGGTCGTCCGAAGGCGGTTCAGATACACTGCACCCTCACGGATATGCGGCGCCTGGACGAGGCCGCCGCGGAGCGCGAGGCAGCGCCCGGTGATTTCGCGCTGCACCTCCTTCGCCTGCTCCTCAGCGAGCCGACGCTGCTTCGCAATCTCCTTGATGAGGCAGAGGCGGCTGTATGAGCGGTCCAGCCCCATTCGCACTCGTGGAGCTGCCTGGCGTCGCAGTGGCGGTTGAGGGCGAAACGACGGACTCCTGTCTCGTTATCCGCTCGCCAACCGAGGCCGAGATCGACGAGATGTGCCGCGCCAGCAATGCCGGCGACCTCGCGGGCGTCGCACAGTTCTACGGTCTCGCTGGGATTTCTATCGAGCAAGCATCGGCTCTCTCCCCGCTAGCTGCGGATGAGCTAGTTGCCGCGATCACCAGAACCATCGCCGCCGTGCTCCATCCACGCGCCAACGCGGCGCTCGACTACGACCCGGAGAGCTGACGTGGCGAACCTGACGAGCACTCTCGCAGTCAAGCTCATCGACGGCGTCTCCGGCCCGGCAAAAGGCGCGGCGGGCGCGCTCGGTCAGATTGGCAGGGCACAAGCCGAACTCGGCAAGATCGATGCGTTCAAGGGACAGACCAAGCGCCTCGACGAGATGCAGCGCGCCTACGCGAAGGCGCGCGACAAGGTCCGGGACTTCGCCTCTCAACTGAACGCGGCGGAGAACCCGTCGAAGCGAATGCAGGCCGCCTATGAGAAGGCGACCTCGGCGGTCGATAAGCTCGGCAATCGGATCGATTGGCAGAAGGCGCGCGTGCGCGGCGCCGCGACCGAGCTTGAGCGTATGGGCGTGTCGGTCAACAACCTGACCGGAGCGGAGAAAGCCCTCGCTGCGTCGATCGACAAGACTAGCGCCGCGATGAGGCGCCAGGAGGCGGCAGCGGCACGCTCGCAGCGCAGGCGCGAGGCGCTCGGAAACGCTGCGGCGGTTGCCGGCGGCATCGCGGCTTACAAGGGCAAGGAATTCGGAAGGAAGGCCATCGTCTCGGCGGCCGAGTTCGATATCGGAGCGCGCAAACAGCGCGAGTTTAACGATCTGTCGAAGGAAGATCAGGCCGGCTTGCTCAAGCAGGCGACGAAGATCGGCCAGGATACGCAGTTTTCGAACCTCGACGTCGTCAAGGCACAGACCAAGGCGATGCAGGGCCTTCCGACCAGCATTCAGGGTCGGCTCAAGGCCGAGGTTGCGGAGGGCATCCTCGAAAACGTCAAGAACTATGCCCTCGTGATGGAAGCCGACCTCGAAAGCGCCTCCGAGGCGCTCCGGTCGTATCTTCAAGCGACCGGCAAGGACATCTCGACAAAGGAGAAGGCCCTCTTCGAGGCGAACAAGGCGACCAATCAGCTCGTCAAGATGGCGAAGCTCGGCGGCATGTCCGACGAGGACGTTCAGGCTTACATCAAGTATGCCGTTCCGACCGGCACGGCCGGTGGGTTGACCCCCGAAAGCTTGATGGCAATCGCGGCGCTGGCGCGGCGCGGCGGCCTGCGCGGCGACGAGGCTGGCGTCTTCATGCGCGCAACCGCCTCGAAGATGGTGAACCCGAGCAAGGACGGGCTCGCAGCTCTGAACGCGGCCAGCATCCGTTACGACGATTTCGTCCGCATGCCGAGCACGTTGAGCATGTCCGGCTTGCAGGGGCAGTTCCGGAACGGGATGGGCCTCAACTTCACCGAGGCGACGCAGAAGAAGCTCGCAGGGGTGCTCGGCAACAAGGACCTGATCGGGGATCGGGGTAAATTCGTCACCGCCGTTACCGAGGCGATCTCCGGCCAAATGGAGAAGACGAAGAAGGGCACGATGAAGCCGGCCGATCGCGTCAACGTCGCGAAGGCCGCGAGCAAGTTCCATCAGATGTCGGCGCAGAGCGTCGATGCGGAGGCGCTGCTCGATGCCGTGATGCAGTCGGACATGACGCTGGCGCAGCTCAACGCCTTCCTGACGAACAAGCACGGCGGCAAGGGCGCGATCACTCAGCGGCAGCGCGAGGAATATGTCGCGGGTCGGAAGCAGCTCCAAGGAGCCGGCGACGATCCGGACTTCGCGAAGCGCAAGGCCGACGAGATCATGGGCGGCCTCGGCGGCTCGCTTGAGCGGCTCAAGGGCTCGGTCGAGAATTTCTATCTCGCGATGGGCCAGGCCAACGAGAAGCTCCTGACCTTTTCCTTCGACAAAATCGGGAATGCGATCGACGAAGTATCCAACATGAGCGGCACTGCACGGCAGGCCGCGACCGCCCTTGGCGTTCTCGCGACCGTGGGCGGCGGGATGTATGCGTTTGCTCGGTTCAGCAGCGCAATCCTTGGTCTCGGAGGTCCGGCCGCTGCCCTCAGCGGCTCGGCTATGGCGCTCGATGCCTCTGCGGCGGCGCTGATGCGCGCAGCCGTGGCACAGGGCGCCGGAGGGGTCTCTGCCGGCGGCGCCGCAGCGGCCGGCGCAGCCTCGCGCTGGGGCATGCTGCTCCGGGGCGCTGGTGTCGCCGGCATCGCGACGGCCCTCTATGCCGCGCTGTATCCGATCCGCGGAGCTAATGAGAAACGCTTCGAAAACGTCGCGCCGGGCGAGGCCCATAACCAAGGGCAGAACCGACGACGCGCCGGAAATGCGATGATCCGGGAGCAATTCCTCGAAGAGCGGCGGCGGCTCGGCATCCTGCCGGATCAGGGCGACGCGGCGGGGACGCAGGCCGGAACCAATGCGGCCGATGGAATTGCGGGTGGGATCAGCAGCAACTCCGGCAAGATCGATGCCGCCGCGCAATCAATCTGGTCGAAGCTCAAATCGATATTCGGCGCCGGAGTTGATGTCCCGATCCGACCGTCCGTGTCTCCGGCCAACCCAATGCCCCCGGCAGCAGCGAACAAGACGAGCGCAGCGCCCGTGATCCACAACAGCATCCGGGTCAAAACCGCTTCCGCCGATCCGAACGAGATCGCGGCGGCAGTTTCTCGGAAGATCGGCGAGGCCACCTCGGAGAGCCTGCGCGGTTCGTTCAGCGACAGCGATCTCGCCTGACGGAGATGGGAATGCAGAAACGCAAGGCCGTCGATCAGGTCCTCATCGACGGCAAGGACATCACGCCCGGCATGGTCGCGGTCGTGACGTCGATCACGATCGTGGATGGCGAGGGAAAGAAGCCTACTCGGTGGCGGTGGCGAGCTTGGCCTGCGGCTGCACCCTGACGTAACGAAAGGCGCTTGCCCGCCCCTCGAAGAAGTGACACGCTCCGGTTGTGGACTGGGGCGGTCACAATGAAAAAGCTGATATTGAGCGCCGCGATTGCGGCTAGTGCCGGAGCTTGTGCAACAGTTCCTGAACTGCCGTCCGAGGACAAAATATCTGCCGCGCGTGTAGTCGATCGCGTCCAGTGCGAGTTGCACGACGTCGTCAAGAACCGAGCATCTAAGTATCCTTGGCTAAAAAAGTGGGTGGCGGGCTTCACCTTGACGCTGCGCGTAGATGAGACTGCGTCGATAACGCCTTCGGTAGCATCGCTCGTGGGTTTGGCAGGCGGCCCCGGCGGTGACCTATTCGGCGCAGGAGCGTCGGGCAGCTTTAGCGGAACGACCAAGCGGCTCGCCCAAATGACGTTCCGGGTCGCGCTCAAAGATGCAGCGGACTACCGCTGTCCGCGCTCACCAACCAGCGGGTTGGAAGGACAACTCGGCATTGGTGAGTGGTTGGACCGTTCCCTCGGATCGATGGATGACCATGATCTGAGCAAAAAGCCAAAAACGATTGGCTATACGATTGAGTTTGCTGTTGTGAAGGGTGGAAAGGCGTCTGCCGACATCACTCTTCTGCCGGTCAAATCTCCCGGATCATTCGGCTTCGGTTTAGCCGTTGCGGGTCAACGGTCGGATACCCACACGCTGGACGTTGCATTTGCCGATGGATCGGCAGCGCCACCTCAGGAAGTCATCGTGGTCAAGTTGCCAGGGCCGCCTCCGGAAAAAGGTATCGAGAGCCTACGGCCACATGCTGCGCCTCAGTCGTTCACAATCCGCATCCCGGACCGATCTGCGCCCGGTCCCGATGCGATCGACCGGCAATTGGACCAGCTTCAGTTCCGCAACGAGCTGCGTCGATGATCTAAGCTTTCGGTCGCGATCTCGCGCGCCCTCGCCTAAGCGGCGAGCAGTTCGGCCGGTACAGCGGCCGCGCCGGCAACGGCGGCGAAAATGGCCGCGCGGTACTCGATCCACGAGCAGCGCGGCAGGCCGCAATGGCCGCAGTTCACCACGGCATCATCCGTGACGCGTGCCGGCACGCTGATCTGCGGCGATCCGCATTCGTCGCACCCGAAAATGATGGTCGGCGCCGTGGTGCTTCGCATAGCGGGAGAGAAGCGTGCGCGAGCTGTATCGGCGATGAACGCGTGTGGATTTCCAAACGGCGCCGCTTGCCGCCATTTGGAAAACCGAAATAGCCGATCCATTTCAATATTTATGAATTTGGAAATATTAGCTCGAAGATTTGGAAATCAATTTGGTTGATTTCGAATGATATCCTTGGCTTCTTCACTCCCATCGCAGTGCGCGATTGGAGGTGCCGAATGGCGAATATTTGCTACACTTTTGAGGTCGATGGACGAACCGCTTACATGGCCTTCACCAACGAGGATGATGCGCGAAATCGGCTCCGCAAAGACTTCGACGTGATCGAAAACGGCCGCCCTGTGCTTTGCCCTGGCTCCGTGGTCCGGTTTCGATCGAGCACGGCTGAGGAGCTCGCCGCCTTCACGCAGCTCGCGGCTGAGGCGTGCCTCGCTGGCCGGATTGAGTGGGACGACGTGATGGACGGCTTCCCCATCTTCTTAATCGCAGGAGCCGACCCAAACTTCCCAGATCAGGACATCAACACCGGCCTCCCCCTCGGTGCACCGCGCGGACCTCTGCGAGCTTTCGGCATAGCGATTGAGGACCTGCAAGCGCTCCACGGCGGCTCGGTGGCCGCCTGAGTAGCTCTCGACGGCGCGATCACGCGCCTGCGGCGCCGAGGCATCCCTCAGCGCCTTTCCAGTTGCGTACCACCATCGGAGCGCTCGCTATGGCCTTCTTCTCGATCACCTCGACCATGCGCACGGAGACAGGGACGAACGTCGTCTTCGTTTTCCGGCCGGATGACCCCGCGATCGTCTCAGAAGCAGACTTTGGGGAGGCGCTTGCAGAGCAAGGCTGCATCTCGGGAACGCGGTGGAGGTTCCGCGAAGGGCACGGCCGCCTACTCGATCCCCGCCGGATTGTCATCGGTCTAGCCGGCTTGGTTCAGGCCGCCAGGTTCGTCCACCCCTGCTCTCAAGCAGCACCGGAGCCGGTCGATGCCTGAGGAGCATCACAGCCGAGCTGAGGCCTTGCAGCTTGCTCTCCACCTGATCCGCATGCTGGCTTACAGCGACGCCGCTCTAGGTCTGACGCCTCAGAGTTTGCTTGCTTCTCAAGGCGATGCAATCGCATCTTGCCGACATGAGGTCAGTACTGGGGATCGACGCGGCGTGGACCGCCATCCAACCAAGCGGGGTCGCGCTCGTCGTCGATGAAGGCAGCGGTTGGCGCTTGGCGCGGGTCGCGGCCTCTTACGCGAGCTTCACGGCCCCTGCGGGCGCGGCGCCCGAAGCACGGCCCCCCGGAAGACTTCCGGACGCCGAAGCGTTACTCACGGCGTGTAGCAGCATGACCGGCTCCGCCCCGGCTCTGGTGGCGATCGACATGCCGCTATCGCGCGCGCCGATCACGGCGCGCCGCGCTGCCGACAATGCGGTCTCGACCGCCTATGGGGCGCGGCATTGCAGCACCCACACCCCGAGCGCGGTGCGGCCCGGCCGGATCAGCGACGATCTGACCGCTAGCTTCGCGGCGGCCGGCTATCCTCTGCTGACGGGCGGGACGCCCGAGCATGCCCTGATCGAGGTTTATCCGCACCCCGCGCTGGTCGAGCTGGCGCGAGCGGATCGCCGCCTCCCCTACAAGGCGGGAAAAGCTCGCGCCTACTGGCCGATGTTGCCTCCGGCGGAGCGCCGCACCAACCTCTTGTCTATGTGGGACCTGATCGTCGCGCTCCTAGAGCGAGAGATCGGCGGCGTTGCGGATGCGCTCACCGTGCCGACGCCCGAAGCACCCGGCGTCGCGCTGAAAGCCTTCGAGGACAAGCTCGATGCTGTGGTCTGCGCATGGGTCGGGACGCGCGTCCTCGCGGGGGCTGCGATCCCATTCGGAGACAATGATGCCGCGATCTGGATACCGGCGCAATCGGCGCCGATCCCCCAACAGATCGAGATCTATAGCAAATCGCCCTGAGCGGTCCCTGCGAGCGATCCGGAGAGGTATCTATCGCAATAGGTCGATCAACGTCGGATCCTCATCCGGCGCCGTGACCGGTTGCTATTCGTCTTCGCCATAGCGAGGAGATTTCAAGGCCATCACAACAAGGAACAGAGCTGATAATGTAAAAACAAGCGTGCCAGCGAGGAAAATATAAAATCGATATGGATGAAATTGACGGACGCCCCAAGTCGTCCTTGATATCTTCACTACGCCGTAGGCCAGATAGTTGTAGACGAGATAGCTGACCAGATACAGCGTCACCGCCGCGATCAGATAACAAAATATACGATCAAACTTTGTGAGCTTGGGAAACCGGCTCCACACGCTCGAACTCTCCTGCAAGACGAATTCTCCGACTTGACCAAACACATGGCACCCGAACGCGCGGTGCAGTCTTAGCGCCGGGTCGTTAGCGGAAGATTGGATCACCGGCGAAAATGCAGCCAAACCACCCGTGTGAGCGATCCCAAAATCGCCCCAAGCAAGCTAGGCACGAGATAGAACGGAACAGCCCACGACAGGCCATTGATCCAATCGTCCAGCGTTGCCGAGGGATTGGACGGCGCAACGAGTTCAACGACGATCGGTAAGGCGCACGGCAGGACCATGATCCAGACGCGCTCGCGAAAGCCCCCCACGGCCCCGACGCCAATCGCGATCAGAAGTGCGATTGCGTATGTCATGTCCGCTCCAGCCTTACGGAGCAGCGTGCTTGAGCATCAGCCCGACCAGCACCGACACAATGAGGATGGCCAGATAGAACAGCCCTTGGCGCTGCGCCTGCCGTGAGCGCTGGGCATACTCCTGTTCGGTGCTCTCCATGGCCCTCACCACAGCGTCATCTAGTCAGGGTATTCTCCAGCAAGCCGGTCAAACAAGTCCTCACTCGCCGCATCGGCAGCGAATGCGGCTTCAAGCTCATTGTCCGGCACTATGACCCCGCCGAAGTGGCTATGAAAGGCGCGGGCGAACCGGGCATCCTCAAATGCGACGCGAACGGTTTCGGCGTCCATTGTGCCAAGCACCCGGAACCCAATCTGCCAGTCCGTGCACCATGCTTCGACCCGGCGCAGCCGCTCGCAGGCCGCGTCTCGATCTAGCTTGAGTTCAATCTGATGTTGCCATATGCCCGGCATCGTCGCCCTCGGCTTCATTGCATTCCATTCGCGCCGAAGGGCCGGGAATATCCTGTCCCTTCTTTCTCGCCATTGAGAATGCGCGTCATAAGGCTCAGACAGTGGTTGAGCGGATCGAGACCGATATAGACGGTGCTCGATATCGGCACCTCGGCATGCCAGCGCCTCACCTTCCACTGGAAGTCTTTCACTTCCTTCTGGATTTCCTCGATCTTCGACGAGTGCAGGGAGCGTTGTGTTCTCCTGACCATCAGCCTGTCCTCCGCCACGGTTGCCGGCCGCGCACATAGCCATGCGACACGAGCCGATCGGCATCCCCAGCCATCACAACTAGATCGTGCAGCAGCATGCGGATGGCCTCGCGAGCATCGCCGTTGGCCTCGGCAATGGCTTCTTCGACCTCCTGATCTCCGATCGCGAACGCCGGCTTCTGCCCATCTTCCTCGCGTGCCGCGCCCATTCCTGCCTCCAAGCAAAAGGAGCCCGTTCCGCACGCGGCTGCCATCGCGGCCGGTTCGGTCACAGCGCTCAAAATTGAGAACGAGAGGAGAACAAACCCAATTAGGAAGAAAGTCAATCGGCCTGTGGATGACGGGTGCAGGCGGCTTGCACCACAACCCCTCCGAGAGAAAGGTCGAGCGGAAGCGATCTCCTGGGATGTTCCATGACCAAATCCGATATCGAAACCGACCCGCTGTATCAGGCGACGACGGATGAAGAGCGCATCACAATCCGTGCGGAACTACGCCAATGGGCCCGCGATCGACAATCAGAAAAAGAGAAGGGCTTTAGAGAAGGCCAGAAAATCTATGCTCAGCACGTGCTTACTGAGAGGCAGAATTCATTCAATAATTATGCGGAATTTCAGAAGATATTTATTCGATCTGCATTTTTATTGAACGGCGGCGCATTGATATCAATCCTCACCTTAACTGGCGCACTCAGTAGCAAGATTGATGTTTTTCGTGTGAATTATATCTCAAAATTTGCAAATAAACTGATGTTTGGCATCGAATTCTTCTTAGCCGGCCTGATTGTTGCCGCAGTCGCCGCATGCATCGCATCGTTTGCATGGCTAGGCTCCGCCAACTCGCACCTTAACGCCGGCCACATGTCTAATATCATGTCAGGCCTACCGATATTTGGCCCGGAAGACGAAAAAGAAGTTACACGAGACTTCAATAGAAATGATCTAATAGCCACTGTCGCGTCGATAACGACTATAGCTATATGCTCATTTTCGATCATTGTTTTCTCAATAGGAGCGTTCAAGATAATGAAAGCTCTCAAATTCGCGAGCCTGATGCGTTGAGCACGTTCAGGAATATAAGCGATATGCGAAACGCGCCGCTTGATGAAGTATCGTGGGAGATAATAGAGGCGTTTGCGGCCAGTGGCGCCGCCGAAGACGCTATGCTCGAATTCAAGGGGCTCTTGCCGGAGAAGAACGGCAAAGAGCATCCTTGGTATAGCGGTCGCGACCAGATCACCGACTTCACACGAGACGAACTGGCCGCTGAGGTTGTCGCACTTGCAAACGCATACGGCGGCCGGCTGATCATCGGAATAGCCGAGACGCGGGACCGACCGCGCAAGGCGACCGGGACAGTTCCGCTTCCCCGTTGCGGCAGGTTTGCGGAGCAGTTCGAACAGGCCCTTCGCTCACTAATCGATCCACCCATCGGCGGGTTGCAGGTCAGAGCCATCATTGATCCGGGAACGGAGGATGCCGGTGCAGTGGTGATTGCCGTCCCGGCGTCCGATCTCGCACCGCATGGCATCGGCCGTCCGCCGGCCGCTTATGTCCGGCGTGGGACGTCATGCGAGCCGATGACGATGCGCGATCTGCAATCGGTTTTCTGGGACGCTCGGACGAAACAGCAACGTATCGATGCGATCCGCGACAAGGGCCGCAAGCGATTGCGTGACCTGCAAGAGACGATCTCGACCACCGGCATTCCGGGAACTAACCGCTTCGACGAGGTCCCGAAGGGATCGAGAGGGATGTTCGTTCGCGTTCAAGCCATCCCTCAGCAATCGCTCGAGATCGGCCCGCTCAAGGTCAACTCACCGTGGCTTCTAAACATCTGCCCGGACGGCCCAGCCCTCCATTCTCAAGCAGGGGCCGCCTTTGCTCCGGCGGGCTACGGGTATGGCTGGACCCCTCTAGCCCATGGCGTTTTGTCTACTCAGGTAGGACCCGGATATTGGACGATCGGCGAAGATGGTGTCGTGTCTCTTATTGGATTTTCAGCGTCGAGCGATCAACTCCACGCACCTGCCCGGTACGTTACCAGCGCGGCGATGGTGATAGCCATGAGCGAGCGCTTGCGGCGCCGTGCGGGTCGTCCAGATGTCCCGATCGAAATCGACTGTGGCTTCATGCACGACGGGACGGCTAGAGCCGCAGTCGAACGCAGCCACAGCCGGTTTCCGGCACCGGAAAATGAGTTTGAGATCGGCCCGTACCTTCTGACGTCGCGAAGCACCGTGGCAGAAGTTTTCGAGCACATCGAAACACAGATTTGGGCGGGGTTCTCCGTACCCTTCGTTCAAAAGGTAGGTATCTCCTTTGCGCATGCGCTCTCGCAGGAGGGTTGGCCATATGCATCATCAACGTGAGTGGCGGCGATAGATCGCCGCGATCAATCGATCGGCTCGCAGCCGTTGAGAGCATCTTCGTCGAACACCATCTCCGCTACGGCGTAGGGCGGGCCGTTGAACCAGCCCTCGGCTTCCGCCTGGCTGCGGGAGAGAACGACCTTCGCGATCAAATCGCCATCCTTGCTGGCCTTTTCGACCCGATCCACACGGATCGCAGTGACGATGCGTGTGCCAATGTCGGTGCAGCGCCAGATACCGCCACCGCTCTCGAACTCCATGCCGATCCTGAAATCTGCGTGATCCATGGCCTCCCCCCTAGCGGTTAGCGCCGAGTGATGTGCTCTCCCTTCGCCGCACATCCGTTGTGACAGGTTCTCGACCGTTTGTGACGGATCGTGATCCGGTTGTGACGTGTCAGGAGATCGTTATGACGTGTTTCGCGGCAGATGTGACCCGGCCGGGGCAGTGCTGTGACACGCGGAGGAGACGAGCGGGCTCTCGCCGCCGTATCCTGCAATGGTCTGGCTAGACGTTGCGGCAAGACAGCTCGATAGAAGCGCATCGGTAGCGGGAGAACGGTATGGAACAGGCAGAGACCAAGCGCGGCCATGCGTGCCTCATCAGCTATGCCGGGACGGCCGATGCAAGTTTTCCGCTGATCCTCGTTGTCGGGAGAGAGCCAAACGAAGACCTGCCGCCCTCGGAGGAGGCCGGAGACTACAACTTCCGGAAGTCGGGGCGGTGCGCGTTCTGGAACGTCGCCTATAGCCTCTTCGGCAGCGTCGCTAACCCTCCGCGCTCGACCCGGCAGATCAAGGCCGAAGCAGAGGCGGCGGGCGCGTCGCCCATTCTATTCGCCGACGCCCTGCCTATCACCCTTAGGCATGCAGCCCGGAACAAGGTCGCCCAGCGCCTTGCGATCGAAGATGCTGCGATCGAGCGCCACGTCGCCGCCGTGTTCTCCCATCGCTCGTTGATCAATAGGGTCCGCGTCATCATCCTCAGTGGCCTCGGGCCATCGTTCGAAAGGTCCGTGGCGGCATACCGGCGCCTCGCCGAGGAGCGCGGTATTGCTCTTGCCGAGCTGCCCTTTTTCTATCCGACCAATATGCCGGCGATCCGAGAGCGCCTCGGCAATGAACTGAGGAGCCACCTTGCCGACGTGCTGCATGACTTCGATGAGCACGCGCGTCGGATTGCAGCGGCCAGAGCGGCATGATCGTTAGGCAGGTCGGGCGGCTCATTGCCACTTCCTCCCTTGCGCCGGTCGTGTCTCAGGTCTCCGCCGAGGTCACGGTCGATCCGGATTGGCGCGAGATCGAGGATGCGATCCGCGCTCTGGACGATGAGCGGTTCATGGTCCTGCTCTCAGCGCGCACCGATCTCGACTGCTCCGTCGATCCTGACGCGCTCGCCGTGACGTTCCAGCCCGGCTTCGGCTTCTCGCTCTTTCAGGCTGCCTTCGTCTCTGACCATTCCCCGGCGATCTGGCGAACCCGATCGGCGGCCCGCTGCTTGGGCCAGAGCGAGGTCGATCTCGACCTCGCCCTTCTCCTCGCCCAAACGTTCTCGGAGACCGCCAGCTTTGGCGACCTCGATCGTGTCTATGCCGATCGCGCGCTGTGACCTATGGTCCTCTTCACGCCCGCGCACCTGCGCGGACCGATCTTCGCTAATCCACAGATTTGAATGTACTGTTGGCATTCCGGTTGGAAGGCGAAATTCATCTCCCTAAAATTTGCTATACGCACGAAATACTTAGCGGTTTTGCGAGGGTCCGGCCAGGACGGCACCAAAAGCTTATTCGCCAAGGTTCGTCAGCCTTCGCCTTCCTGAGAAAATCTCGCAATATCAACGAGCCGGTGTTCACTGGGCTTCCCCCGCTTTCGTTGATAACCGCAAGAATTGTTGGCCTTTTGGAGCGCCAAGGCCAACAGGCTGACTTTTTCAGGCTAACACATGCCGCTGACAGACGTCGCAATTCGGAACGCCAAGCCGCAGGAGACCACTGTGAAGCTCTCGGATGGCGGCGGCCTTCAACTCTGGATCGAACCAAAGGGCGGGAAGCTCTTGCGCCTTGCCTAGCGACGGCAAGGACCCGGCCGCCGCGCCGGCGCACCTGCAGCTTCTCCTCGCGATAGAGCCGCTGCAGCTTCTTCTGGTTCATCACGATGCCCTGACGGTCCAGCATGATGTGGATCCTGCGACAGCCGAACCGCCGGCGCTCTTCCGCCACGGCCTTCATCGCCTCGCACAACAGGGCATCGTCCGGGCGGGCGCTCGTGTAGCGCACCGTCGAGCGGTCGATCGTCAAGGCCAGGCACGCCCGACGCTGGCTCACTGCGTGCACCGTGCAGGCATGAGCCACCGCCTTCCGTTCGCATCGGGCGTCACCATTTTTTTGCGGCGACACCCTTCAGGATCGCGTTGTCGAGCAGCTGTTCGGCCAGCAGCTTCTTGAGGCGGGCGTTCTCATCCTCAAGGGTCTTCATAGGGTCGGTGTCGTCGCCCGCCAGATCAGGTCGGGTTCGATGACGATGCCTTGCTGGGCGTTGCGGCCGGCGATCCGGTCGAGCAGCATCTGCATCGCCATCTCGCCCAGGTCCTGTTTGGCGATCCTCAGCGTGGTCAGGGCCGGAGAGACCAGCGACGCTGCCGGAATGTCGTCGCAGCCGACGATGGCAATATCGTCCGGCACTTTGACGCCCGCACGCTCGAGTGGCTTCATCAGCCCGAGCGCGATCAGATCGTTGTAGCAGATGATGGCGTCGAGCTGCCCGGCCTCGGGCAGGAGTCGGGCGGCGATGTCGGCCCCGCCCTGCAGGTCCGGTGAGCAGGGCATGTCGAAGGCGAGGGAGAGGCCATGGCGCGCCAAAGCCGCCTCGATGCCCTCCCGCCGCTTGCGCCCGCCATGCGACGAAGCCAGTCCGGCCGCAAAGCCGAAGCGCCGCCGCCCCTGGGCGACAAGCTGCGCTACGGCGGCCTCGACACCGGCACGATAATCGACCTCGATGGTGCCGGCATGGCGCTTGGCGGCCGTGCGGTTGATCAGCACCACGGCCCGGTGCGGCGCGATCGCGCGCAGGAGCCGCTCCTCGTCGAGGCGGGCGCTGCAGATGATGACCCCGTCGACGCGCTTGTCGAGCAGCGTCCTGAGCACCTCCTCCTCGCGCTCCGGATCCTCGATCACGTTGCAGGACAGCAGCGTGTAACCGGCCGGCCGCGCCACAAGCTCGGCGCCGCGGATGATCTCGGGAAAGAACGGGTTGACGATATCCGGCACCACGATGCCCACCGTATGCGAGCGATCGCTCTTCAGGCTTTGGGCGAAAGCGTTGGGGCGGTAATTCAGCGCCTGGGCCGTTTCCAGCACGCGCTGGCGTGTTTCCTCGCCGGCGCCGCCACGGCCGTTGAGCACGCGCGACACGGTCATCGGCGAGACGCCGGCCGCCGTGGCGACATCGATGATCGTCGGCGACCGCAAGGTGGGTTTCATGTCCATGTCGTCTTATCTCACGATAACGATATCTTTTTCCAGAGACTTCTCTTTCGCCAAAAGCATAAGATTTTTCCGCATGAATGTGCCGAAACGCCGCAAAGCGACACCATGCGTCAATCGGTGCAAGCAGGCTTGACGCTTCGATTGAGATAACGATAACGTAGCTTCATAGCGCCCGCCACCGAGCAGAAGGCGCAGTGGAGGAGACGATGGCAGTTTTCCCTAGGCGCGCCCTGCGTGGCGTTGCGCTGTCCCTCATTCTGACCCTCTCGGGAGCGGCCGGGGCGACCGACTACAAGGAGGCGCCGAGCCTCTCCGAGCTGGTCAAGGGCGGCAAGCTGCCGCCGGTCGAGCAGCGCCTGCCCGAGAAGCCGCTGGTGCTCAGCCCGGTCGAGAAGGCCGGCAAATATGGCGGCACCTGGCGCCAGGCCCTGATGGGCGGCAGCGACTCGCTGATCGAGCGCTCGGTCGGCTACACACGCCTCGTTCGCTGGAACCGGGACTGGACTGCGGTCGAGCCCGATGTTGCCGAAAAGATCGACGTCAAGCCGGACGGCACCGAATATGTCTTCCATCTGCGCAAGGGCACGCGCTGGTCGGACGGCGCGCCGTTCACCGCCGACGACATCCTGTTCTGGTACCGGGACGTGCTGATGAACAAGGAGCTGACGCCGTCGGTGCCGCGTTGGCTGCGCAGCGGCAGCGACCCCGTCATCGTCGAGAAGATCGACGACGACACCGTCCGCTTCCGCTTCACCGGTCCCAACGGCATGCTGCTGGAGAACATGGCGACGACGTTCGGGTCCGACATCCTCGCCGCGGCGCCGGCGCATTACCTCAAGCAGTTTCACAAGACGTATAATCCGGACGGCGTCGACAAGCTGGTCGCGGAAGCCAAGGCGGCGAACTGGGCCGCCCTCTTCCTCAACAAGACCAGCTTCCCCGGCCGCTGGCGCGACACCGGCCGGCCCGTGCTCGACCCGTGGAAGCTCACCGTGCCCTATGGCGGCACGACGCAGGTCGTGCTGGAGCGTAATCCCTATTACTTCAAGGTCGATCCGGAGGGGCGGCAACTGCCCTATATCGACCGCGTCACCTTCGACATCATGGGCGACCAGCAGGCGATCGTACTCAAGGCGATCAATGGCGAGCTCGACATGCAGAACCAGCGCCTCAACGGGCTGGAGACGCGCATCGTGCTGGCCCAGAACCGCCAGCGTAGCGGCTACCGCCTGTTCAAGGCGCAGCCGGCCTGGTCGAACGCGATGTGCATCTCGCTCAATCAAACCAGCAAGAACCCGGTGCTGCGCGAGGTCTTCCGCAACAAGGACTTCCGTGTCGCGCTCTCGCTCGCCATCAACCGCGACGAGATCAACGACCTGATCTATGCCGGCCAGTCGCAGCCCTATCAGGCGGCCCCGCGCCCGGGCACCGCGCTCTACGACGAGCAGATGGCCACGCAGTACACCAAGTTCGATCCGAAAACCGCCAACGCGCTGCTCGACAAGGCGGGCTTCGCCAAGCGCGACGCGCAGAAATTCAGGCTCGGGCCGGATGGCAAGCGCATCTCCTTCGCCGTCGATGCCGCGACCTCGCGCCGCTACCAAATCGACGCGCTCGAGCTGATCAAGAAATACTGGGCCGCGGTCGGCATCGAGATGCAGGTGAAGACCGTCGAGGAATCCTTCGCCTTCGCCCGCATGCTCGCCAATGAGCACGATGCGATGGTCTGGATCGGCGGCGGCGGCTACGACTTCCTCGGCATCCTCGACCCGAAATGGTACTTCCCTTACGAGAACCAGGCGGCCTTTGCCTCGGCCTGGGGGATCTATTTCCAGAACCCGAAAGATCCCAACGCCGAGGAGCCGCCGGAGGCAGCCAAGCAGCAGCAGGCGCTCTACGTCCAGATGCAGAAGACGCCTGGCACCGCCGGCCAGATCGAGGTCATGAAGAAGATCCTCGCGATCGCCCGTGACCAGTTCTACGTGATCGGCACGAATATGGACGCCGATAATTACGGCGTCGTGAAGAACAACATGCGCAACGTGCCTGACCTGATGCCGGACACGTTCTTCTACATGACGCCGGGCCCGACCAATCCGGAACAGTATTTCTACGAATAGCTCCAGCTATCGTCATCTGGCCCGGAGCCTCCGCTCCTGGCCATTCGCCCCGCCCGATTGCACCGGAGGCTCGAGATGCTCCGCTACATGCTGAGACGGCTCGTCTATACGCTGGCCACGCTGGCCGCCGTGTCGGTCGTCGCCTTCCTGGTCATCCAGTTGCCGCCAGGCGATTTCCTGACCTCGTTCAGCGCCAAATTCGCCGAGCAGGGCGGCTCGCTCGACAACGACACGCTGGCTGCGCTCAAGCTGCGCTACGGGCTCGATCAGCCCTGGTATGTGCAATACTGGCTCTGGATCTCCGGCATCCTGTTCCGCGGCGATTTCGGCGAATCCTTCGAATGGAACAAGCCGGTCTCCGAATTGATGTGGGACCGTTTCGGCCTCACCGTCCTGCTCTCCGGCATCACCCTGATCGTCACCTGGCTCGTCGCCCTGCCGATCGGCATCTACAGCGCGGTCCGCCGCTATTCCTGGCTCGACTATGTCGTGACCTTCCTCGGCTTCCTCGGCCTCGCCGTGCCGAGCTTCCTGCTGGCCCTGGCGCTGATGTACGTGTTCTCGCGCTATTTCGGCATGAGCGTCAGCGGGCTGTTCTCGCCGCAATATGTCAACGCGCCCTGGAATCTGGCCAAGGTCGGCGATCTCGCGATGCACTTATGGCTGCCGGTCTTCGTGCTGGCGACCCATGGCACGGCGGCGCTGATCCGCGTCATGCGCGCCAATCTGATCGACGAGCTCTACAAACCCTATGTCCAGACCGCCCGCGCCAACGGGCTCGGCGAGATGGAACTGCTGTTCAAATACCCGGTCAGGGTCGCCCTCAACCCCTTCGTCTCGACCATCGGCTGGGTGCTGCCGAACCTCGTCTCGGGCGCGATCGTGACCTCGGTGGTGATGAGCTTGCCGACCGCGGGCCCGCTGCTGCTCTCGGCGCTGCTGGCGCAGGACATGTACCTCGCCGGCAGCTTCATCCTGATGCTGAGCGCGCTCACCGTGATTGGCACCCTGATCTCCGACATCCTGCTCGCGTGGCTCGATCCGCGCGTGCGTTACGCCTGAGGTGCGCGCATGACCGATATCGCCGCGCCCACCGTTCCGGAAACCGTTGCCCCGGCTGGCCGCCGGCTGGCCGAAGCGAGCCAGTGGCGGCTGATCTTCCGCCGCTTCCGCCGGCACCGGCTGGCCCATGCCAGTCTCTTCGTGGTGCTCGGCATCTATCTCGTCGCGCTGCTCGCCGAGTTCATCGCCCCCTTCTCGCCCGACACCTACAACGCCCGCTTCACCTACGGGCCGCCGCAGGCCCTGAAGTTCTTCGGCACGGATGCGTCCGGCGAGACGCACTTCATGTATGTCAACGGCTACCGGATGAGCTTCGATCCGGTGGCGCTGAAGCGGAGCTTCGTGGTCGACGAGAAATCGGTCAATCCGATCGTCTTCTTCGCCCAGGGCGAACCCTACAAGCTCTTCGGGCTGATCCCCTGGGACCGGCACCTGATCGGCCCGTCCGACCCGTCCCAGCCGATGTATCTCTGGGGCGCCGACAGGCTCGGGCGGGACGTGCTGTCGCGCACCATCCACGGAGCACGCATCTCGATGTCGATCGGCCTCGTCGGCGTCGCGGTCAGCCTCTTCCTCGGCCTGCTGCTCGGCGGCATCTCCGGCTATTACGGCGGCTGGATCGACGAGGTCGTCCAGCGCTGCATCGACTTCCTGAAATCGATCCCGACCATCCCGCTCTGGATGGGGCTCGCCGCCGCGGTGCCGGCGAGCGTGGACCCGCTGCTGGTCTATCTCTGGATCACCATGATCCTTTCGCTGATCGGCTGGACGGATCTGGCGCGCGTCGTGCGCGGCCGTTTCCTGTCGCTCAGGACCGAGGATTTCGTGCTGGCGGCGCGGCTCGACGGCTGCTCGCGCCAGCGCGTCATCTGGCGGCACATGGTGCCCTCCTTCACCAGCCATATCGTCGCCTCGGTGACGCTGGCGATCCCCAGCATGATCCTGGCCGAGACGGCGCTGTCCTTCCTCGGCATCGGGCTGAAGGAGCCGGTGGTGAGCTGGGGCGTGCTGCTCAAGGACGCACAGAGCATCATGGCCCTGACCACGGCGCCCTGGCTGCTTGCGCCGGGCGCCGCGGTGGTCGTCACGGTGCTCGCCCTCAACTTCCTCGGTGACGGAATTCGCGATGCGGCCGATCCCTATGCTTGAGCCCGGTTTCCACGGAAGACCGGCGCCGGAGGATGGAGCGGCGCCACCGCTCGTCACCGTCCGTGACCTCAAGGTCCAGATCGGCACCGATGACGGGCTGGTGCGTGCGGTCGACGGCGTCACCTTCGACGTGCCGCGCGGGCGCACCCTCTGCATCGTCGGCGAGTCCGGCTCGGGCAAGAGCGTCACCGGGCGGGCGCTGATGAGCCTGCTGCCGCCGAGCGGGCGCATCGCAGCCGGCAGCATCATCTATTCCGGCAGCGACGGCGAGGCTCTCGACGTCACCGCGCTCGATCCCCGTGGCCGCCGGATCCGCGCCTTGCGCGGCAAGGAGATCTCGCTGATCTCGCAGGAGCCGATGGCGGCGCTCTCGCCGGTCCACACCATCGGCCAGCAGCTCGTTCCGGTGATCCGTCGGCACCTCAACCTCTCGAAGAAGGCGGCCGAGGCGCGCGCCGTCGAGATGCTCGGCCGGGTCGGCATCCCCAAGCCGGCGGAGCGGCTGAACAACTACCCGTTCGAGTTTTCCGGCGGCATGCGCCAGCGCGTCTGCATCGCGCTCGCTTTGTCCTGCCGGCCACGCCTCCTCATCGCCGACGAGCCGACCACCGCGCTCGACGTCACCACCCAGGCCAACATCATCGACCTGCTGCAGGAATTACAGCGCGAGGACGGCCTCTCGATCCTGTTCATCACCCATGATCTCGGCGTGGTCGCCGAGATCGCCGACGATGTCGCGGTGATGTATCTCGGCAAGATCGTCGAGCGCGGCACGGTCGAGGAGATCTTCGCCGATCCGCGCCATCCCTATACGCGGGCGTTGCTGAATTCCGTGCCCAGGCTCGGCGCCGGGCGCGGCACGCGCCTCGCCGCCATCCGCGGCATGGTGCCCTCGCCTTTCGACCGGCCGTCGGGCTGCGACTTCCACCCGCGCTGCGACGCAGCGCTCAAGGGCGTCTGCGACGTCGCCGATCCCGGCACGGTCTCGATCAGCCCCCGGCGGGACGTGCGCTGCATCCTCGCGCGCCAGCCATCTGCCATGGAGGGCGCCCGTCATGGCTGATCCCACTTCGCTTGCTCCCGACGTGCTGCTCGAAGTGCGCGGGCTGACCAAGCTGTTTCCGCCGCGCCGGACGATGTTCCAGCGCAAGGCCGCCAATCCGGTCCGCGCGGTCGAGGATGTCTCCTTCGCGATCCGGCAAGGCGAGACGCTCGGCCTCGTCGGCGAATCCGGCTGCGGCAAGTCGACGGTGACGCGCCTGCTGCTCGGCATCCACCAGCCGACAGCCGGCACCATGCGCTATCGCCGCAAGGATGGCGGCGCCGTCGATCTCGACCGGCTCTCGGAGGATGAGCGGCTCGCCTATTGCACCGATCTGCGCATCGTCTTCCAGGACCCGCAATCCTCGCTCAATCCGCGCCTGCAGGTCCGCGACATCGTCGGCGAGGTGCTGAAGGTCAACCGGCTGGTGCCGTCGGGCGAGATCGAGGCCAAGGTCCGCGAATTGCTCGCCAAGGTCGGCCTGCGACCGGAATACGCCCGGCGCTACCCACACGCCTTCTCCGGCGGCGAGCGCCAGCGCGTCGGCATCGCCCGGGCGCTGGCGACCCATCCCCGCCTCGTCGTGCTCGACGAGGCCGTCTCGGCGCTCGACGTCAGCGTCCGGGCCCAGACGCTCAACCTGCTGCGCGACCTGCAGGAGGAGTTCGGCCTGACCTATCTCTTCGTCAGCCACGACCTCAGCGTGATCGAGTATATCTGCGACCGCGTCGTCGTGATGTATGTCGGCCAGGTCGTCGAGATCGCGAGCTCCGAGGCGCTCTTCGCCAGGCCCTTGCACCCCTACACCGAGGCCTTGCTCTCGGCCCTGCCGATCCCCGACCCCGCCCATCGCCGGCAGAACCGCCGCATTCGCCTGTCGGGCGAGGTCGCCGATCCCGCGAACCGCCCGAGCGGCTGCGCCTTCCACCCACGCTGCCGCTTCGCCACCGAGACCTGCCGCACCACGCAGCCGCCCTTGCGCGATCTCGGCGACCGCAGCGTCGCCTGCCATCACGCCGAGACGCTCACGCTGCGCGGCGTCGACGCCATCCAGACCGGACAAGCTACCCATGCCTAAGCACATCCGCGCCCGCGACAACGCCAACCACGCCATCGTCTCGGACGATCCGGCCCTGCCGCATGTCCATTTCAACCTGCTGCGATTGCCGCCGGGCGAAACGATCGAGCAGAACCTGCCGCGGCATGAGAGCGTCTATGTCGTGCTGTCCGGCACGGTCGACATCGTCGTCGACGGCGAACGCTTCGCGGCCGTTGGCAAGCGGCGCGACATCTGGTCGGGCGAGGCGGATTCGGTCTATGCCCCGCCGGGCAGCGCGGTCCGGCTGGAGAACGCCACTGGCCCCGTCGAGGTCGCCGTGGCCGGCGGGCTCTGCGACGATGAGGGGCTGAAACCCTTCCGTATCGCGCCGGACGAGGTCGCGATGGTCGATGTCGGCTCGCCCGACACCCATAGCCGCCGCCGCATCTTCCATATCCTCGGCCAGAACGGCCAAGGTCGCGCCGGCAATCTCCTGGTCAGCGAGCTCTATGCCGACCCCGGCTGCTGGTCCGGCTATCCGCCGCACAAGCACGACGACGATCGGCAGGGCGAGACGGCTCATGACGAGCTCTACCACTACCGCTACGAGCCCGGCACCGGCTTCGGCGCCCAGATCATCTATGCCGACGGCCGGTCCGAATGTTTCATGGTGCAGGATCGAGACACGATCCTGGTCGATCGTGGCTATCACCCGACCGTCACCTCGCCCGGCCACCGCTGCTACATCTTCACCATCCTGGTCGGGAAGACGCAGCGCGGGCTCGTCCAGCATTTCGACGACCGCCATGCCCATCTGATGTCCGCGATCCCCGGCATCCAGTCGATGCGCGACAAGTTCAAGTAAATCACCCCATCAATTTAGCCGGCAATTTTCTCGCTCCTGCTCCTCAGCGAAGGACCCGTCATGCCCGACAAGACCCGCATCCATGTCGACCTCTCGGCTCCGACCAAACCTTTCCGGCGCTTCTGGCACAGCACGGGCTTCTCGCCCGCCGAACTGCTGCTGGAGCCGGAGATGCGGCAGACGCTCGCCTATGTCGGCGGCGTACCCAATCGCGGCATCGAATACATGCGCGTGCATTACATGCTCGACCTCGTCACCGCCTCCGCCTTCGGCAAATACGACTGGTCGCGGCTCGATGCGGCGCTCGACGTCATGCTGGAGCATCGCATCCGGCCCTTCTTCGAGCTGATGGGCAATCCCTCCTACATCTACACCGACTTCAACGACGTCGCGCAGGCGCATCACTGGCGCGACTTCATGGGCGAGATGGCCGAGCGTTATCGCGCCCGCTATGGCGCCGAGGAATTGCGCCAGTGGTATTTCGAGACCTGGAACGAGCCGGACATCTGGTGGAAGCTCGGCGGCGAGACCGGCTTCAACAACTATTACGACGCCTGTTCGGAAGCGCTGAAGGCGGTCGATCCCAAGCTCCGGCTCGGCGGCCCCGGCGTGGCCCGACGCATCCCGCCGATCTTCAAGAGCTTCCTCGCCCATTGCGACACCGGCACCAATCTCTTCACCGGCGAGACCGGCGTGCGGCTCGATTTCATCTCTGTGCATGAGAAGGGGGCGAAGAAACATGCCGAGGATCTGACGCCGAACAGCCTCTCGATCATCCGGCACGAGATGATGGCGGTCGACTATATCCGCGAGCATCATCCGCGCTTCGCCAACCTGCCTTTCGTCAATGACGAATGCGACCCGCAGATCGGCTGGCATCTCTACCATACCTGGCACGGCATGCCCTATTTCGCCGGGCTCGCCGCCAAGATCATCGACCAGCACCAGCGCCTGATGATCGATGGCGAAGGCGTCGATTACGAGGTGCTCAGCAACGATAACGGCTTCGTCGGCCATTGGGGCCACCGCACGCATCTGACCTATTTCGGCAAGCGTCCGGTGCGCGCGGCCCAGTCCGAGCACAAGACCGACATCGCCGCGCTGGAAGCACGCCGCATCGAGCCCGAGCCGTTCGACCTCGTCAAGAAGCCGGCGCTCAGCGTCATGGAATTGCTCGGCCTGCTGAGCGAGCGTCGCTTCGCGCTCGACGGCCAGGGGCTCGATCCCGACCGCAACGGCCTCGGCGCGATCGCGACCGCTCTCGGAAGCGCCGCAGAACCCTCCGGCGCCAGCGTGCTCCTCTACAACAGCGTCGACCGCATCTGGCAGTCCGGCGAGAGCGCGGTGGAGCTTGCCTTTTCCGGATTGCAGCCCGGCGCCTATGCGCTCGCCAGCTTCCGCATCGCCCATGGCAAGGGCGATCCCTTCACCGTCTGGGAGGATCTCGGCGCGCCCGACCTGCCGAACGCGGCTGAGCTCGAAGCGATGCGCTTGGCGCAGGAACCCGCCCTGGCGGTCGAGCATCTCCAGATCGGCAGAACCGTTGCCGGGCATGCATTCAAGCTCGACATGCCGCTGCCCTCTGTGGCGCTGGTAGCGCTTGTGCGGCGGGACGATGCCGTTCCCGCCGCGCCCTCCGCGCTCAAGATCAGCCATTTCGGTGGCTTGAACGGCGGCAATCGCGTCCTGTTCTGGGAGCCGGCAGCTTATGAGGGCATCCAGCTTTTCGACGTGCTCTTGAGCGCGCACGAAGAGGGGCCCTGGCAGGTGATCAATCCGGTTGGCTTGCTGTCGAGCGTATACCTGCATCCCGGAGCCGCGGCCGGCTTCTACCGTGTGCGGGCGCGCGATCTGTTCGGGCGGGTCAGCGCCGAGAGCGACCCGATTGTAGTAACCTGAAACGGCACGGCATCATCAGCGATATCTGCCGCGGAGAAGCGGGAAAACGATGAAGCTTCTTCAATCGGCCCCTGCCCTGATGCCACGCCACAAACATCGCCTGTAGACGCCAGCATTTCGAATTGCGCCACCATCAGGCCGTAGAATTCGATTTTCTAATGTCTGTGGGCGGTGCAATCCAACCAGCACCGCCCAAGCCAGAGCATTTTCTAGCGGAAGGGACTGCGTCTTCCATGGGCGCAGCGACACTGTGGGTCGGCCAGCGATGCGTCCAAATCGCGGCCAACCGCCCGAGCACGACCGTAGGCCGCAACGTCGGTCCAGGATCTATGTCTTTGAAGGTCTAGTTTCCGGAAACATCGCAATGTCCGCTCGTGGCGCAAAGGAACGTGCATAGCCGCGACCGGTCGAAAACATCAAAATTTTCTCAGGCGACTATTTCGCGCGATGAAGTCAGCGAGATAGGAAGCTTCGCTGGAAGCTGCAGAATGAGCGTATAGACCGACATCGATAAAGGGAGACCGAGGAAACGAGCCCGAGCTATCCAGGACTCGGCAGTCATTGGGGACCGTCGCAGCGATCATTGGTCCGATGCCGATTCCGACACGCACGGCGGTGATCATCGCAACCAGCGTCGATGCTTCGCAGACGACGCTCCATCGTCGTTTGAGGCCGGCCAGAGCGGCCATCGTCGGCGCGCGCCACGGGCAAGATTCCTCGAACATGATAACCGGCAGCGGCGCATCGGCGGGCAAAACGAGATCCGAACGGGCGATCCAATGCAGCTCCTCGTTCCAGACCAGGATCGGCTTCCGAGCGATCTGAGAAACATCGCAGATCGTCACATCGAGTTTGTCGGTCTCGAACAGGGTAGCGAGGCGGCGGTTGGGTTCGACGATGATGTCGATGTCGATCCGCGGGTTCTGGTCGCGGAACGCCTTGAGGATCTGGATCAGCCGTGTCGCCGCGAAATCCTCGACGACGCCGAGCCTCACCCGTCCTTCGATCTCGTTGCCCTGAAACCGTCGCCGCACCTCCTCATTGAGGGCGACCATCTCACGCGCATAGCTGGCGAAAAGCTGGCCGTCCGCGGTGAGGGTCAAACCACGGGAAGATCGCTCGAACAAACCTTTCCCGAGGATATCCTCCAGCTTGCGAATCTGCATGCTCACGGCGGCTTGAGTGCGGTTCAGAGCGTTCGCCGCACCGTTGACCGTGCCTATTTCGGCAGCGGTTAAAAAGGCACGCAGGAGATAGGGGTCAAGATTCATCGTTCACATATCATTATATCGAACCTCGGCTCGCAAGCTCGAAATCCCTTGGTTTTCTGGCAATTACATGCTCATGCCCGGTCGTATCGTTTTTTGGAGCCGGCGCTGCCGCGTTCAGTTTTCGTTATATCGCCACCAGCCTTTTGAGGCTATGCGGGTCAGAGCCGCAATGCCACCGTCCGGGAAGATAGTTCGTTGCTCTTGCGAACTCCGTTCCAGCGCAACAGAACCCTGACGACAAGCGACGATCATGCCCATTGATGTTCTCGATTTGGAAGACTTGCGGACGCGCTATGGCAGTGCCGGTGGCGGAGACATGTTCGATCCGCATTTCCGGGACGTCGCGCGGCAAATCTTTCGCGATTCGGACGGCCGCAAATGGCCCTTCGCCGATCCCGCGACGCTTCTGGCTGCGCCCTTCATCGCCAATGGCCTGAAGCCGGAAGTTCTCGAAACTCTGGACGTGGCGCTGATCGGGGTGCCGATGGACCTCGGTGTGACGAACCGCAATGGCGCCCGCTTCGGACCACGCGCGGTTAGGGCTATCGACCGCGTCGGTCCTTACGAGCATATCCTGGGGCTGGCCCCCATGGGTTCGCTCGCCGTCGCTGATGTCGGCGACGTGCCGATGCGCAGTCGCTTCGACTTGGCCGAGTGCCATGCCGATATCCAAGCCTGCTATCGAATGGTGTCGAAAACACGGGCAATCCCGCTTTCGGTCGGCGGAGACCATTCGATGACCGGTTCCATCCTCAAGGCGCTGGGCGCGGAGCGGCCGGTCGGGATGATCCAGATCGATGCGCATTGCGACACCGCCGGCCCTTACGAGGGCTCGAAATTCCATCATGGCGGCCCGTTCCGCGAGGCCGTCCTGGCCGGCGTCCTGGATCCTCGGCGGACGGTCCAGATCGGCATCCGCGGCGGAGCCGAATATCTCTGGGAGTTCTCCTACGCTTCGGGCATGACCGTCATCCACACCGAAGAGCTCGTCGAGCAGGGCATTCCGGCGGTGATCGCAAGGGCTCGGGAGATCGTCGGCACCGGTCCGACCTACATCACCTTCGACGTCGACAGTCTCGACCCTGCATTTGCGCCGGGCACGGGGACGCCCGAGGTCGGCGGATTGCTGCCGCGGGAGGCCTTGCAGCTTCTGCGCGGCTTTGCCGGACTCGACATCATAGGCGCCGACGTCGTCGAGGTCGCCCCCCAATATGACGCGACCAGCAATACCGCCCAGGTCGCCGCCCAGATGCTGTTCGAACTGCTCTGCCTGGTCGCGCTCAAGAACGGCGAAAAGCCGCGATAACAACAATCGGTTGCTTGTAAGAGGGGATCAAGACAATGAACAAATTCGAAGGGCGTGGCTTCTTCAATCATCAGATTTCGCGCCGCTCCTTCATCCGGACCGGCGCCGCTCTCGGCTTCGGTGCTTCGGCTGCCGCGTCCCTCGGGCCGGTCATGGCTGCTGATGATCAGGTCCTAAACCTGCTGAGCTGGCCCGGCCACGCCGGTCCGGAGGTCGTCGGCGCATTCGAGAAGAAATACAACGTCAAGGTCCAGGCCAAGGAATATACCGGCGGCGAGGAGATGCTGGCGTTGCTGCAATCCTCTCCGCCCGGAACCTTCGACGTGGTCCTGACCGATGCCGAATACGTCACCATGCTGGCGCAGGCCGGAAAGATCGATGCGCTCGATCCGGTGCAATATCCGCTGAATGACTTCTGGCCGCAGTTCCAGAAATTCCCGACGCACTGGAAGGACGGCAAGCTCTACTCGCTGATGAACAGCTTCGGCTATCTCGGTCTGGTGTACAACAACACCAAGCTCTCCGCCGAGGAGGCCAAGTCCTACAAGATTCTCTGGGACAAGAAGGTCGCCAAGAAGGTCGGCATGTACGATTGGTACCTTCCGAACATGTCGTGCCTGAGCATGTATGACGGCAACAAGCCGCCCTCCAATTTGGACAAGGCGCAGTTCCAGAAGCTCAGCCAGAGCCTGCTGTCGCTGTCGCCGCAGATGTCAGGGATCGGCCCGTGGTCGTCCGTCTTCTCTTCGCTGACCAATGGCGAGGCCTGGGTCATGCCGGGCGTCGGCGCCTGGGCGGCGATCCTCCTGCAGAAGAACGGCGTGCCGATCACCGCCTCCATTCCCGATGAAGGCGCGGTGCAATGGACGGAGTCGCTGTCGATCGTCTCCTCGTCGCGGAAAAAGGATCTCGCGGTCAAGTTCCTGCAGTACCGTGCCTCCCCCGAGGGGCAGGTGCAGACGGCGACGAAATCGTCCTATGTCGCGTCGATGCCGAACAAGGCCGCCTGGGAGCTGCTCAACAAGACCGACCCCAAGATGGCCGATCTGCTGGAACATCGCCTCGATACGCGCAACGTGATGACCGAAATCACCGAGGGCAAGATCCAGATCCGTGGCCTGCCGGTGCAGCAGTCCATCGAGGAGTGGACGGACGTCTGGACCCGGTTCAAGAACGCCTGATCATCAGCCCGCCCGGCGGCAGTTGCCCTGCCGCCGGGATCTCTGTCCTTGCATACGGGAATTCAAGACAATGCCAGGCGACGCGCCCCGCAACGGCCGCGCCAGCGGCGGAATAAGCATGTTCGGGATCGCTCTGGGCGCTCCGATGCTGATCTGCCAGGTGCTCCTGTTCGTTGTGCCACTCGGCTTCCTCGTCATGATGACGTTCTGGAGCGTCCGAAACTTCACGCTGTCCCCCGATTTCACCTTCGCAAACTGGAGCAAGGTGCTCTCGACCGGCTATTTCTGGGACATCTATCTAAGGACGCTGCTCTACGGCCTCCTGGCCGCGCTCATCACGAGTCTTGTGAGCTTTCCGGGAGCGTTCTACCTCGCCTATCGAGCCTCGGCGGGCTTGCGGCGCGTCGTCGTCTTCCTGCTGATCACGCCGTATTTCACCAGCTATCTGGTGCGCATCTATTCCTGGAAGATCCTTCTCACCGATCAGGGCCTGATCAATCTCGCGCTCGGCAGCGTCGGGCTCGGCCCCTTTCGCATGTACAATAACCTCTTCGGCACGATGATCGGCTATGTGACGTTGTGTTTCCCGCTGGTGCTGCTGATCCAGCTCATCAGCCTGTCCAATGTCGATCGACGCCTGATCGAGGCCGCGCATAATCTGGGGTGCGGCCGCCTGCGCACGGTGTTCGCGGTCGTCATCCCCTCAGCCAAGGTCGGGCTCGTCCTGGCCGCCACCTTTGCCTTCGTCCTGTCCTTCGGGGATTTCGTCAGCCCGACGCTCCTCGGCGGCAGCAAGCCGCCCGTGCTCAGCAACTTCATGGTTGATACGGTGCGTTCGGGGTCGGATTGGCCGCGCGCCTCGGTCGTCGCCATGGTCATGGTCGTGACGCTGCTGGCGGCCGGGCTGGGCGCGCTCAAGCTCGCCTATGGAAAGCAGGGAGTGGGACGATGACCAACCGCCTCATCGGCTGGGCGCTGCTCGGCTATGTCGGGCTGATGATCGCCTTCATCCTGGCGCCGATCCTCTCCAGCTTCGTGTTCTCCTTCAATGCGGGACGCTTTCCAAGCCTGCCCTGGCAGGGGTTCAGCACGGATTGGTACGCGGCGGTGCTGACGGAGCCGTCCATCCGGTCGGGACTTGGCAACAGCCTGATCGTGGCCGTGTGTTCGGCGGCGATCGCGACAGTTCTCGGCTTCAGCGCCGCCTATACCGACTATCGCTACAATTTCACCGGCAAGGCGGTCTATGTCGCGCTGGCGATGCTGCCGCCCAACGTGCCGGTGATGATCCTCGGCCTAGCCATGCTCGTCTACCAAAGCCAGCTCTCGCTCGCGGGCGGCCTGCACTCAGTCATCATCGCCCACGTGATCTATTGCGCGCCCTTCGCCATGGCGCTGATACGCCTGCGCCTGTCGCAGATGGATCCCGACCTCGAAGCCGCCGCCTGGAATCTCGGGGCCGGCCAGACACAGGCGCTACGGCATGTCATCTTGCCCTTCGCGCTGCCGTCCATCCTGGCGGCCTTCTTCCTGACGATGGCCGTCTCCTTCGATGAATTCGCGATGGCTTGGTTCGTTTCCGGATTCAACGAGACGCTGCCGGTGCGCATCCTGGTCTTGCTGCAGCGTGAGGTCAGCCCTCGGGTCAACGCCATCGGCAGCATCGTCTTCTTCGTCACCATCGTTCTGGCGCTGGTGGCGCTGGCCTTATTCTCCTGGCGTCGGGCCGGAGACCGTCCAGAGGGCTCCCCCCTTTCCCCGAACAAAAGCGATACCTGATGAACTCGCCCCTGCTCGTTCTCGACAAGGTTGAAAAGGACTATGGCGGCTTCGTCGCGGTCAAGTCGATCGATCTGGTCGTCGAATCCGGCGAGTTCATCGCCATCATGGGCCCCAGCGGCTGCGGTAAGACGACGACGCTGCGCATGATCGCCGGGCTCGAAGTTCCGACCGCAGGGGAGATCCGGCTGCGCGACAAGGTGTTGAACCATGTCGATCCCTGGCAGCGACAGACCCCGCTGGTCTGGCAGAGCTTGGCTCTTTTCCCCTTTCTCAACGTCCGCCAGAACGTCGAGTTCGGCCTCAAGATGCGGGGCGTCGACGCCGCAACCCGGCGCGCAAAGGCCGATAGCTGGCTCGAACGCCTCGGTCTCGGAGCCTTCGCGACGCGCCCCGTCACGCAATTATCGGGCGGGCAGCGCCAGCGGGTCGCCCTCGCTCGCTCGCTCGTGCTCGAGCCCGAGTTGCTGCTGTTGGACGAGCCCCTGAGCGCGCTCGACGCCCATCTGGTGGTGAAGATGCAAGCCGAGTTGATCCAGTTGCAGAAGCAGCTCGGCATCACCTTCTGTTATGTCACCCACAGCCAGTCGGAAGCCTTTGCGATGGCCGACCGGGTGGTGATCATGAACGGCGGCACGATCCAGCAGGTCGGCGCGCCGCGAGAGATCTTCCGCAAACCGGCGAACCGTTTCGTGGCGGAGTTCATCGGCACCAACAACATCATTTCCGGCAAGGTTCGCAGCGATGGCGGCGGCGCGATGATCGAGTCCGGCTTCGGTATCCTGCAGCTTCCTCGCAGCAGCGACCTGACACCGGGGCGCAAGGTCGAGCTGGTGATCGGCGCCGATTTCCTGGCGCTGTCGCGCCAGCGCCCGGAACTGCCGAACGTCGTGCCGGTGCGCGTGGTCGGCGAGCAGTTCGTCGGTTCGGTGGTGGTCGTCCATCTCGACGCAGGCGATGATCGCAGTCTGCGGGCCCAGTTGCCGCTGCATCAGTTCGAGCAGCTCGCGCCGAGCCATGGCGAGGCGCTGTTTGCCGGTTGGCAACCGGCAAACGCCTATCTCCTCGAACAATGACAGCCCGCCAGCGCATGAGGGAACGACGTGACTAGCTTTCGCATGACCGAGATGACCTGGTTCGAGTATCGCGACGCGATTGCGCAGGATCCGATCCTGCTGATCCCCGTCGGAGCGACCGAGCAGCACGGCCCGCATCTACCGCTCTCGGTCGATGTCATCCTGCCGGCGGCGGTCTGCGAAGGCGTTGCCGCGAGCGGAGGCCATCTCGTCGCCCCGCCAATTGCCTATGGCTACAAGTCGATGCCTCGCTCCGGCGGCGGACAGCATTTCCCGGGGACGACGAGCCTCGATGCGGCGAGCCTGATTGCGCAAGTCAAAGATCTGACGCGCGAGTTCGTCAGGCATGGCGTTCGCAAGATCGCATTCATCGTCGGCCATACCGAGAATCTCTGGCATGTCAGCGAAGGTTGCGATCTCGCCTATCGCGAGAATGCGCGTCTGGCGGAAGGGCTTCGTATCCTCAATGTCGGGTACTGGCAGTTCCTGCCGGCAGAAACCGCGAGCGCCATCTTCGGCACGACGCAGATCGACTGGGATCTCGAACACGCCGGCATCATGGAAACGTCGATGATGCTGCATCTGCGCCCGGACCTCGTCCATATGGACCGCCTCGTCGAACATGCCCCCTCCCGCGTACCCGGCTATGAGCTCTGGCCCTACGATACCGAAGCCGTTCCTTCCGATGGCGTGCTTAACACCGCGATAGCGGCGACCGCGGACAAGGGTAAGCAATTCCTCGATGCATATGTCTCCAGCCTGACGCAGGCGTTGAAACAGGCATTCAACAGGCCATGAGGGGCGCCATGCATCGTCTCGTGCGGGAAGAGGCTGGGTGAGGATATGCCGCTACAATGCGCAAGGGCTGCTTTCGGGCAACCGCCCAATGTCGGCATTTGGCGCGACGCTGCCGGCTGATGACGAAACCCGTAGCGGACGCTCCCGCGCGTATCGAGCAACCAGTCATTGCGCAGGGAGCTCCAGCTGATGCGAGGCAGCTTGTTGACGAGGGCGGTAGGGAGCTTGTTGCTAAGGCGCTGCTCCCTTCAACCAGTTTCCGAAGCTGAACTTCTCCTAATTCTTCGGTCTCATGATGATGCCTTCGCGGCCTGGATCGATGACGCGGTCCTTCGGGGTTGTCTCATCTGCGCTCCTGAGTGGCTGCGATGATCCCGAGAAACGCTCTTTCGAAAACCCGAAATGGTCTCAAGGGCGCTGACGGCGGCCACGGCAAAGCGCGAGAGAGTGCCAGCAAAGCCCGGAGACCTCCTCGCTTCTCCCGGATGTGCAACAGAGTGCACGCGGCCTGTTCAAGGCCCCTTTATTTCGGCCAGTCCTGAGCGCCGGACATTGTCCAAGGCGTTGTCGTGGCTGTGCAGGAGATGTCGGCGTAAAGCTTCTCGCGTCTGGTCGGACGAACCGGCCTTCAGCGCATCGAGAATGTCGCGGTGTTCGTCGGCCGAGCGGCTGTAATTGCCGGCAAGATAGACGAACACGGTATGGGTCTGTCCGAGAATGCGCTGGTGCCATTCGCAGATCATTTGGTTGCCGGCCGCCGTCATCAGCGCGCTGTGGAACTTGCGATCGTGGACGAGGGCGGTAGTGATGTCGTCAAGCGTACCGCGCCGCGCATAGAATTCGTGGGCGTCGAGGCAGCGTGACAGATCGGTGATCAGCTCGGGCGCAATCGGTCCCTTTTCGAAGATCTGGCCGACAGCGTTCAACTCGATCAACATGCGCGCTTCGTAGAGCTCCTCGACGTCGGCGCGCGTGAATTGGCGCACGACCGCCCCTTTGCGCATCGGCGAGACGACAAGACCATCGGCCTCCAGCCGCAGCAGCGCTTCCTTGATGGGGGTTTGGCTGATCGCAAGGTTAAGCGCCAGCTCCTCGGGGAGAAGTCGCCTCCCGCCCGGTAGTACCCCCGAGAGGATGCGCGCTCGCAGTTCCTCATAGGCCTGATCGGACAAGGTGGCGCGAACGACTGAGCTCATGCGCGCCATCATCGCGCAATCTCTCTGGGAGTGCAATCTAAAAAATAGAAAATTTTTTATTTTACATTTCCGTCGTGCTGAGTAACGTCACGCCTCGTGAGGGAGGACGACAATGACAAGCGAGCTTGCAGACCGAGTTGCACTCGCAAGCCTTCGGGCAACGGCCGAGACGTGTGATGCGCTCCAGATACAAGACGGTGTCGATCGTCGTGTTGGCAGCGGCGAGCGACACTCGGCCCTCGACCGCTCCCCGGCGACGGCATGACGATAATCTGCGTCGCCCACGAAAAGGGCTTCGCTCGGCAAATCGCCGATGGCGGCGTCTTCATGGATGCGGGCGCGATCGTTGAGGGCGCGCCGCTCGCCGAACTCTTCGCGTGCCGCGCCACGAGCAGTCTCGCAGCTGCCTCGCACAGCCCCTGCGCTGACGCGTGAGATGCTGCGCCCCCTCCCCATTTTTCAGGAACCGGAAGGCCCCCAGCCGATGAAGATCGTCGCCGTAGAACCATTCATCCTGCACTTACCTCTGACGGAAAGCTCGATCTCCGATTCGACCCACAACATCACCCATTGGGGCGTGGTCGGCGCCCGCATCCGCACCGACGACGGCCTGGAAGGCTATGGCTTCACGGGCACGCATGCGCATCTCGAATCCGACCGGCTGATCACCTCCTGCATAGCGACCTCCTATGCACCGCTGCTGATCGGCGAGGATGCGAATGACCGCTCGCGACTCTGGACGAAGCTCGCACGCTATCCGGCGCTTCAATGGGTCGGGCGGGCCGGGATCACCCATCTGGCACTGGCCGCCATCGATGTCGCCTTGTGGGACCTTGCGGCAAAGAAAGCAGGCCTGCCGCTGTGGAAATTCCTCGGTGGCCAGAACATCAAGAAACTAGAGGCCTACAACACGGATATCGGCTGGCTGTCCTTCTCGAAGGAAGCCCTGATCTCGGGCGCGAGGAAGGCTGTCGAGGTCGACGGTTTCACGCGCATCAAGATCAAGGTCGGACATGACGACCTCTCTGTCGACATTGAGCGTCTCTCGGCCGTGCGCAAGGCGATCGGACCCGGCATCCGCGTGGCGGTCGACGGAAACGGCAAATGGGATCTGCCAACCTGCCTGCGCTTCTGCGCGCAGGCTGAGCCGCTCGACATTTTTTGGTTCGAGGAGCCGCTTTGGTATGACGATGTTGCGGGTCATGCGGCGCTTGCCCGCTCCACCTCGATCCCCGTCGCGCTCGGCGAGCAGCTCTACACGCTGGACGCCTTCAGGGCATTCCTGACAGCCGGCGCCCTGACCTTTGTCCAGCCCGATGTGACCCGGCTCGCCGGCATCACTGAATACATCCAGGTCGCGGATCTCGCTCATGCGCATCGTCTGCCGGTGGTGCCTCATGCCGGCGAGATGAGCCAGGTCCATGTCCATCTCTCTTACTGGCATCCGGCCGCGACGATCCTCGAGTACATCCCGTGGATCAAAGATCACTTTCAGGAACCTATCAGAGTCGAGAGCGGCATTTACGCGCTGCCCCAGCAGCCGGGAGCAGGCACGACGCCACTGCCCGCCAGCATGGAGCGTTACGGCAAGAGCTTGTGACCGGCGGCCGATAGCAGGCCCGCCGCAACAAGAGCGGCAACGCAATGCCGAGCGACAATTAGAAAAGGGAGCCGATAGTGGCCAAGATCGTATCCATCGAAGTGTTGCAGGCTGACCTGAAGCCGAAGGTCAAGCGCACCGACGCCGTGCAGAGCTTCGAGCTGCAGGAGACGCCGATGGTCCGCATAACCGATGCGGATGGGGTGACCGGCACGGGCTACAGCTACACCATTGGTACAGGCGGCTCGTCGGTCAGTAAGCTGATCGATGACCATCTCGCACCGGTCCTGATCGGCCGCGACGCCGACGAGATCGAGGGGATCTGGCGCAGCCTGTTCTTCCGCGTGCATGCCACGACAGTCGGCGCCATCACCTCGATCGCGTTGGCCGCGATCGACACGGCGCTCTGGGATTTACGCGCGCGCAAGGCCGGACTGCCGCTGCACCGCATCGCCGGCGGTGCCAAGAACGCGATCGACCTCTACTATACCGAGGGCGGCTGGCTCCATATGGAGCAGTCCGAGCTGGTCGAGGAGGCGCTCAAGGCCAAGGAGCGCGGCTTCGGCGGGACCAAGGTCAAGGTCGGCCGCCCGCATGTCGCCGAAGACGTGAAGCGCCTTTCCGCCGTGCGCGACAAGGTCGGCTGGGATTGGGAGGTGATGACCGATGCCAATCAGGGCCTCTCGCTTGACGAGGCCATCCGCCGTGCGCGGCACTATGAGAAGTTGGACGTCGCCTGGTTCGAGGAGCCGATCCATGCTGATGATGTCGGCGCGCATCGCCGGCTCTCGCAGTCAACGACGGTGCCGATCGCGGTCGGCGAATCGATGTATTCGCTCTCGCAGTTCAAGGACTATCTCGAAGCCGGCGCCTGCTCGATCGTGCAGGTCGATGTCGGCCGTATCGGCGGCATCACGCCCTGGCTCAAGGTCGCGCATATGGCCGAGGCCTTCAATGTGCCGGTCTGCCCGCACTTCCTGATGGAGATCCATCTCGGCCTGTGCTGCGCCGTGCCGAACAGCCGCTGGCTCGAATACATCCCGCAGCTCGACCTCGTGACCTCCTCGCCAATCCGGATCGAGAACGGCAAGGCGATCCCCTCCGACAAGCCGGGCCTCGGCATCGACTGGGACTGGGAGGCGCTCGACAAGACCATCGTCCACCGCAAGAGCCATGGCACGGCACCGGGCCTGAAGGCGGGAGCCTGAGATGGGTGCGCTCAACGGACAGGTCGTCGTCATAACCGCCGCGGGGCAGGGCATCGGTCGGGCGACCGCCGAAGCCTTCGGCCGCGAGGGCGCCATCGTCTGGGCGACGGATATCAACGAGGCGGCGCTGGCCGGGATCGAGGCCGGGCCACAATTGCAGCGCCGCAGGCTCGACGTGCTCGATGCAGCGGCCGTCGCCGCCTGCTTCGCCGAGATCGGCCGGGTCGACGTGCTCTTCAACTGCGCCGGCATCGTCCAGAATGGCACGGTGCTGGAGGCGAGCGAGGCCGATCTCGATTTCGCCTACGACCTCAACGTCAAGGCTATGACGCGCACGATCAAGGCCGCGCTGCCCGGCATGCTCGAACGCAAGGCCGGTTGCATCGTCAACATGGCCTCGGTCGCCTCCAGTGTGAAGGGCGTGCCGAACCGCTTCGCCTATGGCGTGACCAAGGCGGCTGTGATCGGCCTGACCAAGTCGATCGCAGCCGACTATGTCGCGCAAGGCATCCGCTGCAACGCGATCTGCCCCGGCACGGTCGAAAGCCCGTCCTTGCAGCAGCGCTTGAGCACGCAAGGCGACTACGAGGCGGCGCGCGCTGCCTTCGTTGCCCGCCAACCGATCGGCCGCATCGGCACGCCGCAGGAGATCGCCGATCTCGTCGTCTATCTCGCCGGCGCCACCTACACCACCGGGCAGGCTCACATCATCGACGGTGGCTGGACCATCTGACCGGCACACGCCCGAAACAGAAGAACAAGCGGGCGGGAACAGGAGGACAACGCATGAGTGAGGCCTCATCGCAGAAGCCCGCGAGCACGACGGGCAGCCGCTACCGCGCCGACGACCTCGTCGCCCTCGCACGCGGCCTGCTGGAACGCGCCGGTATGCCGGCCGACAAGGCCGCCGACGTGGCGGAGGTGCTGGTCGAGGGCGATTTGTTCGGCAAGTCGACGCATGGCCTTGCCTTGCTGCCGCTTTATCTGCGCGAGATCGAAACAGGCGGCTTGATGGTCGCGGGCGACCCGAAAGTTCTCAACGATTTCGGGGCATGCCTGACCTGGGACGGGCGCAAGTTGCCCGGTCCCTGGCTGGCGCGCCGCGCCACCGCTGCGGCTATCGAACGGGCGAAGCGTTTCGGCCTCGGCGCGGTAGCCATTCAGCGCAGCCACCACACCGCCTGCCTCGGCGCCTATCTCCAACCAGCCGTCGATGCCGGCTGCATGATGCTGCTCACGCTGACCGATCCCGGCCACAGCAGCGTCGCGCCCTTCGGCGGGGTGACGCCGGCGCTGACCTCCAATCCGATCGCTTTCGGCGCGCAGGCGCCCGGGGGGCCGATCCTGATCGACATGTCGACGGCGCTGATGACCAATGGCGGCGTCGCAGCGTTTCGCCAGCGCGGCGAGCCGCTGCCGCATCCCTTTCTAATGGATGCTCAGGGACGGTCGACCGTCGATCCGAATGTCATCGCTGCTGATCCGCCGGGCTCGATCCTGCCGCTCGGCGGCCTGGAGGCCGGGCACAAAGGCTTCTCGATCGGGCTCATCGTCGAGCTCCTGACCGGCTGTCTCTGCGGGCGCGGGCGGGCCGAGGGTGGCGACGGTTGGAGCGCGGCGGTGTTCATCCTCGTAATCGATCCGTCCGCCTTCGGCGGAGCTGATGACTTTGATCGACAGGTCGAAGCGCTCGTCGGCCTTTGCCGCGCATCGGCGCCGCGACCCGGCTTCGATCATGTGGATTTGCCCGGCTCTCGGGCGCTCGCACGGCGGGATTGGCAGCGAAGCGATGGCGTCCTGCTCTCGGCAGGAATTGTCGCGGGACTTGCCGAGAGCGCGAGGCGGTTCGGGTTCGTAATGCCGGAAACCGTCACCTGAAGTCATTCGAAGCAGCTTAGCCAATCTCAACAACAATATTGAGGGAACCCCAAATGACGATATCAATCGCGGCAGGCCGTGCCCCGGCCGAGCAAACCAATATCCGACGCGCGGTCGCGGCAGCGACGATCGGGACCATCATCGAATGGTTCGACTATGCGCTTTACGGAGCCGCTGCCGGCTTGATCATCAACAAGCTGTTCTTTCCCCAGTTCTCGGAATCCGCAGGCGTGTTGGCGGCTTTCGCGACCTTCGCCGTCGGCTTCTTCAGCCGGCCGCTTGGTGGCGTGCTGATCTCGCATATGGGAGACCGGTTTGGACGCAAGCCCGCTCTCATCTTCACGATCGCGCTGATGGGCGCGTCGACCGTGGCCATGGGATTGTTGCCGACCTATGCGCAGGCCGGTCTCTGGGCTCCGGTCCTCCTCGTCATCCTGCGCTTGCTCCAGGGCTTCGGGGCCGGTGCGGAATATGCCGGAGCGGTGACCTTGGTCGCGGAATATGTGCCGCCGGAGCGCAAGGGCTACTATACCGCCTATCTCCAGGCCGCGACGGTGGTCGGCATTATGCTCGCGACGCTGATGTTCCTGCTGGTGTCCTATCTGCCGGAGGAGACGCTGTTCGGCTGGGCCTGGCGCGTACCCTTCCTAATCTCGGCGCTGCTGTTCTTCGTCGCGCTCTATATCCGGAAGAACCTCGACGAGACCCCGGAATATGTCGCGGCGATGGAAAGGGCCGCCGAGAAGCGCCACGAGGCGCGCGTCCCGCTTGGTGAGTTGATCACCAAAAGCCCGAAGGAGCTGCTCTTCGGCTTCCTGTCGGTCACCGGCCACAATGCCAACGCCTATATCCTGAGCGCCTTCAGCCTCAGCTACATGACCAATACGCTCCATATGAGCCGCACGGATTCGCTGACCGCGGTGATGATTGCGACGCTCACAGGCATCGTCCTGACACCGCCGATGGGGGCGCTTGCCGATCGTGTCGGCCATGCGCGAGTCTATCTCTTTGGCGCGATTTTTGTTTTCCTCTACGCATTCCCGATGTTCGCACTGCTCGATACGAAGAATGTCGTGCTCGCCTCGATCGCGCTCAGCATCGGATATGGCATCGGCTTCGCCGGGCTCGCCAGCGCCCAGGGCGCGTTCCTCGCGAACCTGTTCCCGACGCGCTACCGCTTCTCCGGCATCGCGATGACGCGCGAGTTGAACAGCTTGCTCATTGCCGGGCCCACGCCCTTCATCGCCTCGGCGCTGGTCGCGCAAGCCGGCGGCAAGCCGATCTTGGTCGTCGCCTATCTGATGCTCTGCTGCGCGATCAGCGCGATTGCGATTATCGCGGTGCGTTCGCGCTCTTTCGAGCGTGGGTCGGAGTAACAGCATATTGGCAAGGACCGGTTGGCTGCGGCGTGCGTTCAGGGCGGAGGACGATGCTTCGCCGGATGCCGTCGCATCCAAACTCGCCAAGATTCGCCGGGGCCCTTTGGAGGGCGCCGCGCTACGCCACTTATTGCCGCACTCAGCGGACGCCAGGTGAAACGAGGTGGCCTGCAGCCGGTTTCGTGGGCACCGAGATTGGGTGTTTCATGAAACCGGAGGTGGCGTATGCGGCGAAGACAGTTTGGGCGTGAGCTCAAGATCGAGGCGGTGCGCCTGATCAAGGATCGCGGAGTGAGTGTGGCGCAGGCGTCTCGGGATTTGGATGTCCATGAGAACCAGCTTCGCAAATGGGTGAAGCTCTTTTCTGCCGATCCTGCTCAGGCTTTTCCAGGCCATGGTCAGATGAAGCCGGAGCAGCTTGAGATCGAGAAGCTGCGGCGAGAGGTGGCCAAGCTCAAGGCGGAGCGCGACATCCTAAAAAAAGGCCGCAGCCTACTTCGCGAAGGACGTGACATGAGGTTCACGTTCATTGCGAAGCACCGGGGGATCTGGCCGGTGGCATGGCTTTGCGAAGCGCTGGATGTGTCGCGCTCGGGCTTCCATGCCTGGCTCAACCGATCACCGAGCCGGCGTGCACGCGACGACGAGGAGATCGGCAACTGGTTCGGATCGGACCTATGGTGCCAGGCGTGTCTGGCGGGACGTGCTGGCGGAAGGCGTCGATTGCGGCCTGCATCGCATCGAGCGGCTGATGCGTGCCCAGGCTTTGCGTGCCAGGCCGCGTCGGCGCAGCCTGCCCGGGGTTGATGGCCAGCGATCGACCATCGCGCCGAATAGGCTCGGCCGGGAGTTCCATGCCGAGCGTCCGAACCAGCGCTGGATCGCGGACTTCACCTACATATGGACCGCGGAGGGTTGGCTCTACGTTGCAGCCGTCATCGACCTCTTCTCCCGCCGGGTGGTGGGCTGGTCGATGAAAGCCGAGATGACCGCCGGGCTCGTGACCGATGCGCTGATGATGGCGATCTGGCGCCGGGGAAAGCCTGATGCCCTGCTGCACCATTCGGATCAGGGCAGCCAGTACGCCAGCGAGCCGTTCCAGAAGCTCATGGCCGACAACGGCGTCACCTGCTCGATGAGCCGCTCCGGCAATGTCTGGGACAATGCCGCGATGGAGAGCTTGTTCGCTGCTTCGCGCGGCCCTTCGGGTCTCATCGCTGAACACAGAGCGGATCAGAGGCAGGGTTTACCGGACACGCGACGATGCTCGTGCCGACGTGTTCGATTACATCGAACGGTTCTACAACGCTGTTCGTAGGCACTCGACCATCGGCTACATCAGCCCGGTCGAGTTCGAAAAGAAGGTGAGATTAGCCTAACCACATGTCCACGAAACCGGCGGCAGGCCACTTCACGGAGCTTGTGGAGTTCGGCTCTCCATGATCCCGCACCTGGCTTCGCCGCTGAAAAGCGTGAACCCGGTTCGCAACCTGCATCCGCACGATCACGCCGCAGGCCACACTCCTAGCTGCCCTCGATGCCCCGCTTCCGGCGCAGTGCCTGGACAAGCACAGCTCCCTTCACTGCGAGGAGGAGGAGGAAGGTGAGGATCATGATGATGAAGGCGGCTGCGGCGATGGCCGGGCTGATGTTCTCGCGCAGGGAGGAGAACATCTGTCGGGCGAGCGTCGTCTGGTTGGGGCCGGCGACGAACAGCGTGATCACCACCTCGTCGAGCGAGGTGGCGAAGGCGAAGACCGCGCCGGTGAGGATGCCCGGCATGGCCAGCGGCAGGGTCACATTCCGGAAAACATCGACCGGGGAGGCGCCGAGACTGGCCGCCGCGCGCTCCAGCGCCGGGTCCATGCTGGCGAGCGAGCCCGAGACATTGACGAGGACGAAGGGCACGCACAGCACGGCATGCGCGATGATCACCCCGAGATAGCTCGAGGCCAGCCCCATGCGGGCATAGAGGATCTGCATGCCGACGCCGAGCACGACCGCCGGCACCACCATCGGCAGCAGAAAGATCGAGCGCAGCAGCCCCGAAAAGGGCACGAGCTCACGCCTCAGGCCGAGCGCCGCCAACGTCCCGATCACCGTCGCGACGACGGTCGCGCCCGTACCGATGATCAGCGAATTGACGATCGCGCGGGTCCAGGCCTGGCTTTCCGCCAGCGCCCCGAACCAGCGCATCGAGGGGCCGCTGATCGGATAGACGAGGAAGACGCTGTCGGTGAAGGCCAGCGGGAGGATTGCGACCAGCGGCAGCAGCAGGAAGGCGACAGCCAGAGCCCCGAAGGCGAGCCGCAGCGCGTTGAAGGCCGCGCCGCCCGGACGAACCGCGGCGACGCTCATGCCGGCACCAGCGGCGTGCGCGAGAGCCGGTTGTAGACGATGTAGAGCACGGTCGTCGGCACCAGCAGGAACAGGCCGAGCGCACCCGCCATCCCCCAATTCGCCGTTCCGGTGGCGTAGAAGGCGATGACCGAGCTGATCATCTGATCACCCGCTCCGCCGGTCAGGGCCGGGGTGATGTAGTAGCCGAGCGCCACCATGAAGACGAGCAACGAGCCCGAGAGCAGGCCCGGCATGGCGAGCGGCAGCAGGACGTGGCGAAAGGCCTGCAGCGGCGCGGCGCCCAGCGCCGCGGCGGCCGGCATCAGATTGCGCGGGATCGCGATCAGGCTGGCATAGATCGGCAGCACCATCAGCGGCAGCAGCACATGCGTCATCGCGATCAGCACGCCGGTGCGGTTGTAGATGAGCGCAAGCGGGGAATCGATCAGCCCGATCGCCCGCAGCATCTGGTTGATGAGCCCGTTATCCTGCAGCAGGATCAGCCAGGCCGCCGTGCGCACCAGCAACGACGTCCATAGCGGCAGCAGCACGGCGATGAGCAGCGCATTGCGCTTCCAGCCCGTCACGCTCGCCGCCAGCATCGCGAAGGGCAGCCCGATCGCGGCGCAAAGCAGCGTGACCTGTGTCGCGATGGTGAAGGTGCGCAGCATGATCGCGCGGTTGACGGCGAAATCGGGCTCGACCGGCTCGATCCGCGCCTCGTCATTGCGCTTGAGGTCGACCGCCGCCAGCAGGTTGGCGTCGGTATAGGCCGGCATGCTGCGCTTCAGCGCCAGCCAATAGCCCTGATCGCTCCAGCGCGGATCGACGGCCTGAAGATCGATCGCATCGGTTTCGCCGCTCTCCCGCACCGCACGCGCCGTGCGCGGGAGAAGCGTGCGGAAGCCGGCCTGCTGACTGTTGAGCGTCCGCACGGCATCGCCGAAGCGCTCCTGCGGCGTATCGGCCCGCAAATCCCGGACGAGCGCCGCCTGCAGCGGGGCCGGCGGCGGGCCGCTGCCGTCCCAGCTCGCGATCGCGATCGCCGTCTGGGGGAAGGCCAGGCGCACGGTGCCGCCCTGCACCGCAGTCGAAACCATCATCCAGAGCGGCCAGAGGAAGAACAGGCCGAGGAAGATCACCAGCGGCAGGATCAGCAGCAGGGCTTTGAGGCGCGCGCTCATGGCGCCACCAGGGAGCAATCGCCCTGGGCGAAGCTGGCGAATGCCTTGCTGCCGATCGGCGGCGCCGCATCGCGTCGCCCGGCCCGGGCGACGAGCCGGCTCTCGCCGCAGGCGAGGTGCAGGCGAATGTGATCGCCATGATAGACATGGTCCTCGATCGTCACCGGCAAGGCGTTGGCAGCGGCGGCATCCTGCACGAGATGCAGCATTTCCGGACGAACCGAGATCATCACGTCGTGGCCGGTCTCGAAGGCCGCCGCGCTGTCGCAGGTCACGCGCGCACCGGATGCGAGCAGGATCGTCGCGGTCTCGCCCTGGCGCTGCGAGACACGCCCGGCGAGCAGGTTCGTCTCCCCGATGAACTCGGCGACGAAGCGTGTCCGCGGCCTGTCATAGAGGCCCGACGGCGTATCGAACTGCTCGATCTTGCCGCGGTTGAGCACGGCGACACGGTCCGACATGGTCAGCGCCTCGCCCTGATCATGCGTGACGAAGATGACCGTCAGCCCGAGTTCACGATGCAAGGCGCGGATCTCGAGCTGCATATGCTCGCGCAATTGCTTGTCGAGCGCGCTCAGCGGCTCATCCATCAGCACGACCTTGGGCTCGTAGACGAGGGCGCGGGACAAAGCGATGCGCTGCTGCTGGCCGCCGGAGAGCTGCGAGGGCTTGCGGTCGGCGAGATGGCCGAGGCGCACCAGCTCGAGCGCGCGCTTCACCCTTGCCTCGCGCTCGGCCCGGGCGACGCCGCGCATCTTGAGCGGAAAGCCGACATTCTCGGCGATCGTCATATGCGGGAACAGGGCATAGTTCTGGAAGACCACGCCCATCTCGCGCTTGTGCGGCGGCAGATGCTCGACACGCCGCCCATCGACATGGATGCTCCCGCCGGTGGGGGTCTCGAAGCCGGCGAGCATCATCAGAAGTGTCGTCTTGCCCGAGCCCGAAGGGCCGAGAAGGCTGACGAACTCGCCCTGCGCGACATGGAAGTCGAGCGAATCGACCACCGTGACCGTGCCGAATACCTTGCTGATGGCCTCGAAATGAATGAACGGATTCGAATCTCGCAAAGGATCAATCTTCTCGTGACGGATGAGGCGAAGCCGTCTTGGCCGCGGCGAGGAGCCCTTCGCAAGGACGATGCCACACCGGGCGATCGGCTGGAGCGACCTCGGACGCACGTGGCGCGCCCGGGGGCTCTCTGCATGAAGCACGGCGAAGCGGAGACGGCTGCTGGCCGCCCCGCTCGCCGATCCGCTTGCCGACCTACTTGCCGACCCAGGCGTTGAAGCGCTTGGTCAGGTCTTCAATGTTGTCGTTCCAGTAGTCGACGTCGATCGCGATCGCATTCTCGAGATTCTGCGGCGCGGTCGGCAGGTCCGCGGCGAGGTCGGCCGGGACGGCGGCCGCGGCGGCCTTGTTGGGCAGGCCGTAGGCGATGTCCTGCGGCAGCTTGGACTGGTTTTCCGGCAGGCTGGCGAAAGCGATGAAATCCATCGCCTGGTCCTTGTTCGGGCTGCCCTTCAGGATCACCCAGCTATCGACCGCGTAGATGCTGCCCGGCCAGACGGTCTTGAACTTGGTGCCCTCGGTCTTGTTGATGCCGCTGATGCGGCCGTTATAGGCCGAGGTCATCACGACCTGCCCGGATTTCAGCAGTTGCAGCGGCTGCGCGCCCGACTCCCACCAGACGATATCGGACTTGATTTCGTCGAGCTTCTTGAAGGCGCGGTCGACGCCGCCCTTGTCGCGCAGCACCTTGTAGACGTCCTTCGGCGCGACGCCATCGGCGATCAGCGCGAATTCGAGCGCATATTTCGGCCCGCGACGCAGGGCCCTCTTGCCCGGGAACTTCTTGGTGTCCCAGAAATCCGCCCAGGAGGTCGGCGCGGTCTTCAGCTTCTCGGAATCGTAGGACAAGAGCGTCGACCAGACGATCGCCCCGACGCCGCAATCGCTGACGGCGCTCGGCAGGAACTTGTCCTTGCCGCCGAGCTTGTTCCAGTCGAGCTTTTCGTAGAGGCCGTCGGCGCAGCCGATGGCGAGCTCGTCGGCCTCGACCTGCACGGCGTCCCAGTTCGGCGTCCCCGCCTTCACCTTCGCCTGGACGACGCCGACGCCGCCATCCCAGGATTCGTCGAGCACCGGCTTGCCGGTCTTCTCGGCGAAGGGCTTGAAGTAGATCTTGCGCTGCGCGTCCTGGTAGTTGCCGCCCCAGGAGACGACGGTGAGGTCGCGGGCAGCCGCCGTGCCGAGGCCGGCGAGCATCAGTCCAGCCGCGAGCGTCGAGCCTGCGAATAGGGCCTTCAACGATGTCATGGTCTTCTCCCGTTCTGATCCGGCTGCTCCGCCCCTCGCGGAATGCCGGCTACCTTGCCCGTATTGGACCTCGCTTCGCAGCCTCACGCTACGGAAATCTTCTTGCTGATCAGGCGCCGATCTCGCTCAACAATTGCGCGGGCGCCAGACGCAGCGCCGCCGCGCGGCGGTGCCCTTCGAGCCCCTCGCTGGCGCTCTGGCGCATGGCCGGCGGGGCCACGGCCGCGACGCCACGCTCGTCCAGCCATTGATGCGTGCAGGTCTTGAGGTAGGAGCCGACCCAGAGGCCGCCGGTATAGCGCCCGGCCGCCATGGTCGGCAGCGTGTGGTTCGTGCCGCAGCATTTGTCCGAATAGACCACGCTCGCGGCAACGCCGATGAAGATCGAGCCGTAATTGCGCAGCTTCGCGGCCGTTGCATGCGCATCGCGCGTATGCACCTCCAGATGCTCGGCGGCGATCTGGTCGGAATAGGCCAGCATCGTCGCCTCGTCGGCACAAACGGCGATCTCGCCATAGTCGCGCCAGGCCGCGGCGGCGACCGGCGCCGTCGAGAGGTTGCCGAGCTGGCGCTCGATCTCGACGAGCACCTTCTCCGCCAGGCCGCGATCCGTGGTGATCAGGCCGACGCGGGTGCGCACGTCATGCTCCGCCTGTGCCAGCAGATCGACCGCGATCGTCACCGCATCGCCGGTCTCGTCGGCGACGACGAAGATCTCGCTCGGCCCGGCGAGCTGATCGATGCCGACCAGGCCGAAGACCTGCCGCTTGGCCTCGTTCACATAGGCGTTTCCCGGGCCGACGATCTTGTCGACCGCGGGGATGCTTTCGGTGCCGAAGGCCATGGCGGCGATCGCCTGCGCGCCGCCGACGCGGAAGATCCGGTCGGCGCCTGAAAGGTGACAGCCCGCGATCATCGCCGGATGCGCTCCCGGGGGCAGGCAGGCGACGACCTCGTCGCAGCCGGCGACCTTGGCCGGCACGATCGTCATGATCGGCGCCGAGAGCAGCGGATAGCGTCCGCCCGGCACATAGGCGCCGATGCGCGCGATCGGAATGATGCGATGGCCGAGATGCAGCCCCGGCAGCGCCTCGATCTCCAGGGGAAGCAGCGTCTTGCGCTGCGCCTCGGCGAAGGCCCGCACACGCTCGATGGCGAATTCCGTATCGGCACGGGTCTGCTTCTCGAGCCCGTCGAGCGCAGCGGCGCGCTCCGCCGGCGTGATCTCGAAAGCCTCGATATCGAGCTTGTCGAACTCGCGTGAATAATGCCGCAGAGCGTCGTCGCCATCGCGCCGCACACGATCCAGAACGGCCTTCACCGTGGTCTCGACGGGAGTGTTGTCGCTCCAGGCGCTGCGCTGGGGGGCCTTGATGCGCGTGATCCGGGCGTCCAGGGCGGGGGCGGAGTTGGACATGCGGCGTGTTCCAGTGGGCGGGAATGGGCGGCAAGCTTCCCCGCCGCATGGCAGCAGCGCAAGGAGGGCGCCCGGGCGTGTTGAAGATAATCACCAATTGCGCTCAGATGCGGCGCCCGCATGAAGGAGGCCTTCCATGAAAATCGGCGACCGGTTGAGGGAGCTGCGCCAGCGCCGCAAGCTCAGCGTGCGCGCCGTCGCCCTGCGCTCGGGCGTGTCCCACTCTTCGATTTCGCTGATCGAGCGGGACCTGATCAGCCCGTCCCTCGACACGCTGCATGCGGTGCTCGACGCGCTCGGCACGACCCTATCGGGCTTTTTCCTGGATTTTAATGCGATGTCGCCGCCAAATCCGTTCTGCCGAGCTGCGGAGATGGCGGAAATCGGTCGTGCGGACGCCATTTCCTACCGCGTGATCGGGACCGGATTCCCCAACCGCTCGATGCTGATGCTGCATGAAACCTACGCTCCCGGGGCCGATACGGGCGAGGCCTTCTTTCATTCGGCCCAGGAGGGCGGCCTCGTCATCCGCGGCGCGGTCGAGGTGACCGTCTCGGGCCGGACGGCGATCCTGCACCCCGGCGATGGTTATTATTTCGACAGCCGCGAACCGCACCGCTTCCGCAATGCAGCCGACGAGCCGAGCGAGATCGTCAGCGCCATCACGCCCCCCACATATTAGCCGCGAGGAGATTGCCGCCAGAGAGGCTGGTCAGGATCTCCTTCCGGTTGACGGCGAAGGCGGTCGCCTCGCGCATCTTGATGTCGGTGAACGGCTTGCAAAGACGATTCAATTAGGGCTCGGCTATGCCCCGAACATGGGCTTCGGGGACGGATTCGACTGGCGATGGCGATGGCGACAGGACAGGCCGATGTCATCGTGCTCGGAGCCGGCATCATCGGCGTCAGCACCGCCCTGCATCTGCAGGAGCGCGGCCGCACCGTCCTGCTGGTCGATCGCGGCGAGCCGGGAGCCGAAACCAGTCATGGCAATGCCGGGCTGATCGAGCGCTCTTCCGTCGTTCCCTATGCCTTTCCCCGCGATCTCGCGACACTCGCCGCCTTCGCCTCGAACCGCTCCATCGCCGTGCGCTACCGGCCGGCGACATTGCTGCGGATGGCGCCCTGGCTGGCGCGCTACTGGTGGAACTCGGCGCCGGACCGACTCGACAGGCTGGGCCGCGCCGTCCTGCCCCTGATCGAGCGCAGCATCGACGAGCACCGGCACTGGACGAAAGCCGCCGGCACGGAGGCGCTGATGCGGAGCGAGGGCTGGATCGAGCTCTATCGTGACCCGCGCGCCCTCGCCCAGGCGGTTCGAACGGCGGCAGAGCTGAGTGGCTACGGGCTTGCTTATGACGTGCTCCAGCGTGAGGCCCTGCGCAGCCTGGAGCCTGCCTTGCTGCCCGATGCCGCAGCCGGCGCCGTGCATTGGCGCGATCCGGTGACGGTCCGCGATCCCGGCGCGGTGACGCGCGCCTATGCCGAACTCTTCTCCGCGCGCGGCGGCGCGCTGGCGAAGGCGGATGCGTTCGCCTTGCGTCAGGAAGGCGCGGAATGGCACCTCCCAACCAATGCCGGAACCTGGCGGGGCTCCGAGGTCGTCGTCGCGCTGGGGCCCTGGTCAGGCGATGTCTGTAAAGGCTTCGGCTACCGTTTCCCGCTCGGCTTCAAGCGCGGCTATCATATGCATTACGCCGCCGCGGACGAATCGGCGCCGCAATATCCGCTCTGCGATGCGCAGGCGGGTTTCGTTCTGAGCCGGATGCAGCGCGGCATTCGCCTGACCACCGGCATCGAGCTGGCCGGCCGCGACGAGCCGTCGGACACTTGGCAGCTCGATCGCGCGGAGAAGATCGCACGGCGGATCATGCCGCTCGGCCAGCGTCTCGATGCCGAGCCCTGGCGCGGCGCGCGCCCTTGCCTGCCCGACATGCTGCCGATCATCGGCCGGGCTCCCCGGCATCGCAGCCTGTGGTTTGCATTCGGCCACGCTCATCACGGCTTCACCTTGGGTCCGGCCACCGGTCGGCTTCTGGCGGAAGCGATGACCGGCACCCCACCCTTCTGCGATCTCAAGCCCTTCGCGGCCGATCGCTTCTAGGCGCATCATCGCCCCAAGGGGCAGGCCACGGCCACGGCTGAGCTGACGGCCGCCTGGATCCGCATTATGGTGCCGGCGCTTGAGCTCACCGGGGCTGCGAGCAGCCCGCCTTGCCTCCTCTCGACGCTTCCCCGAAAGCCCAGATGCGCCTCCTCCTCATCAACCCGAATACGATGCCGGAGATGACGGCGCTGGTCGTGCGGGCTATCCAGCCGCATCTGCCGCCGGAGACGACGCTCGTCCCGGTCACGGGCCGCTTCGGCGCGCAATACATCGCCAGCCGCAGCGCCGCCGCCATCGCGGCCCATGCGGCGCTCGACGCCTTCGCCGAGCACGGCGCGGATTGCGACGGCGTCTATCTCGCCTGCTTCGGCGATCCCGGCCTCCTCGCCCTCAAGGAGCTGGCGCGCGTGCCCGTGATCGGCATGGCGGAGGCATCGAGCCGGCTCGCGGCCCGGCAGGCGGAACGCTTCTCGATCGTGACCGGCGGCGAGCGCTGGGGGCCGATGCTGCGGGAGTTCCTCGGCTCGCTCGGGCTTGCTGGCCGGCTCGCCGCGGTCGAGACCGTGGCGCCGACCGGCGCCGACATCGCGCGCGATCCCGACGGCTCTGTCACCCTGCTCGCGGAAGCCTGCAACCGGACCGTGGCGCGTGACGGTGCCGGCGCCGTCATCCTCGGCGGAGCCGGGCTCGCCGGCCTTGCCGCGCGCGTCCAGCCGCATGTCTCCGTGCCGGTGATCTGCTCGGCCGAGGCCGGAGTGACGATGCTGCTCGAAACGCTGCGAGAGCCGCCGGCGAAACCGCAGAGCGGCGATTTCGCCCTCCCCGCCCCCGTCGGCAGCACCGGCCTCTCCGACAGCCTCTCGCGGCTGCTGGCAAACCCCTGAAGCGTCACCCCTTCGCGGCGAGCGAGACGCCGTTGAGTTCCGCGATCCAGTCCGAGATCATCGGCACGTAATCCCCGCCCCGCCCGCCGGCGACGGCGGTGGCGTAGCTGTTCTTCACGGCATTGCCGATCGGGTTCGCGACGCCGGCCGCATTGGCGACGCCTTCCAGATAGCGCACATCCTTCAACGCGTTGACGAGGGTGAATTTGTGCGCGTCGCGGTCGCGCTCCAGCACATATTGCATGAAGGTCTGGTAGAAGCCGCAATCCATTCGGCTGCCCCGGATCACACTGTCGAAGGTCTGCGGCGTGATGCCGATCTTCTGACTGAGCGTCAGCGCTTCGGCATAGATCGCGGCATAGCCCATCGAGAGGAAGTTGTTGATCAGCTTCATCTTGTGCCCGTCGCCGACGGGACCGAGATGGACGATCTTCTGCGCCCAGGCCTCGCAGGCCGGCCTGATCCGGGCGAACACCTCGGGCGCGGCGCCGATCATCGCCGAGAGCTGGCCCTGCGCGGCCTGTGCCGGCGTGCCGCCGAGCGGCGCATCGGCAAGGTGCAACCCCTTGGCCTCGAGCTCGGCGGCCAGCCGGACCGTGACGGTCGGATCGGAGGTCGAGCAATCGACCACGATCGTGCCGGGCTTCGCCCCGGCGATGATGCCGCTCTCGCCCTTGAGCACCTCCTCGACCTGCGCCGAGCCGGTGACGCACAGGAAGATGATGCCGGAGCGCGCCGCCAGCTCCGCCGGCGTCTTCGCCTCGACGGCGCCGGCCGCAACGAGATCCTCGACCGGCTTGCGGTTGCGGTGCCCCATCACGGTCAGGGAGAAGCCCTTCGCGACCAGATTGGCGGCCATGCCCTGGCCCATCAGCCCGACGCCGATAAAGCCGATCGCTTCCTTGCCAGCGCTCATTTTCATATTCTCCTGCTTGTCTGTATGAGTATGCGAACGGCAGAGATATCGACGAAACGACTGGCTTCGGGACGCTTGACGAGGCCAGCCCTTGACCTGGACCCCTGATGAACGCCGACGGCCCGTCCCCGCCAAGCCCCACGCCCCCCGCCGGCCGCAGCCGCGTCACTCTTCAGATCATCGCCGACCATCTGTCGGTCTCGACGGCGACGGTCTCGCTGGCCCTGCGGGATTCCCCGCTGGTCGCCGAGGCGACGCGCGGCCGCGTGCGCGAGATCGCGCGCCAGATGGGCTACAGCTACAACCGCAGTGCCGCGGCGCTCCGCACCGACCGCACCAACATCATCGGCGTCGGCTTTCACGACATCACCAATCCGTATTTCGCCGAGCTTCTGGCGGCGATCGACGGAGCCACGGCAGCCTATGGCCGCTCGATCCTGCTCGGCACCTATGCCGAGGATCTTGAGCGGCAGGAGCGCGTGCTGAACTCCCTGGCCGAGTACAGGCCCGACGGGATGATCCTCTGCCCGGCGGGCGGCAGCACGGCCGACAGCCTGCGCCACCTCGTCGATGCAGGCGTGCCCATCGTGCAGCTCTCGCGCGAAGTGCCGGGGCTCGGCCTCGATTTCGTCGGCGCGGACGACCGCCATGGCATCCTCCAGGCGATGGAGCATCTGATCGGGCTCGGCCACCGCCGGATCGCCTTCCTCTGCGCCAATGAGAGCATCTCGACCGGGCGCAACCGCTATCACGCCTATCGCGAGGGCCTGACGGCTCATGGCCTGTCGATCGACCCCGCGCTGATCTATTTCGCCTACGGCACGCGCGAGAACGGGCTCAAGGGCATCCAGCAGGTGCTCGACGCTCCCGCACCGCCGACCGCCGCCATCTGCATGAACGACCTCTCGGCCTTCGGCGCGATGCTCGGCTTGCGCCATCGCGGACGCGAGGCCGGCGTCGACTTCTCCATCGTCGGCTGCGACGACGTGAAGGAGGCGGCGCAATGGTTTCCGGCGCTCACCACGATCCACAATTTCCAGAACCAGATGGGCGCCAAATCGGCGGAATTCCTGCTGCGCCGCATCGCCGAGCCCGCCGCGCCGCAGCAGCGCCTGCTGCTGACGCCCGAACTCGTCCTGCGCGGGACGACCTGTCCGCCCCGCTGAGCCTTCAGGCATCGTTCGCGGGCTTGGCGTTGAGGGCGCGATAGGCCCGCACGACCTGCGAATCGTCGCGCCCGCCATGGCCCAGCCCTGAGGCCGCGAGGAACATCTGATGGGCCGATGCCGCCAGCGGCAGCGCGACCTTCGCCGCGCGCCCGGCATCGAGCACGATGCCGAGATCCTTGACGAAGATGTCGACGGCGCTGGCGACGGCCGGGTCGGGCTCCTGCATGCGCGGGCCGCGATCCCTGAGCATCCAGGAGGATGCCGCCGAGCCGCCCATGATCTCGAAGAGCAGGCGCCCGTCGATGCCGGCCTTCTCCGCCAGCGACAGCGCCTCCGCCGCCACCGCGATATGCACGCCGCAGAGGAGCTGGTTGACGGTCTTCACCGTCGCGCCCTGCCCCGGCTTCTCGCCGACATGGAAGACCTTGTCGCCGAGCGCATCGAGCACCGGCTTTGCCCGTGCGAAACTCTCCGGCGCCGCGCCGACCATGATCGTCAGCGTCCCGCCCTGCGCGCCTTTGACGCCGCCGGAGACCGGCGCGTCGATGAAATGCCGGCCGGTCTTCGCGACCTCCGCCGCGATCGCCTCGGCCTCGCCCGGCGGACAGGTCGCCATCAGGATCACCGTGGCGTCCGGCGCCAACGCCGCGAGCGCCCCGGCTTCGAAGAGCACCGCGCGCGCCTGCGCGGCATTGACCACCATCAGCACCAGTGCATCGGCGCCCTTGGCCGCCTCGGCCGCATTTGGGGCAGCCTGTCCGCCAGCCGCGGCCAGCGCGTCGCGCGCCGCCTCACGCATGTCGAAGCCGGTGACCCGGAACTGCCGCTTGACCAGGTTCTCGGCCATCGGCGCACCCATCGCGCCAAGCCCGATGAAGGCGATGCTGGAAATCGGCGTGTCTGGCATAAGTCAGGTACTTTCTCGGAGCTCGCATGCCACGCATGCAGCACCATGAGTTGAGCGCGGATGCCCGGCGCCGGACAAGCGGCGCCGGCGCATCGGCCTCATTCCTTCACCGCACCCGTCATCGACGCCACGTAGTAGTCGACGAAGAAGGAGTAGAGGATCGCCACGGGAATCGAGCCCAGCAGCGCGCCGGCCATCAGCGAGCCCCAGTGATAGACGTCGCCCTCGACGAGCTGGGTCAGCACCGCGACCGGCACCGTCTTCTTCTCCGCAGACTGGATGAAGGCGAGCGCATAGATGAACTCGTTCCAGGACAGGGTGAAGGCGAAGATGCCGGCCGAGATCAGGCCGGGCATGGCGAGCGGCAAGGTGATGCGCCACAACGTCTGCAGCCGCGTCGCCCCGTCGATCATCGCGCACTCCTCGAGCTCGTAGGGGATCGACTTGAAATAGCCGATCAGGAGCCAGGTGCAGAACGGGATCAGGAAGGTCGGGTAGGTCAGGATCAGCGCCAGCGGCGAGTCGAACAGGCCGAACTGGAAGATCAGCGTCGCCAGCGGAATGAACAGGATCGAGGGCGGCACGAGATAGGCGAGATAGATCGCCAGGCCCACATATTGCGAGCCCTTGAACCTCAGCCGCTGGATCGCATAGGCGGCGAGCACGCTGGAGAACAGCGAGAGCGCCGTCGCCACCGCCGCGACCATCATCGTGGTCCAGAGCCATTGCGGATAATCGGTCTGGAACAGCAGCCTGTTGATGTTCTCGAGCGTCGGCGACTTCACCCAGAACGGGTTGTTGTTCTTGTAGTCGAGCAGCTCGGCGTTCGGTTTGATCGCCGTGATCGCCATCCAGTAGAACGGGAACAGCAGCACGAGGAGGAAGAGCGACAGCGGCAGGTAGAGCGTGAGGAGGCGCCGCGGGCCGGACGACCAGTCGATGACGCCTTCGCGCTCCTTGTCCTTGAGATGCGGACGCGCACTGAGGGTTTGATCAGTCATTCTCTTCCCCCTGCTGCCATTTGCGCCGGGACAGGCCGAAATAGCTGAACAGCGTCGCCATCACGAGGAACGGGATCATCGCCACCGCGATCGCCGCGCCCTCGCCGAGCTGGCCGCCCGGGATGCCGCGCTGGAAGGCGAGCGTCGCCATCAGATGCGTGGCGTTCACCGGCCCGCCGCGTGTGATGGCGTAGACGAGCTGGAAATCGGTGAAGGTGAACAGCACCGAGAAGGTCAGCACGATCGCCAGGATCGGCATCAGCATCGGGAAGGTCACGTGCCGGAAGCGTTGCCAGGCATTGGCACCGTCCAGCATCGCCGCCTCGTAGAGCGACGGCGAGATGGTTTGCAGGCCGGCGAGCAGCGAGATCGCGACGAAGGGGATGCCGCGCCAGATATTCGCCGCGATCAGCGAAAAACGCGCCGGCCAGGGCTGGCCGAGAAAGTCGATATAGCTGTCGCGCCAGCCGAGCACGTCGACCAGCACATAGGAAATGATCGAGAACTGCGGATCGTAGATCCACCAGAAGGCGATGGCCGAGAGCACCGTGGGCACGATCCAGGGAATCAGGATGATCGCCCTGAGCAGCGACTTCATCGGGAGGTGGTTGTTGAGCAGCAGCGCCAGCCACAGGCCGAGCGCGAATTTCCCGATGGTCGCCACGCCCGTATAGAGCATCGTGTTCCAGACCGAGGTGATGAAGACCCGGTCGTACCAGAGCGACTGGAAGTTCTCGAAACCGATGAAATGGCCGACCCGGCCGATGCGCGTATCGGTGAAGGCGAGCCAGATGCCCAGGCCCAGCGGATAGCTCAGGAAGACGAGCAGGAACCCGGCCGCGGGCAGCAGGCAGAGGAAGACCAGGAAAGGCTTGTAGTCGAACAGACGCACCAGCCAGTTTTGCTGCAGGCTGTGGACGGTTCGCAATTCGGCGGCAGCTACGGCCATGGCGCTCTCGCGTTGGGGTCGGCTACGGCATCGGACCGAAAAGGAGAACCCATCTTTCGGAACAACCGGATGCGACGACACATCAGGAGATCATCGTTGTCGCGTCCGATCGGATGCGCGACGATCTCGCATCGGCCGCCGGACGAGCCGGCGGCCGTGAGGATTCCGGCTCAGGTCCGGTAGTAGCGCTTGGCGCGGCGCTCGGCTTCCGCCGCCGCTTCCTCAGGCGTCGCCTGACCGGCGCAGACCGAGGCGACCATCTGGACGACGACGTATTCGGCGTTGACCGTGCCGGCGGCCTCGTTGATCGAGCCCTTGTAGCCGCTCCACAGCGCCCGCTCCCAGGTGTCGCGATAGACCACGATCTTGGGGTCGCTCGACCACACCTTGCTCTCGGCATAGCCCTTCAGCGGCTGGGTCCAGTAGCCGTAGCAGCCGGTCAGCCACTTGTCGTACTGCTCCTTCTCCATCATGAAGCGGAGATATTCCTTGGCCGCGTTCGGGAATTTGGTGTGCTTGAACGCCATGGCGTTGATGATCAGCGCCGGCTCCGACGGCCGCCCGAGCGGACCGACCGGCATGGTCGCGTGGTTCAGGTCCTTGCCGATGGCGGCGGTCTTCTCGTCTTTCGAATTCTTGATCGAGAAATAGAGCGAGACGCCGTTCTGGGTGACGCCGATCTCGCCCGCCGTCAGCGCCTTGTTGTTGCTGATGTCGAGCCAGGAGAGCGTGCCGGGGATGAAGGTCTCGTAGAGCGCCTTGGCGTATTTCAGCGCCTCGATCGTCTCCTTCGAGTTGATCGCGACCTTGTTGTTCTCGTCGACCATGTAGCCGCCATGGGTCCAGACGAGCCAGTTGCAGTAGGCGTTGCCGTCGCCCACCGCATTGCCGAGCGCGAAGCCGGCAGGGTGGCCGTTTTCCTTGAGCTTGCGGCAGAGCTTGAGGAAGCCGTCGAGATCCTTCGGGAAGGTATCGAAGCCCGCTTCCTTGACCCAGGATTCACGATAGACCGCCGGCGCGCCCGACGCACCCATCGGGATCGAAACCCACTGGTTGGTCTTGTCCTTCTTGCCGTATTTCTCGGCGATCGGGTACCAGCCGCCATATTTCTTGCCGAGATCCTCGGCGATATCGGTCAGGTCGATCAGCTTGTCGGAGAAGATGTGCGGATCGTCGGCCCAGCCGACCACGACATCGGGGCCGGCGCCGGTATTGGCGGTCACCGCCGTCTGCGGGCGCAGATCCTCCCAGCCGGCATAGTCGACGCGCACCGGCACGCCGGTCGCCTTGGTGAAGGCTTCGGTATTCTCGTTGAAGATCGCCTGGTCAGGATCGACGAACTTGGTGGGGCGCAGCACGCGCAGCGTCGCGCCTTGCTCGATCTTGGCCTGCGCGATCGCCGGTGCCAGCGGCAGGCTCGCCCCCGCGGCAAACCCGGCGCCGCCGATCAATACGTCACGTCTCGAAATGCTCATGATGATATTCCCTCCGTGAAAAGCCGCGAGGGCCTGCATCGGACCCTCGTCATGCATGATTGTCGCCGTAAAACTGCGCCCGCGCGCGGCCCGGGCGACGGGCCCGCGCGCGATTGCCTCTAAAGACGCTTGCCGGTGGCCGCGTCGAAGAGATGGGTCACGCTGGTGTCGGGCGTGATGCGGATGGTCTCGCCCGGCTTGGCCGTGATGCGCTCGCGGAACACGCAGGTCAGGTTCTGCCCGCCGCAGCGGACCACCACCTGGGTCTCCGAGCCCATCGGCTCGATCACCACGACCTCCGCCTCGAGCCCGTTGGCATCGAGATGGATATGCTCCGGGCGGATGCCGAACACGGCGGCCTTGCCGTTCGAATCGGCCGGATGCTGACCGACCGGCCAGACCACCCCACCCTCCGTCTCGAAGCCCGACGCCAGGATCTTGCCCTTGAGCAGGTTCATCGAGGGCGAGCCGATGAAGGCCGCGACGAACAGATTGGCGGGCTTGTCGTAAAGGTCGAGCGGCGCGCCCATCTGCTCGATGATGCCGTCATGCATCACGACGATCTTGTCGGCCATGGTCATGGCCTCGATCTGGTCGTGCGTGACATAGACGGTCGTGGTCTTCAGGCGCTGGTGCAGCTCCTTGATCTCGGTGCGCATCTGCACGCGCAGCTTGGCGTCGAGGTTGGAGAGCGGCTCGTCGAACAGGAACACCTGCGGGTCGCGCACGATCGCGCGCCCCATCGCGACGCGCTGGCGCTGGCCGCCGGACAGTTGGCGCGGGTAGCGCTCGAGCAGATTGCCGAGGCCCAGGATCTGCGCGGCCTTGCTGACGCGCTCCTCGATCTCGGCCTTCGGCGCCTTCCGGAGCTTCATCGAGAAGGCCATGTTGTCGGCGACCGTCATATGCGGATAGAGCGCATAGTTCTGGAACACCATGGCGATGTCGCGCTCCTTCGGCGGAACGTCGTTCACCACCTTGGGGCCGATGCGGATCTCGCCGCCGGAGATGTTCTCCAGCCCCGCGATCATGCGCAGCAGCGTCGACTTCCCGCAGCCCGACGGCCCGACGAGAATGACGAACTCGCCATCATCGATATCGATGTCCACGCCGTGGATGACCTGCGTCGAGCCATAGGCCTTGCGCACGTCGGCAATCTGGACAGATGCCATGTTTTCTTCCCTGCTTCCGTTCCCTTGATCCTCGCAACTGCGCGAGCATCGCTGTCGCCTATCGGCTTCTTGTGACCGATTGATGCATATGGCCCCGCCTCTCCTGAGCGGTTGTGTCCCCATGCGTCTGCGATAAAGTCATACGATAGCCGGAAAGCTGTCAAGCGCGACACAGGTCGAACCGGGTTCAGGGGAAACGCGATTGGCACAGAGCGAGAGGACGGGTCGATCGATGCGGATGCGCGATTTCTCGCGGCCGACGACGCTCAATCCCGACAGGCTTTTCGGCCAGGTTGCCCAGAGGCTGGCGGTCGCGATCATCAGCGGCCGGATCGGCGCGGGCGAGCTCCTGCCCAACGAGGACGACCTGCGCGCCGACATCTCGGTTTCGCGCACCGCCTATCGCGAAGCGGTCAAGGTGCTCACCGCCAAGGGGCTCGTCGAAGCACGTCCGAAAAGCGGCACGCGCGCCGCCCCGCGCGACCGCTGGAACCTGCTCGACACCGATGTCCTGGCCTGGCATTTCGAGGCCGACCCGAACGAGAAATTCATCCGTGATCTCTTCGAGTTACGCCGATTCGTCGAGCCCAGCGTGGCGCGGCTGGCGGCCCAGCGCCGCACCGCCGCCGACATCGCCCGCATCGAGGCCGCGTTGCGGGCCATGATCGACAATCCGCCCTATTCGGATGCTTGCGTGCGCGGCGATCTCGCCTTTCACGAGGCCATCTTCGCGGCCTCGCAGAACGCTCCGCTGCAATGCCTGTCGAGCGCGGTCATCGCCACCCTGCAATGGTCGCTCGTGCTGAAGAAAGGCGTCGACGAGGCCTTCATCGCCTCCCTGCCAGATCACGAAAACATCCTCGCTGCGATCGTCGAGCGCGATGGCGATCTCGCCGCCGTGCGCATGGCGGGACTGGTCATCGACAGCTTGAACACGACGCTGGCATCGGTGAATGTCAGCCAGGCCGAACCCGACAAAATCACCCGAATAAAGCATACTAAATAACAGCCCCGCCGATACGGCGTGACGCTGGCAGCCCGATCACAGGCCTTCCGAGGGGTACCCGGCGGCTAAATTCGAATTTAATCGATTCACAAGACACGAATCAACGCAGAGATGGACCAGACGACGATGCCAGCTTCCGACCGCACCGAGATCATCCAGACCGGCCCGCTGATCGCCCATGCCGCCGATCAGCTCAAGCAGCACTTCACCGTCCACGAATTGTGGAAGGCGGCCGACCGCGCCGGCCTGCTGCGCGAGGTCGCGGATCGCGTGCGCGGCGTCGCCGCGGGCGGCGGCCACAACCGGGTCGACGGCGCGCTGTTCGACGCGCTGCCCAAGCTCGAGGTCATCTCCAGCTTCGGCGTCGGCTACGACCATGTCGACGCGGCCGAAGCCGGCAAGCGCGGGCTCGTCGTCACCAACACGCCCGACGTGCTGACCGACGAGGTCGCCGACCTCGCCATAGGCCTGCTGATCGCCACGGTCCGCCAGCTCCCGCAGGTCGATCGCTACCTGCGCGAGGGCAAGTGGCTCAAGGGCAATTACCCGCTCACCACCTCGCTGCGCGGCCGCAAGGTCGGCATCGTCGGCCTCGGCCGCATCGGCAAGGCGGTGGCGCAGCGCGTCGAGGCCTTCGGCCTGCCGGTCGTCTATCACGGCCGCTCGCGCCAGCCGGACGTGTCCTATCCCTACTATCCCTCGCTGGTCGACATGGCCGCCGATGTCGACACGCTGATCTCGGTCGCGCCGGGCGGCGCCTCGACCCATCACATCATCAACGCCGAGGTGCTGAAGGCACTGGGTCCCAATGGCATCCTGGTCAATGTCGGACGCGGCACGGTCGTCGACGAGCAGGCGCTGATCAAGGCGCTCAAGGACAGGACCATCCTCTCCGCCGGCCTCGACGTCTTCGAGGACGAGCCGCGCGTACCCGCAGAGCTGATCGCCATCGAGCATGCCGTGCTGCTGCCCCATGTCGGCTCGGCCTCCGTCCACACCCGCGAGGCGATGGGCCAGCTTCTGGTCGACAACATGGTTTCATGGTTCGATGGCAAGGGTCCGCTGACGCCCGTGCCGGAGACACCATGGAAAAAGGCCTGATTCGCCGGCTGCTGCCGCTTCTCCTTCTCGGCGCCGGCAGCTTGCCGGCCGCCGCCCAGTCGGCGCCGCTTCCGCGTGGCGCCGACAAGGCTCCGGACGCGATCCGGCGCTGGCTCGGCGCCTGGGAGCTCGAACTCGCCGACGCGCCGCGCCGCTGCACCCTCACCTTCGGCACGGAAGCGACCGCAAACGGCCGCCAGTTGCGCTTCCCCGCGACCTGCCGCCGCGCCCTGCCCATCCTGGACAGCGCGACGGCCTGGACGCTGAATGCGAGCGGCCAGCCGCAACTGCTCGACGCCGGCGGCAAGGCCGTGTTGAGCTTTCAGGGCGGCTCCGCCGAAACCGGGGTGGAGGGCAAAGGCAGCGACGGCAAGGGCTATCGCCTCTCCGGGAAGGGGCATCCGCGCCTCGCCGCCCGTGCCCCGCAGGGCGCCGCCGCAGCTGCATCCGAAGCCGCGCAACGGCAGACGACGGTCGATCCGGCCCAGGCACCCGCGCCCGAGACGGTCCCCGGCCGCTACATCCTGATGCGCCAGCAGAACCGCGAGGCCTGCCGCCTCGTGCTCTCGGCCCCGGCCGCAGGCGGGCAGCAGGGCGGCACCGCCTTCGAGGGCTCCTGCCAGGATGTCGGCCTCACCATCTTCGACCCCGTCGGCTGGCGCTATGCCGGCGGGCGGCTGTCGCTCGTCGCCCGCCGGGGCCACGGCACCGAGCTCGTCTTCGAGAACGGCCAGTGGCGCAAGGACCCCGCCATCGGCGCGCCGCTGCTGATGCGCAAGCTCGCGCCCTGACGGCGACGGCCGACGGCGTCATTCGGCCGCGGTAGCCGGCTTCAATACACCGCGCCGGACCTGGTCCTCCTCGATCGATTCGAACAGCGCCCGGAAGTTGCCCTCGCCGAAGCCGTCATCGCCCTTGCGCTCGATGAACTCGAAAAAGATCGGCCCGAGCACCGTGCCGGAGAATATCTGCAGCAGGACCTTGCTCATCCGGCCCGCCTTCTCGCCAAGCGCCACTGCCCCCTCGCCATCGATCAGGATGCCGTTGGCCTTGAGCCGCTCGACCGGCTCGCCATGGTTCGGCACGCGGGCATCGACCTTCTCGTAATAGGTCGCGGGCGGCGATGGCATGAACGGCAGGCCGTTGCCGCGCAGGGCCTCGACGCTGGCGTAGATGTCGCGCGAGCCCATGGCGACATGCTGGATGCCCTCGCCCTTGTACTGGCGCAGGTACTCCTCGATCTGGCTCCTGTCGTCGAGGGATTCGTTGATCGGGATGCGGATCTTGCCGCAGGGCGAGGTCAGCGCCCGCGAGATCAGGCCGGTCAGCTTGCCCTCGATGTTGAAGAAGCGGATCTCGCGGAAATTGAAGAGCTTGCCGTACCAGCCGGCCCAATGGTCCATGCGGCCGCGATGGACGTTGTGGGTCAGGTGATCGAGATAATACAGCCCCGCCGGCTCTGGATGCGGGTTTTTCTCGCCGATCCATTCGAAATCGACATCCCAGATCGAGCCCTTCTCGCCATAGCGATCGACGAAGTAGAGCAGCGAGCCGCCGATGCCTTTCACCGCGGGAATGGCGAGCTCGCCGGGGCCGATTCTGCTCACATAGGGCTCAGCGCCGAGCGAGACGGCACGATCGAAGGCCTGCTTCGCATCGACGACGCGGAAGGCCATCGCGCAGGCGCAAGGCCCATGCGCGGCGGCGAAATCCTGCGCGAAGGAATTCGGCTCGGCATTGACGACGAAATTCACGTCGCCCTGCCGGTAGAGCGTCACGCGCTTCGAACGGTGGCGCGCAACCGGCACGAAACCCATCGTCTCAAACAGCGCGCCGAGCTTTTCCGGCTCCGGATGCGCGAACTCGACGAACTCGAAGCCATCGGTGCCCATCGGATTCGCCTCGGAGATTTCAGGCGGCGCGGCATCATGCGGAAACGGTCCCATAGCGATCTCCTCCTCGAGATGATCGCCATGATCGCGCGACCCGGCGGCATGTGGCGTGCAAACTCAATTGCAAATCCGAAAATGACGCACGATATTCGCATTCAAAGCGAGAAGGCCGCACGAAATGACCGCTCTCGACGCATTCGACTGGCGCCTGCTCGATGCCTTGCAGCAGGATGCGTCCCTGACCAACGCGGCCCTGGCCGAGCGGGTCGGCCTGTCCGCGAGCCAGGTCTCGCGCCGCCGCCAGCGTCTCGAACAGGAGGGCGTGATCCAGGGCTATCGCGCGGCGCTCGATCCCTCGGCGGTCGGCCTCGGCGTCATCGTCTTCATCCATGTCGCGCTCGACACCCATTCCCGCGACAATGCCCGTCGCTTCCGCGATCTCGTGCGTCTGACCCCGGCGATCCTCGAAGCCCATGCGCTGACGGGCGAGGCCGACTACCTGCTCAAGGTCGCCGTCGGCGATCTCAAGGAGCTCGCCCGACTCGTGAACGAAGTGCTGATGCCGCATGAGAGCGTGGCCCGCGTGCGCTCCGAGATCGCCCTCGAAACGCTGAAGGAGCCGGGTCTGTTGCCGCTGCCGATGACTTGAGCGCGAAGCTGTGCAAACTCCTGCCTTCGTCAGGCCGTCTTTGCATGGCTGATCCGACCGGCCGCATCCGCGCCTAGCCGAAATCGTCAGGGAGAACCGACATGTTCAACGCCAAATCGCTGCTCGATGCGCTGGTCAACGCCGGCAGCCAGGCTGCCGGGCAGACGGGCCAGCAGGGCGGTCTTAGCGGCGTGCTCGGTGGGCTGGCGGAGCAGGTTCAGCGCTCGGGCGGGCTCGGCGGCCTCGCCGGCCAGATCCTCACCCAGGCCACGCAAGGGCTCGGCGATGCCGCACGCCAGACGGGCGTGCAGCAGGGCGCCTCGGATGCGCTCGGCCGCGCCACCGGCGGACGGACGCCCGACGAGTTGCTCGCGCAGGCCAAGGGCGTCCTCACCAGCAATCCGGCCCTGGCGACCGCCGTTCTGGGTGGCCTCGGCGCGCTCGTCTTCGGCACCGGCGCCGGCCGCTCGGTCGCGGCGTCGGCCGCCAAGCTCGGCGGCATGGCCCTTATCGGCGGCCTCGCCTACAGGGCCTACCAGAATTACCAGGCCGGCAAGCCGCTCCTCGACGGCAATCATCAGCAGATCCTGCCCGCGCCCGCCGGCAGCGGCTTTGAGCCGCAGGCCGCCACGGAGGCGACGGCCCTCACCCTCATCCGCGCCATGATCGCGGCCGCGGCGGCCGACGGCAACATCGATGCGCAGGAGCGCGGCGCCATCCTCGGCGGCCTCAAGGACGCCGGGCTCGATGCCGAAGCGCATGACTGGCTGACGAAGGAGATGGCCAAGCCCGCCTCGATCGATCAGCTCGCCGATGCCGCCGCATCACCCGAGATGGCGGCGCAGATCTATACGGCCGCGCGCATCGCCATCAATCCGGATACGCCCGCCGAGAAGGACTTCCTGGCGGGTCTGGCCGGCTCTCTCGGGCTCGACGCCGAGCTCGTCGCCAATATCGACGCCGCCGCGAGCACCGCGAAGGTCTGAGCCGACCTCGCTTCGCTCGGCGGCTGCTGCGCGCGCCCGCGGCGTAACGAATGACGGGCATGGGCAGCAGCGTCCATGCCCGACGCCCCGGAGCCGTCTTGGCCTCCGGAGCCGGTTTCCGCGATCATGGAAGCCGCCCGTTAAGCATGGCGTTGAATTCATTGCCCGTTTTTGCGGCTCATGCACGTCAGCTTAGGAGTTTTCAGCTCAAAACCCCGGCGCCGGTACAACCGGCCGTTGCTACCCCGTACGGCGGGAAGCAGCGCATGTCGCAGGAGCGCTGGGAGCCCGAACATGTCTGCGTCCGCCATGATCCGGGCCATGCGCCCCCATCACTGGCTCAAGAACGGGCTCGTCTTCGTCCCGATCCTGCTTAATCACGATGTCTTCGACCCCGCGGCCCTCTGGCACGGTGTCATCGCCTTCATCGCCTTCAGCCTGATCGCCTCCGCGATCTATCTCCTCAACGACATCAAGGATGTCGAGGCGGATCGCCTGCATCCGACCAAGCGCAAGCGCCCCCTCGCCGCCGGCGAGATCACCGCCGCCCAGGCCTACGCCGCGGTGCCCGTGCTCCTGCTCGCTGCGTTCTCGACCGTCCTTCTCGTGCCGCAGCCACAGAGCTTCATGCTGGCGCTGCTGGCCTATCTCTTCCTGGCGCTGACCTATCTCCTCTTTCTCAAGCGCAGGCTGCTGGTCGACGTTCTCGGCCTGGCGGCGATGCACACGCTGCGCATCCTGGCCGGCAACGCGGCCGCGGCCGTCCCGATCTCGTCCTGGCTGCTGGCCTTCTCGATGTTCCTCTTCCTCAGCCTCGCACTGGTGAAGCGCTATGCCGAATTGCGCATCACCGCGGATCAGTCCGGCCTGAAGAAGGCCGGGCGCGGCTATCAGGTCGAGGATATCGAGGCGCTCTCGCAGCTCGGCATGGCCTCGGGCTGCACCTGTGCGCTGATCATGGCGCTCTATGTCGACAGCGCCAATGTGAAGCAGCTCTACCGCCACCCCGAGCTGATCTGGCTGCTCTGCCCGATCGTCCTCTACCAGATGGCGCGCATCTGGTTCATGGCCCGCCGTGGCGGCATGCCCGACGATCCGCTGGTCTTCATGATCCGCGACTGGCGCAGCCAGCTCATGGGCCTCGTCGTCATCGCCATCATGGTCCTGGCGACGATCCTGCCATGACCATCCCCCGCGGCGCGTATCGCTCCTGGGGCGGGCTCTCGGCGCAGGGCAGCGAGATCGTCGATGCGGCTGACTGGATCGAGCGGCCCGATCGCTTCCGCCGCCCCGTCCTCGCCTACGGCAATGGCCGCTCCTATGGCGATTCCTGCCTGAACAGCCAGGGCTCGCTGATCGATGCGCGTTCGCTCGCCAACGTCCAGACCTTCGACCGGGAAACAGGTCTGCTGACCTGCGGCGCGGGGCTCTTGCTCGACCGCCTGCTCGATATCGTGGTTCCGGCCGGCTGGTTCCCCTGCGTCACGCCCGGAACGAGCTTCGTGACCATCGGCGGCGCGCTCGCCAACGACGTCCATGGCAAGAACCATCATGCCGCCGGCACTTTCGGCTGCCATGTCCGCGCCTTCGAGCTGATGCGCTCCGACGGCCAGCGCATCCTTTGCGCGCCGGACATGAATGCCGATCTCTTCGCCGCCACCATCGGAGGCTTCGGGCTGACCGGGCTCATCACGCAGGTGACGCTCCAGCTCATGCCGATCCGCTCGGCCGCGATGGAGCAGGAGGTCCTGCATTTCGACAGCCTCGACGGCTTCTTCGGACTGGCCGCCGAATCCGACTCGACGCATGACTACACCGTGGCCTGGATCGACGCCCTCGCCAGCGGCCGGCACTTCGGCCGCGGCGTCTTCTTCCGCGCCAACCATGCGCCCGATTTCGGCTTCCTGCCACCACAGCCCGGCCGCAACCTGCGCTTTCCGATCGAACCACCCTTTCCCCTGATCAACCGGGTGACGCTCAGTGCCTTCAACTGGCTCTATCGTCACAGCCAGCCGCGCGGGGCGGCGCCACGGCGTGTGCCTTATCGGCCGTTCTTCTACCCGCTCGACCGGATCCGCGACTGGAACCGCGCCTATGGCCCGCAGGGCCTGAGGCAGTTCCAATGCGCCGTGCCGATGGCCGGCGCCCGCCGCGCCGTCGAGGAGATGCTGCGCCGGACGCTCGCTGCCGGCGAGGCCTCGTTCCTGACCGTGCTCAAGCTCTTCGGCGCCAAGCGCTCGCCGGGGCTGATGTCCTTCCCGATCCCGGGGGCGACGCTGACGCTCGATTTCCCCAATCGCGGCGCCCGGACCGAAGCGCTGCTGACGGAGCTGGACCGGATCACGATCGAAGCCGGGGGCCGGGTGAACCCCTACAAGGATGCCCGCATGTCGGCGGCGACCTTTCAGGCCTCCTTTCCGCAATGGCGCGATTTCGCCACCCATATCGATCCGGGCTTCTCCTCGGATTTCTGGCGGCGTGTCAGCGACGGCTGAGGCCGCGCGAAAATAATCGTCACCACCTTTGAACCTACCCACTCCTCGCTGCGACCAATGAGCATGAAGAGCGAAACCTTCGCTCTCGCAACGATCGGGAGAGACGAGCATGACCACGTTCCGCAAGACGCTGACCGCGACCCTCGCGGCCGTGACCCTGGCCACCACCTTGATCGCGTCCGGCGCCGAAGCCCGCCCGCGCTGGCACCGGGGCTATGGCTGGGGCGTCGGAGCCGGTGTGGTCGGCGCGCTCGCCGCAGGCGCCATCATCGCCGGTGCCACCCGCCCCGCCTATGGCTACGGCTACTATGACGCTCCTGCCCCCGTTCGCTCCTGCGACCTGGTCGAGCGCTTCGACCGCTGGGGCAACGTCATCGGCTACCGCCGGGTCTGCGGCTACTACTGAGCTCCCCTGGACGCCCCTGTTTCGAGACCCCAGACTCAAAAGGCCGGCTCACGCCGGCCTCTTTTTTGTTGCGGGTCGGGTCGCTCAGCCCTTGGCGGCAGCGACCTTGCGCAGGTAGCCGGTGACGATGCCGGTGACGCCGCGCGACAGCACAGCTTCGAAGGCCGCGAGGAACTGGTCGCACTGCTCGCGCGTGACGATCAATGGCGGCTCGAGCCGGATGACGTTGCGGTTGTATTCGGTGAAGGCGACGAGCACGTCGTGCTCCTTCAGCAAGAGCGCGCCGACGAAGCCGCAGAGCGAGCCCTTCAGCTTGTCGTCGAGCAACGCGACCATGTGCTTGACCCCGAAAGGCATGGTCTCGCTGATGTCCTGGAACTCGATGCCGATCATCAGCCCGCGCCCGCGGATTTCCTTGAGCAGCGTCGGATATTTCGCTCGCAGGCCGTTCAGGCGCTCGATCAGATAGTCGCCCTGCCGCTTCGCATTGCCCATCAAATCCTCGTCATAGAGGACGTTGAGGGCCTCGATCGCGGAGACGCAGGCCTCGCCCATGCCACCGAAAGTCGCCTGCGCATGGATCAGCGCGGTCTTCGGCTTGCCATAGGCCTTCATGTAGATCTCGCGGCGAGCGATCATCGCCCCCATCGCCGCCTTGGAGCCGCCGAGCGCCTTGGCGAGCGCGGTCACATCCGGCACCACCCCGTCGCGCTCGAAGGCGAAAAACTGGCCGGTGCGGCCAAGCCCGCACTGCACCTCGTCGGCGACCCAGAGCACGCCGTGCTTGTCGCAGAGCGCGCGCAACTCGCGCCAGAAACCCTCCGGCGCCTCGACGATGCCGCCGCCGCCCTGGATCGTCTCCATCACGACGATGCCGATCGAGGGGTCGTTCTCCAGCGCCTGCCGGACCGCATGGATGTCGCCGAAGGGCACCTTGACGCGGTTCTCGACCAGCTTGAACTGCGACTGGTAGAGCGTCGAATCGGTGACCGAGAGCACGCCCTTGGTCTTGCCGTGGAAGGAGTTCGCCGCATGCAGGATCTTGGACTTGCCCGGACCCTGCGCCTGCTCGGCGACCTTCAGCGCCGCCTCCATCGCCTCCGAGCCGGTCGAGCCGAGGAAGACCATGTCGAGATCGCCCGGCGCGATGGTGGCGAGGTTTTTCGCCAGCGCCGCCGCATATTGCGACATGAACGCCATGCAGATCTCATGGCGGTTCTCGTCCTGGAACTTCTGCCGGGCCGCGATGATGCGCGGATGGTTGTGGCCGAAGGCAACCGAGCAAAAGCCGCCGAAGAAATCGAGGATCTTCCGGCCGTCCCTGGTGATGTAGTGCAGGCCCTCGGCGCGATCGACGAGGATCTTGTCGAAGCCGAGCAGCTTGAGGAAATGAAGCTGGCCGGGGTTGATGTGGGCGGCGAAGAAATCCTTCACCTGGGCGGCGTCGAGCTGCTTGGCAGCCTCGACGCTGATGAGTTGCGGGCGCGCTCCGCTCACCGGCGCATCCTCCTGGCTGAAAGCGGGCATGCTCATGCGGCGAGGCTCCTCTGCGCCTGTTTGTGGGCGTCCTTGCCCTTGCGATACTCGGTATAGGCGGCGAGCAGCATGTCCTCGTCGCGGTATTGCGGGTGCCAGCCGAGCTCGCGCTTGGCCTTGGACGTGTCGAGAATACAGATCTCGTCGGCGATCTTGTATTGCTCGGGATCCATGATCGGCATGTTCACCGCGTCGAGCGCATCGAGCGTGAGCTTCACCAGCGAGGCCGGTGTCGGCAGCAGGATCGATTTCGAGCCGGCATGCTTGATCAGGTCGCCGAGCAGCTTCTTCACCGGCGGCGGCTCGTCGGAGCCGAGATTATAGGCCTCGTTCGGGAAGCCCGCCTTCCAGGCGCAGACACAGGCGCTGGCGCAGTCGAACACCGAGATGAACTGGTAGGGATTACGCCCCGAGCCGATCATTGGCACCGGCAGGTTGAGATCGATCAGCTTGAACAGCTTCACCAGGATGCCGAGCCGGCCGGGCCCGATGATCAGGCGCGGCCGGAAGATCGGGATCTTGAAGCCCTTGGCGCGGTATTCCTCGGCGAGCCGCTCGGTCGCGAGCTTGCTCTCGCCATATTCCCCGAGCGGATGCGCGGGATGGGTCTCGTCCTGCGGCACCGTGACCGAATGACCGTAGATCATGTCCGTGGTGAAATGCACCAGCCGGTCGGCGCCGCGCTTCTCCATCCAGCTCAGGATGTTCTGCGTGCCGTGAAAATTGACCGGCCAGAAGAAATCGTGTCGCTCGGCCCGCGTGACAATCGGCGAGAGCATCTTGGCCGAGAGGTTGTAGACCACGTCTTCAGGCGAGAGCGGGATCGTGTCCACGCTCTCCGCCTTGGTCACGTCGATCTGGACGAAGGGCACCTTGGCGTAATGCGCATGGCTGCTCTTGTGGATGTCGGCGACGAGGACGTCCTCGCCCATCGCCGCAAGATCAGCCGCCAGGCGCGAGCCGACGAAGCCGTCGCCGCCGATGATGATATGCTTCATGACCGGCTCCTATCGGCGCGACCGGGGCGCCGGACGAACCCGCACCGGCACGGGAACCGGCGTCAGCATGGTCTCGGGCCGCGGCTCGAACAGGGCGCCGAGGCGCAGGAACAGGCGAACGATCAGGTCCATGGTACCCCTCAGCTTTGTGCGATGAAGATGGTGCCGATGACGATGAAGCCGATCCCGGCGATGCGGCTCGGGCTCAGATCCTCATGGAAGGCGAAATAGGCATAGGCCGCGACCACGACATAGGCGAGGCTCAGGAACGGGTAGGCGTAGCTGATCTGCACCTTGGACAGCACGACCAGATGCGAGGCCATGCTGACGACGAAGGTGCACAGGCCCGCGAAGACGAACGGGTTGAAGACGACCCGGAAAACCGTGGCGACGATCCCGTCGCCGGCGATGTCGAAGGAGCCGAAACTGCTCATGCCGCGCTTGAGCATGAGTTGCGCCGCCGCATTGGTCAGCACCGTGAACAGGATCAGAGGAATATAGGAACTCATCGTCGTGCCGGGATTTCCTGCGTCGCTTTTCAGCCTCCAGATGCCGAGAAAAAAACTTCAAATGCCTTAGTGCGCGAACCCTACTTCATCATAACGTTAAGACGATCCTGCCGCGATCGACGAAACCCTGCGTCATCCGGGCACCGGCCCGATCCTTGCCTGAGCTCTGGCGGTCAAGGTGTCCGGAGAGGGTGACGATGAAGCGCGAAGAGCTGACCGAGAAGATTCTCGACATCAAGCGCGAGAAGGGCTGGAGCTGGAAATACATCACCGACGAGATCGGCGGCATGTCCGAGGTGCTGGTGGTCGGCGCGCTGCTTGGCCAGATGAAGCTGGTCCGGCCGCTGGCCGAGCGCGCGGCCGCGCTGTTCGGCCTGTCCGAAAACGAAAAGCGCATGCTCAACGAGGTGCCCTATCGCGGCACCGGCACGCCGATGCCGCCGACCGACCCGCTGATCTACCGCTTCTACGAGATGGTGATGGTCAACGGGCCGGCCTGGAAGGCGCTGATCGAGGAGGAATTCGGCGACGGGATCATGTCCGCGATCGATTTCAACATCTCGTTCGAGCGCGAGCCCAATCCGAAGGGAGACCGGGTCAAGATCGGCATGTCGGGCAAATTCCTGCCGTACAAGTACTACGGCAACGAGCAGGGCATTCCCGATTACGGCTTCAAGGAGGAGTGACGCGGGCCATTGCTGCCTCAGCCTGTCGCGGCGGTCGTTACCGTGGTTAGGGTTATCACCTCGCTCGGAAGGTCTCATGCCCCTGCCCAATCGCGTCAGGCCCGACGGCGCGCTCTTTGCCGATCCGGCCCGCGGCACCCTGTTCGGTAATCGCGGCGGGCGCTTCCACGATCCGCGGACGCAAGCCCTGCCGCGTCGCATCCAGGCCAGCCGCCAGTGGATCTGCTGCGTGCTGTCCTTCAAGGGGCGCCGGCATCAGGTCTGGGGTCCCGGCTACACCGACCTCTTCTTCTGCGATGAGGTCACTGCCTTCGCCGCTGGCCACCGCCCCTGCATGGAATGCCGGCGGCACGACGCCCTCGCCTATCGCGCAGCACTGGTGAGCGGCCTCGGCATGACGCAGACGCCGTTCTTCCCGGAGATCGATCGCATTCTCGACGGCGAGCGCCGCGACGGCCGGGGCAAGCGCACGCATCGCCTGCCGGTGGAGAATCTGCCGGACGGCGCGATGCTGCTCGCCGAGAACGGAAGGGAATTCCTGGCGCTGCGCGGCGGCTCCGCCCTGCTCTGGGCGCCGGCCGGCTATGCCGCGCGCTGCGACCGCCCGGCGGGAATCGTGACCGTCCTGACGCCTCCGGCCACGCTCGCCGTGTTGAGACAAGGTTATAGGCCCCTCTGGCATCCGAGCGCCGATGCCTTCACGCCGCCACCCGGCACCGGCGAGTAGGAACTTTCACGCCACAAAAGGCGTTGGCACAGCATCATCCTTTCCCAAAAGGGGCTGTCCATGCGTTCGATCATCCTGTGGCTCGTCGGGGTTCCCATCCCGATCATCATCCTGTTGTGGTTCTTCATGAAATAGCCTCGAACGAACCGAGGAACGTGCAGGGCCGGGCCTCGCGCCCGGCCCTTTGCATGATCGTTGCCGCCACACCTTGGCAGGAATTCGCGCGTCTCCAGCCCTGTCAGCCATCGCAACCGGCGACGAACAGGCCTATATGGCGGCCATGCTCATGTCCTCGACATCCCCGATCATCTCGGTCTCCGGGCTCTCCAAGACCTATGCGACCGGCTTCAGCGCGCTCAAATCCGTCGATCTGGAGATCAGGCGCGGCGAGATCTTCGCCCTGCTCGGCCCCAACGGCGCCGGCAAGACGACGCTGATCAGCATCATCTGCGGGCTGGTCAAGCCCAGCACCGGCACCGTCCTCGCCGACGGCTACGACATCATCCGCGACTATCGCGCCGCCCGCGCGACCATCGGCCTCGTGCCGCAGGAATTGACCACCGACGCCTTCGAGACGGTCTGGAGCACGGTGAGCTTCAGCCGCGGCCTGTTCGGCAAGCCGAAGGACCCGGCCTTCATCGAGCGGATTCTCAAGGAGCTGTCGCTCTGGGACAAGAAGGACACGCAGATCCGCCGGCTCTCCGGCGGCATGAAGCGGCGCGTGCTCATCGCCAAGGCGCTCGCCCATGAGCCGCGCATCCTCTTCCTCGACGAGCCGACCGCCGGCGTCGATGTCGAGCTCAGGCAGGACATGTGGCAGATGGTGCGCCGGCTCAAGGAATCCGGCGTCACCATCATCCTGACGACGCATTACATCGAGGAGGCGGAGGAGATGGCCGACCGCATCGGCGTCATCTCCAAGGGCGAGATCATCCTCGTCGAGGAAAAGGCGGAGCTGATGCGCAAGCTCGGCAAGAAACAGCTCAGCCTTCAGCTCCAGCAGCCGATCGAGGCCGTTCCTGCCACGCTCGCCGCCTTCAATCTCAGCCTGTCGCCCGCCGGCGACGAGCTCGTCTACACCTACGACACCCAGGCCGAGCGAACCGGCATCACCACCTTGCTGCAGGGCCTCGCCGAGGCGGGCATCCGCTTCCGCGACCTCAGCACCAGCCAAAGTTCGCTCGAAGACATCTTCGTCAGCCTGGTGAGGGAGCGCGCATGACCACTGTCACGACGAACCGCGACGCCGAGGCCGGCATGCGCCTCAACTTCCGCGCCATTGCCGCGATCTACCGCTTCGAGATGGCGCGGACATGGCGCACCCCCTCGCAGAGCATCGTCTCGCCGGTGCTCTCGACCGCGCTCTATTTCGTCGTCTTCGGCGGCGCTATCGGCTCGCGCATGCAATCGATCGACGGCGTACCCTATGGCGCCTTCATCGTGCCCGGCCTGATCATGATGTCCCTGCTGACGCAGAGCATCGCCAATGCGTCCTTCGCGATCTATTTCCCGAAATTTACCGGCACGATCTACGAATTGCTCTCCGCCCCCGTCGCCTGGTGGGAGGCGGTGATCGGCTATGTCGGCGCAGCCGCATCGAAATCGATGCTGCTCGGGCTGATCATCCTGCTGACGGCCACCTTCTTCGTGCCGCTGCGCATCGAGCATCCGGCGATGATGCTGCTTTTCCTCGTGCTGACGGCGACGACCTTCAGCCTGTTCGGCTTCATCATCGGCATCTGGGCCGATGGCTTCGAGAAATTGCAGGTCATACCCCTGCTGATCGTGACGCCGCTGGCTTTCCTGGGCGGCTCCTTCTACTCGATCGCGATGCTGCCGCCCTTCTGGCAGAAGGTGACGCTGTTCAACCCCGTGGTCTATCTGATCAGTGGCTTCCGCTGGAGCTTCTACGGGATCGCCGACGTCAGCCTCGGCGTGAGTCTGGGCATGACGCTCTTCTTCCTCGTGCTCTGCATCGGCATCGTCGGCTGGATCTTCAGGACCGGCTACCGGCTCAAGAACTGAGCCGGCAGGGTCTCCTGCACGGTCAAGTGCTAGAGCGCGTCGCCAGCCAGTCCTGACCGCCGCCTTCAGCCCGTCCGATCATGCGATTTTCCTCGACGCGGCCTGTATAGCGCTGCCCGTCCGCCAGGAAGCTGATCTCGCTGCCCGTCATCTTGGCCTCGGAGATCGGCACGGACTTGCCGTTGCGCGTCAGCGTGCCCGACAGCATCTGGAAGCTCTGCGAGAGCCTGAGTTCGCCATCGCCGAGCCGCCATGTGCCGGCGACCTTGGCGGGCACGATCCAGTGATAGGCGCGGCAGAAGCTCGAGCAGTTCTCGGCCAGCACGACGCTCTGGTCCGGCTCCCAATCGTCCATGGTGAAGGTGTTCGAGACGACCCGCGTGCCGGGCTTCATGTCGAGGATGGTCGGCCGGAGCTTGAGGTTGAGTTCAGGCAGCAGGAACAGCGTCAGCACCGTCGCCTGCGAGAAGTCCGATTCGAAGATGTCGCCCCGGACGAACCGCGCCCTGTCGGTCACGCCCTCCGCCTCGGCGTTGCGCTGCGACAGCGTCACCATGTCGGGATTGTATTCGATGCCCATGGCTCGCACGCCGCGCTTGGCGGCGGTGATGACGGTGCGCCCATCGCCCGAGCCGAGATCGATCAGATAGTCGTCCTTCGTCACCTTGGCCATGTTCAGCATGCTGTCGACCAGCGCCTGCTGGGTCGGCACCCAGACGACGTCCTTCCCGGCCTGGCCCGAACGCGGCACGTAGTCGGGAGCGGCAGCCGGATTCTGCGTGGCCTGCACGGGCTGGGCGTAAGGTGCCGCAGGCGCGAGCAAGCCGAGGGCGCAAGCGGTGGCTAGAATGTGAAGCCTCTTCATCATCTGTCTCCGTTGTCGAAAGCGTCGGTGGGCGAAACGTGACGGGTTGGGCTTGATGGGGCGCACTCACTCGGCCGCTGCTGGCCTCGCGGCGCCGGGAATGACCTCCCCCTCATCCCCCTGCTTGCGCCGGAACAGCAGGAGCGGCAGGCCCGCGAGCACCACCGCGAGCCCCACCAGCGCGCCGCTGCCGGTATAGGCGAGGCTGGCATGCAGCATGTAGGCGCAGCCCAGACAGAACAGGATCGGCGTCAGCGGGTAGAGCGGCACACGGAACGGCAGATTCCGCTTGGGCTCGCGCCAGCGCAGGATCGGCAGCGCTGCGCCAACCAGCAGCAGGAAGGCCCAGAACACCGGCGCGCTGTAGTCGACCATGGACTGGAAGCCGTCCCGGCTCGCCGCGCCGAAACCGACGAGCAGCAGTGCGACGGCACCTTGCAGCAGGAGCCCGTTCGCCGGGGCGCGGCCGCGCTCGTCCCATTCCCCGACGCGCGGCAGCAGGGTGAGATCCCGCGCCATGGCGAAATAAACCCGCGCGCCCGTGAAAATGGTGGCGTTGAGCGTCGAGAGCGCGGCGACGACGATGGCGAGGCTGACGATCACGGCGCCCGGCTCGCCGGCCACCTGCCGCATCATATCAGCCGCCACCGCCTCCGAAGTCCGCAGGCCGTCGAGGCCGAGGATCGCGAGCAAGGCGAGATTGGCGAGCACGTAGATCGCGACGAGGATCGCCGTGCCGATGGCCAGCACGCGCGCCATGTTGCGCGCCGGGTTCTCCAGCTCGCCCGAAAGATAGGCCGCCTCGTTCCAGCCGCCATAGGTCAGGAGCACGAAGACCATGGCGAGGCCGATCGCCGCCGTCCCGGGCGCAGGGGCAGCCGGCTGCGCCGGAGCATCGCCGCCGAAGCACAGGCCGAGCAGGATGATGGCGGCGAGCGCCCCGACCTCGATGAAGGTCATGAGGATCTGCAACCTCTTGCTCTGCACCGTGCCGATGACGTTGAGCGCCGTCAGCGCCACCACCGAAAGCGCGGCATAGAGCGCCGGTCCCATCGGTCCGATCGGCGCGACCTGCGCGGCGTAGTCGCCGAGTACGAAGGCGACCGCCGCGATCGCCCCGGTCTGGATCACGGCGCCGCGCGCCCAGCCGAACAACATCGCGACGGAGCGGCCATAGGCACGGGCGAGGAAATGATATTCGCCGCCGGCGTGAGGATGCGCGGCGGCGAGCTCGGCATAGCAGAGCGCACCGATCAGCGTCGCCACGCCGCCCATGATCCAGACGCCGATGAAGGCCGCCTCGCTGCCGACATTCGCGGCGACCACGGCCGGCGTCTTGAAGATGCCGATGCCGACGACGATGCCGACCATGATCGTCACGGCATCGAATACGGACAAGCTCGGCTGCGGCTCGGCCTTGACGGCTGCGGGCATTCCGGTCCCCTCGGCTGGCATGAAGAGTCGTACGACGGAAGTCGAAGGGGAGAATGCGGCGGGAATGGCGGTTGTTCCGCTCACAAAGCGGTCGGCAATCCTCACGGAGCCGTGAGCGGCGCGGAATTCGGCACGCGCCGCCACGGCGCGGCGAGAATGATTGACTTCGCCCGCCTCATCCTGTCTTCAAACCGGCCATGACCGATCTTTCGACCCTTCAGGCCCCGGCGGCCGAGGCGCCGCACGCGCGCCGGCGCACCTTCGCCATCATCTCGCACCCGGACGCGGGCAAAACGACGCTCACCGAGAAGCTGCTCTATTTCGGCGGCGCCATTCAGCTCGCCGGCGAGGTGCGCGCCAAGCAGGGCCGCCGCCAGACCTCCTCGGACTGGATGAAGATCGAGCGCCAGCGCGGCATCTCGGTCGTCACCTCGGTGATGACCTTCGAGTACGGCGGCCACGTCTTCAACCTGCTCGATACGCCAGGCCACGAGGACTTCTCGGAAGACACCTATCGCACGCTGACCGCCGTCGACGCCGCCGTCATGGTGATCGACGCCGCCAAGGGCATCGAGGACCGCACCAAGAAGCTGTTCGAGGTCTGCCGTCTCCGCGACATCCCGATCGTCACCTTCATCAACAAGGTCGACCGCGAGACGCGCGATCCCTTCGACCTGATCAACGAGATCGAGACGACGCTGGCGCTCGACGTCGCGCCGATGACCTGGCCGGTCGGCCGCGGCCGCGAATTCGTCGGCACCTACGATCTCAAGGCCAATACCTTCCGCCGCAACCAGAAGGGCGACGAGCGCGCCGAGGACCGCCAGGTCTCCGGCTGGGACGATCCGCTCTTCGACGAGCTGCTGCCGCATGGCGCCGCCGAGACCTGGCGCGAGGAGGTCTTCCTGGCCGCCGAGGGGCTGAAGCCCTTCGATCTCCAGGCCTTCCGCGAGGGCCATCTGACGCCGCTCTATTTCGGCGCGGCGCTCCGTGACTACGGCGTGCGCGACCTGATCGACGCGCTCGGCGCCTATGCCCCGAGCCCGCGCGCGCAAGCATCCGACAAGCGCCCGATCGAGGCGGACGAGCCGAAGATGACCGGCTTCGTCTTCAAGATCCAGGCGAACATGGATCCGAACCACCGCGACCGCATCGCCTTCATGCGCATCTGCTCGGGCAAGCTGTCGCGCGGCATGAAGGCCAAGCTGGTCCGCACCGGCAAGCCGATGCCGCTCAACGCCCCGCAATTCTTCTTCGCCCGCGACCGCTCGATCGCCGAGGAGGCTTTCGCCGGCGACATCGTCGGCTTGCCGAACCACGGCACCTTGCGCATCGGCGACACGCTGACCGAGGGCGAGGACATCGTCTTCAAGGGCGTGCCGAGCTTCGCCCCGGAAATCCTGCGCCGCGTCAAATTGAAGGACGCGATGAAGGCCAAGAAGCTGCGCGAGGCGCTGCAGCAGATGGCCGAGGAAGGCGTCGTCCAGCTCTTCCTGCCGCATGACGGCGCGCCCGCCATTGTCGGCGTCGTCGGCGCGCTTCAGCTCGACGTGCTCAAGGAGCGCATGGACGCGGAATACTCGCTCCCCGTCGATTTCGAGCCCTGCCAGTTCTCGATCGCGCGCTGGGTCTCCTCGGAGGACAAGGTCGCGCTGGCCAAGTTCGTCGGCCACAAGCCCTCGGCCATGGCCGATGACCTCGACGGCGACCCGGTCTTCATGGCGTCGAGCCAGTTCACGCTGAAATACGATGCCGAGCGCGCGCCCGACATCACCTTCTCGGACGTGAAGGACTACCAGAAGGTCACGAAGGCCTGATCCGGGCTCAGCATCATGCTCGCCCTTGTGGCGAGCATCCACGTCTTGAACACGGCTCTCCGTGGATGGTCGGGACAAGCCCGACCATGACGGCAGAGGAAAGGTCCGACGTCAGCCAGCCCGATTGCCGGACACCACCGCCAGCGCCGCGACGAACCTGTCGAGATCGGCTTCCATGATGTAGGGCGCCGGCGAGATGCGGATCGTGTTGCCCTTGGCGACGCCGCCGCGACGCACCGTCATCACCTTGTGCCGGTCGCGCAGCGCCGCGACGATTGCGTTGGTGTCGGCGGGCGAGCGCTTGCCGGTCAGCGCGAAGGAGGTGATGCCGGCGACCATGCTCGGATCGTCCGGCGTCTGGATTTCGACGCCCTTGAGCTCGCGCGCCTTAGCGACCCAGTAATTGCGCAGATGGCGGTAGCGCGCTTCCTTGGCCTGCGGCCCGATCTCCCGGTGCAGGGCGAGCGCCGCCGGAACGGTGAGCTGAGCGGCGAAGTTCGGCGTGCCCGTATGCAGGCGCGAGCGGATGTCGTCGGCCTTGAAATCCTCGTCGGCCATATAGGGGTCGATATCGGCGAGGCGCTCCCGGGCGATGTAGATCATGCCGACGCCGAGCGGGGCTCCGATCCACTTGTGCAGGTTGAAGCCGATGAAATCGACGCCCAGATCCTTGGCCTGGAAGTCGATCTGGCCCCAGCTATGGGCCGCGTCGAGGATGACGTCGGCGCCGCGCGCCTTGGCCATGGCCGCGATCTCCTTCACCGGCATCATCAGGCCGGTGCGGTGGCTGACATGGGTCAGCAGGAGAAGCTTGGTCTTCGGATTCGCTTTCAGGGCAGCGTCATAGGCGTCGAGCACGGCCTGGCGCGTCGCGGGTTCCGGAATGTCGAACTTCGCCACCGCGACACCGCGCCGATCCTTCAGCCAGTTCATCGCATACTGCATCGAATCGTAGTCGAGATCGGCATAGAGCACGGTGTCGCCGGGCTTCAGCTTGTTGTAGCCCGAGATCAAGGCTTGCAGCGCCTCGGTCGCGCCACGCGACAGCGCGATCTCCTCACGCGCGACGCCGAGAAACTCCGCGAGCGGAGTCCGAACATTGTCGAGATCCGCCCCGATCTTGGTCCGGGCATAGACCGTGTTCTCGAAATTCACGAAATCGGTCAGGCGCTTGTATTCCGCCTTCACCGGCTCCGCCATGATGCCCCAATAGCCGTTCTCGAGGTTCACCATGTCGGGCGTGACGCTGTAGAGGCCGCGCACGGCCTGCCAGTAGCCCGTATCCGCCCCGAGGTTCGATGTCGGCAATGCCGGCAGCGAACGCGCAAGAACCGGCCCCGCCAGCGCGGCGGCCCCGAGGCCGAGCAACAGCGCACGGCGGCTGGTCTGAGGAACCGGGTTCGACATGTTCATGATCTCCTGGGACGGCCCGCGCGGGAGGTAGCGCCAAGCTGTCTCAGTGCTGTGACATGCCACGCATCCGCTTTCCGCGAACCGGTCCGACCCTCAATGTCCCGGCAGCGCGAATCCCAGCGGGACCGCTGTCGTCGACTTCAGCTCCTCCATGGCGAACATCGAGGTCACATCGGAGAGATCGATGCGCGAGATCAGCTTCTTGTAGAGCGCGTCATAGGCGGCGATATCGGAGACGCAGGCCTTGAGCAGATAGTCGATCTCCCCGCTCATCCGGTAGAAATCGACGATCTCCGGCAGGTCCTGGACGGCGGAATGGAAGCGTTCCAGCCATTCCATCGAATGCCGCGCCGTCCTGACCGCGATGAAGACGGTGACGCCGGCATTGAGCTTTTCCCGGTCGAGCAGCGCGACGCGGCGCTTGATGTATCCGCCCTCCTCCAGCTTCTGCACCCGCCGCCAGCATGGCGAGGGCGAAAGCCCGACCGACTCCGCCAGCTCCGCCAGCGGCAGGCTCGCATCCTCCTGCAAACGCGCGAGAATGCGCAGGTCGAAAGCATCGAGCTTGGCCATATGCCCTCAGCAGATTCGGAACCAGCTTCTTAAGCGAAGCATACACCGGGTTTATTTTTCCACATTTTCTGAAATCAAGGGTACAAAATTTCGATAAGAGCAAAAAATTCTCGATCTCTGCAAACCGCTGCCCGCCCTCTCCCGGTACCATTCTCCTGGTCGGATCGAGAGGGTGACGGGATGCAGGGTTTTCTGAGCGCGGAGCGGCAGGGCGCGGTGCTTCGCAGCCTGCGTAGCGACGAGGGAACGCTCTCGCGGGACTATCTCGCGGCGGCCCGCGATGTACTGCGCGAGCTCGTCGCCATGCCCGATCTGATCCAGCGCCTGCCGCTCGAGCGTAAGCCCGGCTGTTACGCCCGCAACCTGCTCGCCGGCGACGAGAATGTCAGCATCTGGGCGATCGTCTGGGGCGAGGGCTCCGCGACCTCAATCCATGATCACCACTGCTCCTGCTGCTTCGGCGTCGTCTCGGGCGTCGTCACCGAGACCTGGTATCGCGCCATCGACGCCAGCCGCGCCGTCCCGACCGAGGAACAGCAGCGGCAGCCCGGCTATGTCGCCTGCATGCTGCCCTCGGGACCGAATATCCACCGGATGCGCAATTTCGGGCCGGGCGAGGCGATCTCGATCCACATCTACGGCTTCGACCACGAGGCCCATGCCTCCTCGATCGAGACCGAATACACCGCCGTCGGCGGCTGATCTCGGGCCGGACGCTCCCGGCAACTTATCCCCGCGATGCACCGCCACGCGATGATGGCCTCCTTTGCAGGAGGCCAGCCATGTCGCTCAGAGGCATCGTCGCATACATCTCCGGGACATCGCCGCAACCCGAACTCGCCGTCACCCGCGAGCGTCTTCTGCGCCTCGCCCCGAACGGCAAGGCGCATATCGTCAACGGTATTGCCCTGCGCTTCGACGCTCTCGCCCGCGAGCACGATGTCTCGACGCGGCTGCGTCTATGCCACTTCCTCGCCCAGGCCGCCCATGAGACCGACGGCTTCCGCACGCTGGAGGAATATGGCGGCGCGAGCTATTTCCTGCGCTATGAGGGCCGGCAGGACCTCGGCAACACCCAGGCCGGCGACGGCATCCGCTATCACGGCCGCAGTATCTTCCAGCTCACCGGTCGCGCCAATTACCGCCGCTTCGGAGAGATCATCGGCATCGACCTCGAAGCCGAGCCGGAGCGCGCCAAGGAGCCGGACATCTCGCTCCTCGTTGCCTTCGCCTATTGGAGCGAGCGCGCGATCAACAATGCCGCCGACGCCGACGACGTCGCCGCCGTGACGAAGTTGATCAATGGCGGCCGCAACGGGTTGGCGGAACGGGCGCGCTATCTGGAAAAGGCAAAAGGGATTTGGGTGTGATCCCCTGGCGCACGCGTCATTCTCGGGCGAAGCGAAGCGCAGACCCGATAATCTCGTGACCAGAAAGCTGGTTTCAGAGATGGTCGGGTCAGGCCCGACCATGACGGCAGGCGGTAGCCGCTCAACCGTGCCCCGCCTTCAGCGCCTGGTCGAAATCGGCGTAGAGATCCTCGACATCCTCGATGCCGGTCGACAGCCTGAGCAGGTCTGTCGGGCAAGGCGAGCCGGCGCCCTCGATCGAGGCGCGATGCTCGATCAGGCTCTCGACGCCGCCAAGCGAGGTCGCCCGCTTGTAGAGCTCGACATGCGCCGCCGTCCGGATCGCCGCCTGTTCGCCGCCCGTGACCTGGACCGAGAGCATGAAGCCGAAGCCGTTCTCCATCTGCCGCGCCGCGATGTCGTGGCCGGGATGCTGTGGCAGGCCGGGATAGAGCACGCGCGCCACCAGCGGATGCGCCGAAAGCCGCTGCGCCAGCGCCATGGCCGAAGCCGACTGGCGCTCCTGCCGGACATGGAGCGTGCGCATGCCGCGCATCAGCAGATAGGCCTCGAACGGCCCGAGGATGCCGCCCTGCCCCCTCCGCACCGTCTTGATGCGGTTCCAGAATTCATCATCCTCGCGGGCGCAGAGCGCGCCGGCGATGACATCGGAATGGCCGTTCAGCACCTTCGTCGCCGAATGCATGACGATGTCGGCGCCGAGCGTCAGCGGCCGCGTATGCACCGGCGAGGCGCAGGTCGAATCGACCGCGAGCTTGGCCCCGGCCTTGCGCGCGATCTCGGCGACGGCGGCGATGTCGGTGATTGTCCAGAGCGGGTTGGAGGGCGTCTCGGCCCAGATGAGCTTGGTCACGCCGGGCTTCACGGCGGCCTTCAGCGCGGCGAGATCGTCGGTCTCGACGAACTCGACATTCAGGCCCCAGCGCTTCGCCTCGGTCATCAGCCAGTTGCGCAGCGCCCAGTACATCACCTTGGAGGCGACGACATGGTCGCCGGGCGAGAGCGCCAGGAACACGGCCGTCGCCGCCGCAGAGCCCGAACCGAACAGCAGCGCCCCGCCCTTCGCCTCCTCCAGCATCGCGAGCAGGCTTTCGGCCTCGCGTGTCGTCTCATTGTCCGGCCGCCCGTAGATGAAGCCGGTCGAATAGCCGTTGTCCTCGTCGCGGATATAGGTCGTCGCGACATGGATCGGCGGCACCACAGCCTTGGTGACGGGATCGATCTTCCCCATGGCCTGCGCCGTGAGGCTCCGCGGGCTCCAGCTCTTCGTGCTCATTGTCTCTCCGGGCCTTCCTGCTTTGCGCGGCGCTCTCGCCTATATCGACGGCTGACCACACTCTAGCGCGCGATCGTAATTTTAATTGGCGTTTTTCGCCGGCATACGACTATTTTCGTCATCAAAGGATCCAACGTGACGAAAATCGCCGATCTCGACCGCTTCGATCATGCGCTGCTGGAGGAAATGCAGCGCGACAACCAGACCCCGGCGCGCATCCTAGCCGAACGGGTCGGGCTGTCGCAAAGCGCCGTGCTGCGTCGGTTACGCCGGCTGCGGGCGGAGAAGATCATCACCGCGGACGTCTCGGTCGTGAGCCCGGCCGTGCTCGGCGTGCCCGTCACGATCCATGTGCTGGTCTCGCTGGTGCAGGGCTCGCAGCTCGCCGACGCATTCGCGCGCAAGCTGGGTTCGCGCCCCGAGATCAGGCAGGCATCCTATGTGACCGGAGGCGCCGATTTCGTCCTCCACCTCCAGGTGGAGAGCATGGAAGCCTATGCCGCCTTTGCCCGCGAGGTCTTCCACGACGATCCCAATGTCGCGTCGTTCTACACCTATGTCGCCATGCGCGAAGTGGTCGGCCCGCTGCGGAAAGGCCCACAGGAACGTCGCGCCTCCCCGCTGCCGAGGCGCACCTCATAGGACAGTCGTTAAGACGCTCGCCTACCCGATCGAACGCTCGATCACCTTCAGCACCGTGGCGCGCAGCTCGGCAATGGTGAAGGGTTTCGTCATCACCTCCTCCACGATCGCCTCGAGGCTCTTCGCCCGCTCGCGCTGCTCGGCATAGCCGGTCATCAGCATGATGGTCAGCTCCGGGAACTGCTGCTTGGCGGCGAGCGCCAGCGCAATGCCGTCCATCAGCGGCATGCGGATATCGGTCAGCAGCAGGTCGAAATGGCCCTGCTCGGCGATGAGGATGTCGAGCGCCTCGGCTCCGTCCGCAGCGGTGATGCAGGTGTGACCATCCATGCCGAGCCCGCGCGCGACCAGCGCGCGCAACGGCTCCTCGTCATCGACGACCAGAATACGCGACATGGCAGTTCCTCAGATGCCTGGCAGACCGGCCTGATCCTCGGTTTCGATGACGCCGACGAAGGGCAGTTGCCGATAGGAATGGGCGACATCCATGCCGTAGCCCACGACGAAATAATCCGGACATTCGAAGCCGACATGATCAGCCACGATGTTGACGGCACGCTTGTTCGGCTTCTCCAGCAACACGGCGGTCGAGACCGAGCGGGCGCCGCGCGCCGCCAGCAGATCCTTGGCGAAGGCGAGCGTGCGGCCGGATTCGAGGATGTCGTCGACCAGCAGCACGTCGCGCCCGCGCACCTCGCTCTGCACGTCGCGCAGGATTTCGACCTGGCCGGTGGAGACGGTCCCCGTCCGGTAGCTCGACAGGTGGATGAACTCGACCTGGGGCGCGAGGCCGACACGATGCATGGCGCGGATCAGATCGGCGGCAAACATGAAGCTGCCCTTGAGGACGGCGACGACGAGCAAGTCCTTCGGCTGGCTGTCGGCGACCGCCTGCGCGATCTCCGCATTGCGCTGCGCGATCGCAGCCTCGTCATAGAGCACCCTGATCCGCCGTTCCGGCATAATGACTCCTGCTTTCGTGACTTATGGCCGCGAAGGTTCCCGCGCAGGGCTTGCGCCGAGAACGTTCGCGGCGGGTTGATATCGTACGTTCGGGCCGCCGCAAACCGCAGGGCGGGGGCATCGTTGCAAGATTAATGCGCGCTCGCGATATTGGCCGTGCCCGCCGTGGAAGTGAAGCGCACCTGCACCGAGCGCCCCTTTTCCGGCGGGGACGCCAGCCTTGCGCGGAAGCGCATCAGCTCGGCCGGCTCCAGCACGCCGCGCGGCGGCTCCGTGGTCCAGCTATAGAGGGTCTGCCCGGCCTCGTCCTTTACCGAAACCTGGATCGGCGGCACCTTGGTCCTGCCTTTCGCGATATTGGTGACGTCGCCCTCGACGACGAGGAAACGGCTTTGCCCATCGTCGATCAAGCCGCTCTCGACGGCCGTCAAGCTCAGGCCCCGGACATTCACCGGCAGGCCGATCCGCTCGAACAGACCTGCGAGCTGCGGCGCGGCCTGAACCACGAGATTGCGTTGCCAGGCCAGTCCGGCCAGGAGCGTGACGCCGGCCAGCGCCGCGACGGCGGGCAGCGCGAGCCCCTTGCGCCCCACGACCACGGCTTTGCCGAAGCGCGCCCTGTATCCCGCCGAAGGACGGGTTTCCGGCGGCACGACCGGCGGCGGCTCCTCCTCAGGCACGCCCGCCTCGCCCGCCGTGGCGTCCTCGGCAACGACTGCGGCGATCTCCGCCTCGATCGCGGCTGCTCGCTCCAGCTCCTCGGCCAGCAGGGCCTGCGTCTCCTCGACGCTCGGCGCCGGCGGCATCTCGCTCGCCGCATCGACATGCCACAGCGTCTTGCATTGGGCGCAGCGCACCTTGCGCCCGCCCGGCCCCAGTTTGGCCGCGTCGAGCTCATACTGACTGGCGCAGGAGGGACAGACGATCAGCATGAAGGCAGCGTGGTTTCCTGCGATGAACGGCACCGGCAGTCGGCACCGAGTCTTTCCGGGCCTTTCGCCGGCGGCAAGCCACGGCGAAGCATTGCTTCGGCCAACCGAGGCAACCGGCTTCATTGACGCGATTTATGGTTAACGTCGCGTGAAGAATCTTGGGGGCATGTTGAGGCGTGCGCAGCGGCTCGGTGCGCCGCCGCTTACGATATAGCATTGCTGCGCCGGCCGGGATTTCTGCCGGCCGTGCGCTATGGGACGAGGAAGACGGCTTGGTTCGTTTCGAGAATGTCGGCCTGCGTTACGGCATGGGCCCGGAGGTGCTGAAGGACATCAACTTCAGCATTGCGCCGCGCTCGTTCCAGTATCTGACCGGGCCGTCCGGCGCCGGCAAGACGACGCTGATGCGCCTCATCCTGATGGCGCTGAAGCCGACGCGCGGCCTCGTCAACCTTTTCGGGCAGGATGTCTCGCGCCTCGACGGATCGACGCTGACGGCCTTCCGCCGCCGCATGGGCGTAGTCTTCCAGGATTTCCGCCTGCTCGACCATCTCACCGTCTACGAGAATGTCGCGCTGCCGCTGCGCGTGCTCGGCAAGGAAGAGGCGAGCTATCGCGCCGAGGTCGTCGAGCTTCTGCGCTGGGTCGGCCTCGGCGAGCGCATGCATGCCGTGCCGGCGGTTCTCTCCGGCGGCGAGAAGCAGCGCGCGGCCATCGCCCGCGCCCTGATCGCGCGGCCCGAGCTGCTCCTGGCCGACGAGCCGACCGGCAATGTCGATCCCGGCCTCGGCCGCCGCCTGCTGCGCCTGTTCATGGAGTTGCAGCAGCTCGGCACCGCCGTGATCATCGCGACCCACGACCTCAACCTCATGGACATCTACGACGCGCCGCGTCTCGTCCTGGCCGACGGGCATCTGCATGTCGATGCCTGAAGCCATCGAATACGACCACGAGGCACGCGAGGAGAAGGCCCTGCCGACCAATCTCCGGCGCGGCCAGCCGCTCGTGCCGGTCGACACGGTGGCCGGCCGCGCGCTGATGGCCGTGATCGCGATCCTGACCTTTCTCGCCGCGCTGAGCGCCGGGGCGGCCGTGCTCGCCGCGCGCGCCTCCGACCAGTGGCGCGGTGCCGTCTCCGACGAGATGACCATCCAGATCCGCCCGGAGGCGCGCCGCAACATCGAGGAAGACGTCGCCAAGGCCGTGGCGATGGCCCAGGCGCTCGACGGCATCGAGAGCGTGCGTGCCGTGCCCAAGGCGGAATCCGACAAGCTGCTCGAACCCTGGCTCGGCACCGGCCTCGACCTCGTCGAATTGCCGGTGCCCCGGCTCATCGTGCTGAAGCTCAAGCCCGGCGCCTCTCCCGACATCGCCCGCTTCGGCCCGGCCCTGCGCAACGAGGTGTCGACGGCGATCCTCGACGATCACCGGGTCTGGATCAGGCGGCTTTCGGCGATGGCGAGCACGATCATCGTCTCCGGCTTCGTCATCGTGCTGCTCGTGCTGACGGCGGCGGCACTGGCCGTCGCCTTCGCGACGCGGGGCGCCATGGCGGGCAGCCGCGAAAGCGTCGAGGTGCTGCATTTCGTCGGCGCCGGCGACGATTTCATCGCGCGCGAGTTCCAGAGCCGCTTCATCCGGCTCGGCCTGCGCGGCGGCGCGATGGGCGGCCTCGCCGCCATCGTCGCGATCGCGCTTCTGGGCTTCGTCTCGTCCTTCTGGTCGACGGCGCCGGAGGCGGAGCAGTTGCAGGCCCTGTTCGGCGCCTTCGAGATCGGCTGGGCCGGCTATGCCGCGGTCGTGCTCGTCGCCCTGGTCGTCGCCGCCATCGCCGGGCTCGTCTCGCGCTTCACCGTGCGCCATTACCTGAAGGTGCTGGCATGACGACGCGGCGCAACGACAATTTGCCTCGTGCCGCCGTTATGCCCGATTGGCCGGTTAGGTTCGCGCCATGGCCATGATTGGCAGCAGCAACGACCATCTCGCGGTGGGCGCTACGGTGACGTCCGTTTCGCGCGGCGGGCTGTCGCGTCGTCGTATCCTGGCGCTCGCGGCCATCGCGACCACCACCCTCGGTGCGGTCCTTTTCGTCTGCGGCTATGCCCGCTTCGCGGCCGGGATCGAGGCCCGTGAGCCGGTCGCGACACCGCAGACCGATGCGATCGTCGTCGTCACCGGCGGCTCGCAGCGCATCGGCGACGCCATCGGCCTGCTCGGAGCCGATCGCGGCGCGCGCCTCCTCATCAGCGGCGTCAACGAGAAGACCAGCCGCGAGGAGCTCGCCCGGCTCAACCCGGCATCGCGTGACCTGCTCGCCTGCTGCGTCGATCTCGACTACCGCGCGCGCAATACCATCGGCAACGCGATCGAGACCCGCCGCTGGGTGCGCCGGCACGGCTTCCGCTCGCTGCTGGTGGTGACGTCGAACTATCACATGCCGCGCACCCTGGCCGAGTTTTCCCATGCCATGCCGGGCCTGCGTTTCATCGCCCATCCCGTCGTCACCGATCAGCTCGACACCGCGGGCTGGTGGTACCGCTGGTCGACGATCAGGCTGCTCGCCCCGGAATACGTCAAATATCTCGTGGCGCGGCTGCGCAGCTTCGTCGAGGACGACCCGGAATATTCCCGGCTTTCGGTCATCATCGGCGGCCGCAAGCCGGTCTCGCCGAAGCCGGCCGAAGTCCTGGGCCCGGAGGCCGAAAGGCGCTCGCATCTGCGCGGGGCCACCCACCGCGACGGCTGAGCCGGCAGGCTGACGTTTCGCGCTCTGTTCCGAGACGTCGCTTCCGGCGAAATGGCGCCTCCGGATGAGGACTCGAGAAGTTTTCGAGCGCGGTCCGGGAAGCGCTTGACCGGCGCCGCGTCTCGGGCTCATTGCGGGCCCATGCTGATCCTGCGCTCGCTCGCCTTCAACGTCCTGTTCTATGCCAATCTCATCCTCTGGCTGATCTTCGTGGTGTTGCCGGCGCTGCTGCTGCCGCAGGCGGTGCTTCGGAACGTCGCCGCGGCCTGGTCGCACAGCTCGCTCTGGCTGATGCGCGTCGTCGCCGGCACGCGCTACGAGATCATCGGGCGCGAGAACATTCCCGAAGGCGGGTTGATGGTCGCCGCCAAGCACCAGTCCTTCTGGGAGACCTTTACCCTCTTCACCCTCTTTCCGGACCCGGTCTTCATCCTGAAGCGGGAACTGATGCGCATCCCGGTCTTCGGCTGGTGCCTCGCCAAGCTCAGGATGATCCCGGTCGATCGCGGCGCCCGCGCCCGCGCGCTCAAGGACGTCACGCGCCTCGCCAAGATCGAGCTGGGCCAGAAGGGCCGCCAGCTCCTGATCTTTCCGGAGGGAACCCGCCGGCCGCCCGGCGCGCCGCCGGCCTACAAATTCGGCGTCGCCCATCTCTATGCCGAGATGGGTGTGCCCTGCCTGCCCGTCGCGGTGAATTCGGGTCTGTATTGGCCGCGCCGCCAGTTTCTGCGGCGCCCGGGGACGATCCGGCTGGAGATCCTGCCGCCGATCATGCCGGGCCTCGACAAGACGAGCTTCCAGCACGAATTGCAGGAGCGCATCGAGACGGCCAGCGACCGGCTGCTCGCCCAGGGCCGAGCCGAGTTGGCCGCCCGCGGCCTGGATCCACTCGCGAACTCCTGACATATCCTGACAGCAGCATCATCTCGCCCAAACCGGGCCCGGTTGACTTATCCCCACAGCGTTCCCATTTTGTTCCTATTGCAGGAGGAACGAATATGGCTGCCCTCGCCTATCGCTTCACCCCGGACCTGTTCGATGAACCGGCCCCGGCGCCGGAGACAGTGGCCCGCGAGATGCCGTTGCGCAGCACGGCTGCGCTGAGCGAGCGTCGCTTCACCGCCTGGCGCGGCCGCTCGGGCCGGCGCTATGTCGCCTCGGTCTTCGCCGCCGACGACACCCATCCCCTGAGCTTCACCGATGCGGTGCTGCTCGCCGTCTCGGCCGAGCGGCAGATCATCGCGGCCCGCGATTCCGGTCCCTTCGGCGTCGAGGCGGCGCTGGCACGCTGGCAGCGCGCCGTCTCCGAGGCTGGCGCGAAGGAGATCCACGTCCATCTCCTCGCGGAGGACGGCGCCAGCCGCCGCGCGGCCCTGCTCGACCTGATGCCCCAGGCGGAAACGGCGGGCTAGCGCATCGGCCCGACCTCACGGCCCCATGATATGGTTCGGCAGCCAGGTCGTCAGCGGCGGCCAGAGCGTGATCGCGGCCAGCACCACCAGCAGCGGCACGAGCCAGGGCAGGATCGCCTTCGACATCGCCTCGAAGGAGACGTTGGCGATGCGCGTCACCACGAAGAGCACGACGCCGATCGGCGGATGGATCGTCCCCAGGATCAGGTTCAGGATCATGATGATGCCGAACTGAACCGGGTCGATGCCAAAGCTGTTCGCCGCCGGCACCAGGATCGGGATCAGGATCAGCATCGCCGCCAACGCCTCCATGAAGCAGCCGACGACGAGCAGGATGAGGTTGCAGACCAGCAGGAAGACGAGCGGATGCGCGATCGTCTCGACGATCAGCGGCGTCAGCGTCTGCGGCACGCGCGAGATCGACATGCACCAGCCGAGAGCGCCCGCGGCCATCACCAGCACGGCGACGAGCCCCATCGTCTCGACCGTGTCGATCAGGATCGGCCAGAGCTGCTTCACCTCCAGCGTTCGGTAGACGAAGAAGCCGAGGAAGAGCGCGTAGAGGCAGGCGACGGCCGCCGCTTCCGTCGGCGTGACGAGGCCCGAGAACATGCCGCCCAGGATGATCGGCGGCGTCATCAGCGCGAAGAAGCCGTTCAGGAAGCTGCGGCCGATCTCGCGGAAGCCCTTGAACCCTTCCTTCCGGAAGCCCTGTCGCTTGGCGATGAACATCACCATCACCATCAGCGACAAGCCCATCAGGATGCCGGGGATGACGCCGCCGATGAACAGCCGCCCGATCGAGACATCCGCCGTGACGCCGTAGATCACCATCGGCAGCGAAGGCGGGATGATCGGCCCGATCGTCGCCGCCGCGGCGGTGATCGCCGCCGCCGTCTCCGGCCGGTAGCCGGCTTTCTGCATGGCGCGGATCTCGATGGCGCCCGAACCCGCCGCATCCGCCACCGCCGAGCCGACCATGCCGGCGAAGATCATGCTGGTCAGGATCGAGGCATGGGCATAACCGCCGCGCAGCCAGCCGATCACCGAGGTCGCGAAAGCGACGATGCGGTCGGTGATGCGCGCCGCCGCGAGGATGTTGCCCATCAGGATGAAGAGCGGCGCCGCGACGATCGGGAAGGAGTTCATCGCCTGCGCCATCTTCTGCGGCACGATCGAGGCCGAGAGTTCGCCGATCAGCACGAAGGCGAAGGCGGCGAGCCCCATCGAGGCGAAGAGCGGGAAGCCCGCCAGGATCGACAGCAGCCAGACGGCCGAGATCTTGAAGATCAGCGCGCTCATTCGGCCGGCTCCTGCAGCGTCGCCGCGACCGGCTCATAGGGAGAGGTCCGCCAGTTCATGAGGTTGCCGACGAATTCCGTGAGGCCCTGCAGCACGGTCACGATGCCGGCCAGCACCATCGGCGCGTAGAGCAGCCCCATCGAGAGCGGCACGGTCGTCGCCTCGAGATCGTAATTGGCCTGCACGAGATGGATGGAATACCAGACGGTCAGGCCGCCGAAGACGACCATGGCGAGCTGCATGAGCGCTTCCGCCGAGCGCCATCCCCGCGCCGGCAGCATGTCGTGGAAGAAGCGGATACGGATATGGGCGCGCCGCCGGCTGGCAAGGATCCAGCCCACGACCGCGACCCACAGCATCAGGAAACGCGAGACCTCGTCGGTCCAGATCAGCGGCTCGCCGACGGCGCGGGTGACGATGCCGAGCGACACCGTGACCAAGAGCGCAACGAGGAGAATCGCGGCGATCACCTCCATCACCCGGTCGAACAGCCTGGGCCAGAGCGTCATGCGGATTGCCTTTTCTCGATACCTGGAAGCCCGAGCTCAGCCCTCGTCCTGATGAGCGCTCCTAAGGAGCGCGTCTCGAAGGATGGTCCAGTTGGTTCCGGAGTCTCCGGGAACATCCTTCGAGACGCCGCTTCGCGGCTCCTCAGGATGAGGGCTGAGCACAGGGAAAGGTCACAGCGCCTGGATGCGATCCCAGAGCCCCTTGCCCCATTTGCTCTCGAACTTGGCCGGGACCGTTGCCAGCACCGGCTTGCGGAAAGCCTCGTTGTCCGGCGTCGTCACCGTCATGCCCTGCTTGCCGAGGCTCTCAGCCAGGCTCTTCTCCTGCTCCAGGATCTCGTTGTCCTGCCAGGCCGCGGCTTTGTCGACGGCGGCGACGATGACGGCGCGATCGGCCTGCGGGATCTTCTGCCAGGCGGCCTCGTTCACGATCACGAGGCGCGGCGTGATGATGTGCGCCGTCAGCACGAGGTATTTCTGCACCTCCGCCAACTTGGCCGAGGCGATGGTCGGGAGCGGGTTCTCCTGCCCGTCGACCGCGCCCTGCGACAGCGCGAGGTAGAGCTCGGAGAAGTTCAGCGGCGTCGGCCGTGCGCCCCAGGCCTCGGCCATGGCGCGGAAGGTGTCGACCTCCGGCACGCGCAGCTTGAAGCCCTTCATGTCCTCGACGGAGTTGATCGGCTTCTTGCCGCTGGTGAGGTGGCGCACGCCATAATAATTGACGCCGATCATGCGCATGCCGCGCTTCTCGACCAGCGCCTTGTTGAGCTCGTCGATCAGCGGGGATTTCAGCGCCCGCGTCATATGCGCCGCGTCCTTCCAGATATAGGGCGCCTCGATGATCGAGAGCTGCGGCACGAACTGGCCGAGCTGCGCCGCGCCTTCCGTCACCATGGTCAGCGCGCCCGATGCGACCGACTCGACCATGTCCCGCGACGAGCCGAGCTGCCCGTTCGGGAAGGACTGCACATCGATGCGCCCGCTTGTCTTTTCCTTGATCTCGGCGCCGGCCTTCACCGCGCTCTGCGGCGAGGGGTGGGTCGCCGGCTGGCCGTCGGCCCAGCGCAGGACGAGGGCCTGCGCCCGCAGGATCGAGGGGGCGGCGATGGCTGCCGAGCCTGCGGCAGCGGCGGCCAGGAAATCGCGTCTGCTCTGCTTGATCATCTCTGTTTCCTCCGGAGGCGGCCGGTGTTCCGGCTCGTTATGGTCTTCGCTCTCAGTATTGCATCGCCCGCGTCCGGGCGTTGCCGATATGGGTGGCCATCGCCGCAGCGGCGCGCTCGGGATCGCGCGTCTCGATCGCCGCGATGATGGCGAGATGGTCCTGCATCACCGGGATGATGATGCTGTTGTGGATGCGGGTCTCGTATTGCCGGATCAGCCGGATCTTGAGCCAGGTGACCCGGAAGGCTTGGGCAACGATCTCGTTGTCGAGATGGTCGATGATCGCCTCGTGCATCAGCCGGTCGATGTCCTCGGCATCCTCGATCAGCCGCTCGTCGCCGCCGGCCTCGGCTCGGGCGACGATCGCCTCGTGCCGGGCCCGCTGCTCGGCGATCTCGGCGTCGGTCGCGTTCTGCGCATAGAGCGCCGTCGCCTCCTTCTCGAGGAAGAGCCGGAACTGGAAGGCGTTGCGGATCAGGTTCAGGTCGACATGGGCGACCTGCATGCCGCGCTGCGGCACGGTCTTGATCAACCCCTCGGCTTCGAGACGCGGAATCAGCTCGCGAATGGCGCCGAGCGGAAAGCCGGTCATCGCCACGAGCTCGCGCTGGGTCACGAACTGGCCGGGCTTGATCTCGCGCGCCAGCAGCCGCTCGGTGAAGGAGGCATAGGCGCGCTCCCTCAGCTTCAGCGGCTCGCCTTCGCGCGGTTCCTGCTCCGGCTGGGTCACATGTCCCTCCCTCGGGCCGCCTCCTTCAGGCGGCTTTCGCCTGCGTGATCGAATCGAAGGCTGCAAAGAGCCGCTTGCGGGTGGCCTCGTCCAGTGCTTCCAGCGGCGGGCGCATTGCCCCATAGCCCGGATCGCCATGGACATGACCCGTCAGCGCCTTCACCGCCGCCAGCACCGGATAGGAGCAGATCTCGTCGACGAGGGCATTCACCACCGGGCTGTCCTTGCCCTCGTAGACCATCGGTCGCAACAATGCCGGCACCAGATTGGCGACGCCGCAGATCGAGCCCTGCGCACCGTTGCGCACCGCCCTCGCGAGCTGGCGCTCGTCGCCGACGAGAATGGCGAGCTCGCCATGCGCCTTCAGCAGCGCCTCGGTGTTGGCATAGTCGCCGGAGGAATCCTTGACGCCGGCAACGAGCCCGGGGAAGGCCGTCTTCAGCCGCTGCACCAGCCCGACGCTGATCTCGACCGCCGTCACCGACGGGATGTGGTAGAGGATGACATTGCGGGCCGAAGCGCCCAGCTTCTCGAAGAACTGCGAGAACCAGACATAGAGCCCTTCGTCGCTGACGCCCTTGAAGTAGAAGGGCGGCGCGACCAGCAGCCCCTTCGCCCCGGCATCGAGCGCGAGCCTGGACTGCTCCACCGCCTCCTGCATCGAGGCCGCGGCAATACCGGCATAGATCTGCTTGGCCGGATCGATCCCTGCGCCGATCAGCGCGCCCATCATCGCGGTCCGCGCCGGCAGGCCGAGCGCCGCACCCTCGCCCGTGGTGCCGAACAGCGTGACCGAGTCGCAGCCCTGCGCGAGCACATGCTTGGCATGGCGGACGAGGCGCGGCAGGTCGATGCCGCCGCCCTCCCGCATCGGGGTCGTGATCGCGCAGGAAAGGCCGAAGCGGGTCTTTTCGGAGGCCATGGAGGGAACTTTCAGAGCTGAACAGTGACTGACATGTTAGTACGAAGACAGATCGACTCGCAAGGGCTCCGCAGCGTCCTTGCGATGGTTCCGGCTAGCCGTCCTTGAGGCCTCCGGCCGACAATCCCGCGACGATCTGGCGCTGCGCGATCACGGTCACCAGGAGCACCGGCAGGGTCACCAGCAGCGCCGCCGCTGCCAGCGGGCCCCAGGAGATCTGCTCGAAGGTCAGGGAGTTGTAGACAGCCGAAGGCAGGGTGCGGCTCGCCTTGCCGCCGAGCACCACCGAGAAGATGAAGTTGTTCCAGGAGAAGATGAAGGCGAGGATGCCGCCGACGACGATGCCCGGCTTCGCCAGCGGCAGCGCGACATGGCGGAAGGCCTGCCAGCTCGTGGCACCGTCGATGCGCGAGGCGTCCTCCAGCTCCATCGGGATGTTCTCAAAGTAGCCGATCATGATCCAGACGATGATCGGGATGGTGATGACGAGATGGGTGATGACCAGCGCCGTGATCGTGCCTACCAGTCCCGTGATCTGAAAGAGCAGGAAGAGCGGGATGAGATAGGACAAGGCCGGCGTCATCCGCGCGATCAGGATCAGGATCGCGAATTTATGCGCCTTGCCGCGTGCGATGCCATAGCCCGCGGGCACGCCGACGATGAGGCCGAGCAGCACCGCACCGCCCGTGACCAGGATCGAGTTCCAGAGATAGAGCCCGAAATTGTTCTGCGCGAAGACGTCGACATAGTTCTTCAGCGTCGGCGGATCCGGGATGAAGACCGGCGGGAAGGCGGTGTTGTCGAGCTCGTTCTTGAGCGACAGCGAGATCATCCAGAGGAAGACCAGCACCGCCGGCGACACCAGCACGAAGACCGAGGCCCAGAAGCCGAGCTTTTTGGCGAAGCGGCCCATCACGCGTTCCACTTCGACTTCTGCCGCGCATAGAGCAGCAACAGCGAGAGCATGATGATGATGACGAAGAAGATCACCACGACCGAGGACGCGTAGCCGATCTTGTAGAACTGGAAGGCCTGCAGATAGAGGAAGATGTTCAGCGTCTCCGACGCCGTGCCCGGCCCGCCCTGGGTGATCACGAAGATCGTGTCGAAGGCCTTCAGCGCATCGATGGTGCGGATCACGATCGCCACCATGATGAAGGGCCAGACCAGCGGCAGCGTGATGTGCCGGAACATGTGCCAGTCATTGGCGCCGTCGATCAGCGCGGATTCATAGGGTTCGCGTGGCAGCCCGGCGAGACCGCCGAGCACGATCAGCATGACGAGCGGCGTCCAGTGCCAGACCTCGACCATCACCAGCGTCGGGATCACCGTCGCGGGATCGTAGACCCAGGCCGAGGGGCCGATGCCGAACAGCGAAAGCAGGTAATTCAGCACGCCGAGCTGCGGGTGGAACATCATCGTCCAGACCAGCGCGACCGCGACCGGCGTCGCCATCATCGGCATCACGAAGATCGTGCGCAGTAGCCCGCGAAAGGGAAATTCGCGATGGAACACCAGCGCCGCCGCCGTGCCGAACACGATCGGGAGCACCACCGCGAGGATCGTGAAATAGGCCGTGTGCCCCATCGATTCGAGGAAGCGCTGGTCCCTGGCCAGTTCGACAAAGTTGCCGAGGCCGACGAACTCCGCGCCGCCGCCGATCTTCCAGTCCTGCGTGGACATGAACAGCGTGAACAGCCACGGGAACACGATCACCGCCGCGATCACCAGCACCGCCGGCAACGAGAACAGCCAGTAGCGCGGCGTGAAATCCTGCGACGTTGTGGAGGTCGCGGGCGCCGCGCTGGCGAGATTGGCTGGCAGGGATGTACTGGTCATGCGTCTGGAACCGTCATGCCCGGGCTTGACCCGAGCACCTCTTCGAGAGTGTGCATTGGTGACGAGATGGCCGGGTCAAGCCCGGCCATGACGCCTCTTGCGCTCACCCCAGCTCGCTCTTGGCCAGCACCGGGGCGAAGGTTTCCGTCGCCTTCTTGAGCTCGCTCGCGACATCGGCCCCGCCGATCATGTTGGTCAGACCCACGCCGAAGACGTCGCGGAACTCGGTCACCGGCACGATCTGCGGCAGGCCGGCCCGGGCGATCTTGGCCGAGCCGAGCAGGCAATCGAAATACTGCTTGCCGAACTTCGACTGCTGGATCGTCTCGGTGTCGAGATAGGCCGAGGAGCGTCCGGGCGCGCCGGCGCCGGCCTTCAGCATGGCGATCTGGTTCTTCTTGTTGGTCATGAACTGCACATAGAGCCAGGCCGCCTCCTTCTTCGAGGAGCCGCGCGAGATGCCCATGCCGTCGGCGAACATGCCGGCGTGATGCGCCTTCGGCCCCGGCGGGGTGATGCCGTAGCCGACCTTGCCGACGATGCGCGACTTCGACGGGTCCTCCAGCGGCGTGGCGAAGCCGACGCCGTCGAGCCACATCGCCGCCCGCCCCTGCATGAAAGTGGTCTGGCACTCGTTCCAGTTGAAGCCGACCGAACCCACCGGCCCGGTCTCCTTGTTGAGCTTCTTGTAGAGCTCGCCGGCCCAGATCGCCTCCGGCGTGTCGGTGAGCAGCTTGCCGTCTGGCGAGGTCGTCTCCGAGCCCTGGCCGAGCATCAGCGAGGTCCAGACCGGGACATTGGCGTTCTTCAGCCCGCGCGAGACGAAGCCGGCGATACCCTTGGCGGGATCGTGCAGCTTCTGCGCGACGGTGAACATCTCGTCCATCGACTTCGGATAGGCGACGCCCTTCGCGTCGAAGAGCTCCTTGTTGTAGTAGACGATCCAGTAGTCGACGAAGAACGGCACGGTATCGAGCGAGCCGTCGGCCTGCCGGGCATAGGCGACGGGCCCGGCGCCGAAATCGGCGAAGTCGAAATCCGGCGCCGTCAGCGAGGCGTCCTTGATGTAGGGGTCGAGGTTCTCGAACCACTTGCCCTTCGCCGCCATGCGCTTCTGCACATGCAGCGAGATGCCGCTGACATCGAAGCTCGGCTTGCCCGATGCGAACTCGATCACCGCCTTCTGGCGCTGCTGCTGCTCCGGCACCTGCTCGGAGGAGACCTTGATGCCGGTCAGCTCGGTGAATTCCTTCTCCGCCGCCTGCATCAGCTCGGAGCGGGGGTTCTTGACCAAGAGCACGTCGATCGACTGGCCGGAGAAGCGCTTCCAGTTGAACGGCGCCTGCGCACGCGCCTCGCGCAGCACCAGCGGCGCGGCGATGACGCCCGCGCCGGTCGCGGCGGCGCCGCGCAACAGCGCACGGCGAGTCGGCTTGAGAATGCTGTCGGTCATCGGCGTCCTCCCCAGGACCTGTGAAACGGTATTTCGCCCACTTGCAGGCGGCCCATTTTCGGGCTTTCGTCTCTGTCGCGGCAAGCTTTTGGGCTCCGCCGCGACAGCGACCCGGGCAGGACGCTAATCTGCTTTCAAGCCGGTTGCAAGCTAACATGTTGGCGTGCACATAGGGGACCGCGCCGGCCGAACGCTGCTGCCGCCGAGCCCAGGATCCGCATGGCGACGCGCATGACGAGCCCCTCTCCCAGCAAGCCGCCTGCCCCGCCGCGCATCGATTCCCACCAGCATCTCTGGCGGCTCGACCGCGGCGACTATGGCTGGCTCACGCCCGCGCTCGAGGCCATCCACCGCGACTTCGCCCCGGCCGATCTCGCACCGCTGCTGGCCACCCACGACATCGACGCCACCATCCTCGTCCAAGCCGCGCCGAGCGAGGCCGAAACGCGCTTCCTGCTCGAAACCGCGGCCGCCACGCCCTTCGTCGCCGGCGTCGTCGGCTGGGCCGATTTCGCGGCGCCCGACGCCCCCGCCCGCATCGCCGCGCTGGCCGCATATCCGCTGCTGGTGGGCCTCAGACCCATGGCGCAGGATATTCCCGATCCGCACTGGCTCGCCCGGCCGGAGCTCGCCCCCGCCTTCGCGGCACTGCGCGAGCACAATCTCGTCTTCGACGCGCTGGTGAAGCTGCCGCAGATCCCGGCACTGCTCACCCTGCTGGAGCGCGAGAAGGAGCTTCCCGTCGTCATCGACCACGGCGCCAAACCTGATCTCACATCAACAGGCGTGGCCGGTGCCGACCTTTCCGCCTGGCGCGACGGCATCGCCAAGCTGGCCGCAAAGCCGAACACGGTCTGCAAGCTCTCCGGCCTCGTCACCGAAGCCGGGCCGGACTGGACGGACGCGACGCTGGCGCCTGCGGTGGCGCATCTCCTCGCCTGTTTCGGGCCGGAACGCCTGCTCTGGGGCAGCGACTGGCCGGTCGCGACGCTGCGTGCGCCCTACGCCGAATGGCTCGCAACCGCCGAACGTCTCACCGCGACGCTCTCGGACGCCGAGCGGGCCGCAATCTTCGGCGGCAATGCGGCGCGGGTTTACCTTACGAAACATGGCCGAAATCCGGCCAAAATCGTCAGCGACAGTTCATCTTCGCGGGGCTAGCCTCATCCTTGCTGCCCGACCGCCCGGAATGATCCGTCCGGCCGCAGCGGCATCGACAAGCACCCCATAAGGGGGAGGATCATCATGACACAGACCAGATTCGCGCTTGCTGCCGGCCTTCTCGCGCTCGCCGGCGGGTTCATGATCCAGGCTTCGACGCCGGCGCTCGCGCTGACGATGAAGGAATGCAGCACCAAGTATCAGGCGGCCAAAACGGGCAACGCGCTCAACGGCCAGTCCTGGAACGACTTCCGCAAGACGCAATGCGGCGACAGCGCCACCGCGGCCCCTGCCTCCGCCCCGGCAGCCACGACGGCGCCCGCTCCGGCCGCGCCGAAACCCGCCGCCACGACCGCCGCCGCACCGGCAGCGCCGAAGCCGATGGCGGCCCCCGCCCCGGCCGGCAACGCCGTGTTCCCGAGCAAGGTCGATCCGAAATATTCGCAGCTCTCGGCCGGCAAGCAGCGCTTCAAGACCTGCGACGACCAGTACAACGCCAACAAGGCCACCAATGGCAATGGCGGCCTGAAATGGATCCAGAAGGGCGGCGGCTATTACAGCCAGTGCAACGCCCGCCTGAAGGGCGCCTGAGCCGGTTCCGCGCCGCGCATCGCATGGAAACGCATCGTCATTCCGGGCTAGACCCGGAATGACGATGCGCACCCCTAACAAATCGGCGGGGACGCCCGTCCCACAGTGCCCGGTTGCGGGCGCATGGCGTGGCGATCAGCCCTTCACCGGCGGATGCGTCGCGTGGAGGCCCGGCGCCAGCTCCTGCGCCAGCGCGGCGAGCACGGGATCATAGACCCCCATCTTGCGCAGATGCTCATGGGTCTGCAGCACATAATCGGGATTCTCGCCCGACTGGCCGCGCCCTTGGCGAACCAGCTTCAGCAAGGCGGCGGGCGGCAGCTTGCCGGCATATTGCAGGTGATGGCGGTCCGCGACATAGACCAGCCCCTCGACTCGCCGGCCATCATCCAGCCGCAACGGAACACGGCGCTCGAGATAGACCGCCGTCGCCTGCTCGCGCGCCCTGAGATAGGCGACCGTTTCCTCCGCCCGGCCGGCCTCGACCCGGAAGGCCAGCCCCCGGCACACCCCGCCGCGATCGAGCCCGAGCACGAGGCCCGGCCGGTCCGGCGTGCCGCGATGGACATGCGAGAAGACGCAAAGCGAGCGGTGATAGCCATGGAGCTTCGCCGGAACGCTTTCCGCAAAGGCGAATCCCGGCCGCCAGATCAGCGACCCGTAGCCGAAGACCCAGAGATCCGCCGCATCGCTTTCGCTCGTCATCGCCGTCTCATCATTTGGCCATGCCGGCCTGCTTGGTGGCGGGCATCCGCCACTCTGGCATCCGCCGTTCTGGCGAGCTAACAATCGGCCCGCCTTCGCGCAAGGAACGCCTGCCGCATGACTGACCTCTCCCCGACGCGCCGCCAGAGCCGCTTCTGGCTCTATGCCCCTTTCGGCCTCCTCGTCGTGCTGGCGGCGGCCTGGTCGGGCTTCTGGTTCTACGTCCATGGCCGCACCGTCGCCGAGATCGACAAGGCTCTCGCCAAGGAGGCCGAGCGCGGCCGGAGCTGGACCTGCAACAACCGGACCGTTCGCGGCTTTCCCTTCCGCATCGAGGTCCGCTGCGATTCGCTCGCCCTGACCTCGACGCGCTGGGGCGATGCCGTGCGGGTCGAGACCGGCCCGGCGCTGGCTGTCGGGCAAATCTATTCGCCGGGCCTCGTCATCCTCGAAGCGACCAGCCCCGCCCGCGTCTCCCTGCCGGAAGGCCGCAGCCTCGACATCACCTGGAAGCAGCTCGACGCCAGCCTGGCCTGGCGCGATCCGCAGCGCTTCGCGCTGGTCGCGGCGGAGCCGAACGCCACCCTCACCACGCCGGGGCAGGCCGCCGAGAATTGGCGCGCTGCTTCGCTGGAAACGCATCTGCGCCGCAATCCGGACCGCCCGGCAACCGATCAGGCCGTCGATATCGCGCTCTCCGCCAAGGGGACCGTGCTGCCGGTGATCGACGCCCTGCTCGGCACGACCGATGCCGGCACGATCGACCTGCAGGCGACGCTGACCCAGTCGGAGGCCTTCCGCCAGGGCTTCAACCCCGATGCGCTCGAAGCCTGGCGCAACGCCAACGGCGTCCTCGACATCACGCGCCTCGCCACGACCAAGGGCGCGGCCCGCATCGACGGCAGCGGGCAATTGCTGCTCGACCCGACCCACCATGTTGGCGGCGATCTGCAACTGGCCGCCGCGGGCATCCAGCAGATCGGCGGCGTCCGCGTCGGCAATCTGCTGGGCGGGCTCGGCGGCCTGCTGGGCGGGCGCGGCGGCAGCGCCGCCGCCACGGCGCCCGGCCTCACGCCGCTGCCGCCGGTCTCCCTGCGGGAGGGCCGCGTCTTCCTCGGCCCGATCCGCCTGCCGCTGAAGCCGCTGCTGCCGTTGTATTGAGGCGGCGCGCGTCTCCTCGTCATGCTCGGGCTCGACCCGACCATCTCGGGAAGCGAAGGGGTCAGCGCCTTCTCCGGCAGAAGCTTGCCGAGCCGCAGCCAGGTGCTCGTTTGAAAATGTCGAGCAAATGAAAAGGGGCGCCGAAGCGCCCCTTTTTAAATTCTCTCGACGTCGATGATCGCGGTCACGCCGCCGGCAGCGCCGCGCGCGGCGCCTCGATGCGGGTGATCGCCTTCTTCACCGCGTCCTGCACCTTCTCGAAGGCACGGACCTCGATCTGGCGGACGCGCTCGCGCGACACCCCGAACTCCTCGGAGAGCTCCTCCAGCGTGATCGGATCCTCGGCGAGGCGGCGCGCCTCGAAGATGCGCCGCTCGCGCGGATTCAGCACCTCCAGCGCCTCGTGCAGCGCCGTATGGCGGTTGCTGGCCTCCTCCGAATCGGCGAGGCGGCGCTCCTGGCTCTCGGAATCGTCGACCAGCCAGTCCTGCCATTCGCCTTCGCCATCCTCGCGCAGCGGGGTGTTGAGCGAGGCGTCGCCGCCGAGGCGGCGGTTCATCTCGACCACGTCCTGCTCGTTGACGCCGAGCTTGGTCGCGATCTGCTTGACCTGGTCGGGGCGCAGATCGCCCTCGCCCAGCGCCGCGATCTTGCTCTTGGCCTTGCGCAGGTTGAAGAACAGCTTCTTCTGATTGGCCGTGGTGCCCATCTTCACCAGCGACCAGGAGCGCAGGATGTATTCCTGGATCGAGGCCTTGATCCACCACATCGCATAGGTCGCGAGCCTGAAGCCCTTCTCGGGCTCGAAGCGCTTGACCGCCTGCATCAGGCCGACATTGCCCTCGGACACGACTTCGCCGATCGGCAGGCCGTAGCCGCGATAGCCCATGGCGATCTTGGCGACGAGGCGCAAATGCGAGGTGACGAGCTTATGCGCCGCGTCGCGGTCGCCATGCTCGCGCCAGCGCTTGGCCAGCATGTATTCCTCGCTCGGTTCCAGCATCGGGAACTTGCGGATTTCATCGAGATAACGTGAGAGTCCACCCTCGGCGGACAGGACAGGCAGCGAAGCACTCGCCATGCGCGTGTCTCCTCGTCGAGGCCCCCGCTGTGCGGCGGGCCCACCGCGCGATCAACCTTCGCGCAGGTTTCGGACAATGCGAATTGATCCAACGCAGAAACCGGTCGGGAGTTCGGCGGGATCGATTGCGTGCGGCGCCCCCTTGGCCATCCGCATCCGACAACCCCAGTATATGCGAACTCACTCTGGCGGAAAGGTGGCAGGAACGCCCGATTGGCTCACAGCCTCGCGAGCGCTGTTTGCAGTTTCGCAAAATCCTCGGGCGGGTCGGATTCGAACAGCATCTCCTCGCCCGTCGCCGGATGCGCAAAACCGAGCACCGCCGCATGCAGCGCCTGCCGCCCGAGCGCCGCCAGCGCCTCGCGCGCCTCCTCCGGCAAGCGCACCGCCTTGGTCGCGAAACCGGAGCCGTAGAGCTGATCGCCCAGAAGCGGATGGCCGATATGACTCATATGCACGCGAATCTGATGCGTGCGCCCGGTTTCGAGCCGGCATTCGATCAGGCTCGCCAGCGGCTCGGTCTCGTCGAGCCCCTTCAGAAGCGGCGGATAGCGCTCGATCAGGCGGATATGCGTGATCGCCTCGCGGCCGCGCCCCTCCTTCACCACCGCCATTTTTTCGCGATTGCGGTTGGAGCGCTCGAGCGGGGCGTCGATCGTACCCTCGCGCAGGCGCGGCGTGCCCCAGACCATGGCGAGATAGGCGCGCTGCAGCGGACCGGTGCGGCCATGGTCGGCGAACTGCTTCGCGAGCTTCTGATGCGCGCGGTCGTTCTTGGCGACGACGAGCAGGCCGCTCGTATCCTTGTCGAGCCGGTGGACGATGCCCGGCCGCCTGACCCCGCCGATGCCGGAAAGGCTCTCGCCGCAATGGGCGATCAGCGCGTTGACGAGCGTGCCGTCCTCATGGCCCCCCGCAGGATGCACGACGAGCCCGGCCGGCTTGTCGATCACGATCAGGTGCTCGTCCTCGTAGACGACGTCGAGCGGGATGTCCTGCCCGACCGGATCCGGCGGCTTCGCCTCCGGCATCACCAGCGTGATGGCGTCGCCTTCGGCCACCTTGCGGCTGCCATCGCTGACGGGGGTGCCGTTGAGGCCGACCCCGCCTTCCTTGATCACCTGCTGCAGCCGCGCCCGCGAAATCTCGCCGGCAAGCATGGCGAGCGCCTTGTCGAGCCTGAGGCCCGCCTGCTCCGCCCCGACCTGCAGGGTCACCATGCCGTTGTCCTGGCCGCTCTGGCCGTCCTGATCACAATCCATGCCGTCGCTATAAGGTGCATGACGGCCGGCCGCACGCCTTTTCCGCGAACACCCATCGTCATGCTGGGGCTTGACCCGGTATCGTCTCAGGAAGGCGAGGCACGAGCGAATCGCAACCTGCCACCTCGCGGGAGAGGGTTGGGGTGAGGGGTCGCTCAGCCTCGAATCGTCAGCGCTTTCCAAACCTCTCCTTTTGAAAGGTCGCCCGACCCCTCATCCGTCAGCGCTGCGCGCTGCCACCTTCTCCCGCAAGGGGAGAAGGGAAGGCCCCGCTCAGCCGAACAGGCGGAAACCGCTCTTCTTCGGTTCGCCCGGCGGCTCCTCATCCGGCCCGGGATCGTCGGGCGCGTGCGGAACGGGGAAGATCACCGGCTTCGGCGGCACCGCTTCACGGGCCACAGCGCCATGGGCCGCGGAGGCCGTGGAATTGGTCGCCCCGGCAGGCTTCGGCACCGGAGCGGGCTGTGCTTCCGGCTCCGGCTTCGCAGCCGGCTCGCTCTTGATCTCGACCTTGGCCTCGACCGGAACCGCAGGAGCGGGCTTCGGCTCCTCCTTCGGCGGTGCGGACACCACGACCGCAGCCGGCTCGACGACGGTGACGCTCTCCGGCTTCACCTCGATCAGCTTGGTCGAATCGTCGAGATCCGCGAGCACGTCGTCCAGCGCCTGCGGCGGGCTGCCGAGCGTCGCTGGTGGCACCGTCCAGACGAAGGCGTCGAGCCGCCCGGTGATCGGCGAGACCGGCATCCAGTGATCAGAGACGAGCCCGTCCGCCACCCAAGCCGCGTCATGCGGTGCGCGCGTTGCCCGCCCCAGCCACTCGCGCACCCTGCCGGCGGCGCCATGTTCGGCCTCCTCCAGCTCCGCCATCAGCAGGCAGGCCCGCACCGAGGCCCCACCCGCGAGCAGAGGCTTCAGCGTGTCGCGCGCCTTCTGGAACTCGCGCGCCTGAATGGCCGCGCCGGCCAGCACCAGCACGCTTTCCGGGTCGGCCGGGCGAAGCTTCGACAGCGTCATCGCCCGGTTCAGCCGGTCGAGCGCGCTGTCGCCGAGACGGACATCGAGATAGGCCGCCGCGACATCGGGATGCGGCGCCTCGCGCCAGGCCGCCTCCAGCAGCTTCGACGCCTTGCGCACATCGCCACGCTCGGCCAGCATCCGGCCGGCAAGCGCCGCCGCCGGGGTCAGCGCCGGCGCGAGCTTCACCGCTTCCAGCGCCGCGGCGAGCGCCCGCTCCGGCTCCTTGTCGCGGGCTTCGAGCGCTTCGGCCGCAAGCAGCACGGCGCGCTGCCGGCGCGCCTCCGCCTTGTCTGCGAGACGCAAGGCTGCGCGCCGCTCGACGGCGGTGCGTGCCGCCTGCCAGTCGCCGGCATTGGTGTGGAAATCGAGCAGCGCATCGTTCGCCCAGGCGAGCGAGGGCGAGCGGCGCACGGCATCGTCGGCGAAGGCGCGCGCCGCCGCCATGTCGCCGCGGCGCTTGGCCTCGACGAAGAGCCCGCGCAGGCCGAGCACGCGCGTCTCCGAGCGGTCCAGCATCGCCTTGAAGGCGGCCTCTGCGTGAGCGCGATTGCCCGTGAGTTGCGCCGTCTGCGCCTCCAGCAGCAAGGTCAGCGGCTCGTTCGGCACGAAGCGGCGCGCCTCGCCGGTATAACGTCCGGCCGCGACGGGGTCGCCCGCGCCGATCGCGACCATGCCGCGCGAAACGGCCTCGAAGCCGCGTGCCCGGCGCCGCGCCCGCGAGGAGAGGCTGAAGGCGGAAGGCAGGCCGAAGACGAAGCGGATGATGGCCCAGGCCAGCAGCACCAGGAAGGCGAGCAGGACGACGCCGATGGCGCCGATCGCGACGCTGGTGTCGATGCGGTAGCCCTGCCAGATCACCGAGATTTCGCCTGGCCGATCGGCGAGCCATACCGCGCCGAAGGCAAGGCAGGCGAAGACGGCGAGGTAGACGAGAACGCGAACCATGGACCTCTCTATCCTCCGTCAGCCGGCGGCGCCAAGCGCTGCGACCGCATCCTGCGCGATTTTGGCGATGGCTGCATCCGCCGCCGCCCGCTTTTGCAGATCGGCGCCGAATTCCGCGCTGGCGCGACGCGCCGGCTCGGGCAACTGGCCCCAGAGCGCCGCCGCCTTCGGCATGTCGCCGGCCGCAACCGCGCTCTCCAGCCGCAGCGGCAGCGTGGCGGGATCATTCGAGCTGTTGTCGCCGACCGGACGGACCGTGACAATGCGGCTCGTCAAGCCGATCAGCTTGTCCGTCCAGCTATCCGATTGCGGCGTGACCTCGCGCTGGAACATCGCGCCATGCGTGCGGAAGCCCGCCAGCAGCGCCTCCCGCGTCGCCGCGCCCGCTGTCGCGACGGCGGAGAGAGCGGCGACATCGGCCTGCGGGACGCCGGCCTTGACCAGGGCGGCGACGTCGCTCCCGAAGGGGCGCCCGGCCGCCAGAGCCCGCTGGACCCGCTCGGCCAGCACGATTCGCGCCGCCGCCATCCCCTCCGTATTCGCAGTGGGAGCGGCCTTCGCCTGCGTCTCGATGGCGGAGACCCGCCCGGTGAGCTTGTCGAACCGCTCGCTTGTGGCGGCGAGCGCCGCCTCGGTGCGCTGGAGTTGCTCCGTGAGGGCGCCCGTATCGGCCGCTGGCGCCTTGGCAAGCGAGCCGATCCTGCCCGAAAGCGCTTGCAGTTCCGAGCCTGCCTTCGCCGCTGCATCCCCGGCGGTGCCGGCCTTGCGGTCGGCGGCGGTGACGGAGGCCTGAAGCCCGTCGACCCGCCCGCTCAGATCGGCGAGCTGTTCGGGCGTGACGGCCGGGCTGCTCGCCCGCAGTGCGTAGAGCATCAGCCCCGCGCCGAGAACGCCGCCGAGGACGCCGGCAATCGCCAGAGCCGGCCAGGGCGTCGCCGGCTTCGCAACCGGCGCTGCGGCCGCGGCCCGCGGCGGTTCAGGTGGCGGCGGCGAGAATTCCTGCGGCAGCGCCTCGGTGGGCGCCACGGCCTCGGGCGCGGACGCTCCTGCAACGGCCTCGGCCTTCCCGGCCATATCGGCGTCCGACTGTGCCTTGAGATCGATCGTCGGCGGCGTGCGCTTCAGGCTGCCGCGCGGCTCCGCCTGCGCCGACCCGCCCGGCTTCTGCCGCCGGGAAACCTCCTCCAGCGCCGCCAGCATCGCGGCCTCCTCGGGGTGCTCGGCGACGAGCACCGTGCTGGCGCCGGCCGAGATCAAGGGCGAGGCGACATCGGCCGAGAGCGCGACATGGGTGAGCTCGAGCGCTTCCGCGCCGACGCCGGCCGCTTGCGCGAGGCTCAGGAAAGTCCGCGCCCCGCGCGCCGAATAATGCAGGGCGGCGTCGGCCCGGCCGTGCCGCAGCGCGGCCTGCGTGTCCTCCGGCAATACCGAGACCGGCTCGGCGGCATAAGCCTCCCAGAGCGTGATGTCGTAGCCTGCGTCCTTCAGCCGCTGTGGCACGTCCTCCTTGCGGTCGCGGCCGAGGATCAGCAGCAGCCGCGCCGGCGCCGGCACCGTCCGCGTGATCAGCTCGATCAGGTCGTTGCGGTCGCCATCGGCGCTGCGGGCGTCGTCGAGGCCGGCCTCACGGACCTTCGCCGCCGTGCGAGCGCCGACGGTGAACACCGGCAGGTCGCGCCAGCCCTCGGGTCCCTCGACGAGCACGGGAACGGCATTGCCGCTGGTCAGGACGATGGCCGCGAAATCGCCGGCCGGTGCCTCCCCCGGTAGCCTGACCACCTCGAACAGCGGCGCGACCAGCGGCTCGAAGCCATGGGCGGCGATCGCCTGCGCCGTCCGGTCGGCATCGGGGCGGGGTCGGAAGACGAAGACGCGCATTCGCTGCTCCTATGGCATCGGATCGAAACGCGGAATCCAGCTTCCGGAACAATCCCATGCGATAACAAATACATAGATCACCGTCATCGCGTCCGGCAGGACGCGCGGCGCTCTAGCGAGGCAACCACCGGTCACAGGCCGAACCGCAAACGGCATCGGCCAACGCGATCAGGGCGTATTGAGGCGGAACGATGATGCCGGCCATTCCCTCTCCTTTTTCTTTCCGGCGCCACGGAGCCGCTGACGGCGCCCGCTGCATTGCCCTTGGCCTTGGGCCATGGCACGCACTATACGAAGGAATTGCCGGCGGGCCACCGCCAGCCGCGAAGCTTCATCACCTGATCCTCCATTCCGCGGGACAAGTCGACCGATCATGCGTGTTCTAGGGATAGAGACGACCTGCGACGAAACGGCAGCGGCGATCGTCTCCATCGAGCGTTCGGGCGAGAGCAGGATCCTGTCCAACGAGGTGCTGAGCCAGATCGCGGCGCATGCCGCCTATGGCGGCGTCGTGCCGGAGATCGCGGCGCGCGCCCATGTCGAGGCGATCGACCGCATCATCGCGCGCGCCTTCGCCCATGCCGACCTCAAGCCCGGCGACATCGACGCCGTCGCCGCCGCCGCCGGTCCCGGCCTCGTCGGCGGCGTCATGGTCGGCCTCACCGCCGGCAAGGCGATCGCGCTCGCGACGGGCAAGCCCTTCATCGCCGTCAACCATCTCGAGGCCCATGCGCTGACGGCACGCCTCACCGACGATCTCGCCTTTCCCTATCTGCTGCTGCTCGTCTCCGGCGGCCACACCCAGCTCCTCGCGGTGCGCGGCGTCGGCGACTACCTCAAGCTCGGCGGCACCATCGACGACGCGGTCGGCGAGGCCTTCGACAAGATCGCCAAGATGCTCGCCCTGCCCTATCCCGGTGGCCCCTCGGTCGAGCGCGAGGCGGCGAAGGGCGACCCCGAACGCTTCGACTTCCCGCGCCCGCTGCAGGGCCGGCCGACGCCGGATTTCTCGCTCTCCGGCCTCAAGACGGCCGTGCGCCTCGTCGCCGAACGCATCGCGCCGCTCTCCGACAACGACGTCGCCGATCTCTGTGCCTCCTTCCAGGCCGCGATCGTCGACGTCATGGTCGACCGGACCCGCGCCGGCCTGCGCGCCTGCCGCGAGGCCGGCATCACGCCCACGACGCTGGTCGTCGCCGGCGGCGTCGCGGCCAACCAGGCAATCCGCAGCGGGCTGACGCGGCTGGCCACCGAGGCCGGCCTGCCGATGGTCGCCCCGCCGCTGGCGCTGTGCGGCGACAATGGCGCGATGATCGCATGGGCCGGGCTGGAGCGGCTGCGGCTCGGCCTCGTCGACGACATGTCGGCCGTCGCCCGTCCGCGCTGGCCGCTCGACGAACTCGCGGCCAAGCCCGCGACCGCCGCATGAGTCAGAATCCGGGCTTCGCGACGGTCGGCGTCGTCGGCGCCGGCTCCTATGGCGCCGCGCTGGCGCTCGCCGCCCATCGCGCCGGCCGCGAGGTACTCCTCTGGGCGCGCGACACCGCGACGGTCGAGGCGATTCGCGCGACGCGGCAGGCCCCACGCCTGCCCGGCATCGATCTGCCCGAAGCAATCCGCGCCACTTCGACGCTGGCCGATCTCGCTTCCTGCGACGCGCTGGTCGTCGCCGTGCCGACCCAGAACCTGCGCGCGGCCTGCACCGCGATGGCAACCGCATTGCCCGCCGGCGCGCCGGTGATCTCGGCCGCCAAGGGCATCGAGCAGGCGAGCGGGCTGTTCCCGACCGAGATCATCGCCGGAAGCTGGCCGCAAGCCCCGACCGCCATCCTCTCCGGCCCGAGCTTCGCCACCGATATCGGGCACGGCCTGCCGACCGCGGTGACGCTCGCCGCTGCCGATCCCGCGCTGGCGCGCAGCCTCGCCGAGGCGCTGAGCTCGCCCGCTTTCCGCATCTATCATTCGGGCGATCCGCGCGGCGTCGAGATCGGCGGCGCGGCCAAGAACGTGCTCGCCATCGCCGCCGGCATCGCCATCGGGCTCGGCTTCGGCGAGAGCGCCCGCGCCGCGCTGGTGGCGCGCGGTTTCGCCGAACTGCGCCGCTTCGGCGAGGCGCATGGCGCCGATCCCGAGACGCTGATGGGCCTTTCGGGATTGGGCGACGTGGTGCTGAGCTGCGCCTCGCCGCAATCGCGCAATTTCGCCTATGGTCTGGCGCTGGGCCAGGGCAGGAGCCCGGCTGAAGCCGCCGGCGGCAAGCTCGCGGAAGGCGCCTTCACCGCCCCCGTCCTTGCCGAGATGGCGCGGCGGGAGGGCAAGGAGATGCCGATCGCCGAGGCCGTCGCGGCGGTCATCGCGGGCAGGATCGGCGTGCGTGAAGCCGTGGCGGCGCTGCTCGCCCGGCCGCTCAGGGCGGAATGACGGAGGAAGCCATGGCGGGAGAGCTCAACGATCTCGGCAAGCGCATCGCGCGCGGCATCGCGGAGGTCAGGAAGACGACCGGCTCCGAGCTCGTCGCCGAAAGCGGCCCGGTGCCGTTGGCCGGCCGCATCGCCACGCCCGTCATCCAGCATCGCCGGCGAAAGGCCGAGGGCACGCATCGCTTCGTGCTGATCCTGCCTTTCGGCGAGGGCGAGGTCCGGGTCGAGCTCGACCCGAAGGATTACGCCGCGCTGACGCGCGAGATGGTGCGGTTCTGGAACGAACAGGGCGAAGCGGCCTCCAAGCCGCCCGTGCCGTTGAAGGAGGACGAGGCCTGATGGCTCACTGGCTGATCAAATCCGAACCCTCGGTCTGGTCCTGGGACGACCAGGTCAAGGCCGGCGCCAAGGGCACGCATTGGGACGGGGTGAAGAACCACACCGCCAAGCTCAACCTGATGGCCATGAAGAAGGGCGAGCAGGTCTTCTTCTACCACTCCAACGAAGGCCTCGAGGTGGTCGGCATCGTCGAGGTCATCCGCGAGGCCTACCCCTGGGAGGCCGCCGGCCCGCCCTGGGTGCTGGTCGACTTCAAGGCGGTGAAGCCGCTGCCCAGGCCGGTGACGCTCGCCGCCGTCAAGGAAGAGCCGAAGCTCGCCAAGATGTCGCTCGTCACCTCCTTCCGCCTCTCGGTCCAGCCGGTGACGGATGAGGAATGGGACCTCGTCTGCAAGATGGGCGGGCTCTGAACCGATCCGGACCCAAGGCCGACATCGCCGAAAGTCTGTGACACGAAAGTGCGAGCGCGAAGCGCTTGCCGCGCCGCACACGCACCCTATGATGCGCCCAATTCAAACGAAGCGGGACCGCGCCCGCCGGCAGGCGGACACGGGAACGCGACAAAGAACCCTGTCCGGGGAGATGCCTGCCAATGACCGAGATCATCTACGACGTGCCCGCCGCCTGGGCGAAGAAGGCCTGGGCCAACGACGCTAAGTACAAGAAAATGTACGCGGCATCGGTCAAGGATCCCGACAAGTTCTGGGCCGAGCAGGGCAAGCGGATCGACTGGTTCAAGCCGTTCAGCAAGGTCCGCAACGTCAGCTACAAGCCGGGCAAGGTCTCGATCAAATGGTACGAGGACGGCACCACCAACGTCGCCTATAACTGCGTCGATCGGCACCTTGCCACGCGCGCCAAACAGACCGCGATCATCTGGGAAGGCGACGACCCCTCCGAATCGAAGAAGATCAGCTACGGCCAGCTCCACGCCGAAGTCTGCAAATTCGCCAACGTGCTGAAGGCGCATGGCGTCAAGAAGGGCGACCGCGTCACCATCTACCTGCCGATGATCCCGGAGGCGGCCTATGCGATGCTCGCCTGCGCGCGCATCGGCGCCGTCCATTCGGTGGTCTTCGGCGGCTTCTCGCCGGATTCCCTCTCGAACCGCATCGAGGATGCCGATTCCAAGGTCGTCATCACCGCCGACGAAGGCCTGCGCGGCGGCCGCGCCGTGCCGCTCAAGAAGAATGTCGACGCCGCCGACGACAAGGTGAAGGGTGGCATCGGCACCGTCATCGTCGTCAAGCGCACCGGCGGCCATGTCACCATGAAGGAAGGCCGCGACGTCTGGTATCACGAGGAGGCGGAGAAGGTCTCGACCCATTGCCCGCCGGTCGAAATGAAGGCGGAGGACCCTCTCTTCATTCTCTACACCTCGGGCTCGACCGGCAAGCCGAAGGGCGTGCTCCACACCACCGCCGGCTATCTCGTCTACACCTCGATCACCCATCAGTACGTCTTCGACTACCATGACGGCGACATTTACTGGTGCACCGCCGATGTCGGCTGGGTGACGGGCCACAGCTACATCCTCTACGGGCCGCTCGCCAACGGCGCGACGACGCTGATGTTCGAGGGCATCCCGACCTATCCGACGATCTCGCGCTTCTGGGAGGTCATCGACAAGCACAAGGTCAACACCTTCTACACCGCCCCGACCGCGATCCGCTCGCTGATGGGCGCCGGCGAGGAGCCGGTGAAGAAGACCAAGCGCAAGTCGCTGCGCCTGCTCGGCTCGGTCGGCGAGCCGATCAATCCCGAGGCCTGGGAATGGTACCATCGCGTCGTCGGCGAGCGCCGCTGCCCGATCGTCGATACCTGGTGGCAGACCGAGACCGGCGGCATCCTGATCACGCCGCTGCCCGGCGCCACCGCCCTCAAGCCCGGCTCGGCGACGCGGCCCTTCTTCGGCGTCGAGCCCCAGATCGTCGACGCCGAAGGCAAGGTGCTGACCGGCGCCTGCGAGGGCAATCTCGTCATCGCCGAAAGCTGGCCCGGCCAGATGCGCACGGTCTATGGCGACCATAAGCGCTTCGAGGAGACTTATTTCGCGACCTATCCGAACAAGTACTTCACCGGCGACGGCTGCCGGCGCGACGCCGACGGCTATTACTGGATCACCGGCCGCGTCGACGACGTCATCAACGTCTCCGGCCACCGCATGGGCACGGCGGAAGTCGAATCGGCGCTGGTCGCGCACCCCGCCGTCTCGGAGGCGGCGGTCGTCGGCTACCCGCACGACATCAAGGGCCAGGGCATCTACGCCTATGTCACGCTGATGGCGGGCGAGAAGCCGTCCGAGGATCTGCGCAAGGACCTCGTCGCCCATGTCCGTAAGGAGATCGGCCCGATCGCCTCGCCGGACCTGATCCAGTTCGCGCCGGGCCTGCCCAAGACCCGCTCCGGCAAGATCATGCGCCGCATCCTGCGCAAGATCGCCGAGGACGAGCATGGCGCGCTCGGCGACACCTCGACGCTGGCCGACCCCGCCGTGGTCGACGACCTCGTCGCCAATCGCCAGAACAAGCGCAAGGCGGGCTGAACCGCAGCGCGGTCGCGTCTCAGGGCGCGGCCGCGATCACCTCGATCTCGACCTTGAACTCCGGCCGGGTGAAGCCCGAGACGATCATCAGGGTCGAGGCCGGCGGCGGCGCGCCGGCATGGGCGTCGCGCGAATCCATATAGCCCTTCATATGGGCGCGGTCGGTGACATAGGCATTGATCCGCACGATATCGGCGAGCGTCATCCGCGCCTCGGCGAGGATCGCGGCGATGTTGGCGAAGCAGAGATCGGCCTGCGCGCGCGCATCCTCGGGCACGCTCCCATCCGCCGCGACGCCGAGTTGCCCCGAGCAGACGACGAGGCGCCAGCCCGCCGGCACTTCCATGCCGTGGCTGTAGCGGGCGAAGGGAGCAGCGATGCTGGCAGGTGTGAGCGGCGTCATGACGGGTCCTTCCGGGAAGGCCGCACTATGCCTTTGGCGTGACAGCGGAACCAGATCGGACTTCGCGGGTTCGCAAGCGGGCCCGGCTGAGCTAAACCATGCTCATGCCGCGTTCATTATGCCTCTATGATATTGACGCCACGTAAGATTGATCGGAATCGGAACCGCGCCGCATGACGACGACGAAAACCGCCATCCCGGCGCTGAAGGCGACCGCACTCCTCCCGCTCCTCGCCCTGACGGCCTGTGCCGGCTCCCAGCGCTTCTCCGGACCGGTGATGAATCCGCCTTCCTACAATCAGCCGGCCCTGCCCTCCGCGCCGCCGGTCACCTCGGCCCCCATCACCTCCGAGCCGCTGCCGCCGCCCGGCGGCTATCCGACCGCCGCTGCCCCGCCGCCGGGGGCGGGCGCCGGTCTGCCGCCGCCGCAGGATCCGTTCTTCGATCCCAATGCCGGAACGCCACAGGGCCAGGGCCTGCCGCCCGCCGGCCAGCCGGCGCCCGCGCCGGTCGCTCCCGGCAACAACCAGGTTGCGGGCCTCGGTCCGGCGCCCTCCGCCCCGGCCCGCCCGGCCGCGACGCGTGACAACGTGATCGGGAGCTGGACCGCGCGCGAGGCCACCGGCGGCACCTGCCGCGTCCAGCTTTCGAGCTCGCCGACCCTCGATCTCTACCGCGCCAGCTCGTCGGGCTGCGCCAATCGCGATCTGCAGAAGATCACCGCCTGGGACTATCGCGACGGCGAGGTCTATCTCTACCAGCAAGGCGGCACGGTCGCGGCGCGGCTGCGCGCCTCGGGCGGCAACGCGCTAGACGGCGCCGTGACGAAATCGGGCGCCGCCCTCTCGCTCAACCGCTGAGGGCAGCGCTCGTCAGGCGCCGAAGGCGCGAGCCAGGATCCGCGTCGGCCAGAAGGTCTTCTGGAGCGACAGGGCAAGCGTCGCGAAGCCCTTCGCATTGTCGAAGGCTTCGTCCAGGATGGTGAAGGGTGTCGGACCGCCGGTCGCGATCACGCCCTCGATATCGGCGTAGCCGCCGGCCAGATCGGCCTCGAACTTCTGCGCGAGCCGCCTCATCGCCGCGTTCTCCGGCAGGCAGGTCATGTAGAGCGTCCTGATCCCGCGATTGCGGGCCGCCGTGATCAGCCGCGAGAACAGCTGGCCGCCGATACCGGCACGACGCCAGCCCGTCTCCACGCTGAAGGCGGCCTCACCTGTCTGCGCGACGATGTCGTCGAGACCGCGCAACTCGGCCGCGCCGCGGACCACCCCGTCCTCGACATAGGCATAGACCAGCCCGCCGACCCCAAAGGTCGTCGTGGCATAATTCTCGAGGAAGGCATCGTTCACGGCCGTGCCGAAGCGCTGCTGGCGCGTCAGCGGATCGAGCCTGAGCAGATGCTCCCTGAAGAGATCGCGTTCTGCCAGCCAGAGCCGGCGAATTTCCCCGCGGCCGGCCTTGCCGCGAGCTTGTGTTGATCGAGCCATTATCATCTCCCGAACAGCGCCCTGAGGCGCGATCGAACAGGAGGCGTTCTTCCCTGAAGCGTCGCGCATCCGACAGGACGCGGCGACGGTGATCTATCGACTTGTTATTGCATCCGCGGCCTCAGATCGCGTCTGAATGCGGCGATTGCAAGAGGCAGACCTGCGGCATTTTCGCCGTAACCGCCGAAGAAACAGGCGAAAATGCCGAAAACCCATGCCCTTGATGCATAGCAAGCGGCCTCATCAGCTTGGGGATGCCGCGAAAAAAAGCACTATAACCCCCGAAATTGTCGTGCGATAATTTCACACTGACCCCGATGACGGCGCGCCCGGCATGAGCTAAGTTGTGTGCTCCCGGTCACTCATATCTGAAGCCCCATGTTCGATCGTCGCAAGCCTCCTGCTGCCCAGCCTTTCGTCACGCACGAAAATATCGAAGCCAAAGTCAAATGGTTCGACCCTGAGAAGGGGTTCGGTTTCGCCTCGCCGGCCGATGGTTCTGCCGACGTTTTCCTGCACATCTCGGCGATCGGCCCGCTGGACCAGCAGGATCTGCTCCCCGGCGCAACCATCGTCGCCGACCTCGGTGAAGGCCGCCGGGGGCTGCAGGTGGTTGCAGTCCACGAGATCGACCCGTCGACGGCGACCCAGACGGCGGCGCCCGCGCCGCGCGGCGGTGGCTTCGGCGCGCGTCCGCCGCGCGACGATTTCGGTGGCGGCTACCAGGACCGCGGTCCCCGCGGCGGCGGCTTTCAGGACCGCAATGGCGGTGGCGGTTTCCAGGATCGCGACAGCGGACCGGTCGAAGGCCCCTATGACGGCGCCGTGAAATTCTTCAACTCGGATCGCGGTTTCGGCTTCATCGCTCCCGATAAGGGCGGCCCGGACGTCTTCCTGCATGTCTCCTCGCTGAGCCGCAGCGGCCTGCAGCCGCCGATGGACGGCCAGCGCGTGCGCTTCTCGATCCGTGCCGGCCGGAAGGGGCCGGAGGCCGCGAACATCAGCTTCATCTGAGACGGCTTCTGCCGCAAAAGACGAAGGCCCGCCAATGGCGGGCCTTTTTTGTTGGATCATGATCAACCGGGCTCGTCATTCTCGGGCGCCGCATGGCGGCGACCCGAGAATCTCGTGCAGGATCGAACGCTTTTCGTTCCTGAGATGCTCGGATCAAGCCCAAGCATGACGGCGTGCCACGCAGGCAGCACCTCGATCAATGCGCGTGATCGTCGCCTTCGAGGCCGCCGATATGCTTCTGGGTGTAGAGTTCCAGGCCGATGCGGCTGATCAGGTCGAGCTGCGTCTCGAGGAAGTCGATATGGCCTTCCTCATCCTTCATCAGGGCCTTGAACAGATCCTCGGACGGGAAATCGCCGACCTCGCGGCAATATTTGGCCGCTTCCTGATAGAGCGTCCGCGCCTCGATCTCGGCCTTGAGGTCGCATTCGATGACCTCGGTGACGGTCTCGCCGATGCGGAGCTGGTCGAGCGTCTGGAGGTTCGGGAAGCCCTCGAGGAAGAGGATGCGGTCGACGAAGCGGTCGGCATGGACCATTTCCTCGATCGACTCCTTCTTCCAGGTCTTGGCCATCTCCTTCAGCCCCCAATTGTCGAGCATCCGGTAATGCAGCCAGTACTGGTTGATCGCGGTGAGCTCCGAGCGCAGCCCCTTGTTGAGATATTCGATGACCTTCTTGTCGCCCTTCATGGCGTCGCTCCTCGCAATCTACATTAGAATGATACTAATGTAGAGAGGTGCATCCGGGAAGGAAAGAGGGAAAACGAAGGCGGCTGCAATCATCCAACGCCGCCCGATCCCGGCAGCGCGTCGCTTACGCGGCCTGCGAGACATCCTCTGACGGCGCGATGCCGTCCAGCATGCGGCCCACGCTGACATGGACGGCGCACGCGATCTCGCGGCTGGCGCAACTGCCGCACTGCGTCGCGCATGCGGCATGGGCCTCGGCCAGGATCGCACGGACCGCGCGCGCGCAACGCCCGCAATCGGGGCTGCAACCGAGGCAGTCATACGCCTCGCCGGCCGTCCGCGGCCCGCTGCCGTCAGCGCCGACGGTGCCCTTGATCTGCCGGCACGAAATGACGTTGCAGGAACAGACGATCACGCGTGATGGCCCGCCACCCGCTTCGTCGTCGTGACCTCTTCGCCATCCGCGCTGCGCAGCCGGACGATGACCTCGACCGAGGCGATCATCATGCCCTCCGGCGCATCCGGCAGGCCCGAGACATGGATCGTCGAGCCGGGGATGTCGGTGACCGTCTCGTCGTCCTCGTTGTAGAAGTGGTGGTGCTCCGAGACATTGGTGTCGAAGAAGGTCTTGGGGCCGGACACCGAAACCTGGCGCAGCAGCCCGGCTTCCGAGAACTGGCGCAGCGTGTTGTAGACCGTGGCGAGGGACAGCGGCTCGCGGGCGCGGATCGCCTCCTCATAGAGCATCTCGGCGCTGACATGGCGGTCGCCCTTGGCGAAGAGCAGCCAGCCCAACGCCATGCGCTGCCGCGTCGGGCGAAGACCCGCCATACGCAGGCGCGCCTTCACCGCGCTGATCGGGCAGGAGGCCGGGCTTTTCTGCGGCCACGGGATATGCTCCGCCGCGACAGCCTGCTCCCGATCCTTGCTCACCAGAACGCTCATCGAAACGCCTTCCACCATGGGGCCTTGCGGCCTCGCAGTTTAGAAAACATCTAAACTACTGATATTACTGCCATATTTGCCTTGCCGGCATCGCAATGTCAATCGCGCGGTTTGCGACATTCCGCTGCAGCACCGCTCCGTCCACCGCCATCCGCGGCTGCAATCCGCCTAGATGAGCTCGAAAATTCCGGTCAGAACCGCGCGCGCCAGCACCCATCCCGCCATCCCCGATGCCAGCTCGGGAAGCATCACGTCATCGAGAGCGGGCAGGACTCGTGCCAGGGCGAAGAGCTGGAAGACATAGCGGTGCGGGCCATGGCCGCGGATCGGCCGCGGCCCCTCATAGCCGATGCGGCCGAGCGAACCCGGCAGGAAGGCGATCTGCGGATTCGTCTCGGGCCGGAGCATGCCCTCCTCCACGCCTTCGCTGTCGACGGCGATGTCCGTCGCGACGAGATGCGTCACCGGCCGCGGCAGCGGTGCGTCCGGATCCTGCATGACGAGGACGAGTTCCACCGTCTCGGCCGGGACGCCGCTCCAGGCCAGCGGCGGCGACACATTCTCGCCGACCCCGCGCCCGGCATATCGGCTCGGGATATCGCCGCCCTCGGCAAAGGCCGGGCTGGTCAGCTGCATCGTCCCGGCCGCGACGGCAAGGCGCGGATCGTTGCAAAGCAGGTCCGCGTCATGGCCCCGGATAGGCCGCAGCAGGCGGCCGAAGACGCGTTCGAAACTGGGGATCATGACGGAAACGATTCCAGGAGGTCCAGCGGGCGGGATCGCAGGCTCAGTGCCCGCCGCCCGCGCCGGTCGGTGCCGGTTTCGGCTTGCTGAGGAACAGCGACAACACCACGAGGCAGGCGAAGATCGCCGTCAGCCCGAGGAAGACGTCGCCGAACGCCATGATCAGCGCCTGCTTGTGGGCACGCTGGTTGAGCAGGGCCAGAGCCATCGTATTGGCGGCATCGCCGAAGTCGCCGAAGCGCTGCGCCGTGTTCGCCAGTGCCTCTTCGGCGACCTGCCGCCCGGCCGCGACCCATTCGTGCAGCCGGGTGATGTGCACGTCGGTGCGCGTGTTCAGCATGGTGTTGATGACGGCGAGCCCGACCGCGCCGCCGAGATTGCGGGTCAGGTTGTAGAGCCCGGAGGCGTTCTTGAGCTGCTGCGGCGGCAAGGTGCCGAGCGCGACGTTGTTGATCGGCACCATGCACAGCATCAGCCCGCAGCCGCGCAGGATCTGCGGCAGCAGCAGCTCGTAGAAGTCCCAATCCGCGGTGATGTGCGAAACGATCCAGGTTCCGAGGGCGAAGGCGCTGAACCCGATGATCATCATGATGCGCGGATCGAGCTTGGCCGAGAGCCGGCCGGCGATCGGCGCCGTCAGGAACATGGCCAGTCCCGTGACGAACATGGTTTCGCCGATCATCAGCGCGTCATAGCCGCGGATGCGCCCGAGATAGACCGGGTAGAGATAGGTCAGCCCGTAAAGGCCGATGCCCATGCAGAAGGAGAACAGCGAGCCGAAGGCGAAGTTGCGGTTCCGGAAGGCATAGAGATCGACCAGGGGATCGTCGCGCGTCAGCGCACGCCAGAAGAACAGCACCGCGCCGAAGACCATGACCACCGAGAAGAAGACGATCTCGTGGCTCTCGAACCAGTCGAGCCGCGTGCCTTCCTCGAGCACATATTCGAGGCTGCCGAGGAAGGCGGCCATGCCGGCGAGGCCCAGCCAGTCGAAGCGCTTCAGCAGGCCGCGATCCGGCTTGTCGAAGTCGATCAGCGTCCAGGCCGCGATGGTGACGGCGATGCCGGGGACGACATTGACGAGGAACAGCCAGTGCCAGGAGAAGGCATGGCTGAGATAGCCGCCGACGGTCGGCCCGATGGTCGGCGCCAGCGTCGCCACGAGGCCGATGATCGGCGAGACGATCGGCCGCTTGGAGGGCGGGAAGATCGTGAAGGCGGCCGCGAAGACGCCGGGGATCATGCCGCCGCCGATGAAGCCCTGCACGGCGCGCCACAGGATCATCTCGTTGATCGAGGAGGCCTGGGCGCAGAGCACGCTGGAGATCGTGAAGCCGGCGGCCGCGATGGAGAAGAACACCCGCGTCGACAGGGCGCGGCTGAGATAGCCCGAGAGCGGGATCATGATCACTTCCGCGATCAGATAGGCCGTCTGCACCCAGGCGATCTCATCCGAGGACGCCGAGAGTCCGGCCTGGATCTCCGCCAGCGAGGCCGAGACGATCTGGATGTCCAGGATCGCCATGAACATGCCGAAGACCATCGCGATGAAGGCGAAGATCCGGCGTAGCGGGATGGCGTCCGAGGCCGGCGGGGCACCCGCCGGCGCGTTCAGGGTCGCGGTGGCCATGACGGCCTCCTTGCAGCGTCAGCGCTGGCCGGCGGGACGCGGATCGATGGACACGATGACCGACATGCCGGGGCGCAGCACATGCTTGCCCGTCGATTCCCGGTCGAGCGCGATGCGCACCGGCACGCGCTGGACGACCTTGGTGAAATTGCCGGTCGCGTTGTCGGGCGGCAGCAGCGTGAAGACCGAGCCCGTGCCGCCGGCGATGCCGCTGACCGTGCCGTGGAAGACCTGCCCCGGCAGCGCATCGACCGTGACGCTCGCCTTGTCGCCGATCTTCAGCGGACCGATCTGGGTCTCCTTGAAGTTGGCGTCGACATAGACCTGATCGAGCGGGACGATCGACATCAGCCGCTTGCCGGCGCCGACGAGGTCGCCGAGCTGGACATTGGTGTTGGCGACGAGGCCGTCGATCGGCGCGTCGATCTTCATGAAGGTCAGGTCGCGGGCGGCCTTGTCCTCGGCCACCTTGAGCTCGTCGATCTGCCTTGCGGCCTCGACGCGCTGCGCCTCCAGCACCTTGATGTTCGCTTCCGCGGCGGTGACGCCGGCATTGGCGCTGACCAGCGCCGCCTGGGCCTGGTCGCGCGCCGCCGTCGCGGCATCGAGCGTCGCCTGCGAGCCATAGGACTTGGCCGCGAGGCTCTTGGCGCGATCGAAATCGGCCGCCGTGCGGGTCACGCCGGCCTGGGCCGAGTTCTGCTGCGCCTTGGCCTGCAGCAGGCTGGCGCGGCCGGCCTCGATCTGGCTGTCGATGCGCCCGAGCGTGGCCTGCGCGGTCGCCGTCTTCGCCTGCGCGGCGGCGAGCGCGATGCGCTGGTCGCCGTCATCGAGCGTGACGAGCGACTGCCCGGCCTTCACTTCCTGGTTCTGCAGCACCGAAACCTTGGCGACATTGGCCGAGAGCTTGGCCGACACCGTCGCCATCTCCGCGCCGACATAGGCGTCGTCGGTGGAGACGATGAAGCGGCCGTTGCGCCACCAGTCGATGCCGTACCAGAGGCCGGCACCGAGTACGACGCCGGCGAGCAGGATCAGCCCGGCGCGGCGGACGGTATTGCGCTTCGAAGCCGGCTGCGCGGCCTCGACAGGAGCGGCCGGTGCGGTTTCGACGGGCTGGCGCGCCTCGGTGGGCTGTGCCGTCTCCAGGGCCGGGTCGACCAGCTTGAGGCGGTCCCGGCGCTGTTCTGTGATCTCGGCGGACATGAGCTATCCTGATGAGAACAATTCGAACCGATTGGTTCGATTGCGGTTGAAATAGCGCCAGTGATGATGCATATCAAGTGAAATCGAACTGATTGGTTCGATTATTTTTGCAAAGCAGCATTGCATGGCCGGACCGCCCGGCGGAGAAGCATGGCAGAGAACTCCAAGCCGGAGGTTAAGGTGGACCGGCGCAATCGACGCGTTGCCGGGACCGACCCCGAGAAGCGGCGCCAGATTCTCGACGGCGCCTATCAGGTCTTCACGGCCCGTGGCTTCGACGCCGCCAGCATGAGCGACATCGCCATCGCCGCCAATGTCTCGAAGGGCACGCTCTATGTCTATTTCGAGGACAAGGAACATCTCTTCGTCGCGCTGATCGAGCGCGAGCGCGAGGCCCAGAAGCGTGGCGCCATCGCGGCCCTGAACGAGGATCCAGAGCCGGCGCGCGCGCTGCAGAATTTCGGCCAATGCCTCGTGCGCATGATCAACCAGGAATTCGCGGTCAGCGCCCATCGCATCGTTATCGGCGTCGCCGAGCGGATGCCGGATCTCGGTCGGGAATTCTACGAGAACGGTCCCCTAACGGGCGCGAACATGATCGCGCGATATCTCGACCGCATGGTCGGCGAGGGCAAGCTCGACATCGAGGATACCCAACTTGCCGCGATGCAGTTCCTTGATCTCTGCCAGTCGACCCTGACGCGGCCGCGTCTGTTCAACGCCATCCAGACGCCCCCGAGCGACGAGGAGGTGCACCGCATCGTCAGTGAGGCGGTCACGATGTTCATGGCGCGTTACGCCCGCGCGGCCAGCGCACAGCCTGCCGCGCGCCGGCCGTTACGCTCTATTTGAGGCCCTTCAGGCTGTCGATGATCGAGGCGAGCTCCTTGAGGTTCTCCTTCTCGCCTTCGGGAGAGGCCCAGTAGGTCACGACGAGGCCCTTGGTCTCGGTGACCTGCAGCAGGGTCAGGCTGACATGGGTGGGACCGTCTTCGTCCTTGCCGGTCCACTGCACCTGGACGCCTTCCATGCCATTGTTGGAGAACGGCTTCTTCTCTTGCGTCGCGGGATCGACGACGACGCCCTTGCTCTTCAGCCAGGTGACCGCTTCGGCGATGGCCTGTGCGGCGTCCTTCAGCTCCGTCACCTCGACCGAGACGTAGACCGCCTCGTCGTCGGACGTCGATTCGACACCCTTGTCGATCTCTGTGGATTCCCAATCGTCCGGCATCGTGATGACCGCGACGGGATTGGGATCGGGGATCGAATAGGTCTTGGCGCTCGCAAGCCCCGGCAGCAGGAGGAGGCTCGCGGCGAGAACCGCGCGTGCGAGATGCATCGGCATAGGGGGATCCTGGCAAAAAAGGGCGCCGGTTGGCGTAACGTCACCCTACAGCAACTCGGCCGCAATGCCATTCCTCCAAAGGCGGAGCGGCCGCCCTATCGCGAGCCTTGGTTACCAGCCGTGACCTGCCGCGCCCGAATCCGCTCGCGATGGGCGGTGTAGAGGCCCGAGCCCGCGATGACAGCAGCCCCAACCCAGGTCCACAGGTCCGGCAACGCCGCGAACAACAGGAAGCCGAAGAGCGCGGCCCAGAAGAGCTGGATATAGGAGAAGGGTGCGAGCAGCGAGGCCGCCGCATAGCGGAAGGCGACGATCACCAGCCAGTGCCCCGCCGTCGAGACGGCGCCGATAAAGAGGCCGACCAGCGCGATCGTCCAATTCGGCTCGACCCAGTGCACCGGGAGCAGCAGGCTCGAGACGATCGCACCGAACACGGTCGAATAGGTGATCGTCGCGATCGGATTCTCGGTTCCGCTCATCATCCTCGTCACGATGAGGGCAAACGCCCAGCTCAGCGACGAGACCACCGGCAGCAGCGAGGCGAGCTGGAAGCCGCTGCCGCCCGGCCTGACCACGATCAGCACGCCGATCAACCCGACGATCGTGGCGAGCCAGCGCCGCCAGCCGACGCTTTCGCCGAGCAGCGGGATCGATAGGGCGGTGACGAAGAGCGGCGCGACGAAGCTGGTTGCCGTCGCATCGGCGATCTTGAGGTATTTCAGGGACGAGACGAAGAAGATCGACGAGCCGATCAGCCCGATCCCGCGCAGCAATTGCAGGCCCGGCCGGCGCGTCCGCAACGAGATCTTGCCGCGCTGGAAGCCGATGATCGCGAGCAAGATGAGCGCCGAGGTGGCGTAACGCAGCCAGACGATATGCAGCGCCGGCACGCTCGCCGCGAGATATTTCGAGGCCGCATCGCCGGCCGACAGGAAGACCGTCGCCAGCAGCATGATGCCGATGCCGAGCAGGGCATTGTCGTGCCGCAGCGATCCGGCTGAGGTCGGATGCGCGGTTTCGGAAGCAGGTCCGGGCGGAATGGGGCTGGGCACAGGGCGGAAAATCGCGAGGGGAACCATAGTCTAATCGATTTGAGAGCCGCGTCGCTGCGCAAAGATCACAGGCGCCTTATGCAGTGTCGGTTTCAGACGCCGGTCCTCGATCGGCAGCGACATCACCGTCATTCCGGACAAGCCGCGAAGCGGCACCGATCCGGAATCCATCGTAAAGTTCCGTGCTCTACGATGGATTCCGGGTCTCCCTTCGGTCGCCCGGAATGACGATTGGCAGCAAAAAGGCGGGCCGAAGCCCGCCTTGGAAACCACCCGAAGAACGCGGCCGCGCCGGTCAGGCCGCCTGCTTGCGCGGCTGGATCAGCTTGCGGTTGACCAGCACCTCGGCGATCTGGATCGCGTTCAGCGCCGCGCCCTTGCGCAGATTGTCGGAGACGCACCAGAAGGCGAGGCCGTTCTCGACGGTCGCATCCTCGCGGATGCGCGAGATATAGGTCGCATCCTCGCCGGCCGCCTCATGCGGGGTGATGTAGCCGCCGGGCTCGTGCTTGTCGATGACGAGGATGCCCGGCGCCGTGCGCAGCACCTCGCGCGCCTCGTCGACGGTGACCGGCTTCTCGCATTCGATGTTGACGCTCTCGGAATGGCCGATGAAGACCGGCACGCGCACGCAGGTCGCGGTCAGCTTGATCTTCGGGTCGAGGATCTTCTTGGTCTCGACCATCATCTTCCACTCTTCCTTGGTGAAGCCGTCCTCCATGAAGACGTCGATCTGCGGGATGAGGTTGAAGGAGATGCGCTTGGGGAACTTCTTGGTGAGGACCTCGCCGGCCGAGAACACCGCGCGGGTCTGGTTGAAGAGCTCGTCCATGCCCTCCTTGCCGGCCCCGGACACCGACTGGTAGGTCGAGACGACCACGCGCTTGACGCCGAACTTGTCATGCAGCGGCTTCAGCGCCACGACGAGTTGCGCGGTCGAGCAGTTCGGGTTCGCGATGATGTTCATCTTGGTGAAGCCGGCTGCTGCGGCGGCGTTCACTTCCGGCACGATCAGCGGCACATCCGGATGCATGCGCCAGGCGGAGGAGTTGTCGATCACCACCGCGCCCTGCGCACCGATCTTCGGCGACCATTCCTTGGAAACGTCGCCGCCGGCCGACATCAGGCAGATATCCGTGTCGGAGAAGTCGTAATGCTCCAGCGCCCGGCACTTCAGCGTCTTGTCGCCGAAGGAGACCTCGGTGCCGATGGAGCGGGATGAGGCCAGCGCCACCACCTCGCCGACGGGAAAAGCGCGCTCGGCCAGGATGTCCAGCATCTCGCGGCCCACATTGCCGGTAGCCCCGACCACTGCGACCTTGAAGCTCATTGATATGATCCTTTGCGGATAGATCGGTTCGGATCTCCCTTTGGGAGCCGACCCGCCCGGTCTTCGGGCTGGTTCGGCGATCTGCCCCCGCCGGGGGGAGATGGACCCGGAACCGAGGCGAAGCGTCAGCGCGACGTACCGGCTTTCCCGGTCGTCGTTTTGGTCGTGTGTTTCGTCGTCAGGCCGACAGTCACGGAACCAATCCCAAAGGGCTGCAAACTTCGCAGGCGGCGCGAGGATGCGCCGAGACCCGTGAGAACACCCGTTGCGTCGAAAAGTCAATCTCCCTCCCACTCCTGCCCGGTTCGGCCGCCCGCCCGTTAACCCTGCTTCTTGACCGCCTGTTCACGCTGCCGGTCGATTCCGCCCGCTCGGTAACCGCCGGGCGACTCCCCACGGGCAAGCTCGGCACGGGCTGGGATGGTGCAGGGGCGGCGATGCCGCGCGGGAGTGACGGGTTGCGTCTGGTTTCAAGCATGGCGGAAAAGGCGGTCCGGGAGGGGCTCGCGCGGATGCGGCCCGGTCTCGCGACGGCGCGCGATTGGGCTCACATGCTCGCGGCACGTCTCAAGAGTCTCGATCTCGTTCCCGGTCTGATCAGCGCCGCCGATCACGGCGAGCGCTTCGCTCGTGCCTTCTGGCAAGGCATGCGCCGCCTCGCGCCACGCCGCGGCCTCGGCTTCGCCGGCGCCCTGCTCTGGCGCAGTGCTGCCGCGCTGGCCGGCCTCGGCCTGACAGCCGCGCTCATCACCGGCCTGTCGGCCAAGGATGAGGACCAGCCCCAACTTGCCAGCCTCACGATCGATCGGACGCCTTCTGAGCTGTCGCGCCCGGCCGCGACCCGTTCCGACCGCCCCGGCCCCGCGAACTGGATGGCGATTCCGCGGCCGATCGCGATGTTCCACCTCAGCTCCCCTGAGCTCGGGCGTGCGACGCCGGCCTATGAGGCCCAGCGCACGGAGGATGGGCGCCGCGAGGATGTCATGACCTTCGCCGCCTTCGCGGAAGCCGGGCCGCATCTCGTCCTGCGCCTGCGCACCGGGCCGCTCGACATGGCCAGCACGCGACCCTTCACGATCGATCTCGTCCGCGAGGCCGCGCTGCGTTCCCTCTCGGTCGGGCGCAGCAGCGCGCCGGCTGCGATCCCGACACGCTTCGGCCCGCTCGAAACGGCCGACGTCCTCCTCGACGACGGCAATACCAGCCGTAATTGCCTCGCCTTCCGTTCCACCGGCGCCGAAACAGGCTTCGCGATGAGCGGCTGGTGGTGCGCTGGCGGCAAGCCGGCTGACCGGCGTCAGCTCACCTGCCTGATCGACCGCCTCGACCTCGCCAATGCCGCAGGCAACGAGGAACTGCGCCAGTCTTTCACGAAAAGCGAGCTCAAGCGCGACGCGGCCTGCGCAACGCCTTTCCTCGCCACGGCGGGCCGCAAGGCGTCCTGGCTCGACACCGACGGCTCCGTGCCGGCCCTGCGCGTGAAGACGGCGACGGCCGAACCGGCGAAAGCCACGCCGCCCGCGCGACCGGTCCGCCCAAAGGCCACGCGCCGGAAGCGTTGAATCCGCGCAGCGGCCGCCATGCTAACAATATTGTTAACAGGCAGGCGCTAGGCTTTGCTTCGTGTTCAGCATGCTTACATCGGGTGGGTAGCGCCACTCCCGGAGATCGCCGTCATGATGTCGTTCAAGCGCGTTGCCACTGCCCTCACCATCGCACTGGCGGCGTCGACCGTCATGGCGGGCATCGCCGAGGCCCAGAGCCGCCGCGAGCCGCTGCGCATCATCGTCCAGAAGCGCAGCTATTTCGACGCCGGGAACGTCGTGCCGGTCGGCTCGATGAACAACTATGCCAGCCAGCACTTCGCGGCGGCGCCGGTCTATGTGAACACCGGCTCGCTCTATGGCGAGAGCACCCTGCCCGGCCGTGTCGGCTCCGGCGCAAATCCCTTCGCCAATACGATCGAGACGCCCCGCTTCTGAGCGGACCAATCGTCGTGATGCTCGGGCTTGACCCGAACATCACCTGACCAGTGTCTTCTGGTTTCCGAGATGGTCGGGCCAAGCCCGACCATGACGCATTCCTGTCAGGGCAGCGCCTTGAGATAGCGCACCGGCCGCCCCGGCGCGGCCGCATTCGCCGCGTGCACGATCGCGTTCGCGTCGATGCCGAAATGCCGGTAGAGATCGGCGACCGTGCCGGTCTGGCCGAAATGCTCGACGCCGAGCGCCTTTTGCCGATGGCCATGCACGCTGCCGAGCCAGGCCAAAGTCGCCGGATGCCCGTCCAGCACCGAGACGATGCCGCAATCCCGCGACAGCTCTCCGAGCAGCCGCTCGATATGGCTTGTCGCCGCGTGGTTGCCGCGCTGGCGCGCCCGCTCCGCCGCCTGCCAGCCGGCATTGAGCCGATCGGCCGAGGTGATGGCGAGCAGGCCGACATCGCGCCGGTCCTCGCTGAGCAGCCCCACCGCCTCAATCGCCTCGGGTGCCACCGCACCGGTATAGGCGATGACGACCGAGGCGTTCGGACCGGGCTTACGCAGCCAGTAGGCGCCGTCGATGATCTCGCGCTCCAGCTCCGGCGTCATCGTCCGGCTCGGCTGCTCGACCTGTCGGGTCGAGAGCCTGAGATAGACCGAGCCGCCGGTCTCGTCGCGCAACCAGGTGCTCTCGTCCGGATCGCCCTCGCCATCGCGCTGCATGTAGTCGAAGGACCAGCGCATCATCACCGCGAGTTCGTCGACGAAGGCGGGCTCGAAGGCGCAGAGCCCGTCCTGGCTCATGCCGATCAATGGCGTCGCGATCGATTGATGCGCCCCGCCTTCCGGCGCCAGCGTCACGCCCGACGGCGTCGCCACCACCATGAAGCGCGCATCCTGGTAGCAGGCATAGTTCAGCGCATCGAGCCCGCGCGAGATGAAGGGATCGTAGAGCGTGCCGATCGGGATCAATCGCTCGCCGAAGATCGAATGCGACAGGCCGAGCGCCGACAGGTTGATGAACAGGTTCATCTCGGCGATGCCCAGCTCGATATGCTGGCCGCTCTGCGAGAATTCCCATTTCTGCATCGAGGGAATGCGCTCGTCCTTGAAGGTGTCCGCCATCGAGGCCTTGGCGAAGAGCCCGCGCCGGTTCACCCAGGGGCCGAGATTGGTCGAGACGGTGACGTCCGGCGCCGTCGTCACGATGCGGTCGGCAAGCGGGCCACCCGTCTTGGCGAGATCGTCGAGCACCTTGCCGAAGCCCATCTGGGTGGACATCGTGGCCTGGATGCCGGCCTCCAGCTTCTCCGGAACCGGCAGTTTCGCGGCCGAGAAGCGCCGCCGCCCCTGCGAGAAGAACGGCACCTTGTCGAGGAACGCCCGGATCTCGCTCTCGGGCAGGTCGAGCCCCTCGAACAAATCCCATTCATGGCCGGGGCGGATATCGTTGGCCTTGCGGAAGCCGTCGAGCTGCTCCTTGGTCATCAGCCCGGCATGATTGTCCTTGTGGCCAGCGAGCGGCAGGCCAAAGCCTTTCACCGTATAGGCGAGGAAGCAGACCGGCCTGTCATGGTCGATGCTCTCGAAGGCTTCCAACAGCGACGGCAGATCATGGCCGCCGAGATTGCACATCAGCTTCGAGAGCTCCGCGTCGGAACGCTTCTCGATCAGCTTCGTCACCGGCCCCTGATCGCCGAGATCGTCCATCAGCCGCTTGCGCCAGGCCGCACCGCCCTGGAAGGTCAGGGCTGAATAGAGCTGGTTCGGGCAGGAATCGATCCAGGCCTTCAGCCGCTCGCCGCCCTTCTCCTTGAAGGCCGCCTGCTGCAGCGAGCCGTATTTCAGCGTGACAACGTCCCAGCCGAAATTGCGGAACATCGTCTCGAAGCGGTCGTAGAGCCCCTCGCGGATGACGGCGTCGAGCGACTGGCGGTTGTAGTCGATGATCCACCAGGTGTTGCGCAACCCGTGCTTCCAGCCCTCCATCAGGGCCTCGAAGATGTTGCCCTCGTCGAGCTCGGCATCGCCGATCAGCGAGACCATGCGGCCTTCGGGGCGATCCTTCGCCCAGCCATGCGCCTTCACGTAATCCTGCGTCAGCGAGGAGAACAGCGTCTGCGCGACGCCGAGGCCGACCGATCCGGTCGAGAAATCGACGTCGTCGATGTCCTTGGTGCGGGACGGATAGCTCTGCGCGCCTTTGTAGCCGCGGAAATTCTCCAGCTTCTCGCGCGTCTGAAGCCCCATCAGATAGTTGATGGCGTGGAAGATCGGCGAGGCATGCGGCTTCACCGCGACCCGGTCCTGCGGGCGTAGCGCCGCCATGTAGAGCGCGGTCATGATCGTGGCGAGCGAAGCCGAGGAGGCCTGATGCCCACCGACCTTCATGCCGTCGCCGTTGTCGCGCAGATGATTGGCGTTGTGGATCGTCCATGAGGCCAGCCAGAGGATCTTCCTCTCCAGCTCGGCGAGAAACGGCAGGCGCGGATCGGTCGTCATGATTGGCTCGAACTCCCCAGAACTCCGATCATGCATCGAAGCCTCTGGCTAAGCGAACCAATTTTCAGCGACAGGCCCGCCCGACTTGGCGGATTCCGCCAATCGAGGCGGCATGAAAGCCGGAAGCTGCCAATCTGCTCCTGTGAGCCGAATGCCGGCTATCGATCGATCTGGGCGATGCGGTCGAGCGCCGCGGCAAAGCCGTTGAGCGACACATTGAAGGAAGCCGGCTCGCTGGTGGAGAGGTTGAGCGCCGCCACCGTCAGCGTCTTGCCCGTCTTCATCGCATCGGTCGCGACCGTCGGGAAGGAGATCGGCAGGAGGCAGCCCTGCGCCAGACAGGTCGAGAAGCGCAGGCCCTGACCCAGATTCTTGTCGTCGAGCCGCAGCACCGCGCCATTGTCGAGCTTCATGCCGAACGGCATCAGGATCGTGCCTTCCGCCCGGCCCTCGCGCGGCGTGCGCAATTCGATGGCGAAGACGCGCTGGCCTGTCTGGCTGTTGCCTTGCGACTGGCTGAGCACGCAGAGCCGCTGGCCGTTGAGGATGCGGCAATCGACCGTCCAGTCGCCATAGGTCTCGTTGATGGCGCTGGCGCCGTTGGGCAGCGTCGCGGCCTGCGTCGCGGGCTGCGTGACGGCTGGCGCCCCTTGCGCGGAAGGAGCCGGAGTGGCGGGCTTGGCCACCGGCCGTGCCGGCGCGGCTGGCCTGGGAGCCTGGCGCGGGACCGTAGGCGCCGCAGGCGCGGCAGAGGGCTCTTCCTGCGCTTGCAGCGGCCCGATGCCGAACCAAAGCGCCGAGATCAGAAGCGCTGCGGAGGAAACCAAGGTCAGGCGGCAAGAAAGATTCATGACGGCTCAGTTCAGCAAGAGGGCCTGGAACGACAGGTAGCAAGGCACCCGGGCAGCGTCAAAACCCGATGCACCACGCCCCCAACAAGATCTCGCCATGTGTCTTTTCGGCAAGGAAACTGAATTCGATCAAATCTAAACTTCAATCTCCAGATGCCAGCGGCGGCCGAAGAGAATGACGCTTGCGTTCGAAATCGGACCGATGAGCCATCGGCGGAATCCCGCGCCTATTCCGCGCTCTGCTGGATATGCTCCCCCACCAGCCGCCGCAGCGCCTCCGTGTCGCGCGCGGCCAGCGCCTCGACCATCGCCAGATGTTCGCGGTTCGACTGCTCGATGCGGCTGCGCTTCTGCCATTGCCCGGCCACGGCCGAGGAGATGCGCCCGCGCAGCTCCTTCACCAGCGCCGCCAGTTCGAGATTGCCGCACAGCCCGAGCAGATGCTCGTGGAAGGCGATGTTCGCATCGTGCAGGTCGATGGCCGTGCCGTTCAGCAGCAGCGCCTCGAAGTGCCGCGCCAGCCGCATCGCCTGCGCGATATCCTCTTCCCGCGCCCGCGCCACGATGCCGTCAACCGCGCTGGTTTCCAGGATGACCCGCACGGCCCGGATCTCCTGCGCCAGCCGCCCATCCGGCTTGAAGACGTGGTAGCCGCGATTGGGCAGATGCACGACCAGCCGCTTCTGCACCAGCCGGTCGAGCGCCCGGCGGACATCCATGCGCTTGGCTCCATGGCGTTCCTCGATGTCGATCTGCTTGAGCCATTGGCCGGGGGAAAGCGCACCGGACTGGATCTCCGCCGCGAGGAGATTCGCCAGGGCTTCGTGACGCTCCGCACGCGCCTTCGCGCTCTTGCCGCGATTCTTGCCGCGAACGGCCCCACCGCTCAGCTCGCTCTCAGACATCGTCGCCCCATGCACCGTTCGATCGGCCGCCCCGCATCCGGCTCGGCTTGTCGCGCCATGACCCTTATGCGAGAAATTGGCGCCAATATCAAAGATGACTTACATCCGGGAACAGGAACTCCGATGAGCAACAGCAAGGAAGTCTGGCAGCGCGTGGACGACAAGGCGCCGGGCTATTTCGCGTTGTCCGACCGCATCTGGCACATGCCCGAGCTCAATTATCAGGAGGTCCGTTCCGCCGCCGAGCACCGCGCCATGCTGGAGCGCGAAGGCTTCCGCATTACCGAGAATGTCGCCGGCATCCCGACCGCGCTGATCGGCGAAGCGGGAGAGGACGGCCCGGTCATCGCGATCATGGGCGAGTACGATGCCCTGCCGGGCCTGAGCCAGGAGGCCGGCATCGCGAGCGAGACGCCGGTTCAGAAGGGCGGCAATGGCCATGGCTGCGGCCACAACATGCTGGGTTCCGCCTCGCTGCTCGCGGCCGCCGCGGTCAAGGACTATCTCGCGGCCAACGGGTTCAAGGGCCGGGTGCGCTATTATGGCTGCCCCGCCGAGGAAGGCGGCTCCGCCAAGGGCTTCATGGTCCGCGCCGGCGCCTTCGACGATGTCGACATCGCCCTGTGCTGGCACCCGGCCTCCTTCACCGGGGTCAACCGGCCGTTCTCGCTGGCCTGCGTCGAGGTCGAGTTCACCTTCACCGGACGGGCCTCGCACGCCGCCGCCGCGCCCCATCTCGGCCGCTCGGCGCTCGATGCGGTCGAATTGATGCATATCGGCGTCAACTACATGCGCGAGCACATGCCATCGACGGCCCGCGTGCACTACGCCATCATCAACGCCGGCGGCATCGCGCCGAACGTGGTGCAGGCGACGGCGACGACACGCCAGCTCATCCGGGCCGCCAACCTGTCGGAGATGTGGAGCCTCGTCGCCCGCGTGAAGAAGATCGCCGAGGGCGCCGCGCTGATGACGGAGACGCAGGTCGCAGCCAAGCAGCTTTCGGGCGACGCCAATCTCGTCGGCAACCGCCCGCTCGAGGAAGCGATGCATGCCAATCTGCAGGCGCTGGGCGGGCCCGGCTTCGACGCGGCCGATCAGGCTTTCGCGGCAAAGTTCCAGAAGACCCTCAATGGCGAGGATATCGCCTCCTCCTATGCCCGCTTCGGCTTGAAGCCGAAGGCGGGCGAATCGCTGAGCGACGAGATCTACCCGCTCGGCTCCGGCAGCGATTCCTTCGTCGGCTCCACCGATGTCGGCACGGTGAGCTGGGTCGTCCCCACCGTCCAGTGCCGCACCGCCTGCTATGCGGTCGGCACGCCCGGCCATTCCTGGCAGCTTGTCGCGCAAGGCCTGGCGCCGGCGGCGCATAAGGGCCTTGCCCTCGCGGCCAAGGCCATGGCCGGCGTCGCCCAGGACGTGCTGAACGATCCGGCCCTGCTCAAGGCCGCGAAGGATGAGTTCGCCAGCTTCCGCGCGGGCAATCCCTTCGCCAATCCGATCACGGATGATGTCGAGCCGCCGCTCGACATGGCCGCTCACTGAGTCGATTCGGCTCGGCCGGCTCTACGCTTCGGGGCCGGTCGGGCGGGTCGCCTTGAATTCCTCGACGGCCGCGGTGGCGAGGTCCGTGACGGAAGCAGGCGGCGCGCCGATGAGGCGCAGCACGATCCGCCCGAGACGGGCCTTGGCATCGGTTTCCAGCTCCGGATCCAGCCGTCCGTCATGGTCGAGCGACGCCCAGGCGCGGGCATGGACCGCTTCGGCGACGAGCAGTTCGCTGGAGTTCAGCACTCCGGGAAAACGGAAGGAGCGGCTCTGGATCGGCGTATCGGACATGAGGCTATCGGGCATGGTCACCGCGCCGATATAGGGTCCGGGCCGGCGAGGGCAACCCCGCTTGTGGTCGCACTCAACCGTGCGGGGCCGTGTCCATGGCCCGCTGCGCCACGAGCTCCCGCAGCGCCGCGGCCAGAAGCTGCGCCGGCAGCGGCAATGCCGTATCGGTCCGCGTCGTCAGGCCGACCGGGCCGAAGGTATCGCCCGTATCGGCCGGCAGCACGGACAGCCAGCCCGTCCTGACATCCTCCGCGACGACGCCTTCCGAGATGAACCAGATTCCGTCGGTCAGGCGCAGATAATTGCGCGCGAAGGCGTCCGAGACCGTCTCGATCACCCCGGCGGCCGGCTCCAGCGCATGGGCGACGAGATAGCGCTCCACCGTGGAACTGATCACCGAGCCGGGCGGCGGCAGCAGCCATTGATGGCGGGCGACCTCGGCGATGTCGAAAGGCGAGGATGCCAGCAGCGGGTGGTGCGGACCGACCACCAGTGCGATCCGCTCGGAATAGAGATGCTCGAAGGCGAAGCCCCGCATCGTCTCCGGGTCCGCCATGCGGCCGATGACGAGATCGAGATCGCCTAGCCTGAGCTGGGACATCAGCACGTCGTTCGGCCCGGTCACGACACGCGGGCGCATCGCGCCATGGCGCTCCATGACCTGCGCGAGCGCGCGCGGCAGCATATGCGCCGAAACCGTCGGCAGCGCCCCGACGGAGAAGGCGATATCCGTATTGGCGCCGTCGCGCCCGACCATGCTGATGCCTTGCCTGAGCGCCGTCACGCTCGATCCGGCATAGCGCAGGAAGACCTCCCCCGGCCCGGTCAGCATCATCGGCCGGCGGTTCTGCTCGAACAGCGAAACCCCGAGCGCGTCCTCCAGCTCCTGAACCGTCTTGGAGATGGCCGGCTGGCTCAATCCAAGCAGAGCGGCCGCCTTCACCACGCTCTTCAGCCGGGCCACCTCCAGGAAGCACACCAGATGGCGCAGCTTGATTCGACCGTTCAGCGGAACAGGGCGGGGCATCGTCACGTCCGGGATGATCCTGAAATTGATCCTGAGGCCGATGGTTGAGCATAGCGGCCCGGCCCCGCGCCAGGAAACCCGTGCCGTGCGCGGCGGATCGAGAGAGTTTTCCCCGGTGTCATAACGATGGGTCTCATCCTGCGGCATCGTGGACGGCCTGCCGAGTTGGCCGCGCAGCGCGGATCGGGATAAGGTACTTCACCGTGCGCGAAGACATTCATACAACCGGCTTTCCGGTCCTTTGCGCCTCCTGCGAGGCGCGCCACCGCGGCATCTGCGGCTCGCTGACGGCCGAGCAGCTCACCCAGCTGGCGAAATCCTCCTCGAAGCGAAGAGCCGAGCAGGGTGCCGAGCTGATCGGCGAGGCCGAGAACGTCGAGAGCTACGCGAACGTCCTGTCCGGCGTGGTGAAGCTGACGAAGATGCTCTCCGACGGCCGGCAGCAGATCGTCGGCCTGCAATTCGCGCCGGATTTCGTCGGCAGGCCCTTCCGGACCGAGAGCACGCTCACCGCCGAGGCCGCGACCGATGTCGAGCTCTGCTCCTTCCCGCGCGCGGCCGTCGAGCGGATGATGGTGGCGCAGCCCGATCTGGAGCATCGCCTGCTGCAGCAGACCCTGAAGGAGCTCGATCAGGCGCGGGACTGGATGGTGACGCTCGGCCGCAAGACCGCCGCGGAGAAGGTCGCGAGCTTCCTGCTGATGATCGCGCGCAATATCGACCCGACGATGCAGCCGGGGCAGCGCGCCGTCGCCTTCGACCTGCCGCTGTCGCGGGCCGAGATCGCCGATTTCCTCGGGCTGACCATCGAGACCGTCAGCCGACAATTCACGCGCCTGCGCACCGAGGGCGCGATCAGCATCGAGCACAACCGCCACGTCATCCTCGACGACATCCGCAAGCTCGCCGCCTCTTCGGGGGATTGACCGGACGGTCGCGCGCCTCAGCGCCCATCCGGCCCGGGCAGCGCCGACAGGATGCAGTCCTGCTCGAAGGCGATGTGCCGGCGCATCGAATCGAACAGCGCCCGCAGCATGTAGCCGAAGGCCTCCGGATTCGCGATCGGCCGGCCATTGCCATAGGCCAGCAGCGCTTCGCTGAGATCCTCGGCGGCACAGCGATCCTGCACATGCTCGGCCCTAAGCCGGTTCACGATCCCGGCGCTGCGCCGCGACGTCGCGAAAGCCGGAAAGACCGAGCGCTCCTCGAAGCGGTGGCAGGCGTCGATGAGCGGCACCAGACTGTTCCCCAGCATCAGGCAGCGCAGCCGGTCGACATGGGAGGGCAGGTCGTCGGCGAGCTGCTCCAGCGCATCGCAGATTTCCAGCATCCGCGCATGGCCGCGCGCCATGTCGATATGCGGGACGAAGCCGGCCCCGCTCTGTCCGCCGCCGCTGGCTGCATGCCGCGCCATGGCCGGCCCGCCGGTCAGGGCGTCGGCAGCGGCACGGTTGCCTTCGCCGGCTCCTCACGCACGGTGCGCAGTTCGTACCACAGCGCGTTCAGGATGCCGACGGAGGCGGCGAGGCCGAGGCCGAGAATCCAGGCGAAATACCACATGGCGCGTTCACTCCTGTCCGGATCAATAGGCCGAATGGCCGGCGTCCTCGACGCTCTTCTCGGTGACCTTGCCCCACAATACGCTGTAGACCCAGGCGGTGTAGGCCAGGATCAGCGGCATGAAAATCACCGTCGCCAGCAGCATGTTGCGCAGCGTGGCGCGGCTCGACGAGGCATCGAACACCGCGAGCGAATGGCCGGGATTGCTGCTCGAGGGCAGCAGGATCGGGAACATCGCGACGCCGACCGTCGCCACGATCATGGCGACACCGAGCTTGGAGGCGAGGAAGGTCAGCCCCTCCCACCGCGCCCGGAAGCCGATCGCCGCCAGCAGCGGCGCCGCGACGCCGAGCGCCGGCACCGCCCAGAGCGCGGGATGCGCCCGGAAATTCGCAAGCCAGGCGGCGGGATCGGCGACGACGGTCTTGAGCAGCGGATTCGACGGCCCGTCCCAGACGATCGGCGTGGTCACGCGATAGCCGCCGAGCAGCCCGAGCCAGACCAGCACCCCGCCGCCCGCGAACAGCAGGGCCGTCAGGAACGCCGCCATCGTGCCGAAATCGCGGGCCCGGCCGGCGACGGCCCCGTCGGCCTTGAAGGTCAGCCACGCCGCGCCATGCATCGTCAGCATCGCCAGCGAGACCAGCCCGCAATACAAGGCGAGCGGATTGAGCAGGCCGAAGAGATTGCCCTCGTAGATCGGTCGCAGATCCGGCGTGAAATGGAAGGGCACGCCCTGCAGCGTGTTGCCGACCGCGACGCCGAAGATCAGCGAGGGAACCGCGCCGCCGATGAACAGCGCCCAGTCCCAACGCTCGCGCCAGGCCGGATCGGGCTTCTTGGAGCGGTATTTGAAGCCGACGGGCCTGAGGATAAGCGCGCACAGCACCAGGAACATCGCGAGGTAGAAGCCCGAGAAGCTCATCGCGTAGAGCGCCGGCCAGGCCGCGAAGATCGCGCCGCCGCCCAGGATGAACCAGACTTGGTTGCCCTCCCAGACCGGGCCGATCGTGTTGATCGCCACCCGCCGCTCGATGTCTTCCTTCGCGACGAAGGGCAGGAGCGTGCCCACGCCCATGTCGAAGCCGTCCATCACGGCGAACCCGATCAGCAGGACGCCGAGCAGCACCCACCAGACCAGCCGCAGCGTTTCATAGGAGAAGAGAAAGTCGATCATCATCGTGATCCTTGGCTTGGCGTCCGGTCACTCGGCGGGATAGGGCGCGACGGCGTGCGGCCCCGGCTGCCCCGGTCGCCTCGGCCGCAGCCCCTCGACCATATCGGCGACATCGGGCCCTTTGCGGATGGCGGCGAGCATCAGCTTGACCTCGATGACGGCGAGCGTGCCGTAGAGCAGGGTGAAGCCGGCGATCGTGAGCAGCAGGTTGTAGACGCCGAGCTCGGAGGTCGCGAGGAAGGTCGGCAGCACGCCCTCGATGATCCAGGGTTGGCGTCCGAACTCGGCGACGAACCAGCCGACCTCGATCGCGATCCAGGGCAGCGGCATCGCCAGCAGCGCCATGCGGAACAGCCAGCGCGGCGCTTCCGACTCGCGGATGGTGTGCCAGAGCGAGACCGCGAAGACGCCGAGCAGGATGAAGGCGCACAGCACCATCAGGCGGAAACCGAAGAACAGCCAGGGCACGCCCGGCACGGTCGACCAGGCGGCGTCCTTGATGTGCTGCTCGGTCGCCTGCCGTGGATCCGCGACGAACTGCTTCAACAGCAGCGCGTAGCCGAGATCATGCGAGGAGGCCTTGAAGGCCGCGCGGGCGACGCCGTCATTGCGGTCCGCCTTCATCTTCTCCAGCGCGTCATAGGCGACGAGCCCGTCGCGAATGCGCGCCTCGGCCCGCTGCACCAGCTCGTTGATGCCGGGGATCGGCGTGTCGACCGAGCGCGTGCCGATAAGCCCCATCACCCAGGGGATATGGATGGCGAAATGGGTCTTGCGATCGGTAAGGCTGGGGATGCCGATGGCGGTGAAGGAGGCCGGCGCCGGCTCGGTCTCCCACATCGCCTCGATCGCGGCGAGCTTCATCTTCTGGTTGTCGGTAAGCGCATAGCCGCTCTCGTCGCCGAGCACGATGACCGAGAGCGCCGAGGCGAGGCCGAAGGCCGAGGCGATGACGAAGGAGCGCTTGGCGAGCTGCACATGCCGACCACGCAGCATGTACCAGCCGGAGACGCCGAGCACGAAGGTGGCGGCGCAGACATAGCCGGCCGAGACGGTGTGCACGAACTTCGCCTGCGCGACGGGGTTGAAGATCACCGCCATGAAGTCGGTGACTTCCATGCGCATCGTGTCGGGGTTGAAGGCGGCGCCGACCGGGTTCTGCATCCAGCCATTGGCGATGAGGATCCACAGCGCCGAGAAGTTCGTGCCCAGCGCCATCAGCCAGGTCACGATCAGATGGGCGCGCGGCGAGAGCCTGTCCCAGCCGAAGAAGAACAGGCCGACGAAGGTCGCCTCGAGGAAGAAGGCCATCAGCCCTTCGATCGCCAGCGGCGCCCCGAACACGTCGCCGACATAATGCGAGTAATAGGCCCAGTTCATCCCGAACTGGAATTCCATGGTGATGCCGGTCGCGACGCCGAGCGCGAAGTTGATGCCGAACAGCACGCCCCAGAACTTCGTCATGTCGCGCCAGATCGGCCGGCGGGTCATGACATAGACCGTCTCCATCATCGCGATCAGGATGGAGAGGCCGAGCGTCAGCGGCACGAAGAGGAAATGATAGAGGGCCGTCAGCGCGAACTGCAGGCGGGATAAATCGACGAGGAGCGGATCGACCATGGCATCATCCTTTCGGGACGCTCTCTTGTAGCCGCGCTCGCCGTCGAGCCTCTTGATCTGGATCAAGCGAGCATGCGCCGCGTCATGCGAGAGAAGGGACATGGAGCAGCCCGTCACAGCGGAAGACCGGCCTGACCGTCGCGGCGGAAGCCATGACGCCTTCGCGGCGCTCGCCCGGGCGCGGCGTCTCGGCAGCGCAGGGCTCGGCCGCCTGCTCGGCTGGCAGCTCGCCCGCACCGCGCTGCGCCTCGCCGCCGCGGCGTCGATGGCCGTGCTCTTCGGCAGGCTGATCATGGAGCAGCCATTCGAGGGCTCGCTCCTGATCGCGCTGGCGATCTCCGTGCCGGGCGCTGCTGTCGCCGGGCTGATGGCCGATCGCGCGCAGGCACGGGCCGAGACGGAGGTTTCGACGGCACTGCGCAACGACGCCATCGGAAGGCTGCAAGCCATGCCGGCAGACCGGGTGCGCGCGCTCGCGGCCGGCAGCGTCACGGTCGGCCTCCAGCGCCATCCCGAGGCGGTGGCGAGCCTCGTCATCGGTCACCGCGCCGCCAGCCTGATGATGGCGATCGGTCCGCTCATGGCGGCGGTCGCGCTCGCCGTCGTCTCCTGGCAGGCGGCCTTGCTCGTTCTCGTCCTGACGCCGGTGATGATCCTGTTCTTCGCGCTGGTCGGCGAAACCATCCGCAGCCGCGCCGACGCCCAGGAGAAGGCCTTCAGCCATCTCGCCGGCCAGTTCGCCGACCGCATCCGCACGCTCCCGACCATCCTCGCCAACGATGCGCTGGCAGGGGAGGAGGCCAAGCTCGCCATCCGCCTCGACGCCTATACGGCCAAGACCATGGGCGTGCTGCGCATCGCCTTCATCAATGCCGGGCTGATCGACTTCTTCGCCTCGCTCTCGATCGCGATGCTCGCCGTCTTCCTCGGCCTCGGCCATCTCGGCCTCGCCACGATTCCCGGCTTCTCCGGTCTCGAACTCTGGCAGAGCCTCTTCATCCTGATGATCGCACCGGACTATTTCGCGCCCTTCCGCCGCTTTTCCGAGCAGTACCACGCCAAGGCCGAGGGGCTCGCCGCCGCGGCCGCGCTCGACCACCTGCTCGACGCCGAACCTGCTCCCGCGCCAGCCCTGCCGGCAGTCGAACGGGCATTGTCGAAAATGACGATGCCGCCCAGCGGCCTCCTCGTCATCTCCGGTCCAAGCGGGGTCGGTAAATCGACCTTGCTGCGCCGGCTCGCCGGCATCGAGGCGGGGCCGACGCCTTCGCCATGGACAATGCCGCAGGGCTGCGTCTGGGTCGCGACCGACAGCTTCGTCGCGACCGGCACCTTGGCCGAGGCCATCGGCAACGGGCTCGACGCCCCCTGCCCGACCCGCCTGCGCGCGGCGGCAGCCAGCGTCGGCCTGCTCGACGACGCCTTGCTGCCCGGCGGCCTTGCGGCCCGTATCGGCGAGGGCGGCGCCAATCTCTCCGGCGGCCAGAGGCTGCGGATTGCGCTCGCCCGCGCGCTCGTCAGCCAGCGCACGGTCATCGCCGACGAGCCGACCGCCAAGCTCGACCCGGCGACGGCCGATGCGGTGCGCCGCGCCCTGCTCGACATGGCGAACAGCCGGCTCGTCATCGTCGCGAGCCACGACCCCGAGCTGATCGCGCTGGCCGATCGGCGCATCGCGCTCGATGCGACCGCCTCTCTGGAGGAAGCGGCATGAGGGACAACGCGGCAACGCGCGGCGCCGCCGCTCGCAAGCTGTGGCGCTATGCCGGGATGCTTGCCTCCGCGGCGCTGCTATGCGGTGTCCTGCTGGGCGGGCTGTCGGCCTGGTTCCTCGGCTCGGTCGCCATTGCGGGGCTCACAAGCGCCGCCTACAGCTTCAATTTCCATATCCCCGGAGCCCTGGTGCGCCTCTTCGCGGTCGGCCGGACGGCCGCACGCTATGGCGAGCGCCTCACCGGCCACCACGCGGCGCTGGTGGACCAGACGACGCATCGGGTCGGATTGTTCGAGGCGATGGCCGCGGCCCCGACCGTGCGCGGTGCCGGCTGGCAGCTCGCCGATCAGGCGCGTCTCGCCGACTATCTCGACGATGTCGAGGATCTCGACTTCGCCCGGCTGCGGGCCGATCTCCCGGCCCTTCTCCTCGCCGCCGGCCTGATCGGCGCCTTGATCGCGACCGCTTTCGTCGCGCCGCTGGCTCTCATCCCCATCATCGCGTTGCTCTGCGCGCTCGCCACCATGGCGCATCGGCTCGCGCAAGCCGGTGCCACCTCATGGGCGCAAACCCGCCTGTTGCGGCGCCAGGCCGCGCAGCAATTCGGGGCGGCCCTGACCTCGGCCGTCCCGCTGCAAGCGGAAAAAGCCTGGGCCGGCCGCTGCTCCGATGCGCTCGGCCGCTTCTCGCAAGCCGAGGAAGCCCAGCGCGCCCTGCGGCTCGCTCAGGCCGGCCTCGATGCGCTGGCCTCGCTGCTTGGCCCCGTCGCTGGCGTCAGCATCTTCGCCGCGGCCTGGTTCGCCGGCGCGCGGGGCGAGGCTCTGCTGATCCCGGCCTTCCTCGCCTTTTCCTGGATCGCGCTCGCCGAGACGGCACAAGGCCCCTCGCGCATGGTCGTCGCCGCCTTGCGCCGCCGGGCCGCGAAGGCGGAGATCGAGCGCTGGATCGGCACAGCGACGCAACCGGCGCACTCTCCGACACGGTCACCGGCAGGGCTCACAGCCCTCCACACGTCGATGCAGCGCCGCGCCCCGGACGGGCACCCGCTCGGCGCCAGGCTCACGCTCGCGCTGACGGCCGGTCGGCCGACGATCCTCACCGGCGCGAGCGGTGCCGGCAAGACCAGCCTGCTCAAGCAGATCGCCGGCTGGATCGGGCAGGACAGCATGGAGAGCGAGACCGGCCCGCTATCGGCCGAGGACCGGCGCAGGATGGCGATGTTCTGCCCGCATGACGCCGCGATCCTCACGGACACGGTGCGGGCCAATCTCTTCGCACCCGCCCTCCCCGACGAAGAGCTCTGGCAGGCGCTCGAAGCCGTCGAGTTGGCCGATCGCATCGATGCCGCCGGCGGTCTGGACGGCTGGATCGCGCAGGACATGCTCTCGCTCGGCGAGGCGCAGCGGCTCAACCTCGCCCGCGCCTGGCTTTCGACGAAGCCGCTTATCCTGCTCGACGAGCCGACCGAGCATCTGCGCGCCGATCAGGGGCAGCGCATCCTGGCACGCCTCGTCGAGCGTCTCGACGACCGCATCGTCGTGATGTCGAGCCACAATACTACCGGCCTGCCCGACGCCGCGACGATCCGGCTCTGACGACCTCCTCAGCAGAAATCGAAATCGACGCCCTCGTCCGCTTGCAGCACATGGCTGTCATAGAGCTTGTCGTAGCCGCGCCGTTCGACCTCGCCCGCAGGCGGCCGTGCCGTGCGCCGCACCGTCAGCTCCGCCTCGCCGACCAGCAGGTCGAGCCGCCTCTCGGAAACGCTGAGCCTGATCCGGTCGCCATTGCGCACCAGCGCGAGCGGCCCGCCGACAGCCGCTTCCGGCGCGACATGCAGGACGATGGCGCCATAGGCGGTGCCGGACATGCGCGCATCCGAGATGCGGACCATGTCCTTGACGCCGCGCGCCGCGAGCTTGCGCGGAATCGGCAGATAGCCGGCTTCCGGCATCGCCGCGCTGCTGCGCGGCCCGGCATTCTGCAGCACCAGCACGTCATCGGGCTCGACATCGAGGTCGGGATCGTCGATCCGGGCCGCGAGATCCTCCAGCGAGGCGAAGACGACGGCGCGACCTTCATGCTCCAGCAGGCGCTTCTCGGCCGCCGCCCGCTTCACGATCGCGCCGCGCGGCGCCAGTGTCCCGAAAACCGCGACGAGGCCGCCATCGGGATCGACCGGCTCCGCTCGCGACCGGATGACGCCGCGATCGAGCGCCTCGACCAGCGGCGCATCGATGAGCTCGCCCAGCGTCTTGCCGGTGACGCTCAGCGCATCGAGATGCAGCAGGTCGCGCAATTCGCGCAGGACCGCCGGCACGCCGCCGGCCGCGAAGAAGTCCTCCATGTAATTGGCGCCGACCGGCTTCAGATTGACCAGCACCGGCGTCTCGTCCGAGAGTCGGTTGAGGCGGTCGAGGTCGACCTTGACCCCGGCGCGCCGCGCGACGGCGGTCAGATGGATGACGGCGTTGGTCGAGCCCGAGATCGCCAGCAGCACCCGCCAGGCATTCTCGATCGCCTTTTCAGTGACGATCTGGCGCGGCCGCAGCGTCTGGGTGCCGATCAGTTCCACCGCCCGCCGGCCGCTCTCCTCGGCGCAGCGCAGCCGATCGGCATGAACGGCCGGGATCGCCGCCGAGCGCGGCAGCGCCAGCCCCAGGGTCTCGGCGATGCAGGCCATCGTGCTCGCCGTTCCCATCACCGCGCAAGTGCCCGCGGTGGTGGCGAGCCGCCCCTCGACGGCCTCGATCTCGGCGGCGTCGATCTCGCTGGCGCGGTAGCGCGCCCAGAAGCGGCGGCAATCGGTGCAGGCGCCGAGACGCTCGCCGCGATGGCGCCCGGTCGACATCGGCCCGCCGACGAGCTGCACCGTCGGCACATTGGCGGAGAGCGCCGCCATGAGCTGCGCCGGCACGGTCTTATCGCAGCCGCCCATCAGCACCACGGCGTCGATCGGCTGGGCGCGGATCATCTCCTCGGTGTCCATCGCCATCAAATTGCGGAATTTGAGGCTGGTCGGATTGAGGAAGACCTCGCCCAGCGAGATCGTCGGGAATTCCAGCGGCAAGCCGCCGGCCATCAGCACGCCGCGCTTTACCGCCTCCAGCAATTCCGGGAAGTGGCGGTGGCAGTTGTTGAAGCCGCTATAGGTGTTGGCGATGCCGACGATCGGCCGCGCCAGCGCCTCGTCGGAATAGCCCATCGAACGCGCGAAGGAGCGTCGCAGATAGGCGGCGAACTCCGGGTCGCCGTAATTGGTGAGGCCGCCGGCGATGCCGCGCCCCTTCGCTTGCCCATCGCCCATGCGTTCCTCCCGAAAATTTTGTCGCGACGGTCAGAGCGCCAATCCGCGCTCCCGCAGCGCTGCGCGCAGATCGATCGGCTCGACGAAATGCACCGTCCGCATGCCGACACCGTCGGCGGCGGCGATGTTCTTGGCGCTGTCGTCGACGAAGATGCAGTCACCGGCAGCGAGGCCGTAGCGCTCCAGCAGCACATGGAAGATCGCCGGGTCCGGCTTGATCAGCCGCTCATGCGCCGAGACCACGACCCCGTCGAAGGATTGCAGGAAGGGGAAGCGGATCAGGCTCTCCGCCCATTTCTCACGCGAGAAATTGGTGACGGCGTAGACCTTGTCGCCGCGCGCCTTCAGCTCCTTCAGCGTCGCGACGCTGTCCTCGATGATGCCGGGTACGGTCTCATGCCAGCGCTCGTCATAGGCCCTGATCTCGCGCTCCCATTCCGGGTGCTCAGCCACCAGCAACGCCACCGCCTCTTCCCAGGAGCGGCCGCGATCCTGCTCGATGTTCCAGGCGGCGGTGCAGACATTCTGCATGAACCAGTCGAGCCGCTCCGGATCGGGAATCAGGTCCCGGTAGAGCAGGCGCGGATCCCACCGGATCAGCACGTTGCCCACATCGAAAACCACCGTCGGGGAAGCTGCAGCCATGATCTCCATCCGCTCATCCGCCCCCGCCGGGAACAGAAGGCCCGGCACGAAGCATCGCGCCGGAGGGTGGAGCGGCACCGGCTGCCGCGTCAACCGGGCGATATGCCGTTCACCTCAGAGCGCGAGAAAAACCCGCGCGACCTGCGCAAGCGCCTCCTCGGCATCGGCGCAGCGCATCGCGCCTTCGACCGCCGGCGCCCCATCGAGCAGGAAGACCGGCCGCTTGAACTGAAGCGCGAAGGCGATTTCCGACAGGGTGCCGTAGCCGCCGCCGATAGCGACGAGACAGAAGGCCGCCCGCGCGATCAGCGCATTGCGCGCCACGCCGATGCCGGTCGCCAATGGCACGGTGACGTAAGGATTGGCCGCTTCCGGCTCGTCGTCAGGCAGCAAACCGATCGACAATCCTCCGGCTCCGTCGACGCCGCGGCAGACCGCCTCCATCACGCCCGAGCGGCCGCCGCAGAGCACCGTGACTCCGTGCCCGGCGAGCAGGGCGCCCATATGCTCCGCCATGGCATCTTGCGATGCGGTCGGCGTCCGCGTCCCGATCACCGCGACGGGGACACGCACGGCCTTGCCGCTCTCCCGCTGCAGCCAGCGCAGGGCCTCGGTGGGAGAGATCGCCACATCGTCGGAAACCCCGGCCCCGGCGCCCCAGATGCGGGCCGCCGGATCGAAGCAGCGCCCGGTCCCGTCGTGCAAAACGCGGCGGCCGGCATCGAGGCGCAGTGGCTTGCCCGGCTCCATCCGCGTCAGGCCGACTTCTCCTGGCCAAACTCGGAGATGCCGCCATGCCTGGCCGACCAGCTCGCCGGGTCGTTCAGGAAGCTCTCGACCTCGGCCAGCACCTTCGGCTCGAAATGGCCGCTCTCCTTGGCGACCGCCAGCACGTCCCACCAGGTCGTCAGATAGTGCAGGTTCACGCCGATCTCGGCCATGAGCTCGCGGCTCTTCGGGAAGATGTCGTAGTAGAACAGCACGAAGCAATGATCGACGACGGCGCCGGCATCGCGCAGCGCCTGGCAGAAATTGACCTTGCTGCGCCCGTCCGTCGCGAGATCTTCGACCAGCAGCGTGCGCGCGCCGACCACGACCTCGCCCTCGATCTGGGCATTGCGCCCGAAGCCCTTCGGCTTCTTGCGGACATACTGCATCGGCAGCATCAGCCGTTCAGCGATCCAGGCGGCGAAGGGAATGCCGGCGGTCTCGCCACCGGCGATATTGTCGATCGATTCGTAGCCGATATCGCGCACGATGGTCGAGGCGGCGAAATCCATCAGCGCCGAGCGCAGGCGCGGATAGGAGATGATCTTGCGCGAGTCGGTATAGACCGGGCTTGCCCAGCCGGAGGTGAAGACGAAGGGCTTGTCCTTGTAGAAATGGACCGCATTGATTTCGAGGAACATCTTGGCCGCTTCGCGCGCGAGGACCGACCGGTCGGCGGCGGTGAACAGATTGGCCATGGCGTCGATTTCTCCGGTCTGAGCGCCATCGTTCGCCGCGCGCGGCGTGAGACGAGGCACCTGTCAAGTTCGCAAACGGCCCCTTCTGTTCCTTCGCGACGGGAGGGTCAATAGCCGGCCGGCGGGTTTTCGACAGCGCTGCGCATGGCCATTCCAGAGTGGGAGGCTTCAGCCAGCCGCGTTATCGAGGCTGGCGAATCCCTTGCCTTCGGCCGCGAGGCGCCTGAGCAGCGGTGCCGGCTCCAACGCCTTGTCGCCGCTCTCGGCCGCCTGGGCTTCCAACCGCTTGGCGATCGCGTCGAGCCCGACGCCGTCGGCCCAGTACATCGGCCCGCCGCGCCAGGCCGGCCAGTTGTAGCCGTTGATCCAGACGACATCGATGTCGCCCGGCCGCGCCGCAATGCCTTCTTCGAGGATACGCGCGCCCTCGTTCACCATCGGGTCGAGCAGCCGTGCCAGGATCTCCGCCTGCGAGAAGGCCCGGCGCGTCACGCCCTGCTCGGCCGAGATGCGCTGGATCAGCGCCTCGACCTCCGGGCAGCGCTGGCCGGCGCGCGCGCTCTGCGGGTAGAGATAATAGCCGCGCCCGGTCTTCTGCCCGAACCAGCCGGCCTCGCAGATCGCATCCGCGACGGGAGCCTTCAGGCCCCGCGCCTTGCGCGAGCGCCAGCCGATATCGTTGCCGGCGAGATCGGCCATGGCGAAGGGGCCCATCTTGAAGCCGAAATCGACCAGCGCCTGGTCGACCTCGTAGGGCAACGCGCCCGCGACGAGCAAACGCTCGGCCGCGCGCGTGCGCTGCTCCAGCATCCGGTTGCCGACGAAGCCGAAGCCGTTTCCGACGACGACAGGCACCTTGCCGAGCTTGCGCCCGAGCGCGACGGCAGTCGCGATCGCATCGTCCGCCACGCCCTTCGGCCTGACCACTTCAAGCAGCTTCATCACATTGGCCGGGCTGAAGAAATGCATGCCGAGCACGTCCTGCGGGCGTTTCGTCGCGGCCGCGATGGTGGGCACGTCGAGATAGGAGGTGTTGCTGGCCAGGATCGCGCCGGGCTTGGCCACCTTGTCGAGCTCGCCGAAGATCTGCTGCTTGACGCCCATCTCCTCGAAAGCCGCCTCGACCACGATATCGGCTCCAGCCGCCCCGGCGAGACCGACCACGGGCTTGATCAGCGCCAGCCGCGCCGCCCGCGCCTCCGGCGTCAGCGAACCGCGCTGGACGGAGATATCGTAGATCGCGGCGATGCGGTTCACGCCGTTGTCGAGCGGTGCCTGCGCCGTCTCGATCAGCGTCACCGGGATGCCGGCATTGGCGAAGCACATGGCGATGCCGCCGCCCATCGTGCCCGCGCCGATCACGGCGGCGCTGGCGATGGGGCGCGGCTTCACCTCGGGCCCGATGCCCGGCACCTTCGCGATCTCGCGCTCGGCGAAGAAGACATGGCGCAGAGCCTTCGAGCGCGGGTCGTCAACGAGCGCGAGGAACAGCTTGCGCTCGGCCGCCAATCCCTCCTCGAACGGCAGCAGGAAGACGTTGCGGACCGCCTCGACCAGCGCCGGCACATTCGGCATCTCGCCCGCCTTGCGCAGCGCGTCTTTCGCCTGAACCTCGAAAGCGGCGCGGTCGGCTTCGGTGAGCTTGTCGACGGCAGCGCTGGTGACGGGGCGGCGCCCCTCCCCGGCGAGCCCTTCGGCGACGCGGATCGCCGTGGCGAGGAGATCGCTCGACACCACCTCGTCGAGCAGCCCCCATTCGAGCCCGCGCCCCGCCGGGGTCGGGTCACCCGAGAGCATCATCGGAAACGCCTTTGCCGCGCCGATCAGCCGCGGCAGGCGCTGCGTGCCACCCGCGCCGGGAATGAGGCCGAGCTTGATTTCGGGCAGGCCGAGCTGCGCTGACGGCAGGGCGACCCGAGCATGGCAGGCGAGCGCGACCTCGAGCCCGCCGCCGAGCGCCACGCCCTGGATCGCGGCAACGACCGGCTTCGGCGAACGCTCGATCGTGTCGAGCACATCGGGCAGGAACGGCGGCACCGGCGGCTTGCCGAACTCGCTGATATCCGCGCCGGCGATGAAGGCCTTGCCCGCCGCCGCGATCACGATCGCGCTGACCGCCTCATCCGCATTGGCTCGCCCGATCGCCTCGACCAGCCCTGCCCGGACCGCCGCGCCGAGCGCGTTCACCGGAGGACTGTCGAGCGTGATGACGGCAACCGCCGCGTTGCGGGAGAAGGCGACAGGATTCAAGGCGGCGGCTCCGGTTGAGGCATCCGTGGCGGCCGGCTGCCCAGCCGCCTCGAACGACACCGAGGAATAACCGATCTCGGTTGCCGGTCAGCAGAATTTTTTGCGGCCGGGCGCATGCGGGGCACGCCGCGGAAGCCGACCGGAAACCGCCATGCATGGCAAGGTTGCAAGTCGAGGTGTCGGCACGGGCCGCTCTTGTCGTATGGTCCTGCGCATGACGAACGGAGCATCGACTATGCCGAAGCGGTTGGAAGAGATCTGGAGCGCGTTGGCGGCCTGCCGCGACGCGACGAAAGGACGCCATCTGCGCGCTTTTTTCGCCGAGGACGCTGAGCGCTTCGCCGCCTTCTCGGCCCGGCTCGACGATCTGCTGCTGGACTATTCCAAGACCTCGGTCACCCCGGACGCCTTGGCTCTTCTCCTGAAGCTCGCGCAGACCGCGGAGGTCGAGGCCAAGCGAGACGCCATGTTCGCCGGCACCGCGATCAACACCACGGAAAACCGCGCCGTGCTGCATGTCGCGCTGCGCAACCTGTCGGACCGCCCGATCCTGGTCGACGGCATCGACGTGATGCCCGAGGTGCGTGCGACACTGGACCGTCTCTTCGCCTTCGCCGAGGGCGTGCGCGACGGCAGCATCGCCGCCGCCGATGGCGGGCGCTTCACCGATGTCGTGAACATCGGCATCGGCGGCTCCGATCTCGGGCCGGTGATGGCGACGGCGGCGCTGGCGCCCTATCATGACGGCCCGCGCCTGCACTACGTCTCCAATGTCGACGGCGCCCATATCGCCGACACGATCGCGAAGCTCGATCCGGCGCGGACGCTGGTGATCGTGGCGTCCAAGACCTTCACCACCGTCGAGACCATGACCAACGCCGCCACCGCGCGCAAATGGCTGGCCGGCGCGCTCGGCGAGGCGGCGGTCGGCGCCCATTTCGCCGCGGTCTCGACCGCACTCGACAAGGTCGCCGCCTTCGGCATCCAGCCGGAACGCGTCTTCGGCTTCTGGGACTGGGTCGGCGGCCGCTATTCGGTCTGGTCGGCGATCGGCCTGCCGGTGATGATCGCGATCGGGTCGGAGAACTTCCGCGCCTTCCTGGCCGGGGCCCATGCGGTCGACGAGCATTTCCGCACCGCGCCGCTCGACAAGAACCTGCCTGTCCTCATGGGCCTGATCGGCCTGTGGCATCGCGACGTCTGCGGCTATCCCTCCCGCGCCATCCTGCCTTACGACCAGCACCTCGTCCGGCTGCCCGCCTATCTCCAGCAGCTCGACATGGAATCGAACGGCAAGCGCGTGCGCAAGGACGGCACGCCGGTGGAGCGACCGACCGGCCCCGTGGTCTGGGGCGAGCCCGGCACCAACGGCCAGCACGCCTTCTACCAGCTCATCCACCAAGGCACCGACGTCGTGCCTTGCGAGTTCCTGATCGCGGCCGAGGGCCATCATCCCGACCTCGCCCACCATCAGCGCCTGCTGATCGCCAATTGTCTCGCCCAGAGCGAAGCCCTGATGAAAGGCCGCACGCTCGACGAGACGAAGGCGCAGCTCGCCAAACGGGGCCTTGCTCCCGAAAAGCTGGAAGCGCTCGCCCCGCATATGGTCTTCCCCGGCAATCGTCCCTCGCTGACCATCGCCTATCGCAAGCTCGATCCCTTCGCGCTCGGCCGGATCGTCGCGCTGTTCGAGCACCGCGTCTTCGTCGAGGCGGCGATCTGGGACATCAACGCCTTCGACCAATGGGGCGTCGAACTCGGCAAGGAGCTGGCGACGGCGTTGCTGCCGGTGATCGAGGGCAAGGCGCCCGGCGCCAGGCATGATTCCTCGACAGCGGGCCTCGCCGCCTATCTCACGGCTGGCGAGAGCGCCTAGCGGCCTGCCGCCTCTCCCTCCCTCATCAGCCTGGACCGACGATGGATTTCACGATTTCACCGGAGCTCGAGGATCTGAGGCAGCGGATCGCGGCCTTCGTCGAGAGCGAGATCATCCCGCGCGAGGCCGATCCCGCGAGCTGGGACGCGCATGAGAACATCGCCTTGCCGGCGCTGGCGGAACTGCGGGCGAAAGCCCGCGCAGCCGGGCTCTGGTGCCTTCAGCTCAAGCCGGAGACGGGTGGGCTCGGTGTCGGGCGCGTCGGCATGGCGGTCTGCTACGAGGAAATGAACCGCTCGATCTTCGGCCCGGTCGTGTTCAACTCGGCCGCGCCCGACGACGGCAACATGATGGTGCTGGAAGCGGTGGCGACGCCCGACCAGAAGCGCCGCTGGCTCGCACCGATCGTGGCCGGCGAGGTCCGCTCGGCCTTCGCCATGACTGAGCCGCATCCCGGCGGCGGCTCCGATCCGACCATGATCCGCACCCGAGCCGAGAAGCAGGCCGATGGCTCCTGGAAGCTCTACGGCCGCAAATGGTTCATCACCGGCGCGGAAGAGGCGGCGCATCTGATCGTCATCGCCCGCACCTCCGACGATCCGCGCCGCGGCCTGACCGCCTTCCTCTTCCACCGCGACCAGCCCGGCTGGGAGATCGTCCGCCGCATCCCGATCATGGGGCCCGAAGAGCATGGCGGCCATTGCGAGATCGCCTTCGACGGTCTGCGCGTCCCGGCCGAGGATGTGCTGATGGGCGAGGGCGACGGCTTCAAGGTCACGCAGATCCGGCTCGGCCCCGCCCGCCTGACCCATTGCATGCGCTGGCTCGGCCTCGCCAAGCGCAGCGTCGAGATCGCCCGCGCCTATGCCGCGACGCGCGAGGGCTTCGGCATCCGCCTCGCCGACCGTGAAAGCATCCAGCTCAAGCTCGGCCGCACCGCCATGGCGATCGAGATCGGCCGCCTCCTGGTGATGAAGGCGGCCTGGGAGCTCGACCGTGGCGGGCAGGCGCGCAAGGAGGTCTCGATGGCCAAGGTTCAGGCCGCCAACACGTTGCATGAGGCAGCAGACATGGCGATCCAGATCAACGGCGCGCGCGGCTATTCCAAGGACACCGTCCTCGAATGGATCTACCGCTACGCCCGCCAGGCACGGCTGGTCGACGGCGCCGACGAGGTCCACCAGATGGTCCTCAATCGCTTCCTCGACAAGGAAGGCGACGCCTTCTGGCGTTGGCCGGTCGCTGGCGCATGACCGCTCCCGCCGGACAGCCAGATCCCGGCTTCGACGCCGCCATCCTCGACCGCTTCCTGCGCGGTGCCGTGGAGGGACTGTCCGGCCCGATGCGGCTGCAGCAGATCAGCGGCGGCCAGTCCAACCCGACCTTCTTCGTCACCTATGACGAGCGCGCGCTGGTGCTGCGCAAGCAGCCGCCGGGCGATCTTCTGCCTTCAGCTCACGCCATCGACCGCGAATATCGCGTGATCAGCGCGCTCGCCCAAACCGATGTGCCGGTGCCCCCCGCCCTGCTCTATTGCGACGATCGCACCATCCTCGGCACGCCCTTCTACCTGATGGAGAAGGTCGAGGGCCGCGTCTTCCACGACTGCACTTTGCCCGGCCTTTCCCCCGCAGAGCGCAGCGCCATGTACGCCTCGCTCGCGACCACGCTGGCGGCGCTGCACAATGTCGATGTCGCGGCGGTGGGTCTCGCCGATTACGGCAAGCCGGGCAATTACTTCGCCCGCCAGATCGCGCGCTGGGGCCGGCAATGGGAATTGTCCCGCAGCCGCGACGATGCCCATATCGACCGGCTCCGTGCCTGGCTGCCGGAGCATATCCCGGCCGACGAGACCGTCAGCCTCGTCCATGGCGACTATCGCATCGGTAACGCTATGTTCCATCCGACCGAACCGCGCATCGTCGCCCTGCTCGACTGGGAACTCTCGACGCTCGGCCACCCGCTCGCCGACCTCGCTCATTCCGCCATCGCCTGGCTGTCGCGGCCGGACGAGTATGGCGGCATCGAAGGGCTCGATCTTGCAGCGCTCGGCCTGCCCGATCTCGCTGGCTTCACCTCCCTCTATGCGGCCGAAGCCCGCCACGGCCAGACGCTGCAGCCCTTCCACCTCGCCTTCGCCCTGTTCCGCTGGGCCGTGATCTTCGAGGGCATCGCGGCGCGCGCCCGGGCCGGCAACGCTTCCGCCGACAACGCAGCTGAAACCGGGCGCCTCGCCGCCGCCTTTGCCCGGCATGCCGCGGACCTCACCCTGTGAGCAGGGTCCGACGCCCTCGCCGCGCCGATTGATCCGCCGCCATCCCGCCCGTATGCCTCTTGTCGACAAGAGGGCCCGCAAGAGGACTGTGGATGAGCGCGACGAAGACATCAGCCCCCGCCCCGGAGCGCAAGCGCGGCTCGGGCGTCAAAGTCGTCTACGACCTGCTGCGCGACGAGATCCTCGACCTCGTCCTGCCGCCGGGCAGCCCGATCGACGAGGTGCAGCTCGCCGAGCGCTTCCAGATGTCGCGCACGCCGATCCGCGAGGCGCTGGTGCGGCTGGCCGGCGAAGGATTGATCGACACGCTGCCGAACCGCTCGACCATGGTGGCGAATCTCGACTTCCTCAACATGGCGCCCTTCTTTGACGCGCTGACGCTGATGTATCGGGTCACGACCCAGCTCGCCGCCCAGAACCACCGGCCCGCCGATCTGGAGGCGATCCGCGCCCGGCAGGCCGAGTTCGCCGCCGCCGTCGCGGCACAGGATGCGCTGGCGATGATCGCGACCAACGCCGCCTTCCATGCCGCGATCGCGGAAGCCGGCCGCAACCCTTATTTCAACAGCCTGTTCAGCCGCCTCCTCGACGAGGGCCGCCGCTTCCTCAGGCTCTACTACCAATCCTATGACGACCGGCTGCCGCAGCAATTCGTCGATGAGCACGAGGCGATGATCGCCGCGATCGTCACGCGCGACACGGCAGCGGCGGAGCGTCTCGGCAAGGCCCATGCCGAGCAGATCGTCGAGCAAATTCAGAAGCTTATGGTCGGCGAGAAACGACTCGAAATCCCGCTCTAGAACGCTCGCCCGAATTCTTGTCGACAAATAATATGCAAGATGCTAGGAAGGGACATACGAGAGACGACGCGGCGCGAGCCTCCGCCGACCGGCAGCCAGAAGGAGATCGAGATGAAGGCCAAGATTTTCTCCGGCGTGATCCCCGCGCTGATGACGCCCTGCAAGGCGGACCGCGCGCCCGATTTCGACGCGCTGGTGCGCAAGGGCAAGGAGCTCATCGCCGCGGGCATGTCCGCGGTGGTCTATTGCGGCTCGATGGGTGATTGGCCCCTGCTCACCGACGCCCAGCGCATGGAAGGCGTCGAGCGTCTGGTGAAGGCCGGCATCCCGGTCATCGTCGGCACGGGCGCGGTCAACACCGCCTCCGCCGTCGCCCATGCCGCCCATGCCCAGAAGGTCGGCGCCCAGGGCCTGATGGTGATCCCGCGCGTGCTCTCACGCGGTTCGGTCATCGCCGCCCAGAAGGCTCATTTCAAGGCGATCCTCACCGCTGCCCCCGACCTGCCGGCGGTGATCTACAACAGCCCCTATTACGGCTTCGCCACCCGCGCCGAGCTGTTCTTTGCGCTCCGCGCCGAGCATCCCAACCTCGTCGGCTTCAAGGAATTCGGCGGCCCGGCCGACATGCGCTACGCGGCCGAGAACATCACCAGCCGCGATGACGGCGTCTCGCTGATGATCGGCGTCGATACCGCCGTCTTCCACGGCTATGTGAACTGCGGCGCCACCGGCGCGATCACCGGCATCGGCAATGTGCTGCCGAAGGAGGTGATCCATCTCTGCAAGCTGTCCGAAGCCGCCGCCAAGGGCGATGCCGAGGCGCGCCGGCTCGCGCTGGAGCTGGAGCAGGCGCTGACCGTGCTCTCCTCTTTCGACGAAGGCCCGGACCTCGTCCTCTTCTTCAAGCACATGATGGTGCTGAAGGGCGATGCGGAATACGCGCTGCACTTCAACGAAACCGATGCGTTGAGCGACAGCCAGCGCGGCTATGCCGAGACGCAGCTCAAGCTCTTCGACGCCTGGTATGCGGATTGGTCGAAGCAGCCGGGCGCCGCGCGGAAGCACGCCGCCTGACGGCAGCGCCCATCCGATGGCCGCTCCCGATGTCATCGTCATAGGCGCCGGCGTGGTCGGCCTCTCCGCCGCGATCGCGGCGCAGGGGCGCGGCCTCTCCGTCGTCGTGCTGGATCGCGAGGGGCCGGCGGCAGGCGCCTCGGCCGGCAATGCCGGCGCCTTCGCGTTCACCGACATCCTGCCGCTCGCCTCGCCCGGCATTCTGCGCAAGGCGCCGCAATGGCTGCTCGACCCGCTCGGGCCACTCTCGGTGCCCCCGGCCTATGCGCTGCGGATCGCACCCTGGATGTTCCGCTTCTGGCGAGCCTGCACGCCCGCCCGCGTCGCGCATTCCACGACCGCGCAGACCGCGTTGATGGACCTGTCCAAAGCCGAGATCGAGCCCTTCCTGCGCGAGAGCGGTACGCTCGGCATGCTGCGCAAGGACGGCAATCTTCAGGTCTATGAGGGCGAAGCCGAGCTCAAGGCCTCCCTCCCCGGCTGGCGCGCCCGCGAGGCGCACGGCATCGAATTTCACCACCTCGATGCCGCCGGCATGGCCGACATCCAGCCAGGCCTCGCACCGCACTTCAGCCACGGCACCTTCACGCCGGGCTGGTATTCGATCGCCGATCCCAAGCTCTACACGCTCGCTCTGGCCGAGCATTTCCAGCGCAAGGGCGGCACGATCGAGCGGCTGGACGTCGTGGGTCTGGCGCCGCAAGGCGACGGCATCGAAATCCGCACCCGTGACGGTGCCCTACGTCACGCCGCAAGGGTCGTCCTCGCCGCCGGCGCCTTCTCCCACCGCATTGCCCGCAGCCTCGGCGAGCGCATCCCGCTCGAAACCGAGCGCGGCTACAACACCACCCTGCCCCCCGACGCCTTCGACCTGCGCACGCAGATCACCTTCGGCGGCCACGGCTTTGTCGTCTCCCGGCTTTCGACCGGCATCCGCGTCGGCGGTGCCGTCGAGCTCGGCGGATTGGATTTGCCGCCGAATTTCCGCCGTTCGGAGGCGATGCTGGCCAAGGCCCGAACCTTCCTGCCGGGCCTCAACCCCGAGGGCGGTGTGCAATGGATGGGCTTCCGCCCCTCGCTGCCGGACAGCCTGCCGGCGATCGGCCGGGCGCGGGCCTCAGCCCGCGTGGTCTATGCCTTCGGCCATGGCCATCTCGGCCTGACGCAATCGGCCGGCACCGCCCGGCTCGTCGCTGACCTGTTGACAGACCGGCCAACCGCCGTCGACATCACCCCCTTCTCCCCGCAGCGCTTCTGAGAGGCGTATCCCATGGCCAGCCATACCTTCTCCTGCATCGACGGCCATACCTGCGGCAATCCGGTGCGCCTCGTTTCCGGCGGCGGCCCGCTGCTGGAGGGCGCGAACATGCTCGAGAAGCGCGCCCATTTCATGCGCGAGTTCGACTGGATCCGCACCGGTCTGATGTTCGAGCCGCGCGGCCACGACATGATGTCGGGCTCGATCCTCTACCCGCCGACCCGGCCCGATTGCGACGTCGCCGTGCTCTTCATCGAAACCTCGGGCTGCCTGCCGATGTGCGGCCACGGCACCATCGGCACGATCACCATGGGCATCGAGAACGGGCTGATCACCCCGCGCGAGCCTGGCAGGCTCTCGATCGACGCCCCCGCAGGCAAGGTCGATATCAGCTATCGCCAGGAGGGCCGCTTCGTCGAGGAAGTCCGCCTGACCAATGTGCCGGGCTTCCTCCATGCCGAGGGACTGACCGTGGATGTCGAAGGCCTTGGCGAGATCGTCGTCGACATCGCCTATGGCGGCAATTTCTACGCCATCGTCGATCCGCAGAAGAACTTCCGCGACATCGCCGACCACACCGCCGGCGAGTTGGTCGGCTGGTCACCGAGGCTGCGCGCCGCGCTCAACGCCAAATACGAGTTCGTCCACCCGGAACACCCCGAGATCACGGGCCTCCGCCACATCCTGTGGACCGGCCAGGCGACCAGGCCGGAAGCCCATGCCCGCAACGCCGTGTTCTACGGCGAGAAGGCGATCGACCGTTCGCCGTGCGGCACCGGCACCTCGGCCCGCATGGCGCAGCTCGCCGCCAAGGGGAAGCTCAAGGTCGGCGACGAGTTCGTGCACGAATCGATCATCGGATCGCTGTTCAAGGGCCGCGTCGAGGCGGCGGCGACGGTGGCGAACCGCGAGGCCATCATCCCCTCCGTCGCCGGCTGGGCCCGGATGACCGGCTACAACACCATCTTCATCGACGATCGCGACCCCTTCGCCCACGGCTTCGTCGTCGCCTGAAAGGACCCCACAGCGCGATGTGTGAAAGGCGGCCCTCAGGCCGCCTTCTTGCCCGCGTCGAACGGGATCTCGATGTCGACGGCCAGCGTCGAGACCTGGGCGCCGCGCTCCATCCTGACCGTGACCTTCTCGTCATCCACCTGCATGTGCTTCGAGATGGCGCGCAGGATTTCATCCCGCAGCTTGGTGACGAGGTCGGAATCGCCGACGGCGGCGCGCTCATGCGCCAGCAGGACCTGCAGTCGCTCGCGAGCTGCCGGAGCCGATGGCGAGCGGGAGAAAAGACGGAGCAGATTCATGCCGCTTTCCTTCCGAAGAACTTGCCGAAGAAGCCTCGCTTCTCGCCGGGGATCGCGACCGGCAGGCTTTCACCCTTGAGCCGGCGCACGGCCTCGAAATAGGCGATAGCCGGGGCGCTGCGGTCGTCGGCAAGCGTGACGGGCGAGCCGATATTGGAGGCGCGCAGCACGTCCATGCTCTCCGGGATGATGCCCAGCAGCGGGATCGACAGGATCTCGAGGACGTCATCCACCTTGAGCATGTCGCCGCGCTCGGCGCGGGCGGGGTCGTAGCGGGTGAGCAGCAGGTGCTTCTCGACGCGCTCGCCGTTCTCGGCCCTCAGCGTCTTGGAGTCGAGCAGGCCGATGATGCGGTCGGAATCGCGCACCGAGGAGACTTCCGGATTGGTCACGACGATGGCGATGTCCGCATGGCGCATGGCCAGCGTCGCCCCGCGCTCGATGCCGGCCGGGCTGTCGCAGATGACCCAGTCGAAGCTCTGCTTCAGTGCGCCGATCACCGCCGCGACGCCCTCGGCCGTCAGATTGTCCTTGTCGCGCGTCTGCGAGGCCGGCAGCAGATAGAGCGTCTCGACCCGTTTGTCGCGGATCAGCGCCTGCGTCAGCTTGGCCTCGCCCTGGATGACGTTGACGATGTCGTAGACCACGCGCCTTTCGGCGCCCATGACGAGGTCGAGATTGCGCAGGCCGACGTCGAAATCGATCACGACGACCTTCTCGCCGCCCTGTGCGAGTGCAGCGCCCAGCGCGGCGGAGGAGGTCGTCTTACCGACGCCGCCCTTGCCCGATGTGACCACGATGACCTTGCCCATTGACCGCTCCTTTGAATGTTGATGCCTGCGGCTCAGGCGAGCGCTTCGACCTTGAACGCTTCGTTCTCGAGCCAGATCTGGACGGATTTGCCGCGGAGCCCGGGCTCCATGTCCTCCGCCGTCTTGTAGTAGCCGTCGATGGCGATCAGCTCCGCCTCGAGCTTGCGGCAGAAGATGCGTGCCGCGCCGTTGCCCATCGTGCCCGCCATCGCCCGTCCGCGCAGGGTCCCGTAGACATGGACCGAGCCGCCCGCGACGATCTCCGCTCCCGATGCGACCGAGCCGATGACGGTCACGTCGCCTTCCAGGAAGACCAGCGACTGCCCCGAGCGCACCGGCTGCGTGACGATGATGGACGGCACGGCTTTCGGCGGCTGCGGCGCGACCGGCTCGCTGCTGGCGGCAGCATCGGCCTTGGGGCTCTCGGCTGCGACCGGGGCCTCGAAATCCGAGGTGGGGCGCCCATCGGCCATGGCCGGCGGCAGGTCCGAGCCGAGCAGCGACGGGGACGCGCCCTCGATTCCCATGATCCGCACCTGGCGTGAGCCGAGCTTGCCGACGAGCTCCCGCAACTCAGCGCGGTCTATCTCCAGGCCGGAAACGTCGAGCACCACGGGTCGCCGCAGGAAGAAGCCGGCGGAGCGGGAGGCCAGATCGTCGAGCCGCGCCAGCCAGTCCTCGAAGGGCTGCTCCGGGGTCAGCGTCAGCGCGAGATAGGACCGCCCCTTGAGGCGGATAGGCCGGGGTTGAGTTAACACGTCGGTCATCTTGGTAAATTTTCGGTTGCTTCGGTGTATCGAGGGAATGGTTAACGGAGTGTAAATCGCCCCGGCGCAGCCAGCGGGAGTCCACATTCTCTCCACAGCGCACATCGGCTCGATCCGGCCAGCATCGCGCATCTGCGACACCCGGTGCTGACGCGCGCCGGATGCTGCGGCTACGATGGCCGGGAAGCGCTTGCCTCGGACAGCCGATGCTGGTGTCTCGTCGAGTGCCCGCCGGAAAAAGGGAAACACAGGGATGTCGCAGGCCGCGATTGCCAACCGTCTGGACCGCCCGGTCGACGATGCAGCCGATCACGTCCTCGGCCCCGGCCGCGCGCAGATCACGCTCGTCGAATATGGCAGCTACGCCTGCCCCCATTGCCGGGCCGCCAATGAGCGCATCGCCGAGATCCGCGACCAGCTCGGCGAACGCGTGCGCTACGTCTTCCGTCACCGGCCTCTGACCGACAGCGACATCGCGCTGCGCGCCGCCGAGCTCGTCGAGCGCGCGCGGACCGCCGAGCAATTCTGGGACGCGCACGTCAAATTGATGACGCGCTCGCAGGTGCTGACCGAGGACGATCTCGAGGCAGTCGCCCGCGATCTCGGCCTCGCCGAGCAGGCTCCCGATCAAGCCGCGCAGGAGGCGCAGCAGGCCGCCGCCCGCGTCGAATCCGACATCGAGAGCTCCCATGCCAGCGGCGTGCGCTTCACCCCGACATTCTTCATCAACGAGCGCCGCTATGACGGCCCCTGGGACGAGAGTTCCTTCCTCGATGCGATGCTGGGGACGCTCGGCCATCGCTTCCGCACCGCCGCGCTCGATTTCGCGAGCTGGGGCCCTTCGGCCGGCATCCTGCTGCTGCTCGCGACCGTCCTCGCCATCGCGCTGACGAATTCGCCGCTGGGGCACGGCTTCGAGGCCTTCTGGCATCGCGAGGCGGCGCTCTCTTTCGGCGATGCCCGCTTCGGCATGTCGCTCCAGCACTGGGTGAATGACGGCCTGCTCACGATCTTCTTCCTGGTCGTCGGCCTGGAGATCAAGCGCGAGTTCACCGTCGGCCACCTCGCCGGGCGGCGTTCCGCCGCACTCCCCATCGCCGGCGCGATCGGCGGCATGGTCGTCCCGGCATTGCTGTACATCCTCGTCCTGCCAGGCGGGCCCTGGTCCCATGGCTGGGGCGTGCCGATGGCGACCGACACCGCCTTCGCCATCGCCATCATCGTCATGATGGGCTCGCGGGTGCCGATCGAGCTGCGCATCTTCCTCACCGCCGCCGCCATCGTCGACGACATCGGGGCGATCGTCGTGGTCGCGCTGTTCTATTCGGGCAAGCTCCAGCTCGGCTACCTGATCGCCGCACTCGTCCTGACCGGCGGGCTTGCCGCCCTCAACCGCGCGCATGTCTATCGCGTCGCGCCCTATGCGCTGATCGGCCTCGCGCTCTGGGCCTGCGTCCATGCCGGGGGGCTGCACGCGACGCTCGCCGGCGTCGTGCTGGCGCTGTTCATCCCGACCCGGCCGCCGGCCAATCTCGCCGCCCTCACGGCGCAGGCCAACTCGATCATGCTGGGCGAAGCGGCCCATGGCGGCGAGGTGCTGCGGCACGGCCCATCGACCCCCGCCCTGCGCGCGCTCGACGCGATCCATGACCGCCTGGAATCGCCGGCAGACCGGCTGCTGCGCCACGCCGGCGCCCGGTCGAGCTATCTCGTCCTGCCGCTCTTCGCCCTGGCCAATGCCGGCGTCGTCATCGCGCCGGACGTCCTTGAGGGACGCGGGATGCTGGTGCTCGCGATCGCGGCTGGGCTGGTCCTCGGCAAGCCGCTCGGCATGCTCGGAGCCGCCGCCCTCGCCGTCCACCTCGGCGTCGCTCTCAAGCCCGCCGAATATTCCTGGCTCCAGCTCGCCGGAGCAAGCGCGCTCGCCGGCATCGGCTTCACCATGTCGCTCTTCATCGCCGGCCAGGCCTTTGCCGATCCGGGCGACTTCGCCGCAGCCAAGATCGCGGTCTTCGCGGCCTCGATCGCTTCGGCCTTGCTGGGAGCGGGCCTGCTCGCGGCTGCGGCGCGAAGGCTCGCGGACCGGGCAGCATAGGTGGTCGCGCGCATCGGATACGATAACGAAACTATATCCATGCGTCATCGCGTATAATTCCCACGAATCGTCGCCTACAGCGACCTCTTGGAAATCATCAACTCGTAAATTCTAAGTATACTTTTGGTATTATAGAGCAATCCACGCCAATATTTCTATAAATGACTACGATAACCCAGCTCCGACGCATCAATGAAATACAGGACCGGCGTCGTTCCACTCCGCGGTCGCCGCGAGAAAGGCAGCGCGCAACGCGGCGGCGTTCTCGGCCTCGAACAGCGTCTCATGGTTGCCGGGAAGGTCGATGATGCGCAGCTCGGAACAACGCTTGCGCCAAAGACTGTCATTCGCCGCCGTCGCGGCAGTACGCAGCAGAGCCGCCGGCGCGCGCAGAGACCTGGGGCGATCGTCGAGGTTGCGCATCCATGCCGCGGTCATGCGGATCCGAAGCCGCATGCTCAGCTCTTCCGCGAATGCCGGATCGATCGTGCCGATCCGATGAAGCGGCGCGGCGTGCTCCCGCGCGAGCACGGGCAATCCATCTCCGGCGAGACGAAACAGGCCGCGCCAGGCGAGATGCCGGGCGTGGAGCACCAGTGCGCCCGGGCGCCCGCGCCGCAGAAGATCGGCCGCGTGGGAGGCGAGGCGTGCCTTCCATTGCGCCGATCGCGCCGCTGTGATGCTCCCGGAATCGATGATGCACAAACCTGCGACGGTGCGCCCGAGGCTCTCGAGACGGAGCGCGGTCGCATAGGCGAAATGGCCGCCGATTGAGACGCCGAGCAGAACGACCGGCATCTGCGGGATGCGATCCATGATCTCCGCCGCGAAAGCATCGACCAAGGCCTCTCCGGTGAGGTCGGCATCGACGGAATTCCGCCAGCCTGGATAGCGCAACGCGATGACGCGATCCCGGTCCGACGGCTCGGCACAGAATGGTGCGCAATCCGGCGCATGGCCGCTCGCGCCCGGCAGGACGATGAGCGGCAGGCCCGCGGCGTTCATGTGCGGGCCATGGCCGTTCGGGACAAGGCCGCCGCGATCGTGCGCGCGGTGTACTCGGCCCCGGCGACGAAGCGGAACACCGGGCCGAAGCTCATCGACGATGCCGGACCGGCGAAGCGCAGTCCCCGGACGGAAGACTGGAAGGATGCATCGAGCCGTGGCGCGCAGCCTTGCCGGGCAATGGCGCTGCGCAATTCGGGCGCCAGAAACGGGATGCGCTCGACATTCACCTCGTAGCCGGTGCCGGCGATCACCCGGTCGACGAGCAATTCGCGATCCTGCTTGTCCGCGCCCCGCAAGCGCAGCGACACGCGATTGCCGATCGCCTGCCCCGCAACCACGCTGGTATCGTATTCGACCGGCACGAGCGCCTCGACCCGCTCGCGAAGCCACCATGCCCCCTCGGGCGGCAGGAAGTTCTTGAGGAAGAGCGCGCGCCCGCAGGCCGGCAGCCGATGGAACGCGCCGGGCAACTGCGTCAGGGCCCATGCTTTCGGACTGCCGCCCAGCGCCGAGACCGGCCAGCGGATCCGCTGCCAGAGCGTCGGCGTGCGGCTCCCGCGGGTCATCCAAAGAGTGGATGGCTTGCGGATCAGCAAGCGCGGCGACGCACCGGCTTCGTGGAGCAGCGCGGCCGCTTCGAGGGAGGACTGACCGGAGCCGATAACGGCGACCTCGAGACCCTGGAAAGCAGCAAAGCTGTCGACCCTGGCAGTATGCGTGGCGAGGGCGCCGGGCAGCGCTCGCAAGGCGTGTGGCATCTTTGCGAAGTTCGCCAGCCCCGTGGCGACGATGACATCCGATGCCTCGACCTCGTCACCATTGCTGAGCGTCAGGAGGTAACCCTGTCCCCGCCGGGAGACATTCGCGACATCGACGGGCTCGATCCAATCGACATGCCGCTCCTGGAACCAAAGGCCGTATTCGGCGAAATTCGCGATGGAGCAGGGCTCGAACGTCTCCAGGCCACGCGGCTCGTTGTAATCCGCGAAGGTCGAGCCCGGTTGCGGCGACGAGATGTTCGTCCCGAAGCAATAGGATTTGAGGTAGCGCCGGGATCCGGCGCGGGCGATCTGGCTCCAGAAGGCCATGGGCTGGCCGAAGATCCGGTGCGGGACGTTGCGGGCCGCGAGATGGCTCGCAAGCGAGAGCCCGTAAGGTCCGCCGCCGATGATCGCCACGAGTTGCTTGCCCATCGTCACAGCCCGCGCGCGACCAGGGGAGAAGACGGAAGCATGGTCCGCACGAACCGTGGCGCCGCCCGAAATCCGAGATAGAGCTCGGACAGAATATGGACGATCCCCGGCATGGGGTCGCTGGGATCGGAGGCGAAATGGACCATATGCGCGCGGTTCTGCCGCGCCCAGCTGCGCCAATGCGCGAGATCCCCGAGGCGCGCCCGCATGCAGAGCGTCTGCGCCAGAAGGATCGCATGAAGGGTGAAGTTGTCGCAGAAGACGACCTTCTCGGCCGGGTTCTCATCTTGCGCCTCGGCCGCGAGGCTTCGAAGGGCTTCGGCTTCGCCGAGCGCGTCCAGATAGGCCAGCAGCGGCAGAGGTAGCCCGCGGCGCAGATCGAGGCCGATCTGGTTGAACAGGCGCGGATTGAAATCGATGATCGCCCAGACGCCGTCGTGCAGGATGAACTCGACCTCGAACAGTCCGAAATAGTCGAGCTCGCGGCACAGGCGATGGACAGCCTGCGACAATGCAGAGTCGGCCGGGCGCGACTCGTAGCACACGCCGACCCCCACCGGCCGTGACCGCTGGAGGATCTTGGTCGAGCGCCGGGTCACGAACACATCCGCGCTCCGCCCGATGAAGCCGGAGATGGAAACCACGCCTTCGCGCCCGATCTCGACGAATTTCTGGATCACCGGCCGCACCGAGCCGGGCTCGCGCGGCGTTTCGTCGAAGCGGTACCGCTCGCGGGCGAGGAAGCGTGGATATTCCGCGAGGAGCTCTTCCGCCGAATGCACGACGACGCCCTTGTCGTTGCGCAGGCGGTGGACATGGGTCCGCGGCTTGATCAGGACCGGATAGGGAAGGTGCGGCGCCCATTCTGCAAGCTCATCCAGATTCTGCGGGTCCCAGCTCGGCAGGACAGCAACGCCGGCGCTCGTTGCGGCCTGCTCGAGCAGCGCCTTGTCTAGGATGCGCCTGATCGTCTCGATCGGCGGCTGGTACAGCCGGAAATAGCGCGCGAGGAGCGGCGCGTTTGAACTGTAAAGCCAGACCAGCTCGTCGGAGGTCGGCAGCAGCACCTGACCGGGGTCGGACTTTCCGATCGCGAGCAGCCGGTCGAGATAGCGCATGCTGTCGCTTTCGACCGGCGCCGCATAGCGGCGCCCGACATGGCGCGACCATCCGGCCGGGCAGAAGCGGTGATCGACGATGACATTGGCGCCGATGCCGTAGCCGGCGAGGTGGCGCACGGCCGCGATCGTTCCTCCCGAGGACGCCGATCCCAACAGGACGGCGGGCCGTTTGAGAATGGGTTCTTGCATGCCAGGCCTCGATCGAGTGCAAGCCCTCCTGGCCGTCGCAAACCGCTTTCGCGAGTGGACAGCTGCCTCTAGAAACGCGGCAACATGCCGTTACGGCACGCCGCTCTCGGAATAATCCTGGTGGGGTCGGGATGTCCGGGAGGTCTTGGCGCAATTGCGCGAGCGTGGACGCAGCACGCGCGGCGTGAAAACACGCAGCGATCCCGGAATGGCACGGAGACGAGAGTGGAGATCTTCGAACCGCTCAAACGCGCAACCGGTTGCGTTTTGTGGATCCGCATCGGCGTAGAGTCACAGGCATAACCGAGGGCACCCGCGATCACCGAGGCAATATAAATATCAATATCTCATACAAATCCAGATTCTCGATTTTGATATTACAAATACATTTATCCGCATGAATCGTTAAGTAATATATACATTTATGATCAAATTATCGACATAACTTTCTGAATACTACTTAACTGAGCAAAATAGAACCAAATAACACAAAACAACCTAACCGGACCTGACGGGCGGTAGCCTTCTTGGCTGCGCGCGATATCGAAATTCGGCGCTGCACGGGCTCGTCGTGCTGGCAATCGCAGCGCTCCGGCTTCTACCCGAGGGGCGCCGAACAGCGCCGGCTAGGGGCCCGCATCGTCCACACGTCCTGCCATTTTATTGACGCGAACCCTTGCGAATCATGGAACCATCGAAAGCGACGGGGCGGCACGAAGCATTCGCGATCGGCAGATAAGATGCGTTATTGCGTCTTATCTGGCCAAGAACTCGTGCAGATGCATAAATGTGTCTTATTGCGAGGTCGAATGACTGTCCCGCCGATACTTTTCCAACGTTCAGTGCGCCGGTCGCGCAATGCAAAGAGTTGCCCCGGCGGCCTCCTTCAAACGGCCCAAGCAACGCAGCTCGCGAGCGGCTTCCATTGCGCTGGCCTATCCGCGGTCGCGGCCCGTGCCAGGATTGGCAGCGTCGGATCGGTCGCGCTGCTCACGCTTCTCGCAGGCTGCGCCCAGAGCAACGCTCCCGGACAGGTCTTCGACTATGCCCCGGTGACATCGGCGGCCGCTGCGCTTCCATCCGGTAGGACAACGGGCCAGCACGAACAACCGCGAGCCAAGCCTGCAACCGCTGTTCTGGGAACGCTCCAGACAGGCCCCGGTTACACCGTAGAAAGCGACGCCAGAAGCGACGGACGATACAACACCTACGTCTTTGCCACGGAGTTCGGCACCTACCCGGTGACCGGCGACGATCTCGCACGCAATCATCTCCGGGAGCTCGTCGCCCTGGACGCGCTCAAGAAACAGTCTTTGTCAGGGGAATTCGTGCACGCCGCCGGCAAAGCTGTCCTCAGCCCGATCCGAGGTGTTGTCAATACGGTGAGGGACCCGATCGGCGGCGCGCAAGGAACATACAGCAACGTTTCCCGGCGGGTCGGTTCGGTGCGGCGTACCCTGTCCGACGCTGGCGAATTCGTCACCACCTTCGGCAAGCCAGAGAAGCGACGGCCGGAGCGCGAGAACGAGAACTTGTTTGAGAAGTTCGTCGACAGACCGAAAGAGAAGCGGCGTCTGGCCGAGGCATTGCGCGTCGATCCCTACACTCATTTCATCCCGCTCTCGCGCGAACTCAACAAGGTCGCATCCTACTCGGCCGCTGGATCCTTCGGCGTCAACCGTGCACTTGGCTTCGTTCCCGGCGGAGCGGGTACCGTCTTTTCGGGCCTGGGAACGCTCGATTCACTCACGTCGCAAACGCTCGACATGCCGCCGGATGAAACGGCGGCGGTCAACCGCGAGCGCTTGGAAAAGCTGAACATCCCGGAGGACACGATCAAACGATTGCTGCTGAGCGACAAACTCACGCCGACCGAAAAGACACGGACGGTGGGTTTCCTGAGCGGCATGTCGGGCGCACCGGGCCTCGAAGCGCTCGCCTCCTTCGTCGCGTCAAGCGAAACAAGAGTGGACGCCTTCACGGCGCTGCAGACGCTCGCCTATCTCTCGGCACGTCCCTTTGGCAACGACGGCATCAGTGGCGTGGAAATCGTCGAACGCATTCCGGTCATTTCGGTCGGCGCGAACAGGAGAGTGGCTCTGTTCACAGCCGACGACCTTGCCTGGACATCGGAAAACGCGGCTCAGCTCTCGCAGCTCGGTACCGCACTAGCGAGCAGCAGCAATTCTCGGATCAGGAAGGAAATCTGGATATCGGCAGACGCATCCGCGATGGCAAGACGCGAACTGCGACGTCAAGAATGGCTGGTGAAGACGAACGTCTTCAGCCCGCAGGTTAGGCTCGCCGCCAATTAAGAGGCCGCTGCGCATGCGAGCGTAGGAGTCGATGACCGCGCGAACACGACGCTCTTGCAATTCGAGCTGGAACGGACAGGCCTATCGGTCACGCGCGACGCGGAAGCCGTTGGTGTAGAAGCGCACATCGGGCTCGTATTTGAAGCGCGCGGCCGAGCGCAGATAGCGCGGATCGTTGTTGAACGAGCCGCCACGCAGCACGCGCTCGCGGCAATTCGCGACCGTATAGGCGCTGCCATCACGCGGCGCGCCGCGATAATTCTCGCTCCAGCAATCGGCGACCCATTCGGCAGCGTTGCCGGCCATGTCGTAGAGGCCGAACGCATTGGCCGGGAATTGGCCGGCCGGAGTGGCGCTGCCGCGCTTCTGGTCGTTGCAGCCGAGGCAGTTCGCCCGCTCCTTCACCAGCGTCTGGCCCCAAGGGTAGGTCGTCGTCGTGCCGGCGCGCGCCGCGTATTCCCACTCGCTTTCGGTCGGCAGGCGATAAGGCTTGCCGGTCCGGGCCGAGAGCCAGGTAAGATAGGCATTGGCATCGTTCCAGTGGATGTCGGTGACCGGCCGCTTGCCGCGGCCGAGCCCGCGATCATCCGGCCGGTAATTGCAGCCGCCCTGGTCGACGCAGAGATCCCACTCCTCGAAGGTCACCTCGCGGGCGCCGAGATAGAAGCCGCGGACGGTCACTGGATGCACCGGCTTCTCGAATTCGTAGAGATCGTTCGAGCCCATCTGGAAGCTGCCGGCTGGGATCGCGACCAGCTCCGGGCAGCCTGTGCAGTCGCGCTGCGGCGCGCCTGCTGGCTGGGGCGATGCCGGCGGGGTGGCGATTGCAACGGCTGTGGCAGCAGGTGCAACCGGGCCGGCGCGATATTCCTGCTCGCGGGCCCGGGCCAGCGAAGCGAAGCGCCCGTTCGGAAAGGCATCGAGATAGGCGCGGTACTCCGCCGCGTTCCGGCTGTTGCGGATCGATTCCCAGAAGGCGAGATCATAGGCCGCATCCTGGGTTACGCCCGGCGTCTGCGGCGGCGGGATGACGGCGCGGCTGCCGAGCGCCACGGCGACCGGCTGAAAGACCGGCGTGACGACGAGCCCCTTCGGCGGCTCCGCCGAGAGCCAGACCTGCTGGCTGCGCCGGGTTTCGCGCGAAACCGTGTCCCGCACCTGCTTCAGCGCCTGCGCCATCTCCAGCCCCGGCGTCCGGATCGCCTTGAGCCAGGCCTCGACGGCGCGGTCGGGACCGCCCGGCAGCGGCTTGCCCGGCGCCGTCGGGAACAGCACCGCGATCCCCTCCATCGGTTCGAGCGGCAGGAGCCCCTTGGCCTTGCCTTGCCAGGGATTGTCGCGGCCGGCATCGAGGAAGATCAGCGCGCTCGCCGGCCGGGCGACGATCAGCGGATCGACGATCTCGTCGAGATCGACCGCGCCCTCAGCGCCGTTCTGCACCGACAGCAAGAAATTGCGGTTCCGCTCCTGAATGGCATGGCCGCTATAGAACACCACGGCCTGCGCACCGCGCCGGAGCTTGCTCGCGAAGCTGGCGATCGCCTGCCGCAAGGCGTTGCGGTCGGCATTCTCGACCGAGACGACATCGAAGCCGCCGGCGCTCAACACCTGCGCGACGGCGCGACCCCGCTGGGCGGCGCCCGCCATCGGCGCCTCCGGATAGGCTTCGTTGGCGATGACGAGTGCGACACGCGCGACCTCGCTCGGCTGCTGGGCAAGCCCGGAAGCGGCCAGCATCGGCAGCAGCACGACGGCGATCAGGACGCGTAACCAGGCCATCTTCAGACGAAAGCCCCCCAGCTAGCGGACATTGATCGTGATCTTCGGCGACATCACGGGCGGATCATGCGGCGTATGGGTGTAGTCGCCGAGCAGCAATTGCAGCGTGTGCCGGCCCTTGGGCAGGGTCACCACCACCTCGGTCTGGCCGTTGCCCAGATGGATATGGTTGTAGTCGGACGGGATCGGCTGGTCCGGCGGTCCGGGCTCGGTGTCGATCAGCAGGTGGTGATGGCCGGTCCGCGCGTGGTTGACGCCAGCCGGCGCGACGCCCATGCCGCGCAGGCCGATCCGCACAGTGAAGCGCTCGGGCACGCTCAGGCCATCGATCGGATAGTGGAAATAGACCTGCGCGCCCGGCGGCGCGGGTTGGCGCGCGGGCGTCTGCGCGACGGCTTCCGCGGGAAGGCCCTGCCATGCTGCCAGCGCGAAAAGGCCGGCGGCTGCGATGCGGGCTCGCGACATCACCGGCGCCTCCTCGCGTTCGGCCCGCCCGGCGCCACGATCACCGTGATGCGCTCCGAGATCACCGGCGGATCATGTGGCAGATGGTTCTCGTCGGCGAGCAGGAGTTGCAACGTGTGCCGCCCGTTCGGCAGGGTCAGCTTGTACTCGGTCTGGCCGCCGCCGAGATGGATATGGTTGAGATCGGCCGGAATCGGTGCATCGAAGGAAGGCGGCCCGACGTCGACCAGCAGATGGTGATGGCCGGTATTCGGCTTGGCGACGCCAGCCGGCGCCACGCCCATATTGCGCAGGCCGAAGCGGATGGTCGATGTCGGGTAGATCCGGTCGCCATCCCGCGGATAAACGAAATAGACAGCCGCATCGTTGGGCGACGGCGTGCGGGCAGCGCCAGCGCCATGGGCATGCGGCGCCGGCTGCGCAGCAACAACGGGTTGCCCATCGGCGACGACGCGGACCCGGATACGCGCCGACATCACGGGAGGATCGTGCGGCACATGCTCGTGATCGCCCATCAGCAATTGCAGCGTGTGTTCGCCGGGCGGCAGCGAGAGCTCGGCCTCGGTCTGCCCGCGCCCGAAATGCAGATGGTTGAAATCGCTGGGGATCTCGCGATCGAGCGCCGGCAATTCGGTATCGACGAGGAGATGGTGGTGGCCGCCATTCGGGCTGGCGGTCCCGGCCGGCGTCACCGTGATGCCTTCCGCCCCAAAGCGGATCCTGGCGTGGCTCGGGATCGTCGCGCCGTCCTGCAGGTCGATGAAGAAGACACGCGCGCCGGGCGCGGCAGCCGAGCGCGGCTTCTCAGGCGCCGCCGCCGGAACCTCGACCGTGATGCGCTCGGACATGACAGGCGGATCATGAGGCACGTGATTGTGGTCGGCGAAGAGCAGTTGCAGCGTGTGCTTGCCCGGCGTCAGCGCGATCTCGGCCTCGGTCTGGCCGCCGCCGAAATGGATATGGTTGAAGTCGCTGGGGATCGGCTGGTCGAGCGGCGGCAATTCGGTGTCGATCAGCAGGTGGTGATGCCCGCCATTGCGCGCCGCCTGCCCCGCCGGGACGACCTCCATGCCGGTGATCGCGAACCGCACCGTGAGCTTGGCGGGAACCTGCGCCTTGTCGGCGAGACCGATGAAGGAAAGACGCGCGGTGGCAGGGGCCGGGCTGCGCTGCCGGGCGCGTTCCTGCGCCGACGCTCCGGCCAGCGGCATCGCCACGGCCAGACCCAACAGCAGAAGCGCCGGCGCAAGGCGGAGCATCAGCGTCTTCCTTCCGCGAGGAGAGGGATGGAAGGCTAGCAGCGGAGCCAGGAGCCTTCAAGCAAAACACCGTCCCCTCGTGTCGATGACTATGCTTTGTTCTGGAGAAGGCCGGGATCATGCATTAGCATGACGTAGAGGTTGCCGGCAGCCTCTAGGGAAGACCCATGATTCTCGTCGCCAGACTCTGCGGCCTGATCCTCCTGCTGCTGTCCGGCCTCGCCATGGCCGAGACGCCGCCCGAGCGCCGCGTGGCGCTCGTCATCGGCAATTCCGCCTATCGCAACGCACCCGTGCTGCCGAACACCATGAACGACGCGCGCGACATGGCGGTCGCCCTGCGCAAGGTCGGCTTCGAGGTGGTCGACGGCATCGATCTCGACAAGCGCGGCATGGACGCGGCCCTGACGCGCTTCGCCCGGCTGGCTCAGGATGCCGATGCCGCGATGTTCTATTTCGCCGGCCACGGCTTCCAGTTCAACGGCGAGAACTATCTCGTTCCGGTCGAGGCGAAGATCGAGGACGAGGTCGGCGTCCAGTACGAGACGACGCGGCTCAACGACGTCGTCACCGCCCTGAACTATGCCAAGGGCGTCAAGATCATGGTGCTCGACGCCTGCCGCAACAACCCCTTCGTCGGCTTGCTCGCCAAGCGTCAGGCGACGCGCGGCTTCTCTGTCGGCTCCGGCCTCGCCCCGGTCCAGCGCGCGCAGGGCATGGTCATCGCCTATGCCACGCAGGCGAACGACGTCGCCGCCGACGGCGCCGGCCGCAACAGCCCCTTCACCGCCGCCCTGGTGCGCGAGATCGACCAGCCTGGCCTCGAAGTCGCGGCACTGTTCCGCCGCGTGCAGAAGAGCGTCTACGATACGACGGCCGGTCGCCAGACGCCGGAACTCTCGCTCTCCCTGCTGGGCGACTTCTACCTCAATCGCGAGGAAACGGATGCCGATGTCTGGCGCCGCATCCGCGCCAGCGACGATCCCACCGCGCTGCAGGCCTTCATCCAGCGTTATCCGCAGAGCTTCTTTGTCATCGATGCGCGCACGCGGCTCGACCTGCTCGAGCGCCGCTCCACGACCTCGAGCGAGCGCGACCAGCTCGTACGCGAATTCGCCGAGCGCGAACGCGCCTTGCTCGAGCGTCTGGAAAAGGCGGAACAGGGCCGGCGGCAGGCTGCCGACGATCTCGCCCGCAAGGATAGCGGCGACGCGGTCGGCGTTCCCGCGCCCTCGCCGGCTCCGGGTTCCGCGCCTGTCGCGATTGCCCCTGCCCCGCCCCCGCCGCGCGCCCAGGACAAAGCGGAACGCGCGCGCCTCGCCGACGAGCTCGCCCGCCGGGAAGCCGAGCTCGCGGCGATCGAGACGGAAAAGCAGCGCCTTGCCGAAGAGCGTCGGGCCGTCGAGCAAGCCATGGCGGCCAGGCTCGGCACGCCCGGGGCGCTGCCGCAGAACCGCTCGACGCAACCCGTCGCCATGCCGGGCGTGCCCGCGCGCCCGGCGGAGGCCCCGCCGAGAGGGCGAGCCTCCGGCGAGTGCGCCGAACTCCTGATGCGTGCTCAGCTCGGCGATCTCACGCCCGCGGCACGCGAACAATTGCGGCAGTGCCGCTGATGCAAGACGGCCGCGGCGGAGAGCCCGGCCCGAACTGGAGAGGTGAGGCATGACGGGCCTGGTCCGCTTCAAGATCGCCATGATCGGCTTGGCTCTGCTGGCAGGCGCGACCGCGGCCATCGCCCAGACTCCGCCACCCCCGACGCCCGTTCCTTTTGCCGATGCGCTCCGCAAGGCAGCCGATGACCTCTTCGGCAAGGCGACCGTCTCCGGAGACAAGGTCAACCTCGTCATCGACCCGCTGATCGACGCGGCCTCCGGCGCGCAATCGGCCGCGACGCGCTCGATGCAGGCGACCCTGATGGAGATGGTCAAGGCGAACTATCCGCGCTTCACCGTCCTGCCCTTCGACAGCGAGGCCCTGGCGAGCAAGCCCGTTGTGCTGGTCGGCACCTTCACCGCCGTCAACAACCAGGGCGTGGCGGACGGACCGCGCGACGCCTACCGGATCTGCCTGACGCTGGCCGATCTCAAATCCAACAGCATCGTCTCCAAGGGCGTCTCGCGTGCCCGCCCGGAAGGCGTCGACACGACGCCGACGCTTTATTTTCAGGACTCGCCGCTCTGGGCGAAGGACCAAGCGACGGATTCCTATATCAAGGTCTGCCAAGGCACGAAGCTGGGGGATCCGATCGATCCCGCTTATGTCGAGAAGCTGACCGCCAATGCGCTGATCAATGACGGCATCCTCGCCTATGAGACCCAGCATTTCCGCGAGGCACTGGCCTTCTACCGGGCGGCGCGCAAGCTGCCGGGCGGTGAGCAGCACCGCGTCAGGATCGGCACCTATCTCGCCGCCAGCAAGCTCGCCCGGCGCGAGGACATGGTCGATGCCTTCGGCGACCTGATCGATTACGGCCTCGCCACCGATCGGCTGATGGTGAAGCTGCTGTTCAAGCCCGGCACGACGCAATTCGTCGATGACCGCCAGATCACCGATCCCTATCCGATGTGGCTGAGCCAGATCGCGACGCGCTCCCGCCAGAAGGGCGCCTGCCTGGAGATCGTCGGCCATACCTCGCATACCGGCCTGCCCCAGGTGAACGAGCGGCTTTCGACCCTGCGGGCGCAATTCGTCATGGATCTCCTGCTGACGGGCGCGCCCGACAATCGCGGCCGCATGATCGCGACGGGCCGCGGCTACAAGGAGAACCTCGTCGGAACCGGCAAGGACGATGCCAGCGACGCGCTCGACCGCCGGGTCGAGTTCAAGGTGATCGGCTGCTGAGAATTCCGTCGAGAACCTCGCGCCCGATCGCATCGGGAATGCGCCAGACGACGCGCAGACCGATCAACGCGCCTTTTTTCGCCCGCAGTGCGCAGACGCTCCAACCGAGCACGCCATGACCAGTGACAGGCGGCGTATGACCGGTATCTCGCCCTGCCCTCCGCGGCTCTCCGCCGGGACGGCCCGGGCGAGCACCCCGGGCTGATTCCTGCCCCGAATCTGCTATCGCTTGCAGCGGCGAGCGCCGCAGCAGTCGCGCCCGCCTTGATACCCATGGGTGAGATGCGATGAGATTGCTGGCGCTCCTGACATTCTGGACCACGGCCATGGGAGCAATGCTGCCGGCCGCTGCCGCACCGCGCGAGCAGGTTGAGACCACGATCACCATGGCAGCTGCACAGGTGGCGGAGCACTATGTCGACGTGGTCGAACCCCGCAGCCTGTTCATGCATGGGCTGCGCGGGCTCGGAAACATGGCGGGGGAGCCCGCCTCTTCCCGAAGGCGCTCGCTCGACGCGGCCATGCAGGCCGAGGCGACCGCCATTGGCTTCAAGCCGCAAGCGGATCTCTTGATCGCCGAAATCATGCGGTTTCGCGCCGGCCGCGAGCGCGACGCAGCGCTCGCGGCCGCCCTGCGGGGCATGATGGCGGGTCTCGATCCGCACAGCCGGCTCGTGCTGCCGGCCGAGATGCAGCCGCCGCCGGCCTCGGTCGGTCTGGAGCTGACGGTGAAAGGCGGAGCGCTCACGGTGGTCCGCCCACTGCCCGGTGGCCCCGGCGAGCGCGCGGGACTTCAGGCCGGCGATGTGCTGGTCGGCATCGACGGCCGCCCGACGACGGGACTGCCCCTGCCGGAGGCGGTGGCGCTGCTGCGCGGAGCGCTCGGCACCAGCCCCGTGCTCAAGGTCGAACGGCCCGGCGCACCCGCGCCGCTCACGCTCCGCCCGGTGCGCGGGCCGGTGCAGGCCCCGCCTTCGTTGCGCTGGACTCTCGAGGGCCGTGTCGCGGTAATCAAGATCAGTGCCTTTGACGGCAATACGCGAACAAACCTGCAATCCGCGCTCGACGCGGCGGCTTCACGCGCCGGGGGCCCGCTCGAAGGGCTGGTGCTCGACCTGCGCGGCAATGCCGGCGGCCTGCTCGACGCAGCAGAGCAGCTCGGCGGCATGATGCTGCCGGCTGGAACCGAGATCGCGAATCTGCGCGGCCGCACCTCGGCCAATGCGCGCAGGCTCGTCTCCCGGCAAGGCGACATCGTCTCCGGGCTGCCCGTCGTGATGATCGTCGACAGTCGGACCGGCGCAGGCGCCGAGATCGTCGCCGGCGCGCTGCAGGACCATGGCCGCGCGCTCGTGCTCGGGCAGAAGACCGCCGGAGCGGGCACGATCCAGACCGTACTGCCGCTGCCGGAGGGGCAAGGCGCCCTCATCGTCACGACGGCGCGCGTCTATCGCGCGACCGGCGCCGCGCTGGACGGTGCGGGCGTCGCTCCCGATCTCGTGCTCGACGAGGAGAGCGGATTGCTCACGCCGCGCTCCGGCAGCGGGTCGAGACTCGATGCCCAAACCGAGAGCGAGGTGGCCGGCGCGGTTTCGGCGGCGCCATCGGGCACGGATACGGCGCTGCTCGCAGCGATCAAGCTGGTTGGAAGCGTCGGCAAGCCCGCGACCTCCAAGGCCGCGGCGCCATAGGATGCGCGCCGGCGGCTCCGGTCGCGGTCATCGCCGGGTCGATTTCGGCTGCGCCAGCTCGTAGCTTTCGCCGGAGCGCGCGACGATCCCCGCGGCGGCGAGCGCCTTCAGCGCCTCAGGCGCCCCGCCCCGGGGACGGGTCTCCTGAAGCTGCGACAGGATCTTCACCGCCCGCTCGCGCACGCCACGCGGCAGCGTCCCGTTGCGGACGATCTCGCTAAGGGAGGTCGCCGCTGCCGGCACGCCATGGCGTCCGAGCTCCGCAAGGTTGAAGAGGGCGCGCGCATAGTCGCGATCCTCCTCCTTCTCGGTGTTGAGCAGCACCGTGACGAGCCCGAGCCGGGAGCCGAGATCCCCCTTCGCGATCGCCCGCTCGTACCAGAGCTCCGCCTGCTCGGGTGACGGCGAGACGCCGAACCCGCGCTGATAGGCGACGGCCAGATTGTGCATGGCAGGGACATGCCCGCGCTCGGCAGCAGCCTTGAAATTCTCGAAAGCCAGCTCGAAATTCCGGGTGACGCCGAGACCGTGGCGGTAAGCGACGCCGAGATTGTTCATGGCGCCCGGCTCGCCGCGCTCGGCGCCGGCCTGGTAGTTGCGGAAAGCCTCCCGCGGCGAAGCATCCGGCAGCATCCGGTCGGCGTGGAGATCGCCGAGATGGCGATAGGCTTCGACCTCGCCGGCTGCGATCGCCATGTCGAAGTACCTGGCCGCCTTCGGGCCGTCGGGCCGTCCGCCGAAGCGGCCTTCACGATAGCCGAGGCCGAGCAGAAGCGCGGCCATGCCCCGCTGCGGTCCGTCGAGTCGCTGGACCAGCGCCTGTTCGGTCGCCGTCTGCATGTCGACGCCCTCGCGTTCGCGCCAGACCATGCGCAGCGCCTCGGCCGCGACCGTATTGCCCTGGCGGTTGGCCGCTTGCACCAGCAGCAGCAGCGCCCGGTCCCGATCGGGCTGGGGCGCGCCGATCTTGCCGTCGGTGATGATCGCCAGGAGCGTGCCGGCCGCCCAGCCATTGCCCTCAGCCAAGGCGCGCTCCAGCCAGCCGAATGCGCCGTCCGTGTCGCGAGTCTGCCCGTGCTCGCCGAAATAGAGGTTGCGGGCATGCAAGGTCATCGCCTCGCTGCCGCCTGCTTCGGCGCCGCGCCGCGCCCAACGCCCGGCTTCCGCCTGATCCTCCGGGTTGGTGCTACGCTCCCCATAGAGGACCGCCAGATTGTAGTAGGCCGGCTGATCGCCCGCGCTCGCGGCCCTCTGCCAGAGCTCCTGGGCCTGCACGGGATCCCTCGGCACGCCGCGGCCCAGCCTGTAGAGGCTCGCGAGCTCCGAAAGCGCCGCTACGCTGCCGAGATCGGCAGCCTGCTTGTAGAGCTCGGCGGCCCTGGCCGGATCGGCGGGGCGGCCCACGCCCTTCTCGGTCATCTGGGCGAGCCGAAAGGTATAGGACGCGTCGCGGGTCCGCCCGACCACTTTTTCGAGCGCGGCCGCGCCCAGCGTCGGGTCGGGCGTGCTCGTCAGCATGCCGTTGTTGACGAGCACCGCCAGCGAGGCCTGGGCCCGGCCGTCCCCCAGCTCCGCCGCGCGCATGTAGTAAGCGATCGCCCGGTCCATGTTGCGGCGCACGCCAAGGCCCTGCTCATACATCACGGCGAGGTAGCGCGTGCTGACGGCATCGTTCAGCGCAGCCCCGCGTCGGTATTGCGCCACGGCCTCGGCGGGATTCTGATCGGTGCCGAGCCCGGCTTCGAAGGCATGGCCGAGATCGGCGAAGGCCTCCGCCGTTCCCGCCGCCACAGCCTTGCGGAACCAGGACACGGCTTCGGCCGGGTCGGGAGCGACGCCCTGCCCTTGCTGGTATTGCCGGCCGAGCATGAGCATCGCCAGGCCATCGCCGCGCTCCGCCGCCTGCTTCGTCAGCGCATGCGCCCGCACCGGATCGGCCAGCCGACCGCGCCCGAGGCCGAACAGCTTGGCCTGTTCGAGCAGCGCCTCGGCGGAGCCGCGCATGGCGGCGCGCTCCAGCCAGAAATCGGCCTCGCGATAGTCCGTCTCAGCCCGGTCGGGTGTCGCGTAGAGACGGCCGAGTTCCACCATGGAGGCAAGGTTCTCGGCTGCGGCGTTCTCGCGCAAAGCCGCGATCGTGGCGTCCCTGTCCAGGGCCCGGTCGAAGCGAAAGCGCAGGTTCAGGCTGAGATAACGGGCTGTCGCATCGCGGTGTCCCACCTGCATGGCGCGGCGATAGAGCGCTATCGTCTCCTCCGTCGGCTTGCGGCCTTCCGGCAGGCGCTTCGCATCCTGCTCCGCCAGCAGGAACATGCCTTCGGCGCTGCCGGCCTGCGCCGCCTTCCCGTACCACTCCCGGGCGCGGCCGCCCGGCATCAATGCGTTCTGATCGCGCGAAGCCTCGAAGGCGCCAAGCGCCAGCATCGCGGCGATGTCCTTGCCCTCGGCCGCGCTGCGAAGGAGTGCCGCGCCGCGCTCGACATCCATGGCCACGCCCTGACCGCGCAGATAGGCCAGGCCGAGTTCGCGCGCGGCCGAGGCGTCGCCCTTCAGCGCCTTTCCGTAGAGGTCGAAGAGCTGTGGCGCCGCCGGCGCGGCATTGATGACGAGCGGCCCGGTGAGCGCGTCCTCGCTCCACGGAACCTGCCGCTCGCCGGTGGCGCGCGAAACGCGCTCGCGCACCTTGCGCATGATCACGCCGATATCCTGGCCCGGAATCAGCAGTTCATCGATGAAGGCGAAGGTGAAGGGGCTGAGCCCGCGTCCGCCGCCCCTGTCGAAAGCCTCGCCTCCGGGAGCCGAAGCATAGGCGAAGAAGGTCCCGGTCGCACGCGGCGGCGGCGCGAGCCCGGCCTCGCCGGCAGCGTCCTTCAACTCCGTTTCGGTGCGGCAGGCATCAAGGACGAAGATCGTCGAGCCTGCCTTCAGCCGCTGGAAGCGAGTGCTCAGCTCGGCCAGATCGAGCGTCTTCTGCCGGTGCGTCTGCGGATCCCGCTCGCCCAGCGCGAGAAGGGAAACGCCGCCGACCCTCCGGCCATGGCCGGAGAAGAAGAACAGCAGCGACTGGATCGGCGTTGCGGAATCGAGCCCGTCGATGGCGGCATCCACCGCCGCTGCGCGCGGATTGATAAGCGTGCGGACGTCGTAGCCGAGCCGTTCGAGCGTTTCGGCTGTAGCGCGCGCATCCCGTTCCGGATTGGTGAGGTTACCCTGCCCGCCATAATCCGACACGCCGATCACGAGCGCGATCCGGCGTCCCTCGGGCGCCTGCGCGAAAAGCGGCCCGGCCAGGACGGCGAGCAGGAACGCGGCCAGAAGGGCACGCATCCCCACAACCCGCCAGCTCGAACCGACGACACGATGACGGCGGGCCTCGACCGTGGGTATGCGCAAGTCCCTCATCTCAGCCAACCGAGCATGGTCCTGGGCGTGATGTTGGAATTTGCATTCGTCGCATCGGATCGCCGCTCTTCCATCCCCCGCCTCAGGCAATCACACCATAAGCAGGCTTCCTGTCCAGACGGTCGCCGTCCCCGGCTACAGAACAATGACAGTGGCTCTCCGGCAATAAGTCGGCGAGCGCAATATCGACGTTCAACCGAAGGCGAACTGAGAGCCGCGCAGGCTTCTGGTCAGCGGATTTCGCCGCAGGATCCATCCCCATGGCTTCCCGGATCTGCCAGTAGACAATCCATTACGGCTCCTTCTTGAACAGGTCCTGGAAGATCAGCGGCCCCCAAACGCGGCCGCGTGCGTGCACCAGCGCGCCGCCCTCGTTGAGCTTTCCCAACTTGACGGGTGCGAAGCCGAGTTGTTTGGCCAGGGCCGCCACGCGAGCGGTCGCGTCCTCGTCCTCACCAGACAGAAAGACGACGCGGTGGCCGCCCGCGACGACCGGGTCGGTCGCCAGGGTGGCGGCACCCAGGTGATTGAACCCCTTGACGAGTTTGGCGCCGGTGAAGGCCTTCGCGACAAAGGCGGAGGACGGCAGACCATCCAGCTCTTCAGGGACCGGAAACGCGTTCGTCGCGTCGATGATCGTCTTGCCTTCCCAACTCGGCAAGGCCTTCGCAACCTCGCGGTGCTCCTCGAACGGGACCGCCAAGAGGATCGTGTCGGCCTTGAGTGCTTCCCGCAGCGACTTGGCAACGACCGTGGGACCGATCGCCCGAGCCTGCGGCTCCAACGCCTCGGGCGGCCGGCGGCTCGCGACGGTCACGTCGATGTTTTTACGGGCGAAGGCGTGGGCGAGGGCCTGGCCTATCCTGCCGAATCCTACAATCGCATAGCTCATGATACGTCTCCGATCCTTGTTGGTATTGATTCCCCGGCCTTCAACGGCGCTGGGTCTTCGTTCCGCAGTGTGGCGACCCGCGCGTAGGCGTCCGGCTGTGAACGACTTCCGCGCGGCCGGGCCGGCCGTCAGCGCAGAAGTCGTTCCACCACGGACGCGCTGGTTGCCGCCGGTCAGCCGCGTCCCGCGATCCAGCGCGAATTCAGATGGCCGAGAAGCCGCCGTCGACGGACAATTCCAGCCCATTCACGAAGCTCGAATCGTCTGACGCCAGAAACAGCGCGACCGCTGCGATTTCCTCGGGACGACCCATCGTTCCCCGCGGGATCAGGGATTCGAACATCTGCTTCGCCTCCTCGGTGAGGACCTGGCTCTGCATCGGTGTGGCGATCGGCCCGGGGTGCAGCACGTTCACCCGGATATTCCTGCCCTTCAGCTCGTTGAGCCACCCGCGTGCGAACGCGTGCAATGTCGCCTTGCTCGCGGCGTAGACGCTGTAGCCGGGGAAGCCTTTCAACGAAGCAACCGACCCGGTCATGAAGATCGATCCCCCATCATTGAACAGCGGCAACGCCTTTTGCACCGTGAACAGCGTGCCGCGCGCATTCAGGCCGAAGGTCGCGTCGAAATGCTGCTCGGTAATCTCGCCCAGCGGGACGGCTTCGCCCGTGCCGGCGCTCGCATACAGGACGTCGATCCTGCCCTTTTCCCGCTTGACCGTATCGAACAGGCGATCGAGGTCGTCGAGATTGGCCGCGTCGCCGCGCACGCCGGTCACGTTCCGGCCGATCAGCCTGACGGCCTCGTCGAGCGCCTCCTGCCTCCGGCCGGTGATGAAGACATAGGCGCCTTCTTCGACGAACCGCTTGGCGCTCGCCAGCGCCATGCCGCTCGATCCACCCGTGATGACTGCAACCTTACCCTCAAGCTTTCCCATGACTTTTCCTTCAGGCTCCATCTTTGACTGATCGGGGAAGTTCCCCGAGAGCCTCGAGATGGGTCTGCCGGGGTCGGGCGTTGAGTGCGGAAGCGCGCAGATCGGTGGTGCGAAATTCATCCGGTCGGGCGACTGACGCCAACCGCGACGATCGGCGCCCGCCGTTCGGAATTGGCACGCGCCTGTCGGCATGGGCTATGATGTCCGCCCGACCGCCAACAATCGAGATGCGGGTCGATATGTTGAATCCGAGCTTTGGAAGGGGCACCGCGCGGTGCCGGATTGCACCATGATCGACTGGGATGACGTTCGCTACTTTCTTGCCGCCGCCCGCGGAGGCTCGGTGCGGGCTGCCGCCAAGCACCTCCGGGTGAATCACTCGACCGTGCTGCGACGCATCGCTCAGCTCGAGGAACGCCTCGGGGCACAGATGTTCGAAAAGCTGCCTTCGGGCTACCGCCTGACGGCGGCGGGCGAGGAGGTCCTCGAGCTCGCGGAACAGATGGAAGCGTCGTCGCACCAGTTGGAGACGCGCGTCTTCGGTCGCGATCAGAGCGCGCGCGGGCTGTTGCGGGTGACGCTTCCGCCGTTCCTCGCCACACATCTGCTCATGCCGGATCTCGCCGACTTCGCGCGTCTCCATCCGGACATCGAGATGGAAATCTCGTCGACCGGCGAGGTAGCGAATCTGACCAACCGAGAGGCCGATGTCGCGATCCGCATCGTCACCGACCGCAAGACCCTGCCGCTCAATCTGCACGGCCTGATGGGACCGGAGCTGTTCAGCGGCGTCTACATCTCTCGTGAACGGCTGGCCGCGCGGCGTGCGGGCGCGCCTGATTCCATCCGGTGGATCGTCATAGACAATCATGGACTCCCGGCCTGGGCCCGCGCGGGAGAGGTTAACGCCACGGGAGTTCCGTTCAGGACCCCGGACGCCGAAACGCAGATCGCCGCCGTGCAGAAAGGGATCGGGATGACGAAACTGCCGTGCTTCGTCGGAGATGCCGACCCTCTCTTGGTGAGAGTGCCGGGCACCGACCTGCCCATGCATGGGACGCTCTGGCTTCTCACGCAGGGGGAGACACGCAAGACGAAGCGTGTGCGGCTCTTCACCGAGTTCGTATCCCGCAGGCTCGCCGCCTACGCTCCGCTTCTCGCGGGGCTGTCTGTATCGGACGACTGACGCCCGGCAGGTCGCCGGCAAAGCTTGCCATCGACAACGGTCTCTAAGCGGACATCCTCAGCGCGACTTGGGTCGGCACCGGAAATCAGACCTCTCATTGGGAGCGTCAGCTTTCAGGCAAGCTCCCAATGTCCGCGTCTCTGACGGGCGAGAGGATCAAGCTCCGGTTGGCCGATGCCGGGCTCCTGGTCAGGCGCGGCCGCGCGAGCCTTCCCTCCGGCTGCCGGCGAATGCGGCGATGTCGGGCGCGAGAAGATCGTGTTTTTCCGCCCATGACGCGAACAAGCCGCGCGCCGTATCCGGCTCGATCTCGCCACGGATCGCCGCCAGGCAGGCCTTCAACGCGAAGCCGTGGACCGGATCACGCCTGCTCGCCGGCCAGTCGGCCAGGAACATATAGGCCTCCATTGCAGAGCCGATCGCCGCCGGGTGCCCGAGCCCGGTCAGGATCACGACCGGCCTCTCGAAATCGTCGGATGTCATCATGCAGCCCTCCCTTGGTTGGGAGCGATTGCCAACATTGCCATAGCCATATCCTCCTGGAAGCAACATGGATCCGGTTTGGTTGATCGCCGCGTCGAGCGCGCTCTCGCTGTCGGCGACTGCCATGATTTTGGGACGCGTTCTCTCCGGATCAAGCCCTCCGAAGCGTCGATTTTACTGGAGCCGGAATTCGCCGCTGACCGCGCTGAGGTCGGCAGGGCCGATCAGACATCGTGGCTAGAGCGCACGTCTTGTCTCAGGTCCGTTCAATCGCGCGGGCGGCCGTTCGAAACTCAGACGCCCTCGCTTGTAGCCCGCGACGGGCTCCGTGATCTCGGCCAGAGCCTCGACTGCCGTCGTGGCATCAAGAATGATCAGGTCGGCGGGATTGCCGGGCGCGATGCCATAGTCGCCGAGCCGCAAGAGCCGGGCCGGAAGCGACGTGACGAGATCGAGGCATGTTTGGAAACGGTCCGGCCCGCATTGCGCGACGTTGGCGTAAAGATTGGCCATACGCAGCAGCGAGGCATCGCCAAACGGCGTGAACGGGTTCAGGACGTTGTTCGTCGCGACCGTGCAGACCACGCCCTGTTCGATGAGCAGATGCACCGGCGTTACTCCACGCGGCCGCGCGTGCGTCACCTCTCTGCCGGTGAGATAGAGATCGGTCGCCGGCAGCACGGTGAGGCCGACGCCGGACCGGGCGAGACGAGAGCCGATGGCGGCCAGCGTCGCGGGCTCCACCATCGAAAGCTTGGTGACATGGCCGATCGCGACGCGGCCGCCCCAGCCATGCCGCTCTGTCTGGCGGCAGATCTCGTCGAGATGCATCCAGCTCGGGTCGAGGTCGAAATCGAGGTGAAAGTCGAGATCGACGTCGAACTCCCGCGCGAGGGCGAAGAGCCTGGCCATCTGCGCCGTCGGATCGGCATCGGTATAGGGGCAGCCGCCGAGCAGGTCGGCGCCGTCGCGCAGGGCCGCGACGAGCAACGCCTCGGTGCCGGGATCGTTGGTCAACCCTTCCTGCGGAAAGACGCAGATCGAAAGATCCAGCGCCCAGGCATAGTCGACCTTCAAGGCCTTGATCGCCGAGAAGCTGCGCAGACCGACGCGCGGATCGACCTCGACATGGGTACGCATGCGAGTCGTGCCCTTGGCGATCGCCTTTTCGATCACGCGCGCGCCGCGCTCGTAGACGTCGGCCTCGGTGAAGTCGCGCTTCATGGCGGCGACCGCAGCGATCGCCTCGGCAAGGCCGCCGCGACTATGCTCGCAGCGACCAAGCAGGCATGCCTTGTCGAGATGGATATGGCTCTCCACGAAACCCGGCATGACCACGCGGCCACCGACGACGACCTCAGGCGCATCGCACGTGATCCGTGGTGCGATGGCTGCGATCCTGCCGGCTCGCACGCCGATATCCTGCGGCTGGCTCTGGCCGGGGATGACGGCCTGGCGGAAGACGAGGTCGAGAGCGCTGTCGGTCGGCATGAATCTGCTTACGGACTGGTATTCAATGGGCAAAAACATGCATGCACTTTATATGCCGAACCGCCGGCATCATGGGCGGAGGATGGACGTCCAGAACGACAGCGCCGAGCGCATCCTGCAGCAGCGCGGCACGTCGCCCAATCCGCTATTCCGCGGCGTCGAGGCGGCGCTTGCGGCCCGGCCCGCCGGCCGGCGCGGGAGTCATGTCGGCATAAGGGGCAAGGATATCCATGATGTCGCGCCCACGCGGCTTCGCCTGCGCCACCAGAGCCCGCTCCGCGACGGAATCGAGATGATGGTGCATCAGGCTCGCAACCTTCTCGCCATCGCCCGCTTCGAGCGCATCGATCAACAGACGGTGTTCATTGATCGCGCATTCGGATGAATGCGGCCGACTGAACAGCGACAGGGTCAGGCAGCAACGATAGGCGATCTCGCTGACATAGCGGATCAGGACCGGGCTCTCCGTCATCGTCGCGAGCAGAACGTGGAACTCGGTGGCAAGCCGGATCGAGACCGCGTCCGGCCCGCCACGCGCCGCATCCTCCGCGTCGACATGGCCGCGAAGGGTTGCGAGCTGGGCCTTGCTCAGCCGCCCGGCAAGCTGGCGCACCACGAGCCGCTCCAGCTCGATCCTGATGTCAAATGTATCGCGCGCTTCCTGCCAGCTCGGCGTAGCCACCACGGCGATGCGGTTACGACGCAACTCGACCAGGCCTTCGGCCGCGAGCTGCCCGAGCGCATGGCGCGCGATTGTGCGGCTGACGCCAAAACGTTCGCCAAGCGCATCCTCGGGCAGCTTGGCGCCAGGCTCCAGCGCCTGCTCGATAATCGCGCGACGCAACGCACGGCAGATCGTCCCGACCTTGTCTGACGAGCCGTTCTCGCCCCTGTCACGCGCCATCGCCGGTCATCCGTTTCGACGGCCCGTCTTAGCGCTTAGCCGGCCCGCTTCGCAATGCATGCGGTGCGGAACTTCGCGCCACCAGGCGCTGGGGCACGGCGTGGGAGCGCCTCGACGGCAACCGGCCTACGGCCAGTTGCCCATCGGATACAGAATGGCATTGCAATTGCATGCACTTTCTTATGAGCCAAGCCCATACGAAATTCGCGATCGTCAAGGGCGCGCCGCCCGAGCCTGCTTCGCCGACACGCGCGGCGCTGGCGGTCGAGTTGTCGCAGACCTCCGTGACCTTCGGCAGTGGAGCAAGCGCCGTGCCGGCGCTCTCCGAGACGACGATGCGCATTCCCGACGGCGAGTTCGTCGCGCTTGTCGGACCGTCCGGCTGCGGCAAGTCGACGATCCTGCGGCTGGTCAGCGGCCTGGTGCAGCCGAGCACCGGCGCCGTCATCGTCGGCGGGCGCGAGATCGCGGCGAAGGCGCTCAGGATCGGCATGGCCTTCCAGAACCCGACCATGCTGCCTTGGCTGACGATCGAACAGAACGTCATGTTGCCGCTCAAGATCGTCCAGCCTTTTCGCTCGCGTTTCCGGCAGGAAAAACGCGGCGGCTTCCGCGACAAGGTGCATGGGCTGCTCGCCCAGGTCGGGCTCAGTGGATTTGCCGGCAAATATCCCTGGCAGCTCTCCGGCGGAATGCTCCAGCGCGCCAATCTCTGCCGGGCGCTGATTCACGAGCCGCGCATGCTGCTGCTCGACGAGCCCTTCGGCGCGCTCGACCAGTTCACCCGCGAGGAGCTTTGGGCGATCCTGCAGGAGCTCTGGCTGGCGCATCGCCCGACCGTGCTGCTGGTGACGCACGACCTCCGCGAGGCCGGCTTCCTGGCGAGCCGGATCTGCGTGATGAGCGCCCGGCCCGGCCGCATCCTCGACGACAGCCCTGTCGAATTCGCGCGGCCGCGCAGCATCGCCATGACCTTCGAGCCGGATTTCGTGGCGCTGAACCAGCGCCTGCGCGAGCTGATCGTCGATGCCCGCGCAGTCCAGACAGCAGGGAGCGCCTGACATGTCCATCAATCTGACGCGGAGGTTCTGGGCGGCCGGGCTGATCCTGCTGTTCTTCGTCGGCTGGGAGCTGTTCTGCGTCATCTCCGGCATGTCGGACCTGATCCTGCCGCGGCCGAGCCAGGTCTTCGCGACGCTGGTGCAGCGTTTCCCGGTCCTGTGGCCGCATATCCTCCAAACACTCGCGACGACGATGCTCGGCTTCGTCCTCGGCGTGGCGCTCGGCGTCGTGCTCGGCGCGATCATCGGCGTCTCGCGCACGGCCTATGACACCGCTTACCCGCTGCTGATCGGCTTCTCGTCGATCCCGAAGGTCGCGGTGGTGCCGATCTTCGTGCTCTGGTTCGGCTCGGGCACGGTGCCCGCCGTGCTGACCTCGCTCTCGATCTGCTTCTTTCCGATCGTCGTGAACATCGCCACCGGCCTCGCCACCACCGAGCCCGAGATGGAGGACGTGCTGAAGGCGCTCGGCGCCAGCAAGTTCGACATCCTGTGGAATGTCGGTCTGCCGCGCACGATGCCGTTCTTCTTCGCCTCGCTGAAGGTCGCCATCACCTATGCCTTCGTCGGCACGGTGCTGGCGGAGACCGTCGCCTCCAATCGCGGCATCGGCAACGTGATGATGACCGCATCCTCCAACTTCAACGTGCCGCTGGTCTTCGCCGGGCTGTTCATCCTCGCGGGGCTCGGCGTCGCGCTCTACGTCGCCTTCTCGCTGATCGAGATGCGCGTCACCGGCTGGGCCACCCGCAAGAACGATTTCGCCGCCGCCTGACCACTTCACGAGGGGAGAACAATCATGCTGAAGACGTTCGCTGCGACGCTGCTCACCGGCCTCGCCTTCGCCAGCTCCGTGCTGGCGCAGGAGACCACGGTCAAGTTCACGCTCGGCTGGAAAACGCAGGGCTCCGATGCCGCCTTCTTCGTCGCCCGCGACAAGGGCTACTACAAGGCCGAGGGACTGAACGTCGTGATCGACCAGGGCGAGGGCTCGGGCGCGACCGTGACCCGCATCATGGGCGGCGCCTATGATGCCGGATTCGGCGATGTCAACGCCATCATCCAGAACGCCGCCGCCAAGCCGGGGGAGAATCCGGTCATGGTCTACATGATCTGGAACCGCCCGCCCTTCGCCATCTCGAGCAAGAAGGCGACCGGGATCACCAAGCCGGCCGATCTCGAAGGCAAGACGCTCGGCGGGTCGCAGGGTACGCCGACGACGCGTCTGCTCGAGGTCTTTGCGCGCAAGAACAATGTCGACATGGCCAAGGTCAAGCTGTCGAACATGGCGCCGAACCTGCAGGAGCCGCTGCTGATCAAGGGCGACATCGACGGCGCCCTGATCTTCAACATCACAAGCTATTTCAACCTCGTGCTCAATCGCCAGGACCCCGACAAGGACTTCAACTGGCTGATGTTCGGCGACTACGGGCTCGACCTCTACTCGAACGGCCTGATGGTCTCGCAGAAGCTGATCAAGGAGAACCCGAAGGCGGTTGCCGGCCTCGTGCGCGCCACCAACAAGGCGATGATCGAGATCGCCAAGGATCAGGCACTCGGCATGAAGAGTGTGATGAACTTCGACAACCTCGTCGACGAGAAGGTCGAGAAGCGCCGGTTGCAATACTCGTTCAGCGAGCTGATCGTCTCGCCGGAGATGAAGGAGATCGGCATCGGCGACACCAAGGATGACCGCATGGCACGCGCCATCGGCATCATCGTGGAAGGCTACCAGCTCGCGCGCACGCCGAAGCCGGAAGAGATCTTCTCGCGCCAGTTCCTGCCGCCGAAGAGCGAGCGCGAGCTGGTCTACACGGCGAACTGATCCGGCGGAGCAAACGCCATGACCGAAGCGACCTTCGCGACGAGCCTGTTCGACGGAAGCGAGCTCGTCGCGAACGCTTCGCTTCACCATCAGGACGGCGTGATCGACGCCGTCCTGGTCGATCAGCCTGCGATCTCCGGCCCGCGCCGGCTGGTCATCCCGGCGCTCGTCAACGCGCACGACCATGCGCGGCCGAGCATGACGTCCTTCGGCGCGGCCAACCTGCCGCTCGAAACCTGGATTTTGCGCTCGGCCCTCGGAACGCCGCCCGATCCCTATCTCGCCGCCGCGGTCTCGCTGGCCCGCAGCGCCCGCTCGGGCTGCGGTGCGATGATGGTCCACTACACCCGTCCGAGCGGCACGATGCCGATCGTCGCGGAAGCCCGGCAGATCGCCAAAGCCGCGGCGGATGTCGGCATCCGCATCGCCTTCGCACTGGCCGTGCGCGACCAGAACCCGCTCGTCTATGGCGAGAGCGCCGCCGTGCTCGATGCCTTGCCAGCCGAGGCGCGACAGCCGGTCGAGGATCTCTTCGTCAGGCCGCCCACGCGGCCCTCGGACTATCTCGATCTGATCGACGAGATCGATGCCGCGATCGCAGGCCCGCTGGTCGATGTCCAGTTCGGTCCGGCCGGCGTGCAATGGTGCTCGCCCGCGCTGCTCGAAGCCATCGCCGAGCGCTCGGCCACGACCGGACGGCGCGTGCACATGCACATGCTGGAGACGATCTACCAGCGCGCCTGGGCCGACCGGACCTTCCCGGGCGGGATCATGCGCTACCTCAAGGAGATCGGGCTGCTCTCCGAGCGCCTGACGCTCGCCCATTGCGTCCATGCACGGCCGGACGAGCTCGACATGATCGCCGAATCCGGCGCGACGATTGTCACGAATTTCAGCTCGAACCTGCACCTGCATTCGGGCCTCGGGCCGATCGCGGAGGCCCATCGGCGCGGCTGCGCCATTGCGGTGGGCGTCGACGGTGCGGCCCTGGACGAGGATGACGATGCCATCCGCGAGATGCGCCTCGTCCAGCTCGCTCATGACGGGCTCGGCTTCAGGCGCAACTGGAGTCGTGCCGAATTCCTCGGGCTCGCCATTCGCAATGGCCGACGGGCAACCGGAGCGCCGGGCTCCGGCGAGCTCGTCGCGAGCGCTCAGGCCGATTTCACGGTGATCGACCTGGACCATCTCGATCGCGACGCGATCATGCCTGTCGACCCCCTCGACCTGCTATTCGCCCGCGGCAACATCCATTGCGTGCGCGATGTCGTGGTCGCCGGACGCTGTATCGTTCGCGATGGTGAACCAACCGGCATAGATTTCACGGCGCTTCAGGCGGAACTCCGGCAAATGTTTCGGAGCCATTTGCCGGGTTTCCGAAAGATGCAAGCAGCTTGGCCGGCCCTGGCCGACGCGACGGCTCATTGGTTCGAGCATGTGGGCTGCGGCTGTTAGCACCGGCATCGCCCTGTCCGGGCGGTGACCGTCTTGCCGCATCGGCTGATCCTGCGGAACCTCGGTTGCGTCAGGCGCAGGCCTTACATGCCGGCTTGGGGCTTCGTGCCGCGGCGCGGGGCCGTAGATTTCCAGGCCGGCCGTCAGCGGGCGAAGCCGATCTTTGGCAATTTGGACGGAGAGCAAGCATGTCCCTCGACCCTGCCCTGCGCGACAGGATTCTCGCTGCCGTCGATGAGGGCTTCGACGAACAGGTTCGCTACACGCAGGATCTCGTCCGCTTCGCCTCGACGCGCGGGCAGGAGCATACCGTCCAGGATTTCGTCTTCCGGGCGATGAAGGACCGCGGCTTCACCATGGAACGCTTCGCGATGGACCGGGAGGCGATTGCGGCCCATCCGGGCGGTGCGCCCTTCTCCGACAGCCATTCCGAGGCTCCGATCGTCGTCGGCATCCATCGTCCGCGCGAAGAGCGGGGACGCTCGCTCATCCTCCAGGCCCATGTCGACGTGGTTCCGGCCGGGCCGCGCGACCAATGGACCCACGCCCCGTTCGACCCGGTGATCGAAGGCGACTGGATGTATGGCCGTGGCAGCGCCGACATGAAGGCCGGGGCCGGAGCGAACCTGGCCTGCCTCGACGCGCTCAGGCGCATTGGCCTGCAGCCGGCGGCGACGGTCTATGTCGAATCGGTGGTCGAGGAGGAATCGACCGGCAACGGCGCGCTGATGACCCATCTGCGGGGCTACCGCGCCGATGCGGCCCTTATCCCCGAACCGGAGCAGGAGATGCTCGCCCGCGCCAATATCGGCGTGCTCTGGTTTCAGTTTGAGGTGCGCGGCGTGCCGGCCCATGTCCGCGAGATGGGGACTGGCGCGAACGCCATCGACGCCGCCTATCGCGTCGTTGCCGCGCTGCGGAAACTGGAGGAAGAATTCAACGCCGAAAAGGCGGGTCGCCCGCATTTTGAGGACGAGCCGCACCCGATCAACCTCAACATCGGCAAGATCGAGGGCGGCGACTGGGCTTCCTCCGTGCCGTGCTGGTGCCGCGTCGACTGCCGCGTCGGGCTCTATCCAGGCGTGACCGCGGAGGAGACGGCCCGGCGTATCGAGGACTGCATCCGTGCCGTATCCCGTACCGATGCCTTCCTCGCCAACAATCCCCCCAGGGTGACCTTCAACGGCTTCTGGGCCCAGGGCTACGTGCTCGAGCCGGGCAGCGAGGCCGAGGCCGTTCTCGGCCGGGCGCATGAGGCCGCCATCGGCAAGCCGCTGAAATCCTTCATGACGGCAGCCTATCTCGATGCCCGGGTCCATGCGCTCTACGACCGGATTCCGGCGCTCTGCTACGGCCCTTCGGGTGAAGGCATCCACGCTTTCGACGAGCGGGTGAGCCTCGCCTCGGTCAAGCGCATCACCGGCGCCATGGCGCTGTTCGTGGCGGAATGGTGCGGCGTCGAGGCCTTGAAAGACTGAGTGGCTCTCAGGCCGCTGTCACATGCACGGGCGGCCGCCTGCCCTCGTTCCAGCGACCTCCCAGCGCGCGCTCGATCTGCGCCGCGAGCTGCAGCAGCAGGCCGTCGCCGGCCTGCCGTGCCTGCGCCTGGATGCCGAAGGGCAAACCGCTCTCCTGCCGGCCCATCGGCATCGAGAGCCCCGGTATGCCGCAGAGATTCGACAGCGGCGTATAGGCGAAGAACTTCCAGAGATGGCCGAACCAGTCGAGCACATCGGGATTGTCGCTGATGGTGAGGTATTCGTTGGCGCCGATCTTGGGCGTCGGCAGCGCCGTGATCGGGGTCAGGATGATGTCCCATTCCTCGAAGAAGGCGCCGAAGGCCCGCGCCGTGCTGTTGAACACCGCCTGCATCCGGTAGCGCTCGGCATAGGACATATCCTTGCCCGCCTCCCAGATGCGAATGTTCATCGGCTCGATCAGCCCCTCCGGGGGGCGTTGCAGGCCGCGCGTCTCCAGAAGGCCGGCGATGACCTGTGCGAAGTTGCTGATGTAGCAGGTGGTCTGCGCGGCGAAGGCGGCGCGCAGATCGGCCTCCGGCAGGGCCCAGTCGACATGATGGCCGAGTCCTTCAAGGAAGCGCCCAGCCTTCTCCAGTTCGGCGACGATGGCCGGCGTGGCGCGATAGTCGCCCCATTCATGCGAGAGGGCGATGCGCAGGCGGCCCGGATCGCGCTTGATTAGCTGCGTATAGGGCTCGGGCGTGGTCCAGTAGGGCATGAACTCGCCTGGTGCGCCGCCGCGACAGGCGTCGACGAAAGCGGCGGTGTCGCGCACCGAGCGGCTCTGGCAGCCTTGCGTCGAGACAAAGCCGGAGATGTCCGAAAGGCTGGGCGCAATCGAGAACACGCCGCGCGAAGCCTTCAGCCCGATATTGCCGTTGAAGCCGGCCGGGATGCGGATCGAGCCTCCGCCGTCGGTCGCATGTGAGAGCGGCACGGCGCCGGCTGCCACCATCGCCGCCGTCCCGGCCGAAGAGCCGCAAGTGGTGTAGTCCGTGTCCCAGGGATTGCGGGTGACGTAGACCGCCGGGTTCTCGGCCGAGCTGCACACGCCGAATTCGGGCGTGGTGGTCCGGCCCATCAGGTTGAGGCCCGCCTTGCGCATGCGCGCTGTCAGCCAGGCATCGGCCGCCGGACGGTTGCCGCGCATGAAGAGCGAGCCCTGTTCCTGCAGCCTGCCCTTCAGTGTGGGACCCAGATCCTTCATCAGGAAGGGCACCCCGGCGAAAGGGCCGCCAGGGTCCAACCCGTCGCTCAGCGGATCGGCGACCACATCCTCGAAGACCTCCACCACGGCGCTGAGCAAAGGATTCGTCTTCGCGATGCCCGCGGCCGCCTGCCGCGCCAGCTCAGCCGGCGTCAGCTCGCCGCTGCGCACCCGCTCGGCGAGGCCGACTGCGTCGTGGGAGGCCCATTCCTCCCAGCTCATCGCCAGGGTCATGACGTCGTCTCCAGCTTGTCGCCGAATATCCGCTTCAGGCCTCGCCGGTGGCGAAGTCGCGGCCGGGCGCGGCCTCGATCAGGCTACGCGTATAGGGGTGGGCGGGGGCGGCGAAAACATCGGCCGTGCGGCCCTGCTCGACCACCAGCCCCTTCTCCATCACCACCAGCCGGTCGCAGATCTGCGCGGCGACCCTGAGGTCGTGGGTGATGAACAGGATGGCGAGGTCGAAGCGCTTCTGCACATCGTCGAGCAAGGCGAGCACCTGCTTCTGCACGGAGACGTCGAGCGCCGAGACCGCCTCGTCCGCGATCAGGATTTCCGGCTCCATGGCGAGTGCACGGGCAATCGCGATGCGCTGGCGCTGGCCGCCGGAGAACTGGTGCGGATAGCGCGAGAGCGCGGAGGGCTGCAGACCGACGAGCTCCATCAGTTCGCGGGCGCGTGCCAGCGCCTTCGCCCGCGGCTGCCCGAAATTCACGGGGCCTTCGATGATGGATTCGCTCACGGTAAGGCGCGGATTGAGCGAGCGGAACGGATCCTGAAAAACCACCTGGATCTTGCGCCGGTAAGGTCTCAGGCGCCGTTCGGAAAGCCCGGCGATGTCGATGTCGGGGACGAGGATCTGGCCCTCGCTTGGCGGCATCAGCCGGGCGACGCAGCGCGCGACCGTGGTCTTGCCCGAGCCGGATTCCCCGACGATGCCGACCGTCTCGCCGCGCCGGACCCGGATGCCGACATCGGCGGCGGCCCGGACGACGCGTTCCTTCTTGAACAATCCGCGCGAGCGGTAGGTTTTGCCGAGGCCGGCCGTCTCGAGGGCGATCGGCCCTGTCGGCTCCGGGCGCTGCGCCGGTTTCAGGACCGGCACGGAGGCGATCAGCATGCGGGTGTAGGGATGCTGGGGGGCGCGCAACACCTGCGCCGTCGGCCCCTGCTCGACGACGCGCCCCTTCTCCATCACCACGACGCGGTCGGCGATCTCGGAGACGACGCCGAAATCATGGGTGATGAACAGCACGCCCGTGCCGCGCCGCTCCTGCATTTCCTTGATGAGCTTGAGGATCTGCGCCTGCGTCGTGACGTCGAGGGCCGTCGTCGGCTCGTCGGCGATCAGCAGGGCGGGGTCGAGGATCAGCGCGGCGGCGATCATCACGCGCTGGCGCTGCCCGCCCGAAAGCTGGTGCGGGTAGGAGGCGTGCATGCGCTCGGGCTCGGGCAGGCGCATCGCCTCCAGCATGGCGAGGACCTTCGCGCGCCGCGCCGGCTGGTCGAGATCGGTATGGATGCGCAGCACCTCCTCGATCTGGTCGCCGATGGTGAGCACCGGGTTGAGCGCGGTCATCGGCTCCTGGAAGATCATGGCCATGCGGTCGCCCCGCAGCGCGCGCAGGCGCTGCGGCGTGGCGGCGAGCAGGTCCTCGCCCTCCAGCCGGATCGACCCCGCTACGGGCTTCAACACTTTGGCCAACAGGCCCATCACCGAGAAGGCGGTGACGGATTTGCCCGAGCCGGATTCGCCGACGACGCAGACGATCTCGCCCTTGCCGACGGCGAGCGAAACGCCCTCCACCGCATGGTTGCGGTCGCCGCCGCCGGGCAAGGCGATGGTGAGGCTCGAGACCTCGAGGACGGGGGATGCCTCGTTGCTCATCGGCCGGCCATCTTCGGATCGAGCGTGTCGCGCAGGCCATCGCCGAGGATGTTCACGGCGAGCACCGTCAGCCCCAGGAAGATGCCGGGATAGAGGATGTTGTGCGGGAAGACCCGGAAGAGGTTGCGCCCCTCGGCCATGATGTTGCCCCAGCTCGGAGTCTCCGGCGGGATGCCGACGCCGAGGAAGGACAAGATGGCCTCGACGAGGATGGCGGAGGCGGCGATGAAGGTGCCCTGCACGATCAGCGGCGCGGTGGTGTTGGGCAGGATGTGGCGGATCATCAACTTGGGCACACGCGTGCCGGCCATGATCGCCGCCTCGACATAGGGCTCCTCGCGAACCGAGAGCACGATCGAGCGCACGAGCCGCACCACGCGCGGGATCTCCGGCACGATGATCGCGATGATGACCGCCGTCAGCCCGGCCCGGAACAGAGAGACGACCGCGATGGCGAGCAGGATGCCCGGTATCGCCATCAGCCCGTCCATCACGCGCATGATCGGACCATCAAGGATGCGCACATAGCCGGCAACGAGGCCGATGACGAGGCCGATCGCGATGCTCGCCAGCGCCACTGCGATCGAGATCGCCAGCGAGATCCGGGCGCCGTAGACGACGCGGCTGTAGACGTCCCGCCCGAGCGAATCGGTGCCCATCCGGTAGGTGAAGGTCGAGGTCGCGCCGTCATCGGCGCGGATGGTGCGCTCGAAGCCCGGCTTCTTGTTGCGCGCGACGGGATCGATCGCGGTCGGATCGACAGTCCCGAGCTGCGGCGCCAGCAGGGCGATCAGTGTCATCACCACCAGGACGATGCCTCCGATCAGTACGGAAACATTGGTCAGTAGCCGGCGCAGGATGCTCCGCCCGGAGGGAGCGGGCTCGTCGGCGACCGGGGCCAGCAGGGTCGGCTCGGCGCTCAATAGCGGATCCTCGGGTCGAACAGGCTGTAGGTCAGGTCGATCAGCAGGTTGATCCCGACATAGATGCCGGAGAACAGAAGGATGACGGCCTGGATGGTGGGATAGTCGCGCGCCAGCACGGCATCGACGGTCAGCCGGCCGAGACCGGGGATGGCGAAGACGCTCTCCGTCACCACGACCCCGCCGATCAGCAGCGCGATGCCGATGCCGACCACGGTGACGATCGGCACGGCCGCGTTCTTCAGCGCGTGGCGGAACAGGATCTTGCGCTCGACCTGCCCCTTGGCGCGGGCGGTGCGGATATAGTCCTCGTTCAGCACCTCGAGCACGCTCGCCCGCGTCATGCGCGCGATCAGCGCGATGTAGATCACCGAGAGCGTCAGCGCCGGCAGCACGAGCCGCTGCAGATAACCACCGAACCCGGCCGAGATCGGCTGGTAGCCCTGCACCGGGAACCAGCCCAGCGTGATCGCGAAGAGATAGATCAGCAGGTAGCCGATCACGAAGACCGGTATCGAGAAGCCGAGCACCGAGAAACCCATCACGATGCGGTCGATCCAGGAGCCGTGCTTGTAGGCGGCGAGCACGCCCAGCGGGATCGCGACGCAGATCGCGATCAGGATGGTCGCGAAAGCAAGCGACAGCGTCGGCTCGATGCGCCCAAGGATCAGCTCGGAGATCGGCTTCTTGAAGAAGAAGGATTCGCCGAGATTGCCCGAGAGCAAATTCTTCGCCCAGATCGTGAACTGGGCGAGGATCGGCTGGTCGAGCCCGAGCCGGTTGCGCACCAGCGCGATCTGCTCCGAGCTGGCGTTGTCGCCGGCGATGACCGCTGCCGGGTCGCCCGGCGTCAGCCGCAGCATCAGGAAGACCAGCACGGCGACGATCACGAGGACCGGGATCGCCGCCAGCAGGCGCCTCAGAATGTAGCCGAGCATCAGGACGGCTTCCCGGAAAGGAGCAAGCGCATCCGGCTCACTTCTTCTCGACGTTCCAGAAGACCGGCGCCGGCGCCGTCAGGATGCCGGTGATGTTCTTCCGGGCCGCGATCGGCACGTTGTACTGGCCGAGATGGACATGGGTCACCACCTCGCGCCAGCGGACCTGCACGGCTTCCGCAATCGCCTTCTGCTTCGCCGGATCGGGCTCGCGGGCGAAGTCGTCGCGCAGCTTCTCCATCTCCGCATCGCAGGGCCAGCCGAAGGCGGCCTTGTCGCAGCTCGCATTGAAGAAGCCGGCCATGACGGGGTTCAGGATGTCGGCCGAGACCCAGGAGGTCTGCATCAGGTTCCAGCCGCCCTTGTCGATCGGATCCTTGCGGACGCGTCGCGAGACCACCGTCTGCCAGTCCGAGGACTGCATGTCGACCTTGAAGCCGCCCTTCTCGAGCAGTTGCTTGGCGACCGGGCCGAGATTGGTCAGCGACTGCAGGTCGGTCGAATGCAGAAGCACCACCGGCTTGCCATCATAGCCGGCCTCCTTCAGGAGCTCCTGCGATTTCTTGAAGTTCGATTGGAGCAACCCGTCCATGCCCTTTTCGGAGGCGAGCGGCGAGCCGCAGACGAACATCGCCTTGCAGACCTGGTAGTAGTCGGGATTGCCGACGGTCGCTTCGAGGAAGTCCTTCTGGTTCAGCGCATAGGTCACGGCCTGGCGCACCTTCGGATTGTCGAAGGGCGGCTGCGTGTGGTTGAAGCGCATCGTGTACTGCAGCCCGAGCGGGTTGTAGTTCCACAGCTTGATGTTGCTGTCGTCCTTGAGCAGCGGGATCAGGTCGAAGGCGGGCTGCTCGACCATGTCGATCTCGCCCGCCAGCAGCGCATTGACCGCCTGCTGCTGGTCGCTGACCGCAAGCCATTCGACGCGGTCGACATGGACGACCTTGCCGCCGGCCAGGCCGGATGCCGGCTCGGAGCGCGGTTTGTAGTCCTTGAACTTGGTGTAGACGATCTTGTCGCCGGGCTTCCACTCATCCTGCTTCAGGACGAAGGGGCCGGAACCGATGAACTCGGAGATCTGCGTGTTGGGATCGGTGTCCGCGACGCGCTTGGGCATCATGAACGGCACGTTTGAGGACGGCTTGCCGAGGCCGAAGATCAACAGGCCGGTCGGCGATTTCAGCTTGACCGTGAAGCTCTTGGCGTCGTCGGCGGTGATCGAGTCGACGAAGGTCATCAGCTTCTGGCCGACCGGGTCCTTGGCCGACCAGCGCTTGATCGAAGCGATGCAGTCCTCTGCCATGACAGGCTTGCCGTCATGCCAGAGCAGGCCGTCGCGCAGGGTGAACTTGTAGGTCAGCTTGTCCGGCGACTCCGTGAAGGTCTCGACCATCTGCGGCTTGATCTCACCCTTCTCGTCCATCGAGAACAGGGTGTCGTAGATCATGTAGCCGTGGTTGCGGACGATATAGGCGGTGGTCCAGATCGGATCGACGATCTTCACGTCCGAATGCATGACGACCTTCATGGTCGTCTGGGCCTGCGCCATGCTGCTGCCGGCCAGCAGCGCTGCCCCCACGGCAACCATTTTCCAACGCGACATCATAAGGCTGATCTCCCCTCTGGCCGTTTGCCCGGCCGGCTTTGCCGATCGTGATGTGCAGGTCGCAAGTGCCGGTATTTCGTCTTCTTTTGCCTTTTGTCCGCCTTGCCGTTCCGCCTTATGCAGGCGCCATGCCACGATGCGAAAGGCTCCCCCGTCGAAGCGCCCTGTCAATCGTTCAGGGCGCGAGTCGCGCCAGCAGCCCCGCCATCAACCTGATCCGTCGTGGCAGGCTCTCGATCTCGATATGCTCTTCCAGCGTGTGATAACCGGCCCCCAGCAGGCCGAGCCCGTCGAGGGAGGGGATGCCGGCCGCACCGGTGAAATTGGCGTCGGAGCCCCCGCCGGCCGAGGCGTGGCCGAGCTCCCAGCCCAGTTCGCCGGCGATCTCGCGGGCGAGGCCGTAGAGCGCCAGGGTTCCCGCATCCGGCTCCCAAACCGGGCGGGTCACGCCGCGCGTCACGGTGAAGCCGGTGCCGGCCTCCTCGCGGCGGGTGAGAGCGAGCATGCGCTCGACGCCACGGTCGAGATCGGCCTGCCGTTTTGCCATGCTCAGGGCTTCGGCCTTGCAGAGGGTCGGCACGCAGTTGACCCAGCGCCCGCCCTCGATGACGCCGACGGAGAAGGTGCAATCCTCACCGGTCATCTCCTCGATGGCCAAGAGCTGGCGCGCCATCATGTTGATGGCCGAGCGCCCGTCCTTGAGGCGGGAGCCGGCATGGCTCGGCCGGCCCTCGGCCCGCAGATTGAAGCGAGCGATGGCGTAGCGGCCGGTGACGACGCCGTCGCCCGGCTGGCCCGGCTCCGGCACCAGCACGAAGCGGTCGCGGCGGGTCTGCTCCATGATGATGTCGCGCGTACCCGGGCTGCCGATTTCCTCGTCGCTGGTGTAGAGCACGCTGACCGGCAGCGGCGTCTCGATACCGGCCTTCGCCAGCGCGACGATGGCCTGCAGCGCGGCATAGGCGCCGCCCTTCATGTCGAGAATGCCGGGGCCGTAGCAGCGCGAGCCCTCGCGCCGGAAGGGCAGCGTCTCGAGCGTCCCGACCGGATGCACGGTATCGAGATGCGACATCACCAGGATGCCGGGCTCCCCACGCCGCGGATGTGGAAAGTCGCCGCGCACGCAGTCGCCGAGGCCGGGCGGTCCGGGGATGCGGGTGATCATGGCGCCCGCCGCCGCCGTCTCGGCCGCTGCGAGGTCCATCATGCGGTTGACGGCGGCGGGATCGAAGGTCGGGCTCTCGCACTCGATCCAGGGCTTGAGCCCTGCGAGCAGGACCTCGCTGTCGAGCGGCAGGGTGCGGAGATCCATCGCCGCCCGCCTCAAGCCGCCGCCCGCGTCTCGACGATGCGCGCCAACAGGCTCGCCCCGACCGGCAGGATGCCGTCGTCGAGCACATAGGCGGGGTTGTGCACCGGCACGTCCCCGGCATGGCCGACCCAGGCATAGGCACCGGGCACCACGCGCAGCATGTCGGCGAAATCCTCGCTGCCCATCATCGCCTTCGGCTCGGTCAGCACGTTCGCGCCGCCGACGATCTCGGTGGCGACCTCCGCCATCGCCTGCGCCGGGGCATCGTGATTGACCAGCACGTTGAAGATGTTGCGGATGTCGACCTCGATCGTCATGCCGAAGGTCGCCGCCGTGCCGGCCGCGATCTCGCGCATGCGGCGGCGCACCAGCTCGCCCGTCTCCTCCGAGAAGGTACGGATCGTGCCGGCCAGCACCGCCTCCTCCGGAATGACGTTGTAGGCCGAGCCGGCATGGACCTGGGTGATCGAGAGCACGGCGGCCTCGCGCGGGTCGGCATTGCGGCTGACAATGGTCTGCAGCGCTGCGGCCAGGCTCATGGCCGCCATGACAGGATCGCGCCCCATATGCGGCATGGCCCCGTGGCTACCCTTGCCGGTGACCTTGATATCGAAGAAATCCGCGCCGGCCATGGCGGGACCGGGGAAGACCGAGATCTGGCCGGGCTCGAGATTGGGTGCGTTGTGCAACCCGTAGATCTCGTCGCAGGGGAAGCGTTCGAACAGCTTTTCCGCGATCATCCGGCGCGCGCCGCCGAGCCCTTCCTCCGCCGGCTGGAAGACGAAGATCGCGGTGCCCTTGAAGCCCCGGTTCTCCGCAAGGTAGCGCGCGGCACCGAGCAGCATGGTGGTGTGCCCGTCATGGCCACAGGCGTGCATCTTGCCAGCCACGATCGAACGCCAGGGCAAATTGGTGGTCTCCTGGATCGGCAGCGCGTCCATATCGGCCCGCAACCCGATGCGTCGGCCCGGCCCGGCCTGGCCGTGCAGCACGCCGACGACGCCGGTCGTGCCGATGCCGGTATGGACCTCGATGCCCATCTCCCTCAGCTTGTCGGCGACGATGCCGGCGGTACGGACCTCCTCGAAGCCGATCTCGGGATGGGCGTGGAGATCGCGGCGGATCGCCGTGAGCTCATCCTTGAAGGCGTCGATCTGCGGCAGAACGGGCATAGGAACTCCAGGCGATGAAAGGCTGATGCGAGGGCGGACGTGCTCAGGCGAACGGCCTGCCGAGCGGCGATGTGCGCAAGCCCTGGCGCAGCCGGCGCCATGGCAGGACCGCCGGATCGACCGGCATCGGGCCGGGTGCCGCGCAGACGAGGATCGTCTCGGCGATCGGCTCGAAATCGGCGCGGAAATGCACCGAGCTCTTGTTGACGAGAATCGCCTGCTCCTCCGGTTCGATGCCCACCTGCCGATACATCGCCCGGTCGGCCAGCTGCGCTTTGCGCGAGCCGACGACGATGCGCACCCCGCCGATGCGCAGGCAGGCGCTCGGCCCCAGATTTATGCGCGAGCCGCCATAGAACGGGCCCGGCGCGACGAAGCGGCCGTCGGACAGCTTCTCCACGGTGAAGCTCGCCACGAGCGGGGCGTCGCCGGGAATGCGGGACTTCGCGCCAAGCGCGAGCGTGACGATCGCGCCCTCGCCCGCCTCATGGGCAGCGGCGGCGGCCTCGGGGTCGACGATGACGCCAATTGCGGCGCGCTCGGCGTCGTTGCGCACGAGGGCCGCTGCCATGCCCATCGTGTCGGAATCGCCCCCGGCGCCGGGATTGTCCTGCGTATCGGAGATCACAATCGGCTTCGTCGCGCTCGCTGCGAGCCGCATCGCCTCGCGCACCCCGGCATCGGGTTCGAAGACCTTGCCCTTGAAGGCGGCCTCGCTCGCCATCACCCGCCGGGCGACCGTGTCGGCCGCCGCGTCGGCCTCGGCCTGCGTCGTGCCATAGGCGACGACGGTCGGCCCGCAATCCGGAAAGTCGGCGGCCGGGAAACCGGGCAGGAAGGAGAGGCTCGGCACCGTCTCGCCTTCCAGCGCGGCAAGCTCGGCATAGATCGTGCGGCAAGGTTCCATCGCCGTTGCCTGCCAGGCAATGGGAATGAGATAGGGAATTTGCCGGAAGGCCTTGGTTGGACGCCTCTTGGTGCCGAGCAGGCCGGCGAGGGCCTGCGCGGCACGGGCACCTGTCAGGGCCATGTCGACATGCGGATAGGTGCGGTAGGCGACGAGCATGTCGGCGGCCTCGACCATCAGCGGGGTGACGTTGCCGTGCAGGTCGAGGCTCGCGACCAGCGGCACGTCCGGTCCGATCACCGCCCGCACCCGGCGCAGCAGCTCGCCCTCGCCATCGTCGAAATTCTCGCTCACCATCGCGCCATGCAGGTCGAGATAGACGCCGTCGATCGGCAGCGTCGCGCGAATCCGCTCCACCAGCTCGCCTGCAATCGTCTCGAAGGCCCCGGCCGTGACATGGGCCGAAGGGCTGGCGGCACACCATAGCGTCGGCACGGCTTCCCAGCCCTTCTCGCGGGCCACGTCGAGAAAGCCGGAGGCGCCAACATTGACGTTGGTCACGGCCGCGAAGATCGCCTCGCCCCGCGCCAGCGGCGGCCAGCCTCCGCCTTGCTGGAAGGCGTCCATCCCCGCCTTGCTCGGCGCGAAGGTATTGGTTTCATGCAGGAAACCGCCGAAGGCGATGCGGCTGGACATCGAAGGCTCCGATCGAGAAGAGCCGAGGTAAACACGCCACGTCGCGCCGACCAAGTGAGAATTTTCACCGCGGCTGCCCGGATATTGAGCTTTCAATCGCGAAATTCGCACAGGGTCGGCTTCAGGCCCAACTCCTCCCGCTGTGCCCCGTCCCGTCCGAGTGTTCAATTCCGGGGCGCAGCATGCGCCACGGGTCAGATACGCACCGATCGTCGACACCGTCCTCGGCGGCGGCCGATATGCCCGGGTCTCTCGTATCCAGGGCGGCCGCTGCCTCCAGCGCGTCTAACGCTGCAGCCCGATGCTCTTGAATGAGGCCTGGCGGGGCATCGGTAAGCTCGTGCGTCAGGCGACAGCGAGCGTCGTCGCGCGAGGTGGCGCCCCCGCCGGTGCGCTCGCCGCATCGAGGCGCGCAATCTGCTCCGCTGAGAGCTTCAGCGCCGCCGCGCCCAGATTACTCTCCAACTGCCCGAGCGAACGCGGGCCGATGATCGGCACGGCGCCGTGTGTCATGGCCCAGGCGATGGCGACGCGATCGGGACTGGCGCTGGCCTCTTCGGCGACCTGCAGTACGGCGTCGACGGTGGCTGAGCGTTGCGGCGTGTTCTCTGCCTGAAAGACGCGGCCACCAAATCCTTCGGCGCGCCCTGTCTCACCCTTGCGATATTTGCCGGTCAGCACGCCGCCGCCCAGAGGCGACCACGTCACAGCGGCGATTCCCAAGGCGTGACAGGCGGGGAACAGATCGGCCTCGGGTTCGCGATGGACGAGGCTGTGCTCGAACTGCGCGGCAGCAATTGGCACGGCTCGCGTCAGCTCAGTCAGCGTCGCCGCGCGTACCAGCCGCCAGGCGGGGAAGTTGGAGAGACCGGCGTAGAGAATCTTGCCGGCGCGCGCGAGATCGTCGAGGCCGCGCACGATCTCTTCCATGGGCGTCAGGCCATCGGGATGATGCACCCAGTAGAGGTCGATCCGATCGGTCTTCAGGCGCCGCAGGCTCGCCTCGACCGAGGCGATCATGGCCTTGCGGCTGTTGCCCTTCACCAGCCGGTTGGCGTCCGGCGAGGCGCCATTGCTAAACTTGGTGGCGAGGACGAAATCCTCGCGCCGCCCCTCCAGCGCCTTGCCCAATATCTCTTCCGACTGGCCGAACTGATAGACGTCGGCCGTGTCGATGAAATTGCCGCCTGCCGCAGCGTAGGCGTCCAGAATGGCCACCGCCGTTTCAGGATCGGCGCCATACCCCCAGCCGATGCCGAAATTGCCGGTGCCAAGCGCGAGTCTGGAAAGCTGAAGGCCGGTACGGCCGAACGTCATATGGTCCATCTGATATGTCCTTGTGGGCGGTGCTGGCGTTCAGGCGGCCAGGAAGGCCTTGGCCTTCCTCAGGAAGGCGTCGTGATGCTGGAAGATGCCGCCATGCCC